>NZ_JCAJZQ010000001.1:0-1723640 GCF_059510335.1 Nocardia sp. PLKS1-43 | reverse complement strand
TCGCAATCCGGAAGGAATCTCGAGACTCATGGCTCACATCACCAACGCCGCACTAGCAGCCGTCGACGACGTGAAACGAATCCGGAAAAGCTGTGCTGTGAGCAGGCGGAACCGACACCTTGTGACACCGGAATGCGGGACCGAAATCCGCGGCGAAAACCCATCCGATCAACGTCTGTTTGTTCGCAGTTCACCTTGAATTCCCCTGCTGCTCAACGCGTTTCGAGTCAACAACAGCCCGCCCACGATGGTCACGTAAGGACCGTACCTCGACTTCGACCCCGACTCCACAATTCCGCCCGCCGAACCCGCCGCGCCCCAACGGTTTATCCCGCCCGCGCCCCCTCCGGGCAGGTCATTCGGCCTGTGGCTCAGGAATTCGAAAGGTGAAGCGGCAGCAACATTCCGCCGAGGCGGCGACCATGCTCAGGTGTCGGAAACGGCGCGCCGCGGAATCCGTGTGATAACCGAAATCGCAACCGCCGAAATATCAGTCCTCAGTAAATGGAAGGTTGCGTCCATTGGAAATTTTGTCGGCCGGCGGCTGACGGGACAGGCAAATGCACCACAGATGACCCGACCGTGAGGTTCCGAGTCATCTCTGGCAGCGGTTCGCGGTCGGCGTAGCTCAGTACCAGGCCGGTGGTTCGACTCCCGACGTTCCTGTCGCCCAGGGAATTTCGGCTGTCCCGGGGGTACGCCGGGCCACCCCGGCGTTCGAGGCGTGTTGATGTCGGGGTCCTGATGGTCCAACGTCGCTATTGTCGTGAACCCACTGCCAGGTCGGCAGCCGCGACGGTGACGGGTCCGCCGGGATGCGCTGAGTGTCATCTGGTGCGGCTCGGCAGTGCTGGAATTCCTCGGTCGGCGACGCGGCGTTCTCGGGTAGGCCGCGCGTCAGGACGTGCGCCGTTGTGCGTAGGCGAGTAGGCGTTGCTGGACCTGCGGATATGGGGTCGCGGTGACCGGGTGATCGTTGTCGCGGACCGCGCCGGCGACGCCGAGCGCGGCGTCCAGCGCGGCGCGGTAGGGCAGTGATCCGGTGCTGACCCGGCGGATGCCGAGCGCCGCGAGTTCGTCGAGGGTGAGGTCCGGGACGACGAGCACGTTGACCGGGAGGTCGATCGCGGCGGTAAGCGCGCGCAGGTCGACAGGATTGGTGGCGCCGGGTACGAAGATGCCGTCCGCGCCCGCCGCGATGTAGCGTTCGGCGCGGCGCAGCACGGCATCGACGGTTGCCTGCCGGCCCAGCCAGTAGTTGTCGATCCGGGCGTTGACGAACACATCCGGGGTCCGCTGCTTGATCGCGGTGATCTTCGCGGCGTGTGCGGCCGGTTCGATCAGGGTTCCGTCGGTGCTGTCTTCGATGTTTATGCCCGCCGCGCCCAGGTCCGCGACATACGCGGCGACCTCGGCCGGATCGTCTGCGTAGCCGTCCTCGATGTCCGCGGACACGTAGGCGGGCAGCCCGGCGAGTGCGTGCACGAGGCTGGAGGTGGCGTCGCGGCTGGCGCGGGCGCCGTCGGCGTGCCCCGCGGTGGCGCCGACACCGAAGCTGGTGGTGCCGACCGCGGGAAAGCCGGCGTCGGCGAAGGTGATGGCCGAAGCGACGTCCCAGGCATTGGGCAGCAGCAGGGGAGTGTCGGCGTGGTGCAGGTCGTGGAAGCTCATCGGATCCTCCGGGGAGACTGCGGGTGACGGCGGTGTGCACGATGTGTCCAGTCTGATCGGACGTGCCCAGGACTACGCGCCGGGGGAGCCTGCGGCACAGCCGACCACCCGGCGCGAGGGCCGTACCGCACCCATATCCTCGACGCGTACCAGCCCAGCCCGTAGCCGTGGATGCAGGCCGACCGATGACCGAGTGGAACCCCCTGTGGCTGAACGGACTCTGCGCCGCCGGAACTCGGTGCGCCGCGAATTACTCTGGGGGACAGACGGACTGGGGCGTGCGCCGCTTCGAGGCCATGCCCACGGGCAACGCAGATCCACGCCGACGACCCGCCGAGCCTGCACTTGTCCGGCACCGGCCTCGAACACGACTTCGCCGCTGTCGCAGCGGGATTCACGCCGCGGTGGAGCAACGGCCCGGGTGAAGGCGCTGTCACGCTATCTCGCCCGCAGGTTCACCATTGAGATCCCAGCTCCACGACACCGTGGAAACGATCCGGGAATACAGCCCGGGGCCGACGAGCCCGCCCGCTCCACCGGCTCGGCGAACCGGTCCACCCGGATACATCGGGCTACGCTTGGACTCCGTACCGCGAGGTCCGGCGCTGCGCTACCGCGCCGAACGGGCTGTTGCCGACTTGTCGACGCGAGCATCGACAGGCCGGCTTTCGGCGGTATCGACCGTCATTGCGTCGGCAGTGCGCAGCAGTCGTGCGGCGCTTGTTCCTTCCCGCCGCCGGCCTCGCCGCGCTCGATGGCCGCAGCGACTCTGCCCAGCCATTGCGCGCCGGTCTCGTCAACCGCTGTGGCGTACTCGTCGTGCCAGTTCCACCACTGGTACGGCGGGTCCGCGGGGTAGCCCGCGGGCGAATCCTCCCAGTTCTCCTGGCGGCCGAGGGCCGTCATATCCAGGTAGCTCCAGGTGTTGCCGAGGGTCTCGTCGCCGCGGCGGTGGATGAAATAGGTGCGGTAAACCTGATCGCCCTCGCGGATGAACGCATTCGTGCCGTGGTACTCGTCGACACCGAAATCCGCGTCGAACTCGTCGGTGATGGTGTACCAGGGCATCGACCAGCCCATCCGGGCCTTCACCTTCTCGATCTCGGGTTGCGTTGCCCGCGAGGCGAATACGAGCGTGGTGTCGCGGGCGTTGAGGTGCGCGAGGTTGCCGACGTGGTCGGCGATCATGGAGCAGCCGCGGCAGGCGTGCTCGGGCCAGCCGACCACGCCGGGCTCGAAGAACGCCCGGTAGACGATCAGTTGACGGCGGCCCTGGAACAGGTCGAGCAGGCTTGCCGGGCCCGCCGGTCCGTCGAATCCGTACTGCTTGTCCACAGCGACCCACGGCATGCGGCGCCGTTCGGCGGCCAGTGCGTCGTGCGCGCGCATCACCTCCTTCTCCTTCACGAGCAGCTCCAGACGTGCTGTCTCCCATTCGTTCTGCGAGACGATCGGCGGTGTCTTCATAACCTGATTCCTGTTCGGTTCGGATCTTTTCAGCCTCGGTCGAGGACGTCTTTCAACGCATCGAGCGGGCCGTCCCAGTCGCGCGCCAGCGCGGCCAGGAATTGTTGCGCCACCCGCATCGGCGCGGAACATAGTCGGTAACGCACCCGGCGGCGCTCTCCCGGCTTGGCGGTCACCAGGCCGGCCTCGGACAACAGCGTCAGGTGTTTGGTGATCGCCTGCCGCGTGATCGGCAGCTGGGTGGCCAGGTCGGTTGCCGTGGCGGGACCGGCGGACGCCAGCGCGGCGAGGATCGCGCGTCGGCTGGGGTCCGCCAGGGCCACGAAAACTTGTTCGGCAATCGCCTCCTGGTCAGGCCGCATCGAGGTAGCTGACCAGTTCGTCGAGCTCGCTGCGCCAGCCCCGGGTGTTGCCGTCGAACGCCGTGCGGTGCGCCTCCTGCGCGAGCTGGGCGAAACCGGACTCGACCACGGTCAGCCGGGTGCCCGCGGACACCGGCTCCAGTGTGAACTCCACATAGGTCCGGCGCGGATCCTCTTCGGGCAGCCCGAAAATGTGCCAGGTGAACCCGAATACGTGCGGCTCCTCCACCCGCTCCACCCGCAGGTCGGCGCGGTGCCCGCCTTCGTTCCAGCGCATCCATCCCGTACCGCCCGGGCGCAGCTCGATGCCTGCTTCATTACCGAACCAGGTGCCCAGCCCTTCGGCTGTGGTCAGCGCGGTCCACACCTTGGCGGGCGGATGCGCCAGCTCGATCGTCCGTTCGATGCGATCGGGGAATCCCATAAACCACCTCACTTAGTAGCAACTCAGTGGTTGCAATAGTATTGCAACCACTGAGTTGCGTCAACCGGGCGCGGGGCCGAGGTTCCGCCCACGGCCGTGCCGATTGCGAGCGGGAGGATCAGTGCCGCAACGCCGTCATCATCGGCGAGTACGGCCGATGTGCGACCCGCGTACACGCGAGGGCTCGGCCGGTCCGGAGTGCGGGACGGTCGAGCCCTCGATGGTTACGCGCAATCCGCGATCTTCTGTACCTTTGCGGCGCAGGCGGCGAAAAGGCTTCGTCGGCAACGTCATTCATGGATCTTCGCTGCCGAGAGCCGTCCGCGGCCGACAGGGCGAGCGCGGGCGGGCCGGTCGCGCCGATTCGTGAGCGATACGCGCCGACGCGGCGCGAACTCCACGGTTCGGCCTGGGTGCGCTGATAACTTCGCAGTGTCGTGCCGTTGTTTCGCAGACCGCCGCCCGGCAGGAGGTCGGCCGATATGCCGTTGTGTGCAATCGAAAATTTCGCTCGGATACTGCGCGCGGCCGTGCTGCGCGCGGCCGTCGTGTCGTGTGCCGCGGCATTGCCCGCGGCGGTGACCGTGCCGGCCCGTGCGGAACCATTCGCCCCGACACCGGGCGCGCTGGTGGGCTGGGATACCTATCGACAGCTGGATCGGTTGCCGTACCTGGCTCCCGGGGTGCGGACGCAGCAGTTCTCCAGTTATGACCGCAGCGGTGGCAACAACGACGGCAGCGGCGGTTGTCTGCACAGCGGCGGCGCGGGATGCGTGGTGGCCGAGGATCACGGTCCGGGCGAGGTCGATTCGATCTGGTTCACACGGGACCGTGGAAATGTCGCGTCCATGGGCAACATCCGGATCGAGCTGGACGGGGCAACCGTCCTCGATGCGCCGTTGCAGGCTGTGGTGAGCGGCGCCGCCGGAGCGCCGTTCGCCTTTCCGCTGGTGGCCGACGCCACTCGTTCGCCCGGCGGTGTGTACATCAAAGTCCCTATGCCGTACCGCGATTCGATGCGCGTGAGTATCGCCAGGAATTTGCAGTACTACCACGTCACCTACCGCCGGTTCCCGGATCCGGTCGGGGTGCGGACCTTCGACCGCTCGGACCGCGCCGAGGATGTGCTGGCGATGCTCCGCAGGGCGGGCACGAGTGATCCCAAACCGCCCAAGGCCAACACGCGAACACAAACGCGCACAGTCGATATCGCGCCGGGCGCGACAGTGCCGGTGGCGCGGGCGGCGGGGCCGGGCGCTGTGTCGGCGCTGCGGCTGAGGATGCCCAGCGAGGCCGCGTTCACCGGACTGCGCTTGCGAATCGACTTCGACGGCCGGCGGACCGTCGATGCACCCGTCGCGGAATTCTTCGGTCTCGGACTCGGTACTCCCGGCGCGATTCCGGTGCGGTCACTGATGTTCGCGGCGGATCCCGCCCCCGGCGGATGGCTCTCGGCATGGTGGCCGATGCCGTTCATCGCCGATGCCGCTGTGAGTCTGGTGAATCCGACGGGAGCACCGGTACGCGGGGTCGACACCGATATGGTTGTCGACCCGGATCCGCAATGGGCAGTGGCGCTGAGCGCGGGCGCGGCGGGACGTTTCGGCACTCGCTCACACGCGGGACCGACTGTGCCGAACCAGGATTGGAGTTTCGCCGACGAACTGGGCCACGGCAAGTTCGTCGGAGTTTCGCACACGATGCGTGGTCACCGAATCGGCACGCCGTCGGGCTTCCGGTGGCCGGCGTTCCTGGAGGGAAATGAACGCGCCTATGTCGATGGCGCATCGACGCCGCAGATCCCGGGAACCGGTACCGAGGACTTCTACGAGGGCGGTTGGTTCTTCGATTTCGGGCGGCGGTTCAGTCTGCCGCTGACCGGTTCGCCGACCGAGCAATCAACCGGCCCCGAATGCGCTGACTACTGCCTGACCGCGTACCGCTTGATGCTCCCCGATGCCGTGAACTACCTGTCCTCGCTACGGTTCGGAATCCAGCACGGCCCCTTCGACGACGATCAGCCGGCCGACTACGGCTCGACCGCCTTCCTGTACCGGTAGTCCGGCGGACGCGCCGGAACCCGCCAGCCGATCACCGGCAGGATCGACGGCGCCGGGTGAACCCGGTAGCAGCGCGCCCAGCGTCTCCGGGGGGCGAGCGACGTCGCGAGCCACGGGATATGAGCCAGCGGCTCGGCTGCTGTGATGCCGCGTTCAACTCGTCCGTCGGGGAGAGCGGGCCGGCGTCAGGTCGGCAGCAGCAGGCCGGTTTCCGGGTCGTACCAGCGATAGGATTGCCCGGGCAGGCGGAGCGACAGCGAAGTGCCGGGTTCGGCGCGGAAGGCCGGTGGCGCTTGGACTTTCAGCGTCTGCCCGGCGACGGTGGTGGTGAGCAGGGTGGCCGAGCCGAGGGGTTCGAGCACCTGAAGTTCGGCGACTATCGCGGGACCGCGGTGCTCGTCGTTCACGACGATGGACTCGGGGCGGATGCCGAGCCTGATCGTCTTGCCCGCGAAGGTGGACAGGGCGGCGGGTGCGGCCAGCGATTGGTCACCCAGGTCGAGCCGGGGGCCGGACTCGCCGGCCGCGATGGTCCCGGTGAGGAAGTTCATGGGCGGACCGCCGAGGAATCCGCCGACGAATTCTGTTGCGGGAACGTCGTATACGTCGGTGGGTGTGCCGCACTGAACCACCACGCCCGCGCGCATGACAGCCACCCGATCGCCCAGCGACAACGCCTCCACCTGGTCGTGCGTGACATAGATCGTGGTGGTGCCGAGCTCGGCGACCAACTTCTTCAGTTCGGCGCGAAACGACATGCGCAGCAGGGCGTCCAGATTCGACAAGGGCTCGTCCATGAGCAGGACGTCGGCGTCCATCACGATCGCGCGGGCCACCGCGACCCGCTGGCGTTGTCCTCCGGACAGCTTCGCCGGATAGCGATCGAGATACGGTGTGAGCTGTAGCAGTTCGGCGGCCCAGGCCACCTTGCGCCGTACCTCCTCGCCTGATACCCCGCGCATCCGCAGCCCGAAACCGATGTTGTCGGAGACCTTCTTGTTGGGGAACACCGCGTAGGACTGGAACACCATCGACAGGTTGCGCCGTCGCGGTTCGAGATAGGTGACGTCTCTGCCGCCGATCACGATCTGCCCGGAATCCGGCACCTCCAGTCCGGCGATCATCCGCAGCAATGTCGTCTTGCCGCAGCCGGAAGGCCCGAGCAGCACCACGAATTCGCCGTCGGCGATCGCGAGTGATACGTCGTCGGTGGCGCGGGCCGTGCCGTCGGGATAGGTCTTCACCAGGTCGCGCAGGACCACCTCAGCCATCGCAGATCCCTGTCGTCGGAAGGTCTTTCATCGAAGCGTGGTCCCCCACATGTTCACCAGATAACGGCGCATCACCAGGATGAACAACAGCGCCGGGATGATCAGCGCGAACCCGCCCGCGAAGCGGTACGGCGCCGACGCCTCCGACAGCGAGGTGAGCACCTGTGCCGGCAACGTCCGGTGGCCCAGTGTCACGATCGTCGCTCCCAGGATCTCGTTCCAGGACAGCACGAAGGTGAAGATCGACGAAGCGGCCAGCCCCGGAAGTGCCAGCGGCACCACCACTTTGCGGGCGGCCTGCCAGCGCGTGCAGCCGAAGACCTGCGCGGCCTCCTCCAGATCGGCCGGCACCGCGACGAAGATGCTCGCGGTGATGAGCACCGTGGTCGGCAGGGCCAGTGTGGTGTGCACGAGCGTCACGGCCAGCACGGTGTCGTAGATGTCGGCGTGCAGGAAGATCGTCGCCAACGGCACCGACAGCACCACGATCGGCAACGCGCGGACCAGCAGAATGAAAACCTGGTAGGTGTCCTTGCCGCGGAACGCGTAGCGCGCCAGCGCATACCCGGCGGGCGCGCCGACAACGAGCGACCAGAACACCGTGTAGAGGCCGACCAGCACCGAATTACCGAAGGCGGGTATCGTTCCCGTCGCCCGGAAGAACGACGACAGCGTTTCGCCCGAAAAGCTTTCGGGAATAAACGGTTTCGGAAACTTGTCGAGGGCCTCGCGGGAGGACACCGCCGAGAGCCCGATGAGCACGATCGGCAATGCCATGAACACCGTCACCGCGATGCACCCCAGCTGGACACCTATCGCCCGCCACCGCCGCCTGCGCAGCGGTGCCCGGTCGACCGGCGGAAGGACGGTTCGCGACTCGGCGGCAACGGTATTCGGGATCACCTCGCTCATCGCGCGGCCTCCGGCTGTCGCACGGTCCGCAGATACAACACCGCGGTGCCGAGTGAAATAGCGAGCACGACAAGGGAGACGCAGCTCGCCACCGCGGGATTCTGCAGATTCGAATACCATTGATATGTCTCGCCGACCAGCAGCGGGAAATCTCGCCCGGTCAAAGCCTGTGCGACCGCGAAAGCCTGCAGTGCCAGGATGGTTCGCAGGATCAGCGCCGCCTGCAGGCTCGGTGCGAGCAGCGGCAGCGTGACGTGTCGCAGTCGCTGCCACAGGCCGGCGCCGAAAACTTGTGCGGCCTCGTCGTAATCTCGCGGGATCAGCTGCACTCCCGCGACCACTATGACGAATACCAGCGAAGTGGCGCGCCATATCTCGGCGAGCCCGACGGCCAACAGCATGGTGCCGGTGTGCTGGTAATTCAGCCATTGCACTCCGTCGCGGGACAGCCCGAGCCATACCAGCAGCGAATTCAGGTATCCACGATCGCCGAAGATCGATAGCCACACCAGGCCCGCGGCCAGTTCGGAGATCGCCAGTGGCAGGCACCAGAGGTAGAAGTGCCCGCCCGCGAATCCGGGCCGGGCCTGCAGCAGCAGCGCCATCCCGACGGCGAGCACAAGCTGGATCGGGACGACGATGACGAGCAGCAGCAACGTATTCCGCAGCGCTTTCAGGAAGTACGGATCACCGAACAGGCGTTGCCAGTTGGCCGGCGTGAAGCCGTGACCGTTTCCGAAGGCGGCCAGCACGCCCTGCAGCAGCGGCCAGCCGAACAGGGCCGCCATCAGTACCAGCGAGGGCAGCAGCAGCATCCATGGGGAGCGCAGTCGTCCGGTCATGGCTACCCGACCCGGCACAGTTCGGCGGCCGGGTCGGGGGCCCAGCACGGTACCTTCAGGTCGTCGAGAATGCCTTGCAGCACCCGCGCCTGCTGATCCAGGGTCGATCGAATATCTGCCCCGCCCAGCACGATCGAGCGAAAACAGTCTTGGAACACCTTGCTCACCTCACCTTCGCGCCGGCCGAGGCCCACCGGCGGCAGCGAGACGATCGCGCCCGGCGCCTGCTGCTGGCGTCGCACCGCATCGGCCTCGAGTTCGATCGCCGGGGGCAGATCTCCTGGGATCGCCGCACTGACCGCGGGGAAGAAACCATTGGAGCGCAGCAGCGCAATCTGCTTGTCCGGCTGGGTCAATGCGGTGATGGTGCGCTGCGCCAGCTCGAAATCGGGGCAGCCGCGGGGAATTGCCAGCCCAGCCAGCACGGCCATGTAGCCCAGTCCGTGTTTGCCGCGGGGCGCGGGCAGCATCCGCCAATTCCGGGGATCGCGTTCGGGCGCGTGCACCAAGCGCACCACGTGATCCCAGGCCACGCGCACCTCGCCGCTCTCGAGCGGCTCCTGCATGAAGTCGTAGGCCGTGCTCGCCGGGACGCAGTTGGCCCACAGCTCGCGCAGGTACTCCCAGGCGGTCACGGCCTCGGCGGAACGAAACGTGGTCATCTGACCGCCGGTGAAGGACGGCAGCAGATAGCCTTGAATGAACCTGTGCAGCAACCCTTTCGGGCCCGCGGGCAGACCCAGCACAGGGCGATTGCCGTTGGCGCGGCGGGCCGCGACGGCCCAGTCGAGAAATTGGTCGTAGGTCAGCGCCGCGGCATCGACGCCGGAGGGCAGGTGCTCCAGCGCGTCGGTGTGTGCGGCGAGTACGTAACTTGCCGTGGCCCAGGGGATGTACCAGGTGCGGTCGGTGCCGGATCGCGCGAGCCGCAGGTAATCCGGTGACCAGCCGCGGTTTCCGAGCTCGAGGAGCAGGCCGGTCAAGTCCTGCAGGTATGTCGGGGCGAGCGGGGCAAGATCGCCGTGCAGACCGGCGAGCAGCCCGATCTTCGTCGAGCCCGCTCCCACCTGACTGTGCACCTGCGTCGAGAAGGGGCCCTCCTCGACGGTCACGTAACTGACGCCGGGTGCGGTCCGGCCCAGCAGGGCCCGGAAGCGTTCGGCCTCGTCCACGGGCCGAAACTGGGTGGACAGCATGATCATTGCGCCGCCGCCGGTGGTCGCGAAGCCGGTACATGCCGCCGCGGTGAGCGCTGCCGCGCCGATACCCGCCGCGTGCAGCAGGGATCTGCGCGTCGTTCCCGGTGGTGGCATCCCTTGCCCCCCTGCAGCACTGACAGTGACGTACGGCACGTTGCAGGGTGGAACTTAAGTGGCCCGAAGCCGATTGTCAAAGGAACCGACGGGTGCTCAGCCCGGCACCGGCCCGAACAGCACAGCGGTGACACCCGTGAACACCCACACCGCCTGGTAGCTGGAACAGCGCCGCGCCCAGAGGAATCGGGATGAAGTACTGCGCCCCGCCTCGAATGTGTCAGTGCTGCCCCGATTCTCGGCAGGCCGCCCGGCCGGGGTGCTGCTCGATCTCGCCGATGAGCGGACCTGCCGGCCGGCCCGGCGAAACATGAACGGAGACAAGAGGTCCGGGCCAACGTATCGACCCGGGCAACTGCAGTCCCACGGGCAGCGAGTCCGCGTCCTGCGGACCGCGGGTGCTGGTCGGCTTCGACGGCAACCCCAACGGCCCGCATGAGGTGACCGAGCGCTCGAGCACTGTCCGCGTTCATAGAGGCTCGAGTGGGCCCTTCGGGAAGGCCCGCTCAGCGCGGCCGCCGCGACGATGGCTCGCCGCGGAGTGATGCGTTTCCCGCTGATCGAAGCCGACCAGCAGTTGGCCGGGGCCGGCCGGAAAGATGCGCTCTCGGTGACAGACCGGCGTCCCGAAGACCAAGTAGGCTTACGAAAGTCCCCGGGCGGCGGGTCGTCGGGCAGCGATCAGGGTGCAGGTGAAGTATCTGTTGCTGCCGGACCCGCACGGCCGATGCCGGAGACGAAAGTCCTGAGCCGTGCGAGTCGTGCGGCTCTGTCCGGCGAGGGACGCTGCGATGAGACTGTGAGATGGACGTCCGGGTCGTGATCGGCGCCGGTCTGCCGAGGCTACGACAGGAGCGCGCCATGGTCCAGAACAGACCCGAGCACCAGGACGTCGATGATTCCCGTAATCAGGTCATCTGGCCCGACCCCAGTCCGTTGAGTTCCTGGTGGGAAGCGGTGATGCACGCCGGCGTCCGCCCGCGTCCCGCCTCGGGCAGTTCCCCGGCGGGCGAAGTGACCGCATAGGCCTGTGGGGGACACGCTCAGCACTACTGCCACCACCTGCGAGGCCCGCTGGATGTCCGTGCTCGCGTCGGAAGATTCGTCTCATCCGATGCTCGCTTCGCGATCGAGCGGACTGCCGTTCGTCCCGGACCTCGGAGAGCGGCGCGCCGGAGTTCGGATCTCGGGGCCCACGCTCGTGCGTGGACGTGGAACCGACCGGGCCTGGACCGACGCCTGAGACGGAACGCCGCACCCTGTCGGCGAATAGTTCATGGCCTGGCACACCACACGAGCGAACCGGTCGGGGTCGGACAGCAGCCAGCTGTGGCCGCCGCCGACCGTGATCACGCGGATGGCGTCGTGGGCGGCGCACAGCGCCGCGCTGGCGGCGGCGGGGACGACCGCATCGCCGCGGCTCGACACGACCGTGACCGGTATGCCGCGCTCGCTCACTTCGCCGAGTTCTCGCACCAGATCCGCGGTGCGGGCCAGGCGGCCGGTCCGCCACAGCGCCACCGGATTGGCCACCGCCGCGGGGATCACCTCTCGCGCGATCGCGGGCAGCACACGCGGCGATTGGCGGACCGGGAGCAGGTCCAGATAAAGGTGAGCGATCCAATCCCACAGCGGCCGATCGGCCATCGGAACAACGGAACCGCTCGGGCCGGTGCGCCACACCGGCCCGCCGACCGCGTTGATCAGCATCAGCCGCGAAACCAGCCCCGGTGATTGGTGCGCGGCCACGGCGGCCACACTGCCGCCGAACGAATGCCCGATCAGCACGACAGGACCGGTGTCGAGCGACCTGAGATACTCGCTCACCCACGAGCCGTATCCGCGCAGACTGTCCTGGCCCGCCGGTAGCCCGGCGCTGCCACCGAAACCTGGCATGGTCGGCGCATGAACCCGGATCCCGCGGCGTTCGAGCCGCCCCAGCCCCGTCCGGTAGGTGCGCCCCGCCAGACCCCAACCGTGCAGGAACACGACGCTGTGACCGGCAGCGGTCCCGGATACCCGAACCGGGCCGGCCACACCGGGCCCGCGTGAAGCGGGCGCCGATGTGATTTCCATCACTCCAATATCCGCTCTGTGCGGATGTCGCTACAGGGCCGGCGGCCGATCGGCGCAAGGCCCAAAGCCATGGCCGGGCCGGGACCTTCGCCGAGTACAAGTCTCGTGCGGCGCGAGCCATGCGGGACCGATCACTGGCCGCCCCCGGGGCCGGAACCAGGCGGGCGGTGAACCGGTCACCGGCAGTCCGGCAGCTCTGTCTGCGGTACCCGGCTCGCCGAACAACTGGTTGCGCGCGGCGGACCACGGCTATGTTCGTCTCCAACGAGATCGATTCAGCCGCAGGCTGATTCATCGCGAGGTGCCGGTTGCGCGGCGTTGTCTCGCAGGCACTGGGCCGGTTACCGAGCCGATGCCGGATGCTGTGAGGCCGCGGCGGTGGGGCCGAGGTCCGCACGTGTGAGCTGGTGTCGCGGCGGATCGGGCAGCGCTGTGCGTTCGGTGATCGTCAGGTTGGCATCGACGTGCACCAATGTGCCGGGGGCGAGAAGCCGCCAGGCTGGGTCGTCGTTCATCGGCTCACTGGCGAACACGACGGAAGGCTGTGTCTCGAGGTGCTCGGACCGCGCGTGAATACGGGAGGTTTTCAGCTCGAAGTCGGCCTGTTCGGGTAGATCGCGCCGGTCGAGTACGTAGAGCTCGTGAGGCTCGGGATAGCGCAGCGCCCACACGTCCGTCGCCGTGCTCAACAACAGGTTGACCGCGTAGATCTCCACGTTTCGCGCCAGCCACCGCATGGCGTCGAGCAGACCCGCTTCGACATCTCCCTCCGCTGCCCGGATCGAGGCGGTGATCAGGGCGAATACGCGCTCGCTGTCGGTCTGCCCCAGCACCAGGTCGGTGGCGCGCAGTTGTGCGAGCCGTGCATCGAGTACGTCCAGTCCGCCGACCATGCCGTTGTGCGCGAAGATCCGGTCGTCCTGCAGGAAAGGGTGCGTGTTGCGCACCTCGAGAGCACCGGTGGACGCGTACCGGACATGAGCCACGAACGTCGTCCCCGTCATTTCGTGAGCTTCGAAGGCGAATGCGCTGTCCTGCCACGCCGCGATCGGTTGCTTGCTCACCACGGCCGAGCCGTCGCCGGTGAACACACCCAAGCCCGTGCCATCGGGATTGCGGGTGCTCTGCGCGGACAGGTTGTCGCGCGCGTCCAGCAACCAGAACGTCGCCGTCACCACGGAACGCCCGGCGTGTAGGCCGAACAGGCGGCACATGCTGCCAACATACGCCGTGGAATGCGCTCGTTACGCAGGATGCCGAGAACAGCTTCGCGAGCCGGGTTACCGATAAGCCGGCGGATTCGCCCGCTGGAGCGTCAACGTCGGCTGACACATCCGGGAACCGCGACATCGGCGAGTAATCTCGTGGCTATGGACGTCGCCTCCGTGACCGTCGGCGTTGAGGAAGAGTTTCTCCTGGCAGATCCGCAAACCGGTGCACCTGTCGCGAAAAACACCGAGGTGGCACGGATGGCGGCGGCAGCCGGTATCCACCTGAAACTGGAGCTGACCCAATGCCAGGTCGAGACGAACACCGGCGTGCACTGCACAACGGCGGGCTTGCTCCAGGAATTGCGTGAGTTGCGTCGAGACGTCGCCGAGTGCGCTGAAGAGAACGGCGCCCGCCTGCTGGCAGTGGCGATTCCGCCAACGGTGCCACTCAGATTTCCGGTCACCCGTACGCCACGGTTTCAGCGGATCGCCGAGGGTTTCGGCATGCTCGCACATGAACAGGGGTTGTGCGGCTGTCACGTCCACGTCGGAGTTCCGGATCGAGAAATCGCGATCCAGGTCAGCAATTTCCTGCGCCCGTGGTTGCCGCTGTTCCTGGCGCTGACCGCGAATTCGGCGATCTACCGCAGTACCGAAACCGGCTTCGCGAGTTGGCGCAACATTCTGTGGCGGCGTTGGCCGAGCGCCGGACCGCCACCCTATTTCACCTCGGCCGATCAATACGACGCCACGGTAGCCATGATGATGGCCAGCGGCTGCATTCTCGACGAGACGATGGTGTATTGGGATGTCCGCCCGTCGCTGGCCTTCCCCACGGTCGAGATCCGCGTCAGCGACATACCCGCCACAGTCGAGGAGACCGCGCTGCTCGCGGCTCTGGTGCGGGCTGCGGTGGTGACAGCGCGAATGTCCTTGGCCGAGCGGCGCACAGCGCCGCCGGTCCCGGTGGAGACGCTGCTCGCCGCGTATTGGAAGGCCGCACGCACCGGCATCGACGGCGACGGCATGGACCCGGTGAACGGTCACGTAACGGCTGTTCGCGAACTACTCGACCAGCTTGTGGATGCACTGGGATTCGCCTTGAAGGAGCTGGGTGACGACGCGTTCGTCACCGACACCATCGCGACGGTACTTGCCCGCGGTAATGGCGCACGCCGCCAGATCAACGCCTTTCGTGCGCATCGAGACGTTCGCGACGTGGTCACCGAACTGACGAACGCGACCCTGCAAGGCTGCGCGTAGCGCGAAGCGGAGTTCTCGCCGGTCTTCTCCCGTCCGCCGGATCACGGACGGGACGCGGGTCAAATGTGGTCGACCAGTCCCTTGGCGCCTTCGGACAACGCGCAGTGCGCGCAGCAGAAGAAGCGCCCGCCTGCCTCCACACCGTGGCCGATGATCCGGCACTGACAGTGCTCGCAGATGGGTGCCAGCCGGTGGATAGCGCATTCGAAGCAGTCGAATACGTGCCGGGCGCCCTGCGCCTCGACCGTGAATGCCATCTTGTACTCGTTGCCGCAAACTTCGCATTGGGCCATCGAACAATGATATGCCACAGCTACTGATCAGCAATCGAATACGGCATGTCGCTCATGATTCCGGTTCTCACTCGTCCGCGCACAGTGGGATCGACCGGTACGGTCCCTGGTATGAGCAGGGTTGTCGTGGAGCTGTCGCATCCGATTTCGGAGGGCGTGATCACCTGTGCCGGCCTGCCGGACCCGCGGATCACCAGGGAGCTTTCACCCGAGCGGCTGAACGGGATGACCCACGACATCGCACGCGTGAATATGGTCGGCAATACCGGCACGTATATCGAAGCGCCTTTTCAATTCCGCGCCGACGGCGCGGATATCGCCGAGTTGCCGCTGGAACGGCTGCTCAACGTGGCGATCGTGATGATCCGCGCGCTGGGGATCCGCGCGGTCGGTCCGGATGTGCTCGGGGATCCCGCGCGGTTGTGGGGCAAGGCGGTGCTCGTGCACACCGGATGGTCGGTCCGGTGGGGCACGCCGACGTACCGGAGTCCGGCCCATCCTTTCCTGATCGGCGAGGTCGCGGATGCGTTGGCCGCCGCGAATGTCGCGTTGGTCGGAATCGACTCGCTCGACATCGACGACACGGCACTGCCGACGCGGCCGTGCCACCACGCGCTGCTTGGTGCGGGAATTCCGATCATCGAGCAGATGACGAACCTGGACGCGGTTCCCGACACCGGTGCCAGACTGGTCGCACTGCCGACACCGGTGCGCGGGATGGGCTCGTTTCCGTTGCGCGCTGTCGCCTGGACCGATCACGGCGGCGTCGGCGGCTGATCGGCGCTTCCCGTCTGTGCGAGCCGGGCCGCGCCCCACTCCGCCGGGCTGTTTTACGGCACACCATGTTCGGGCTGTTTTACGGGTCACCATGTTGGTGACAGGCCGGGGTCGTCACTATGCGGTGACGGTCGCGTCTGGGCGCGCCCCGCGAGCCCGGCGCGGCGACCGCGACGGGCGTATCCCTCGACAGCGACAGGCCGAAACCCGTGTTGACGGTCGAGTTCCGCCCGAATATTCGCCGACGGCCCACGAACTCGTGCGTTCGATGCCGGCTACACCGCGGGTGCGGGCGGCCTCGAAATCCGTACGCCCCCGAGAAGCCGGCCGTGAATGCCGTTTTCGGTATCGACCGGCGTCACCGTCAAGGGAAACCTTTCGGCGGCAAGCTCTTTCGTGGAGCAGTTTCCAGATGGCCGAGTTCGCGACGGATACGTCGCATCGCTCAGTGCCCTCGGGCGGTCAACACGGTTCTGAGCACGTGCTCGACCGCGGACTCGAACAGCGCTCCGCGCAGCTCGTTTCGTTCGGCGAGGTTGCGGGCGGCGAGGTCGAGCATCTGGTCGGGGGCAGGCGACGCACCATGAGGGCGGCGACGTCTTCCAGGTCGAGGTCGCTGTTCGCATTGTCCAGCCTGGTCAGGGCGAACGCGACGACGATTTCCTCGTCGGTCATACTTCGCCTCCGTCGCTCGATCGGGTGGCCCCGCCGTGGGGCGGCCAGCTCAATGCTACGACGTCGGCCGCTTCGCCTGGCGTGCCGATCGGACCGTCTCGGTTCCTTCCGATCGGTAACGACTTGGCCCGGGCGTACGACATTGCCTGTGCAACAAGATACTTCGGCACATCTGGCGCTACGGGGCTGGTGAACTCTCGGGAGGCTTCATGAAAGCACGCACATTCGTCGGTGTGGCGGTCGCCACGCTCGCGGTCTCGATGGCAGGTACCGCCGTCGCGGATGCCGCGTCACCCGGTGTCGACGTGACACCGTATCTGGTCGGCACTACCGCGTACTTCAGTGCCGATGGCGCGAACTGCTCGATTCAGTCCAACGGTGACGTGGGCTGTGACATTCCGGCCGGTATGGCCAAGTGGTACAACGTCATTCCGGTCACCGACCTGTCGATCGACCTGCCCTTCCTGCCCGCGCATCCCACCTTCGGGCTGGTCGGGCAGCACGGGCGAGCGGGCAGCCTGGCGTTGCCGGAGGGGGACGGGTACGGCAGCACCATCAGCTATGCCGGAGCGACGTGTTCCGGTGGCGGCCGCGGCGCCGTCAGTTGCAGTTCGAAGGGGCACAGCTTCAGCTTCGGCTGGTCGGGCACTCAGACCAGTTGAACAGCCCCGCGGCTCCGGTCGGGTGCCCGCACATGCTGACATGGACCCGACCGGACAGCGGCTGCGCACGAAATCCGCGCAGCACCGCCGCAGCGGTGTTCGCGGCCAGGCCGGTCGGAGCATCACCGGTACGCAGCAGCGGATCGAGCTGGTTGACGGTGCGAGTCCGCCTGGCGGACTGATTGTTTCGCCGCTCGTCCAGCATCCGCAATGCGCCGGCGTGTTCATCGTCGACGACGGGCTTGCCGCCGCCTCGTAGCGGCGGCAGGTGGTGCGCCGGCGTCGATCAGCCCGACCACGAACCGCTGGCAGAGATGTGAGTCGGAACCTCGGACATTTGCCACGGTGGCCGGTGTACGCGGTGGTCATCGGGCAAGTTCGTCCGTGAGGTACAGGCGTAGCTCGGTTCCATGGTGATCGGAGTGTGTGCGGCGAATTCGGTGTGGCCGTCACTACCACGCCACGGCGGCGTGCTCGTCGCCGGTGCGCGCGTTTGAGTCCCGACGTCGCGGGTAGCACGGCGGAGACTTCGACGACCGAGCCGAGGAGCCGCGGGTGGGTATACGTCAGTGGATCACGGAGTGGCCGGTCTACCGGCAACTGACCGGCGACGATCCCCTCGGCAAAGCGGCCGCCGCGCAGTCCGGGCACAGCCGATCGCTGCGGGCCAGAACGACCGACGCCGACCGTGTCGTCACATCGGTGTGCCCGTACTGCGGCGTGGGGTGTTCGCAGCGGGTCTATGTCAAAGACGAGAAGGTCGTTCAGATCGAAGGCAATCCGGACTCACCGGTCAGCCGTGGGCGACTGTGCCCGAAAGGTGCTGCCAGCCTGCAGTTGACGACCGGGGAGGCCCGGCGGCATCAGGTCCTCTATCGGCCGCCGCACGCCACCGACTGGGAACCGATCAGCCTCGAGCGGGCCATGGATATGGTGGCGGATCGGGTGATCGCCACTCGGCGCGAGAATTGGCAGGACGAGGTCGACGGCCATCGCACCGCCCGCACCATGGGTATCGCGAGTCTGGGCGGCGCCACCCTCGACAACGAAGAGAACTATCTGATCAAGAAGCTGTTCACCGCGCTCGGCGTCGTGCAGATCGAGAATCAGGCCCGCGTCTGCCACAGCTCGACCGTCGTCGGCCTGGGCACCTCCTTCGGTCGCGGTGGGGCCACGACCTTCCTGCAGGACCTGCAGCACGCCGACTGCATCATCATCGAGGGATCCAATTTCGCCGAGTGCCATCCGGTCGGCTTCCAGTGGGTGATGGAAGGCAAGGCGCGCGGCGCGGTGGTCATCCACGTCGATCCCCGGTTCACGCGCACCAGCGCGCTGGCGGATCTGCACGTCCCGATCCGCGCGGGCACCGATGTCGCGTTTCTGGGCGGGATCATCAATCATGTTCTCTCCCAGGACAAGTACTTCCGGGAATTCGTCGTCAACTACACCAACGCGGCGACGATCGTCGACGAGGAGTTCGAGGACACCGAAGACCTCGACGGCCTGTTCTCCGGTTTCGAACCCGAGGCCCGGCACTACAAGAGCGCGGAGTGGCAATACGAAGGCGTCGACGTGGCCTCGGCGTCGGGGCAGCGTGGTCGCGGATCGGGTGAGCCCGGCAAGGAAGACGACGTGCGTTCCGCTGGACGTCCCGAGCAGCACGGCATGGGCGGCGCGGCGCTCGAGGGCGAGTTCGTCCGCGACGAGACGTTGCAGCATCCCCGCTGCGTCTTCCAGATCCTCAAACGCCACTACGCCCGCTACACACCCGAAATGGTGCACCGCATCTGTGGCATCCCGCCGGAGACCTTCTTCGAGGTCTGCCGGCACTTGACCGAGAACTCGGGCCCCGAGCGCACCAGCGAATTCGTCTACGCCGTCGGCTGGACCCAGCACAGCACGGGTAGTCAGTTCATCCGCGCCGCCTGCGTGCTGCAGATGCTGCTGGGCAATATGGGAAGGCCCGGAGGCGGTATCCAGGCCCTGCGCGGGCATGCCAGCATCCAAGGCTCCAGCGATATCCCGACGCTGTTCAACCTGCTGCCCGGCTACATTCCGATGCCGTACGCGATGCCGCGGCAGAGCCGCGCCGATTTCATCGACTCCCATGCCGCCCGCGTCGGCTTCTGGGCGAATATGGACGACTATCTGGTCAGCTTGCTCAAGGCGTGGTGGGGTGACGCGGCCACGCCGGACAACGAGTTCTGCTTCGACTATCTGCCCCGGCTCACCGGCTCGCACAGCACCTACGACACCGTCTTCGAGCAACTGGAAGGCCGGTGCAAGGGCTATTTCCTGCTGGGGGAGAACCCCGCCGTCGGCTCGGCGAACGCAAAATTGCAGCGGCTGGGCATGTCGAATCTGGATTGGCTTGTGGTGCGCGACTTTTCGCTGATCGAGAGCGCGACCTGGTGGCAGGACGGCCCCGAGGTCGAGACCGGTGAGATCCGTCCGGAAGACAACGGCACCGAGGTGTTCTTCTTTCCCGCCGCCGCGCATACCGAGAAGTCGGGCAGTTTCACCAACACCAACCGCCTGCTGCAGTGGCACGACCAGGCCGTCGAACCCGGCGGCGACGCCCGCAGCGACCTGTGGTTCACCTATCACCTCGGGCGCATCATCCGCGAGAAGCTGGCCGGTTCCATCGACCCGAGAGACCGTCCGATCCTCGATCTCACCTGGGACTACCCCACATCGGGCGATACCGCCGACCCCGACGCCGACGCCGTGCTGGCCGAGATCAACGGCTTCGACGGACAGGGCAACCCCTTGCACAGCTACACGCAGTTGCGCAACGACGGCTCGACCACGTGCGGATGCTGGATCTACTGCGGAGTCCGCAAGGACGGCGTGAACCAGGCGGCACGCCGCACACCGCAGACCGAGCAGGACTGGGTCGCGCTCGAGTGGGCCTGGGCGTGGCCCGACAACCGGCGAATCATGTACAACCGTTGCTCGGCCGCACCCGACGGATCCCCGTGGAGTGAACGCAAGAAGCTCGTGTGGTGGGACGCCGACCAGCAGAAGTGGACGGGCCTGGATGTGCCGGATTTCCAGGCGACCAAGCCGCCGGACTACCGGCCCGGCGACGACGCCGCGGGGGTGGACGCGTTGTCGGGCATCGACCCGTTCATCATGCAGGCCGACGGCAAGGGGTGGCTGTACGTCCCGGCCGGCCTCGCCGACGGCCCGCTGCCGGCCCACTACGAGCCGCAGGACACACCGGTACGCAACGAACTCTACGGTCAGCAGCGCAGTCCGTCCCGAATGATGTTCCCCCATCGGCACAATCGCTACGCGCCCGATGCCGGCGATGCGGGTGCCCGGGTCTATCCCTACGTGGCGACCACCTACCGGCTCACCGAACAGTTCACCGCGGGCGGCATGTCGCGCTGGACGCCGTATCTGTCGGAGTTGCAGCCGGAAATGTTCTGCGAGGTCTCACCGGAACTCGCCGGCGAACGCGGCCTGGTCAACGGCGAGTGGGCGACGATCGTCAGCCCGCGCGCGGTGATCGAGGCCCGGGTGCTGGTCACCGATCGGATGACGCCGCTGACCATGGCCGGCCGCACAGTGCACCAGATCGGCCTGCCGTACCACTGGGGACCCAACGGACTCAGTACCGGGGATGCCGCCAACGAACTGTCTTCGGTTGTGCTGGACCCGAATTCGCACATCCAGGAGGTCAAGGCGTTCACCGTCGACATCCGGCCCGGACGTCGGCCGCGTGGCGCCGAGGCCACCGCGATGGTCGCCGACTATCAGCGGCGAGCAGGAGTCACCGACAAGACCGGCACGGGAGTGTGAGCATGGACCTCGAACGAGACCTGACCGCCGACGACCACCCGCCGCACGGCGGTGGCTACCCGCAACAGCAGCCGCGGATGGGATTCTTCACCGATACCACGGTGTGCATCGGCTGCAAGGCCTGTGAGGTGGCGTGCAAGGAGTGGAACCATGTTCCCGACGACGGCCTGAACTTCACCGGCATGTCCTACGACAACACCGGCGGGCTGGGCGCGGACACCTGGCGCCACGTCGCCTTCGTCGAACAGCGCAAACCGATTGCGGCACAGGCGAACACCGCCGAGGTGGTTGATCTCGGCATGCCGAGTTCGGCGAAACCGGGGGACGGTGACGGGCAGCGTGGCGAGTTCCGCTGGCTGATGTCGTCGGATGTGTGCAAACACTGCACGCACGCCGCATGCCTGGATGTCTGCCCGACCGGTGCGCTGTTTCGCACCGAGTTCGGCACGGTCGTGGTGCAGGAGGACATCTGCAACGGGTGCGGATACTGCGTGCCGGCCTGCCCGTACGGTGTCATCGACCAGCGTGAGGACGATGGCCGGGTATGGAAGTGCACGCTGTGTTACGACCGGCTCGGCGACGGCATGGAACCCGCCTGTGCCAAAACATGTCCCACCGATTCCATCCAGTTCGGCGAACTGTCGCAGCTGCGCGAGCGCGCCGAAGAGCGCGTCCAGCAGCTCCACGACGCCGGCGTGACGGATGCCCGGCTGTACGGCGAAAACCCCGATGACGGGGTGGGCGGTACGGGGGCGTTCTTCCTGCTGCTCGACAAACCGGAGGTGTACGGCCTGCCGCCGGACCCGATCGTCACCACCCGTGACCTACCGGCCATGTGGCGCAATGTCGGCATCGCGGCGTTGGGCATGCTCGCCGGCCTGTCGGCGACGTTCCTGAAAGGGCGACGATGAGCGAGCACGAGAAGCGGACCGGCATACCGGAAGATCCTGTCGCGCCACCTGATCGGGCGGCCGTCACGGGAGACGTGGATCGGTCGCCGCGCCGCCGGCGGGGGCGCGGGCGCGGCGAGAAGAAGATGGTGCCCGACGCGCACTTCGAGTCCTACTACGGCAAACCCATCCTCAACAAGCCGACGTGGGAGGCCCGCGATATCGCCGGTTACCTGTTCCTCGGTGGGTTGGCGGGCGGATCGTCGGTGCTGGCGATGGGCGCGGAGCTGACCGGTCGCCGGAGGATGGCCAGCGTCACCAAGGTCAGCGGGCTGGTCGCGATCCTCGCCTCGCTGGTGGCGCTGGTCCACGATCTGGGCCGGCCGGAACGATTCGTCCGGATGCTGCGGGTGTTCAAGCCGAGTTCGCCGATGAGCGTCGGTTCCTGGATTCTGACCACCTACGGCCCGCTGGCCGGTGCCGCCGCGGTCACCGATGTCACCGGGTGGTTTCCGCGCATCGGCAGGGCGGCGACCATCGGAGCCGGATTCACCGGCCCGGCCGTCGCCTCCTACACCGCGGCCCTGATCTCGGACACCGCGGTCCCGGCCTGGCACGACGGATACCGCGAGATGCCGTTCGTCTTCGTCGGTTCGGCTGCCACAGCCGCTGGCGGACTGGCGATTCTCGCTTCGCCCACGAACGAGGCGGGTCCCGCCCGCCGCGCTCTGATCCTCGGTGCGGCAACGGAATTGGCTGCTGTCGAGGTGATGAATCACCGGATGGGATTGTCTGCCGAACCGCTGCACCAGGGATCCGCCGGACGATTGATGAACGCCGCCAGGGCATTATCGGTTTTCGGCCTGCTGGTCGGGGGAGTGTGCGGCAGAGGTTCGAGGACCGCCGCGATCATCGGCGGCGCGGCCGCGCTGGCAGGTTCGGCGTGCACCCGGTTCGGCATCTTCCACGCCGGTGTCGCCTCCGCCGAAAACCCCAAGTACACCGTGATCCCGCAACGCGAACGGCTCACGCGGTAGCTGTCGCGGAGATGGTCCGGCCCGGCCGTTCGCACCGGTCGCCGACGCGCTCATCGCTGTCGCCGCGATCGGGTACGGGGTATTGGTGGTGCGGCGGCGTGGGGAGCCGTGGCCGCCGCTGCGGATCGTGAGCTGGTAGGCCGGACTGTCGTGCCTGCTCCTGGGCCTGAGAGTTGCGGCAATCTGGCGAGACGGGAAGAGGTCTCGGGTTCGAGATCCATTGTGGCCCAACGGTCCATCGATGAGTCCGGGCGCGACCGGTAGTCGGTTGGCAGCCGGCGCGTCCGAGTCCGCGGTGAGCATTGCGGATCTGCGATCCGGCGGGTCGACTCGCAACTGCGAGCGAACCGGGCTCAGCTGACGGCAATCGCGTTTTCGGCCGCTGGGCTGACCGCGTGCCTGCGCTCGGCCGGGTGTTGCCGCACCCGTATCGGTGACTACCGGCGTGGTTCGCGTCGGCCCGGTCGATCTGCCCGATGCCCGGCGCGACCGTGGCGGGAACCATCGCCATCGCCGGAATCGCTGTCGCCGCCGGCACGATTGTGGCGAACCTAGCGCGTTTCGATCGCCCAGCGATGGCATTGTCCGAGACCCCCGTGACGGCGGTGCGGTGTTCGATGCCTGACATCGCGGCCGACGACCCGGAAATCGCAGTCGGTATTGTCGTTGCGATAACTTCCGATTTCAGCACCTGGTGGTTGACGGATATGGGCGGTGCATACCTGCGGGCCGGGGCCGGACAAGCCGATTACCCGCCGGAAATCGAGCGGAAATCGGGCGGCCATGCGTGCGCATTTTCATTTCATCGCTCTCACTTCCGCTGAACTGTATTTCCAGCTTTCAGTCCGGCCAAGGCGGCGACTACACCGTCGCGAGGTGCCGGAAGGCCTTTCGGTGCACGGGCCGCGGGTAGTTCGGCCCTGGTCGCGACCGCGGCTCCGGGAGTGTGCTGAAGAGTATGTCGAACCATCGGAAGGCCTACCAGGATCATCGCACGTTGACCCGGGCCGAGCTGGCTGCCGAACTGCGCCGCCTGGCCTGCGACCTGGACGCTGGTGGGGAGCTGGGCTATGCGGGCATGGGCGGCGCGGTCAGCGTGCCCCAGCGCGTGATGCGGGAGCTGGAGATCGAACGTAGCAAGGACGACACCGGCTGGAAGGTCGAGGTCGAATTCACCTGGGCCGACCGGCAGAGCGCGTTGGAACCGATTGCCGCTCAGCCGGACCATTCCGCGCAGCCGCGGTAGCCCGCGCATGAGCCGTGGGGCCGGGCGCCGGAAACCCCGGTGATTGCGTGATGTCCAGTCGGCGTTCCGTACGTCCGGCCGATTCGCCCGATTGCGAACGCCGATCACATGACTCCAATGGGTTCCGGGCGCCGGAATGCCGTTGAACTGCGGATCCGCGTGATAGCCGCCGGCTGCTGTTCGTGGACCTGGTACGGCCCGATACCGACGCGATTCGGCCACCGTGCGTCGAAGATCCGGGACAGGGGGTTCGGCAGCTCCGTGGAGCACGTCCGATGCGGCCGATTCCGTGCCGAGCGCGCCGGTCGCATGCCTATGCTCACGCCATGATCGATACGGCGCTGCCCCACACGGTGTTTCATCCACTGCGGACCGACCCGGACCGATGATCCCCGGACATAAGGCATATGCACGGGGGTATGAAATCGGTTCGGACATCGCGTGTCTGGGGCAACACTCGGCTCACGACGCCCGCGTCCCGATGTGCGTCCCGCACCGGTGATCCGGAGCCCACGTCGATCGACCAGCGACTTCGCTCGGTGGTCGGCGGCCCGAAAAGTGCTGCGGCAGAATGAATCACCAGGGTTTCGGATATGTCGGAGCAGGGTTGTCGTCCCGCAGGTGAGCAGGCTCGGGTGGATCGTGGAGCTGTTCACCAGCGTTTCGGTGAACCCGCTCCATCGGAGATGGAAGGCTCGAGTGCTGTGACAGAGGAAGTGCGTCGCCAGGTGCACCACCACACGGGGCGCGAGCACCGCCGGGCCGAGCAACAAGCGTTCGTCCTGCGGGACGAGGTTTTTCGGTGCGTGTTCGACAACGCGGCGATGGCGATGGCGATTGCCGACACCGATGGCACTCTGATGTACGCCAACCGGAGTTTGGCCGAGATGATCGGTGTTCCGGTCGAGCAGTTGCGGGGGATCTCGATCTATCGCTTCGCCCACCCCGGCGACCAGGACGAGATCGACACGGTGGTATTCGATTGCCTGGTTCGCGCACGCGAGGGCACGGTGAAGCTCGAGCGTCGGTTGGTGCGGGCCGACGGCAGCATCGGGTGGGCGGCGTTCACGATCTCTTATGTGCAGGGTGCGGGCGGGCTCCCGGACTACCTTCTGGCTGTCGGGGAGGATGTCACCGAGCGGCGCCGCCTGGACGAGGAACTGCACCGGCAGGCGCGGTACGACGCGCTCACCGGGGTGCCCAACCGGCGGTATCTGCTCGAGCGGATCGAGAGGCTGAGCGACGAGGCCGGCGGTGATGACCAAGTAGGATTGTGTTTCGTCGATCTGGACCGGTTCAAACAGATCAACGACCGTTACGGGCACGGGATCGGTGATCAGGTCCTGTGTGCGGTCGCCAACCTCCTGCACGAGGAGTTGGCCGGCGAGGACTGCACACTCGCCCGCATCGGAGGCGACGAATTCGTTGCCCTGCTCGCGCCGCCGGTCGACGACTCGCGGGTGGTTGCCGTTGTCGACCGGATGTTCTCTGCGCTGGCCTGCCCGATCGCGGCCGATGGGCGCACGGTGTGGGTGTCGGCCAGTATCGGGGCGATCATCGCGACCGCGTCGAACACCGACGCCACCACCCTGCTCGAGGCGGCCGATCGCGAACTCTATCAGGCCAAGACCCGCAGCAAGGACCGGTGGGTTCTGCGCATACTCGATCCCGGCGACCCGGCAGGCACCTGACGGTCCTGTCGACCGGTGACGCCATCGACACGAAACCGCTTGTCGGGCACGAGAACCCGAATGCGACGTCCGGAACCACCATCCCATGACGAACGATTGCCCACCCGTCCGGCTCGACCGGGAGCGGACCTCTACGCCCGCAAGGCCTTCTCGTCGCAGACCAGCTGCGCCTCCTCGGCGTGATCGCGGGCACGGATCCCGCTGCCCAGTTGGCGTAATTCATGCCACACCTGCGCCCGCTGCCCGCCTCGATACCGGTCGAGCCGAACGGGTGACGAAGTTTCGCTCACGCGCGAAATGCTGCCAGTCGGGTAGACCGGAGAAGGCGTCGGCCCGGCCGCACGGAAGCGAAACATGTTGAATTACTGAACAAACCGATCGACGAATCACCGAATCCTCACCAGGGCGGGAAAATCGGTTCGCCTCGGCGTCGAATCCGGCACCGGGGCGAGGCGCGGCGCGGCGGAGGTTCTCAACGTTCGGTCTCGTACCACGTGCCGTCAGGTCCGATACGGAAAGTCCGCCGGTTACCGAGTGGCGTTGCGGCCCTGGCGGCGTCGCGGGCGGCTTGTTCCGCTCCGGTCGGATCGGTAACCCGGAAGCCGTGCACGCGGATGGCGTCCGGGTCTATGAGGTTGAGGTCGCGACGGCCTTCCAGGACGAATCCGAACAGCTCCCGCAGGGCATCCTCTCCCAGTTCCAGAGGATGAAACGGCAAAGGATACGGCTTGTCACCCGGGCCGGCGTGCCTGTCGACGCGATTCTGTCCGGCCCAATAGGGCACCTCGAAATCGTATGGGGTGCCGATGTTCTCGCGTATCCCACCGCCGGGCGAGACGCTCAATGAACGGGCCGGTGTGCCGTTCTCCCAGACGGCGAAGGCCAGCTGATCGGAGACCGAATGCATCGCGTGCATGGTCGTTCGGCGACCGGCCCCGAGTTGACGCAGGTGTTCGGGCAGTTCTGAGGGAGGGTCGAAGACGAGCCGGCGATCGCACAGCAGATCGACCCCGGGGAAGGCGGCCGCATAGGTTATGTCGTCCGGCGGATAGAGGCAATCCTCCAGGTCGCCGCCGTCGACCGGAACCACCGTGTACCCCGGATGAGCCCGGCGGACCAATGCCTCGGTTTCGTCTCGCCCGGCGCGCGGCGAGCCCGCCAGGGCCGAGCGAGGGGTGTCCTCGGCGAATGCCAGCAGACATGTTTTCGCGCCCATACCGCCGTGCGAACCTCCTACCCACAACCGTCCGACACGTCGCGTTCGACGGGAACGGATCCAGTCGAGCCTATCGTGCCCGATCCGCAAGCGCCGCAGCGTCATTACCATCGCCGATGGTGTCGACTGTCGCCTCGGGCGGGGTCGGCGCCGCTGATCCACGGAACAGCGGCTTTCAGACGGGGAGCACCCCCCAGGTGGTTGCCCAGGCGAGCCATAGGCAGCCGATGAGCAGCGGGACACCCGGCGCGATCCGGTGCCGCACAAGCGGGCCGGCATGGGCGCGGGCCGTGGCGATCGCGGTGCAGGCCAGCAGTGCGGTGGTGAGCAGGGCCAGCACCTGTAGGCCCAGCCAGATCAGCGCCCGAGCCGCGACGATCGGGCCGACGGTTCGCGCGTCGAAGGCGAGGATCGACACCACGTACAAGACCGTCGCGAGTACCGATATGAGGCCGGAACACGCCAGGGTGCGCGCGAGCCGGACCGAGGTTCGGGTGGCGTGGAAACGGCGACCGGTCGGTGACCACAGCAGATATACGGCGAAGCCGAGGATGAGCGCGGACAGCACAGTCAGCTGCATCCACGCAGAGGTCCACCGGCCGCGGCCGGGACCGACGCTGACCGTCGTCTGCCGTGGCGAGGCATCAGCGGACGAAATCGGCGGGCTCCCGGCCGCTGTCCGCCGCACCCAGCCGGTCATGGTGTCGAAATAGCCGGGCGCGAACGCTCCGCGCGGCGCGCCCGAATACGGTGCGGCCCCGAGACGGTCGAATCCGTCAGTGGTCGCGCGGCCGTTGTGTGCGCCGCCGCGCAAGAAGCGGATGGTGACCGAGGGCGAGGCGGTCAGTGTATTCCGCAGTACCGCAGCGCTTTCCGCGGGTGGAACCTGAACGTCGTGCTGTCCCCACAGGGCGAGTACGGGAATGCGCAGGGCGCGCAGGGCAGGTAGCGGATCGAAGTCCGCCTCGGGAAACGCGCCCGTCTCACCGAGCAGACGCGCCGTGGGACCAGCGATCGTCGCGGCGAGCGACCCGGTGACTCCGCGGTGGCGCAGAGTCGTGGCGAGGCTCCAGGTTTGCGAGCGCAACGGGCTGAAACCGGACGCGCCGAGCGTGACCAGGAATGCGACGCCGCGACTGCGAGATGCCGCCAGCGGTGCGGCCCAGGCGCCCTCGCTGAATCCCCACAGCCCGACCTGACCCGCGCGCACCCCCGCCGTGCGGCGGAGGGTCTCGACCGCGCCGAGGGCATCGTCGGCGAGCATTGAGATGTCGCGATGCGCGAACGAGTAGCCGGTGGTCCGTTTGTCGTAGACCAGCGTCGTGATGCCCGCCGCGGCGAAGGCGCGGGCCTCGGACTGGTATTCGGTGCGCGGTCCCGCGCCGGCGCCGCCTACCAGGACGATCCCGGGGGTCTGGGCGTGCGGTGTGGGCGGGCCGATCACGGTGCCGTGCAGGATGAGTCCGTCGCCGCCGGTGAAACCGACGTCGGTGCAGGTGAAGCCGGTGCAGTCGAAAGCCGTTGCGGCAGTGGCCCGACCGGTCGGCGGGATCGACAGGGTCAACAGGAGCAGGCATGCGACGGCGAACCGGCGGTACGACCGCGAGCAACTGAGGTACATGGGTGGTCTCTCGGTTCGGTATTCAGATTTCGGGAAACCCGAACAGGCGCAGCAGTACTGCCTTCCGCTCGTCACCGGTGTCGTCGGAGGTGCCGTAGCGTTGGACGAGCTGGATGTACTCCTCGAAGAACTCCCGCAGTCGCGCCGGATCGACTCGAATCGTGGCTCGGGAGAACAGGAATGCGTCGGCCCAGGCGCCGAGGCCGGGAGCCTGTCGTTCGTAGGTTTCGTACAGTTCGACCAACTCGGCAAGGTTGTGCCGGGTCATTTCCGCGGTGGCCGCACGCATCTCGTCGGTCTGCTCGGTATAGGCCGGATAGCGGCGGTCGCCGGGTACCGCACGCCACCACCGTTCCTTGCCGTTGGCCAGTTCCGGAACCTCTTCGACGAAGCCGTATTTGGCCAACTGGCGCAGGTGGTAGCTGGTGAGCCCGGTGCTTTCGCCCAACGCCAGCGCCAGCGAGGTCGCGTTCACCGGCCCGCGGCGCAACTGTTCCTCGATCCGGCGGCGCAGCGGATGCGCGAGCAGCCGCAGAACAGTGACGTCGGTGATCGTCCGTGGAGGAGGCTGACCGGCCATGACTCGTTACTCTAAGGTATGCCAAGATAGTTTGCAAAGAGTCTTTGCATCGGGTGCGTAGAGCGACCGGCGGGCGCTGGTACGGGCCGGCTCATGCCATGGGAATCGTCGGGTCGACGATCGCCTCGACGCCCGCCACCCGGTCGTCGCGCACCGTGAGCAGGAGCATGCCGTAGAGCATGCGGTTGTGGTACGCCAGCACGCCCACGGTCGCGGGCGCCGGATGCGACACGAGCGTCGCGCCGGATCCGAAGTAGCGCAGCAGATTCGACGCCACGGCCGGCGCGCTGTGGGTGTCCGGCGGGGTCGGCAACGCGCCCGCGACGAAGGTCGCCGAACCCCAGGCGTCCGGGGCCAGCACGGTCAGCAGGGCGTCGAGGTCGCCGCCGGAGCAGGCCGCGATGAACCGGTCCAGGACGGCCCGGTGCGTCGATACCGCGTCCCGGTCGACCGCGTCGATTCCGAGGTCGGCTCCGAGGGTCGCGCGATCAACCGTTCCCATCGCGGGATCCGCCGCCGCCCCGGCGATCTTCCTGCGCGCCCGCCGCGCCAACTGCCTGCACGTACCCACGGGACGGCCCAGGATCGCCGCGATCTCCTCGAAGGGCAGCGCGAACGCATCGTGCAGGATGAACGCCACCCGTTCGGCCGGGTTCAGTCGCCGCAGCACCATGGCCAGCGCCGACTGAACGCGGTCGTCCAGCGTGACCCGGTCTGCCGGGTCCAGCTCCGGCGAGATCGCCGAGGTCAGCAATCTCGGGTCGCCGGGTTGTTCGCGCCGGGCCCGGGCGCTGCCCATCGTATCCAGGCACAGACGGCCGGTCACCACGGTCAGCCAACCGCGGACATTGTCCAGCTCGTCCGCGCGAGCGCGCGAGAGGCGCAGGAACGCCTCCTGCGCGATATCTTCCGCCTCCGCGATGTCACCGAGCATCCGGAACGCGAGGTCCACGACGTAGGCGCGATGCGCGTCCCACAATGCGGTGAACCGGTCGCCATGAGTCTCCACACCTGTTACGACGAGACGGCGCGGCGAAAAGTTACCGGTCCGGCGCGGTAACTTTTCCGGCGACCGTCTCGTCATAGTGCCGACCCGCAAAACACCGAGCACCATCCGAGGAGACCTCATGTTCCGCAGTTCCAAGCGACTGACCGCGATCGCCGCCCTGACGCTGGCCGGCCTCGCGAGCGCCCCGGCGCCGGCCGACGCGGGCCCGGGCGTATCCGCCGATGCGACCGGATCCGTCGAAAAGTATTTGGGCACATGGAATTACGATCAGCCGGACCGTGTCGGGCGAATCAATGTCGCCACCATGGACCTGTTCGGATATCGGCCCGATATTCCGCAGATCGGCACCATCACCTTCACTCGCGGCAGCGGGGACGAGGTCCTCGGCCACACCGATCAGGGCTGCACCTGGCATTTCCGGCCCGCGGGGGACGCACTGGAAATGACGTCCACCACCCAGTACTGCTTCAACCACGTCATCGGTTCCGGTTACAACATCGACCGCTGGCGCGTCACCGTCCACGGCGACGTCGAGCGAGAAACCTTGCACGCCAACAGTTATCTCGGCCCGGGAACCTTCGGATTCGATCTGGTCGACGGCCGCCGCAGCAACGCCGCCGCCAGTACCGGGACCGACACCGCGCGGCGTTTCAGCGGCACCTGGACCTTCGACCGCGCGCCTTTCCCCATCAACACCGCCACCAACTCCTATTTCGTACCCCTGCCGTTCACCCCCGCCCCGATGTCCGGGCCGGTCGCCTTCACGCCATCGGCGGGCGGCACCGTCACCGCGCATACCGCTGACGGCTGCGACTGGACGTTCCAGGCGCACGGAAACACCGCCGAACTGTCTCCGGCCACGCAGAGCTGCGGCACAACCACGCTGACGTTCTGGTCGATCGCCGCGGACATGCGGCACCAAACCGCGATCCTGGCAGGACAGCATCACGGCATTCCGTTCATGGTCACTTCGGGCTCCCTGACCAGGAAGAACTGACCGCGAGCGCGGGCCCTACGCCCCGCCCCTGCGGCGGCGTGGTGCTGCTGAACGGGGCGGTGTCGAGCGCATGTGGTCGCGCACCGGCGCCAGCAGGGCGGCCAGGGCCTTGACGTCGTCGGGGGAGAGCGGGTCGAACAGCAGGCCGCTGACGACCTCGATGTGCCCGGGCAGCACCTTGGCGAGCAGTGCGCGGCCGGCGTCGGTGATGGTGACGGTGATGCCTCGCTCGTCGTCCGCGGAAGGGGCGCGCACGACCAGACCCGCCTTCTCGAGCAGACCCGCCTGATAGGTCAGGCCGCTGCGGCTGTAGACGACGCCATCGGCCAGGTCGGTCATCCGGTGGCTGCCCGTCGGGGAGTCACCGAGGCGCGCCAGCAGCTGGAACTGCACATAGCTCAGATCGCCGGTGTCGCGCAGCTGCTGTTCGACCGCGTGCCGGAGCAGGCTGGTGACCTCGACGAGGTCGAAGTAGGCGCCGAGCTGCACGGGGTCGAGTGACGGCGTCGAGTCGGGCATGAACGGAGTCTACTGCTCCGCCCATACGCTCTTGCTTCGAATTCGAAGCAGTGATAGCGTGGCCGCAGTTGCTTCGAGTTCGAAGCAAATACCCGAAGTGAGAGTGAGAGTCCGATGAAGGCAGTGCGTTTTCACGAGTACGGCGCGCCTGACGTCCTGCGCTACGAGGACGTGGCCCAGCCCGTCCCCGGGGCCGGAGAGGTCCGCATCCGGGTCGCCGCGACATCGTTCAACTCGGTCGACGGCAATATTCGCGGCGGTTTCATGCAGGGGCCCATCCCGGTGAAACTGCCGCACACACCTGGCCTCGATGTCGCCGGCACGGTCGACGCGCTCGGTGCGGGCGTGGAGGGCGTCGCGGTCGGCGACGAGGTGGTCGGCTTCCTGCCGATGGCCGGCGACGGAGCCGCCGCGGAGTACGTCATCGCCCCGGCGGCCGCTCTGGCGACGGCGCCGAAGAGCGTCCCGCTGGCCGACGCCGCCGCGTTGCCGGTGGTGGGGCTCACCGCGTTCCAGGCGTTGTTCGACCACGGCGAACTGGCGGCCGGGCAGCGTGTGCTGATCAACGGCGCCGGCGGTGCGGTCGGCGGCTACGCGGTGCAACTGGCCAAGAGTGCTGGTGCTCATGTGATCGCCACGGCCAGCCCGCGCAGCGTGGCGGCGGTCGAGTCCGCCGGTGCCGACGAGGTCGTGGACCACACCGCCACCGACGTGCACGCGGCGGTGACCGAGCCGGTCGATGTCGTGCTCAACCTGGCCCCGGTCGACCCGGCCGAACTGGACGGACTGGTCACCCTGGTCCGGCCCGGCGGTGTCATCGTCAACACGACGGTGTGGATGCCCGCCCCGAGCGACGAGGAGCGCGGCGTCCGCGGTATCGACCTGTACGTCCGCAGCGATGCCGACCAGCTGGCGAAGCTGGTCGCGATGACCGACCGCGGCGAGCTGCGCATCGACGTCGCCGAACGGGTGCCGCTGGCCGAACTGGCGGCATTGCACGCCCGCGCCGCCGAGGGTGGGGTGCGCGGCAAGGTCGTCGTCGTCCCGCTCGGCGCCTGACTCCGGAAGACGTCGAGGAAGCGTTGCCCGGACCGGATGTTCCGTTGGGCCGCTGGCATTGTTCGGCGACGTCGATTCGATGGTGATTCTGCCCTGATTCGCCGCACGAAGTTCAGCGGCAGGTGCCGGCGTGAGGGTTCTGGCGCAGGGGTGCGATCGCGAATGGCTTGCAATGCATTGCGCGCCAGCGCCTTTTGTCTTCGACAACTCGGGTTGCGAAGTGCCGATTGGGCCGGGGCTCGAGTGTGATCGGTAACCGAGGTGAGGCCGGTCTGTAACCGTTCGGTTCCGGCCCGGCGAATCACGTAGCGGCAGAACATATCTGCCGACTACAGTGCCCAACCGTGATCACCGACGACGACGCGTTCAATGTCAACACCCCGCACACCGCCCGTGTCTACGACTACTACCTGGGCGGGAAAGACCACTTCAAAGCCGATCGTGTCGCTGGTGAACATGCCGAGCAGGTGCATCCGCATGTACGCACCTCCGCCCTCGAGAACCGAAAATTCATGCTGCGCGCGGTGCGTCACCTGGCCGGGCAGGGCGTGCGGCAGTTCCTCGACATCGGGACCGGAATCCCTACCGAACCCAATCTCCACCAGGCTGTTCAGGAGGTCGAACCGGCCGCGCGAGTGGTTTACGTCGACAACGACCGCTTGGTCCTGAGCCATGCCCGCGCCTTGATGACCGGCACCGATGAGGGGCGCACCACCTATGTGCACGCGGATGTCCGGCAACCCGACTCGATCCTGACCGCCCCGGAACTACTCGAGACCCTGGATCTGTCGCAGCCGGTCGCGGTGTCGGTGATCGCGATCGCGCATTTCCTCGACGACCCTCAGGATCCATTCGGCATCGTCGCCCGGTTGATGGCCGCGGTCCCGGCCGGTTCGTATCTCGTAATGACCCACGCCACAGCGGATTTCGGGCCCGAGATGGGGGAAGTGGCGCGCGTCTACCGCGAGTCCGGAATGACCGCCCAGGTCCGCACCCACGACGAATTCGCCCGCTTCTTCACCGGCTTGGACCTCGTGGCCCCCGGAATCACCACCCCGCACCGGTGGCATCCGGACGTCACCCCGCCAGAGACGATGGACGGTCAGGTCCAGTTCTACGCCGGAGTCGCGCGCAAGAACTGACCGCCGCCCGCTCGATTCGGGGTGTGCCACCAGCGCCCGGATGCCCGGCAATCCGGGGCGCCCGGCGCGATCGGTGATCAGGCGGCAGGAGGCGGGACCGGCGCGGAGGTGGACGCGGGGATCGGTGTCAGGGCACCGTCCATGACCTCGGTCCACCACCGCTCGAGACCGCTGGGGTCGGGCCAGTGGACGACCGGGGCGCCGGGGTCGTCCGGGGGTGGCGCGGAGGCGAGGCCTGCGGGATCGGTGCGGCGGCTGTGGTCAGCGGGCGAGGCAGTCGTAGTCGTCATCGTCGTGTGGAATGGTCCATGCTTGTTCGATGCGGTCGGTGAGGTCGGCGGGATCGATCGCCGCTCGCAGGTCCTCGGCGGGTGGCTGCAGCGTCGCGGTGTCCAGGCCGATGTCGAGGTCGCTGTCGCGAGCGGGAACGCTCTGGTCCGCGCGGTCGAAGTCGCTGCCTGCGGGGGCGGCGGTCACGGCTGTCTCCTTCCCTCGAGAAGTCACCGGATGGTCGATCCGAGATAAAGGTCGGGTGAGCCCGGAAGCCCTTGTGCTGACCGAGCCCACCCGTCGGCGGAAAGAATCGTGAACGTGTCGGCAGTGCTCCCGCGAGGGGCCGGCGCGCCGGGCCCGCTGCTTGCCACGACGGTGGCAGTGCACGCGGCGGACGGGATGTGCTGACGTCCGGGTGCCGGTGGTTTCGAACCGGGCCCGGCCGCCGGTCCCCATGTCGCGGAAACGCTTCTACGGAGAACGGTTCGTGTGCTCTGCGCTGTTCCTTGTCGTCGACGGACATCACCTCGCTCTCGCTGCTCAGCGGACAACCGGGCTTCGCCTGGCCCCGGGCGGGCTGCGCTGGCGCGCCGGTCGGCGTCCACGCAGCTCCGGGCCCACCTCGGTCACCGGGTGACAGGTGACGCACTTCGTCGCGGCCGTCATCACAGGATCACCTGTGCTGCCGCGGGTCAGGCGTTGATGGCCTGACGGTCGTCGTGGCGGCTGATCTCGATCTTGCGGGGCTTGGCCTTCTCCGCGACCGGAATCACCAAGCGCAGCACCCCATCACGGTACTCCGCGCGAATCGCATCGGTATCCAGATTCTCCCCCAGGAACAACTGACGGCTGAACACCCCACGGGTGCGCTCCGCGGCGATCATCGACCGATCCGGATCCAACTGCGCACGCGAAGCCCGCACCGTCACCACATTGCGCTCGATATCCAGATCCAGCGAATCCGGGTCGATACCCGGCAAGTCGAGTTCGGCGACGAATTCGTCCCCCTCACGCCAGGCGTCCATCGGCATGACCGCCGGCCGCGCCGACGTACCGAACACCTGCTGCGTCAAACGATCCAGATCCCGGAACGGGTCGGTGCGCATCAGCATGGTCGCCACCTCCAACACTCCATTCTCTGTCGACGGTGATCAGATAACCTCTGTCATCTGACTCAGATCTTTTTTAGCACTCACATGAGGTGAGTGCAAGCATCGCGCGGAGTTAATCTGGAAACGAGAGAAAGGAACGTCGATGCTGCCTGATCGACACGACAACCTGCCCGGCCACCGGCCGGGCCCGGGGCAGGGGGTGTACGGAATCTCGGTGGCCGCCGAGTTGGCCGGGATGGGAGCGCATTCGCTGCGCCTGTACGAGCAGCACGGCCTGGTCACCCCGGCCCGCAGCGCAGGCGGCACCCGCCGCTACAGCGATGACGACGTGGCGCGGCTGGCGCGCATCGCCGCCCTGACCGGACAAGGAATCAACCTCGCCGCGATCGCCCGCATCCTGGACCTGGAGGACGCCAACACCGCACTGCGCGACACCAACGCCGCGCTCACCGCCGAGCGCGATCGACTGCGCGGCCACCGCGATTCGTGACGAGCGCCGCCCCGTCCGGCCCCGGACGGGGATTTCCCGCCGTGAACCGTTCTCCTCGACGAAAGTGCCACTGCCGCTGCCGATCTCGCTCGCGTATGAGCCGGGATCGTGCTGGACGTGCCGCCCCGATCCGGAGAGCCGGCCGGCGTTGTCCCGGCAACCGGCTGAATACGCTCCATGAAGGAGTCCGCGGCGTCCACGATCCGGATCTGCTAGGCCGGAAAGCGCTGGCCACCATAGGAACCGGCCTCAACCGCATATCGGCTCAGGCGAGAAGAACGTCGAGAACGAGCACGACCGATGTCGCGATCGAGAACGCGAGAAGACTATGGCTCCCAGCGTGTTCCGGTCGCCGGTGCGGATGTGGGCGGCGATCGCGCCCCGCACGGCCGCACGCGCGAGGAACCGGTAGCGATGCTGACGGAATGGGCGCAGGCGCACGGAGAAGCGCTCGTCGACTTCCAGGAATTCACGGCCGCAGACCGCCATCGAGGTCGCTGATGCAGCGCGGCCGGAGCTGTGCGCGGGGAAACCGCCGCGGCTGGGCCGCGGCGGTTTCTGTTGTGCCGGTTCAGGATTGGGCCAGTAGCGACAGGACGAGGTTCTCCTCCGCGTCGGGTAGGTAGTGCACCTGGACGATCCGGCCGATCTGGACCAGCTCGACGCTGGTGGAGGGCACGAACTTCTCGGTGCGGGTGCTGAAGGTGCTGCCGTCCGGCCGGGTCACGGCCAGACCCAGTACCACCTTGGCGTGACCGTCGCGGATCTCGCCGGGCACCGACAGTGACTGGACGACTGCCTGGGCGGCGACGCCCCGGGCGGCGATGTCGAGTTTGCCGCGGCTGGTGAGGCCGCGCCGAATCATGTTCTCGTTCCACGCGTTCTGCATCGCGGCGCGGTCGCCGGACCGATCCAGCTCGACCCTGTCGGTACGGCCGGGGATATATCGGACCGGCAGCACGACACCGGGGCGCAGCAGTGCGAGCTCGGTGAGCGGCACGATGATCTTGGCCTGGGAATCGAAGGTGTCGCCGTCGGCGCCCTGCACGCTGAGTTCCAGGCGGATCTGCGGTTGGTCGTTGACGGTCACTCCGGTCTGACGGACCGATGTCACGGTCGCGATCCCTACCGGACCGTCGCGAAATGCCGAGCTGTTTCGCCCGGTGAAGGCCTGCGCGATGCCCTCGCCGCTGAACGCGAACACGATCGGAACGACGGTGAGCGCGGTGATCGGCAGGGCCATCTGCCAGCCGACCCACCCGAAGGCGCCGCCATCGAGGTCGTCGGACCGGTACGTCAACCCGTGCCAGAGGTAGTACCCCACCGCGGCGACGGCCGCGATGAGCACGAGCGCCCGAATCCTGCCGGTCATGATCATCCTCCGATCACGGTCGGGCAGGCGAAGGTGATGTCGAACTTCGCGGACTTCGCGCCCGCGAGGGGATTGCGCGGGTCCGGGGTGCCGACGCCCTCGCCGGTGATGTGGAAGGTGTTGCCGCTCTTGGCGACCGACGCCGATCCGCCCGGCGCGCCCTTGCCGAATCCGATGGCGTACGGCAGCCCCGACGAACCGCCCTTACTGCCGGTGATGCCCACCGCCTGCACGGTGTTGCCGCCGGTGACGGTGGCGCTCACGGCCAGATTGCCGTAGGTCGAGTTGCCGGTATCGGTCATTGCGAGCGCGAGCAGGCCCGCCTGGTTCGCGCAGGTGGTCGTGAAATTGCCGGCGACCGGCTTGCCGTCGACGGACAGCGCCGAGGCGCCCGGGGTCGCGGACGGCGCGGATTCGGCCGAGGTAGCGGTAGGCGATGCCGCCGCGGGGGACGGGGACTTCGACGAACTGCCGCAGCCGGTCAGGGCCAGGGCGAGCGCCGCGGAGGCGGCGACGGCGGCGGTGCACAGACGAAAGGGCTTGGTGCTCATGGGTTTTCCTCCGGATCGGTGCGGCTCGCGGGTGGAGCCGATGCGGAAAACCTAGGAACGATTGCCGCCCTACCGATCCCAGGTTTTCGGGGTGGAGCGGCACGGAAATACCGTCTAACCTGAGCGAATGCGACGCCCCCGCGATATGGTGCTGCACGAGGCCTGGTGTGCGCTGGACGGCGTCGAGGCGCTCAGCGGCCCCCACGGCGGCCCGTTGCGCCGCACCATCAAGCTGATCCTGGACCCGCTGGTGATCCGCCCGGTCCGGAATCCATCGTGTGCCGGTCCGATCGTCACCGACGAGGGCGCGGCTCGAGTGGTCGCCCTGGTGCATGCGGCGGCGCCGGTGCTGCGGGCCACCGCCGAGTGGTTCACCCTGCTCAAGCAGGTCCGGCGGAGGCTGCGGATCACCGACGGCAATCCGCAGGACCTGTACTTCCAGCGTTGTTTCGAACTCGCGACCACGATCGGTGCGCCGGATCGGTCCCGGCACGGCGAGATCGCCGAAGCGACGCTGCTGGAGCTGCACGGGTTCGCGGCCGGGCGCACCACCCGGGCGTTGCGGGAGTATCTGACCGGGCCGGAGCGCGCCCGTGAGCTGACCGACCTGATCCGGGTGGCGTGGCTGCGCAGGCCGTTGCACGACGGCGCCCGCACGGACCGCGCGGCACAACTCACCGCGCTGCTGGATGCCTGTGCCACCGCACGGGGGCGGCCCCTGCGCGACGGCGGGCGGGCCGCGCTCGGCGAGCTGCTGGCCGGGCACGCCGGAACCCGTGCCGGGATTCGGTTGTGGTTCGCCGAAACCTCGCCCAGTGCACAGCATCTCGGACTGACCGACTATCCGGCGCCCGCACCGCCGCCGTTGGGCTCGACCGCGTCCACGGCGACCCTGCCCAAACCGTTCGATCGCTCGATCTACGAGCGGGTGTTCACCGTCCTGCAGGCCGACCTCGATCGGGCCGATCTGCCGACCGTTCCCGAATTGGTAGCGGCGGAGATCGCGCGCAGCTGTGCCCCCTGGGCGCTGCTCGACGAGTCACTGCGGCTGGCCGCCGCGGCGGGGGCGGTCCTGGCTGTGGGGCTGCGGCCGCTCGGCGCGGATCCGATGACCGATACGGCCGCGCAGCGGGTGATCAACGGGCGCTGGCGGCGGGAGGCGTACGTGCTGCAGGCCCGCCGGTTCGCGGTGCGGACATCGGAGGAGATCGACGGCCCGTTGGCAGCCGTCGCCGCCGACCTGCGCACACCCTGGCGGCCCTATCTGCGCCGGTTGTGGGTCCGGCTGCACGGCCGCGACGTCCGCGAGCTCGCGCTGGGGGACGGAGCCGAGCTCTGGGATGTGCTCGACGGAGTGGCCAGATCGGTGATGCTCGATCACCGGATGCGGGTCAAGCAGGCGCTCAGCACGAATTCCGCGGGGGCCGCACCGGATTCGGCCGAATCGAGGGTGAGCTGATGACCGACCTGATCATAGTGCGCGGCGGCCCCGCGGGCACGCTGTTCGCCGGCCCCGAGACCGCGCCGGTGCTGGGCGAGGGCGCCGCACCACTGGATACCGCGGTGCTGGAGGTGCGCGGCGGACATCTCGCGTGGAGCGTGCTCGCCGGGCAGTCGTTTCCGGCGGCGGTCATCGACGACGCGGATGCCGCGCAGGAGTGGATCTGGGCGGTGTACGGCGCGCAGATCGCGCTGGCTGTGGCCGATTTCGACGGCGCGCCAACGACATTCGTGCCCGAACCCGCCTTACCCGAACTGGTCGCGCGTGCGCGCAAACTCGGCTATGCGCACTGGGTGGCGCGGTGGTGGCCGGCGTCCACTCTGGACGGCATACCCCCGCTCGACGAGCGGCTGATCGAAATCGACATCGCGACCCTCACCAGCGAATGCGACCTTCTCGTCGACGGCGCGGACGCGCTCGCCGCGAGCACGGACGACGACCTCGCGTCTCGGCCCGGCGCGGACCGCGCCGAAGATCTCGTGCCCCGGACAGATCGCGCCGATGATTACGCGCTCGCGGCGGGTTCGGCGGCCGGCACAGCCAGCGATGCGCTGATCCTGGCCCGCGGCGTCGGCGGTTGGGACTGGCGCAGGTGCCCGCCCGGCATTGTCGACGCCTCGGAACGAGCGTTGTCCTGGGAGGTCGGACGGCGACCGGGCGCGACGGTGTTTCAGGTGTCCGCCGTGGCGGCGCCCGGCTCGGGTTCCAGCGTGCCGCCGCACTTGTGGCCTCGGGCCGAGGTCCGCGGTGCCGCCGGAACCGTCGTGGCCGAGCTGACCTTGTCCGGTGACGTCTGGACCGGGTCGGCGCCCGCTCCGGATGGGTGGGAATCCGCAGTGACAGTGGACGTACATGTGCCCGGCGTCGGCGCCGGCGAAACCGTCGATCCGGGCGATGCGCGAACCCGCCCACAGCTCAGGGAATTCGCCGCGGCCCGGCTGCGCGACGCGGGCACGACACCGGACGACACCACACTGCTGGCCGAGATCGCGGCCGCTGCCACCGATACGGACTTCTGATATGTGTTGCAGCACAACGGAAATTCCGCCGTCCTCGCGCCCGCCTGGCCTATGGGGTCGTGGTCGCGAACCGAAGGCGCCACGGTGTACCTGTATTTCCCGCGTGCCCGCGGCCGGAAACCGGCGGCGTGCGTGCGCGGATTCCGGGCACGCGTCCCCCGCAACGACGAGAAGCGAGTTCGGTACACCTGCTGTGTCGAGACCGTGGCGTGCTTCGCCGGGCGATGCCGTCGGAACCGGGAAGCCCTGAGATGGACGAAGTCGCCGAGTCCGCGACGAACCCGCAGGCCGCCGCCATTGATCGCGCTGGCCGCGATCTGTTGCAGGCCGGTGCCGCGGCCTATCGAGGTGGCGATGCGGCCGGGGCCCTGCGGATCTTCGAGGATGCGGCCCGGGGCGGCTCGGGCCGAATGCGGTTGGCGGCCATGGTCAATGCGGCGAGTATGGCCGACGAACTGGGTGAGCACCGTCGCGCGGTGAGCTGGTTCCGGAGCGCACTGGCCGAGATGCCCGCCGACGCCGGCGCGATGCGGCCCACCGCCCTGCTCAACATGTCACAGGCACTGCAGCACCTGGGCGATCTCGACCAGGCGCAGGCCGCGCTGACCCAGGCCCGATCGCTGCTCACGGACGATCCCGAACACGGCATGCTGCGGGTGTCCTGCCTGCTGTCGTGCACCGCGGTGGCGATTCATCGCCGGCAATGGGTGCACTCCATCGAACTGGCGACCGAATCCCTCGATGCGGCAAGGCGTTTCGCCCCGCAACTGGCCGGGCATCCGCTGATGAATCTGGCCGCGGCCTACTTCGAGACCGGGCGCGGTGAATTGGCTCTGGACTTCGCGCAGCAGGCGCTGGATGCCTTCGCAACGGCCCGGGACCACAACGGTGTCGCCGAGACTCAGCAGAACCTCGCGCTCATGCACATCAGATCGGGGCGTCCGCAGGAGGCGGAGCCGCTGCTGACCGCGAGCCAGACGTATTTCGAACGCAACGGGCTGGGTCCGCGAGCCGGGATCGGGCTGAAGGCACAGGGTTTCGCCGCCGAGATGCGCGGCGAGAATGCGCAGGCGTACCAGCTGTACCGGCGCAGCCTCACCCAGTTCATCGCCTCCGCGGCGGTGCTGGAGGCCGCCGAGGCACGCCTTCGCGTTGCGACAGCGGCCTTTTCGCTGGGCCGCCACGACGAGGCAGCCCGGCTGCTCGGGGAGTCGTTTCGGGTCTTCGCCGAGCACGGCCTCGGATTGCACTGCGCACAGGTCGATTTCTGGCATGCGCGGCTGCTGGAATCGACGCTCACCGACGCCCGGTCCGACCCGCACACGCTCGCCGAGGCACTACGGCTCGCGGTCCTGTCCGCGCTGGCGATCGACGCCGTGCGCCACACCTTTCCGAGTGGCGAACAACGCCATCGCTGGAACCGCGAACTCGCCGAACCCGCCATGCGGACCGCGTTCCGGCTCGCCTACCTCCGCGGCGATGCCCGGCTCGTCTCCGATCTCATCGAAACCCGATGCGCGGGGGCCCCGGTGCGACTCACCGAACAGCCACCCGAAGACCCGGCGCGCCGCTGGACGACGCTGGAACCACAGGAACCGCCCGACGCGCTCAGCGGCACTCTGACCATGGCCGCCGCCTTGGCCGAGGTCGCGGCGGGGGAGGGGATCGCCATCGCCGCGCCGCCACGCCTGCGGTCCGAACCCGGTGGCCGCATCGTCTTGGACGACTACATCGCCGAGGCCGAACGCCGGTACGGGCGCCGCATCCGCGACGACCGGGTGCTGCCCCTGTGACCGGCTCACACCAGCCCACGGTGCTGGTCCGCATGGCCGACGCCGGCGATCACTATGTTTCCTGGCGCTGGCGGGACCACAGCGCGAGCGCGGGGGTGGCGGCGATACCCGAGGCGCAGGTGAACCAGGCCGTCGCCGACGTGCGCGCGGCACTGCCCGACCCTTCCGCGGAGCGGATCGAATATGCCCTGACCGCAGGGGCATTCGCCGACTACGACGCCGAACATGATCTCGCCCAGGCGTTGTCGCGAACGCTGCTCCCGTACGGCCTCGCCGCACAGCTGTACGACCTGTACATCCGTGGCGTGCGACCGCACATCAGGCTGCAACCCGCACCCCGGACGGCGCAGATCCCGTGGGAACTGCTGGCGCCGGATCCCGGCCTGCGCCTGCTCGACATCGCCGATATCAGCCAGCTCGCACCGACCGGCCTGGTGCATGCGCCAGGACGCACCGCGCGATCGTGGGCGCAGTCCCGGCACCTGCCGGTCGTGGCCGTGCTGGACCCGCGCGTCCCGGGATTCCGTGCCGATTCGGGCCTCGGTTCGGTGCTGGGACGAATGCCGGCGCACGCGCCGCTCGCCGAGCATATCGCCCGATATCTCACCCGTGATCGCCTGCGACCGGCGGTATCGGATCCGGTCGAGGTCTTTCGCCGCGAGGACCAGGATCGGGCCTGGCTGGGTGCGGCGCTGCGGGCCGGGGCCTCCCGGCTGCTCTACGTCGGCCATGTGACCGCGGCGGAGCCGGAGTCCGGGCGCAGCGAGAACGCCCGCCTGCACCTCGCCTGCACGGCCGGCGCCGTCGGCTTCGCCGCGCCGGAGCGCACCCACAGGCCGCTGTCGGCGAAGGATCTCATCCTGGGAACCCACACCCTCGACGGCGAACCACGGACCGGCCCCGAACTGTGGCCGATCCCGAGCCGCGTGGCGCTGATCGCCTGCGAGAGCGGCGGGGACCTGCATTTCGGCGAGACGCTCGGCCTGCTGGCCGCCATGATCAACGGCGGCGCCGAACTGGTGACGGTCGGCCGCTGGGCGCTGCCGACCGACCTCGCCTACCAGCGGTTCGCGGGCGTGGACGCCGACTCGCGACCGCTGCAGGAGACCATCTGCGCCATCGACACCGCCCATGAACAGCCCAACCCCGTCGCGGCGCTCATGCGATGGCAACGCGAGCGCCTCGCCGCCTGGCGCGAGGAGCGCTCGGTACGCGATTCCCCGCTGCTGTGGGCGGCATTCGCCACCGTCAGCGCCACCGGGTGACGGGGTGGAAGCCACGTCGTGCTGCCCGGTGTCCTCGGGGCCTTCGGGCGACTCGCGATGAGCCAGGGCGAGTAACGGCGTGAGCCGAAATTTCTGTCGCACAGCCGGTTCCGGCCTGCCGTAGACGAATCGCCGAGAACGCGCGACGTGGTCCCGCGTCGCTCGGTATGTCCGGCGGCGTTCGACATCGTCGGCGAAGTCGCTGGAGATGAACCTGATCCGGCGCTGTGAGAGTTGCTCGGAATGAAGTGCGGGCGGGTCCGCGGTGATCCGGTGGCATCGGAGCGGCCGGCGGATTCGGCTGTCGTGCAGCGGCTGTCGTGGTGAGGGCAGCGGCGGGTCCTATTCCTGCAACGACATGCGCTCGACCCGCTCGCGTTCGGGCTGTCCGGCAGTCGGCTTCGCGGTCGCCGTGCGGAACAGCGAACGCGCGCAAGGATGTTCCGCTAATCTGCAATCGGTACCGGTCTGGCAAACTCGAGTTCGGCGGGCTCATCCGCGCGCCGCGCAGTTCGTGACATCAACCGAGCCGCAGCGACATGAGGGAGGGGGCGAGAACTCCTGCGGCGTCGGCGTCCACCACATCCGGCCACCACCTCACGCCCGGCCTTCCTCGACCAGGTGCTGTCCGGGCGTCCCACGGCGACTCATCGAAAGGCAGGTCCCACGATGACAATGACCTCGGAGCACACCGCATTCTCGACCGGCCGGCAGGCTCGCGAGATCGATGCGGTCGTCGTCGGAGCCGGATTCGCCGGGCTCCACATGCTGCACAGGCTGCGTGAACTCGGGCTCTCGGTCCAGGTGTACGAAGCGGGCGGCGGACTCGGCGGGACGTGGTACTGGAACCGCTACCCGGGCGCACGCGTCGACGTGAAGAGCATGTATTACAACTACTCGTTCGACCCCGAGCTCGAGCAGGAGTGGGAGTGGACGGAGAAGTTGCCGCCGCAGCCGGAGTTGCTCCGCTACATCAACCACGTCGCGGATCGTTTCGATCTGCGTAAGGACGTGCAGTTGCGGACCCGGGTCACCGCTGCGGTCTACGACGAGTCCGCCGCGCGGTGGCGGATCACGACCGATCGGGGCGAGGTCGTCTCGGCGCGGTTCGCGATCATGGCGACAGGTTGTCTGTCGGTGCCGAAGATGGTGGAAGTTCCGGGCATCGAGACGTTCCGGGGCCGTAGTTTCCACACCGGCAACTGGCCCGAGCAGGAGGTGGACTTCACCGGGCGGCGGGTCGCGGTGATCGGCACCGGTTCCTCTGGGGTGCAGGTGATTCCGCTGATCGCCGAAGCGGCCGAGCAGCTCACCGTGTTCCAGCGGACCGCGAACTATGTGCTTCCCGCCGGCAATCACCCGATCGATCCCGAATTCCAGCGCGGGATCAAGTCGCGCTATCGCGAAGTGCGCAAGGCCAACCGGGAATCGGGCTTCGGCATCGCCCAACCCGAAGCCACCAAGGGGGCGCTCGAGGTGAGCGAAGAAGAGCGAAATGCCTTCTACCGCAGGGTATGGGAGGACAAGGACAGCGAACTGGTCAGCATGCTGGTCGGATTCACGGACCTGCTCGCCGACGAGGCCGCCAACGAGACCGCCGCCCAGTTCATCCGCGACCGAATCGCCGAGATCGTGGCGGATCCGGCTGTCGCCCGGCTACTTCAGCCCGCGGGCCTGTTCGGCGTCAAGCGCCCGGTCCTGGGAACCGACTACTACGAGACCTTCAATCGTCCCAATGTCCGGCTGGTGGATGTTCGCGCGACCCCGCTCACCGCGGTCACCGAGTCCGGACTCGAGACGACACGGGAGAGTTTCGAGTTCGACGACATCATCTATGCCACCGGATACGACGCGATGACCGGTGCGCTGGCCGCGATCGACATCCGCGGCCGGGGTGGCGCGTCGCTGCGGGAGAAGTGGGCCGCCGGGCCCGTCACCTACCTGGGTCTGGCCGTGGCCGGCTTTCCGAATCTGTTCACCCTCACGGGCCCGGGCAGCCCTTCGGTCCTGTCGAACATGATGGTGTCCATCGAGCAGCACGTCGACTGGGTGGCGGACGCGATCGAGATGATGCGGTCCAAGGGCCTCACGGCCATGGAGGCCGAGGTCGACGCGGAGCAGGAATGGACTCGGCACGTCGGCGAGGCCGGCGATATGACGCTCTATCCGAAGGTGGACTCCTGGTATGTGGGATCGAACGTGCCCGGCAAGCCGAGGGTGATGTACGCGTACATCGGCGGCGTCGGAGCGTATCGCGAAAAATGCGATCAGGTCGCCGCCGACAACTACGAAGGTTTCACCCTGTCGGAGAAATCCCAACAGCCGCAATCGGTTTCGTGACCCGGTTCACGGCGGGGTGGTCCGGTGGCGAGAGAACGGAAGCTACGGTGAGCATATGTACGTGATGCCGCCACAGCGGACCGAGGCCCGGCCGAATGGCGGCCGGGCAGCGGGGATGCTGATCGGGCCCGGATTCGCCGCGATCATCGGCCTGGCCATGCTGACCGCGGTGTACCGGATCGACGGAAAGTCGTTGATCCAGTTGGAATTCCACATGTCCAGCCGGGCGGTGCTGCTTACCTGCGTCGTCGCATATCTGGTCGCGGCGATACCCGCCGTGGGACTCGGCTTTGCGATCGGTGCGCGATTCCCGGCAGCGGTGACCCTGCCCGCGATCGGCGTCATGCTCATCGGCGCCGTGGTGACCGCGCTCGCCGCCGGCAGCGGCATGCTGCTGTCGGGGCGCGTGCTCGGCGGGCTCGGCGCGGGGGCGACCGCCGGAGTGGTGACGGCGCTGGTGCTCCGGCTCAACGGTCGGCGAGGTGTCGCGGCCGCGGTGGTGGCGGCGCTCGGCGTGCTCGCCGCGGTGATCGCACCCGCCATCGGCCAGTTGATCTCGGACGTGGCCAGTTTTCGTTCGGTGTGGCTGGCGGCGGTCCCGTTCTTGCTCGTCGCGCTGATCGTCAGTGCGGTGAGCGCAATCGCCTCGGCTGAACGCCCGGTCCGCTCGGCTCCGCACGGCGTCCCATATTCATCGCCGGGGCCTGCGCAGTACCCGAATCCAGCTCTCTACGGGACGCAGTATCCGCCCCAGGGGCCGCCCCAATACCCGAATTCGGCTGCCTACGGCGTGCCGTATCCGCCGCAGGGGCCGCCCCAGCACTCGAATTCGGCTCCGCACGGCGTGCCGTATCCGCCGCAGGGGCCGCCCCAGCACTCGAATCCGGCTACCCCCGGCACGCCCTATCCGCCGCAGGCGCCTCCTCTTTGAGCCGGGATCCGCGATGCGGATTTCGACCTGGCTGGGTTGTGGGTAGTCGCCGACCTGCCCGGCCTCCGGCTGTCATTCCTGTTGTGGGAGAGGCTGATTGACAGCCGATGGCCGCTGAGGTGACCAACTGGTGTAAGGCGGATCCGGCGTGCCGGTGTTCGAAAATGCGCGAGATCTATTCCCGCACAAGAAGTTCCAGTCGGCAAGATACTTCGTTGATCTACCGCCACGGTTGTGTGGTAGCCGAAGGAAGTTCGCCACGATCGATGCAACGGCAAGTCCGAGGAGGCGGATCGTGACGGGGGCCTCGGTATGAGCGGCCCCGTCCACAGGTCGCGATCGGCGTTGCACCGAACCGGTGCCGAGCCCGGACCGGCGGTGATATAGCGAGCGGTGCTCTCGGTGGCCGAACCGAGCGCGCCCGGATCGCGGGCTCAGGAAACCGCTCGTGGACAGTCACCCCCGGGTAGCGATTTGGCCGGCACGGACATTGGCGTAACTGTGACACGAACGGCGCCGGTCGCCGGCCAGTGTCGTTGCCGCCCTGTGAAACCCAGCTGACCAGCGGAAAGACAACCGGGTAAACGCGCGGAGGTGATCGGTCGATACCGTGCGGTCCGGGATAAACCGGGATACCATCCTCCAAATTATTGAATAAGGACTATTCGGGAACTGAGCGGTCGAAGGCCGTAGCTACAAGAATCCGGGAGGACTCATGCCTGGAGAGTGCGGTCGGCAGAACGTCTCGCCGCTTCCGCCTGGTTTGACTGCCGACGTGCGGTGGAACCGGTCGGTCTCGATCCGGCCACCCACCGGGGCGGTGCACACCCCGCCGCAACGGGTCCTGTTGACCGGCGGGACGGGTTTCCTGGGCGCCTACCTGCTGCACGAGTTCCTCGCTCGGACGGACGCGAGGATCTACTGCCTGGTCCGGGCGCGCGGACACGCCGAGGCGCTCGACCGGATCGTATCCGCCCTGTGCCGATACAGGCTGTGGGACCCGCGGCACAGCCAGCGGATCCTGCCGTTCGCCGGTGATGTGTCCGAGCCCGGATTCGGCCTTCTGGCGCGGGAATACCGGGCATTGTGCAGGTCGGACGTCATCGTGCACAACGCCGCCAAAGTCAATCACGTCGAGCCCTATTCCCGGCTGCGCGGCGCGAACGTGGAAGGGACGCGCCAGGTGCTCGAACTCGCGGCCGGCGGCGGAATACCGGTCCACTTCGTGTCGGCGCTGTCGGTCGCCGCGGCCTGCGAACGACCCCCGGCCGTCCCGGTTCTCGAGTCGGCCCGCCCGACATCGGCCGAAGTGCGCGGCAATGGTTATGTGCTGACCAAGTGGGCGGCGGAGGAGTTGGTCGCGCAAGCGGGTGAGCGGGGACTTCCGGTCGCCGTTCATCGGCCCGATCGCGTCTGCGGCGGCGCGATGACCGGAGCGGTGAGCACCGACGACGCCTTCTGGATCCTGGTGCGCGCGGCGGTGATGCTCGGTGCGGTAATGCCGGAGTCCGCCGAATTCTCCCTGGTTCCGGCGGATTATGTGGCGGCCGCGATCGTTCACCTGGCCACCCACGGTGGCACGGGCCGCACCTACCATCTGACGAATCACTCCACCGCTGCGCTGACGCTGGTGTGGGAAAGGTTGCGCGCCAACGGATTCCCGCTGACCACGATGCCTCTGGCAGATCTGGCCGCCCGGTTGACCAGTGTGGCGCCCACCGATCAGGGGCTCGCCCGCGCCGCGGCCATCCCCGTGCAACGCTCGGTCGGCGAGGTGCGTTTCGACGACAGCAATACCGCACATGCTCTGGCCGGCACCCCGATCAGGTGTGCGCCGATGAGCGCCGAACTCATCGACCGCCACATCGAGTACCTCGTCGACGTCGGTTTTCTGCCATCGCCCGTCGCCGCTGCCGGGGCGAGCGCGTGATTCGAGCTGCCGGCGTTTGCGCACGGCGCAGCGCGAACTGCCGTGCTCATCGGCCCGGTCGCGGGTCTTGCGCGGTCGTCGCGGGGGCGAGCTGGGCCAGAGAATGGGTCGCGGGGCCTTCCAGCAGCGAGCCGTCGGCGGCGAACCGGGAACCGTGCAGCGGGCAGTCCCACGATCTTTCCGCGGGGTTCCAGCGCACGATGCCCGCGAGGTGCGGGCAGACCGCGGACACGGTCGTGGTCGTGCCCTCGACGGTGCAGGTGGCGGCCGGGCGCGGCAAATGACGTTCGACGCGGCCGGTTCCCTCCTGTGGTGGCGCCGGGTCCGGCGAGGTTCGGGTGGCGCCGAGCCAGCCCGCTGAGAATTGCTGAGCGACACCGACATTCGCGCGGAGGGTGGCCGGCAGCGTTTTCCAGTCGGACGGTCGCCAGGTGGCGAAGGCGTGCGACCACTCGGGGGTGTCGCCGGTGAGGTGGCCGGCGAGCAGGTGCGCGGCGGCGACGCCGTTGGTGAGGCCCCATTTGGCGTAGCCGGTGCCGACCAGGATGTCGTCGCGGCCCGGCAGCAGTGGGCCGGCGAAGGGCAGTTCGCCGGCGGGGTGGTAATCCTGCGCGGACCAGCCGGCCAGCGGTTCGGCATCGGGGAACCATCGCGTGGTCCAGGCGATCAGGTCGGCGACGGCCTCGTCGGTGCGGTCCTTTCGACCGACCACGTGCCCGTTACCGCCGACCAGCAGAATCCGACCGTCGGCGTCGGGTACCCAGCGTATCGAGCGGGTGGGCTGCCCGGCGTTGATGTACATGCCTTGCGAACTCGATTCGCTGACGCGGTACGCGGTGAGATAGGAGCGTTGTGGCACCATGCGGGCGAAGAAGCCGCCGCGATCCAGAATCGGCGTGCCGGTGGCCAGGACGACGGCCCCCGCCCGGACCGGACCGTGCCCGGTCTCGACGATCTGCTCGCCCGCCTCCCCGGAGTTCACCGTCCGGACGGGACTGGATTCGTAGAGGGGCACGCCCTTGGCTTCGCACGCGGCGGCGAGCGCGGTCAGCAGGGACATCGGGTTCACCTGCGACTGATCGCCGAGCCGCACCGCTCCCGCGACCGGGAACGGCGCATCGATCTCGTCGACGAGCTCCACCGGCAGGCCCGCCGAACGCAGCACATCGTATTCCCTTCGCACAGCGGCGAGTTCGCGCTCGGACCCGGCGTAGGTGTACGCGTCGGTGTGCTGAACGGCCACGTCCGCACTCGCACAGAACCGGTTGAGCCATCGGTGGGCAGAGTGATTGGCGTCCAGGTAGGAGCGCAGCAGCTGCTCGGGGTGGCGGTGGCGGATCTGCTGTCCCCGAATGCCTTGCAGCACACTGATTTTGGCGGTGGTCGCGCCGGTGGTTCCGGCGCCGATGCGGCGGCCTTCCAGCACCGCGCATTCGACTCCGCTCTCGGCCAGCAGCAACGCGGTGACCAGGCCGGTGAGTCCACCGCCCACGACGAGGACCTCGTACCGCGAACCGGGAGGCACGGCTCGGCGGGCGGCAGTCGGCGTCTCGATCGTCCAGATGGATGTCATCGTTCTGTCTCCCGGGTCGGCGGCGCGGCGAGGTGGGCGAAACACGGGCGGCGGTGCTCGGCTCCTGCGCCGATCCGCCGAGGTGGAGCGTTCGGGTCGGCATACCCGGACGTCGCGCAGTTATTCGCCGTGGGCGGGATCGTTGTGTTGTGTCATTCGGTGTTCTCCTCTCGCGGGTGGGAATGCGGTACCTTTCCGCGGACGGGAGGGGATCGGCCGCTCCTGGTTCGAGATTGGGTTTTCCACATATGACATCGCTGGTGAAGCGCGCCGGTCTGCCGCTCGCGGTTCTGGCATCCGCCGTCCTCCTCGCGGGCTGTGGCGGTTCCTCCAAATCGTCTGCGGCGCAGTCTGATAGCGGCGGTGCCGACACCTCTTCCGCGATCTACCAGAAGGAGTGCAAGGCGATGCAGCCGATCTTCTCGAACTCGAGCGTGCCTGCCGCGGCCAAGGATCCGGAGAAGATCATCTCGCAGTTCGAGTCGGGTCCGGGCTGGAGTGCGCTGACCAAGCAGCAGCAGACCGATGCGGTCGCGGGTATCCGTAAGGCCGCCACGGGTTCCTGTAACTGAGGTCCGCGCAGCGTCTCCCGGGCGCGGACGCGCGCCTGATCTGTGCTGCTCGGTCATCGACGGCGATCCGGCCCGCGCCGCCGGCTACCTGGGCTCCCGCGAGTAGGTCCTGTGCGTCGCGATCAACGTACCTGCCCGCCCGGCCACGGTCGTGGGCCTGCGCTGCCCGACGATCGTCAGGGCGCCGAGGGTTGCCTGTATGTCGCCACCGCCGCGGACAACCTCGTTCGCGTCGATCCCACGGTGCCCGCACCGTGCGACCGGCGGCCCCCTCGCGGCGGTGGCGGTGTCTCCCGATGGGGGCCGCGACCTCGTGGTCGCCACCGGCACCGGCGATGTGCTGTGTGTACACCATGCGCTGACACTGTGTGTTTTGCGCGCCCAGCGATGAGGTTGCCCGAGACGCCCGCACCTGTGACGGCGACGCACTGATCGATGGTTCGACATCGCCGCCGATGGTCCGGAAGTCGTGGTCGGTGCCGAGGGAAGCGAGCCGGGATCCGTCGCCGGGTCGAGTGTGGAGGTTGTGGTGCTCGACTTTTGCCGCGCGTGAGCCTCGAGCAGCGGGCAGAATGTGGGGCGAAGGCCAGCCTCGCACGAAGCATCGACTCGGGAGCCCCGATGACGAAGCCCACATCAGATCTGTCGCCGGTGACCGCGATGATCCACCTGTCACAGGTGCTGAAATCGCCGGTGATCGCCGCATCGGGGGACACCATCGGCCGGGTGGAGGATCTGGTGGTCCGACTGGTCGGCCGGAATTCCTATCCGCCGATCACCGGTGTGGTGGTCGGGGTGGGCGGGCGGAAGGTGTTCGTTCCGGCTCGTACCGTGGACGATCTGCGTGCCGATCGAATCACGTTGTCGCGTAACAAGGTTGACCTGCGTGCGTTCGAACGTCGCGACGGGGAGGTGCTCCTGCGCGCGGACATCATGGGGCACAGGCTCATAGATGTCGCGGCCGCGGAGTTGGTCCGTGCTTCGGATGTCGAACTCGACGACACCGGCGACGGCTGGGTTTTGGCCCGGGTCGACACCAGGCCGCGTGCGCGGTTGTTCGGGTTGATCAAACCCGCGGGCGGGCATGCCGAGCGGGATTGGAAGTCCTTCGAGCCGCTGATCGGGCACAGTCAGTCGCTGACCCAACGCCGCCTTGCCGGTCGGTTGCGGTCGCTGAAACCGGCCGAGCTCGCCGATCTCCTCGAGGAGGCCGACAAACGAGAGCGTGGCGAGATTCTCGACCATGTGCACGACGATCCGGAGCTCGAGGCCGATGTGTTCGAGGAACTGGATTCCGAGGAGGCCAGTCGCCTGCTCGATGACAAGTCCGACGCCGAAGTCGCGGCGTTGCTCGGCCGGATGCGCGCTGACGACGCGGCCGACGCGGTCGCGGACCTGCGACAGTCGCGGCGTCGCAAGGTGCTGGATCTCATGCCGGCTCCGCAGCGCACCAAGGTGATCACGCTGATGGGGTTCAACCCCGACAGCGCCGGCGGGCTGATGAATGTCGACACCGCATCCTGCGGACCTGATTCTACTGCGGCGCAAGCACTCTCGGTGATCGCTGAGGCACGGGGGGTGCAGCCGGAAGCGCTGCTGAAGGTGCATGTGCTCGACGAGGGGCGCTTGATCGGCGTCGTTTCGGTGATCCTGTTGCTGCAGGCCGACCCCGCGACACCGGTGCGTGAGTTGATGGACACAGACCCGGTCCGGGTCACGCCGAAGACCGATGTGACCGATATCGCCCTGCTCATGGCGGACTACAACCTCTACGCGGTGCCGGTGGTCGACGCCGCCGACCGTGTGCTCGGCGTCGTCACCGTCGACGACGTGCTCGAGGCCGCCATTCCCGAGGACTGGCGCCGCCGCGAGCCCGCACCCCGCCCGATCCGCGAACCCGCACCGCCCGCCGACGTGTCCGACGGCAGCTCGGCACTATGACGAACGCCGACGAAAGCCGCTCCACCCCGCTGGAAACCACGTCCGAACAACAGCGTGACCCGCAGGGCCAGGACACCACGCAGCCAGGCACTGCCCCATCACAAGCCGCGGGGCCGGACAATTCGGCGCCTTTGGACGCGCCCGCCCCCGGGCGCGATTCGGCCACGACGAGGGCAGCCGGCACGCCGCCGGCTCCGCCCGCCGAGGACGGTCTCGCTCCGCGGCAGGAGCCCGCGGCGCCGAAGTCTCGGACCGCACCGTCCGCGCGACCCTCGGCGGTGCTGGATTCGGCGCACCTGGGCAATATCGAGGGCGCGTTCGGGCGCATCGATGTCACCGAGACCGACCGGCCGCGCACGCTGCGGACCAGGCTGCTGACTCTCGCGGCGATCGTCGGTCCCGGTCTGATCGTGATGGTGGGGGACAACGATGCCGGTGGCGTGGCCACCTATGCCCAGGCCGGGCAGAACTACGGCTACAGCCTGCTGTGGGTGCTGCTGCTGCTGATTCCGGTCTTGATCGTCAACCAGGAAATGGTCGTGCGGCTCGGCGCGGTCACCGGTGTCGGGCACGCCCGGCTGATCAACGAGCGTTTCGGGCGCGGCTGGGGCTGGTTCTCCGTCGGCGACCTGTTCGTCCTTAACTTTCTGACCATCGTCACCGAGTTCATCGGCGTCACCCTGGCCGCGGACTACATCGGCATCTCCAAATACGTGGTGGTGCCGATCGCCGCGGTCGCCCTCGTCGCGATCATGGCCTCGGGGAGCTTCCGGCGGTGGGAACGGGCGATGATGGGGTTCATCCTCATCACCCTGCTGCAGATTCCGATGCTGCTGCTTTCGCATCCCGAATGGGGAAGAGCCGCAAGAGATTTCGTGGTGCCGGGCGTGCACGGTGGATTCACCTCGGAGGCGGTGCTGTTGATCATCGCGATCGTGGGGACCACGGTGGCGCCGTGGCAGCTGTTCTTCCAGCAGTCCAATATCGTCGACAAACGCATCACGCCCCGGTTCATCGGCTACGAACGCGCGGACACCACCCTGGGGGCATTCGTCGTGGTGATCGGCGCGGCCGCGCTGGTCATGACCGCTGATTACGCGGCCCGGGCCACCGGCACCGTCGGGAAGTTCGTCGACGCCGGGCAGATCGCGCACCTGCTCGGCCACGCCGACCGGGTGCTGGGGCCGATCTTCGCGATCGTGCTGCTGGATGCCTCGATCATCGGCGCCGCGGCGGTGACGTTGTCCACCAGCTACGCCTTCGGCGACGTGTTCGGCATCAAACACTCCCTGCACCGCGGCTTTCGCGACGCGAAGCAGTTCTACATCTCCTACATCGCGATGGTCGCCCTGGCCGCGGCGATCGTGCTGATCCCCGGCGCCCCGCTGGGTTTGATCACCACCGCGGTGCAGGCCCTGGCCGGACTGCTGCTGCCCAGCGCGAGTGTTTTCCTGCTGCTGTTGTGCAACGACCCGCAAGTCCTGGGGCCGTGGGTCAACCGGACCTGGCTCAATCTCGTCGCAGGCCTGATCGTCGGGGTGCTGTTACTGCTGTCGGGCATCCTGATGGCGACCACCCTGTTCCCGAACCTCGACGTCGTCACCACCGCCGAGTACCTGGCCTCGGGCATCATCGTGCTCGCGATCCTCACCGCCGTAGCCCTGAAATGGCTTCAGCGCCACTCACCCGCGCCACCCCCGGCGCCGGTGGTCGACAAGTCCGAAAAAGATCGTTGGCGGATGCCGCCGCTGGCTCTGCTCGAACCCGTCACCTGGTCCGCGGGAACCAAACTCGGCATGCTCGCCCTGCGCGGCTACCTCGTCATCGGCGCGATCCTGCTGCTGGTCAAAGCCGTCCAGCTCGGCCGGAGCTGACCCGAGTCAGCGGCCGGGCCGGTGAAACCACCACCGCGCCGACCACCGACCACTACCACTGCGGTGTCGACCCGCCGATATCAACGCGACCGATACCCCCACGAGCAATATCAGCACCACCGCCGATCCGGTCAGCACCTCGGAGCGGGAATAGTCCGGAATGCGCCCACCGACGGCTCCGAGGCTCGACACGAAGCCGGCCCCCAGCTCGAGACAATATATCGCACGCACATGCACCACCGCCCTTCGCCTCACGGCGTCACGACGAACACTGCCCGAACATGCCGACACACCCACGATAGCGCTCCCGAACCCAGTCGATGACCAACCGAGACCTGCCGGCAACGTCAGGGACGCGAGGGACCGATACCCCGCGCAGGGAGGGGAGATGTCGGTTGGGTTCGAGTCGCGGGCACGACAGGCTGCCGGTGGAATCGAGCGGCAGACCGCACTAGGGTGTCCGCTGCGTCGCACCGGCATCGGCCGCACCACCGAGGCACACCGACAATGGCCGGCGCCAGGACTGCGACCGCTCCGGCCGATTCGGCTGGGAACAAGCCGAGGCCAATGGCATTGGGGCGACTGCGATTACGGCGGCCCTGAGGAAATGCGCGGCAATCAATGGCAATGGCACCACGACCGTGACTACGCCCCACCGATGACCCCGTTCGGCAGCGCCTGGGTTCGCGCTCACTCCAGCGCACTCCGGCGCGAAATATCAGGATCCGGCGGCGAGACATCTACCGGCGAGCCGGTCCGGCTGGGACCATGATGCGGTGTCCTCCGAACGACCCCGGGACGGTTTCGAGCTGCGAGCCAGCGATCTGGACCGGTCCATGGCATGTACCGCACTGGACAACGCCTACGCCGACGGCGAATTGGACAACGCGGAGTATCACGAACGTCTGGACAGCGCGGCGAAGGCCAAGACGCGCGGGGATCTGCATGCCCTACTGGGCGATCTGCAGGTCCCGCATCCGCTCACCGACCTTCCCGCGGAACCCGCCCCGGCCGCACCCCGTCGTGCGCGCCGGGGACGGGTCATCGTCGGTGTCACCGTCGCGGTCGTCATCGGCGTCGTTGTCATCGCGATAGTGGCGCTCGGGGGCGGCGGAGCCACCACGAGCAGGCCGGGCGGCACTTCGTACGGGCCCGGTGCCGTTGCCGCATCGAGTAGCCCTCGCCCGGACTACACATCCGATGATGCCGCACTGCTACAGCATCTACCCGCCGGGTACGACCAATCGAACTGCTATCACCGGGATCCGGGACCGGCCGAGACCGCTGCGCTGCACTGCGATCCGTACTCCGGTCGCCTGGAGGCGGCGTTCTTCCGCTACCCCGATCCGGCGACGCTGCGACAGAGCTACGACGACGATCGCCGGTCGTCCGCGCATGTCGCCTGTGCCGACGGCGCGCTCGACAACCCTTACGCCGCAGGACGATACGAATGTATTTTGTCGAACGGTGCGGGGGTGGTGCCGACCATCGAATGGACCGCCGACCAGCAGGACGTTCTCGGGGTGTATTTCGCCTCCGGCTCGAATGGTGCTGCGAGCCTGTTGAATTGGTGGAAGCAGCACAATCGTCTCCGCTGACTTCCCGGCGCCGACCAGGTATGCCGCTGGTCCGTGTCCCCGGCCGGCCAGGTCGTGCACCGGTTGCCGGTGCCGCGCTCGGGGCGGACGTCGACGAGGTCACGTCGATGATGGCCCCGGCAACCCCGGCCGCGTCCGTCGCGCAGCCCGACATGGGGCGGTAGTGTCCGGCACGATATGCGAGCATCCCGACAGCAGCCCGTGCCGAGGAGGAGGATCCGCCGGTGACCGACAGTGCGTCCACGAACGCGACCGGCCGAGCGTCCGGTCGGGAACTTCACCCCGGGGCAGGTGGTCCGGTCCGGCCGGCTTTGGTGGTGGGTGCGCTGGGAGTGGTGTTCGGCGATATCGGTACCAGCCCGATCTACACCCTGCAGACGGTGTTCGACCCGCACGATCCGCATCCGGTCCCGGCCGGCGCCACCAACGTGTTCGGGGTTGTGTCGTTGGTGTTCTGGTCGGTGACGATCATCGTCACCATCACGTACGTGCTGCTGGCGATGCGTGCCGATCACGACGGCGAGGGCGGCATCATGGCCCTGATCACCCTGCTTCGCCGATCGAGCGCACCCCGGGGGCGGCGGGTCGCGCTCGTGCTGGCGGCGCTGGGGATCTTCGGCGCGTCACTGTTCTTCGGCGACAGCATGATCACTCCCGCGATTTCGGTGCTGTCCTCGGTCGAGGGGCTCAAGGTGGTCGAGCCGTCGCTGGAGCGGCTGATCGTACCGATCACCGCGATCATCATCGTGGCGTTGTTCCTGGTGCAGCGCCGCGGCACAGCGGTGGTCGGGCGCATGTTCGGGCCGGTGATGATCGCCTGGTTCACCGCCATCGGCGTCTGCGGTATCGCCGGCATCACCAGACATCCGCAGATTCTCGAGGCCCTGTCACCGACGTATGCGCTCGGGTTCCTGTTCGGGCATTTCGGCACGGCGTTCTTCGCGCTCGCCGCGATCGTGCTCGCGGTCACCGGTGCGGAGGCCCTGTATGCCGATATGGGGCATTTCGGTCGCCGCGCCATCACTCGCGCCTGGCTGTTGCTGGTGTTCCCGGCTTGCGTCCTGAGCTACTTCGGGCAAGGCGCGCTGATCCTGGACGACCCGGCCAATATCGGCAGCCCGTTCTTCCTGCTCGTGCCGGGCTGGGGACGCCTGCCGATGGTGCTGCTGGCCACCGCCGCCACCGTGATCGCCTCGCAGGCCGTGATCACCGGCGCCTACTCGGTCACGTCCCAGGCCGCCCAACTCGGCTACCTGCCGCGACTGCGGATCACGCACACCTCCGAATCGACCATCGGGCAGATCTACGTGCCCTGGATCAACTGGCTGCTGATGGTGTCGGTGCTGACGCTGGTGTTCGCCTTCCGTAGTTCCACCGCGCTGGCGTTCGCGTTCGGCATGGCGGTGACCGGCACGATCACCATCACCACGCTGCTGTTCTTCTATGTTGCCCGAGCGAAATGGCAGACGCCGTGGTGGCTGATCTCGCTCGGCGCGGTTCCACTGCTGATCATCGACCTGCTGTTCGTCGCGGCCAACCTCACCAAACTCGTGCACGGCGCGTGGCTGCCGCTGCTGATCGCGCTCACCGCCTTCACCGTGATGACCACCTGGCAACGCGGACGCCACATCGTCACCGCCGCGCGGGAACGCCGGGAAGGCGCGCTGCGCGTATTCGTCGACGACCTCGCCGCCGGCAAACCGCCCACGTCGCGGGTGCCCGGAACCGCGGTATTCCTCAACCGCGGCAAGGCGACCGCGCCATTGGCCATGCGCGCCAACGTCGAGCACAACCACGTCCGCCACGAACACATCGTGGTGCTGTCCATCCAGACCGAACCCGTCCCGCGGCTACCGGAGCACGAACGTATCGCGGTGGACAACCTCGGCCACGGCGACGACGGGATCACCCACGTCACCGCCCGATACGGTTACATGGAAACCCCCAACGTCCCGGTCGCCCTGGCCGGCGTTGATCCCGCCGACACCGAGGGACGCCTCGATCTCGAGGAAGCCTCCTACTTCCTGTCCAAGATCGAGGTCCGCGCCGGCGACCAGCCCACGATGGCGCGTTGGCGCAAACGACTGTTCATCGCCACCTCCTACATCACCGCCGACGCCGCCGAATACTTCTGCCTCCCACGCGAGCGAACCATCATCATGGGTTCCCGAATCGAGATATGACCAGCGGCGTCCGGCGCGGGCGTCAGTCCAGGTCGTACCGCATGAACACGTCCGCGCGGCGGTATGGCATGGGTCCGATCCGATCGCTCGGGACGTGCACGAAGCCGATCGATTCGTACAGGTGCACGGCATCGGGCAACTTGGTGCTGCTGCCGAGGAACAATGTGGTGGCGTTCCGCCGCCGGGCGTAGTCGACGGCTTCCCGCAGGAGGATGCGGCCGAGGCCCCGGCCGCGCCGGTTCCGTGCCACGGCCATCTTGGACAGCTCGAACACCCCGTCGCCCTCCGCTACCAGCGCCACGCATCCGACGATGTCGTCGCCGTCGCGAGCGATGAGTACCTGTCCGCCCTTGGCGACGATCTCGCGCTCCGGATTGTCCAGCTTCACCGAGTCGGCGGGCTCGAGGGCGAACAGTTCGACGATCCATTCCTCGTTGAGTTCCTTGAAGGCCCGGGCGTCGGCCGGACTCGACATCGGCTCGACAACGATGGCGTCGATCTGTTCTGCCGCAACGGATTCAGTCTGCTGTGTCACCTCGCCAGCATGCCCGCCCCCGAACGATCACGTCCAATACTTGATAGATCTGATTGATATGTTGATCTTATGGCTGATGGGGTCGAACTACGGCATCTGCGCTACTTCCTGGCCGTAGCCGAGGAATTGCACTTCGGCCGGGCGGCCGCGCGGCTGCACATCGCTCAACCCGCGCTGACCCAGCAGATCCAGCGGCTCGAGACGCTCCTGGGAACCCGCGTGTTCGACCGCACCTCGCGCAGTGTCGCCTTGACCCCTGCGGGCGAGGTACTGCGCGAGCGGGCCGCGGCGATTCTCGCGCACGCGACCCGCGACCTCGACGAGGTCGCGCGCATCGGACAGGGTAATCAGGGGCGGCTCTACCTGGGCTTCGTCCCGTCGGTGCTGCCGCTCGAACCGCTGCGCAGTATCCGGCAGTTCCGAGACCGCTACCCGCTGGTCCAGATCGACCTCGTCGAGGGCTACACCACCCACATGATGGCGCAGCTCGGTCACGGCGCGCTCGATATGGCGATCGTGCGCGACCCCGACGAACAGCCCGGCATCGTCGTATTCCCGCTGGTCACCGAGCCTTACATGGCGGTGCTGCCGGTTGATCACCCGCTGGCGGACCATACCGCCCTCACCGGCCCCGACCTCGCCGACGACCCGCTGGTGTTCTTTCCCCGCGCCGCGGGGCCCCATGCCCACGACAAGAACCTGCGGCCCCTGGTGGAAGCCGGTTGCCGGCCTCGCATCGTGCAGGAGGGCAACAACTGGACCACCATTCTGTATCTGGTGGGGGAGGGGCTGGGCGTCACCGTCGCACCGCGCAGCGCGACGTTCACCGCGCCGCCGACCGTCCGCATCCTGCCGCTCATCGAAACAGACTCCAGCACAACGGTTTATGTGGCGCACCGGATCGATGACGATCGGGCTCTGGTTCGTAACTTTCTCGAGCTACTGCCGACGGGGCACGCTCGGACGAGTGCCCGGGAGCGTCGAACGGCATGTGCGGCAGCAGGTCTCGCCGCGGGAGTCGAGATCGGCAGATCTGTTGGTTCCGCACCGGAATAGCCTGTGCGGCAAGGCCTTCACCGTCTTCCCACTCACTTACCGCTGTAGACGGGGAATACGCTGTGGTCGCCGTAGTCCTGGGCTCGCATCTTGCGCAGGACGTCCATGTCCTCGTCGGTGATCTCGAAATCGACCTGGGAGTTGCTGCGCATGTGCTCGGGGTTGGCGGTCTTCGGCAGCGATACGGTTCCCAACTGCAGGGTGTAGCGGATGCACAGCTGCGGAACGCTCACTCCGTACCTGTCGGCCATCGCCTGGATCTCGGGATTCTGCAGGATCGCTCCGTGTGCGATGGGTGAATAGGCCTCCACGAGGATGTTCTTGTCCTGGCAGTAGGCGATGAGTTCGGCCGGGGTGTTGCCCGCGTGGACGAGCAGCTGATTCACCTGCGGCGCGACGGTGCAGGCCTGGAGAATGTTCTCCAGGTCGCGTTGCTCGAAGTTGGAGACGCCGATCGAGCGGAGTTTGCCCGCCTGATAAGCCTCTTCCAACGCGCGCCATGCCTCGCGGTTGCCCTCGGCGTAGTCGCCGCCGCGGAAGTCGTTCCAGGGTTGCGGGCTGTGAATCAGCATCAGATCGATGTGGTCCAGCCCCAGTGTGGCCAGCGAACGGTCGATCGCGGCGGAGGCGTTGTCATGGTCCTTGATCTCGGCCGCCAGTTTGGTGGTCAAGAACAGTTCGTCGCGCGGGATACCGCTGCCGCGGACCCCTTCGCCGACGCCTCGCTCGTTGCCGTAGGCCTGAGCGGTGTCGATGTTGCGGTAGCCGATCGCGGCGGCGTCGGTCACCGCGTCCGCGGCCTTGTCGTCATCGATGAACCAGGTACCCAGTCCCAGCTTCGGAATGTGCACACCGTTCGACAGCGCGTACGTCTCTGTCAGGATCATGATTTCCGTACTCCTTCGCTTCGCGTGTTTCTCATGGGCGTTCCCTCGTGGTCTCCGCACCGCCTACACCGCCGTACCCGCCACCGGATCGGCCGACACCCACGCGCTGCTTGCCGGCCGGGCCGCCACCGAGCGGGCGGCGGCCGGCCCGGATCGGCAACCTGCGTATCGACCCGAAACCGTTGTGCTGCAACGCATCCAACCCTTGCGGCGGTGTCCATGGCGGCGGGTGTCGGTTGCTCGCCGGGTCGATCGTCGGACATGCCGCTCCGTTCCGGCGCTGAAGGGGTTTCCGCGGGCGCACCCGGTTTTCGGCTATCGGTGGTACTGGTCGCGGGAGAGGATCTCCACTCCTCGCCACCCCCGGTAGACCCGGTGGGCTCGAATGAGTCCGTCCTCGATCTCCATCACCTCGACGAAGTCCATCTGCTGACCATCCGGCGTGACCCGGGGGTATTCCCATGTCGCCCGTCGTCCGTCGGTGAAGAATCCGGCGCGGTGGTAGTGCCGCTCGTCGGGTGTGCGGGCAACGACCTCGGTGAGAAACGGTAGCGGTTCGTCGTGGCCGTGACAGACTCCCGGTCCTGGTTCGCCAAGGCTGTCTCCCAGGCGTGGGTCACTGCTTCGACGCCAACCACGTCTCCGGTCTCTGCGGTGTTCTTCGCTGTTCCCATGTCGCCAGTGTGTGGTCCGGACATCTGGTCCCGGACCGAACTGTCGACGCTACGGCCAGCACCAGTCCAGCGTTGCCGACCCGGGGGTCGGTATGTGTACACAGATGTTCACCCAGATGTACGGGGCGTCCACATCCGACACCGTGGGCCGGTTCGCGATCGACGCTGGGGGCGGTCGCCCAGTGGGCGCCTCGGGTTCGTTGGCCGCTGCGAATCCAGCTGCCGGGGTGAGGAGCGAAACGGCTGCCGCGCCGACTGCTGCCGCGCGGGCGATACCTGCGAGCAATCTCATCAACTCCTTCGAAATGGATCCTCATCCATCGCCGTTCTCGCGTTGAACAGCACCGAAGACGCGACCGTCGTTGATCGGTCGCTGCTGTCGCCGACGGTTCGTCGGTGTTTGTCCGGCGCGGTGCCGAGCTGATCCGGGACCTGGCCAGTGTCCGTGGGTGCGAGAACGCCGGCATCACCCGTCGAGGATGAGCCCGTGGATGTGCACAATCGTGGTGAGGTGTGCGGCAAGGCATCATTTCAGTGTACGGTTGTACACGGAAAGGAGGTTCTCCTGTGGGTCTTCTGAAGTGGAGTAAACGTCCGGCCGCCGGGGTCGACGCCAATAAGCCCGAGGTCAACATCGTGCGCGGATTGCTCGCCCGCGCCACCACACCGCTGCTCCCCGATGATTACCTACGCCTGATCAATCCGCTCTGGACCGCCCGTGAACTGCGCGGAAAGGTGCTCGGCGTGGTCAAGGAGACCGAGGACACGGCCACGGTGACGATCCGCACGGGGTGGGGATTTCCCGCAGCGTACAAGCCCGGCCAGTACGTCGGCATCGGACTGCAGATGGACGGCCGCTGGCGGTGGCGCTCCTATTCGCTCACCTCGATCAGTTCGGCGGAGAAGAAGACGATCGCGATCACTGTCAAGGCCAATCCGGACGGCTTCTTGTCGACCCACCTGGTCGACGGGGTCGAGCCGTCCACCATCATCCGGTTGGCCGCGCCGCGGGGCGATTTCCATCTGCCCGAGCCGGTACCGGGCAAGATCCTGTTCGTCACCGCGGGCAGCGGCATCACTCCGGTGATCGCGATGTTGCGGTCCCTCGAAGCCCGTGGGCAGCGACCCGATATCTGCCACGTCCATTCCGCGCCGACCCGCGAGGACGTCATCTTCCTCGACGAGATGGAAACCCTGGCCGACCGGAACCCCAGTTACACGCTGCACCTGCAGCTCACCCGAGAAATGGGCAAGTTCTCGGTCGGCCGTCTCGACGAGTGGGTGCCCGACTGGCGCGAACGCGACTGCTGGGCGTGCGGACCGCCGCGCATGCTGGACGCGATGGAGTCGCATTACGAGCGCGGCGGCCTGCGCGAGCGTCTGCACATCGAACGCTTCGCCATCGCCCGCACCGATCACGGCGGCGAAGGCGGGACGGTGCGATTCGCCCTGTCGGACAAGCAGGCCCGGATCGACGGCGCGACAACACTGCTCGAGGCGGGCGAGAACCTGGGCATCGATATGCCCTTCGGCTGCCGGATGGGCATCTGCCAGACCTGTGTGCTTCCGCTCGCGGGTGGGTATGTCCGAGACCTGCGTACCGGTGAGGAACGCCGCGAAGGAGAACGAATTCAAACGTGCATCAGCAGCGTGTCTGGTGAGTGCACTCTCGATATCTAGGAGGGCCGGATGGCCATCACCGACATCGACATCTACGCGCATCTGACCCCGGCCGACATCGAAGCGCTCGGCGCCGAACTCGACGCGATTCGCCGCGACATCGAGGAGTCACGCGGCGAGCGCGACGCCCGGTACGTGCGGCGCACCATCGCACTGCACCGCGCGCTGGCCGCCGGCGGCCGAGTCGCCCTGATGTTCAGCAACCGCAGGGCCGCGTGGCTCGCGGGCACGGCGATGCTCTCGCTGGCCAAGATCATCGAGAATATGGAACTGGGCCACAATGTGATGCACGGACAATGGGATTGGATGAACGATCCGGAGATCCACTCGTCCTCGTGGGAGTGGGATACCACCTGTCCCAGCGTGCAGTGGAAACATTCGCACAATTTCGTCCACCACAAGTACACCAACATCGTCGGAATGGACGACGACGTCGGTTACGGCATCCTGCGCGTCACCCGCGACCAGCCGTGGGAGTGGTGGAATATCGGCAACCCGGTATACAACCTGCTGCTCGGTACCTTCTTCGAATGGGGCGTGGCCCTGCACCACCTCGAGGTGGAGAAGTTGCGCAACGGCGAGAAGACGTGGCGGCAGGCGTTCAAAGACCTGCGCATCATCGGCACCAAGGTCGGCAAGCAGGCAGCCAAGGATTATCTGATCTACCCGGCGCTGGCCGGACGGAATTGGAAGACCACGCTGACCGCCGATGCCACGGCCAACTTCGTCCGCAATTACTGGGCCTATATGGTCATCTTCTGCGGCCACTTCCCCGACGGCGCCGAGAAGTTCACCATCGAGGAGTTCGAGGCCGAGGACCAGCCGCGCTGGTATCTGCGACAGATGCTGGGGTCCGCCAATTTCCGGGCCGGGCCGCTGATGCGCTTCATGAGCGGCAACCTCAGCCACCAGATCGAGCACCATTTGTTCCCCGACCTGCCGAGCAACCGCTACGAGCAGATCGGCGTGCGGGTGCGGGAACTGTGCGACAAATACGACCTGCCGTACACGACCGGTTCGCTCGGCGGTCAGTACCTGCAATCGTTCCGGACGATCGCCAAGCTCGCGCTGCCCAACGCGTTACTCCGGGCCAGCTCCGACGATGCGCCGGAAACATCATCGGAACTGCGGTTCGCCGTGCGCGAGGGCATCCAGGAGCATTTCGGCGTCGATCCCGAAACGGGCAAGCGCCGCGGGCTGCGGACCGCCCTGCGCGAGTTGAAGCACGCCCGGGTGCGACCTGCCGGATGATTCCCGGACCAACGCGAGACCGAACGCCTGCCGTGCACGTCCGAAAGGCCCTGATTCGGCGCTGCTCGGTTCCATCGTGCGCAAAGTGGGTTTGCCGGAGCCTGGCAGGGCATAGCTAGGGCAGCAAGGACGGACCGCCGCACCGTCGCGTCGGTCCATACCGACACCTCGGCTCGGAGGGGAGTTCATGACGTTGTTCCGGAACATGTCACCGAGGATCGTGAGCCCCTCGCCCCTGGGACGGGCGATGGGGATCGCGATGGCCACGGCAACCATCGGATTCATCGGCGGATGCGGGTACGGAGCGCAATCGGCCACTCCGGCCGCCGGTCCGGCGCCGGCCGTCGCCGCTGTCGAAGCCAAGGCCGGTCCGCCGGCCACCGCCGACCCGGCCGAGTACCACACCGACTACGGCACGACGTTCAAATCCCCGAGCGGCAGATTCCTCTGCGGCGTCGACGCGGGGCGCGCGAGTTGCAACGGGCAATTCCCGCCCGGCACCCCGATGGTCTCCGATTGTGCCGGCAGGGCGCTGAAACCCAACACGATCTCGGTCGCCACCGGCTCGCGAGCGTCGTTCGGCAACGCCTGTTCGCCGGTCGCGGGTCCGGATTCGAAGGTCCTGCCCTACGAGGTCGCCCTGCGGGTCGCCGGCACCCAGTGCGTCGTCCACCAAGCCACCGGCGTCACCTGCCGCACCAGTGACGGCCACGGCTTCACCATCTCGGACACGACCTACAACCTGAGTTGATATCTGGCGGATCGTCCGACCGCTGAGAGAGGAACGCAACCCGCGACCGAGGTTTCGGGACCGCAGATTTGCGTGCCGAACGGTTCACGAGCTGAGCCACGCCCGGGGAAGTTGGGCTCGCGAACCCCTACCGGCGGGTAACCAAGGCTTCTACACTCGAATGTGATCCCCATCACTTTCGAGGAGGGCATCATGGCGACCACCGCCAAAGTCGACGCCACCGAGGAACAAGCTCGCGCGCTCGTCGAGGAATCGCGCGAAAGTACTTGGGGCAAGCCGTCATTCGCGAAGGAAATGTTTCTGGGCCGGTTCCGGCTGGATCTGATTCATCCTTTCCCGCGGCCGCCGGCCGAGAACGAGGCCAAGACCGAGGCATATCTGCGGCGCCTGCGGGAGTACTGCGAGAGCATCGACGGCAGCCGGATCGAGGCCGAGGCCAAGATCCCCGAGCAGTACGTGCGCGGGCTGGCCGAACTGGGTTGCTTCGGGCTCAAGATCCCGGAGGAGTACGGCGGGCAGGGCCTGTCGCAGGTCGGCTACAACCGCGCGCTGATGCTGGTCGGCTCCGCGCACCCCAGCCTCGGAGTGCTGCTGTCGGCACATCAGTCGATCGGCGTGCCCGAGCCGCTGAAACTCGCCGGCACCGCGGAACAGAAGCGGGAGTTCCTGCCGCGCTGCGCACGCGGGGCGGTCAGTGCGTTCCTGCTCACCGAACCCGACGTGGGTTCGGATCCCGCGCGAATGGCCAGCACCGCCACTCCCACGGCCGACGGCGAGGCGTACGAACTCAACGGCGTGAAGCTGTGGACCACCAACGGCGTCGTGGCCGAATTGCTGGTGGTCATGGCTCGGGTGCCCAAGAGCGATGGGCATCGGGGCGGTATCTCGGCATTCGTGGTCGAGGCCGATTCGCCCGGCATCACCGTCGAGCGCCGCAACTCCTTCATGGGCCTGCGCGGCATCGAGAACGGCCTGACCCGCATGTACAACGTGCGGGTACCACGGCGCAATCTGATCGGCCGCGAAGGCGACGGGCTGAAGATCGCGCTCACGACTCTCAATGCCGGTCGGCTGGCGATTCCCGCACTGTGCACGGCGGCGGCCAAATGGTCGCTGAAGATCGGCCGCGAGTGGTCGCTCAACCGTGTGCAGTGGGGGCGTCCGGTCGGCCGGCATGCCGCGGTCGGTTCGAAACTGTCCTACATCGCCGCAACCGCTTTCGCTCTCGAGGCGGTCCTGGATCTGTCCGGCACGATGTGCGACGAGGGCCGCAACGACATCCGCATCGAAGCCGCGCTGGCCAAACTGTGGGCATCGGAGACGAGCTGCCGAATCGCCGACGAACTGGTGCAGATCCGCGGCGGGCGCGGCTACGAGACCGCGGCCTCGCTACGAGCCCGGGGCGAACGTGCGGTGGGAGCCGAGCAGCTGGTCCGCGACCTGCGCATCAATCGCATCTTCGAGGGGTCGAGCGAGATCATGCGGCTGCTGATCGCGCGGGAGATGGCCGATGCCCATATGGCCGCGGCCGGTGCGCTGGTCGACCGCAACGCGCAGTTCAAGGACAAGGCAAAGGCCGCGGTCGGGGCGGGTGGTTTCTACGCCAAGTGGTTCCCGCAGCTGGCCCTCGGGCCGGGGACGACACCGGCCGGCTTCACCGAATTCGGGCCGTTGGCGGGACATTTGCGTTTCGTCGAACGCTCCGCGCGCAAACAGGCTCGATCGCTGATGTACGCGATGGGGCGCTGGCAGGCGAAACTCGAGTACCGCCAAGGCTTCCTGGGCCGCATCGTCGATATCGGCGCGGAACTGTTCGCCATGTCGGCTGCCTGCGTGCGGGCCCGGGCGCTGCGAGTCGAGAACAGCCCGGACGCCGACGCCGCGCAGGAACTGGCGGACGTGTTCTGCCGTCAGGCCGGCGTCCGGGTGCGTCAACTGTTCGACGCCCTGTGGGACAACACCGATGACGCCGACACGGATCTGGCCCGGGGAATCCTGGAAGGCCGGTACCAGTGGCTCGAAAGCGGTGTGCTCGATCCGAGTGCGGGGACGGGCCCATGGATCGCCGAATGGCAACCGGGCCCGTCCGCCGAGGCGAACCTGCTCACTCCGTTCCTGCCGTCCACTCGGACCGAGGCGTCCACCTAGAACGGCCACTCGAAGACGCGTGCGGTCACCGAAGATGCTCGCGGTCAAGCCATTTCGGGAACCCGAAGGTGTGCGAGCGCCAGTTCGAACTCCGTGCCGTCGATCAGTTCCGCGCCGGATCGACGGCTGGCGTCGGTCCGCAGGGACGCGGCCTGGTCGCGGTTGCGGACCATCGCGTCGGCGCTGTCATAGGTGGCGCACGATACCGCACGACCGGAGGACCGGTTGATCAACAGGCTCGCACTGCAGAAGCCTTCGAGCGTTTCCATTTCCGACAGGAACTGATTCCGGTATGCCTCGACGGCGGAGTCGAGTCGGTCGGGAGCGGTCTTGAGCCAGGTCGCGCGCACGCAGGCGCCCTCGGGCGAATTGTGCTCACGATGCAGGACCGCGATCTCCCATTCCTCGACCTTGGTGCTGCCGCCGAAGAGCTCGGCCGCACGGTCCCGGATCGGGCGCACGCTGTCCGCACTCGCGTGCAGCGCCTCCGCGGTGTCCCACGCACTCGTGGCGATGCACCGGCCCGAACTCCGGCTCACCAACAGTGACAGCCCGATGCAGCCCGGGATGCCGGTGAGAGCCGGCATCACCTCGTCGCGAACGTGCGCGATCCCGGTATCGATATCGGAGGGTCGCGCCTGAATCGTGGTAGAGCGTGCGTACACGTCCGAACCCCCTTCTCACCTCGAAGGCAGCGCCCCGGTGGCGCTACCGGTACTGTTCACCCTGCTCTTCACCGGTCGCCGACGCAATAGCAGTTCCTCACCGGAACGCTGTGCCGTCCGGAGCGAGTCCTCGGGTGCCCCGCTCGCGCCGCGGGCCGGGCGGCGGACTCACGGATCCCCGGCGTCCGCTCGTACGCTGCCCGGTGTCACGCCGAACTGCTGGCGGAAGGCCTTGGTGAAACTGCTGGCCGAGCCGAAGCCCAAGTCCAGTCCGATCCGGGCGATGCTCACCTGCCGGTACGCGGGGGCGCGCAGGCGTGTGCGGGCCAGTTGCAGCCGCTCGGTCCTGATCAGCTCGCGCGGGGTGGTTCCGGCACGCTGGAGGACCGACTGAATCTGCCGCAGCGACCAGCCGAGCGCCTCGGCGACCGCGGCGCCGGTCAGGGCCGGATCGTGGGCGTGCCGGCGAACGTACTCGCGAACAGCCTGCACCAACTCGTCGGTGTGCGTTGCCGCGGTCGGGGTCTCGCCGAGGATCAGCATGCACAGCAGATCGACGAGTCGTTCGGAGACCGCGTCGAATTGGCGTGCGGTCAGCGTGCCCTGTTCGGCATGCAAACCGGCCGCGATGTGGGCGGCCACGCGGCCGAGTCCGGCCGTGAGGTCCAGCGGCTGGGCCGGTGCCGCCGCCCGGCCGAGACGGTGCTGAACTTCTTGCCGGGGGATCGTCATGATCAGTCCGGTACTGCGGTCGCTCATCGAGACTTCCATCGGGCGGTCTATGGTGACCAGAGCACCCGTTCCCGGCGGGAGCGAACCGACCTCGCCGTCCTGGCGGAGCACGACTTGGCCGGTGGTGGCCAGGACGAGCCGGTAGTCCTCGTCGGGATCGGTCCGAATGTGCCGGCGATCGCGGCAATAGGTCACAGCATCGGATTCCCACCCCACCAGCTGATACAGCTCTGTCCGGCGCCGCAGCGCACGGCCCCGGAAGTCACCGCGGCTGGGAAAGCGATAACCCAGGCGGCCGTGATACGAGTCGATCAGGTGTGCCCAGTACTCGACGCGCTCACTGGGATGCATGACATCCGTTGTGGCCGATTCGGTTTCAGGTGTGCGGTTCACCAACCCGGACTCCAGGAATGCATCGTCGTCGCTGGATCCGGCCGATGCCGGACAGGCATCAGATTAGCCCTGCCGCCGCGCGGCGGCGGGTGATCGGGCGTCGATGAGTTGTGCGCTCCGGGACCATCGCCGTGCGCTCGCGAGCTACCGGGACCGCCGCACGCATCGATAGCGTCGTCGTACCGCTGTTGCCCAGGCGAAATCGCGGGCAGCGGCGGTGCGCTCGAACCGGGCGCCGAAGAGCGGAGGAGTGTGCGGATGCGCAGAATTGTGGTGGGACACGACGAGGCCGGGCAGGCGCGCGTGCTGCAGGACCGGGATATCGAACCGATCACCCTGGCTCTGCTTCCCGGTGCCGAGCTGCACCGGATGTGGGAGCTGGACGAGCCGGCCCGGCTGCCGTTGACCGAGATCCCGCAGCAGCCGTACGGCCGGTATTTTCCGGGGCCGGGCGGGTTGCGGTTCGGGTTCATCAGTGTGCCGCCGGGATTGACCTACGAGCCCCCGGCCGACTGGTCCGAAGCCGAATTCGCTTCCGCCGCAGCCGAAGCCGATGCCAAGCTGCCCGGCATGATGGATACCTTCGACACCGCCCGTCCGGGAGGGCACGCCACCGCCACGGTCGACTTCGTGGTGGTGCTGCGCGGCCGGGGCCGCATGCGCGTGGGCGACGGGATCGACGTGCCGTTGTCCCCCGGGGACTGTGTCGTGCAGAACGGGGCGCTGCACGCCTGGTTCAACGACGGCACCGAGCCATTCGTCTTCTGCTACACCCTGTGTGGTGCGCATTGACCGAATCCGCTTGTCGGTGCGAAGGTTTGCGGGCAGCGGGCCGATGAGGGGGAGGGTGTGACGGGACTCGCGGACGAGGCGGACACCTGCGCGGACTCCCCGATGTCGTTGAGCCCGTACGCCGCCCGAGCACACTGGTCCGAGCACAGTTGGCACGAGTGTTCGGTCGGCGCGGCAGCGCGCGCGGTGATCGAGGGCTCCCGCAACCGCCGTTGGGACGATATCGACTCGTTGGTGACACCGCAGGATTGGGTGAATGCCTACCGGGCCCGGAACCTGCGCGCGACGATCGGTGCGGACGGGCGGGTGGAGCTGGTCGCGGACGACACGACCACCGCCGTCTCGATACCGCATGCCCTGGCGGCGTGGGTACACGACAGGATGAATTTCCAAGCGCCCCTCCTCGCCCCGCCGGTGCGGCGTCTCTCGATCGAGGGCTGGGCGGTTCTGACGAAACCAGAGCTCGTCCCCGCGGGGGCATTACGGGAATTGCGTCGTCTGGACGTGCACGTTCTGGAACCGGGGCAACGACTGCGCTTGCCGATGACGGCGCATCCGGATCTCTGGCAGGAGTCGTGGTGGCACGAGTGGCCGCAACGTCATGTGCGGTATCCGGATCTGCTCGGTATGCCGCCGATGCTGATCCTGCTCAACTATTGTTTCTGGGCCGCGAAAAGCCCGCACCAGCTCACCCGGCGGCACAAGGAAATCCTGTTCGAGGCCGCGGCGAGCTAGCGGGACGGCCCGGTTGCGGCGGGCTCGGGCAGCAACGGTCGCATGAAGGTCCGCTCGTACCGGAGCACGCACCCGCTTTCGTCCCGGATACGATCGGCCTCGACGAAGGCGGGATCGTTGCCGAACAGACTCCGGTACTGCTCGTAGGCGGCGAGACTGGGAAAGCTGAACAACGCGAGCGCCTTGTCGCTGGCGCCTTCCGCGGGCAGGAAATAGCCGTGATGAGTGCCCCCGTGCTCATCGACGAGTTCCATCCAGCGGCGGCCGAAACGTTCGAAGGCGTCGATCTTCGTCGGATCGATCACGTATTCCACAACGCAGGTGATCACGGTTCAGCAGGGTAGTGCCCGCCCGGCGGCCGGGCGGGTCCGCCGCGAATTCCGCTCGGGGCCACAGGTCGTGACCGAAGGTGTGCGGGAGCAGTACAGCGACTGACCTACGGATGGACGACCATCACCGGGCACTGTGCGTGCTGGACCAGGAAGTTGACCGTGGAACCCAGCAGCATTCCGGCGAAGCCACCACGGCCGCGGCTGCCCAGAACCATCAGTTGCGCCGACTTCGACCACTCCAGCAGATGCTCCGCGGGAGCGAACGCGTACGAGGAGTGCGCGACCCGGACCTCCGGGAACTTCTCCTGCCACCCGGCGGTGCGCTCGGCCATGATGGCGTCCTCGGCCTGGCCGGGGTCGCCGTCGGGTAGCCGCAGCGTGTCGTATCCGGCGTAACGACCGAAATTCCCGTCGTTCCACACGTGCACGGCGACCAATTCGGCGTCGCGCTGCGCTGCCTCGGCGAACGCGGACGCGATGGCCGCCTCGCCGATCGGACTCCCGTCGACGCCGACCACGACCGGGCCCGATGAGTGGACGCTGTCACCGGCCTCCGGGTCGGTGCGCACCACGACGACCGTTCCGTGGGCGTGCGCGACGACCGAAAGCAGGGTCGAACCGAGGTGCGCGAGCGTCCCCTCCGTTCCCGTGGCTCCGAGCACGACCGTGAACGCCGCGGCGCTGCGGTCGATGAGCAGAGCGGCCGGGTTGTCCGAGACCGCCTCGGCCGTCACCGGCACCTCGGGAGCCGTCGAACGGGCCAGCTCCTCGGCGCGGGCGATGACGTCGCGGCCGTGCGTACGCGCGGCGTCGACCACCCAGGTGCTCGGCGTTGCGGGAACACTGGCCGGCCACGTCGCGCCGACGAGGTTCATGCCGTGCTCGATGCGCAGTTCCCGGCCGTGTAGACGCGCGTACCGCGCCGCCCAGCGCAGCGCGGTCATCGATCCCGGCGAACCGTCGACGCCGACGGCCACCGTCGCCGAGGCCAGCCGATGGGCGTCCTGTTCGCGCTGCGTGGTGTTGGTGTGCCTCCCGAAGATGCCGGGCATGACACCCTCCTTGCTCGTCCGCCGTCGGGATGTGTCCGTCACCATCGTCGGATCGGCGGGTTCGACAGCGGCACGGCCGAAGGTCACCGGTTCCGTGGTCCTCGGACCACGGCGAAATTCTTGCCCGCTCGGTTGGATCCCCGGTGCAGGCCGGGCGGGAACGACTCTTTGTGATGTCGATTGTCAAGCACGACAACGGGTTTCGCCACGGACTGTCATGCGCGGGCGGCGGGCCCTGCTCCGGGGTGCGGGCCGGGCCAGGCCGTGGCCGAGCTTCGGACACGCCCCGGCCCTGGCCGGTCGAGATACACTCCGTCATCGAACCACCTGCGTGCCAAGGGATCTCGCGGTGCCGTCGCTGACCGGGAGGCCCCGACGGGTGTGCGGTGGGGATCGACGCCGTGCGGCCCGCACTTGTCGGGTCACGGCGAATCCGCGCGTATCCGCACTCGCGCCGGCTCCTGGACCGCCCGCAGGATTCCCGGGATCGTCGCGGCGACCGGTTCGGACAGCTCTGCGCCGAGGTCCGTGCGGTCCACCTCGACCTCGATGACGACCAGTTCTCCGGGAAGGCGGCCGAGGAGCACCGCGTCCCGAAGTGCGAACCGGCCGTTGGTGATCGGTCCGGCGCAAGACACGGCAGGCGCGCTCACGGCGGTCGCGATGCTGCCGATTGTCGCCGGGAGTGGGGCCATTGGGCCACTTGCGGATCGCAGGTGCGGTACCTTCCCGCGCGGTGGCGGTCCCCGGCAGGACGATATCCCGTTCGCAACGAATTATCCAGTGCTCGTGGGGCTTTGCATCGCTGGTCCGGGAGCGGCACTGCCGGGGCGCCGGGCGGCCCGGCGCGGAGCAGGTCCGGTGGCGGACGTCGGCCGCGGTCAGCCGACCAGGAAGGACAGGCGCACCTGCCGGACCGGGTTGTCGACGTTGATATCCACCATTGCGACGGATTGCCAAGTGCCCAAAGCCATTTCGCCGTGCAGCACCGGAATGCTCGCGTAGGGGGCGATCAGTGCGGGCATGACGTGCGAGCGTCCGTGCCCGCGGGAGCCGTGGGCATGGCGCCAGCGGTCGTCGGCGGGAAGCAGATCCCGCAGCGCGGCGAGAAGGTCGTCGTCGCTGCCCGCGCCGAGTTCGATCAGCGCGATGCCCGCGGTGGCGTGCGGCACGAAGACGTGCAGCAGGCCGTCGCGGCCCGCCGCCGCCTCGCGCAGGAACTCCGAACAGTGCGGGGTGAGGTCGTGGACGACTTCCTCGCGCCCGGTCTTCACTTCGATCACCGTGCTCTGCATGCGCACCATGGTCCTCCCGGGTGAGCGACCGCGCGAGCAACCGGGGTGTATCGGCTGTTCGGCGGGGATGTCGGCGGACGCGGCCGGGCCGAGGTGCGCGGGCGTCGGCTCATTAGAATTGACCGATGCTCGTTTCGCTTGCGTCGTTCTCGGTTGCCGCGGTCTTGTTGGTGGTGCTGCCGGGACCCGACACCCTGGTCGTGATCCGTGGTCTGGTGCGTGGTGGGCGCGGCGGCGGTATCCGGACGAGCCTGGGAGTGCTGTGCGGCTTGCTGGTGTGGGTCGGGGCCGCTGTGCTGGGGCTGTCGGCGCTGTTGCGGGCCAGCGAGGTCGGTTACCAGGTGTTGAAGATCGCCGGCGCAGGCTATCTGCTGTGGATGGGGGTGCAGTCGCTGCGTTCGTTGCGGCGGTCCGCTCCGGAGATCGCCCGGGCCGGCGGGGAGGCGCCGGCACAGCCGTCGATGCGCTCGGGTGGGTTCGTGGCCGGATTTCTCACCGACATCCTGAATCCGAAGATCGGCGTCCTGTTCGTCAGTTTCCTGCCCGGGTTCGTCCCGGCCGGTTATCCGGTGGGCTGGATGACGCTCGGGTTCGGCGCGATGTACGTGGCGTTGACGGCGGTGTACTGCGCGATTCTCGTGGCTGCGTCGGGCACGGTGGCAACCTGGATGCAGACCGGGCGGGTGCGCCGCCGCCTGGACTCGATCGCCGGGTTGGTGCTGATCGGATTCGGTATTCGCCTGGCGATGGAGTCCTGACCGCTGTGCGGACACGATCGGGGCCGACACGATCCGTGGGTCCGCGCGGATAAGTGAGATTCCGGTGATTCGGGGGTATCGTCCCGAAATCGGTGCGGCTTCGGCCGACGCCGCCCGCGCCCGCACTTGCCGGACATCCGGGGACTGTCCCACTACTGCACGACCTTCGGTTCGAGTACATCTCTTACAGAACGGGTGTTGTCGTGAAATGTCTACGGAGCGTTGCGATCACGGTGGCGATGGGGTGTGCGCTGACACTGGGGCGAATACCCGGCACGGTCGCCGAGCCACCGTCCGATACCCCTGCGCCGCCCACCGCCGGCGCGACCACCGAACCGCAACCTCCGGTCACGCATCGGGATCCCGGGCCGTCGGCGTTCCAGCGGTGGATCGACAGCCATGTTCCGGCGCCGTCGTCGGTCCTGCCGCGGACCGGTTCCGCCGCCACCGCACCCAGCGACCCGGCGGTGCTGTGGAAGGCGATTCAATCCAGTCCGACCGGTGATCCGTTCTTCGATGCCGCACCGGCAGACCTCGCGCGGTATGCGCCCGGTGACGTGATCGAATCGCGTGACGTCAGCCGGCCCGCGGTGCCGATGGTCTTCCTGACTGTGCTCACGCCGGTTCAGCGGGCGATCCAGCTGAAATTCCGCACCACGAACTCCGCCGGTGCGCCCTCCTTCGGCACCGCGACCCTGCTGCTGCCGTTCAGCCGGTGGACCGGGCCGGGTAGCCGCCCGGTGCTGCTGAACGCGCCCCCGATCAACGCGCTCAACCGGCGTTGCACGCCGGGCTACGTGTTCTCGCACGGCTACGACATCACGTCCGGCAACGGCAACGATTTCGTCCCGTCGCCGACCATGTGGGCCGCGAGCCGGAACTACGCGGTGGTGATCCCGGACCATGAGGGGCCCTCGATGGCCTATGCCGAGCCGACCGTGGCCGGGCACATCATGCTCGACACCGTGCGCGCGGTACGGCGTCTGCTCCCCGATCAGTTCGGTGCGAGCCGTTTCGCGATGACCGGATATTCCGGAGGCGCCATCGCCAGTTACGCCGCCGCGATGCTGGCCGGCGAATACGCCCCGGAACTCGGTCCCGCTCTGGCCGGCAACGCAATGGGCGGCCTGCCCACCGATTACGAATCCTTCGCCAAGACCTTCGACGGCACCTATGTTTCGGGGTTGATGTTCACCGTCACTCTGGCATTGGCGCGAGAACATCCCGAAATCCTCGGCCGTATGAACCATCTGGCGCAGTGGGCGGCGATTTCCCCGCTCAAGGACGTGTGCAGCTCGACCATGGCCGACATCGGCCTGTTCATGCCCTATGCGGCCCTGGCGAATACGGCCGACCCGCTGCACACCGAATTCGCGGATACGCTGTTTCGCCGCTTGAGCCTGAAGGGCAGGAAGGCGGGCATGCCGATCTACATCTACAACGGCCTGCACGACCCCTGGATGCCGGTCGCGAAAGCCGAGGAGTTCTTTGCCGAACAATGCGCTGTGGGAGTTCCGGCCACGAAGAGTGTCGTGGGCGGTGAGCATATTCTCGGCTATTTCGACGGCTTTCCCGGTTCCACGCGATGGCTGGGCGAGCGGCTGTCCGGCGTCCCCGCGCCGAACGGCTGTGAAGTGGCCCCGCGCGCGAATTCCGCACCGCGACAGAGTATCTCGACCGATGCGGCGACCGCCGGAAAATAGTTTGCGCGGTGAAGGGGCGGTGCGTATCGTCAGGCGAACCGTGACCGTATGCGAGGAGGTGAGACCCATGAACGTTGTATCGAAGTGGGAGCTCCCTCTCGACGTCACGGTTGGGCGGACGATCTAGCTGTCGCCGGGAGCGCCTGTCACCGAAGGCTGCTCCGAAAGGGCGATAAGTGTGAACTCTGTAAATTCCATGTCCGATTCCAGCGGGCACACCACCCTCGTTACTCGCGTTTCGCGAACGCAATGGCAGGCAACGCATCGCGGCCTGCTGGTCGGGTCGGGTGATGTTTCGCCGCGGCCCGATGGGCGACTGTTCGTCAGCATCGACTCCTGGCGTGAGGACGCCTTCGGCCCGCTCGCCGACGCGATGCTGGCGGACCTGCCCAGACCTCTGTACACCGTGGTGGACGAAACCGACAGGGATCTCAGAAACTGTTGGGAGAGCGTAGGTTTCAGCACGCGGCGCCGAGAATGGGAATGCCTCGTGCCGACCGATCCGCGGATCACCCGGCTCGATACGGTGACGCCGCCGGCGGGCACCATGATCGTGGCGGCCGGCTCCGCGGCGGAAGTTCCACTGCGCGAGATGGATCGAGCGATCCGCGAGGAGGTGGAGGCGACCGTCGGCTGGCGGGAGATGCCGGCGGAGGTGTTGCCGCGCACCGGGAACGACACCGTGGTGGATCCGTCGAAATACGCGGTGGCGGCACAATCCGGCCGATATGTGGGACTGATCCGCGTCGTGCAGGTGAACCGGCTGCCGCGGATCGGGCTGATCGCGGTGCGTGCGGAACAACGCCGCCGGGGCATCGCGCGGGCACTGCTGGCGCATGCGCTGGACGCTCTGTATCGACGCGGAATCGCAAGAGCGGCAGTCGAACTGAACGAATCGAACGCGGCCGCCGTCGCGCTGTTCGAGGGCATCGGTGTCGAGTGCGTGAACAGTAATCTGGAGTTGGTGCTGCGATGAGTAACAACGGAAAGGGAATCGAAATCGAGGGCACTGTCATCGAATGCCTGCGCAATGCCACCTTCACGGTGGAACTGCGGAACGGGCATCAGGTGCTCGCGCATATCAGCGGCAAGATCCGGAAGAACTACATCAAGATCCAGCTGCAGGACCGGGTGCTCGTCGAATTGAGCCCGTACGACCTCACTCGGGGGCGAATTCTGTTCCGGTACCGCAATTGACGGGAGTGTGCATGGCCGGATGAGCCGGCGGCCCGCCCGGGACGACCGGAACGCATCCGGTCGTCCCGGGCGCGGTCGAGCCGTGCAGCGCCGTTACTCGGATTCCGCCGCCTCCCGCAACTTACGGAATTCGGTGGCCAAGGCATCCAGCGTGTAGTGGGCGTTGAGACCGCTCGGATTGGGGAGCACCCAGATGCTGGTATCGCCGAGTGTCTCGGCTTGGCGTCCCACCGTGGTCCGCGGACGTCCGAAGGCGGTGCGGTACGCGCCCAAGCCGAGCACCGCCAGGATGCGCGGGCGATAGTCCCGCACCCTTCCGGCGAGCGCGCGGCCGCCCTCGCGCAATTCCTCCGGCGTCAGCTCGTCCGCCCGTGCCGTCGTCCGTGCGGCGACGTTGGTGATGCCCAGCCCGAGCGCGAGCAGTGCCTCCTGCTCGTCGGGACGGAACAGCCGCGGGGTGAATCCGGAACGAAACAGTGCGGGCCAGAAGCGATTTCCGGGCCGGGCGAAGTGGTGGCCGGTCGCCCCCGACCACAATCCCGGATTGATTCCGCAGAACAGTACGCGCAGATCCGGTGCCAGCAGATCGGGGATGGTCCGGCCCGCGGCGGCGGCCAGATCGGCCGGGGTGGGGCGGTACGCGGCGGGATGTGCCATCCGTCCAGTCTGCCTGAGCCAGGTGCTCTGCCTTGCGGCCGGTCACGGGCCACGCCGCCGACTAGGTGTTCCATCTGGTATCCGAGATACCAATTAGACAATCAGATACTAGTGGGTATATTTAGTCGGCAGCACATGCGCGCGCACGGACACGGGAGGCATCGTGAGCGAGTTGTCGAGTGAGAAGCCCACGGCCGCAGGGCGAGTCGTCCAGCCGGACACCGCCGACGAGAACGCCGGTCAGGACCGGCTGCGAGTGCGGCGGATACAGATCTGGGCCACCGCCGGCGGGCTGCTGTTGGCGGTGCAGGTGTACGTGTGGGCGCGGTGGATCACCGGGCCGTTTTTCCAGCGGGTGCCCGGCGGGCCGATCAGCCCGCCGATGTACATGAGGGCGTTCCTGACGATGAACGCCGTCCTGATGTGTGTCGCTCTGCCGGTGGCGATCTGGTGGTTCCTGATCCGGCCGTGGCTGCGGGAACGCCGGATCACGCTCGACGGCATCCTGCTGGTGTCGATGGGGCTGATGTTCTTCCAAGACCCGCTGCTGAACTACTTCAACACCTGGTGCACGTACAACACCTGGCTGTTCAACCGCGGATCCTGGTCGTCGGACATTCCGGGGTGGGTGTCACCCGAACAGCCCGGTCATCAGGTTTCCGAACCGCTGTTGATCAATGCTCCCGGATACGCGGCCGGGGTATTGGTGATCACGATCTTGGGATGCTGGGTGATGCGCGGGATGAAGTCGCGCCGGCCGAATATCACCAACCTGCGGCTCATTCTGCTCACCTACGCCTTCACCTTCGTGCTCGACTTCGTCATGGAGGCGTGTTTCATGCTGCCGTTCGGCCTGTACACGTATCCCGGCGCCATCCGGTCCGTGTCGTTCGGTGCGGGCACCTACCATCAGTGGCCGGTGTACGAGGGGCTGATGTGGGGCGCGGTCCAAGCGGGTCTGTGTTGTTTGCGCTACTTCACCGATGATCGCGGTCGCACCGTCGTCGAGCGTGGACTCGAAAGCGTGGGCGGCGGGTTCGCTCGGCAGCAACTCGCTCGGTTCCTCGCGGTCTTCGCGGCGGTCAGCGGATGCTTTTTCTTCTTCTACAACGTGCCTGCGCAATGGGTCGGCATGCACGCCGACCCGTGGCCCGCGGATCACCTGAAGCGCTCGTACTTCAACGGCGGGATTTGCGGTACGGGCACCGGTACGCCGTGCCCCGATCCCGTGCTGCCGGTGCCCACCAAGCGGTCCGGATACATCGATACCAGCGGGAGGCTGATCCTGCCCGATGGTGCCCGGGTACCGGATAACGTGCCGTTCGAACACGCGAGGTGAGATCGACGACGACGAAGAACTCCGCGGATCTATCGGTGCCCGAGGTGGTGGCCGAGTGTGCGAAGCCGAACGTGTCCGCGGCCCCGTCGAGTGAGCCCTCGAACGATTCCATCGCCATATAGGTGCCGACGCCGCTGGTCTGATCGAACGCCGCGGTGAACAGGGTGGCCGTGCGCCCGGACACCTCACCTTCGAAGTGTTTCCCCGTCCGCGCGATCCAGACCGGCAGACCCGTGGGAATCGCGGGTCTGGGCACAACGACGGACGGACTGAAGGATCGGGTGTCGAAGCCGAATTGGCCACCCTCGCAACGTATTACGGTAGTGCGGTAGGCGGAGTCCGGCGCTGCGGGTGGGGTCGGGATCTCGGGCAGGTCACGGCTGGCTGAAGCCTTGGCGGTTCGCCTCGCCGACTTCGCACACTACCGCTACGGTACCTACATTCGCGGTTGGCTGAGATCTGGGAAGTGGTGTGGCAGAAAAAGTTTCATCGGAGAAGCAGGCGCCCGGCGGTCGGTTCGGGTTGGGGGGTCTCACGAGATGGGCGGCGCAGCGCCTGGGTGTGGCGTCGCGACCGGAGGCAGCCGGTGGAGATGAGTCGACGGTAGGTGATCAGGGTGCCCGGGTGTCGGCCGACCCACCCGCGCCTCCGCTGAATGACTCGCCGGCGCAGCAGGATTCGGGCGACGACCTCGATTATGCACGACAGTCCAGCCCCGCGGACACCGAAGCGAGGATCGATCCCAATTTTTCGAAAGGTCAGGCAAATATGACAACTCCCGACGACCGGGCGACGATCACCGATGACGCGGCCGCCGCCGAGGAGACGACGACTACCGCGGCCGAGGAGGCAGTGGCCGAACCGGGGGCGCACATCGCGACCGTGATCGAAGCGCCTGTCGCGGCGGGTGATGCGGGGTCGGTCGACGATGAATCGGACGCTGCGGACGGGGTCGAAGCTCCGGAGGTCGAGGGTGCAGAGGGGGATGCCGAAGCGCAGGTTGCCGGGATCGATGCAGAAGAGGGCACCGTGGAGGCAGTGGCAATCTCCGATGCCGATGCCGATGCCGATGCCGATGCCGATGCCGCGGGCGAAGGTCAGGGCGACCGCGCGGACGAAGATGGAGTCTCGCTGGCGGATTCGGTCGTCGAAGCCTCGGTCGGGAATGAGGACGAAGCCGCGGAAGCGGACGCGGCTGGCGGCCAGGACGAGGCCGGCGTTGCCGAAGAGGGCTCGGGTGAAACCGTCGTCGATGCCGAGGTCGAGATAGCTGCCGCAGAGGCGGTTGCCGAGCCGGCCGATGAAGAAGAGGACAGCGCGAATCGGGAAGTGGTGACCCCCGATGCCGCGTCGACCGCCGAAGTCGAAGTGTCGGAAAGTGATTCGGCCACCGAGACCGACGATGCATCCGAGGATTCGGACATGACGGCTGCCCATGGTGAGGTTGCTGCCGAGATCGAGGATGTTGCCGAGGGGGCTCATGGTATTGCCGTCGATGCGGATGCGGATGCGGATGCGGATGCGGATGCGGATGCGGATGCGGATGCGGATGCGGATGCGGATGCGGTGTCGGAAGACGGGGCGTCTGCAAAGGACGACGTTGTCGAGGTAGCGGCTGCCGAGGTCGCGGCTGCCGCTGATACTGAACCGGCAGTTGAGGTGGGCGTCACGGCAGCCGAAGACGGAGTGGCGAACGACCTTTCGGATGCGACGGACGCGGTCGAAGCCGCGGCGGTCGACACTGTCGGGGAGTCGGCTGTCGAGACAGCTGCTGTGGAAATCGAGGCTGAAGAGGGCAGCGCGGCCGAGGAATCGGAGATCGCTGTTGCCGAGCCCGCGGATGACGGTGAAGCGGTGCATGCCGACACTGACGCCGAATCGGCGGCCGGGGCCGAGGGGGCGGAAGTAGCGGCGCTTGTCGAGGGCGAAGAAGGTGTGGAGGTTGCGGCTGCGACTGAGTGGGAATCGGAAGCTGAGAAAGCCGGTGCGGTCGCCGAAGATGATGTAGCGCAGCCCGACTCGGTCGACGTTGTCGAGGCCGTCGATGAATCGGATGAGGTCGAAACTGCTGACGAGGTTCTCGCGCCTGCAGGGGCCGAAGTAGCGGTCGAGGAGTCGGGTGCCCACGAGGTCGCCGATGGGGTAGATGTAGAAGAGGAAAGCTCGGAGCGGACAGCGGTTAGCGTCGACGCTTCGACTTCAGGCGAAGGCGAAGTGTCGCAGACCGCTTCGGTGGACGAGGCTGCCGAAGTCGTGGTCGAGGATGCGTCCGGTGAATTGGGTGAGGTGGCCGCGGTGAGCCCGGCTACGGCCGTGGTTGTCGCGGCTGATGTGAATGGTGTCGACAGCGATGCTGTCGCGGCGGAAGAAGGCGACGCGGACCAGGCTGCCGCAGGTGCCGACGTGGCGGCTGCTCGGGAAGATGAAGTGTCGCAGTCTGGTTCTGTGGACAACGCCGCAGAAGCCGCGACCGAGGATGCGTCCGGTGAATTGGGTGCGGTGGTCGCGGTGAATATGGCTACGGCCGAGGTTGGCGAGCGGGACGCTGGTGGTGCTGACGGCGATGCCGTTGCCGCACCTGTGGCCGAAGTATCGGAGGCCGAGTCGCTTCGCGAGTCCGAGGCGGGTGCCGAGGCTGTGGTTGCCGAGGACACTGCTGCCGGTGAGGTTGTCATAAGTTCGGCCGGTAGTACCGTCGATGCGGATGCGGATGCGGATGCGGATGCGGATGCGGATGCGGATGCGGATGCGGATGCTGCGGTGGCGGTCGTTGGTGGTGACATTTCGGAAGCCTTGTCGCCGGTGGAGTCCGCAGAGGACGCGCACGACGAGGCGGTTGCGACCGCCGATGGTGCGGTGTCTGCTGACGGCGAAGTAGTCGCTGAGGCCGGGGGTGTCGCGGAGAGTGCGGCCGATGCCGAAGCCGATGCGTTGGGTGCAGAGTCGTCTGTTGCGGCCGCGGAGGGCGAGGAAGTCGCAGTCGCCGGGAGTGGTAGGGCCGAGATAGCGGGTTCCCGGGGTGATTCTGCTGACGGTGACGTTGTCGAGGGGGCGGGTGCCGTCGCGGAGGCGGACACGACGACCGAGGATGAGGCACTGGAAGTCCAGTCGCTGGTCGAGGACGAGGAAGATGCTCAGCGCGCGGAGGCCGTGGGCGCTGTGGACGAGTCGGCATCGCAGGGCGATACCGAAGCGGCCGTGGCGGTTTCAGAAGACGACGTCGATGGCGGGATCGAGTCCGAGGCGGCAGACAACGAGCCACTCACCGGTGACGATGCGGATACTCCCGTCGATGCCGTAGCCGACGGTGGTTCGGACGTCGAGCCCGATTCGACGACAGAAGTGGATGCTGTTGCCGCGCAGGGAAATGCGGTCGTCGCCGAGGCCGAGCGAATCGCGGCCGAAGCAGCGGAGGCGACGACTGCCGATGCCCCCGCCGACAGCGAGCCCCGCGACGTGGCCGAGGCGGGTGCGGTTGAGGTAGCCGACGAGCCTGGCCAGCCTGGTGCCTCTCGGTCGGAAGAGGCTGAAACGGCGGCGGCTCCGGTGGAAGTTGCTGCGGCCGAGGGTATTTCGGAGCCGCAGAACGAGCCGGTCGCCGAGGTGGTGCCCGAAGAGACTCGCGTTGCTGAGGACGAGGGCCCGGCTACAGGCGATGCCTCGGCTGCCGAGACGGTAGCCGAGGCAGGTTCGGAGGTCGAGTCCGGCACCTCGGCCGACGTGGATGTCATCGCCGAGTATGGTGGTGCACTCGCCGCCGACGGTGACGAGTCGGTCACCGGCGATGCCGTGGCTGCGGAGGCGGCTGCTGAGGCCGGTTCGGCCGTGGAGTCCGATGCCGCGGCTGACGTGGATGCCGTTGCCGAGCAAGGTGATGCGCTCGCTGCCGGGGGCGAAGCGGTCGAGGTGGCGGCTGCTGCTGAGCATGAGGGGTTGGTCACGGAAGATGCTGCGGGTGCAGCCGTCGCCACCGAGAACGATTCGGAGGTCGAGTCGGATGCCTCGGCCGAGGCGGATGTCGTTGCCGAGCAGGGTGATGCTTTCGGTGCCGAGCGTGAAGCGGTGGAGGTCGCGGTTGCGGCTGAGGATGAGGAGTCTGTTGCGGCCGGAACTGTGGCGGCGGGCGTGGTTGCCGGAGCCGGTTCGGGCGTGGGGTCCGATGCCTCGGGCGAGGTGAATGCCGTTGCTGAGCAAGGTGTTGCGCTCGACACCGAGGGTGCAGCGGGGGCGAGCGTGGCCGCAGTTGACGGCGCGGTGCCGGTGACGGGCGGAGCCGCGGCTGCGGAAGTGGTTGCCGCGGCCGGTTCGGAGGTCGAGGCCGACACCCCGGGGGAGTCGGATGCCATCGCTGAGGAGGGTGATGGCATCGAGGGCGGGGCAGTGGAGGTCGTGTCGGCTGTGGTCGGGGACTCGGTAGTGGGCGATGCTGTGCCTGCGGACGTGGTCGCCGAAGCCGGGGCGGATGCTGGGTCCGAACTCGCGTCTGGGGTGAATGGTGTTGCGGCGCAGCGTATTGATGATGCCGCCGAGGGCGAAGTAGTCGAGGTCGCGCCTGCTGCTGTGGTGGGGGCGCCGGTCGTCGAGGCGGCTGTCGGTGGCGAGGTGCGCACCGCGACAGGTGCGGTTGCGCTGGCTGAAGACGAGGAGCAGGCCGAGCCGTCGGGGCTGGAAGTGGCCGAGGCGGCGGCGGTAATTCCGGTGGAGGGCACTGTGGCCGAGGAGGGTGCGGCACCCGTGTCCGAGCTGGATTCGCTGGGCTCGCCCGTCGTCGCGAGCGAGGAGTCGGCGACGCGCGATGCCGCGGCCGGGGAGACCGAAGCCGAAGCCCGCTCGGACGTCGAATCCGTGTCCTCGCCCGAGGTGAATGGTGTTGCGGCGCTGAGTGTTGCGGGTGTCACCGAGGTCGAAGCCGTCGAGGGCGCGAATGCTGTTGTGGATGCGGACGGTGAGTCGCAGGGCGCCGACGAGGCCGAGTTGAGTGCGGTCGAGGACGCGGGGCCTATCGAGCCGGCCGACTCGGCAGCGTCCGCATCGGACGCCGCTGCGGAAGTTGCTCCGGCCGAGGAGGTTTCGGAGCCCGCTGTTGCGGCGGGGCTGCCTGTCGACGAGGACGAACAGGTCGCGGACGTCACCTCCGCGGTCGCCGAAGGCGCGATCGATGCTGACGGCGAGCCGACCGAACTCGACGCCGTTTCCGAGTCGGTGGAAGGCGGCTCCGACGAAGCGCCGACGGCCGATGTCGCGGACTACGCGGCCGTTGAGGCGGCGGCGACCGACAGTGATGCATCCGTCGATGGCGCGGACGCTGCCGAATCAGCGGATACCGATGTGGCCGGTTCGCCCGTTGCCGAGGTCGAGCCGGTCGTGGCAGTCGGCTCGGTGCTCGAGGCCGAATCGGTGGCCGAAGCCAAAGGGGCGGAGTCGAATTCGGCGGCGGCCGATGCCGAGGAAGAAGCCTCGGCCGGCGACGTGGAAGAAGTAGCGGCCGATGCCGGAGCGGCTGTCGAGAGTGAGGTGCCCGCCGACGACGCGGAGGTCGCCGAGGCGCCGGAGTCGCCTGTCGCAGAGCCGGTATCGGCAATGGAGTCGGTGCACGAGAACGAGTCTGTGGTCGAGGACGAAGGGGCTCACGCGGATTCGGTGGCGGTTGCCGCCGAGGGAGACACAGCAGCGGATGCCGAGGAAGCTACCGAGGCCGAACCGGAGGCGACCGGGGGTGAGGATGTATCCGAAGCCGCAGGAGCCGAGGCGGATCCCGTGGCGGAGGCCGAGTCGATCGTCGCGGCGGAGTCGGCTCTCGGCGATGGGTCGGTGCTCGAAGGCGAAGAGGCCGACTCGGGTTCGGCGACGGTCGACGCCGAAGAAACACCAGCGGCCGAAGTGACCGCCGACGGAGTGCACGCAATCACCGCCGACGCCGACGGTGCGAAAGATGCCGCTGCCGAAGCGACAGCTGACGTACGGGCTTCGGTGGGTGGCACGTCGGTTGTGGACGAGGCCGGCGCGGGAGCGGGTTCGGCCGCGCTGGCTTCGGAGGGTGAAGTGGTCGGCGAGGCCGACGGGAATGTGCCCGGCGGCCAGGCCTCAGCGGCGATCATCCACGAACAGGCGGCGACGATCAGTGAGCAGGAGCAGATCATCGCGAAACTCCGGCGGAAGGTCATGGTGCTGGAAACCATCATCCAGGCCCAGGAATCGCATTCCGAATCGCTGGCCGGCATCATCTCCACGTACAAGAGTGAATTGACCAGTCTGGCAACGGATCTCACCGAGTACTGACAGTGTGGCCGCCGTCGTGCGGCGGCGGCCCCACGTACGAGAAGAAATCCGGGTCCGGCTGACGAAGCGAGGGCGGCACGGCGGTGCCGCTCTCGCGCCGCGACTACCGAGGACGTGCGGACGCGGGGGTGACCCTCAATGCCACGTGCTCGAAGCCGGCGTCTCGCAGTACTGTGGCGAGCGCTGAAAGCGCCTGTGGCGCATGGCCTACCAGGTGTTGATATGGCCGGGTGACCACAGTCCGCTGTGGGTCTCCCGGGTGACCGTCGGCGCCGCGGGGACCTCGGACGGGTCGATCGGGTCGAGGCGTTGCAATTCGCCCCAATCCTGATTCCAGTTGTCCTCGAGGTAGGTGGCCAGCGTTTCCGAACGCAGCAACTGCTGGCTCCAGCCCAGCGGTCCGCCGCCGACGTGACTCTCCCACATCGTGGTGTCGTTTGCGCCGAGCCGGTTGGGCAGGATGCGCCAGCCCGGCACCTGGGCGATCCCGTCCTTGTGGTCGAACGGGCGCTGGCACGGGAATTGCAGCCCCACAGCCCAATCCAGCAGCACCGGCCGGGTCGACCCGACCACGTCCTGCAGAGTGTGGGTGCGCGGGATGCGCGGCGGCGTGAGGGCGACCCACCGCTGCGGATCGAGGTTGTGATCCTTGGCCACGATGCGGATCACGTTCGCCTGGGCGGGTATCCGGTCGAGGGGCACCCGGAGATTGCGCCACGACGGGGCCGGTCCGATGTCGATCGGGGTGACTCTGCCGATCGGGTGGGCACCCGTCGCGGAATAGGTTGTGCCGTATTCGATCTGCACCGGCTCGCCGCCGACGGCGCCGCCGTCGGGCCCCTCCGCCTGAATCTGACCCGCCGCCGCGATCGAGATGATGTCGCTGTGGTCGTGCTGTGCGGGCAACCGGTACCAGCCGGTGATCAGATCGGCCGGCTCCTGTTGGTCGTAGGTGCCCAGCTCGGGCGTGGTCGCCGGATCGAGGCCGAACGGCAGTGGGGCGCCGCCGGTTTGGGTGCTCGTGTCACCCGTCCGGCTGTCCGTGCCGGACTTGTTGCCGAAGGATTTCGCGATGCTGGTCGACTCGCCCTTCTCGTCGGCGGAGCTGATATTGCCCACCCCGTTCGGCACGAAGCCGCGTGCGCCCGTGGTGAACGCGGCGAACTGATCGCCGACGAGCGGCTGCATCATCGAGGCGTTCGGATCGGTCTCGACCAGTACCTTGTTCGCCAGTGCGCACGGGTTACCGAGTGCGGCGTGGAAATTCGAGGACGCCAATGAGAATCCCGGATGCTGCGCCACCGCGCCCGCGGCGAACGAGGCGACCTGGAAGACCACCAGGATCGCCGCGGCCGCGGTGAGCGGCGGGAATTTCGCCAGCCGCCAGGCACGCGGCGAGACCCGGTGTGGCGTACCGGGTTTCGGGGCGCGCACATGCCACCAGATCGCCAGCAGCAGACACAGCGCCGCGATAGTCAGGAATATCGTGCTGAATCCGGTGCCGTCGACGGACGGCGGCTCGTCCCACCACGGGATACCGAAGCTGGAAACCCACCACCACTCGTTGACGCTGGTGAAGATCTGCGCCAGCGCCAGCGATACCACCGCCGCGAACAGCGCGCGATTGCGCGGTGAGCGCATCACCCGCGGGCCCACGGCGACCGCCGTGAGCACCGCAACCGCCCCGGCCAGCCCGGCGTACACGCCGTTGTGATGCGTGAATTTCGTCGGGCAGGTCGCCATCAGCACCATCGCCCCGAACGTCACGCCGAGCAGTCGACGCGCCGGGCCGCCCGCGGTGAAGGGGATGCGGCCGCCCTTGCGCAACATCACCAACACGCAGACCAGCAGACTCAGCCACATGGCGACCATGCCGAACCGGCGGGCGATGGAACCATCGGCCGAGGGCATGAACAGCCATTGGTAGTTGAGATATTCGTTGTACCAGGGGTCAGACGGTCCGACGATGTTGTGCACCCGCTGCATCTCGCTCATCGCCGAGAACGGTTCGACGGCGAAAGCGAAGGCCAGTACCAGCATTCCGGCCGCGAGCAGCGGCGCCAGCAGCGCCCCGTACGCCCGGATCCAGGCGGTGACCGGAACCGGGGTTCCGTCGCGGGCATCGGCCAGCGCACGGGCCTTCGGAATGCCGAATCCGACCGCCCCGCGCAACCCGGCCAGCAGTGGCGCGAGGCAGATCACCCCCGACGGCGCCGCGGTGAAGCTGAACGCGCCGACGAGGATCGCGACGGCGTAGGGCAGCAGCCGGTGCGTCGCGATGGCGCGCTCTACCAGGCACCAGGTGAGCAGGACGCAGACCGCGACCACAGGTTCGGGTCGCAGGCCGTTGTTGTAGGGCAGCCAGACGGCCAGGAAGACCAGCGCGCCGGTCCACACCGCGACCTTGTCGTGGCGCACGGCCGCCCCGAGCCGGGGAATCACCTCGCGGCTCAGCGCGAGCCAGGTGACCACCGCCGCCAGCAGCGTCGGCAGCCGCATCCACGGACTCGCGACGCTGATCTCGGACATGTGCGCGATGATGTCGTACGGCGGTGTGCCGACCGGGTTCTCCGGCACGCCGAAGAATCGGAAGTAGTTGGCCATATAGCCGGACACCAGCGACGTTCGCGCCATCCCGAACTGGTAGCCGTCGTCGGAGGTGGTGGCGCCGATGAAATGCCACACCAGCAGAGTTCCCAGGACGACGAAGTCGACGCCGGTGACCTGCCACCATCGCTGCGGCAGCAGTCGCCGCAAGCCTCGGCCGTCGGACCGATCGATCCGGTACAGCGCCACCAGTGCGATGAGCGTGAACACCACCGCCAGCACTTCGGCGGCCCGCTTGAGGAACGTCGGCGTGACCGAGAACCGGCTGTCGACCTGCGCGACGACCTCGGCGCCGTCGGGCTGGGGAAGGTCGCTGAAGATCCCCACCACCTGCGGCCGCCAGTCTCCGGGCGGCAGGGTGGTGGGTTCGACCCCCGCCCCGGGCACGGCGATCCTGGTCGAGGACATGTCGGAGTGCACGGTCAGGGTGCCGCGGCCGATCGCATCGATCGGCACGTTCAGCAGTACCTGGTTTCGGAGCACGACTTCGAGCTGGGCGGGTTTGCCGTCCTGGGCGGGGCGCACGCGCGCGACGAATCCGTACTTCTCCAGCTGCGGCGCTCCGTCGGGCAGGGTCGAGGCCAGCACGCCGCCGCGGGTGCTCAGTTGCGTCATCGACGGGCCGGGGATCGTCGCGTCGAAGGTCAGCGGCGCGTAGGTGACCAGCGGGGCCGCGACGCTGCGGGCCGAATCCCGTTGCGGCCAGGACAGAGTCGTGTGGTCCACCTGCACCGGCAGCAGCGGTACCGCAAGGGCGCACAATGCGCCCAGCAGTCCGGCGACGAGGGCTATCGACGTGGCCCATGTGCCGCGCAGGCCACCCGAGATCCCGGGTTCCGCACCTGCGGCTCGTGCCCTGTCCGCCCTTGCCATCGTGTCGACCACGGCCGCTGATGCTAGTGTGACGCTTCCGTTACCCGCGATTTCGCCCACTGTTTCTCAGTCTGCGCTCAGGGACGTGCCGCCGATTCCGTGGCTGTTGCGGGCCGCCGATCGCGTTTGCCGAACAGTTTCATAGGTGCGGGTACCAGCATCGTCCGGACCACCATGGCATCGAACGCAACCGTCACGGCCGAGGCGGAGCCGGATTGCCTGAGCTCCAGGACATGGGCGGTTACGCGGCTGTCGAACACCGCGACCACGATCGCCGCGGCTGCGGTGACCAGGCGGGCGATATGTCCAATTACCGCGGTGATCGCTGAATAGTTGCTGTGGGTGTGACGGAATCCTTCGCGCATCCTGTCGATGAGGAACACCCGATGAAACGCACACGTCGTTCCCGTGCGAAGTCGTGCCGGGCGAGAACTCGGGGCAACCAGCCGGCTCGCATCTGTTCGTCATGACGTCCGGCTACCCCCGCCGGGGTCGCGTTCGTCCAATATCGTCCGGGCGATCGTCGCGGCCGCGGCGCATTGCTCGGTCGCGGTCCTGACTGCCGGATCGGATCCGGTGACCTGTTGGGTGAGATCGACCAGCAGCGGTTGCGGGGAACCGGTGTCGACGACGAGCATGCAGGCGGTCTTCGTCGCGCCGCTGTCCAGGCCCGCGGCCTGTCTGCTGCCCGCCCGGACCGCGTAGTAGCGGTCCTCGATCAGGAACCGCTCGAACAACGGGGCGTGGTCCTTGTCGACCATGGTCGCGGTGATGCCGCTGCCGTCGTCGTCGGGATAGTTCCGGCGCCAGAACTCGCCGAACGAGGTGGCCGTGGTCATGACGCTGACGACGTTGCCGTGCGCACCGCCCACCCAGCAGCCGTGTCCCGGCACCATCGTGGTGGCCCGAATCCCCTGTGGCACTTCGGCAATCCGGTACACCTGCGGCGTGAACGCGGCACATTCGGCCCCGGGCGCGAACACCGGTTTGCGGTTGGTGGAGAACTGCAAGGTGGTGTCCTGCACCGAATTCGGTGCGAGTGTCGCGACCCGGGGACCGGCCGGGGCGCTCGAACCACATCCGCTCAGCGTGAGCGCCGCGCCCAGCGCGATTGCCGGAGCTGCGCGAATCCGCGTCGAGAATGTCTGGGCCGCAGTCCATCTCCACGCGCCGTTGCCGAATCTTGCCATGATGTCCGAAACCCTACTAGGTCACGTGTGGCCGGGTCCGGCAGTGTGACACCGGTCGGCCCGGTCAGTCGGAGCCGAGCAGCAGAACCGTCAGCCTGCGCGGGCCGTGCACCCCCTGCACACGCTGCAGTTCGATATCGCTGGTGGCCGACGGGCCGCTGATCAGGGTGAGCGGCCGGGCCGGATCGAGGCGGGCGAGCAGTTCGGGGACGCTGCGCACGATGTGATCGGCGGGAAGCAGGCAGACGTGGTGATCGGGGATGAGGGTCAGTGCGCGGCGGCCCTGGCCCGGTCCGGCGTCCAGCGCGATGGTGCCGGTTTCGGCGCAGGCGGCCGCGCAGGTGGTGACGACGGAGTCGATGGCGTCGAGCTCGGTGGTGCCCAGAGCCGGATCGTCCCGCCGGGCGTGACCGGGTGTCCAGCCCGTGGGCAGGTCCGGCGGGACGACGCAGCTGTGACTGCCGAGCACGTCACTCAGCACATCGATCGCGGCGGTCGCGGTGGTGCGCCGCACCTGTGCGCCGTAGTCGGCGAGCCGGTCGGTCAGCAGGCCGATCAGCTGCGCCGGATCGGTTTGGTGAACCCGCTGGTAGTCGCGCGGTGGCGGCGGTGCGCCGGTCTCGCCGAGGGCGGCGCGGATGCGCCCGAGCATGGTCTCGCGGGTGCTCATCGGTTCTCCCACCAGGTGCGGAACGTTTGAGGTGGCGGCGCGGGCAGATCGCGGGCGCCGGTCCACGCCGACATCGGCGGCGGCAGCACACCGATCGTGCCGCGGCGGTTGCGCAGCAGTCGGCCGATGCGCAGCAACCGGGTGGCGCCGGTGAATCGGCGGGAGGAGCGCATCACCCAGGACGCGGCGGCCATACCGGCCGATTCCGCGGTCGGCCTCGGATGCGCGGCCGTCGCCTGCGCGCGCAGATGCACCAGGATCGACGGAATATCGATGCGCACCGGGCAGGCGTCGAAGCACGCGCCGCAGAGCGTGGACGCGTAAGGGAGCGAAGGGTTCTCGGCGACACCGGTCAGTTGCGGGGTGAGCACCGCGCCGATCGGCCCCGGATACACCGAGCCGTAGGCGTGGCCGCCGGTGCGCTCGTACACCGGGCACACGTTCAGGCAGGCCGAACACCGAATGCAGTGCAGCACTTCACGTCCCACCTCGTCCGCCAGGGTGTCGACGCGGCCGTTGTCCAGCAGCACCAGATGGAACCGCTGAGGTCCGTCACCGGGATGGACGCCGGTCCACAGCGAGGTGTACGGATTCATCCGCTCGCCGGTGGACGAGCGGGGCAGCAGTTGCAGGAAGACCTCCAGATCCTGCCAGGTCGGCACCACCTTCTCGATGCCCATGACGGTGATCAGGGTTTCCGGCAACGTCAGGCACATCCGGCCGTTGCCCTCGGATTCGACCACGGCCAGGGTTCCGGTGTCGGCGACGGCGAAGTTGGCCCCGGAGATCGCGACCTTCGCACCGAGCATGGTGCGGCGCAGATGAGCGCGGGCCGCGGCGGCCAGGGCGGGCGGGTCGTCGGTGAGCCCCGGGTCCGCGCCGGGCATCCGGTCGCGGAAGATGTCGCGGATCTCGCTGCGGTTGCGGTGGATCGCGGGCACGAGGATGTGCGAGGGGCGGTCGTCGGCGAGTTGCACGATGAGTTCGGCGAGATCGGTTTCGTGCGCGGTGATTCCGGCCTCGGCGAGTGCCTCGTTGAGGCCGATCTCCTGGGTGGCCATGGATTTCACCTTCACCACCTCGGATTCCCCGGTGGCGGAGACCAGTTCGGTGACGATGCGGTTGGCCTCGGCCGCGTCGGCGGCCCAGTGCACGGTGCCGCCGCGCGCGATGACGTTGTCCTCCAACCGGATCAGCAACTCGTCCAGATGCGCGAGGGTATACCGCTTGATCTCCTGCCCGTTGCGGCGCAACCGTTCCCAGTCCTGGACCTCCCCGACGACCGCGGCGCGCTTGGCGCGGATGGTCGCGGTGGCCGCGCCGATGTTGTGCCGCAGTTGCGCGTCGGCGACCGCGTGCCGGGCGGCGGCCGGGAAGGGCTCGGCCCCGTGCAGCGGTGATGCACCGTAGGGCGCCGGTACGCCGAGGAAGGTCGAGCTCATGTGCGAGCCTCCTGCCGAGTCGAGGGGTCGGAGTGGCCGATCATGCGGTGGCCGAGAGTATTTCGGCCAGATGCAGGGTGCGCGCACCCGAACGCAGCCGGCTCAGTCCGCCGCCGATGTGCATCAGGCAGGACGAATCCGCGGCCGTGCAGGTGTGTGCGCCGGTGTCCTGGACATGCCGCATCTTGTCGGCCAGCATCGCGGTGGATACGTCCGGATTCTTGAGCGCGAACGTCCCGCCGAAACCGCAGCACTGGTCGGCGTCGGGAAGTTCGACCAGATCCAGGCCCGAGACCCGGCGCAGCAGGCGCAGCGGCCGGTCGTCCACGCGCAGCATGCGCAGGGAATGACAGGTCGGGTGGTAGGTGACCCGGTGCGGATAGTGCGCGCCGACGTCCTCCACGCCCAGGACGTCCACCAGGAATTCGGACAGCTCGTACGTGTGTGCGGCGACCTGGTCGGCAGCGGCGGCCAGTGCGTCGTCTCCGGCGCGGCGGGCCAGCATGGCGTGCTGGTGGCGCACCGAGCCGACGCACGAGGCCGAGGGCGCGACGATCGCGTCGTACCCGGCGAAGGCGTCGGCGTGGTTGCGCACCAGAGGCATTGCCGCGCCGGGATATCCGGTGTTGATGTGCATCTGCCCGCAGCAGGTTTGGGCCGGGGGCACCACCACTTCGTGCCCGAGCCGCTCGAGCAGGGTGACCGTGGCGCGGCCGACGTCGGGGAACATCGCCTCGACCAGACAGGTGACGAACAGCGCGACTCTCATGCGGCTCTCTTCCGCGCGAGGGCGGCGACCCGGTCCAGCGCGGTCCGCCAGGCCGGGTCGCCGCTGGGCGAGTAATGGGTGGGTGGATGCGTGTGTGCCACAAGGTACCGTGCCGCTCGCCAGCCGGGCAGCACATCCGCGGCGATGGCCTGGGCGAGCAGATTGCCCAGCGCGGTGGCTTCGGCCGGACCCGCGGCGACCGGCCGGTCGCAGGCATCGGCGGTGGCCTGGCACAGCGGAGCGTTGTGCACGCCGCCGCCGACCAGGTGCACCACCTCGACATCCTCGCCGTGTACGGCGACCGCGTCGGCCAGCGCGCGGGCGTGGCCGACGGCCAGACTGTCGGTGACGCAGCGGGTGAATTCGGCCGGTGTGCGCGGCGCGGGGCCGTCGCAGTGCGCGGCGATGCGCTCGGTCATCGGCGGCTCGCCGGTCTGTGCCGGAGCCAGGAAGCCGGGATCGTCGACGTCGATCAGCGTGCGCAGGGCGGGCAGTTCGGCGGCGCTCGCGACCAGGGCCGCGGTCTGTGCGCCGGGCCATTCCCGGAGGCATTCCTGCAGCAGCCACAGCCCCATCACGTTGCGCAGGAAGCGGATTCCCGCGACTCCGGTCTCGTTGGTGAATCCGTGCTCGCGCGCCTGCCGGGACAGCAGCGGGCCGGGACGTTCGAGCCCGACCAGCGACCAGGTCCCGGTGCAGATGTAGGCGAAGCGGGCCGACCGCGCCGGCACCGCGGCGACGGCGCTCGCGGTGTCGTGCGAGGCGACTCGGACCAGCGCCGGATCGTGACCGCCGATCGCGTGCCGCAGGGCCGGCCGCACCGGGCCCAGCGATGTGCCCGGATCGCGGATCGGCGCGAAGAGCCGCTGCGGCAGATCGAGCCGGTCGATCAGATCGCGGTCCCAGTCCTGGCCGGTGGCGTGGAACAGCCCGGTCGTGGAGGCGTTGGTGCGTTCGGCCCCGATCCGGCCGGTCAGCCAGTATCCGAGCAGGTCGGGGATCAACAGCAGGTTGCGGGCGGCGGCCAGGCGCGCCGCCGATTCGGCCCGCAGTTGATGGATGGTGTTGAACGGCAGATCGGCCAGGCCGGTGCGCTCGAACAGCTCCGCGGGATCGATCGGCGGCGGAACCGATCGGCGCGGGTGACGGTAGTGGTACGGCAATCCCAGCAGTGCGCCGTCGGCATCGAGCAGGCCGTAATCCACTGCCCAGGAATCGATTCCGGCCGATCGCACCGGACCCGCCGCGGCGAGTCCGGTGCACAGCTGCTCGAACAGCGCGCCGAGATTCCAGTGCAGACCATCGGGCAGCGGCAGCGGCCGGTTGGGAAACCGATGTACCTCGCGCAGGCCGATCCGGTCGGGCCGGATCTCCCCGCGCACCACCCGGCCGCTCGCTGCCCCGAGATCGACTGCGGCGAAGACGTTCTCGCTCATCGCAGGAATGCGGCCGCCACACCGCCGTCCACCGGGACGTGCAGCCCGGTGGTATGCGACAGCTCACCTGCGGTGAGGGCGAACACGGCGTTCGCGACGTGTTCGGGCAGCACCTCGCGCTTGAGGATGGTGCGCTGGGCGTAGAACGCGCCGAGCTCCTGTTCGGGCACGCCGTACACCGCGGCCCGCTGGGCGCCCCAGCCACCGGCGAAGATGCCCGAACCACGCACCACGCCATCGGGATTCACCCCGTTCACCCTGATGCCGTACTCGCCCAGTTCGGCGGCGAGCAGCCGGACCTGGTGCGCCTGATCGGCTTTCGCGGAGCTGTAGGCGAGATTGTTCGGACCGGCGAATACCGCGTTCTTGCTGACGATGTAGACGATGTCACCGCCCATGCCCTGCGCGATCATCGCCCGCGCGGCCTCCCGCGCGACCAGGAACGAGCCCCGCGCCATCACCGAATGCTGGAGGTCCCAATCGGATTCGGACGTCTCCAGCAGGGATTTCGAGACCGACAGTCCCGCGTTGTTGACCACCAGGTCCACTCCGCCGAACGCCCGTGCGGTGGCGGCGATCCCCTCACGAATCGCCGCCGGATCGGTCACATCGACGGTGATCGGCACCGCGACGTCGGCCGTTCCGATCTCAGCGGCCACGCGGGCGGCGGCATCGGCGTCGCGGTCGGCCACCGCCACGCAGGCGCCCTCGGCGGCCAGTCGGAGCGCGATCGCCCGGCCGATTCCCGACCCGCCGCCGGTGACCAGCGCGACGCGGGTGGCCAGCGGTTTGGGCTCGGGCATGCGTGCCAGTTTGGCCTCCTCGAGCGCCCAGTACTCGATGCGGAACTTCTCGGATTCGTCGATGGGGGAGTAGCGGGACACCGCCTCCGCACCGCGCATGACGTTGATCGCGTTGCGGTAGAACTCGCTCGCGACCCGCGCGGTCTGCGCATCGCGCCCGAAGCTGAACATGCCGATGCCGGGCACCAGCACGATCGCCGGATCCGCCCCGCGCATCGGCGGCGAGCCGGGAGTGGCGTGCCGCCGGTAGTAGGCGGCGTACTCCTCGCGATAGGCGGCGTGCAGTTCGCGGAGCCGGACGAGGACCTGATCGAGCGGTGCGTCCGCGGCGGTGTCGAGGACCAGGGGACGAACCTTGGTGCGCAGGAAGTGATCCGGGCACGAGGTGCCCAGCGCGGCCAGCCGCGGATGTTCGGCGCGGGCCAGGAAATCCAGCACCTCCTCGCTGTCGTCGAAATGCCCGATCTGCGGTCGATCGGTGGACGCCAGCCCCCGGACGACCGGCGCGAGTTCCGCTGCGCGCGTGCGGCGTCGATGGTCGGCCAACGGGGCGAAGTGGCTGACGAGCGCTCCGAAGGGTTCGGACCGTCCCCGGGTACGAATGAATTCCTCTGCGACGTGGATGATTTCGAGCGAGTGCGCCTCGCATTCGGCCGACGTGTCACCCCACGCGGTGATGCCGTGCCCGCCCAGGATGCACCCGATGGCCTGCGGATGTTCGCGCCGGATGGCGGCGATGTCGAGGCCGAGCTGGAATCCCGGACGTCGCCACGGCACCCAGACCACCCGGTCGCCGAAACATTCCTTGGTCAGCGCCTCGCCGTCGGCGGCCGTCGCCAGGGCGATGCCGGAGTCCGGATGCAAATGGTCGACGTGCGCGGCCTCGACCAGCGCGTGCATCGCGGTATCGATACTCGGCGCGGCGCCACCGCGTCCGTGCAGGCAGTAGTCGAAGGCCGCGACCATCTCGTCCTCGCGGTCCACACCCGGATAGATCTCGGGCAGCGCCCGCAGCCGGTCCAGTCGCAGCACCGCCAGCCCGGACTCGGTCAACGTGCCCAGATCACCGCCGGATCCCTTGACCCACAACAGATCCACCGGCTCGCCGGTGACCGGATCGGCGTCGGCGCCCACCGCCGAGGTGTTGCCGCCCGCGTAATTGGTGTTGCGCGGGTCCGCCCCCAGCCGGTTGCTGCGGGCGAGTAGTTCGCGCACGGTTTCCTCGCTCATGTTCAGGCTCCCCAGCCGGCGGCGACGCCGTCGGCACGTTCGTCGATGACTTTCTCCAGATATCCCGAACGCCGGTAGGCGGCGACCGGGTCGGGATCCAATCCCATGTCCGCGCGCAGCTCGGCCAACAGCGGGCGCACGTCGGTGTTGTAAGCGTCCATCAGAATCGCGTTGGCGCCCAGCACATCTCCATCGCGCTGCGCGGCGGCCAGGGCGGTGCGGTCGACCAGCAGTGCCTTGGCGGTCGCCTCCTGCACGTTCAGCACCGAGCGGATCTGCGCCTGGATCTTCGGCTCGATGTTGTGGCACTGGTCGAGCATGAAGTTGACGCCGGACGCGGGGGTGACCGCGTCGGCCGCGACGATCTCGTTCATGATCCGGAACAGCTGGAACGGATCGGCCGCGCCGACCATCAGATCGTCGTCGGCATAGAAGCGGGAGTTGAAATCGAAGGCGCCGAGCTTGCCCTGCGCGATCAGGAACGCGACGATGAATTCGATATTGGTATGCGGCGCATGGTGTCCGGTGTCGACCACCACCTTCGCCTTCGGCCCCAACCGGAGGGTGTGCGCGTAGGCGGTGCCCCAGTCCGGTATGTCCGTGGCGTAGAACGCGGGTTCGAACAGTTTGTACTCCAACAGGATTCGCTGTTCACCGGACAGTGCGGCGTAGACCTCGTCCAGGGCGTCGGCCAGGCGGCGCTGGCGATCGGTGAGATCGTCCTGGCCCGGGTAGTTGATCCCGTCCGCGAACCACAGTTTCAGCTCTCGCGACCCGGTGGCGTCCATCACCCGCAGGCAGTCCTTCAGATGATCGATCGCCTTGCGGCGCACGGCCGGGTCCGGGTGACAGACGCTGCCGAGCCGGTAGTCGTCGTCCTGAAAGGTGTTCGAATTGATCACGCCGATCGAAATACCCAGTGCGGCAGCGTGTTCGGCGAGCTTGCCGTAGTCGTCCACGGCATCCCAGGGGATGTGCAGGGAGACCAGGGGCGCGACGCCGGTGTAGCGATGCACCTGTGCGGCATCGGCGATCTTCTCGAACGGATCGCGTGGCACGCCCGGCTGGGCGAACACCTTGAACCGGGTGCCCGAGTTGCCGAACGCCCAGGACGGCAGTTCGATCCGCTGGTTCCGCAGCGTCTCGCGGACGTGCTGGTCCGCACGTGGTTCACTCATCAACCGCTCCTGTGAAACGTTTCAATATGTGAGGCAAGCTACAGCACGCCAGGAAGCGGGTCAAGGCTCCCCCGGAAGGTCGAGGCCGACAAGATCACTCGGACCTGCGATCTTGTAGGCGCTGGACTCGGTTGCGGGAAGTTGTTGACGTGAGCGCGGACACACCCTATGGTGATCCCGGTAACATTCTGAAACGTTTCACTCGGAGTCTGCATGGGTGACAAATCTGAGCGCGTCTGCTTCGTGCTCGAGTTGCGGCCGGATCGAGTCGAGGACTACCTCGCCGCACACACGACGGTCTGGCCGGAGATGCTCGACGCGCTGCATGCGGCCGGCTGGTCCAACTACTCGCTGTTCCTGCGACCCGAGGACGGTCTGGTGATCGGGTACCTGGAGACCGCCGACTTCGCCCGCGCGAACGCCGCGATGGCGTCGAGCGAGGTCAACGCCCGCTGGCAGCAAACGATGGCCGAATACTTCCGAGCCCCCGACGGTGTGCCGGTCGACGCCTCGATGCGGCGGCTCGATGAGTACTTCCACCTGGACTGATCCATCCCCGACCCGGTACATCGGCCCGGATACCGCCGCGCGGCAATCTTCCGGCATCATCAACAACGAGGAATCATGAAGTTAGGCGCACGCTCCACGACGGGCTGGCGGGCCACGATCTCCGTCGCCATGTCCAACTACATCGAGGCCGGATCGATCATCGCGATCGCGACCAGTCTCACCTTCTGGCAACACGCTTACGGGCTGAGCAATCTGGCCGTCGGTCTGCTGGCGGCGTTCAGCGCCAACGCATTCGGCGCGGCCATCGGAGCGGGCCTGGGCGGTCCGCTGTGTGATCGCTTCGGGCGCAAGGCGATCTACACCTACGATTTGCTGGTCTACATGGTCGGCGTGCTGATCGCGGCCTGTGCGGTCGATTTCGGCATGCTGCTGGCGGGTTTCCTGATCACCGGGATCGCGGTGGGCGCCGGCGTCCCGGCCTCGTGGACCTACATCGCCGAACAGGCCCCGACCACCGCGCGGGCCCGGCACGTCGGCACCGCCCAGCTGGCCTGGTCGCTGGGCCCGCTGATCGGTTTCGCGCTGGCGGCCGGCCTGGCGCCGCTCGGGCTCGCCGGTTCGCGGCTGATCTTCCTGCACCTGTTCGCGGTCGCGGCGGTGGTGTGGTGGATCCGGCAGGGCCTGGCCGAATCGCAGATCTGGACCGAGGACGCCGAACGCGGCACGCGGCCGTCCTCGGCGGGCGATCGCGGCCTGCGCGGCCTGTTCTCGCGACGGGTGAACATCACCGCGTTGCTGATGCTGATGGGCGTCTACGGATTCTGGAACACGGTGGCCGGGCAGGCGGGCATCTTCATGCCCCGGGTGTACGACAGCGCCGGGGTGCACAGCGCGGTACAGCAGGATCTGCTGCAGGTGCTGGTGTGGGGATGCACCGTGCTGGCAACGTATTTCGGCTTCATGGCGTTCGCCGACCGGATCTCCCAGCGGGTGCTGTACCTGGTGGGTGCGGCACTGGGCGTGCTGGCGTGGTGCGTGCTGGTGTTCTTCACCTCCGCGGGCATGCCCACCCTGCTGACCTTCGCTGTGCTGTGGGGCATCTCCAGCGGGATCGGCGCCCAGGCGTTCTACAGTCTGTGGACCAGCGAGTTGTTCGCCACGTCGTATCGCGCCAGCGCACAGGGCTTCATGTTCTTCGTGGTGCGCGCGGCGACCGGACTGCTCAGCTACTTCTTCCCGACCATGCTGGCCGCCACCGGGTTGACCTCGGTCGGTCTGCTGCTGATCGGCCTGCTGGCCCTCGCGCTGGTGATCGGCACGGTCTGGGCTCCGCGCACCCGGAACAAGACGTTGCGGGAGATCGAGTACGAACGGTACGGGCAGATCGCCGACCCGAACGATCCGGTTCCGGTGCGCGGCTGACCCGCCGAGCCGCGGCCGGGCCTCGCGCCCGGCCGCGGCGATTATGCTCGCATCGTCACGGGAAGGACACACGATGGCGGTGAGTATCAAGGAGGTGGCCCGGCGCGCCGGAGTGTCACTGGGCACGGTCAGCAACGTGCTCAACCGGCCCGACCAGGTCTCCGCGGCGACGCGCGAGCGGGTGCGCCGGGCGATCGCCGAAACCGGCTATGTGCGTAATGATTCCGCGCGCCAACTGCGCGAGGGGAGCAGCCGCACCCTGGCCATGGTGGTGCTGGACATGGCCAACCCCTTCTTCACCGACGTCGCGCACGGCGCGGAGCAGGAGGCCGCGCGGCACGACGCGATGCTGGTCATCTGCAACAGCGGCGACGATCCGCGGCGCGAGGAACGTCATCTCGAGCAGATCGCCCAGCAGCGGATGCGCGGAGTGCTGATCACCCCGGCGGACGGCGACGGTGAACAGGCTTTGCGCACGCTGGCCGCCCAGGGCGTGCCGGCGGTGCTCGTGGACCGGCACAGCGATCGTCCGGACCGCTGCTCGGTCTCGGTCGACGACGTCCTGGGCGGGCGGCTGGCCGCCGAACATCTGCTCGCCGCCGGGCACACCCGGATCGGATTCGTCGGCGGCCCGGGGGCGGTGACCCAGGTGAGCGAGCGTCGCCGGGGCGCGGCCGCCGCGATCGCGGCCGCCGATGCCCGTCTCTACGACATCCCCACGGCCGCACTGACTTTCGAGGCCGGGCGCGATGCCGCGGCCGCGCTGCTGGACAACGCCGACCGCCCGACCGCGGTGTTCTGCGCCAACGACCTGCTCGCCCTCGGCGTCCTGCAGGCGCTGACCCTGCGCGGTCTGACGGTGCCCGGCGATATGGCTGTCATCGGCTACGACGACATCGACTTCGCCGCCGCGGCCGCGGTTCCGCTCTCCTCGATCCGGCAGCCGCGCGAGGAACTCGGCCGCACCGCGGCGCGCCTGCTGCTCGAGGAGGCCGGGGGCGACGGTACGCACCGGCATCAGCACGTCGTGTTCGTCCCCGAACTCATCGCCCGGCGCTCCACCACGGCGTGACGGGCCGTGCCGGTATCGAAATCGGCTGTTGCGCATGGCAACTGCGGTGATCGCGGGGATGTGGAAGCTACTCGGACTCCTGCCGCGCGAAACGTTCGCGGATATCGGGACGATCGCGCAGGTGCTCGGGATACCCGGGCCCGATTCGCAGGCGTGAATCCTCGAACGTCACGGGTTCCGCGCAGTGCGCGCACACCACCTCGACCTGAGTGTCGTGACCGCAGGCGGTGTGGTGCAGGGTGATCGGCGCCCCTTCCGGGCCGGCCAGCCAGCGGTCGCCCCAGCGGTTGATCGTCAGCAGCACGCTCCAGAAGTCCGCGCCCTTCTCGGTGAGCACGTATTCGTACCAGGTCGGCTCGAAGTGGTACGGGCGCCTCTCCAGCAGACCCTCGTCCACCAGGCGCCGCAGGCGTTCGCTGAGGGTGTTGCGGGCGATGCCCAGTTGTTGCTGGAAATCGTCGAAGCGGCGGATTCCGTAGAACGCCTCGCGCAGCACCAGCGGCGTCCACCAGTCGCCGAGCAGATCCATAGTCCGGGCGATGGAGCAGGGCCAGCGTGCGAACGACGTGCGCTTCATTCTGTGAGGATACCGGTCCCGACATGCGACTTCGGGTATCACTCGATGCCGAATCGGTGTTCGACGGGTATCGCCCGCACGGCATAGCCTCCTCATCACACCCGCTTCGGGGTGACCCGGACCACAACCGTGGCCGGGGGTGCAGGAGGACGAGAATGCTGAAGCCGGAATCCGGAGAACTCGCCGCGGCGGGCCCGGTCACACCCGCGCGGCCGGAGCGGCCGCGCCGGATCCCCACCCGGTTCGTGGTGCTGGGGCTGTTGTTCGTCATCACGGTCGTCAATTACGCCGACCGCAGCTCGCTGTCGATCACCGGCACCAGCGTGCGGACCACGCTGGGTTTCTCCGCGGTTCAGCTCGGCTATATCTTCTCGGCGTTCAGCTGGGCGTACGTGGTTTCGCAGTTGCCCGGCGGGATGCTGCTGGACCGGTTCGGCGCACGGCGGGTGTACGCGGGCAGCCTGGCGCTGTGGACACTGGCGACCGCGGCGACCAGCCTGGTCGGGCTGGTCACCACGCGCGTGGTGGTGGCCCTGGTGCTGATGTTCGCGCTGCGGCTGCTGCTGGGCGTCTTCGAATCCCCCGCCTTCCCCGCGAACGCGCGCGTCTCGACGATCTGGTTCCCCACCGCCGAACGCGGTCAGGCGACCGCGGTGTTCAACTCGGGGCAGTATTTCGCGACCGTGCTGTTCGCGCCCGTAATGGCCTGGGTCACGCACGAATTCGGCTGGCGATGGGTGTTCGTCCTGCTCGGCGCGCTCGGGATGGCGATGGCGATCCTGTGGTGGGGCTGGATGTACCCGCCGCGTGAGCACGGGCGGGTCTCACCGGGCGAACTCGAGACGATGAGCGGCGGCGGCGCGCTGATCGACATGGATTCGACCTCCTCGACCGGCGCGCGAACCCGCCTCGACCGCCGGATGCTCGGCCGAGTGCTGGCCACCCGGCCGCTGTGGGGAATCTCGGTCTTCCAGTACGCGGTCAACTCGCTGAGCTACTTCTTCATCACCTGGTTCCCGATCTACCTCACCCAGGCCCGGCACATTTCGCTGGTGCACGCGGGGTTCATCGCCGCGCTGCCCGCGCTGGCCGCGTTCATCGGCGGTCTGGCCGGCGGATTCATCTCCGATTTCCTACTGCGGCACGGGGTTTCGCTGACCGTGGCCCGCAAGGCGCCCGCCGCGGCCGGACTGCTGCTCGGCACCGTCATCGCGGTCGCGGACTTCACCGACAGCACCACCATCATCGTGCTGATCATGACCACGGCGTTCTTCGGCAAGGGGATGGGCTCACTGGGCTGGGCCATCACCACCGACGTCGCGCCCACCGAGGCGGCGAGTATCTTCGGCGCCCTGACCAACGGCCTGGGCAATATCGCGGGCATCGTCACCCCGATCGTGATCGGCTACATCGTGCAGACCACCGGATCGTTCGACGTCGCGCTCTGGTTCGTCGCGGCGCACGGTGTGCTCGCGGTCCTGGCCCTGGCCGGGATGGGTCCGATCCGGCGGCTGAGCCTCGGTGACCGGGCCGAGGTCAGCGCGTGAGGACGGCCGCGGCCAGGGTGCGGCGCAGCCGCCACGGCAGGGCGCGGAACAGCGACGTCATCGCGGCGGCGGTACCCGGCAGATCGTCCCGGCCGGACAGATAGGCGCGCTGCGTGCGCACGGGCAACGCGAAGAAGGCGTCGAAGAAGGCAGGCAGATCGGCAGGCGGGAGGGCGAGCAGCGCGCGCAGCCCCGCCTCGCGCGCCAAGTGAACCGCATGGGCCGAGGCGGAGGCGGTCGGCCCGCCGGCGACGATCGCGTCGGCGGCGGACAGCGCCGCCGCGACGCTGTAACCCGTTGCGGGATGCAGGAATCCGCCCGCGGCGCCGAATCGTCCGGCTCCCGGCCGTCCGCCCTGGAGTGCGAACCGCACCCGCTCGACCGGTTCAGTGCCGTCGAATTCGATTCCGCGGCAACGCATCCGGGCTTGCAGGCGGTCACGCAAGGCGGCCGGGTCCAGTGCGGGACGCCCGGCCAGGCAGGTCTCCTCGAGCAGTATCCGGCCCGTTCCGAGCGGAACCGCGTACAGGAACGAGGGCGAGTCGCCGGGAGATGTGCCGTTGTCCGTGCGCCAGTCCATGAACATCGGCTCGCCCCACCGATCCCGTTGCACGACAACGCCGTACGCCGTTTGCTCGGCCCGGCCCGGGGAGCGCGGGACACCGCGGGCGTCGATCACCCGCCGGGCGGGCAGGATCTCGCCGCCGGACAGGCGCACCGCCTGCCGAGCCCGGGGAAGCCGCGGCCGCAGGATCTGCTCCACCCGGTCGGTCACCACCCTCGCCGCGCCGATGTCGAGCGAATCCTGCAGTGCGCCGGTGTCGAAAACCGTATAGGCCCGGTCGATTTCGAATCGGCGTGTGCCCCACGCGACCGGCCGGGACACGGTGGCCGCGACCGCGGCCGGCGCGATCCAGCCGGGCAGCTCGTCCGACCAGGCCGCATAGGTCGCGGTCCAGCGCCGGGCGGGCCGCGGGTCCACGACGGTCACGGTGCGCCCGTGCGCGAGCGCCCGGTGCGCCAGCGCGCGTCCGGCCGGGCCCAGGCCGCAGATGAGCAGGTCCGAGGTCATACCGAGCATTGGATCAGATATTCCGCGTGGCACCGTGTCACAGGGCTGCGGTAGGGTTCGCGCGAAGCCTGGGGGGACCACCGCGACAGGGCGCTACGGCGACCCCGGCTGCGGAAGGACGCAGTGATGACGTATCCCCCCGGCTCGGACCCTTATGGGAATCCCGCGCCGCAATCACCCGATTCGCCCGGATGGGGGCAGGCCGGCGGCTACCAGCAGACGCCCGATGCCGGATGGGGCCGGAGCGGCGCCGGGCATCCCGCCCACCAGCCGCAGACGGGCTATCAGCAGTCGGCCTATCCGCCGCCCGGTGATGCCGGGCAGGGATGGCAGCAGCAACCGGGCTGGTCTCCGCAGCTGGGATATCCCAGTGGGTTCCCGCCGCCGCGCCGCAACAATACGGCGCTGATCGCCGGCGGAGCCGCCGGTGCTGTGGTGCTGGTGGTGATCGCCGTCGCCCTGGTCGTGGTGCTCAACCGGCATTCCGGGCACGACACCTCAGCGAGCCCGGCCGGCCCGTCGCTGGTATCCGCCACCAGCAGTTCGGCCACGACGACCGCTCCGGCGACCTCGTCCGCGAACCACTCGGGCCGATTCAGCTACACCGAGTACTCCCACGACTGGAATTTCAGCCTCGACGGCGTCCATCTGCATGCGGACTGGGTCTCGGGACAGGACCATCCCACCTGCGCCGATATCGAGAACGGCGGCAAGCTGACCGGCCTGGGCTGCCAGTACGCCGCGGAGATGGTGTATCGGGCGGAGAACGGCGGCATCATGCTCGCGCAGTACGTATTGGGCACCACCGGCACCGCCGACGCGAGAAATCTCGCGACCCAGTACGCCGACGACGATCTGAAGATGCGGCCCGGCACCTACATCGACCATTTCGCCGTCGGCAAGTGGCAGACCAAGGCCCAGGGGGATTTCGTGGTGCTCACGGTGGTGACCGCGACCAGCGCGGTCACCGAGGACACCGCGGCCAAGTACATGCACTATCTGGAGGCCGATATGGCCGGTGCGCTGCTGTTCCGTTGAGCGACGGTGGTCTCAGAGCCCGCCGGTGGCCAGCAGACCGCCGTCGACGCGCACGACCTCACCGGTGATCCAGGCCGCTCGATCCGAGACGAGGAAGGCGATCAGCGCGGCGACGTCCTCCGGATTGCCCAGCCGCTTCAACGGATACGGCGCGGCCGCGGCCTCCTCGTCGGCGGAGTAGAGGGCGTCGGCGAACTTGGTCTTGACCACCGCGGGCGCCACGGCGTTGACCCGGATGCCGGGGCCGAGCTGCCAGGCGAGTTCCTCGGTGAGCCGGATGAGCGCGGCCTTGGAGGCGCCGTACGCGGCGATCACTCCGCTGGAACGGATCCCCGCGACGCTGGCGACGTTCACCACCGCGCCGCCGTTGGCGCTCATCCAGGCCCGGTACGCCTCCTGGACGTAGCCGAGCGCGGCGACGACGTTGACGTCGAAGATCTTGCGCACCGCGCCCAGATCGGCCTCCATGAGCGAGCCGTAGACGGGGTTGATACCGGTGTTGTTGATCAGGATGTCCAGCGCGCCGAATTCGGCGACCGCGGTGGCCACGGCGTCCGCGCGTGCGGTCGCGTCGCCCGAATTGCCCGCGAGCGCGACGACCCGCCCCGCATGGCCGAGGCCGCGCAGTTCGGTGGCGGTCTCCTCCAGCGGTTCGGCTTTGCGGGCGGTGATCAACACGTTCGCGCCCTGGGCCAGCAATTCCGCCGCGACCGCCTTGCCGATACCGCGGCTCGCGCCGGTGACCAGCGCACTCTTGCCCTTCAGATCATCGCTCATACCTCCGCACGCTAGCCGATGGCCCGGTGCGGCGGGTAGACCCGGTCCGGTCCCGGAGCCCGTGCGCGCGCTCGGCGCACGGCCCGGACCGAGCGACGCGATCGGCGTTCGGGAAGCGCTGCGGGGCCCCGGTAGTGGTGCACGTTACGGCGGTCGATCGGGAGGATGGGTAAAATCGGTGGTTCTCGTGCGTTCTGTCGACGCACACTCGAGCTATCACCCCGTGACCGCACGAATTATTTTGCGAGGAGACTTTTGTGATCACCGCGACCGACCTGGAGGTCCGGGCCGGAATCCGCACGCTGCTGACCGCGCCCGGTTCGGCGCTGCGGGTGCAGGCGGGCGACCGGATCGGACTGGTCGGGCGCAACGGCGCCGGTAAGACGACGACGCTGCGCATCCTGGCCGGTGAGGGCGAGCCCTACGCGGGCACGGTCACTCGGTCCGGCGAAATCGGTTATCTGCCACAGGATCCGCGCGAGGGCAACCTCGACGTGCTGGCCCGGGACCGGGTCCTGTCCGCCCGCGGCCTGGACGCGCTGATCCGCGATATGGAAAAGCAGCAGGCGCGCATGGCCGAGGTGGCGGACGACGCCGAACGCGAGAAGGCGGTGCGCAAGTACGGACAGCTGGAGGACCGGTTCTCCGCGCTGGGCGGTTACGTCGCCGAGAGCGAGGCCGCGCGTATCTGCAACAGCCTCGGGCTGCCCGATCGCGTGCTGAATCAGCAGTTGCGCACCCTGTCCGGCGGTCAGCGCCGTCGTATCGAGCTCGCGCGCATCCTGTTCTCCGCCTCGGACGGTTCGGGCGGCCGCAGCGATCGGACGCTGCTGCTGGACGAGCCCACCAACCACCTCGACGCCGATTCGATCACCTGGTTGCGCGGCTTCCTGCAGAACCACGACGGCGGTCTGATCGTCATCTCCCACGACGTGGATCTGCTCGCCGACGTGGTGAACAAGGTCTGGTTCCTGGACGCGGTGCGCGGCGAGGCCGATATCTACAACATGAGCTGGAAGAAGTACCTGGACGCCCGCGCCACCGACGAGCAACGCCGGGTGCGCGAACGCGCCAACGCCGAGAAGAAGGCGAGCGCACTGCGGGCCCAGGCCGCCAAACTCGGCGCCAAGGCCACGAAAGCCGCTGCGGCGCACCAGATGTCCAAGCGCGCGGACCGGCTGCTCGCGGATCTGGACGAGGTGCGCGTGGCCGACAAGGTGGCCCGGATCAAATTCCCGGAGCCCGCGCCCTGCGGCCGCACCCCGCTGATGGTGACAGATCTGACCAAGCTCTACGGGTCCCTGGAGATCTTCACCGGTGTCAGCTTCGCGGTCGATCGGGGCAGCCGCGTCGTGGTGCTCGGCCTGAACGGCGCGGGTAAGACCACCATGCTCAAACTCCTTGCGGGAGTAGAGACTCCGACAGCGGGAGGGGTCGAGCCCGGCCGCGGTCTCAAGGTCGGCTATTTCGCCCAGGAGCACGACACCCTGGACGACAACGCCACGGTCTGGGAGAACATCCGGCACGCCTCGCCCGATGCGGGCGAACAGGAGCTTCGCAGCCTGCTCGGCGCGTTCATGTTCTCCGGTCCGCAGCTGGAACAGCCCGCGGGGACGCTGTCCGGCGGCGAGAAGACCCGTCTGGCCCTGGCCGGACTGGTCTCCTCCGCGGCGAATGTGCTGTTGCTGGACGAGCCAACCAACAACCTGGACCCCGTATCGCGCGAGCAGGTGCTGGACGCACTGCGCAGTTACGCCGGGGCCGTGGTGCTGGTGACCCACGATCCCGGCGCCGCCGAGGCGCTGAACCCGGAACGGGTCATCATGCTGCCCGACGGCACCGAGGACCACTGGTCGCAGGACTACCTGGAGCTGATCCAGCTCGCCTAGTCAGCGGAGGTTGTCGCGGGCCTGCTCGTAACCGCCCTCGAGCAGTTCGCCGGGGCCGTACACGGTGTGCACCACGCCGGTCTTGAACGTCGCCGAGCGCAGCAGGGTCAGCGGCAGCGGCGTATCGGCCTGTTCGAACAGACGCATACCCGAGCGCATCGCGATCGGGTGCACGAGCAGGTGCAGCTCATCGATCAGCCGTGCGGACAGCAGCTGCCGCACGATCGAGACCGAACCGCTCAGTCCGATATCGCCGCCGCGCTCCTGTTTCAGCGCGGTCACCGCGTCGACCAGATCACCTTGCAGCACCTCGGAATTGCGCCACTGCAGGTCGATCTCGCGGTGCGTGACCACGATCTTGCGGATGTCGCCGAAGTGCCGCGCCATCTCGGCGTCCGGACCGCCCTCGCGTTCGCGTTCGGGCCACGCGGCGGCGAAACCCTCGTAGGTCGTGCGGCCGAACAGCATGGTGTCCGCGGCGCCCATCTGTCCGGTGACCGCGGCGCCCATCTCGTCGTTGAAGTAGGGGAAGTGCCAGTCCTGCGGATCGGCGACGACGCCGTCGAGGGCGATGAAGAGTCCTGCGGTGATCCTGCGCATTGGGAGGCTCCTGTAGTCCGTTCGATGCTGTGTTCGGTTGTGCAGACGGCCTACGACGCCGAAAATTGTCGCCGATGCCGATTCCGGACAATTATCGTGAGGTTGATCACACGGAAGCGTTGATCACTGCATGCTTGTAGTTCTAGCCTTGAATCAGGCTGCAGGGCGACCGGAGGAAGCCATGAGTGACAGGCCCACACAGGGGAAATCCACGTTGGGTAAAGGTACGCGCGTGACCGGAAAGTCCCGCGACCGCTTGCAAACCCAGCTCAAGAAGCAGTACGAGGCGGGGGCAAGTATCCGCTCGCTGGCGCGCGAGACGGGGCGCTCGTACGGATTCATCCACAACGTGCTGGTGGAGTCGCATGTGCAACTCCGCAGCCGCGGTGGCGCCAATCGCCGGAAGACTGCGGCGAGTAAGTAATTCGCTCGGTGCGGTCCTCAGTCGAGCGGCACGCTCGCGTCACCGAGGACGAGATACCCTGCGAGACTGCGGAATATCGGCAAACCGGTCTTGATCTCGAGATAGGCGAACTGCCCCTGCGGGTTGACCTCCAGGAAGTAGTACTCGCCATCGGTTCCGAGGCGGATGTCCAGTACGCCGAAGGTCAGTCCGAGCGCGCCCATCACCGTGGCGATGGATTTGCTCACCGTCGCGGGCAGCCGTTCGGGGGTGAAGTCGACCGAGGTGTCCAGGCGTGAATCCACCCGTCCCACACCGGATTGCGAGTCGATCCGCACGGTCCACTCGACCCCGTCGATCCACACCACGCGCAGATCGCACTCGGCCTGGACGTAGTCCTGGAAGGTCGTGGGCGCCGATCGGATCGTCTCCAGCCGGGCCAGATCCGCGGGGGTGACCACGCGTGTCTCGGAGAATTCCGCGGGCCCGGTCCCGGTGCGCTTGTACACCACCGGCCCCGGCCTCGAGCCGACGAAGCTGCGCGCCTCGTCCGGATCGTTGGTGATCAGGGTCTCCGGGATGACGAATCCGGCGCGGCGGGCGGTCTCGAGTTGCACGATCTTGCGGGTCGCGGTGCGGTCGGTGCCGGGATCGTTGACCCAGACCGCCGGAATCGACCACAGCAACCCCTGCAGGAACCCGTCGCATTCGGCCTGCCGGTAGTCGTCGTCCGCGCGACGCATTCCGCTGGGCACCATCGCCTGATGCGGCCGGCGCCACCACACCGACGCGACCTCGTCCAGACCGCGCAGGTTCGACAGCGACCGTGCGGTACCCGCGCGGTCGAGCCGGAAACTACCGGTCTCGCGCGGGAAGTCGCGCATATCGAGCCGAATCGGGCTGACGCCGTGATGCTTTCGCAGAGTCGCGGCCATCGCGTCGGCGTGCAGGTCGTCGGCCTCGGTGACGATCAGCACCGACCCGGTCGCGCGGGCCATCGGACGGACCTCTCAGTCGAGACTGTCGCAGGCCATCGCGTCGTCGCTGCGCGCGAACGAACGAGTCTGACTGCGAGTCATGGTGACCCCGCCGACGGCCGGATCGGTCGGCAACTGCAGATCGCGCGCCCAGCGTTCGGTCAGGCGGGCCAGCAGATCGTCGCCGCGGGCGGGAGAGTGCTGCTGCGGCAACGTCATCGGGCGGTCGGTGAGCTCGATGCGCAGCCGCCGGGTGAAGTCCGCGGTGGCGCCCGCCCGGATGCGCACTCGCACCGGACGCGCGCCCGGATCGCCATCCGCGTGCGGCACCGCGGACCCCACCAAATCGATGCCGAGGACATCCGCTCGATCGAAGGTCCAGGTGCCCTCGTGCACGCGTACGCTCACCGCCCGCGTCGATTCGGCTATCAAATAGCCGGACAGTAGCGGCGCAACCTCCTGGCTATCGGGACGTGGCCCAGAAGAGGTGGACACGGTGGGATGGACAGCATCGGTCATGGGGCTGGTCTCCGATCTGCTCGCGGTTTGCCACGGAAGCCGAGCGTGCCCTGGATCATATCCCGATCCGCCCGCTGACCGGTCGGCAACGAAAGAATTCCGCTGCGCCGGGATTCGGTCGCGGGAACCCGGAATGCGCTATCGCGGAGAGTTTTTCGGTTGACCGCTCAACGCTTCACAGCCCCAGGACGTCCGCGGACTCGGACAGCTCGCGGAACCGCTCGATCGGATTCGGAACGAGTTTGCGTGCGGTGAGATCCATCAGGCCGGTGACGACCGTGAACTCGGCGGACACCGTCCCGTCGAGTTTGCGGATCTGCTGGTTGATCCGGAACACCTTGCCCTCGCCCCATTCGAATTCGCAGGTGACGGTGACCTCGTCGCCCAGATGCAGCTCACGCAGATGGCGCACGGTCGACTCCAGCACCACCGGGCCGAGGCCCGCGTGCAGCATCTTGTCCGGCACGAGGCCGGCCGCGCGCAACGCCTCCCAGCGGGCGTGTTCGGCGTATTGGTGATAGACGGCTTGATTCATATGGCCGTTGACATCGAGTTCGTAGCCGCGCACGGTAACGGGGACAGCAAAGGTCATAATTCGGCCAACGTGTGCTGAATGCCCGCTATTTCCGGCCGGGCAGTGGCGTCGGACACGATGTGCCGGGACCGGTCGGAATTCATTTCACCCGCCCACCCCGGCGATGGCAGTGTGCGCAAACCGGCGTTCGCCGCAATATCGCAACGCGTGCTTTTTTGCATCGAGTGCCATCGCGGGAGGATTTTCGGCTCAGCCCTTGCGGCGCACGGAGGCTTCGACCAGATCGAGCACGGCCGTGAGGTTGTCGTTCGTGTGGCCGGAGGCGATGCGGGCGATGAGCCCGTCGAGCACCAGATCCAGGTAACCGAGCAGGACGTCGGTCGGCACGTCGTCGCGCAGCGCACCCGCGGCCTTGCGGCGCTCGAGGCGGGCCAGGGTGGCCGCGGTCAACTCGGCCGAACGCTGGGTCCAGCCCGCGGCGAACTCCGGATCGGTCCGCAGCCGCCGGGCGATCTCCAGCCGGGTGCCGAGCCAGTTGTACTGCGCCGGATCGGCCAGCATCTCCCGCATGACCTGCACCAGCCCCTGGTTGGCGGCGATATCGGCCATCCGCTCGGTGTCCTCCTGGGCCAACGCCAGGAACAACGCGTCCTTGTCGCGGAAGTGATGGAAGATCGCGCCGCGGGACAGCCCGATGGCTTCCTCCAGACGGCGCACGGTGGCGCCCTCGTAGCCGAATTCGGCGAAGCAGCGCCGCGCTCCGTCCAGGATTTGGCTGCGCCGGGCGGCGAGATGGTCCTCACTGACCTTGGGCATGGGCTCCTCCAGCGGAATACAGCGCGCTGCGCCGGGGTCGACCGGCGCAGAGTTCAACGGTACAAGGTCGGGGATGGGGCGCCTGCGGATGAGATGTGCACCCGCCCAACCCGTTCGGAGCGAGTCGTACGAGAGGTATTCGGAACCGGCGCGTGGTCCGGCGGTCGGAACTTCCGAGTTTCGACCGCCGGACCAGACGCCGCCGGGGCGGGAGATCCTAGCCGTTGATCATGTTGCGCAGGACGTACTGCAGGATGCCGCCGTTGCGGTAGTAGTCCGCCTCACCGGGGGTGTCGATGCGCACGACCGCGTCGAAGGTGATCTTGTCGCCGTTCTCCTTGGTGGCGGTCACCTTCAGGGTCTTGGGCGTCTTGCCCTCGTTCAGCTGGGTGATCCCCTCGATGTCGAAGGTCTCGGTGCCGTCCAGCTTCAGCGAGGCGGCCGACTCGCCGGCCGGGAACTGCAGCGGGATGACGCCCATGCCGATCAGGTTCGAGCGGTGGATGCGCTCGAACGACTCGGTGATGACCGCGCGCACACCCAGCAGGCGGGTGCCCTTGGCGGCCCAGTCGCGCGAGGAGCCCGAGCCGTATTCCTTGCCGCCGAGCACGACCAGCGGGATGCCCGCTGCCTGGTAGTTCTGCGAGGCGTCGTAGATGAACGCCTGCGGGCCGCCCTCCTGGGTGAAGTCACGGGTGTAACCGCCCGAGACGTCGTCCAGCAGCTGGTTGCGCAGCCGGATGTTGGCGAAGGTGCCGCGAATCATCACCTCGTGGTTACCACGCCGTGAACCCAGCGAGTTGTAGTCCTTGCGCTCGACGCCGTGCGCGTCCAGGTACTGCGCGGCCGGGGTTCCGGACTTGATCGGACCAGCCGGGGAGATGTGGTCGGTGGTGACCGAATCGCCCAGCAGTGCCAGCACGCGCGCGCCCTTGATGTCCTCGACCGGCGCGGGCTCCAGTTCCATGCCGTCGAAGTACGGCGCCTTGCGGACGTAGGTCGAGTTCTCGTCCCACGCGAAGGTGTCGCCGGCCGGGGTCGGCAGGTTCTGCCAGCGCTCGTCGCCCTTGAACACGTCGGCGTAGGACTTGCGGAACATGTCCTGGCTGATCGCCGACTTGATGGTGTCGTCGATCTCCTGCGAGGAAGGCCAGATGTCCTTCAGGAAGACGTCCTTGCCGTCCTTGTCCTTGCCCAGCGCGTCGTGCTCGAAGTCGAAGTCCATGGTGCCCGCGAGCGCGTACGCGATGACCAGCGGCGGGGAGGCCAGGTAGTTCATCTTCACATCGGGGGAGATGCGGCCCTCGAAGTTGCGGTTGCCGGACAGGACCGCGGTGACGGTGAGGTCGTTGTCGTTGACCGCCTTGGAGATCTCCTCCGGCAGCGGGCCGGTGTTGCCGATACACGTGGTGCAGCCGTAACCGCCCAGGTAGAAGCCCAGCTTCTCCAGGTACGGCCACAGGCCCGCCTTCTCGTAGTAGTCCGAGACCACCTGCGAGCCGGGCGCCATGTTGGTCTTCACCCACGGCTTGCTGGTCAGCCCCTTCTCCACGGCGTTGCGGGCGAGCAGGGCCGCGCCGATCATGACCGACGGATTGGAGGTGTTGGTGCAGGAGGTGATGCCCGCGACCGCGACCGCGCCGTGGTCCAGGATGAAGTCGCCGCGCTCGGCGCTGCGCACCCGGATCGGCTTGGAGGGGCGGCCGGTGCTGCCGTTGGCGGCGGTCGCCAGGGCCGCGTCGTCGTCGGCGAAGGACAGCTCGGCCGGATCGCTGGCCGGGAACGACTCCTCGATCGCCTCGTCGAGCTTGGAGTGCGGGGCGGCCTCGGGGTCGTTGGTGTAGTTGTGGATGTCCTTGCGGAACGCGATCTTGGACTCCGACAACAGGATTCGGTCCTGCGGGCGCTTGGGTCCGGCGATCGAGGGCACCACGGTGCCCAGGTCCAGCTCGAGGTACTCCGAGTAGGCGGGCTCGTGATCGGCGTTGTGCCACATGCCCTGTTCCTTGGCGTACGCCTCGACGAGCGCGAGCTCCTCGTCGGTGCGACCGGTCAGGCGCAGGTAGTTGATGGTTTCCTCGTCGATCGGGAAAATCGCCGCGGTGGAACCGAATTCGGGGCTCATGTTGCCCAGGGTGGCGCGGTTGGCCAGCGGCACCTCGGCCACGCCCTTGCCGTAGAACTCGACGAACTTGCCGACCACGCCGTGCTTGCGCAGCATGTCGGTGACGGTGAGCACGACGTCGGTCGCGGTCACACCCGGCTGGATCTCACCGGTCAGCTTGAAGCCCACCACGCGCGGAATCAGCATGGACACAGGCTGACCCAGCATCGCGGCCTCGGCCTCGATCCCGCCGACGCCCCAGCCCAGGACGCCCAGGCCGTTGACCATGGTGGTGTGCGAGTCGGTGCCGACGCAGGTGTCGGGGTAGGCCTGCCCGTTGCGGACCATGACCACGCGCGCGAGGTACTCGATGTTGACCTGGTGCACGATGCCGGTGCCCGGCGGCACGACCTTGAAGTCGTCGAAAGCGCCCTGGCCCCAACGCAGGAACTGGTAGCGCTCACCGTTGCGCTGGTACTCCAGGTCGACGTTGCGCTCGAAGGCGTCCGCGGTGCCGAACACGTCCAGGATGACCGAGTGGTCGATGACCATCTCGGCGGGCGAGAGCGGGTTCACCTTGTTCGGGTCGCCGCCCAGGGTGGTCACGGCCTCGCGCATGGTGGCCAGGTCGACCACGCACGGCACACCGGTGAAGTCCTGCATGATGACTCGCGCGGGGGTGAACTGGATCTCGGTGTCCGGCTGCGCGGAGGGATCCCAACCGGCAATGGCGCGAATGTGATCCGCGGTGATGTTGGCGCCGTCCTCGGTGCGCAGCAGGTTCTCGGCGAGGACTTTCAGTGCGTAGGGGAGTTTTTCGGTGCCGGGCACGGCGGAGAGGCGGAAGATCTCATACGACCGATCTCCGACCTCGAGGGTGCCCTTGGCGCCGAATGAATCGATGGTCGTCATACGTTCAGCTCCACTCTGGGGTTGATCGGGCCCTTGTGCGGGGCCCTTCGTGGTTACGCAAGCTTCCTCCTTCGGGCCCTGACGCGAAGGGCCCTGGCGAGGTGGCCGTCGGCGGGGCTGTGCCGGCGGCTCGGTCGAGGGCCGACAGCCGTGCGCCCTCATGCTGCCCAGGCTAACAGTACGCTTGTCCTGTGAAACGTGCGGGGGGCGTACCGCGCGGCGCGCCCGCAAACATCATGCACCGGTCGCGTACTGTGCATCCATGCGTTTCGGCGCAGCCTCGCTTGTCGCGCCGATGTGGCGCGGATCGTGTGACATGTGTTGGAAGCCAGTCGCCCCGGTTGGCGACTCGACGAGACCGGATGGAAGATGACCGTCACCTTTGCCTCGGTTGGTACGCCCAGGGCCGCGGAGATCCCGCCCGAGGTCGATGTGCACACCATCCTCGCGCACCTGGCAGCGGATCACGTCTACGTGCCCAAGGGAGACGACCCGAGCGATCTGGAGTCTGTGGTCGCCGAGACCCGGGAAAACGGGATCTCGCTGAGTGTGGTGGTGGTTCCGGGCAATCCGTCGCCGGATTCGAGCCTGCGCGACCTGGCCACCCGGGTCGGCAAAACCGAGCACGGCACCGTTCTGGTGCTCAGCGACGACTGGGCGGGCACCTACAGTGACACCTACAGCCGGTACCGCCTGGAGAAGGCCGAGGACATCGCCAAGAACCGGCACGGCGGCCACAGTGTCGAGGCGACGCAAGCGTTCGTGCACAGTCTCGAGGCCGACGGAACGATCTCGTGGCCGGTGCTGACGTACGTGCTGCTGCTCGGCGTCCTGGTCGTGACCGGCGGGTTGTATCTGGTCAAGCGGCGCCGTGCCGAGGCCGCGCCGGATCGCTTCGCGGGCGATCCGGCGCGCTGAGCCGGTCGCGGTGAAACCGGGTCGCGTCGGCAACGCACCGGCCCGGCGGGTTGGGCATTCGGCCCGGAAAATACGCCCCGCAGGGCTGATTCGACGTACCTGAACTACCCGTTTCGGGCAGAAAGCAGGCGAACGGTCGGTTCTCTGCGGGGATTTCTGTCGCGCTTCCAGTTATCTGTAAGCAATCGACAAATTACGCGAATGTGATTACGTCGTGTGTGTTCTCTCCGAGACTTATGTGTCGTACGGTTTCGAATGACACTCTTGGGGAAGAAGTGTCATAAGGGTACGCAGCGACCAGTGTTGAGCAGGGGAGTCGCTGATGCTCATGAGGTGATGTCCCATGTCTATCACCCCATGTGAAGGTCCCGGTGACGCTTCGCTTCCCGGGAACGCGGTGTGGATCCAGGGAGGTGGGTGCGCGTGGCCGAGACGATTCGAGGGGGGTCGTCAAGGATTGCTTTGGGATTGCTGGTGTGCGCCGCCGTGCTGATCGCGGTGACGCCCGTCGCCGGCGCGGTGCCACCGCCCCCGCCCAACCCCAGCGACAACGACATCGCCGCGGCCGGCGCCCAGGTGACCAGCGGGGTCAATCAGGTCGGAGCACTGATCAACGATGTGGCCGCGGTCGGGCAGCAGATCCAGCAGTTGGACTCGGTCGTCGCGCAGAAGCGCGAGGCGGTGAACAAGGCGCTGGTGGACCTGCAGTCGGCTCGGGAACGGGCCGATGCGGCAGCGGCGGCGGTCGCCGGGACGCAGCGTGCGCTCGCGGACTCGGCCGCGGCGGTCGACCAGGCGCGTGCCAATTTCGACAAGTTCGCCGAACAGGCCTATATGAGCCCGGGCTCGGATTCGATGGTCAACTACCTGTCCGGCGGCGGTCCGGACCGGTCCCTGGAGCGGGCGCAATTGCTGAGCGTGGCCTCGACTTCCCAGGACGCGGCGCTGAACGGCATGCGACGCGCGCAGATCGAGCGTGCCAACGCCGATTCGTCGGCGCGACAGGCCAAGCAGACGGCCGATACCGCCGCCGCGGCCGCGGAGACGAAGAAATCCGAGGCCCAGACCGCCGTCACCGCCGCCGAATCGGCGGTGAACGAGCAGACCGCGCAGCGCGACGCGCTGATCGAACAGCGTGATGTGGCCCAGCAGCGCTTGGACGCGGCGCGCCAGCAGGTCAACGGCTTACAGGGCGAGCGCGCGGCATACGAGGAATGGGACCGGCAGCGGCGGGCCGAGGAAGTCGCGGCCGCCGCGGCGGCCGCGACCGCGGCGGTGCGCGCCGCATCCGATGCCGCGGCACGGGAACGGGCCGAAGAACTCGGCGACGGTAAACGTCCGCACACGCAGCTCGACGATGACCCGGCCCCGCACAGATCCATGCCCGACAAGCCGTCACGCCCGGACGGCACGCCCGCGGAGCTGATCGAGATGGTGGTCGACCGCGCGATGTCGCAACTCGGGGTCACCTACGCCTGGGGCGGCGGAAACGAGGACGGGCCCACCAAGGGCATCCACGACGGTGGTGTCGCGGATAGGTACGGCGATTACAAGAAGACCGGTTTCGACTGCTCGGGCCTGATGGTCTACGCATTCGCCGGCGTCGGGATCTCGCTGCCGCACTACAGCGGTTATCAGTATCAGATGGGCACCAAAGTGCCTGTGTCCCAACGTGAACGCGGCGACATGCTGTTCTGGGGACGGAACGGCAGTGAGCACGTGGCGCTGTATCTGGGCAACGGGAAGATGATCGAGGCGCCGGAATCCGGTGAGGTGGTGCGGGTTACGGCCGTGCGCACGAGCGGGATCATGCCGAAAGCGGTGCGCCTGATCAGCTGACCCGATCCGGTATCGGATCGCGTGCGTCGCCCGGACGCACCCGATAACGCCGTGGCGTCCGCTCACGTCGCGGGACCGATCGCGTGGTCGCATCCGGTTGCGTTGTCACTCGCGGCCCGGCGCGGACGGTGGCCCGGCGTCCCGGGTTTTCGGTGGCCGGCCCGGTGGTCGGCGCGTACGGTGTCCGGCAAGGGCGGGGAGGCCGGGAATCGCGCGGTCACACCCGCCGACGGGCCCGGTGCCAACACGCAGCCCGGTTGCGGCACCATGGGCCGGAACCTGGAATAGTTGTGGCAGCACGCACAAAGACCAACGTGAAAGCGGGGAGTTTGGTGACTTCGACTGACGGTGCAGGCGCAGTGGATTCGGTGAAGGATACGCCCGAGCCGGCGCCGAACACCCTCGAGCGCGATGTCCAGACCCTGGAAAAGGCGATTTACGAGGTGAAGCGGGTCATCGTCGGGCAGGACCGGCTGGTGGAGCGGCTGCTCGTCGGCGTGCTGGCCCGCGGTCACGTGCTGCTCGAAGGTGTGCCCGGCATCGCCAAGACGCTGGCGGTGGAGACGTTCGCCAAGGTCGTCGGCGGTAGCTTCTCCCGCGTGCAGTTCACCCCCGATCTGGTGCCCACGGACCTGGTCGGTACCCGCATCTACCGGCAGGGCCGGGAGGAGTTCGACACCGAACTCGGTCCCGTCGTCGCGAATTTCGTGCTCGCGGACGAGATCAACCGCGCTCCGGCCAAGGTGCAGTCGGCCCTGCTCGAGGTGATGGCCGAGCGGCACGTGTCGATCGGCGGCAAGACCTATCCGATGCCCGATCCGTTCCTGGTCATGGCCACCCAGAACCCGATCGAGAGCGAGGGCGTGTACCCGCTGCCCGAGGCGCAGCGCGACCGGTTCCTGTTCAAGGTGATCGTCGACTACCCCTCGGTGGAGGAGGAGCGCGAGATCATCTACCGGATGGGGGTCACCCCGCCCGAGCCCAAGAATGTCCTGCAGCCGCAGGAGCTGATCCGGCTGCAGCAGCTGGCCGCCACCACGTTCGTGCACCATGCGCTGGTCGACTACGTCGTCCGGGTGATCGCCGCGACCCGCAAACCGGCCGAATTCGGGCTCGACGACGTCGCGGGCTGGGTCGCCTACGGCGCCTCGCCGCGTGCCAGCCTGGGCATCATCGCCGCCGCGCGCGCGGTCGCGCTGATCCGCGGCCGCGACTACGTGGTGCCGCAGGATGTGGTCGAGGTGATCCCGGACGTGCTGCGGCACCGCTTGGTGCTGTCCTACGACGCACTGGCCGACGAGGTCAGCCCCGACGACGTGATCCGTCGCGTTCTGCAGACCGTCGGCCTGCCGCAGGTCGCGGCGCAGGCCAACGCGCCGGCCGCGGTCCCGGCCGGCGCGCCGGGCGCCCCGATGCCGCCCTCGGGCCCGCACGGCGCCGCGCCCGCGCCGCAGCAGGCGGTTCCGCAGCCGCCCGCGTCGCCGGTGCCGAACGGCCAGCCGCACCGTCAGTGAGGCGCGAGGTGCAGGATTCGGTTGCGCCGGTGACGATTTCGTCGAACACTCCCGCACACGCCCCGCCTTCCTTCCGGGGCGGGGATCTGTCCGACCCGCGGCTGTCCGCCGCGCTGAAAACGCTCGAGCTGACCGTGCGGCGCCGCCTCGACGGCGTGCTGCACGGTGATCACCTCGGCCTGATTCCGGGACCGGGCTCGGAGCCGGGCGATGCCCGGCTGTACCAGCCGGGTGACGATGTGCGCCAAATGGATTGGTCGGTGACCGCGCGCACCACCCATCCGCACGTACGGCAGATGATCGCGGACCGCGAACTCGAGACGTGGCTGGTGGTCGACCTGTCCGCGAGTCTGGATTTCGGCACCGCGGGCTGCCAGAAGCGTGATCTGGCCGTGGCCGCGGCCGCCGCGATCACCCATCTGACCAGCGGCGGCGGCAACCGGATCGGCGCGATCGTGGCCACCGGCGATCGCCTGGTGCGACTGCCCGCCCGCAGCGGGCGCATGCACGCGCAGGCGATGTTGCGCCGGATCGCCACCACCCCGCGCGCCGCGGACGGCGTGCGCGGAGATCTGCGCGGCGCGATCGAATCGCTCCGCCGCCCGCAGCGCAAACGTGGTCTGGCCGTGGTGATTTCGGACTTCCTCGGCGACCTGGATTGGCAGCGCTCGCTGCGCGCGGTTTCGGGCCGGCACGATCTGCTCGCGGTCGAGGTGCTCGATCCGCTGGATCTGGATCTGCCCGACGTCGGTGACGTCGTGCTGCACGATCCGGAGACCGGCCACACCCGCGAGTTCACCGTAACCCCAACGCTGCGAGCCGATTTCACGCGAGCCGCGCAGCTGCACCGTCAGCAGGTGGAGTCCGAACTGCGCGGATGCGGCGCGCCGGTGATGCGGTTGCGCACCGATCGCGACTGGATCGCGGACGTCGTCCGGTTCGTGTCCACCCGGCGCCACACCTTCGGCGCCCCGACCGGGCAGGTACCCGTTCAGTGAGTATTTCGCACTTCACCGCGTCGATCTGGCTGCTGTTCCTGATCGTCGTCGCGCTCATCGCGCTGCTGTACGTGCTCGTCCAACGTCGCCGCAAGCGGCATATGCTCCGGTTCGCGAATATGGAGCTGCTGGAGGGCGTGAGCCCGAAGGGGCCCAGTGCGTGGCGGCACGCCCCGGTGGTACTGATGCTGGTCGGGCTCGTGCTGCTGACGGTCGCGGCGGCCGGGCCGACCATGGCGAAGAAGGTTCCGCGCAACCGGGCCACGGTGGTGCTCGCCATCGATGTCTCGCTGTCGATGGAGGCCACCGACGTCAAGCCCAGCCGCATCCAGGCGGCGAAGGAGGCCGCGGGCCGGTTCATCGACTCGATGCCGCACGGAATCAACCTCGGGCTGGTCAGTTTCGCCGGAACCGCCTCGCTGCTGGTCAATCCGACCACCAATCACGACACGGTCAAGGCGGCGGTGAACAATCTGCAGCTCGCCGAGCGCACCGCGACCGGCGAGGGCATCTTCACCAGCCTCAGCGGGATCGACACCCTGGCCACGGTGCTCGGCGGCGGGTCCTCGCCGCCGCCGGCGCGCATCGTGCTGATGTCCGACGGTAAGCAGACCGTGCCGGACGCGGACGATGTCGACAATCCCCGGCACGAGTTCGTGGCCGCGCGACTGGCCAAGCAGAAGGGGGTGCCGATCTCGACGATCTCGTTCGGCACCCAATGGGGCGTGGTCGACATCCCCGACGGCTCCGGCGGCTCGAAGGGGCAGCCGGTGCCCGTCGACGACGACGCACTGCACAAGGTCGCCGACCTGTCCGGCGGACAGTTCTTCACCGCGACCTCGCTGCAGGAACTCAACAACGCCTACGACAAGCTGCAGAGCCAGATCGGGTACGAAACGGTCGTCGGTGACGCCAGCCGGCCGTGGCTGCTGCTGGGTCTGCTGATCAGCGCGGCCGGTGTCGTGACCGGTCTGGTGTACCGTCAGCGCCTGCCCTGACCGAGACGAAAACCGTTGTGGCGGACGCCGTCTCATCGCTCCGGGCGATGCGGGCGGCGTCCGTCGCCGGATCGGCGGCACATCGCCCGGGGGCTACCGCGCCCCCGCGGTAGGCGTTTGCGTACCGACGCGTTAAGTTTGGCCCTATGCCTACAACTTCCAGGTCGGTACTCGTCACCGGTGGCAATCGCGGCATCGGGCTCGCGGTCGCGCAGCGCCTGGCCGCCGACGGACACAAGGTCGCGGTCACCCATCGTGGTTCCGGAGTGCCGGACGGGCTGTTCGGCGTGAAATGCGATGTGACGGACGCGGAATCGATCGATCGCGCATTCGGCGAGGTCGAGGCGCACCAGGGTGCGGTGGAGGTGCTGGTCGCCAACGCGGGCATCGTGGACAACACGCTCCTGATGCGGATGAGCGAGGAGCAGTTCGCCCGCGTGATCGACGCCAACCTGACCGGCGCCTGGCGGGTCGCCAAGCGGGCCAACCGCGCGATGTTGCGGGCCCGGTGGGGCCGGATCGTGTTCCTCGGTTCGGTGGTCGGCCAGATGGGCATGGCCGGACAGGTGAACTACGCGGCCGCCAAGTCCGGTCTGGTCGGCATGGCCCGCGCGATCACCCGGGAGATCGGCTCGCGCAACATCACCGCCAATGTCGTCGCGCCCGGTTTCATCGATACCGATATGACCCGCGAGGATATGACCGACGACATGAAGGAAGTCGCGCTGAAGGCGATCCCGGCCGGGCGCATCGGCGACCCGAAGGAGGTCGCCGGGGTCATCAGCTTCCTGGCCTCCGACGACGCCTCCTACGTCTCCGGCGCGATCATCCCGGTCGACGGCGGCCTGGGCATGGGGCACTGACCGGGTTTCGCACCCCGCGTTCGGCTGTTCACACCGTCATATCCACGCAGACTTTCAACGAGGAGAACCGACAACTCATGGGCGGATTGCTCGACGGCAAGACCGTACTGATCACCGGGATCATCACCGATTCGTCGATCGCGTTCCACGCGGCCGCGGTCGCGCAGGAACAGGGTGCGAAGGTGGTCATCACGGGCATTCCGGAGCGGCTGCGGCTGATCGACCGGATCGCCAAGCGGCTGCCGCAGGAGGTTCCCCCGGCCATCGGGCTGGATGTGACCAGCGAGGAGGATCTCGCGAGCCTGGCCGACCGGGTCCGGGAGCACGCACCCGAGGGTGTGGACGGAGTGCTGCACTCGATCGCCTTCGCCCCGCGCACCCTGATGGGCCCGGAGGCGCTGCCGTTCCTGGACGGCCCGGGCTCCGACGCCGCCAAGGCCTTCGAGATCTCGGCGTGGAGTTACGCCTCGCTGGCGCGCGCGGTGCTGCCCGCGATGAACGAGGGGGGTTCGATCGTGGGCATGGACTTCGATCCGCGCACCGCCATGCCGTACTACAACTGGATGGGTGTGGCCAAGGCTGCCCTGGAATCGGTGAACCGGTATGTCGCGCGTGAGGTGGGCACGGCCAAGCGGGTCCGCTCGAACCTGATCGCCGCGGGTCCGATCAAGACCCTCGCGGCCAAGGCCATCGCCGGTACCGCGACCGACGACGCCAAGCAGCTCAACATGCTGAACACCTACTGGGACGGGGCGTCGCCGATCGGCTGGAACGTGGACGACCCGACCGTGGTGGCCCGCTCGATCGTGACCCTGCTATCGGACTGGCTGCCCGGAACCACCGGCTCGATCATCTACGTCGACGGCGGCGCGAGCCACAACACCTGGTTCCCCGAGAACTTCTCGGGTAACTGAAGTCCGCCGCCGGCATGGGATTCGACGCGGTCCTGCTGCTGTCCTTCGGCGGCCCCGAACGCCCCGAGGACGTGATGCCGTTCCTGGAGAACGTCACTCGGGGCCGGGGCGTGCCGCGCGAACGGCTCGAAGAGGTCGCGCAGCACTATCTGCATTTCGGTGGCGTCTCGCCGATCAACGCCCTCAACCGGGACATCATCGCGGCGGTCGAGGCCGAATTCGCCTCGCGCGGTGTCGATCTGCCGGTGTACTTCGGCAATCGCAACTGGCATCCGATGGCCGAGGACACCGTCGAGCGGATGCGGGCGGACGGTGTGCGGTCCGCGCTGGTGTTCCCGACCTCGGCATGGGGTGGCTACTCGGGATGCCGGCAATACGACGAGGACATCGTCCGGGCGCGCGAGACGGTAACGGGCGCACCGGAACTGGTGAAGTTGCGCCAGTACTTCGATCATCCGCTGCTGATCGAATCCTTCGCGGACGCGATACATGCTGCGCTGCAGGACATTCCGGCCGAGCGGCGCGAGCGTGCCCGGCTGGTGTTCACCGCACATTCGATTCCCGTGTCCGCGGACGCCTCGGCGGGTCCGCCGGCCGAAGGCGGGAAACTCTACAGTCGCCAGGTCGCCGAGGCGGCCCGACTGTGCGCGGCGGCAACGGGATTCGCCGAGTACGACGTGGTGTGGCAGTCTCGTTCGGGCCCGCCGCAGGTGCCGTGGCTCGAGCCGGACATCGTCGATCACCTGGACGCACTCTCGGCCACCGGCGTCGACGCGGTCGTCATCTGCCCGGTCGGGTTCGTCTCGGACCACCTGGAGGTGATCTGGGACCTGGACAACGAGGCATGCCGGCGGGCCGGTGAACTCGACATGGCCTTCGCCCGCGCGGCGACTCCGGGCACCGATCCACGCTTCGCCCGGCTCGTCGCCGAACTCGTCGAGGAACACCTCACCGACGTGCCCGCACGTCGTCTGGGCGCGGTCCCGGGCTACGGCTGCACCGTGAACGGTGCGCCGTGCGCCGTCGGCTGCTGCGAGCCGCCGCGCCGTACGCGATAGCGCCCCGGTCGGCCGGCCCGGCCGTGCGCGTACTCGACGGTGGTCACCCGGCGGGAAGTCGAGCCGCACCGCCGCCGCGGCCGGGATTCGGTTCTCACCTCCCGGGACGCCGAGCGGGCTGCGCGCCCGCCGCGTACCGGGTGATCCCGGTCCGAGGTCGATTCGGTGACGTCGTTACTTCGCCGGCGCTACCGCGCCGAATCGCGAACCTGACGTTGCTTGTTGACGTTGTTGCTCATCCGAACCTCGCGCATGCCGGCATCGCCGGCACGAACCTTCTCGACGGTGCGGCGAACTTCGGTGAACTGTGCTGTGCCGCTGTCGAACTCTGACGTTGCGCACAGCGTATGCCGGGTCGAAGGTCTCGGACCCGAGTAGGTCACTACTCGAATCCCGTTGTGCCACCGGCTCGAATCGATGGTCGCGGTACTCGAGTCGGGGCAGGTGCCGGTGCGCCGGTGCGCCGATATTCATGGGATGTTTGAATGATGGCGTCGTTCCGGCGGTTCGGGCCGGCGGTTCGGCGCATGGCGCAGTCGGATGTGGAGAGAGATGGTGGGCGGCGGTGAACCCATGGCAGGCGCTCGAGTTGCTGGGTACCGGCTTCGCCGCGGGGCTGGTGAGCGTTCTGGTGAGTCTGGCCTCGCTCGTCTCGTTCCCGGCACTGCTGGCGATGGGCCTGCCGCCGGTCGCGGCCAATGTCACCAATACCGTGGCGCTGGTGTTCACCGGCTTGGGAGCGACCGCGGGATCGCGCTCGGAACTGGCGGGCCGAGGCCGTGTGGCGCTGCGGCTGGGGCTGCTGGCCGCGGCGGGCGGCACCGTGGGCGCGATTACGCTGCTGCTCGCCCCCGCGTCCTCCTTCCAGGTCGTGGTGCCATTCCTGATCGGCGGTGCGTCGGTATTCCTGCTCGCCCAGCCGCGACTGGCCTGGCTGCGGGAGGTCTACGACGAGGCGGATCACCGGTGGCGCGAGCGCGGATTGCGGATCCTGTTGTTCGGTGCGGCGGTCTACGCCGGATACTTCGGCGCCGCGGGCGGCATCCTCATCATGGCGATCCTCACCGCGATGTTCCCGGGATGGACGCAACAGCAGGTCAACGCGGTGAAGAACACCGTCAGCATGTGCGCGAACGGTACCGCGGCAGTGGGTTTCGCGCTCTTCGGGCCGGTGCACTGGGCTGCGGTGCTCCCGCTGGGCGTGGGTTTTCTGACCGGCGGCTGGGTGGGCCCGGCCTTCGCGCGGCGGCTGCCCGGCGCCGCGCTACGGGTGATCGCGGCGACCTGCGGTATCGCCATGGCCGTGAAATTCGCTTTGTAGCAGCGGGATTCACAGATCCGTCGCCGGGATCCGGGCGTAGACGCCCGGGAAGCCGGGCTGTGCCGCGCCGTTACCCCAGGAGGTGATTCCGGCGACCGCGCCGTCGACCAGAAGTGGTCCGCCGCTGTCGAATTCGCCGGTGTCGGCAGTGGTCGATCCGGCGCAGAAGGCCTCTTTCGGGTCGAATTCGGGACCGTAGGCGGTCGCGCAGGAGGTGTCGGAGACCAGCGGCACGGTGGCCGCGCGCAGGTGGGTGTTGGAGTAGTCGGCATCGGAGGTCGCGCCCCAGTCGACGACCGTGCCCGTGCGCCCGTGTGGTGCGGCGACCCGGACGGTCGGGAGCGGCACCGGGGTTTCCAGGGTGAGGACGGCGACGTCGTGGTGGAAGCTCGGGCCGCCGTCGAAGATCGAGATCCGGAACCGCGGATCCGACCGGATCCCCTTGACCCGCACGGTGATTCCGCCCGGAGCGGCCAGGTCGGTGCGGCCGAAGGTCACCGTCAGGGCGGCGGGCGCGGGCTGGGCGAAGATCACGCAGTGCGCCGCGGTCAGGACCTTGTCCGGGGCGATGAGTGCGCCGCCGCAGAATTGGCCGCCGGGCCGCAGTGGGAACGCGGGCGAACCGATCGCGCCGAGCCAGGGGTAGTCGGCGGCGGAGACCTGCGTGCCGCCGACGACGGCGGCGGCGGGCGTCACGCCGACGGTGGTACCGGCTGCCACGATCGCCAGGACCATGGCGGCGGTGCGAAGGGAGTGCATGAACGCGACCTCGATATCTGCCGGAAACGTAACCGCGCTCATTCAATCAGAGCGGTACGACGGCCGCTGCGCTGCGGACGGGGCCGATCTGTCGGTGGGCGGGGCTAGCGTTGCCGCATGAGCATCTGGAGCGAGTTCAGCGAGGCGTCTCCGCGCATCTCGGAGGTGTTCCGGCGCCGTCACGCCGCGACCGGGAATCTGTGCCTGCTGGCGACGACCCGTTCGGACGGGTATCCGCGAATCAGCCCACTCGAGCCGCGGATCTTCGAGGGGGAGCTGTGGCTGGTGGGTATGCCCGGCACCACGAAATTCCGGGATCTGCGGCGCGACCCCCGGTTCTGTCTGCATACGGCCACCGTCGACCCGCAGGTCGGCGACGGCGACGCGAAACTCTTCGGCACGGTGCGCGAGGTACCCGATCCGGACCTGCAGCGCCGCTGGGCCGAATCGTTGTACGAGGACACGGGATTCGATCTGCGCGGGGAGAAGCTCGAGCCGTTCTTCGCCGCCGATATCACCGGCGCATCGGCCGTGCTGGTCGGTGACGGGCATATGGAGGTGGTGATCTGGAAGCCCGGCCGGGCCGAGCGGGTCGTGACCAAACACTGAGACCCGCTGCTGGGCTCACCCGGTCGCGTGTATCGCGGCCAGCCGGGCAGCGCGGATGGCGTTCCAGAGCGGGCGCAGCAGGGTCTCCTGCGCGGCCATCGCGCTGGCCGAACTGGGCGCCGAGGCCGGTTCGTGCTGCGCCACGGTCAGGATGGCCGCCACATGGTCGGCGGTGTCCAGGATGCGCCGCGCGCGCAGCGGGATGGATTCGGGATATTCGTGCCGGGCGTACTCGGCCAGTTCGTCCTCGATGAGTTCGCGCGGATCGGGACCGCCGGAGTTCACCGCGGTGGTCTGCAGGTGCGCCAGCGCGTCCGCCGCGTCGCGGACGGCCTGGCGGATCGCGTACTCGGCCTCACCCAGCGGCAGGTCCTGCTCCACGACCCGCGGAACCGGCGTGCGGTAGACGGTCCATTGCAGGGTCTGCTCGTCCACCCACTCCGGCACCAGGCCCATCCCGTCGCCGCCGGGTACGCCGACCAGAATGCCCTCCTGCGCCTCGAGTGCCGCCGCGGCGAATTCACTACCGGTCGGCAGCCCGCGCACATCCCCGGGGACCGGCAGCACCAGCCGCAGCCGGGCCCGCGGATCATCGGACTCCTCGCGAATCAGCTTGAGCAGCAGCATGATTCCGGCCCCGCCGCCGTCCAGCGATTCGCCGCCGGGCCACGGCAGGCCGGTGTGTCCGCCGGTGACGGGATCTCCGGCGGCGACCAGTTGGCGGGGCGCCCAGGCGTGCAGCGAGTCCAGCACGTCGTCGGGCGCGCCGCGACCGGCCAGCCACGCACCGGCCCACGCGGTCAGCGTGGCACTGGGAGAACACATGTTTCGAGCATAACTGTGCCGTTGCTTGCGGGCCGCCCATGTCTGCGGGTCCGTTCGCCTGCCGTGCCCGGCATCCGCGCTGACAGGCAAGGCCATGTGCCGCGATGGCCGGGGCGCGACAGCGCCCGTGACCACGGCGGCCGTGCCTGGCGAACCTGCTGTGCCGCATGCGATCTCGCGGCTCGGGCGCGGGTGATCGACCCGGATGCGGTACCGCCTTCGGCCGAGCACGGCGGGGTGCACGAGCAGACGATGCCGCGCCTTCGGGTCAGCGCATGCCGCCGTGTCGGCCGCTTCGGTGCGGTGACCGATCGCACGATCGAACCGCTGCGGCCGCTGCGTGGCGTCTCCGGGGGTGCATCCGCCCGGTCGGCGGCCGGCGGGCCGCTCGCCCCCGGAAGGCTCCTTTACCTGGTCGGAGCGCGATACCGGTGCGGCGGCGGAATAGACTGCGGATATGTCGGCTGACATACCGGGCGGTCCCACGAGGCTGCTGCTGGCGGAGGACCATCCGATGGTGGTGATGGCGCTGGACTCGGCGTTCGACCTGGTCGAGGATATCGACCTGGTCGAGACCGCCGGTTCCATCGCGGCCACCGTCGCCGCCGCCGCCCGGATCCGCCCCGATGTCATCCTGCTCGATCGGCGACTGCCCGACGGTAACGGCATCGACGCCATCGGACGATTGCAGGAGGTGTCTCCGGCTGCCAGAGTGCTGGTCTTCACCGGGGATGCGGACCGGACTGTGCGTGACCGCGTGATCGCGGCCGGTGGCGCGGGTCTGGTGCTCAAGACCGGCCTGTTCGACGACCTGCTCGAGATCGTGCGGCGGGTCGCCGCGGGCGAGAACTGTTTCGACGTGGATCTGTAGATCGCGTCGGCCCCAGGAGAAGCGGGGACAGCGATGACCACCGACACCGCCGCGGCGGACCGTGTCAACAGCAACGACGAGCGCCTCCAGCCGCTGCTGGACGGCCTCAAGGCGGTACGCGACGGGGACTTCCGGCGGTACCTGCCCGAGGTCGGCGATCCGGTCCTGGACGAGATCTCACACGTGTTCAACGGCATGGTGGATCAGCTGGCCCTGTTCACCACGGAGGTCACCCGGGTCGCGCGCGAGGTCGGCACGGAAGGCAAACTCGGCGGCCAGGCGTCTGTTCCCGGCGTGTCGGGCAGCTGGAAGGATCTGACCGATTCGGTCAACGCCATGGCCGACAACCTCACCTCCCAGGTGCGCGATATCGCGGGTGTTGCCACCGCCGTGGCCAAGGGCGACCTGTCCCAGAAGATCACCGTGGACGTCAAGGGCGAGCTGCTGGAGTTGAAGAACACCATCAACACGATGGTCGATCAGCTCTCCTCGTTCGCCGACGAGGTGACGCGCATGGCGCGCGAGGTCGGCAGCGAGGGCCGCCTCGGCGGGCAGGCGAAGGTGCCCGAGGTCTCCGGCACCTGGCGTGATCTGACCGAATCGGTGAACATCATGGCCGGAAACCTCACCGCGCAGGTGCGCTCGATCGCCGAGGTCACCACCGCCGTCGCGAAAGGCGATCTGTCCCAGAAGATCACGGTCGACGCACGCGGTGAGATCCTGGAGCTGAAGAACACCATCAATACGATGGTCGATACGTTGTCCTCGTTCGCCGACGAGGTGACGCGCGTGGCGCGCGAGGTCGGCACCGAGGGCCGTCTCGGCGGGCAGGCTCAGGTCCTGGGCGTGTCGGGGACCTGGAAGGGCCTGACCGAGTCGGTGAATTTCATGGCGGGGAACCTCACCGCGCAGGTGCGCTCGATCGCGGAGGTCGCCACCGCGGTCGCGAAAGGTGATCTGTCGCAGAAGATCCGGGTGGATGCGCGCGGTGAGATCCTGGAGTTGAAGGACACCATCAATACGATGGTCGATACGTTGTCCTCGTTCGCCGACGAGGTCACCCGCGTGGCGCGCGAGGTCGGCACCGAGGGCCGTCTGGGCGGTCAGGCGGATGTGAAGGGTGTGTCGGGGACCTGGAAGGGCCTGACCGAGTCGGTGAACGTCATGGCGGACAACCTCACCGCGCAGGTGCGCTCGATCGCCCAGGTGACCACCGCGGTCGCCCGCGGTGACCTGTCGCAGAAGATCCGGGTGGATGCGCGCGGTGAGATCCTGGAATTGAAGGACACCATCAATACGATGGTCGATACGTTGTCCTCGTTCGCCGACGAGGTCACCCGAGTCGCCCGCGAGGTCGGCACCCAGGGCCGTCTGGGCGGTCAGGCGGATGTGAAGGGTGTGTCGGGGACCTGGAAGGGCCTGACCGAGTCGGTGAACGTCATGGCCGACAACCTCACCGACCAGGTGCGGTCCATCGCCCAGGTCGCCACCGCGGTCGCCAAGGGCGATCTGTCGCAGAAGATCACCGTCGAGGCGAAGGGCGAGGTCGCCGCCCTGGCACAGACCATCAACACCATGGTCGACACGTTGTCCGCCTTCGCCGATGAGGTCACCCGTGTTGCCCGCGAGGTCGGCACCGAGGGCATCCTCGGCGGGCAGGCACGGGTGCCGAACGTGGCGGGCACCTGGAAGAGCCTGACCGACAACGTCAATTCGATGGCGGGCAATCTGACCAGCCAGGTCCGTTCGATCGCCCAGGTCACCACGGCGGTGGCCCGCGGTGAACTCTCGCAGAAGATCGACGTGGATGCGCGCGGGGAGATCCTCGAACTCAAGACGACGATCAACACCATGGTCGACACTCTCTCCGCCTTCGCCGCCGAGGTCACGCGTGTGGCGCGCGAAGTGGGCAAGGAGGGGCAGCTGGGTGGTCAGGCCGAGGTCGAGGGCGTATCCGGAACCTGGAAACGGCTGACCGAGAACGTGAACGAGCTCGCCGGGAATCTGACCCGCCAGGTGCGTGCGATCGCCGAGGTGACCGGTGCGGTGGCCACCGGTGACCTGACCCGGTCGATCTCGGTCGAGGCGATGGGGGAGGTCGCCGAGCTCAAGAACAACATCAACGCGATGGTGCAGTCCCTGCGCGAGACCACCCGCGCCAACGAGGAGCAGGCCTGGCTGAACACCAATCTGGCCCGGATCTCCGGTCGGCTGCAAGGCCATCGCGACCTGTCGGCGGTCGCGCAGCTGATCATGAACCAGGTGACTCCGCTGGTCGGCGCCCAGTACGGCACCTTCTTCTCGATGGAGTCCCAACCCGACCGCTCGATTCTGCGCCTGGTCGCTGGATACGGGCGCATCGAGGACGGCACGGTCTTCGACCTCGGGCAGTCGCTGGTCGGTCAGGTGGCCCTGTCCAAACAGACGATCCTGATCGATCGGACGCCACCGGACTATCTGCGGATATCGTCCGGCTTGGGCGCGGGGCGCCCGGCCAGCCTGATCGTGCTGCCGATCGTGTTCGAGGATCAGGTGCTGGGAGTCATCGAGCTGGCCTCGTTCGCCCGGTTCACCGCGGTGCAGCGTGACTTCCTGGAACAGCTCATGGAGAGCATCGGGGTCAACCTGAATACGATCATGGCCAACGCCCGCACCGATGCCCTGCTCGGGGAATCCCAGCGGCTGGCCGGGCAGTTGCAGCAGTCCAACGCCGATCTCGAGGAGAAGGCCGAGCTGCTGGTCCGGCAGAACCGCGATATCGAGATGAAGAACTTCCAGATCGAGCAGGCGCGGCAGGAGATCGAGGAACGCGCCCAGCAGATCGCCCTGGCGTCGAAATACAAGTCCGAATTCCTGGCGAATATGTCGCACGAGCTGCGCACCCCCTTGACCAGCCTGTTGATCCTGGCCGGTGTGCTCGCGCAGAACGCTTCGCGGAACCTGACCGACAAGCAGGTCGAATTCGCCAAGGTGATCCAGTCTGCGGGCAAGGATCTGCAACAGCTGATCGACGACATCCTGGACCTGTCGAAGGTCGAGGCCGGGAAGATGGACATCCGCACCGAACCGGTCGCGCTCCCGCAGCTGCTGGATTATGTGCAGACCACGTTCCGGCCGCTCACGACCCAGAAGGGCCTGCGGTTCGAGGTCGAGGTCGCGCCCGACGTTCCGCCGCAGCTGGAAACAGATGAGCAGCGCCTGCGGCAGGTGCTGCGCAATCTGCTGTCCAACGCGGTCAAATTCACCGAGACGGGCACGGTCCGGCTCCGGGTGTGCCGCAGCGGCGAGCAGATCGCATTCTCGGTGGCCGACACCGGGATCGGCATCGCCGAGCAGAATCTGGAGTCGATCTTCGCGGCGTTCCAGCAGGCCGACGGAACCACCAGCCGCCGCTACGGCGGCACCGGGCTCGGCCTGTCGATCAGCAGGCAGGTGGCGAACCTCCTGGGCGGGCAGCTCAGCGCGGAGAGCCGGATCGGCGTCGGCAGTACGTTCACGCTGACGTTGCCGTTGACCCCGCAGCCGGAGATCGTCTCCGAGTCCAGGTCCAGGGCCGAATCGTCTACTCGCACAGTGCTCGTCGTGGAAGATCCGGCCGAGCGGCCGCTGACCCGCCTGGTGTCCGGCGTCGTCGCCGAACTCGCCGACAGCGACGGGCCGGTGCGCCTGGAATCGGTCGGCACCAGTGAGCAGGCGCTCGCCGCGGCCGCGAGCTGCCAGTGCGTCGTGGTGGATCTGAACCTGTTCGGCGCCGCCACCGCGGATTTCCTGGGTGCGCTGGGTTCGGAGATGACGGCGAAAGGCGCAGCGGTACTTGCTTATCCGGCCGGTGAACCGAACCCGGAGCGTTACCGGGAGGTGGAGGCGAACGCGCGGGCGCACCAGGTGGAGCTGGTCGGCACGGCCGACGAATTCCGGGAGCGGTTCATCTTGCTGCTCACCCACCCGCATTCGAGCGAACTCGAACAGCCCGGCAGTCCTGGCCGGTATTCGGGGTTACGCGGTCGCAAGGTGCTGCTCGTGGACGACGACGCCCGCAATGTCCTCGCCATCACCGGGATGCTCGAGTTGAGCGGTATGCGCGTGGACCAGGCGCCCAACGGCCGCAAGGGAATCGAGGCGTTACAGGCGAATCCGGACGTCGATGTGATCCTGATGGATGTGATGATGCCGGAGATGGACGGCTACGCCACCACCGCCGCGATTCGCGGGATGCCGCGCTTCGACCGGCTGCCGATCATCATGGTCACCGCCAAGGCCATGCCCGGCGACCGCGACAAGAGCCTGGCCTCCGGCGCGAGCGACTACATCACCAAACCGGTGCACGCGCAGGATCTGCTGGCCTGCATCGGCCGCTGGTTGAATGTGCCTGCCGATGAGTGACGTTGTGGCTCAGTCGATTTCGGTCACGAAGTCGATGAGCCGTTCCACCGCGCCCAGTAGCGGCGCCTCGAGGTCGCGGAAGGAGTCCACCGCGTCGTAGACCCGCCGCCAGCCCTCCTGCGGCGTGCCCCAGCCCAGTCGGCGGCATACGCCGGTCTTCCAGTCCTCCCCGCGCGGCACCCGCGGCCACTGGGCGATGCCCACCGCCTGTGGTCGCACCGCCTGCCAGATGTCGATGTACGGATGTCCGGTGACCAGTACGTGCGGGCCGAGGCCCGTGGTGAGCGTGGTCTCCTTGGACCCGGTCACCAGGTGATCCACCAGCACGCCGACCCGGTGCCGCGGCCCGGGTTCGAACTCGGTCAGGCGCGCGGCCAGATTGTCCAGGCCCTCGAGATGTTCCACCACCACGCCCTCCACCCGCAGGTCGTGGCCCCAGACACGTTCCACCAGCGCCGCGTCGTGCACACCTTCGACCCAGATGCGGCTGCCGCGCGCGACGCGGGCGCGCAATCCCTCCACCCGGGTGGATCCGGATGCCGAGCGAGTGGGCCGCGTCGGTGCGGCGGCCCTGGGACGCACCAGGGTGACCGGCTGCCCATCGATGAGGAACGCCGCCTCGCGCAACGCGAACAGGCGCACCAGCCCGTGCCGGTCCTCGAGTTTGACGAACTCGCCGTCGTAGGTGCGCTCGAAACCCACGACAGCGCCGCAGAATCCGGTGGCGGCGTCCTCGGCGACCAGATCGCGTTCGGCGCTGACCTCGGGCACCGCGCGCTTGCGGGTGCGGGCGTGGCCGGAGTAGATGTCGCCGTACTCGTTCACCCGCTCGAAAATACAGTCTCGGCAACGTTTTGCGCGTCCTTGCCCGGTTACGGGCGTTCCGGACGGTTACTGTTGAGGGCGTGGCCGCTATCGTGTGGCTGGTCGCGGGCATCGCGCTCGCCGCCGCCGAAATGCTCACCGGTGACTTCACGCTGCTCATGTTGGGCGGCGCCGCACTGGTGACCGCCGGTGTGGCCGGAATCGCGGATACCTCGGTGGTCACCGACGCCATCGTCTTCGGGGTCAGCGCGCTGGCGCTGCTGTTCCTGGTGCGCCCGATCATGTTGCGGCGCTTCTCCGTTCCGCCGCCGACGCCGACGAATGTGCACGCCTTGCCGGGCAAGACGGCCAAGGTGCTCGAGACCGTCAACGACGAGACGGGCCGGGTCAAGATCGAGGGTGAGGTGTGGAGCGCCCGGCCCCTGGATCCGTCCGAAGAATACGCCGAAGGGGAAACCGTGTACGTGATGAAGATCGACGGTGCGCACGCCGTCGTGTGGAAGGGGCCGTAAATGGTTGCACTGATCGTCGCCGTAGTCCTGGTCCTGCTGGTCGCGGTGGTCGTGTTCAAATCGATCGCGCTGGTGCCACAGGCCGAGGCCGCGGTGATCGAGCGGTTGGGCCGGTATTCGCGCACGGTGTCGGGGCAGCTGACCTTCCTGGTCCCGTTCGCCGACCGGGTCCGCGCCAAGGTGGATCTGCGCGAGCGCGTGGTGTCCTTCCCGCCGCAGCCGGTGATCACCCAGGACAACCTGACCGTGCAGATCGACTCGGTGGTGTACTTCCAGGTCACCAGCCCGCAGGCCGCGGTGTACGAGATCAGCAACTACATCGCCGCGGTCGAGCAGTTGACCATCACCACCCTGCGCAACGTGGTCGGCGGCATGACCCTGGAGGAGACGCTGACCTCCCGCGACCAGATCAACTCCCAGCTGCGTGGGGTCCTGGACGAGGCCACCGGACGTTGGGGACTGCGGGTATCGCGCGTCGAGCTCAAGGCCATCGATCCGCCGCCGTCGATTCAGGAGTCGATGGAGAAGCAGATGAAGGCCGACCGCGAGAAGCGCGCGATGATCCTCACCGCGGAGGGTAACCGGGAGGCGCAGATCCGCACGGCCGAGGGCGCCAAGCAGGCGCAGATCCTCTCGGCCGAGGGTTCCAAGCAGTCGGCGATCCTGTCTGCGGAAGGTGAACGCCAGAGCCGGATCCTGCGCGCGCAGGGTGAACGCGCCGCGGCCTACCTGCAGGCCCAAGGTCAGGCCAAGGCCATCGAAAAGGTCTTCGCCGCAATCAAATCCGGTAAGCCGACACCGGAACTGCTTGCCTACCAGTACATGCAGACGCTGCCCGAGGTGGCCAAGGGCGACGCCAACAAGGTGTGGATGGTGCCCAGCGACTTCGGCAAGGCGCTGGAGGGTTTCGCCCGCAACTTCGGCACCCAGGGCGAGGACGGCGTATTCCGTTACGAGCCGAGTACCGACGGTGCGGAATCCGCTGGGAGCGAGGACGATTCGGACGAGGTCGCCGAATGGTTCGACGTCAAGACCGATCCTGCCGCCGAGCGCGCGGTGCGAGCGGCCGAGGCGGCCGCGGCCGCGCCGGTGGAGGCGCCGACGATCGGCCAGCGCAGTGCGCCCGCGCCGGGCGCGATCGGCGAACAGCCGCATCCGGCGCAGTTCCAGCCGCCGTCGCAGTACCAGTCGCGGCCGCCGGCCCAGTATCAGCAGCCCCAGCGGCCGGGCCAGGGCGATCCGCAGGGGTGGCGCCCGCCGGAACCGCCCGCGCGGTAACGCATCGTCCCGGTCCGTCGATATCCGAATGACGGACCGGGACAAGGCGGTTCGCGTACTGCGAGGAAAGCGGTATCCGGGGGATGATCGCACGACGAGCGATTCTGCGGGGCGGACTCGTCCTGCCGCTGGCGGCGGCGTGCGCGCCGGAGGTCCTGGGTGGCGACTCCGGTTCGGTGCGAATCGCGGTGTCCTGGAGCGGAAATGAACTCACGGCCTTTCGGGCCGTACTGAACGGGCTGGCCGCGGCGGGCAAGTTCACCGGGCGGGTGGACCTGGTACCGCTCGGTGATGACATCAATACCGCATTGAGTGCGACCGGGCGCGATGCGCCGGATATCGTCATGCTGCCGGATCCGGGCGCGATTCAGAGCGCGTCCCGCACCGGATTGCGGCCGCTGTCCGACCTCGACGCGGCGGCGGTCTGGAAGCCGGACGGGCATACGGCCTATTCCGAGTCCTGGTACAACCTGTTGTGGCACGCCGATTGCGGTCACCAGCCCCGGCTCTACGGCGTCCCGTTCAAGGCGGCGAACATGTCGCTGGTGTGGTTCGACCGCTCGGCCTTTCCGGGATATGACCCGCGGGCCTGTTCCGCCACCGACACCGACGGGCCCGAGCGCTGGTCGCTGACCGACTGGACCGCGTATATCGAACAGTGGGCGCACAGTGGCCGGCACCTGTTCGCGCTCGGCGCGGCGGACGGCTGGGTGCTGGCCTACCATTTCGCGAATGTGCTGCGCGCGGTCGCGCCGCGCGCATACGAGGCGTTGTCCGCACCGGACGAGGGCGCGGGAAACTGTTGGCCGCCACGAAAATCCGGGTTGCCGTCGCCGAGCTGGAACCATCACCACGTGCGGGCCGCGCTCACGATGCTCGGCAAGATCTGGTGTGTGCCAGGGGCATTCGCGGGCGGTGTGGCCGAGCCGCTGCGGCGGCAGTTTCCCGACGCGGTCCGTGACGTTTTCCAGCATCGGCGCGCGGCCATGGTGGTGGCACCCGATTACGCCGAACCGATCGTGCGGGACTGTCTGCGGCGCACGGGCCGTCGCGAGTGCAGCGTGGGAGTCATCGGGTTCCCGGGGTATCAGGCGTGGGGCGACCACCCGCCGAACATCGGCGGCGGCGATGTCATGGTCATCACCGCGGCCGCCTCCCCCCTGGCCGACAGATTGGTCGTGGCGCTCGCGGGGGCGGCCGCTTCCCAGCCGTGGATCACGAAGTACGGCGGTTTCGTGCCGCCGAATGTGAATGCCGCGAAACCCGCCTCGTACACCGGACTGTTCAACGGTGTCGCGGATCGGATGGGCGGGTGGGACGTGTTCGACTTCGCGGATCTGGTCGGGCCGCGCGGACGTCGAGACGGGTTGTGGCGCATATTGACCCGTTTTCTGATCGACGTCGGCGATCGGGGCGAACAGGCCGTCGCTCCGGCGACCGATCGCGCCATCGGAGATCTCGAACGGACGTGGGAATGACCGTCGACCGGATCAAGGCCAATGGCCTGACGATGGAGCTCGCGCCCCGCCGCCTGTCGGGGCGGCTGATCGGCGGGTGGTATCTGCGCGGCATCGTCGCTGTCGTGGTGCAGGTGCCGGCTCTGGCGCTCGGGATGCTCGTGCTGTTGCCCACGGCGTGGTCGGTGGCGGTGGTGGTGTTCTCGCCTCGATACCGCTTCGTCGCGGTGTGCTGCGCCGCGGTGGTCTGCGCGGTGTGGACCTGGCGGAGGTCGGCGAGTCCGTCCACGCGGAGATGGGCTCCGCGGTGGCCGGAGCTGTGCGTGTGGCTGGTTTGGCTGGTCGCTGCCGGGTGGGCGGGTATCCATTTCGGGTCGAAGGGGTTCTGGGGTTGGTCCGAGGTCGCCGGGGCGGGCGCGGTGCTGATCGCGGTCTGGTGGTGGGGCGGGCGACGGTGGCCGGGCCGTTGGTACTGGGCCGCGTTAGTGCCGGTCGCGGTGGCCGGGGCGGGCGTGATCGCGGCGATCGTGGCCACCGAGGGGAGTGCGGCGTACTGGATGACGCTGCTGTGGGTGGTGGCCACCTTCGGACTGCTGGTGCTCACGGTGTGGATGGCGTGGTTGCTGCGCCGCACCTGGTGGCCGTGGTGGCCGCTGATCGTGCCGTTCGGGGTGTCGGCGTTCGTCGCGGGTCTGGCCTGGCGGTTGATCTTCGAGCCGATCGTCGATCCGGTGACGAACGTGGGCTTCCAGGCGTTCCTGTACGCGTTGATGCTGGGCGCGGCCTTCGCGTGGATCTGGTTCGGCGCGCTGTTCGTGCTGTTGCGGGCCGCGGCCGCGAGCATCGAAGCCGATCCGGTTCGCCGCGCGTATCTGGAGCGCAGGACCGGGGTGCGACGGTACTGGCGGCTCGTGGTGATGTTGAACCCGGTCATCATGATCGTCGGGCTGGTCGTCACCGTGGCCGCGGCGCGTGTCTTCGACATCATTCTGGTGGGCGTGCCCGGACCGCAGCAGTACACGCTGGACAGCGTGACCGTGCACTGGTGGCATCTGCCCTCCGACACGGCGGCCGATCATGTTGCCGCGGCGGCATTCTCGCTGCCGCTCGCGCTCGTGGTCGGGGTGGTCGCATGGTTTCTGCAGGTCGGCATCCGGCGGCATCACGCGCGGTGGCCCGGACCCGGGGTGGTCGCGGTGCCGGTTCGGCTGCGCGTTCCCGTCCCCGATCACACCGGGGCCGCACCGCGATTGGCCGCGCACGAGGCGTGGCTACTGCGCCGCGCCCGGGCCGTGGCGGGCCCGATCGAGGCCGGCTGTACCGCGCTGCGGGGCGCGATCGGCGGGGGTGCTCGGCAACTCCTCGTCCGGCAGCCGCCTGACGACCGCTCATCCGGGGTGGAAGACACTGCCGCTCAAAGGGTTTCGGCCGCGCCCGGGCAGCGTCGTTCGAGTACTGTGAAACAGCCTGCGGCGCGGGCAGTTCCGCCACTCGGCGCGGGCTCGGCCGAACGGCTACTGGTGGCACTGGTGCGAGCCGGCCGTCTGTGTGTGCGAATCGGGGTGGCGCTGTTGGCGGCACTGGGTCCGTTGGCGGTGTTGTTCGTGATGACCTGGGCGGGATTCGACGGGCCCGCGTTGATCGGGCCGAAGTCGATCTGGAGCGACGCCGAACTCTGGCGCGGCCTGATGGATACCGGAGTGGTCGCGGTGGTGGCCACCTTCCTGACCGTGAGCGCGGCCCTGCCGCCGGCCTACTACGCGGCGACATTGCCCCCGGACAAGGTGCCCTCCCGGGTGCTGATGACTGTCCTGGTGGTCTTCGCGGTCCTGCCCGCGCAGATCTATCTCGGGCCCATCCGGGCGATCATCAACCGGTTCGACCTGGCCGGGACCTCGATTCCGCTGATCCTGATGCATGCGGCGATCGGGTTGCCGATCGCGATCATGATCCTGCGCGGCGCGCTCCTGGCTCCGGCGGACGGCCCGCTGTCGGACACCCGCCGGGAACCGGCGAGCACATCGATCATGGTGCGCAGCGTATTGCACAGTGCCGGACCGGCTCTCGTCGCGGTGGCGGTTCTGCAACTGGTGCAGGTGTGGAACGATTTCTTCATCGGATTGCAGGTGCGCGGCGCGGACGCGAGCCCTTGGTCGTTGCTGTTGTGGAGTGACGCTCGCCAATTCCACGAGAGCACAGCACATCTGGCGGCCGGAGCACTGCTGTCCGCGGTGCCGCCGGTCGTACTGCTCCTGGCGACCTGGCGGCGATTCCTGGTGCCGGGACTGACCGGAGGAGCGTTGCGATGACCTCGGCAACCGACGCCGCCGACCTCGGCCCGGACGAATTCGCGGTCGAATCTCCGGTACAGATCGTCGAGAAATCCTCGCTGTGGCAAGGATTTCTGCGCACCGCGTCGGTACTGAGTACATCGTTACTCCTGGAGTTGATCAGCAAACTCTTGGAGAATCGAGTCGGGCAAAGTCCGACGCTGGCGTCGGCGTCGTCGTGGCTCAGCCGGATCGCCATTCTCGTGGTGCTGGTCGCGGCGGCGTACCTGATCCTGCGGCGACTGGCCACGATGCGGGAGCGGCTCCGCGTACGAAGGGAAATGCGGCTCACCGCCGATCTGATCGCGCCCGGTCCGCACGTGCCACCGTGGCCGTCCGCCTCGGATGGCGCGGCGAAAAGCACTGTCCTTGAGCGGTTTCCGAGTCAGATCGCAAGCCGGGCGCTGTGGCGGCAATCGGCGGTGCTGCAGGTGCTGGACGCGCTGCCGTTCGAGCGGTACGAGGCCGTCGCGCTGTACGACATGGTTTCGGCGATCCTGACCGCCGATCGCCGCCTGCCGGTCGACGAGGAACCGCATCCCGCCTCGGCGACGGTGGAGATCGACCGGTTGAGCGAGGCCGGAGTACTGGTGCGGATCGCGCACGACCGGGTCGCGGTGCGGCGAACGCTGGTGCGGTGGACGCGGGCCGGCGCATGGCTCGGACGAGGGCGCGACGACGGCGCCCGGATCGAGGAACGGCCCGAATGGGATGCCGCGCTACCGGCACTGATCCATCACCACGCGGACCGGGCGACGCGGTGGTCGGCGGCACTGGACACGCGCAGGCTGGGTGCGGGAGCCCAGCGGTGGTTCGCGCAGGAGTCCGATCAGCTCGTCGATCTGATCGTCCGCTGTGCGCGGATGAAGACGGATCCGCACAAGCGCGCCGCGGTCGACGCGGCCGTTCCGGAACTGCTCCGGATCGCCGACGCCCTGGACCACTGGTATGCGCGCAACGGCTGGAGCGCGGCCAAAGACGGTGTGGCGCAAAGTATCTCGAATCTGATCAACGGCGACGAGCAGCCGGTGGAATACGAGTTGACGCAGATCCGGCTGGCCGGACCGGACAGTGCCACCGACACCGGCGGGGCACCCGGTGCCGATCGGAAGCCCGATGCGGCCGGCGAACCGAAGCTGCGGATCGATTCGTCGGTGACGTGGCTGCATCGCTACAAGGCTCCGCTGATGGCGCGCCGGGACGAGCGCGAGGCGTGGATGTTCCTGGCCCGGCGCTGGAACCCCGAGACCCGGAAACGGGCGGGGGAACGGCTCGAGCGGGCTTGGCGGCGACTGCCCGCCCGCGACGCGGCCGGTTCGGTGTGCCTGCTGGTCGACCTGGCCATCATCCGTTTGCACGAGGGCAGGCTCGAGGCCGCGCGCAACTGCCTGGCGGTCGCGCAGACGCTGGCCGGCGGCGATCGCGATCCGGCCGGGTTGGCGCACGTCTACGAAACCCTGGGCGTGCTGCGCTGGATTCGCGGCGAACCCCGGCGCGCCCTGCACGACTGGCAGCGAGCGTTGAGCCGTTTCCGGGAGCTGAATCACGACCTCGGAACCGCGCGCTGCCTGCAGCACCTGGGCACGGCGATGGTGGAGTTCCCCGAATACGGCGGGCTGCTGGTAGCCGGGGACCCGAGTCGGCACAAGGTGCTGCGGCAGGCCGGTGGCTGGCTGGCCGAGGCCGTGCGTATGCGCGCGGCCATCGCCGCCGACCCCGATATCGGCCCCGGAACTGCGCAATTGCCCGCCGAACCGGCGCTGGAGAAGGTGCATGCCCGGTTAATGGACGCATCGAGCCGGGATCCGGAGCTGGGGTCGCGCGATGACCTGCTGCTCGACGCCGTCGAGTGCTGGCCGCTGCCGGCACCCGAGGACGCCGGACCGCCCTTGCGCGAGCCCTGATCGCAAGAAATTTCTGAGATCTGGATCACATTTTTGTTGTGATCTCGAACACGTAACGATTCATGAACGACATTTGCGTAATTCGTTACCTTTCCGATGTCAGCCCGCGGAAATCGGTTCGAATCTCATGTTTATGTTGACGGTACCAACTCGTTATCTGTACGTGATCTGCCGCGAATTCTTCGTTACCGTCGCTGGCGGCTCGGAAAACGAGCTGGGACTCGAATCGCCGAACACCGGAAACCTCGTCCCGTGATTCGAGTTCGTACCCGACATCTCCGGGGACGAGGCCTGACGCGGTAGGAGCGTCGTGGCGGTTGGGCGCGGGCTGGGAAAAACCATATGCTTCGCAACCGCAAGATCAGCACTCTCGGAATCACCGCCGTTGCCGGCGCCCTCATCGCCGTCCCGTTCGGCCTGACCGCGACCGCTTCCGCACAGGGCGGCCACAACTGGGACGCCGTCGCGCAGTGCGAGGCCAGCGGTAACTGGAGTGCCAACACCGGTAACGGATTCTACGGCGGCCTGCAGTTCACCCAGAGCACCTGGAACGCCAACGGCGGCAGTGGCAACCCGGCCAACGCCAGCCGCGCCGAGCAGATCCGCGTCGCGGAGAACGTGCTCGCCAGCCAGGGCCCCGGCGCCTGGCCGGTGTGCGGCGCCAACCTGTAAGTCGCGCGCTCGGGCTCGATCGTTTCACCACGGCCCCGCCGTCCGGTAGCTCCGGAGAGCGGGGCCGTGGTCGTTTCCGGGGGTAGCGCGGTGGCTCGCCGAGGTGCTCGCGCGCTACGAATCGGTCGCGGGGGCAGTTGTGCGGCGCGTCCAGGCGGCATCGAGGGCGGCAGCCCGCAACGCGTCGAGACCGAAGGCGTCGACCGGGCCCAAGGCGCCGGTGCCGAGCAAGCCGCCGCTCAGCGCCGTATCGGCTGCCCAGGCCAGCATCGCCGCGGTGAAATCGTAGGGATCGCCGCCCTCCAGAATGACGCTCGCCAGGGTTTTCCCGGCGTCGTCGCGAGCCTCGGCGACTGCCCAGCCCCGGGTGCGGCCACGAGAACCGGCCCCGGGCCCACCGGTGGAGCCTTCGACGAGCCGGGCCAGCACGCCGTCGAGCACTTGTTTCAACGCAGCCGACTTCGCCGCGACCGCGGCGAGCTGTGATCCGGCCCGCAGCCCGTGAGCAGCGAGCAGCGGCAGACCCAGGAAGACATCGACCCGGCGCAGGTGCGGGTGCGAACGAGTCAGTGCGAAATGTTCCGAACCGGGGATCGACACACCCGTGCGTTCGGATCCGGCGACGTCGAAGGACCGCAGATGCGCACCGGACACCTCGGTGACGATGCGGCCGTCACGTAACGCGAAACCGGGTTCGAACAGCATCCCGGCCATGGAGGCGCGGGTGCCTCCGCTGGTGCCGGGGTGGTCCATGAAATAACCGATATCGGCGCGAGTGGCGGTGGGTGCGGCACGCAAGGCCAGCGCGGCGGCCAGGTTGCCCGGCACGTAGTCGAACCCGAACGCGGTCAGCAGCGCGGACCCGGCCGCGCGGGCCTGGGTGGCGCTCGAACACGCTGCGGATGAATGGCCCCTCGCCGGTGGAGTCGATGTAGTGGGCTCCGGCGGAGATCGCCGCGTCCAATGCGGGACGGCCGTGGCGAAGCGTCGCGTGCGGTCAGGACTTCGGCGGTCAGGCGCCCGGTGTACCCGGTGGCTCCGAACAACACGATTTTCGGCATTGTGGTGATGCCCGGCCCTTCTACTCGTTATCGGATGTTCGCTGTGCGGCTGCGTGAACCGGCAGGGGAGGGCAGCCGGTTTCCCCGGTCGCGCCGGCCTCTCATCGGGGCAGCCGCTCATCCGATGCCAGATGGCTGATGGCGAGGTCGCGGTGCACGATGCCGGGCTCGCTCGCATGGATCGGATGTATCGCCCTCGGCAACTCCACCGAGGTCAGGTGATCTGCCGGATGGATTCGGCCGGTGGGATGGAATTCTATTGTGGCCGTTGCGGTTCCGGCCGGTGTGGTGGTGGCGAGACGGTAGCGCAGCGGGACGCCGCCGACGCCGTGGGTGCGGATCGAGCGGAAGCCGGCCCGCTCGCCGAGGATGTGTACGGCGCCGAAATCCTCGGCGTGGACGACCGGGCCTGCGGACTCGCGTCGGCATAGAACTACGCTCTCTTATCGTCTCGCGGTCGGATCGGCGCGGCATCGGCGCGAGGCGGTCTCGCCTCGCGCGACGCCGGTCGTTCAGTAGTCGGTCGGATCGATATCGCGTAAGGCGCGCGCGATCATGCGAATCGGCTCGGCGCAGTTCCCGTACCGCCGGGCGGGGTCCTTCGCCAGACATTTGCGCAGAATCGATCCGACTGCCGTGGGAATCCATCGGCGGCGGCGGGAGATATCCGGCGGCGCGGCATGCATGTGCGCATCCGCCAGCCGGAAAGGGTTCGTCAGCGGGAATGGCGGCTGCCCGGTGAGCAATTCGGCGGCCGAACAGGCCAGTGCGTACTGATCGGTCGCGGGTAGCAGGGTTCCGCCGCACAGCAATTCCGGTGCGGCATAGGGGAGTGAGCCGACCACGTAGCCCTCCGGCGTCAGTCGCGGACCGGAACCATCGATCCGGCGGGCGGTGCCGAAATCGGATAATTTCACCCGCGCGACCGTGTCCGGATCCGGTGCGAACGCACCGCTCTCGGCCAATGCCCTGGCCTCGGCCGCGGTCTCCGGCTCGATTCGGCTCAGTAGCATGTTCGCCGGTTTGACGTCCAGATGCAGCACCCCCTGGACGTGCGAGTAGTCCAGCGCGTGGGCGATGGCGGTGAGGATCGCTACCGCCAGCGCCGGGTCCGGATCAGTGCGCGGCGCGGGCCCGCGGGCAGCGGTGCCGTCGATGTATTCGTGTGAGGACCACAGGCGCCCGTCGAATTCACCGTGCGCGAACATCTGCACGATATTCGGATGGTGCAGTTTCACCGCGATCTCGAATTCGTGCACGAATCGCGCTCGGGCGGCACTCGAACGGCTCGCGGCGGTATTCATGATCTTCAGCGCGACCGGCCCCTGCCCGTCGTCGGCCAGATACACCTCACTGCTGCCGCCGAGGCCCAGCGGCATCCGAATGACGAACCCCGCGAACCGGTCTCCTGCGCTGAACAACACGGACACAGCCTAGAACCGCCGGTGTCCGATTTCTCGGTGACGATCGCTCAGGGTTTGCGCCCCATGCCGGCCCAGGCCCAGGCGGGACCCACGTGCGGTTCGGTGTCGTGCGGCAGGTCCTCGCCGAGTTCGGGATGCCAGTCCTCCAGCGTGGTGACCCCCGGCGGCACGAGATCCGTTCCGGCGAAGAGTCTTTCGACCTCGGTACGGTTTCGCGTCACGAGCGTGAGTCCGCCGCGTTCACCGGCCCGCGCGGCCTGGCCGGCGCCGGCGAAGTTGAAATCGCCGGTGAAATGACTGATGGCCAGGGAACTGCCCGGCGGGACACTGTCGAGCAGGCGGGCGACGATATCGTGCGGACCGTCCGAGTCGCGGAAGTACATCAGCACCGAGATCAACATGATCGCGACCGGGCGTTCCGGATCGAGTGTGCCGGTCGATCTCGGATCGCGCAGAATCGATTCCGGATCACGCAGATCGGCGTGGATGAACGCGGTCCGGCCCTCGGGCGAGCCCTTCATCAGCGCGCGGCCGTGTGCCAGAACGAGCGGATCCTTGTCCACGTAGACGATTCGCGCGGCCGGATCCACCTCCTGCGCCACCTGATGGGTGTTGCGTGCGGTGGGCAGGCCGGTGCCGATGTCGAGGAATTGGGTGATGCCCAGTTCGGTGATCGCATAGCGAACGCTGCGGCCCAGGAACACCCGGTTGGCCCGCGCCATACTGCGGACGCCGGGGATGTGCGCGGCGATCGCGTTACCGAGTTCGCGGTCGGCGGGGTAGTTGTCCACGCCGCCGAGCCAGTAATCGTAGACGCGCGCCTCGTGCGCGACGGTGGTGTCGATCGTGGTCGGTAGGCGGCCATCGGTGTCGCCGTCGGGCATGCTGTCCCTCTCGGTCTCGTGTTCGCGACGCAAGAGTATGCCCGGTCGGCGGCCGCACGGGCGGGGTTCGGTGAAATGCGGGCTCCGGTTCGAGGCTCGGCCGGTACGGCGGAGTCAGGCCTCGGCGGGTTGTGCGACCGAGGTCTCGCCGAGCTCGGCAGGCTCGACCGGATCGGCGAATTGGCTTGCGCCCCAGCGGGCGTCGACGAGAAGCCCGATGACGCCGATGGTGACGCAGACCCCGGACAGCACCAGCAGCGCCGGATCCGTGCGGCCGGTCAGCGCATCACCCAGCACCACCACGCCGACCGTGCCGGGCAGGATGCCGACCACCGTGGCAAGCAGGTACGGCGGCATGCGCACCGAGGACAGTCCGGCGCAGTAGTTGATCACCGAGAACGGCACCGGTGCGATCAACCGCAGCGATCCGACGGCCAGCCAGCCGCGCCGGGCCAACCGGCGATCGACCGCGCGCACGGCCGGATGGTCGAGTCGCGTGGCGACCTGCTCGCGGTCCAGTGCACGGACCAGCAGCAGAGCGAGCACGGCGCTGATGGTCGTCGCCCCGGCCGCGATGCCCACACCCAGCACCGGCCCGAACAACAGCCCCGCGCTGAGCGTGAACACCGTGCGCGGAAACGGCGCGACCGTCACGATCGAGTGCACGAGGAAGAACACGATCGGGAACAGCGGCCCGACCGAACGCGCCCAGTCCCGGATCTGCTGCGGTGCGGGATGCGGCGCCAGCAGGGCCACCGCGACCAGCGCGCCGCAGAGCACCAACAGCGCGATGACGCGCGGATTGCGGAGTCTGCTCAGCACCGAGCCAGAGTACCGGCAGGGCCGCCGAGCGCTCCGGACGGCCGGTTGAACGGCGGGCGAACGTCTCCGGTCGGGCGCGTCCGGATGCGGCGAAGACCCGGGTGTACTGCTGCGAACGAGGCACACAGGGGTGTGCGAAGGTGATGCGAAGAGTTGGTTGCCCATCCCGCTGTCCGGTACAGGTAGAAGTATCGGACTCGAGTGGAAGAGGTACAGCAGCGATGCCGATTGGTTCGGATCCCGGCGCGGAACCGGTTCCCGGTTACGCCGCGTGGCGCAAGGGTGTGGCCGGGGTGCTGGCCAAGGCGCGCAAGGTGGAGGCCGCCGAACTCGGCGACGAGCCGGAGCACCTGCTGGACGTGACCACCTACGACGGCCTGACCATCGCCCCGCTCTACACCAGGCGCGACGAGCTGCCCGAGTCGCCGCTGCCCGGTGAATTCCCGTTCGTGCGCGGGAACGACGCGACCCGCGACGTTCAGCGCGGCTGGTATGTGACCGCCCGTTTCGACGGTTCGGACGCCGCCGCGGTCAACGAGGAGATCCTGGGTGCGCTGGAGAACGGCGTCGGCGCGGTGTGGCTGGGCGTCGGGGAACGTGGCGTTCCGGTCGCCGATCTGCCGCGCGCCGTGCGCGGGTTGCTGTTCGAACTCGCTCCGCTGACACTGGACGCGGGCGCGGAGGCGAGTGCCGCGGCCGAGCAGTTGTTCGCGGTCCTCGACGGCTACGAGGCCGCTGAGCGCGCCGATATCCGGGTTTCGCTGGGTGCGAGCCCGCTGACCAGCCTGTTCAACGGCACCGCGCACACCGATCTGGAGACGGCGGTGACGCTGGCCCAGCAGGCCGTCGCACGGCCCGAGACGATCCGCGCGCTGACCGTGTGCGGTGTGGCCGTGCACAACGAGGGAGCGTCGGACGCGCAGGAGCTCGGTGCGGCCGTCGCCGCGGGTCTCGAGTACCTGCGGGCACTGACCGGTGCGGGCGTCGCGGTCGCCGACGCGCTCGGACAGCTGGTGTTCCGGTTCGCCGCCACCGACGACCAGTTCGGCACGATCGCCAAGTTCCGCGCGGCGCGCCGGCTGTGGGCCCGGGTCGCCGAGCAGCTCGGCGCGCCCGAAGCCGGTAACGCCCCGCAGTGGGCGGTGACCTCGGCCCCGATGATGACCCAGCGTGATCCGTGGGTGAACATGCTGCGCACCACCCTGGCCGCGTTCGGCGCGGGTGTCGGCGGGGCCGATCAGGTGACGGTGCTGCCCTTCGACTCGGCGCTTCCGGCCGGGGAACTCGAAGTGTCCCAGGCCTTCTCGCGGCGCATGGCTCGCAACACCCAGCTGTTGCTGCTGGAGGAATCGCATCTGGGCCACGTCCAGGACCCCGGCGCGGGATCGTGGTACGTGGAGAGCCTCACCGATGCGCTGGCCGCCAAGGCGTGGGAGTTCATGCAGGAACTCGAGGCCGCGGGCGGATACCTGGCCGCACTGGACTCGGGCCTGTTGGCCGAGCGCGTCGCGGCGACCCGCGCACAGCGCGATCGCGATGTGGCACATCGCGAGACGTCGGTCACCGGCGTCAACGAATTCCCGAATCTGGCCGAGACGCCGCTGTCCGAGGCCGCGCGGGAGCCCGCGTCGGTGGCGCGCTACGGCGCGGCGTTCGAGGCGCTGCGCAACCGTTCGGACGCGTATCTCGCCGCGCACGGCGAGCGCCCCAGGGCGGTGCTGATCCCGCTGGGGCCGGTGGCCGAACACAACGTCCGGGTCAGCTTCACCGCCAACGTGCTCGCCTCCGGCGGTATCGAGACGAGTAATCCGGGCGCCCTGGAATTGTCCGGAATCGGTGCCGCCGCAACCGAATCGGGCGCGAAGATCGCTGTCCTGTGCGGTACCGACGCGCGCTACGGCAGCGAGGCGGAAACCGCCGTGCGGCAGTTGCGTGAGGCCGGGGTGGCCACGGTGCTGCTGGCGGGACCGGAGAAGGCCGTGGCCGAACTGCCGCAGGCGCAGCGCCCGGACGGATTCCTCACCGCCCGGATGGATGCGGTCGAGGCGCTGTCCGGCCTGCTGGAGAAGCTGGGAGCCTGAAAGATGAGTGAGAACAACGTGATCGGCAGTTTCGCCGAGGTGCCGCTGACCGGCGGCGAGCCGGGCTCGGCGCAGGTCGACCAGGAGCGGGTGCGCGAATTCGTGCGCGCGTCGGCCGAAGCCAATCGGCACACCCCCGAGGAGCTGGTGTGGTCCACGCCCGAGGGTATCGACGTGCCGCCGGTTTTCACCCGCGCGGACCGCGACAGCATTGTGGCGCAAGGGTATCCGCTGGACAGCGTGCCCGGTGTCGCGCCGTTCGTGCGCGGCCCGTACCCGACGATGTACGTGAATCAGCCGTGGACCATCCGCCAGTACGCGGGCTTCTCCACCGCGGCGGACTCCAATGCGTTCTACCGCCGCAACCTGGCCGCCGGTCAGAAGGGGCTGTCGGTCGCCTTCGACCTGGCCACGCACCGCGGCTACGACTCGGACCACCCGCGCGTCACCGGTGACGTCGGCATGGCCGGTGTCGCGATCGACTCGATCCTGGACATGCGCGAGCTGTTCGACCACATCCCGCTGGATCAGGTCTCGGTGTCGATGACGATGAACGGCGCGGTACTGCCGATTCTGGCGTTGTACGTCGTGGCCGCCGAGGAGCAGGGCGTCAAGCCCGAACAACTGGCCGGAACCATTCAGAACGACATTCTGAAGGAGTTCATGGTCCGCAACACCTACATCTATCCGCCCAAGCCCTCGATGCGGATCATCTCCGACATCTTCGCCTACACCAGCGCGAAGATGCCGAAGTTCAACTCCATCTCGATCTCCGGGTACCACATCCAGGAGGCCGGGGCGACCGCCGATCTGGAATTGGCGTACACCCTCGCCGACGGCGTGGAGTACCTCGAGGCCGGCATCGCGGCCGGGATGGAGATCGACCAGTTCGCGCCCCGGCTGTCGTTCTTCTGGGCCATCGGGATGAACTTCTTCATGGAGGTCGCCAAGCTGCGTGCGGGCCGGCTGCTGTGGAGCGAACTGGTCGCGCAGTTCGAACCGAAGAACGCGAAATCCCTTTCGCTGCGCACACATTCGCAGACATCGGGGTGGTCGCTGACCGCGCAGGACGTGTTCAACAACGTCGCGCGCACCTGTGTGGAGGCGATGGCCGCGACCCAGGGGCACACCCAGTCGCTGCACACCAACGCCCTGGACGAGGCGCTGGCGCTGCCGACCGACTTCTCCGCCCGGATCGCCCGCAACACCCAGCTGCTGATCCAGCAGGAGTCGGGCACCACGCGCCCGATCGATCCGTGGGGCGGGTCCTACTACGTGGAGTGGCTGACCCATCAGCTCGCCGAGCGGGCCCGCGCCCATATCGCCGAGGTGCAGGCGCACGGCGGTATGGCACAGGCGATTTCGGAGGGCATCCCGAAGCTGCGCATCGAGGAGGCCGCCGCGCGCACGCAGGCGCGCATCGACACCGGCCAGCAGCCGGTGATCGGGGTGAACAAGTACCAGGTCGACGAGGACACCCCGATCGAGGTGCTCAAGGTCGAGAACTCCCGCGTGCGCGCCGAGCAGAACGAGAAGCTGCGCCGCCTGCGCGCCGAACGCGATCCGGCCGAGGTGGAACGTGCGCTGGCCGAATTGACCAGGGCCGCCGCCTCTTCCGAGGGCGGTATGGACAACAACCTGCTGGCGTTGGCGATCGACGCGGCGCGCGCGAAGGCGACCGTAGGGGAGATCTCCGATGCGCTGGAGAAGGTGTACGGACGCCATCAGGCCGAGATCCGCACGCTCTCGGGCGTTTATCGCGAGGAGGCCGGGAAGGTGACCAATATCAGCCGGGCCATGGCGCTGGTGGAGGAATTCGCCGCCGCCGAGGGCCGCCGCCCCCGCATCCTGGTCTGCAAGATGGGACAGGACGGGCACGACCGCGGTCAGAAGGTGATCGCCACGGCCTTCGCCGATCTGGGCATGGACGTCGATGTGGGCCCGCTGTTCCAGACCCCCGAGGAGGTGGCGCAGCAGGCCGCGGACAACGATGTGCACGTCGTCGGGGTGTCCTCGCTCGCCGCCGGTCACCTCACGCTGGTGCCGGCCCTGCGGCAGGCGCTGGCCGATGTCGGTCGTCCCGACATCATGGTGGTGGTCGGCGGAGTCATCCCGCCGGGTGATTTCGACGAGCTGTACGCCGCGGGCGCGGCCGCGATCTTCGCGCCCGGCACCGTCATCGCCGACGCCGCGGTCGATCTGCTCCGCAAGCTGGCCGCCGGACTCGGCCACGAGATCGGCACCGGCGCGGGCGAATGAACGAGCCCGCCGGGAGCGACGGTGGTCCCGAGTCCGTCGCATCGACCACGGACCACCGTCGTTCGGCCGCATCCGCAGCCGCGCCGTCGAACGGCGAGCCGCCGGGCTCGCCGGGCGAGCAGGCCGCTTCCGGCAGCGCCGAATCGCTTGCCGCCGAACAATGTCCGCGTCAGGACTGGGTTCCCGCCGGGCACCCGCGGCTGACCTCGACCTCGGGTGTGGTCAGCGCCGGAGGCCGAGCGGGCGCGGGATCGGGCGGCACGCGACGTCGCGCGATCGATGTCGATCAACTGGCCGAGGGGCTCCGGCGCGGGGAACGCAGTGCTCTGGCCCGGTCGATCACGCTCGTCGAGTCGACCCGCACCGACCACCGCGAGCTGGCGCAGCAACTGCTGCTGCAGGTGGGCTCCGAGGGGGCGGTCGGATCGAATCGCGTCGGCATCACGGGCGTACCGGGCGTGGGCAAGTCGACGTTCATCGACGCGCTGGGCATGTACCTGATCGGGCAGGGCCATCGGGTGGCGGTGCTGGCGGTCGATCCTTCCTCGACTCGCACGGGCGGGTCGATCCTCGGCGACAAGACCCGCATGGCGCGGCTGTCGACACAGCGGGACGCGTTCATCCGGCCCTCGCCCACCGCGGGCACTCTCGGCGGCGTGGCCAAGGCCACCCGGGAGACGATCGTGCTGCTCGAGGCCGCCGGATACGATGTGGTGCTGGTGGAGACCGTCGGGGTGGGACAGTCGGAGGTGACCGTCGCGAACATGGTCGACGTGTTCTGCTTCCTGACCCTGGCTCGCACCGGAGATCAGTTGCAGGGCATCAAGAAAGGCGTCCTGGAACTGGCCGATCTGGTCGCGGTCAACAAGGCCGACGGCAAGCACGAGGTCGAGGCGAAATCCGCCGCCCGCGAGCTGCAGGGCGCGATGCGCCTCATCCATCCGCGCGAATCCCTTTGGCGCCCACCCGTTCTCACCATGAGCGGACTCAACGGCACCGGCCTGGACACGTTCTGGGATACGGTCCTGAAACATCGGCAGACCCTCACCGAGGCAGGCGAGTTCGCCGAGAAACGCCGCCGCCAGCAGGTCGATTGGACTTGGACCATGGTCCGCGACCAGCTCATGCGCCGCCTCGCCGACAGCCCGGAGGTGAAGGCCATCCGCGCCGACGTCGAGGATCGCGTCCGCGACGGCTCGCTCACCCCGGCACTGGCCGCCGAGCAGATCCTGCGCGCTTTCGACGGCTGAAATCCGTTCAGCCCGAAGAGCGTTGGAGCTCGAGCGGGGCCGCGAGGGCGGCTGTGGCAATGCCGGGCATCGTCGAACGCCGCTGCCGCGGTGCCGACAGTCGAGCCGGGGAGAGCAGGATGAACTAGCTCGGCTCCGGTGGCTTCAGCCCGAAAAGCTCGGCGGCATTTTCGTAGCACGCGCCGCGCAGCCAGGCGTCGCCGAGGTCGAGGCGGTCCAACGCGTAGAGCGCGTGTGCGTAGGGGTACGGGATGTTCGGGAAATCGCTGCCGAACAGGATGCGGTCACCCAGCGCGAGCAAGCGGGTGCGTTCGTGCTCGGGGAAGGGGTCCTGCGAGTCGAAGAAGTCGGTGAAGTTCATCGTGGTGTCCAGATGAATCCGCGGATACCGCTCGGCGATATCGAGGAAATCGGTGTAGTCGGGCGCGCCCATGTGCGCGATGATCAGCCGCAAATCCGGGAAACGCCGCAGCAGCTCGGCGATCGGCCCCGGACCGGTGAACCTGCCCGGCGCGGGCCCGGACCCGCAGTGGATGAGGACCGGAATCCGGGCCGCGGACAGTACCTCCCACACCGGCGTGAGCAGCGGATCGACGGGGGAGAAATCACCGACCTGGATGTGCACCTTGAAGATTCGCGCCCCGGATTCGACTGCCTCGGTGACATACCGGCCCGCAGCCGGTTCGGGGAAGAACGTCGCGGTGTGCAGACAGTCCGGGGTGCGAGCGGCGAAATCGGCGGACCAGCCGTTGAGCCATGCCGCCATCTGCGGCTTGTGCGGATAGACCAGCGCGGTGAACGCGCGAACACCGAACTCCCGCAACGTCTTCAACCGGACCTGTTCCTCGTCGCGGTAGGCGATCGGCCACGGCCGCCCGGTGAGCGGGCCGGCCGAATCGAAGTACGCCCACACCTTGCGCAGCACCGGCTCGGGCATGAAATGCGTATGCACATCGATGATTCCGGGCAGGCCGAGCCGATGCCGGAAGTCGTGGATGTAGTTCAGGTCCTCGTCGGTGGTCATGCTCGGAACTCCACAACTTCTCGATCAGCGGGCCGGATACACCGTGCGGGCGAAATCTCCGACCCGTTCGATCAAACGGTCGAAGAAGACCGCGGGATCGGTGCCGACGACGATGTCCGCATTGGGTTTTCGCCCCCATATCCCGGCCCAGTCGGCCACGGTGGATCCCCGGGTGATCGTGCCACTCAGTTCGACGTCGACCGTGGCCGCGCGGGTGCGGGCCAGGCCGGGGTCCAGTGCCACCGCCGCGGCGAACGGATCGTGCATATGCGCGAGATAGCCCTGGCCGCAGTGGCGGTGGAATTCGAAATAGAACCGCACCGCGTCGGTCAGGAACCGGACGATGGGGTTACTCGCCTTCGATCGCGTTCCCGGCGTATCGGTTTCGGAGATCTCTTGCGCTGGAATGCTTTCCGCGCGATCGGCCAGCCGGTTGAGATGTTCCGGGAACATTTCGATGGTTTCGGTGATGTCCAGGCCGCAGACCAGCGGCCGCCGGTCGGGCGGCGCGGCGGAGAAGGCGGCGAAGACCTCCTGCCACGCCTCCGGGTCCACGTGCACATTCCACTCGTTGGTGGGTGTGGTGTTGCCCGGATGGTTGAACGCGCCGCCCATCACCACCAGCCGGCCGAGCAGTCGCGGCAATCGCGGCTCGATCCGCAACGCGAGCGCGAGATTGGTCAGCGGTCCGGTGCACAGCCCGATGATCTCCCCGGGATGCTCGCGCACCAGGTCCACCCACATCTGCGTGGCGGACCGGGTCGAGAGCCGTCGCGGCGGAAGCGGGAATTCGACATAGCCGACGCCCTGCGGGCCGTGCGTGTCCTCGGTGGTGCGCAGCGGGATCGTCAGGGGGGTGTCGGCACCGAGTGTCACCTCGATATCGGGCGCCCGGCACAGTTCCAGCAATGCCAGATTGTTCGTGGCCACCTGCGGGGCGGGAACGTTGCCGGCCGTCGAGGCGATGCCCAGGAGTTCGGCCTCCGGGCTGGCGAGCACATAGAGCAGTCCGAGGGAATCGTCGATGCCGGTGTCGACGTCCATGATGATCTTCTGCCGCACCGGGGCAATCCTATCGGTGCGGCACGGCGTGGTTGCCAGGGGTGAGCTTCCGCCGCATCGGGCGGACCCCGGTCCGGGATCCGCCTGCTCGCGGCAATCGGTCAGTACATCGGCAATTCGTAGTCCTCGGTCTTGCCGAAGAACATCTTCATCATCACCGGCCGCATCATCCGCGACATCATCACCCGATTCGCGGTCCGCCGCATGGCGGTGCCGAATCGGCTGTGCGACAACATCATATCGATGCCGCCGCCCGGCAGCTGCTTTGCCTCGTCCAGGAACGGGGTCACCGTCCGCTCGTATCGGCCCAGCGCGCCGGGCAGATCGTCGGGCGTGGCGGCGATCTCGCCCGCGAGCACGTACGCGCCCACGATCGCCATGGCGGTGCCCATGCCCGTCATCGGGGAGCCGCAGTATCCGGCGTCGCCGAGCAGGGTGACGCGTCCGGCGTTGAGCGTGGGCATATCGATGCGGGCCAGCTCGTCGAAGTAGAAGTCCTCGGCGGTGGCCATGCCGGCCAGAATGGCGGGCGCGTGCCAGCCGTCACCGGCCAGATGCCGATGAATGAGCCGATGTTGGGCATCGAGGTCGCCGCGCAGGGCGGGATCGCGATCGGTGAGCAGGGTGAGGATGGCCTTGGCGGTGTCGGGATCGCCATCGGGCCGCAGGCCCACCGCGGCGCCCGGAATCAGCTGCATGGTGAACCAGCCGGGCCGCACGTCCGGCGGTGTCGGGATCGTGAAGAAGGACATGTAGCCGCCCAGATAGGTGCTGAACCGCTCCTCGGGCCCGAAGGCGAGCCGGCGGGTGGCCGAGTGCACGCCGTCCGCGCCGATGACGAGGTCGAAGCGTTCGCTGCGGCCGGAGGCGAAGGTCACCTCGGCGCCGGAACCGTCCTGGTCCAGCGCGGTGATCCAGTCGCCGTACCGGTAGTCCAGATCCCCGCCGGCTCCGGCGAGCTCGTCCAGCAGTACCTGATTGAGGTCGCCGCGGGTGATCTCGATCTCGGCCACCGGGCCCTTGCCGTCGAAGAACTCCATCGACATGTTCGCGTAGGTGCGTCCCTGCGGGTCGACGTAGGACATGCCGAGTTCTCGGAGCTGATACTTGCCGATGCCGGGCATGAGGCCCATCCGCTCGGCGGCCGCTCGACTGGGGCCGCGCAGGTCGACGGCCTGCCCGCCGGGCCGGGGAGAAGCGGCCCGCTCGACGATGGTGACGCCGATTCCGGCTCGAAGCAGTTGCAGCGCAACGGCATTGCCGGCGATGCCGCCGCCGGAGACGAGGATGCGCGGGGTGTGGGTGGTGCCCATGATGTTCATTCCTGTCGTGTAGATCGAACGTCTGAGACAAATGTGCCACACGATTGGCACATCTGTCTAGTACAAATGTCTGAGACGTTGTAACCTGGGGATATGGGTAATCGAGAGGATCTGCTGGCAGCGGCGAAGAAGGTGATCCTGGAACGCGGGCTCGCCAAGGTCACCGCGCGGGACATCGCCGGAGCCGCCGGGGTCAGCCTGGCGGCGATCGGCTATCACTTCGGCTCGAAGGATCGGTTGATCTCCGAGGCCATCACCATCTCCGTCGGCAGCGAGATCGGCGACGGCATGGATGCGGCGATTCGCGATGCGGGACAGGGGCGCTCGCTGCCCGAATCGTTCGCGGCCACCGTGGACGGCCTGGTCGACGTGGCATTCCGGCACCGCGAGCAGTTGCTGCTGAGCCTGGAGAACGGTATGCGGATCGCCCGCTCGGCCGACTCCCAGACGTTTCTCGCCGAGGCGACGGCCGAGGCGTACACCGAACTCGCGACACTGCTGCGCGAGGTCTATCCGGATCTGTCCGGCAAGCAGGCGCGAGCGGTCGCGAAGCTGTATTTCGTGCTGTTCCAGGGCATCGCGATGCTGACGCTGCTCGGGCCGGAGGGGGAGATGCTGCTCGGTGCCGACCTCGAGGTGGCACTGTCGGCACTGCGGGGACGAGCCGCCGAGTAGTCTCTGCCGGACGGATGGCCGAGTCGAGCGGAGAGGCGGGTTCGTGGCGGGACGGATTGTCGCGGGTGACTGGTTACGTGAATTGCGGGCGGCGCCCCAGGCGCGCACGGTGCTGGTGTGCTTCCCGCCCGGCGGCGGCTCGGCCGGCGCCTATCGCGCCTTGGCGCAGCAATTACGCCCCGACACAGCGGTTTTCGCGGTGCAGTATCCCGGCCGTCAGGATCGTCTCGGCGAACCGCTGATCACCGATCTGCGGGTGCTCGCGGACCGGATCCTTCCGGAACTGGCCGTCGGCGCGCCGCGGCTGGCGCTGTTCGGGCACAGTATGGGCGCGACGGTGGCCTTCGAAACCGCGCGCCGACTGGAAAGCGCTGGGCAGCAGGTGCTCCGGCTGTTCGTCTCGGGCCGGATCGCACCGGACGCGCCCTATGCCGGTGCGATACACCGGGCCTCGGACGACGAGGTGATCGCGGAGCTGGAACGGCTGGCCAATGATCCTGCCTCCGTGGCGATGCTGCGTTCGGAGCCGAGCCTGGCCGAGTTGGTGTTGCCCGCGGTCCGTGCCGATTACCAGGCTGTCGAAACGTATCGGTACGAGCCGGGGCCGGCACTGCGGTGCGATATCTCGGCGCTGCTCGGCGATGCGGACCCGACGGTGACAGCCGAACAGGCAGGGGAGTGGAAGCGGCACACCACCGGCGGATTCGAGCTGGCCACCTTTCCGGGCCGGCATTTCTATCTCGACGAAAAGGTCTCCGCCGTAGCGGAATTCGTCAACGAACGCTCGGCTTGAGCGCGCGGTGGTGGCGGGGTAGCCAGACATATCCCGCCCAGGAGATCGTGACGGCGATCACGACCAGCACGCGCACGAGATCCAGTGCGCCCCGCGGATACAACACGCCGGTGATGTAGTGATCGATGAATCCGCTCGGCGGTAGCGAACCCTCGCCGATGTGTGCGCGCGCCCAGTTCTCCAAATGAGTCAGCGGGCAGGACAAATGGAACAACACCGTGCTGAACCCCCACCCGAACGCGGCCAGATGGGTCCAGATCGTCCACCGCCACTGCCAGGCGAGGTAGCCGCCGACCACGACATAGGCGACGAACAGGAAGTGCACCACCGCGGTGGCGTCGGCCAGCAGACGGTACATCATGTATCCAGAGTAGGCGTGGGTCACGGTCCCTCCCGCTGCGTGTGATCGTATTGATGCGTTCGCTTCCGCGGTCGTACTGCCCGGTGCAGCCGTTCGTAAAACGAGGTGCTCGGTTTGCGTCCGGATCTCGCCAGTGCGGTGAATCACCGTGCGGCAGTCCGGCTTCCGCTGAATTTCTGGTGCATGACGGTACGGATTCCAGTTTTCTGGAATATCCATACTGGAATATGCGCATCTATACATGTCTGTTCGATGTATCGAACAGAACCAACCCGGGACGCTCCGCAACAAAGCGAAGCGGTCACCAGTTGAACGGTTCGAAGTCCTTGAGGAAGCAGCCGTGCAGATCTTCGCCGTTCTCGCCGCGCACGATCGGGTCGTAGACCCGCGCGGCGCCGTCGACCAGGTCCAGCGGGGCGTGGAAGCCCTCCTCGGCCAAGCGAATCTTGGTGTAGTGCGGGCGTTCGTCGGTGATCCAGCCGGTGTCGACGGCGGTCATCAGGATGCCGTCGGCCTCGAGCATCTCCGCGGCGCTGGTGCGGGTGAGCATATTCAGCGCGGCCTTGGCCATATTGGTGTGCGGATGGCCGGGGCCCTTGTAGCCACGGCCGAAGACGCCCTCCATCGCGGAGACGTTCACGACGTATTTGCGTCGCGCCGCGGCGGCGGCCATCGCCGGACGCAGCCGGGAGATCAGGATGAACGGCGCGACGGAATTGCAGAGCTGCACCTCGAGCAATTCGGTGGCATCGACCTCCGCCACGGTCTGCACCCAGCTGTTGGTGTGCGCGAGATCGGGCACCAGGCCCCCGGCGTCGATGGCCAGACCGCGCGAAATCCGTTCGGGTGTCGCCGATCCCGCGACGAGCGCCAACTCGGTCACCTCGGTGGCGGTGAGCGCGGGGGCCAGTGCGGCGGTCAGCGCGTTGGGATGCGCCTGCATGGTCTTGCCGAAGGTGACGGTGTCGGGGAGCGCGCCGGCGGGCAGCGGATCGCTCTCGGCCTCGACCAGGGCGCCGTACGCGCCGGCCGAGCGGCGGACGGTCTGCGCGGCGTTGTTGATCAGGATGTCCAGTGGACCCTGCGCGGCGACATCCTCGGTGAGCGCGACGACCTGGGCCGGATCGCGCAGGTCGATGCCGATCACCCGCAGCCGGTGAATCCAGTCGGCGCTGTCGGGCTGGGCCTTGAACCTGCGGATGGCGTCGTTGGGGAAGCGGGTGGTGATGGTGGTGTGCGCGCCGTCGCGCAGCAGGCGCAGCGCGATGTACATGCCGATCTTGGCGCGCCCGCCGGTGAGCAGAGCGCGACGGCCGCGCAGATCGGTGCGCGCATCGCGTTTGGCGTGGCTCCGGGCGGCGCAGTCCGGGCACAGCTGGTGGTAGAAGGCGTCCACCCGGGTGTAGCGCTGTTTGCAGATGTAGCAGGGGCGCGGTTTGAGCAGCGTTCCGGCCGAGGCCCCGGAAGCGGTGGAGGTCAACGGGATTCCGGCGGTCTCGTCGTCGATCCGGTGGAGCGAGCCGGTGGCGGTGGCGTGCACGATGGCGCGGTCGTTCGCCGCGACGGCGTTCCTGGCGGCGATGCGGCGGCGGCGCTTGAGCATCTTGAACATGTGCCCGACCGCGCGTTGCACGCGCAGCGAATCGGGGTGTTCCTTGTCCAGATCGCCCACCTGGTCGAGAACTCGCAGGCAGATGGCGAGTTCCTCGGGATCGATGGCGGCCTGCGGCGCGGCGGTATCGGTCGTCGGGTCGTGATCGGCCATCGCGGTGCGGGTGGTTCCTTCGTGCGTTCGGTCTCGGGCCGGATCATTGTCGCATCAGCGCAGGTGTGCACCCGCACACGGCCGCCGTACCGGATGGGCGCCGGTTTGTTGACATAACGCCAACAGTGGTTCACGCTGGTGCCCGAGGTCGGCGGGATGCCGGCCCGAACGTGCGTCCGGCAGGTGAGAGGGCCGGATGCGCACGGTGAATCGGCTCGGCACGAGAGGTGAGACGCAGATGGCACGCGCGGCATGGAGCGACGACGAGGTCGAGGCGGTCCGGGAGCTGGCGAGGGATTTCTTCGCCAAGGAGGTCGTCCCGCACGAGGAGAAGTTCGTCGAGCAGGGCCATCCCGACCGTGAGCTGTACAACCGCGCGGGCGAGCTGGGGCTGCTGTGCGCGGCCATTCCGACCGAATACGGCGGCGGCGGAGGCACTTTCGCGCACGAGGCGGCCATCATCGAGGAGCAGTCCTTCGGCGGCGAGGGTGCGCTGGGCATGCCGGTGCACTCCTCGATCATCGCGCCCTACCTGGCGCATTTCGGCAGTGAGGAACTCAAGCGGCGAGTGCTGCCGAAGGCGGCCAGCGGCGAGATGGTGCTCTCGATCGGCATGACCGAGCCGGGCACCGGATCGGACCTGCAGGCGATCAAGACCCGCGCGGTGCGCGAGGGTGACGAGTACGTCATCACCGGGTCGAAGATCTTCATTTCCAATGGCTGGCTGTGCGACGGCATCATCCTCGCGGTCAAGACCGATCCGACCAAGGGCGCCGCGGGCGTATCGCTGATCTTCGCCGAGGTGAGCGACGATACGCCCGGTTTCAAGCGCGGCCGGATCCTGTCCAAGATCGGCGGTAAGGGCCAGGACACCGCGGAACTGTTCTTCGACGGGCTGCGCGTGCCCGCCTCGAACCTGCTCGGTGAGGCCGAGGGGCAGGGCTTCTATCAGATGATGCAGCTGCTCGCGCAGGAGCGGCTGGTCACCGCGATCATGGCGGTGGCGATGATGGAGAAGGCCGTCGAGCTGACCGTGGAGTACACCAAGGGGCGCGAGGCGTTCGGCAAGCCGTTGTTCGCGATGCAGAACACCAAGTTCGAACTCGCCGAGTGCACGACCATCGCGCGGGTGAGCCGCACCTTCCTCGACGACGCCATCAGCAAGCATCTTCGTGGCGAACTGGACATTCCCACCGCTGCGATGGCGAAATATTGGCTGACCGACCAGTTGGGTATTGTGGTGGACCGTTGTCTGCAACTCTTCGGTGGCTATGGATACATGACGGAATACCCGATCTCCCAGCTCTACACGGGCGCCCGGATCCTGCGTATCCTGGCCGGTTCGAACGAGGTGATGAAGGATCTCATTGCCCGCTCACTCTGAAACCCGCCCCGCGGCGTCCGCCGGGGCCGAGGCCCCGGCGCGGCGCCGGCTCGATCCCGACGAACGTCGCGCCCAGATTCTGGCTCGCGCGATCGAGATGTTCGGCGAACGTCCCTACGCCGCGGTGTCCACCGCGGAACTCGCGCAGCGTGCCGGGGTGGCTCGCGGCCTGATCAACCACTATTTCGGTAATAAGCGCGACCTGTATCTCGCGGTCGTGCGCCGGATGGTGACCTTGCCCAAACCGGACGACATGGTGCTGCCGAACGGCACGGCCCGGGAGCGGGTCGATGCGAGTGTGGCGTGGTTGCTGGACACCATCGGTGAGCACGGCAGTACCTGGGTGAAGGTGACCGGGCACGAGGGGATCGGCGACGATCCGGAGGTGCAGCGCATCCTGGACGACGCCGACGACGCGGCCGCGGCCCGGTTGCTGGACATGGTGGGGCTGAGCGAATCCCGGCACACGGCCGAGCTGCGGGCGCTGGTGCGCGCCTACGGCGGCATGGTGAAAACCGCTGGGCGCGAATGGATCATCCGCGGCACCCTGACCCGCGAACAGGTGCACATCCTGTTGGCGGACATGCTGTTCGCGTTGATTACCACGTCGTTCCCGAAGATCGACCGCTGATCGTTGGTCGCGCCGGTGCTCACTCCTGGGTGCGGGCCCGGCTGGGTTGCACGCGAGGCGGCTCGTTCGGCATCTTCGGGTACTGCGGCGGCCACGGTGCGTCCAGCAGGCCCGAATCCTGGTCTCGGGCAGCCATTTTCAAGAGTGGTTCGATGGACTGGGGAGTACGGTCGGCCCACGGGTCGCCGAATTCGGCGACCCGGGCCGGTACCGTCGCGATGGTGAGTTCATCGGGCGCGATGGTGTCCAGGGCGTCCCAGGAGATCGGCGTGGATACCTGCGCGCCGACCTTGGGACGTACGCACCAGGCCCCGAAAACCGTTCGGTGCGGCGCATTCTGGTTGTAGTCGATGAATACGCGGCTGCCGCGCAGCTCCTTCCACCACTGTGCGGTGATCCGGTCCGGGTGGCGGCGTTCGAGTTCGCGGGCCAGGGCCACCGAGGCGGCGCGGACCTGATAGCCGTCCCAGCGGGGTTCCAGTGCGACATAGATGTGCAGGCCGCGCGAGCCGGAGGTCTTCACTCGCGAATCGATGCCCAGCTCGGTGAACAGTTCGCGGGTGCTGATCGCCGCGGAGCGCAGGTCGGCGAATCCGATGCCGGGTGAGGGGTCCAGATCGATCCGCAGTTCGTCGGCGATGGCGAGGTCGCCGAGAACCTCGGTGACGGCCCGAGGCGTGGGGGTGTGGCCGGCGGCGGTGTCGGGCGGGCCGGCCGAGACGCGGTTGGCCCAGACGTGAAAACCCAAGCAGCCCAGGTTGACCGCCCACAGGATGTGCGCCAGATCGGCCGCGACGAGGGCGTCGCTGGTGGTGCCGTTGGGGGTGGCGACCTTGGTGGTCTGCAACCAGTCCGGGACCGAGGCGGGCACCCGCTTCTGGAACCAGGATTTGCCGCTCGCACCGTCGGGATAGCGTTCCAGCAGCACCGGCCGGTCGCCGATGGTGCGCATGATCGGTTCCTCGACGGCCTGGTAGTACCGCACCAGATCGAGTTTCGTCTCGCCGCGCTTGGTGAAGTAGACCTTGTCGGGATTGCTGATCCGCACGGTGCGCCCGGCGGCCTCGACATCGATGGACGCGCTCATCGGCGTGCCTCGGCGAAGATATCGGCGAGTTCGGCGGGCGCGACCTGCTCGAGCTGGGCATATGTGCACGACTCCGGGGTGCGGTCGTCGCGGAACCGGACCAGGCGTCCGCCGTGTCGTAATCGGCCTGCCATGACGTGTTCGTAGCGGACTTCGGCGACCAGTTCGGGGCGCAGCGCCTCCCAGGACAAATCCTTGGTCCCGGTCCAGCGGCTCACGCCGCCGGGCATCTTGCCCTCGGCCTTGGCCTGGGCGGCGGCATCGGCCCACTGTCGCCACGGGTGGTTTTCCAGCGCGTTCTCCCGGAGCGGCTGGAGTTCCTCGACCAGGGAGGCTCGGCGGGCGGCGGTGAAGCTGCTGGCCACGCCGACGTGATGCAGATTGCCCTGCTCGTCGTACAGGCCCAGCAAAAGGGAGCCGACGCCCTGACCGTCCTTGTGCCAGCGGAATCCGGCGACCACGCAGTCGGCGGTGCGCTCGTGTTTGACCTTGACCATCACCCGCTTGTCCTGCAGATATGCCAGGTCACCGGCCTTGACCACGACGCCGTCGAACCCCGCGCCCTCGAAGCGGGTGAACCAGTCCCGGGCCAGCACCGGATCGGTGGTGACCGGGGTCAGGTGTACGCGGTCGAGCGAATGGTCCACGATCGTTTCGAGGATCTTGCGACGTTCGGCGAACGGCTCGCCGGTCAGATCCCGATCGCCGAGGGCGAGCAGATCGAACGCGACGAAACTGGCCGGGGTCTCGGCGGCGAGTTTGTTCACCCGGGAGGTGGCCGGGTGCAGGCGATTCTGCAAGGTGTCGAAATCCAGGCCGTGTTCGGTGACCATGACGATCTCGCCGTCCACCACACAGCGCTGCGGCAGCGCCTGCGCGAGCAGCGTCACCAGTTCGGGGAAATACCGGGTGAGCGGGCGGTCGTTGCGGGATCCGAGTTCGATCTCATCCCCGTCGCGAAATACGATGCAGCGGAAGCCATCCCATTTGGGTTCGTAGAACAGCTCCGGATCGTCCGGCAACGCGGACGCGGATTTGGCCAGCATCGGTTTGACCGGCGGCATGAGAGGCAGATCCACACGATCCTCCTGGGTTTATGGCCTTCGCTTCGCTGCGGCTGTGTCGGCGTGGGCGCCTTGCCAGTTTCGCGAACCGGTGTCTCAACCTGGTAGACGATGCGGGCGGGGAAAAATCATCGCCCGCATCGTCGTGAAGATCGTATGCCGTGGTACCGACAGATTTCGGTAGCGGCCGTCAGCCTTCGAGCCACCCGTGCTGTTCGGCGAATGCCGCCAGTCGTTCACGGATGGTGACGATCTCACCCGCGGTCAGCGCCGGGCTCGAATCCAGCAGCAGTTCGGTGATCAGTCGTTTGTGTTCGGCGGCGGTGAGCACGCCGGCGCCGCGTTCGCGGTTGCGATGGCGTGGCACGGGCGGCTGCCCGGCGACCAGGGTCAAGTTGACCGCCTTCGGCCCCCGGTCACCCTCGGTCACCTCGAATTCGAACACTCGGCCCTGGCGCAGTTCGTCTTCGTCGAGTCCGATGTCGTTCACGTGGACGAACACATCGGGGCCACCGTCTTCCGGCCGAATGAACCCGAACCCCCGCGAACTGTCGAAGGACACCAATTTCCCGATCGACACCTGCACCCGCTCCTCATTGCCGTCACTGTGCCGTCACTCTAACCGTCCCGGTGTTCGTTGTCGGTGGATTCACCGGTGGAGGAGAGGGCTTTCTGCAGCGAATTGAACACCGTCAGACCCTGCCCGACCATGCCGTTGACCAGCTCGCCGACGCCGTCCGGACCGTTCAGCACGGTCAGGTTGGCGTTGGACAGGCCGAGAGCGGCCTGCTTCACGATCTCGGGCAGCTGTTCGATGAGCAGCTGGTCCAGGGCGATCCGGTTGTTCGAGGCCGCGGCCTCGGCCTGGATACGGGTGCGGTCGGCCTCGGCCTGCGCGAGGACGCGCACTCGTTCGGCCTCGGCCTCGGCGGGTTTGACCACCTCGGTCTGCAACTGCTGTTCGCGCAGCTGGGCTTCCTTGCGGGCGCGTTCGGCCTGCGCGGTGAGCACCTCCTGCAGGGCGATGGCCTCGGCCAGCGGACCGGCCTGGGACGCCTCTGCCTTGGCCTTGTCGATATCGCGCTGGTATTCGGCCTGCAGAATCGCGGTCTGCCGCTGGTACTCGGCCTGCTTGCGGCGCGAGGCCTGTTCGGCCTCGGCGGCGGCCTGGGACGCGGCGGCCTGGGCGATCTGCGCGTCGCGCTGAACCGCGGCGTTGTGCGGGGCGGCGAGGGCGCCGATGTAGCCGAGGTTGCCGTCGTCGATGGACTGAATCTGGAACGAGTCGACCCACAGGCCGATATTGCTCATCTCCACCTTCGAGGCCACCAGCACCTCGTCGGCGAGCTTCTGGCGTTCGCGGATGATCTCCTCGACGGTCATCGATCCGACGATCGAGCGCAGATGTCCGGAGAAGATGCGGCCGGTCAGGACGGACATCTCCCGCTCCTGCTCGGACAGGAAACGCTGCGCGGCATTGACGACCGACTGGGTGTCGTTGGCGACCTTGAACGCGATCACGGCCCGCACATCGAGCTGAATGGCCTGTTTGGTGACGCAGCGTTCCTGGATTTCGGCCTCGTACATGGCCAGCGACAGGTATCTGACCTTGCGGAAGAAGGGCATCACCCAGGCGCCGTGCCCGGTGATCACCCGGAACGGCGCGTTGTCTCTGGCCTTGCCGCCGCTGACCAGCATGGCTTCGTCCGGATCGGGCACGTGGTAGCCCAGCACTGTTGTCTCCCTTGTTATCTCGATAAATCCCCGCCCGGCCCGACGTCGAGCGGGAACCAGGGAACGACATCGACGATCCGGCCCGGGTGCACCTCGACGATCAGGACGGTCGCGAACTGATCGATGGGTTCGGTGGATCGTGCGATGTAACTCTCTGTCCCCCCTCGGATCGCTACCAGGACCTCCCCGAGCATGCCTTCGCCGCGGATCGGCGATGTGAGCGTACCGGTCAAACCCCGCACCGGGTCGGTCATCGCATCGAACTCCTTGCCGGACAACGGTGAACCGGGTGATTTCCCAGCGTACCGCCCGAGTATGGCGGATCAGAACCGAATTTTCCCCCGCTGCTCAGGGCGTCCCACTCGCGGAAAATTGGCGCTGGTCATCCGGGCGTGTCCGTGCAAGGCTGAAACGGTGACCACTCCTCCGGATAGTCAGGCCGCGCAGCCGGATCCGACCTCCGACAAGCTCGACGCGAGCGTGTTGAAGGTGGCCGGCGTCGTGGTGCTCGGCGCGATCATGTCGATCCTCGACATCACCGTCGTCACCATCGCTCTGCCCACATTCCAGAACACCTTCCACGCCAGCTACGCGATCGCCGCCTGGTCGATGACCGGCTACACGCTCGCCCTGGCCACCGTCATTCCGCTGACCGGCTGGGCGGCGGACCGATTCGGCACCAAGCGCCTGTACATGATGGCGCTGACCTTCTTCGTCCTCGGCTCGCTGCTGTGTTCCACGGCGTGGAACATCGAGTCGCTCATAACCTTTCGCGTGATCCAGGGGCTCGGCGGCGGCATGCTGATGCCGCTGGGCATGACGATCATGACGCACGCCGCCGGTCCGCAGCGGATCGGCCGGGTGATGGCGGTACTCGGCGTGCCGATGCTGCTGGGCCCGATCCTCGGGCCGATCCTGGGGGGCTGGCTGATCGATGTGCACTGGTTCGGTATGCCAGGGTGGCACTGGATCTTCCTGATCAACGTTCCGATCGGCGCGCTGGCGCTGGTCCTGTCCTTCGTGGTGTTCGCGCCCGACCGCCCCGAACCGTCCGAGACCTTCGATTTCGTGGGCATGTTGCTGGCCTCGCCGGGGCTGGCGTTGTTCCTGTTCGGGGTGTCCTCGATCCCGGAGAAGCACACCGTGCTGGCGGCGCGGGTGCTGATTCCCGCGGTGATCGGGCTGGTGCTGATGGTGGGGTTCGTGCTGCACGCATTGCGCACCGACCATCCGCTGATCGATGTGCACCTGTTCCGGAACCGGTCGTTGACCTTCGCCGTGCTGACCATGGTGTTCTTCGCGGTCGCGTTCTTCGGGGCGGGCCTGTTGCTGCCCAGTTATCTGCAGCAGGTGCGCGGCCTGACGCCGCTGCACGCCGGACTGCTGATCGCGCCGCAGGGCTTGGGCGCGATGCTGACGATGCCGATCGCCGGACGGCTGGTGGACAAGATCGGCCCCGGGCGCATCGTGATGACGGGCCTGGTCGTGATCGCCGTCGGCACCCTGTTCCTCACTCAGCTGCACGCCGATACGCCCTATCCGCTGCTGATGGGGGCGCTGTTCGTGATGGGCCTGGGAATGGGCTGCACGATGATGCCGGTGATGACCGCAGCCATCCAGACCTTGACCCACGCGCAGGTGGCCCGGGGGACGACGCTGATGAACATCGTGAACCAGACGGCCGGTTCGATCGGCACCGCGGTGATGTCGGTGGTGCTGACGAATCTGCTCAACAGCAAACCGCTGGCACAGGCGGCGATCGCCTCGCACTTCAACCCGGCTGTGGCCAAGCAGCTGCCGCCGGGGGCGCTGGGCACCGGATTCGATCAGGCCGCCGCGGCGTTCTCGCACACCTTCGTGGTGGCCGTGGTGTTGACCGTGATCACCCTGATTCCGGCGTTCTTCCTGCCCAAGACCAAACCCCCCGTACCGCAGGATGCGGCCGATGCCCCGATGATGATGGGGCACTGAGTATTCGGATCCGCGCCCGCGTCCCGGACTACCGGGGCGCGGGCGCTGTTGCGGCGCAGCGCTTTTCGGGCTCCCGCGTCGAGGTGACATGGGGAAGGCAGTCGATCGGACGCCGGGCCGGTCACGGTTGCCGGTTCCGAACCGATTGTGCCAGAAGGTTTTCCAATCCGGCGACGATGAGATCCAAACCGCGCTCGAAATAGTCGTCGGTGGCGCGTATGCGGTCCGTGGCCGCGAGTTCGGCGACCAGGGGGGTGCGTTCGGCGTCGATGCGGCTCAGCCGCGCCTGCGGGGTGTAGACCTGATCGGGGACGCCGCGCGGATACATCTCCTGCTCCTCGATGGCCGCGCCGACCGTGAAGTCGTACACGGTGCTGAAGGCGATGGCGGCGTCGTCGGCGGAGAAACCGGCATCGACCAGCACCCGTAACCGGGCCTCCTGCACCTCGTACATGGTCTTGTCGGTCAGGCGGGTGCCGGGCACCATCTTCGCGCCGTCGCGATATTTCAGCAGTGCCGCGCGCAATGTGGACGCCGATTCCCGGAGGAACGCCTGCCAGCCCCGCGTACCCCAGTTTTCGCGATCCGCGGGGACCGACTCACGCAGGACGGTGGTGGCCATATCGTCCAGCAGCGCTCGCTTGTTCTCGAAATGCCAGTACAGCGCGGGTGCCTTGACGTCCAGACGGGATGCGATCGCGCGCAGGGTGAGCTTGTCCAGGCCGACCTCGTCCAGCAGCGTCAGAGCCGTGCGCACCACGCGTTCGCGGTCGATCGGTGCGGTGCGGTCGATCGGCATCGCAGAACCTCCTCTTGTCTCCTTAACGATGTTAAGGCATGATTGCCGCAACGGAATTTAACGTTGTTAAGGAGAATGGTCATGAAGGCAGCGGTCCTGCACACGTACGGCGAGGCTCCGCGATACGAGGATTTCCCCGATCCGCGGGCGCGCGAGGACGAGCAGGTCGTCGAGGTCACCGCGGCGGCGCTGACGAATCTGGCCCGCGGGCGGGCCGCGGGCGTCCACTACAGCAGTCACGGCGAACTGCCTGCGGTCGTGGGGGTGGACGGTGTGGGGGTGCTGGCCGACGGGCGGCGAGTGTTCTTCACCGGCCCGCGCGAACCCTTCGGCTCGATGGCCGAGCGCTCACTGGCGTCTCGGCGCATCTTCGCGGTACCCGACGGGCTGGACGACCTCACCGCCGCCGCGGTGCTGAATCCCGGTGTGTCGGCATGGCTTTCCCTGGCGCACCGCGCAGAACTGCGGCCGGGGGAGCGTGTGCTGATCGTCGGCGCCACCGGTGTGACCGGCAAGCTGGCCGTGCAGGCGGCGCGGTTGCTCGGCGCGGGTGAGATCGTCGCGGTGGGCCGCAATCGCGAATCGCTGCGGCGCGTCGCGGAACTCGGTGCGCACGTCACGCTCGCACTGGATGACGATCCGGGTGCGGTGTTCGCGGAAGCGTTCGGCAACAAGGGATTCGACGTCGTCATCGACTATCTGTGGGGTCCGCCGACCGAGGCGTTGCTCGGTGTGCTGAGCCGGACGGACCTGCGTGCCGCGGCCCGGCGGACTCGTTTGGTACATGTCGGCTCGATGGCCGGCCCGTCGATCACCTTGCCCGGAAACGCCTTGCGCTCCAGCGATCTGGTGATCATGGGCACCGGGACGGGCTCGATGGATCCGGTCCGGCTGGGAGAGGGGATCGAGCGCGTCATGCGGGGTGTGGTCGAGGGTGACCTGGCCGTCGACGCGCGCGCGGTGCCGCTGGCCGAGGTCGAATCGGTGTGGAATGCCGAGGGGCGGGGAGTTCGCACGGTCTTGATCCCGTGACACCGCGCCGCACGAGCACGGAATCGAAATCCCTGTGCCCGTGCGGTTCCGGATCTGTCGAGGTCAGGCGACCGGGGTGGTCTCGGGTTCCTCGGCCGGTGTGGGCCGCCGGCCGCGCAACAAGATCAGGCCCAGGGCCGCGGCGGCGAGGGAGAATCCGACGCTGATCCACGATCCGGTGGACATGGCCGCGGTGAAGGCGGATTTCGCCGGACCGTCCAGCCCCGATCGGAATGCCGCACCGATGGATTCGCGTGCGGCGGCCGGAGCGTCCGCGGGCATGTGCGCGGTGTAGACCCCGGCCAGGACGCTGCCGATCACCGCGACGCTGATGGCTTGTCCGACCTGCTGGAGCGTGTCGTTCATGGCCGAGCCGACCCCGGCGTGCTCGACGGGTATCGCGCCCAGGATCGAGGAGTAGGCGGCGGGACCGGCCAGCCCGCCGCCGATTCCCATGATCATCATGCTGGCCAGCACCCACAGGTAGCTGTCCGCGTTGGCCAGCACCGCGAACGCCCCGGCCATCACCACCAGTCCGGCGACGATGAGCGTCTTGTTGCTCAGCGTTTTGCCCAGGGTCGCGCCCAGACCGTTGAACACGGCCGCGGCCAGGGCGTACGGCAGCAGCGCCCAGCCCGCCCGCATCGGTCCGTAACCGAGCACGAACTGCAGGTACTGGGTCAGGATCAGCAGGACCGCGCCCATGCCGAAGACCATCAGCAGCAGGGTCAGGCAGGTGCCGGTGAAATCCCGGTTCCGGAACACGCCGAGCGGCAACATGGGATGTTCCGAGCGGTGCTCCCACAGCCCGAATCCGGCGGCGGCCAGCACGGCGAGCACGATCACCGGAATGTTCCACTCCCGCTGGATGATCACGTACACCGTCGAGGTCAGCGCCACGATCGAGAGTGCGACCCCGACCGGGTCGACCGGCCGCTGCTCACCGCGGGTCTCGGGCATCAGGACCACCGCGGCCGCGATCGCGATCGCCGCCACCGGGATGTTCAGCAGGAACACCGAACCCCACCAGAAGTGTTGCAGCAGTACACCTCCCAGCGTCGGCCCGAGCACGATGCCGACCATCGACACCGTCGACCAGGCCGCCATGGCTTTGCGCCGCTCGTCCTCGGCGAAGGTGGTCATCAGGATGGACAGGGTCGAGGGCATCAGTAGTGATCCGCCGACGCCCATCGCCGCACGCGCCGCGATGACCTGCCACGGCGCGTCGGCGAGCACCGCCAGCAGCGAGGCCGCGCCGAAGACGGCCAGACCGGTGATGAGCATGCGGCGGCGGCCGAAGCGGTCGGACAGGCTGCCCGCGGTCAGCAGCAGTCCGGCGAAGACCAGGATGTAGGCGTCGAGGATCCACTGGACGTCCGCGGGTGATGCGTTCAGGTCTCGGATCAGCGACGGGATGGCGATATTGAGTACGGTGCCGTCGATCATCAGCACCAGCAGGGACAGACACAGCACCACCAGAATCCACCAGCGGCGCGGATCGCGGACGGCGTCTTCTGCCTCCGCCGGCTCTGGTACAGTGTTCGATTTCACTCGAACAGCGTACGATGAACTCGAACAGTGTGCGAGTGAATTAAGGTGGATGCCGTGTCCAAGCCATTCACCTCGGTATGGGCGCGGGAGCCGCGCCGCCCCAAAAGCTCCGGGCTCGGTCGGGAGCAGATCGTCGCGGCGGCGGTGGACATGCTCGATACCGAAGGGCTCGAAGCGCTGAGCATGCGCAAGCTCGGGGCGCGGCTGGGTGCGGGCGCGACCAGTCTGTACTGGTACGTCGCCAACAAGGACGAACTGCTGGAACTGGCCATGGACGAGGTGTGGGGACTGGTCGAGGTTCCCGATCCGGACCGGACGCCGTGGCGCGAGGTCGCTACCACCACCGCGTACGGGCTGCGCGTCACCCTGCTGGCCCACCCGTGGATGGCGAACCTGTTCGGCCGGATGCCGAGCGTCGGGCCGCACGCGTTCGCGCTGAGTGATCGGTTGCGTCGTGCGTTCGTGCGCGCCGGATTCACCGGGATCGACGTGTACCTGGCCAACGGCACGCTGATGGGATTCGTTCTGGGACAGGTCATTCCGGAGATCGGGGTGCGTCAGGCGACCGCGGGCGGAACGTACGACACCGACAGCATGGTGGCGGTGCTGGAGCGCACGGCCGCGGACTACCCGCAGATGCGCGCGGATTTCCGGGAGACGGTCGAGCTCGATCCCGAGGCCGCGCGCGCCATGGCCTTCGACTTCGCCCTGCTGTGCGTGCTGGACGGCCTCGAGGCCCGGCTCGCCGCCGCCCGCACTCCGGGGCAGCCCGAACGGATGTCGGAGCCCGCCGCCCGCGAGCGCGAATGATGCTGCGTCACAGGGGGTTCAGCCGTCGCCGGGCTCGGCCGAATCGGGGATGCTCCAGCCGACGCTGGTAACCGAAGGCTCCAAACTCAACCGGCTCACCGCCGACTCCATCTGGCGGTCGTCGCGCTCATCGCCGATCAGCTCCGCGCTCACCTCCACCAGGCCCGCCGTGCCGGCGTTGCGGCTGGAGACCGACACGAGCCGGAAACCGGTGCGGGTCAAGGCCTGGACCAGCAGGGCGCGCACGTGCGCCTCGTTGGCGTCATCGGTGACCGCAGCGAAGGAATAGTGTGCGATCTGTTCGCTACCCGCCTCGGGATGCCGGTCGACCGCGCGCCCGGCATAGCGCAATACCGTGTTCACCACGACGACGACCACCGTCCCGGCGGCCGCGGTCGAGTACATTCCCGAACCCGCCAGCGCCCCGACCGCGGCCGAACACCACAGCGTGGCAGCGGTATTGAGCCCACGCACGCTCAGACCCTCGCGCATGATCACGCCCGCGCCCAGGAAGCCGATTCCCGAAACGATCTGCGCGGCAACGCGGGTCGGGTCCGCCGAGGTGCCGTGGAAGCCGTGCGCGGACAACAGGACGAACAGCGTCGCACCCGCCGCGACCAAGGCGTTGGTACGCAGGCCTGCCATCCGGGCACGGTACTGGCGTTCCACGCCGATCACCGCGCCGAGGCCGACTCCGGCCCCGAGGCGCAACAACATCTCCACGGTCGTCATCACGTACTCCTGATCTGGCGAACACGCTGGTCCGCGCCGGAGGTTACCGGTACGGCGGCCGGGGAAGGAGGATTGGAGACGGTGGCGTGGTGAACAGTCGGCAAAGGCCACGGCCGCACGCTCGGCTCACTCGCGGTACATCGTCCGGTAGGCGGAGATCGTCTCGACGATGTGGTCGACCAGTTGTTCCCGGGTCGCGCGCAATCTGCCGTTCAACCAGGCCGAGAACATCCCGGCATTGCCCGCGGCCATCGTGACCGCGGCCAGGCGCCGCCGCGCGGGGTCGGCGATGTGGGTGAACAGATGATCCTGGATCAGCCGGGTGAAGGCGGGCATCACCGCGATGGTGGTCTGCCCGAGACCGGTCGAGGAGTACGGCTCCACCAGGAACAGCCGCGATTTGCGTGGGTCCTTCAGGACGGTGTCGATGAGCGTCTCGGCGAGTGCGCGGATCCGCTCGGGATCGTCGGCGACGGCGAAAGCGGTCATCGGTTCCAGGAATTCGGTGGCCACCTGCCGGTACAGCACGTCGAGCAGCTCGTCGCGGTCGGCGAAGCTCTCGTAGAAGTAGCGGTCGGTCAGGCCCGCGCGGCGGCACACCGCGCGCATGGTGACCCCGGCCGCGCCGGCTTCTCCGATCAGATCCAGCGCGGCCTCGAACAACGCCGTGCGGCGGGCCTCGCGACGTTCGGTGAGGGTGGTCCCGCCCCAGATGCGGGGTTCGGGACCGGGGGAGTCCTGACCTGATTGCACGAGAACAACCCTAACGGGAAGGCTCAACCGAGCAGCTCGTCGATATAGCACCAGCGCCACTTCTCGCCGGGTTCCACGCTGCGCATGACCGGATGCCCGGTGTCGGCGAAATGGCGGCTGGCGTGATTGCCCACCGAGGAGTCGCAGCATCCGACGTTCCCGCAGGACAGGCACATTCGCAGATGCACCCAGGTCAGCCCCTCGGCGATACATTCGGCGCAGACCTCGGGCAGGTCCGGCACCGCGAGGTGCGGCGCCTCGCGAAGATGTTCGCACGCACCGGTGGCCGGGCCGCGCAGCGGATCGGACGGCAGATCGTCGGCCTCGGCGACCCGGTCGATGGTGGACTCCTCGATATCGAGCACGCCCATCACACGGTCCAGGATCTCGTGTTCGAGGGTGCCCGAATCACGTACGCGCAGTACCGCTTCGCGTTCGGCGGCCAGCATCGCCAGCCGCAGCCGTCGGTACTCCCCGCTGGGGGTGATCCGCACCGATTCCGCGCGACCCAGCTGTTCCCACGCCGCGTACGCCCGGCGCTCGACCCGATCCCGCAGTGCGGCAACGACTTCCGGGGGCGTCTCGGGGACGATGTGCTGCTCCAGCGCGGCCAGTCCCGCGGTGGTGGCCTGTTGCAGCAGGTTCGCCTCCTGCAGAGCGTCCTCGGCGCGACTGGGCCCGCGCAGCCGCAGCAGTCGCACCAGCAGGGGCAGCGAGACACCCTGCAGCAGCAGGGTGCCACCCACGACCACCAGTGCGAGCAGTTTGAGGGTGGCCAATTCCGGTGTGCTGGAAGGCAACAGCAACGCGCCGGCGAGCGTCACCACGCCGCGCATCCCGGCCCAGGACACCACGGTCGGGCTGGTCCACGGCGGTGCGGGCTTACCGCGCGGGCGGGATTCGACCCACCAGGCGAAATAGGTGGCCGGATACACCCAGATCGGCCGGGCCAGCACCACGGTGAGCAGTACCGCGGCGCAGGTGAGCAGCAGCGTGGTGTGGTCCAGGCCGCTGGACCAGGCGTCCTCGAGGATGTGCCGGACCTGCAGGCCCATCAGCAGGAAGACCGCGTTCTCCAGGATGAACTGGATGGTGCGCCAATTGGTGCGCTCGGCGATGCGCGAGGCCGCGGTCTGCCACACCGGCGCGCCCTGTCCGAGGACCAGCCCGCACACCACGACCGCGATCACCCCGGACGCGTGCGCCGCCTCGGCGGGCAGATAGGCGGCGAACGGGGCGATCAGCGACAGACTGGTGTCCAGGACCGGATCGATGATGCGGCGGCGCAACAGCGCGAGCACCCCGGCCGCGACGATGCCGATCGCCGCGCCGCCGACGGCCGACCACAGGAAATCGCCGCCGGCCTGCCACACGCTGAACGCACCGGCCATCGCGGCGACCGCGGTCCGCAGCGCCACCAGTGCGGTGGCGTCGTTGAACAGTGCCTCGCCCTCGAGCAGGGTCACGATGCGCCGCGGCATGCCGACCCGCCGCGCGATGGCCGTGGCCGCCACCGAATCCGGCGGGGACACGATCGCCCCGATCGCCACCGCGGCCGCGAACGGGATGTGCAGCATGGCGTGCACCACGCCCGCGACGGCGAAGGTGGTGAACAGCACCAGACCCACCGAGAGCAGCCCGATGGACAGCTTCTTGGGTTTGAACTCGACCAGGGAGGTGCTGATCGCCGCGGTGTACACCAGCGGCGGAAGCAGTCCGAGCAGCACCATTTCGGGATTGATGTCGATCTCGGGCACGAAGGGCAGATAGGACGCGCCGATACCGGCGACCGTGAGGATCAGCGGTTCGGCCATGCCGACTCGGCGGGCGAGTGCGGCCAGGCCCACGGTGACCGCGACCAACGCCACCAGTCCGAATGCGATATGCACATTCATATCCTGCCAGTCGGGCATCCGACCAGCACGATCGGCTCGGGTGGGCCCGGATCGCGTCTCGGCGGGGTTCGGCGCGACCCGACGTGGCACATGCGCGGTGTTCGCGGCGAGCCCCGGCCGGGCCCGGTGCCGCAGGTGTGCCGATGGCGTACCTGGGCAATCCGCTCGGTGGCGGGTGTGTGCGGCCGTGGTCGCCTGTACGAGCTGTCCGACCACACCCGCATACTGGTTGGCGTGAGCGAGGTTGCGAGCGAACCGAACAGACAGCACTTCCGGCATACCGCCGCCGCCGGGGCGGGCGGGGCGCGGTGCGTGCGCGACCGATCCGCGGCAGTGGTGCGTCCGGCGGCCGAGAGCACCGGGACGCGGTCGTGAGAGGGTTCGCGCGGGAACCGTGGACGCGGAGTTCATCGCGTGCGGCGACGCCCGGCGCCGGTGAGGTCGTGTCGTGAGGGGTTTCGTCGGTGCGATGTGGCGTCGGCGCTTCCGGTGTGCGCGGAGGAAGGATGCCGGTGGATTCGTGGACGCGCGATGGGTACGGTGCGCTGGGCGCACGTCGGATGTGAGTGGTAGCGAGGTGGAGTTGTGAGTGCGTCGCGGGAGAACACGGGTTCGGGGCCGATCGTCACGGTGTCCGGGCCGATCAGCCGGCGCAATCCGCGCCGCACGGAACTGGTGCTGTGCATCGCGGCGGTGGTGATCGTGGCGGTGGCGGCACTGGCGATGTCCGAGGCCACCGGCGGCACGGATTCGCTGCGCTGGGCGCTGACGGTGTTCGTGGTGCTGACCCTGCTGGCGCATGTGGCCGTGCGGATCCTGGCCGCCAAGGCCGATCCGGTGATCCTGCCGTGCGTGGTGCTGCTCAACGGGCTGGGACTGGTCCTGATCGATCGGCTGGACCGCGCCGAGGCGACGACCGCGGCGTCGCAGGGCGAGCCCGCGCCCTCGTCCGACGCCGCGCATCAGCTGATCTGGACCGCCGTGGGCATCGCGCTGTTCGCGGCGGTGCTCGCGATCGTGCGCAATCACAGTCAGCCCGCGCGGTATGCGTACACCTGCGGCCTGGCCGGTGTGGTGGCGTTGCTGGTGCCCGCGGTGTTGCCGTCGAAATTCAGTGAGGTCAACGGCGGTAAGAGCTGGATCATGTTCCACGGCTTCTCGATTCAGCCCGGTGAGTTCGCCAAGGTGCTGCTGCTGATCTTCGTGGCCGGTTTCCTGGTGGCCAACCGCGATCTGTTCAGTACCGCGGGCAAGAAGGTGCTGTGGTTCACCGTGCCGCGGCTGCGCGATCTGGGTCCGCTGCTGCTGGTGACGCTGTTGGCCGTGCTCGTGCTGGTCTACGAGAAGAACCTGGGATTCTCGCTGCTGGTGTTCGGGACCGTGCTGGCGATGGTGTACATCGCGACGCGGCGCGCGTCCTGGCTGCTGATCGGAATCGCGATGTTCGCGGTCGGCGCGGTCATCGCCTACAACCTGTTCGCGCACGTGCGAGTTCGAGTGCAGGTGTGGGAGGACCCGTTCGCGACGTACTACACCAACGGATTCCAGATCGCGCAGGGCCTGTTCGGACTGGGCACCGGCGGTCTGTGGGGGGCCGGACTGGGAGCGGGGCGGCCGCAGGAGGTGCCGTTCGCCAAGACCGACTTCATCATCGCCACCATCGGCGAGGAACTGGGGTTGTTCGGGCTGACCGCGGTGATCATCCTGTTCATGATCATCACGTTGCGCGGTTTCAGCGCGGCGCTGACCACCCGCGACTCGTTCGGCAAACTGCTCGGCGGCGGGCTGGCGTTCTCACTGGGCTGGCAGCTGTTCGTGGTGGTCGGCGGTGTCACGAAACTGATCCCGCTGACCGGTCTGACCACGCCGTTCATGTCCTACGGCGGATCCTCGCTGCTGGCCAACTACATCATCATCGCGCTGCTGATCCGCATCTCGCACGATGCGCGCAGCGTTCCCGCGCCCGCGCCTCCGCCGGCCGCGCCGATCGCGGACGCGATGACCGAACACATCGCCCGGCCGCAGAACTGACCCACGCCGGATCAGCCGCGCGGCGACCCCTCGAGCGGTTTGCCGGCATCGCGCCAGGCGACGATGCCGCCGTCCAGGCTGCTCGCGTCGTAGCCGGCGCGCCGGGCGCGCGCGGCGAAGCGCCGGGACACCTCCCCCACCGGGCAGACGAACACCAGCGGGCGGGTGCGGGAGAACGGGATCCCCTGGGCGAACATGTCCTCCAGCTGATCGTCGCGGATATTGAGCGAGCCCGGGACGTGCCCGATCCGGTAGGCCATCGCGCCCCGGGTGTCGACGACGACCGGCGCGGGCGTGCCATCCGCGCGGGCGTCGAGGCGTTCGAGCTGCTCCGGGCTCAACGCGGGCACCGCCGCGAGTTCGGCCGCGTCGGGCGCCGCGGCCCGGGAATCATTGCGGCCGAACAGGTCCGGGCGGCGCTTCTTGATGTACGACAGGTACGGTTCGATCCGGTCGCAGACGATCACGACCGCGACCACCGGTGCGGTCGCGGCAGCGGCCGAATGATCCACTGCGCGTAAGTGTTCCAGCGCGGCGGCGTAACTCGCACCGCTGGTGGGGCCGGCGAGGATGCCGTATCCGGTGGCCAGTTCCAGGGTGCCCTCGATCGCGGTCGCCGCGGTCACGGTCATGATGCGGTCGTAGAAATCGGGCTGGAACAGCCCCACATCCCACATCTCGGTCTCCGAACGGATGCCTGGGATGAAATCCGTGCGTTCGGAAACGACGGCGACCGTGCGCAGGTCGGGATTGTGTTTGCGCAGGAAGGTCGCCGTGCCCCGGGTGGAGCCGGTGGTGCCGAGTCCGCCGATCAGATAGTCGACCCCCGCGCCGCCGAGGTCCTCGTGGATCTCCTGGCCGGTGCCGTGATAGTGCGCCTCGATGTTCTTCTCGTTGGTGTACTGCGACGGATGATGGTACGCGCCGGGATTTCTGGCCATCGTCGCCTCGATGACCGAGTAGACGTCGTTGGGTGTGGTCGGGTCCGGGCATTCGGACAGGCCGGGCAGTTCCTCGATCCGGGTGCCGAACAACTGCAGCAGGTCGCGCACCTCGCCGACCTTGATGCGGTTGGTGATCGCGTGCAGGTCCACCCCGCGCATCGCGCCCAGAATGCGCAGGGCCTTGGCGGTATTGCCGCTGGACGCCTCGATCAGAGTCCGGCCGCGGGCGGCGATCTCGTCGAGATCGTCGCGGATCATGCCCCAGGCCACCCGGTCCTTGACCGAGCCGAACGGGTTGCAGGACTCCAGTTTCGCGTAGAGGTCCACGTTCTCCAGCCCGTGCACGGCGGGATCCAGCCGCAGCAGCGGGGTGTTGCCGATGAGTTCGGTGATGTGGTCGTAACGCATCAGGCGACCCCGTCGGCGGCGGCGTTCAGAGCATCGAACACCGAGTACTCGGGTCCGTCACCCACCGGTGCGGGTTCGTATTCGGCGTCGGGGCAGATCCGGAACCCGTGCCCGTCATGAGTGACGGCGAGTTTGGGCGGCGGCTCGTGCATCGATGCCGAGGACGCCGACAGATCCATGTGGTACGCGGCGGTATTCGGGAAGACGACCAGATCCCCCGGCTGCGGCTGCACCGCGGGCCAGACCTTGTGATTGGTGATGAGATCGCGCTCGAGACACAGCCTCCCGGCGAAATAGACTCCGGCCCGGCCGGATTCGGGCGCGCGACGAGCCTCGCGCGGCAGCACCAGCGGATCCACCATGACCTCCTGATCGGCCGGAGTGACCGCGTCGCGCGAGAGGTCGAGATCGACCAGCACGCTGCCGTCGGCGGCCCGTTTGACGAATTCGACTCGGGCAAGCGTGATTCCGGCGTGATCGACCAGCGCCTTGCCCGGTTCGAGCCAGATCTCGAGCATGTTCTCGGTGGCGATCTGCGCGAAGGTGCGGCCGCCGTGTCCCTCCAGCGGCGCGGCGAGCAGGTCGTCGAGCATGCGGGCGGCGGGCACGGTGTTGGCGTATTTGTGGAACACCGGCGTGCCGTGTACGCGGGCGCCGTCGATCTGATAGCCGAAGGTGTTGCCGCCCCAGGCCATCGGCTCGCCGCGACCCAGCAGCGCCTCGCGTAACGCCAGGACGTAGGCGTCGAACCGGTTCGCGTCCGCGGTGAACACCTGCCGGAATCCGCCGCCGATATCCAGCACGGACGGAGCCAGGTCGTAGGAACACGCCAGTTCGATCAGCTCCAGACAGGCTTCGATCGCCCGCAGGCGTTCGGTGGGCTCCCCGGAGTCGATGTGGAACGCCAAGCCCCGGAAGTCGATCCGGCTGCGATGGGCCGACAGTGTTCGCAGAGCATCCTCGGCCTCGTCCAGCGCGATGCCGAATCGGCTCACCGCACTGTTGCGGAAACCCGAGACGCGCAGCAGCACAGGAACTCTCGAACGATCTGCGGCGAGTTCGGCGAGCCGCCGCAACTCCCACAGGTTGTCCACATTGACACTCACCCCGGCATCGACGAGTTCGCGCAGGAACCGCTCACCCTTGGGGCCGGTCGCCTCGATCCGATCCGCGGAGAATCCGGCGCCGATCGCGGCGGACAGTTCCCGGGCGGAAGCCACATCGACCGCTATACCCGCGCGCTCGGCGGTGCGCAGCAGGGCACGCGAGCGATTCACCTTGTGCGCGTAGCATATTCGGTAACGGGAGCGATGGGCGTCCAGTACCGATCGCAACCGGCCCAGATTCTCCGCGTACACCTGCGGGAACAGCAGATGGACGGGCGAGTCGAAACGGGTCAGCGCATCCCGCACCGCGCCTGGGGTATTCAGGAACGCGCGCACCAGCGGATGGATCTTGGCCGGAAGCTCCGGGACCGGTGCGCTCATCGCGCCGTCTCGGAAAGCGGGACCTCCCGCGGCAATGCGGTGGCGTGTGCGGGCGGGGCCTGGGTCGGGTTGTACCCGCTGTCGCGCAGTGCCTCGAAGGCGCGGTGGCGATTGCGCGGACTGCGGAACTCCGCGACCACCCGTTTGCTGATCAGATCGATGTCGTGCACCCGGATCTGCATGGACTCCAGCACGCCGGTGATGGTGCGCACGCAATGTTTGCAGTTCATGTCCGGGACGTGGAAAACCTGGTTCTCCGTGTCGAGTTCGCCGTCGCCGAATTCGGTGTCGTCCGCGATCTCGATGACGGTCAGGCGCGGCGCGATCGCGATGAACAGCTCCACGAAACGGTCCACCACCATCGGCAGGACGCTGTAGTGCTCGCCGTCGAGCCGATGCGGCGCGGCGGCCAGACACGCGGGGCGGGTGCCGGGCGGCAGCAGCGCGTATTGGCGGGAGATGAGATCCAGCTCGTCATGGTACTTCTCGATCGCCGCGGGCACCGACATTCCCTCGATGCCGGTGGCGCGGCGCATGACCGCGTGCGCGTCGGCGATGGTGGTCTCCTTCATCGCGCGCAGGGTGGCCACGGTGCCGGCGGTGTAGCGGACGGTGCCGTCGGGCTGGGTCGCGAAACTCACCGGAATCATCCCGCGCCGATAGCTGGAGGCCTGCAATTCCCAGTACCAGCGGGTGGCGACAGCGCCGAAGATGCCCGAATCGCGCATGCCGCAGGCGAATTCGACCGCCGTGCGATAGGGCGTGGTGTGTGCGAGCAGGGCGTGCTGGGCCAGGGCCCGGCCGGTCGCCTCGATGCCCACCCGGAACACGTCGATCGGATCGTGATCGGTGGTGGTGCCCTCGAGCACGTCCCGATCGGCTCGAGTCAGCGCCGAGACGCGTTCGGCGAGTGCGGAATCGGCTGCCAGGGCGTGCCACAGCGCGAGCACCGCCTCGCGGGTGGCGATCGGGACGATCGGACCGAGACCATCGGCGCGGATATGGCCGGTGTTCGGGATGCCGTCGCTGTCGGTCCACGCGATCCGATGGGTCGCGCTGGTGACCTGGTCGGGGCGGCACGGTCGCATGAAGCTTTCCAGATACATCCGCTGGGACAGCGTCAGATGGCTGCCGGACTCGGGGCGCATGACCGCCAGGGTGTAGTCGATGTGCGTCGCGTCGGTGGGCGTGAGCCGGTCGAACAGGCCCGGACGTGCCAGTGCGGCCAGGACGCTCGCGGCCGCACGCCGATCGTAACGGGGGTGTGGCGGGCTGACTGTCATGGTTCGACCTCCCTGGCGATCGCGGCGACACACCCGACGAATCGATCGATATCGTCGGCGCTGGTGTAGATGTGCGTGCTGACCCGGACCGAATCCGCATCCGAGTGCCCGTGCGCGGGCGGTACGCAGTGCGCGCCGGTGCGAACCAGGAATCCGGCCTCGGCCAGGACGAAACCCAGATCGGCCGAACCGATTCCGGTGATGGTGAAAGATGCTGTGCCGTAACCGATTTCGCATGGAGCGTACGCCGGGCCGGGGCTGAACCCGAGTCCGGGCAGCGGGCGCAGGCCGTCGATGAGCCGCCGGGTCAGCACCCGGTTGTGCTCGGCGATGACGTCCAGGCCGATCTCGTCGAGTACGTCCAGCGCCGCGCCGAGGGCCAGGATGCCGGGGATGTTGTGGGTGCCGCCCTCGAGCCGTTCGGGCATCGCGGCATAGGTCAGGTTCGATTCCGCCTGCGCCACACCGGAATTCCCGCCCGGCAGGAAAGGCGTGAGTTGCTCGTGCACGCGCCGGGCACAGTAGAGCACGCCGGTGCCGGGCGCGCCGAACATCTTGTGCGCGGACAGGATCGCGAAATCCGCGCGCAGTTCGGTGACCTCGAATGGCAGATGCCCGCCGCTCTGGCTGCAATCGAAACACAGCAGAATGTGCGGATCGAGCCGATCCCGCAACTCCTCGAGGGTGCTCACCGCACCGAACACATGATGCAGATGGCTGACGGTGATCAGCCTGGTGCGCGGGGAGAGCTTGGCGGCGATGTCCGCGGTGTCGGCCTCACCGAGTTCGGTGACCCGGTAGGGAACCAGCCGTATCCGGCGGCCGAATCGGGCCAGGGTGTCGCGCAGGTGCAGCCACGGGTACACGTTCGAGGCGTGATCGCGTGGGCTGTAGAGGATTTCGTCGCCGTCGTCGAGATTCGCCAGACCCCAGCTCAACGCCACGGCGTTGAGGCCCGCGGTCGCGCCGGGGGTGAAGACGATCTCCTCGGCGCAAGCGCCGAGCCGGGCCGCGGTCCGGTCCCGGACGTGCTCGATGGCGCGGGTGAGCGTCGTGGCCCACGGGTAGGTGCCGCGGCCGGTGTTGGCGGTGCGCTCGCGCAGGTACCCCTCGACCGCCGCGATGACCGGTGCGGGCTTCTGCGTGGTCGAGGCGCTGTCCAGGTACACCTCCGGCGCCGCGCCGATCGCCGGGAACAGCCGGCGCACCGTCTCGGGCGAGATCGGTTCGGGCGGTGGGGGTGTCGGCCCGGGCGGGGAAGGGCTCGGTGCGGGAGCCCGGACGGCCGGGTGAGGAGCGGGAACAGACCCGGATACAGCTGACCGCAAACGCGACGCTCCCTTCGGCTCGTACGCTCCGACTCATCCAACGATACGCATATTCGGCGAGTTGTTCGAAGCGTGTCGCCGACAACGACTTTCGCGGGGCGCCGGACGCGGCGAAAATCCCGGAAGTCACCGGCTTCGGACCGCGGTCATCGGGTCACTTGCCCGCGGGGTCCGGCCCGCCGGGATTGCACAGCGCCTGCACGGTGGCGTCGTAGCCGACCGCCGGCCGCCAGGGCTCGAGATTCCAGCTCGGCTTGTCCGGTGAGACCAGTCTTGCCCACTGCCAATGGCATTCGAACTGGTCGTACATGCCCGGAGTGTCGGCGTCGGGTGCGTCCTGGCGCACTTCGGCCCAGGCGCGCCCCAGCGCGGCCGGGAACCAGTCGGCCCGGCCCGCCGCGGTCGGGTAGACGTGCAGGCGGCGGCCGTCGGGGTCGTCGGTCCACTGGGTGTGGTCGATGAGCGGAGCGTTCGGATACGGGTCGGTGGCCGGAGCCCCTCCCGGCGTGGTGGGGCTCGAAGTGGCGGGCACCGCAGGCGTCGTGATGTGAGCCGGTGCGGGGGCGCGCGGCGTGGCGGACGAGACGGTGCCCACCGCCACCGGAGCGGATTCGTCGGCAGCGCCGCACGCGCCGGTCAGCAACGCCGCCAGCAGCAACGCTGCCAGCGGTGGTGCGATGCCGTACTTCATCCGGTGGCCCCCTTGGCTGGTTCGCTGTGGCGCCTGACACGGTACCGCCCGGCTCGCGCGGGCAATCCGGCACTCCGGCCGCGGCCGACCCGGCATGTCCGTCCTGCCCGACATCGCGACGCCCTCGACGTACCATGGACCGGTGGCCGCACAGCTGACCAAGGGACAGATCGATCGTCTGACCGTCGAGGATCTCACCGTGTCCGTGCAACACGAGGCGTCGATCGATGTGTCGGCGCTGCTGTTGAATTCGGCCGGGCAGGTGCGCAATCAGCGCGATCTGATCTTCTACAACCAGACCACGGGCCCGGGCGTGCGGCTGCTGGCCGGGCAGGCGCCGGGCTTGTCGATCGAATTGGGCTCGCTGCCAAGGGATGTCGATCACGTCCGGGTGATCCTGAATCTGACCGATCAGCAGGCCCACTTCGGCGATTTCGCGCCGCCGGTGGTGCGGATCGAGGGCGCGAACGGAAATCCGTTGTACGAGTACGTCATCGACGATCTGGGCCGCGAGGGCGTGGTCATCGCCCTGGATCTGGACCGGGTCGGCCGGGGCTGGCAGGTGAACGTGCTCGGATACGGTTACGACGCCGGGTTCGAGGCGTTGGTGACTCAGCACGGTATCCGTGTGGGCGGGCCGGAGGAAGCCGAAACGAGCTATCGCGGTCCCGCGGAACTGAATCCGGGGCAGGAGATCCCCCTGAACCATGTGCGCAACGGCGAGCTCAGCATGGTGAAGATGGCGCTGGGCTGGGACCCGGTGCGCGGGCCCCGCCTGCGCAAGGTCGAGGTCGATCTGGATGCCTCGGCGCTGGTGTTCGCCGGTCACAAGGTGGTCGACGCCGCGCTGTTCAGCCAGTTGACCTCCCGCAACGGTGCGGTCCGGCACTCGGGAGACAACGTCGACGGCAGTGGTGCCGGGGACGACGAGACCATCACCGTGGATCTGGCACGGTTGCCCTCGCAGGTGACCGCGGTGGTGTTCGTGGTGACCTCCTACAAGGGCCACACCTTCGAACGGGTCCGCCACGCGTTCTGGCGACTGGACGACGGAATCGTCGGGATGCAACTGGCGCGCGGCGATCTGAACGCGGGCGGTTCGCACACCGCGATGATCGTCGCGAAGGTCTACCGCGACGGCGGGCCCTGGCGGGTCGCTTCGATCGGCGCTCCGATCGATGCGACCCACCCGCTCGACACGGTCGAGCACGTCCTCCGATATCTCTAGGCCGCCCCCCGGGATCAGGCGCTGTCGCGTCCGGTGATCTCGACGATCGGCAGGACCAGCGCCGCAGGGGCAGAAGCGGGTACCACCGGATTGTGCGGTGCGACAGGGGAAATGCGCCGGTACCCCGCGCTCTGCTCGGGGCGGGTGTCCTGTTCTCCCTTGTTCGGCCACAGGGCCGCGGCCCGCTCGGCCTGGGCGGTGATCGTCAGCGACGGATTCACCCCGAGGTTCGCCGAGACCGCGGCGCCGTCGACCACGCTCAGCGTGGGATATCCGTAGACCCGGTGATACGGGTCGATCACGCCGTGCTCGGCGTCCGACCCGATCGGCGCGCCACCCAGGAAGTGCGCGGTGAGCGGGATGTTGAACACCTCGCCCCAGCTGCCGCCGGCGATGCCGCCGATGGTGTCGGCGACCTTGCGGGTCACCTCGTTGCCGACCGGGATCCAGGTCGGATTCGGTTGTCCGTGGCCCTGTTTGGAGGTCATCGTGCGGCGGCCGAAAAGCCCGCGTTTGGTGTAGGTGGTGATCGAGTTGTCCAGGTTCTGCATGACCAGCGAGATGATGGTGCGCTCGCTCCAGTTCCGGACGGTGAGCATCGAGATCAGCCGCACCGGGTGCTTCAGCACCTCGAGCACGAAGCGCAACCAGCGCGGGATGCGGCCGCCGCCGTCGACCATGAGAGTCTGCAGCAGGCCCATCGCATTGGACCCCTTGCCGTAGCGGACCGGCTCGACGTGCGTGTCGGCGGTCGGGTGGATCGAGGACGTGATGGCCACGCCCCGGGTGAAATCGCGATCCGGATCCACCGTCCGGGTGGCCGCGCCGACGATCGATTCGGAATTGGTCCGGGTCAGCTGGCCGAGCCGGGGTGAGAGCGCGGGCAGAATTCCCTTGTCCCGCATGGCGAACAGCAGCTGCTGGGTGCCGCGGGTACCGGCGGCGAGCACCACGTTCGAGGCGGTCAGCGTGGCCGGCGATTTGCGGAACCAGGACCCGGTCCGTTCGGTGCCGACTTCCCAGGAGCCGTCCGGCAGTGGCCGCACGGCGGTCACCGTGGTCAACGGAAATACTTGGGCCCCAGCCTGTTCGGCGAGATACAGGTAGTTCTTGACCAGGGTGTTCTTCGCGCCGTGGCGGCAGCCGGTCATACACTCGCCGCATTCGAGGCAGCCGGTGCGCTCGGGGCCCGCGCCGCCGAAGTACGGGTCCGGCACGGTCTTTCCGGCCTCGCCGAAGAAGACGCCCACCGGTGTCTGCACGAAGGTGTCACCGAAGCCCATCTCGTCGGCGACCTGTTTGAACACCTCGTCCGCGGGGGTCATGTGCGGGTTCTGCACCACCCCGAGCATCTTGCGGGCCTGCTCGTAATAGGGGGTCAGCTCGGCCTGCCAGTCGGTGATGTCGCGCCACTGCGGATCGGTGAAGAACGGGGTCGGTGGCACGTACAGGGTGTTGGCGTAGTTGAGCGAGCCGCCGCCCACCCCCGCGCCCCCGAGGATCAGCACATCGCGCAGCAGGTGGATGCGCTGAATGCCCAGGCAGCCGAATTTGGGCGCCCAGATGAACTTGCGCAGATCCCAGCTGGTCTCGGGCAGCTCCTCGTCGGTGAAACGCCGTCCGGCCTCCAGGACCCCGACCCGGTAACCCTTCTCGACCAGCCGTAACGCCGTGACACTCCCGCCGAATCCGGAGCCGACGATCAGTACGTCGAAATCGGTGTCCCGCTGGGTCATGGTCTTGCTCCTCGCGTGCTGTCGCCGGTGACCGAGGCTACGTTACTACTCGGTAGGTTAGGTCGGCGCGAGAGTCCGTCACCCGGTGCCGCTTAGGATTCCCGGGTGACCGGATACGACGACGCCTTCGAGCACCTCGACACCTCGATCCTGCCGCCCCGCCAGCAGCGGATTCTGGCCACGATCCGGGATTCGGTGCAGCGGCACGGATATCCGCCCAGTACCCGCGAGATCGGTCAGGCGGTGGGACTGCGTTCCGCCTCGACGGTGTCGCGGCATCTGAAAGCGTTGGAGGACAAAGGTTTCCTGCGACGCGGTGAGTCGGTGTCCCGGCCGATCGACGTGCGGCTGTTCCTGCGGTCCGCCGCGGCTCCCGAGCGCGACGAGCAGGCCGTCGAGGTGCCCGTGGTTGGCGATATCGCGGCCGGTACGCCGATTCTGGCGCAGGAACACACCGAGGACACCCTCACCCTGTCCCGGCAGCTGGTGGGCCGTGGCACGGTGTTCGGCCTGCGGGTGCGGGGCGATTCGATGATCGATGCCGCGATCTGCGACGGCGATATCGTCGTCGTGCGCCGTCAGCCCGAGGCTCAGACGGGGGAGATCGTCGCCGCGATGATCGACGGCGAGGCGACGGTGAAGGTGTTCCGGCGGCGCGACGGGCACGTCTACCTCGAACCGCGCAATCCGGCCTATTCGGTCATCGACGGCGATACAGCGGTGGTGCTGGGCAAGGTGGTCTCGGTGATGCGGCGTATGTAGTGGCACACAATCTGAAACAAGTCCAGTTCGCCAAACGATAGCCGGTCAACTACAGTTCCGGGCGCCATATCGTCCGGGGCATCGCTATGAGTTTTGTAACGGAGGTGCGCATGAGGCGCGGAATTCGGATCGCAACGGCTGCCGCGGCGGCCCTTTTCGCGGGGTTGTCTACCGTGGTCGCGGCAGGCCCCGCCGCCGCGTCGAGCGATCCGGTGATCGCGTCGAAGAATCCACTGGCAGAGCGGGTTTCCCAGGACGGTTCCAAGCTCGCCGGATTCAGTGTCGTCGATCCCACCCACCTGAAGCTGAGCGTGTTCTCCGCGGCGATGAACAAGCCCATCACCGTGGAGGTGCAGCGCCCCGCCGACGCGTCCGTGGCGCGACCGACGCTGTACCTGCTCAACGGCGCGGGCGGCGGCGAGGACGGTGCCAGCTGGGACGCGCAGGCTCCCGACGCGCTGAAGTTCCTGGCCGCCAAGAACCTGAACGTGGTGCAGCCGGTCGGCGGTGCCTGGAGTTACTACGCGGACTGGCGGGCGTCGGACCCGAAGCTGGGGGTCAACAAATGGAAGACCTTCCTGACCCAGGAACTGCCGCCGATCATCGACGGCGCGCTCGGCACCACCGGTGTGAACGCGATCGCCGGCCTGTCCACCTCGGGCACATCGGTGCTGGCGCTGGCGATCGCCAAGCCCGGGCTGTACAAGTCGGTGGCCGCGTACAGCGGTTGTGCGCAGATCAGTGACCCCATCGGATATCGGTTCGTGAATCTGGCCACCGGGGTGTGGGGCGGCGGCAATACCATGAACATGTACGGCCCGGAGAACGATCCGATGTGGGCGGCGAACGATCCGTACGTGCACGCCGACCAGCTGCGCGGGCTGAACCTGTTCATCTCCAGTGGTTCCGGCCTGCCGGGTAAGTACGACACGCTCAACGGCCAGTACGCGCTGCCCGGCTCGTACGGCCTGGGCGACCAGCTGATCATCGGCGGCGTCATCGAGGCCGCGGTCAACGGGTGCAGCCACAACCTGCAGGCCAAGCTGAACAAGCTCGGCATTCCGGCGACCTACGACTTCACGCCGACCGGCACCCACTCGTGGGGTTACTGGCACGACGATCTGCTCCAGTCCTGGCCGGTGCTGGCCAAGGGCCTGGGCCTGCCCGCCTGAGCGCACTTCCCGAACGCCCCGTCGCCGGCCGCGGCGGGGCGTTTTCCGTAGCCCACCGGCGCGGGCGATCGCCCGGTGCGCCTCGGCCACGCCGGTGACGGTGCGGATCGGTGGGGCATCGATGGCGCCGAGCCGAAACGCGGTGTGTGACTGCGGGGTCGGGCCCGGGATGCCGTTCGCGGTCGGCCTCCCGTTCCCCGGGGGCGGTGGGCTCTGGCAGGATCGATGGATATGAGTGGGCACGATTGGGTGGGGGAGCGCGGCGGGGCCGCGGGGGCGGCGACCCGTGGCGCACCCGGGGTGAGCACCGTCGTCGAGACCGGCGCCGGGCGGGTGTACGGCGTCGCGGAATCGGTGGGGGCGTACGCTTTTCGCGGAATCCCCTACGCCGACTCACCGGTCGGGGAGCTGCGGTTCGCGCCGCCGCGACCGCATCCGGGGTGGGCGGGTGTCCGGGACGCGGCCGGGTCGGGTCCGGCGGTGCCGCAGTGGCCCTCGCGGCTGGAAGCCATCATGGGCGCGCGAATTCCGCGCTGGGACGAGGACGGCTGCCTGACGGTCGACGTGTGGGTGCCGCAGGGCGAGTCGCCGACGCCGCGCGCGGTGCTGCTGTGGTTCCACGGCGGCGGATTCACCAGCGGCAGCGGCGGCTGGGACTGGTACGACGGCGGCCGCCTGGCCGCTCTCGGCGATATCGTCGTGGTCACCGCGAACTACCGCCTCGGCCCGCTGGGATATCTGCGGCTGCCCGGTGTGGACAATCTCGGCTCCCAGGACCAGGCCGCGGCCCTGCGCTGGGTGGTTGCGAACATCGCGGCATTCGGCGGTGATCCGGAACTGATCACGGTCGGCGGCCAGTCCGCCGGCGCGTTCTCGGCGATGGCGCTGGCGACAGATCCGGACACCGGTCCCTCGGTGCGCCGGGTGATCGGCCAGTCCGGGCCGTGGGGAATGAGCCCCCAGGATCCGGACGAGGCCACTGCCATCAGCGGGAAATATCTTGCGCTGCTGGGTATTACGGACGACGGCGCCGATCCGCTGCCCCGGCTGCGGTCCCTGCCGGTGCTCGACCTCGTGCAGGCCTACGCCCGGCTGATGCTGGAAACCGCGGTGCCGGGCCGGATCGCACCGCCGTTGTATCCGGTGCTGGGCGGTGCGATCCACTCCGCGGGCTGGCGCGATCTGGTCCCGGCGGGCGCGCTGCGCGGCAAGGATGTGCTGCTCGGCGCGACCGGCAACGAACTCGGTGCGTTCTTCGCGCTGAACCCGGTGATCCGGATGATCTCCGACGATGCGGCGGTGCGGCTGCTCGGCGATGTCGCGGGGGAGTCGGGCCAGGCTCGCTACCGGGCATACCTGGCCGAACATCCCGATGCCGGGCCCGCCCGCGCCCTGACGTTCGTCGCGAGCGAGGCGATGTTCGGCGACGATCTGAGCGTTTTCGGCGAAGCCCTTGCCGCGCAGGGCAATCCGGCCCATATCTACCGTTTCCTGCGCGAGCCGTCGCCGGACCCGTTCGGCCTCGGCGCGGCGCACTGCGCGGATCTGCCGTATCTGTTCGGCACATTCGACAGCTATCCTAACGCGCCGATGCTCGGCACGGTCGGCGCGCGGGACCGGGCCCTGTCCGTGCAGTTCGGCGGCGCGCTGGCCGCATTCGTGGCGACCGGGTCACCCAACGGGCGGGGCCTCGAGCCGTGGAAACCGTGGTTGCCGGGCCCGGAGCCCGACGTGCGCGAGTTCTGACCTACCGGCGCCGCCCGGACTCGGGCGGCGCCGGTGCACTCAGTGCGGGGCGGCGGACAGGTCGAACAGGACCAGCCCGTCCATCCGCTGCGGCGTGTAATGCGCCGACACCCAGTTGAAGATGTCGGTATTGCCCACCGGATGCCACAGTGCGCCGTCCGAATCCTGCTGCCCGGCAGGCTGTTTCGGCTGGTGTGTGGCCGGCGGGCGAGCGGGCTCGTTGCGCCACGAATCCGGGAGTTTCACCTCGGGCGCGATGTAGTAGGTGACCTGGTGGGTGCGGACCATGTCCTGGAACCGCGCGAGGGTCGGCACCGGATCCTCGGAGGTGAATCCGCCGATCGCGATGACCGAGGTGTGGCTGGCCAGCTCCAGACCGGCGGCCGGGCCGGAGCGTTCGGTGGCGGCCGACCAGGTGGTGGTGGTGTGCCGCAACATATCGACCAGCTGCGGTGGGTATCCGTCCCCGCCCATGAACATGCCGAACGCGTGCCGCATCCGGGCGAAGGCCGGGGGCAGCTCGTCCCGGTGCGCCGGACCGACCGACGGACCGCCGCCGGTATGCGCCTGCGGCAGAGTGGCCGCGGCGTAGGCGGTCGAACCGCCCAGTGCGGCAATCATTCCGGCGGCGACCAGAACGGCCGTGGTGCGCCGGTGGATTCGGCGGGACAGCGCGGGAACCGCGGTCAGCGCCAGTCCGGCGGCCGCGAGGACCGTCACCACCAGGACGGTCCAGCGCAGCCACGGCTGCCAATCCGAATTGCGTTGCAGCAGGACGAATCCCCACACGCCGCCGGCGAGAATCAGTGCGGCCGAGCCGAGTCGGCCCAGCGTGGTCCCGCGCCGCCGCCACATTTCCAGCACACCGAGCGCGACGGTCCCCGCGATGGCCGGTGCGATGGCCAGGGTGTAGTACGCGTGCATACCGCCCTGCATCCCCGCGAACGCCGCGCCATCGATGAGCAGCCACAGTCCGAAGGTCAGCGTCGCCCCGCGCACCAGATCGGTGCGCGGGGCCCGGCCGCGGGAGATGAGCACCAGCACGAAGGCCACGATCGCGGCGGGCAGCAGCCAGGAGATCTCGAAGCCGATCTCGCCGGTGAACAGCCGTTCGGCGCCGTTGCCGCCGCCGAACGGCCCGCCGCCGTGCATGTGCGGGAACTGGTAGCCGGCGGGCATCTGCATCATCTTGCGGCCCATGTGGTTGTGCCCCAGATACCGCGCGAAACCGTTGTAGCCCAACACCAGATCCATGAAGGTGTTGTTCGTGGAGCCGGCCAGATACGGGCGCGAGCCGGCCGGCCACAGGATCGTCAGCAGCACATACCAGCCCGAGGAGACGATCAGCGCGACCGCGGCGGCGAGCAGATGCCCGATCCGCCGGCCGAACCCGGTCGGCGCGACCACCAGGTAGGCCAGCCCGAGGGCGGGCAGCACCATCAGGCCTTCGAGCATCTTGGCCAGGAACGCGAACCCGAGCGCGACCCCGGCAAGCATCAGCCAGCGCACGCTCGCCCAGCGCAGTGACCGGATCGTGCAGTACGCCGCTGCTGTCATCAGCAGCACCATCACCGCATCGGGATTGTTGAACCGGAACATCATCGCGACCACGGGCGTCACCGCGAGCATCGTCCCGGCGAGCAGTCCCGCGCCGCGACTGTCGGTGGCGCGCGTGATCGCGCCGTACATCAGTGCGACCGCCGCGATGGCCATCAGCGCCTCGGGGATCAGCATGCTCGCACTGCTGAAACCGAACAGCTGCCCGGACAGGCCCATCACCCACTGTGAGACGGGCGGTTTGTCGACGGTGATGAAGTTGCCCGGATCCAGGGAGCCGAACAACAGCGCCTTCCAGCTGCGCGAACCGGCCCAGGCCGAGGCGGCATAGAAGTTGTTGCCCATGCCGTTGACGGTGATGTTCCACAGATAGGCCGCGGCGGTGCCCGACAACAACACCGCGAGCCCGATCCGCTCCCAGCGCCGGGCCGGCCCGAGGGCCGGATTCCGCTCGGCGAGCGGCGGAGGGGTCGATTCGGACATGGCGGTATCGGCAGTGGTCGCTGTCACCGCGCAAGTCTGTCCCGAGGACCGGTGAGAAGTCTGGCGTGTAGCTGTGAGGAGTCTGTGAAATTCGAGGGAACCGGGCCGGTTTCGGCCTATATTGGCCCCCGAAGACAACCCGTTCGATCGATCGTCGGAGGAGATCCGTTGCGCCGCATCCTGTTCACCGCGTCCGCGCTGGCCGTACTGGCACTGACCCCGGCCCTGGCCGCCGCGCAAGGGCCGGGGCAGGTGGCGGTCCGCCTGCAGGCCTCGACCCTGGGCACGAACTTTCCGGTGACAGGACTGTCGGCCTCGCTCACGCCGTGTTCGGGCGGTCCGGCGGTGGCGACCGCGACGACCGGCGCGAACGGAACCGGCACGGCGTCGGTCCCGCTGGGGTGCTACCGCGTCAAGGTCACCGCGGTCCCGTCCGGCTGTTCCCTCGATGGCAATCCGGCCGTCCAGGTGGTCGCCCTGCCGGGGATGTCCCCGCAGGCGGCCTTCCGCGTCCGCTGCGCCTGACCGCCGTGGCCGCGCGCCGTTGAGCTAGGTGAGGGCCCTGGTGTGTGCGGTGTAGCCGTGCGCGGCCGCCACCGACTCGGACAGCAGCTCCCCGCCGTGGGTGCTCAGGCCGGCGGCCAGGCCCGGGTCGGCGGCGACGGCCTCGCGCCAGCCGCGATCGGCGAGTGCGAGCGCATACGGCAATGTGGCGTTGGTGAGTGCGACGGTCGAGGTGTACGGCACCGCGCCGGGCATATTCGCCACGCAGTAGAACACCGCGTCGTGGACGCGATAGGTCGGGTCGTCGTGTGTGGTGGGTCGTGAGTCGGCGAAGCAGCCGCCCTGATCGATGGCGATGTCGACCAGAACCGCGCCGGGCTTCATCTGCGCGACGAGTTCGGTGGAGACCAGGGTCGGCGCCTTCGCGCCGGGGACGAGTACCGCGCCGATGACCAGATCGGCTTCACGCACCGTCTGCTCGACCTCGTGGGCGTTGGAGACGATGGTGCGCACCCGGCCGCGGTAGCGCGCGTCGAGTTCGCGCAGCGGGCCGATGTTCACGTCCAGTACGGTGACCTCGGCCCGCATCCCGACGGCGATCTCGGTGGCGTTGCGTCCGGCGACACCCGCGCCGATCACGGTGACCTTCGCGGGCGGAGTTCCCGGGACGCCGCCCATCAGCACGCCGCGTCCGCCGCCGCTGCGCATCAGGTGGTAGGCGCCGGCCTGAGGCGCGAGCCGGCCGGCTACCTCGCTCATCGGCGCCAGCAGCGGCAGCGAACCGCCCCGGCCGGTGACGGTTTCGTAGGCGATGGCGGTGGTTCCGGCGGCCAGCAGCGCGTCGGTGCATTCCGCCGACGCGGCCAGATGCAGATAGGTGAACAGCACCTGATTCGCGCGCAGGCGCGAATATTCTTGCGCCACTGGTTCTTTCACCTTCAGGATCAGCTCGCCGGTGGCCCAGACCGCGTCGGCGGATGCCAGCATGTGCGCGCCGGCGAGCTTGTAGGCGTCGTCCTCGAACGCCGATCCGATCCCGGCGCCGGTCTCCACGTACACCTCGTGCCCATGGCCGACCAGTTCGCGGACCCCCGCCGGAGTGCACGCGACCCGGTACTCGTGGTTCTTCACCTCACGGGGGATTCCGATCTTCATCTGCGCTCCTCGTTCTCGGCTGGTTGGACGCGCAGCCGCGTCGTCCTGTCGATAGTGAGTATGAAGATTCTGCGTGATACCGGCTAGATCACCGAAGTTAATTCTGTATTTACTGAGTAAATTATCTGAACCGTCGGGAAGTAGGGCTGGTATGGCCTGTTCGTCGAAGCATATTCGGTGATTGGCCGGGGTGGTGGAGCGTCGCGGTGCGGCGCGCCGGTCAGGCGCCGCGCCGGCGGCTCAGGGCTCCGTCGACGGCGGTGTACGCGGCCGCGACCAGGATCAGGATCGCCGAAACGAGCAGGGCGATGTCGAGGCCGTGGTGAAAGGCCGTCTTACCGGTGTTGATCGCCTCGGAGACCTTCGACAGATATTTCAGGTACGGGGTGATGTCGACACCGTGCGGGATGCGGCCGCGTTCGACGGCATCGATGGCGTTGGGTTGCAGTTCCGCGGGCAGCCCCTCGGCATTCATCCGGTCCCGCAGATCGCCGGTGAGGTAGGCGTTCACCAGGGATCCCAGGACCGCGACGCCGACCGCCGAACCGACCTGACGCATCGTGTTGGTCACCGCGGCGGCCATGCCCGAATGTTCCGCCGGGACGCCGGACAGCACGGCCGAGGTCAGCGGCACCACCGCGATGCCGAATCCGAGCCCGGCCACCGCCATCGCCGAGGCCAGCGGCACATCGTGCGGCGGCGCGGTCTCCAGGACCTGCCGCGTCAACAGGATCCCGCCCGCGCCGACCACGCAGCCGACGATCATCGGCACCCGCGAGCCGTACCGCGCCACCCACACGCCCGTGGCGAGCGATCCGACGATGATCGCGATCGCCATCGGCGCGAACACCGTGGCCGTGCGCGAACCCGAATACGATTGCATCACTTGCAGATACAGCGCGGTGAAGAAGAAGATCGAGAACACGCCGAAGTAGACCGCGAAGGCGACCACGAGCGCGCCGCGCACCGCGGGCAGGCGCAGGTAGCGGAAGTCGAGCATCGGTGCGCGCGCTCGCGTCTCCACGACGACGAATCCGGCGAAGGCGACCGCGCCCAGCACGAACAGCGCGATCACCGAGGGCGCGTCGTAGCCCCGGTCCTCTCCGGAGGTCGCGGCGTAGATCACCGAACCGAGGAACAGCGCGCCGAGCACGATTCCGGCCCAGTCGATCGGACCCGGATGCGGATCGGCGCTCTCGGGAACCGACCACAGCGCCGCCAGCAGCGCCGCCGCGCCGATGATCAGGTTGAACCAGAAGATCGAGCGCCACCCGTACGCGTGCACCAGCACACCGCCCAGCACCGGTCCGGCCGCCAGCGCCAGCCCGGATACCGCCGCCCACACGCCGACCGCGCGGGCACGCTTGCGCTCGTCCGGATAGATGTGCCGCAGCACCGACAAGGTCCCCGGTTCCGAGGCCGCGGCCCCCAGGCCCATGATCGCGCGTCCGGCGATCAGCACCGGCACGCTCGCGGCCAGGGCGGCCACGACCGATCCGGCGCAGAAGATCACCAGTCCGGCGATCATGACCCGCTTGCGGCCCCACCGGTCGCCGAGTGAGCCACCGGCCAGCATCAGCCCGGCGAACACGAGCGTGTAGGCGTTGACCACCCACTGCAGCAGCATCACGTCGGTGCTGAGTTCGTGCCGGATATCGCCCAGGGCGACGCTCACGACGGTGGTGTCGAGAAAGGTGACGAACAGGACGGCAGTCACCGCTGCCAGTGCAATCCCCGGCCGCTTGGCAGTACCCGGGGCATTGTCGATGCGCTCCACCGGCACAGGCTAACGGTCCGGGCCAACGCATGGGGACCGAGTTTCCAGGTGTATTCGATTGGACGGCAATTGTTGCCGCAGAACCCATCGGCCGTTGTCCCCGGGGACGCGTCGGTGGGCTCCGGCCCGAGGTTCTCGGGGCCCGCGGCCGGCCCGGTGGACCCGGGGGTCCGGTCCACCGGGACTCGTATTATGGAGTGGCCGTGAGGATTTCGGGTGCGGTCGCGCGGAGGTGACGATGCCGTCCGATCGGTGCCGCCGCCGCTGGATGGGCGGTGATCGAGGCCGCGCCCTTGCAGATCAGCTCCTTGTAGCGGGCCGCGCGGCGACCGGTGAGCACGAACCTGGTGGCGCGGTCGTCGGGGGTGACGAACTGCAGCAGGGCGTCGTTGCGGCCGAGGCTGATGCATTGGGCGGCATAGAAGATCGGCACGCGCGGGACCCGTCGATCGGTCAGCCGCGCGGCGATCGAGTCCGCGGCCTGCCAGGCCATCGGGATGCCCGAGGCACAGGACATCCGCAACGGGTCCTCGCCGGGCCCGTCGGCGAGGGCGGCGTCGCCGACGGCGTACACGTCGGGGTGCGAGAGCGAGCGCATCGTCCGGTCGACCATGATCCGTCCGGACGGATCGACGGTCATCGTCGTCGCGGCGGCGAGTGGATGGACCGCGAATCCGGCCGTCCACACGGTCACCGCGGCCGGAAGGACCCGGTCGTCGCTGGTGGCGGCGCTGGACGCATCGACCCGGGCGATCTGGGTGTGCGTCCGCACGGTGATGCCGAGCCGATCGAAGGCGGCGCTCAGATGCCTGCGGGCCTTGTCGCTGAGCCGATCGCCGACGCCGGTGCGCGCGGCGATGGTCACCGCGAGATCCGGCCGCGCCTCGGCGATCTCGGTGGCCGCCTCGATGCCGGTGAGCCCGCCGCCCGCGACCAGCACCGCCGCGCCGGCGTCCAGTTCGGCCAGACGATCACGCAAGCGCAGGGCGGTAGCCGGGTCGGTGACGGTGTGCGCGTACTCGGCGACTCCCGGGACGGCATCCCCGGTCACCGTGCTGCCGAGCGCGTAAACCAATGTGTCGTAACCGATTTCGAGGTCCACGCCCGCCCCGTCGCGGGCTCGCACCAGCTTGCGGTCCGCATCCACCGCATGCACCCGGGCGATGCGCAGGACGACGCCGGTGTCCGCGAAGATCTCGGCCAGCGGGCGGCGGACGAGTTGCCGGCCGGCGGCGAGTTGATGCATGCGGACCCGTTCGACGAAATCGGGATCGGCGTTGACGACGGTGATCTCCACGTCGGCGGGATGCAGGCGGCGGGCAAGGCGGCCGGCCGCATTGGCTCCGGCGTATCCGGCTCCGAGGACGACGATGCGATGTTTCATCTCTGACTCCTGTCTCGGGGTTCGCCTCTTGAACCGGACAGCGCGTCCTTTGCTGACAGATATCGGCTGTGATGACGGTCACCATGCGTCCAGCAGCGGCTCACCGCGGTCCGCTGCGGCCCAGGCTCGGGCGATGCGATCGAGCTTGTCCGGGTTGGCGTGAATGCACACGGCCGCGATGCCCTCGGATGTCGATTCCAGCACGATGACTCCCACGAGCCGGTCGCCGACCTGCGCCAGAATCGCCGGATCTCCGTTGACGACCCCGGCGTACAGGGTCGCGGCCCCGCCCACCCAACCGCGCTTGTGCTCGCTGGGCCGGAACAGCCCGCGCAGGTATCGGGCCACCGCGAGCGCGCCGCCGACGGGCGTGCGACGAGCCGGGAGGGTTCCGCCGGCGTCCGCGATACCGGTCACGTCGGCGGTGAGCATGCCGATCAGCGGTTCGATCTCACCGCCCGCGGTGGCGGCGAGGAATTGCGCGGCGATCCGGCGGGCCGCTGCCCGATCCACCTCGGTGCGCGAATGCCCCGCGCTGAGACGCTGTTTCGCGCGCCGGTAGATCTGCTGGCAGTTCGGCTCGGTGAGATTCACGATCTCCGCGATCTCCGCGTGCGGGTAGCCGAACGCCTCGCGCAGCACGTACACCGCGCGCTCGTGCGGTGAGAGGCGTTCCATGAGCATGAGCACGGCCATGGATACCGACTCGCGCTGTTCGGCGGTATCGGCCGGGCCGAGCATCCGGTCACCGGTGAGAACCGGCTCGGGCAGCCACTGTCCCACGTAGGTCTCGCGCCGGGCTCGCGCGGAGGTCAGGTGGTTCAGGCACAGATTGGTCAGCACCCTGGTCAGCCAGGCCTCGGGTGCGCGGACCTGGTCGCGGTCCGCGGCCTGCCAGCGCAGGAAGGTGTCCTGCACCGCGTCCTCGGCATCGCTCGCCGAGCCCAGCAGCCGGTAGGCGATGGCCTCCAGGCGGGCGCGGGATTCCTCGAACAGGTCGACCTCGTGCGGACCGAGCAGCATGACTCGATTGTCGCCCCGGGCGGCGAGGTCTGTTCCCGGGGTCCGCGCGAATGGCGAACCTGGTTGTGGGACAGGGTGTTACGCGCCGCCGGGTGGCTGCGGGCGAACGGTCAGGATCTGCTGCGCCTGTCCGACCGGGCCGCGGACATCGTGCAGAACCGTACTCGTCAGCCCCTGCCCGGTCGCGCCGAACACGACCGTGGTGTCCAGGCCGGTCCACGAACCTTCGGGCTGCCGGTGGAAGTGGATGGTGAGATCGAGGTTCGGGAACATCCACTTCGTCGGCTCCTGCCGCACGGCGATGCCGTTGGCGGTGTCCACGAGCGCGACGAAAGCGGCGAGCGGTCCGGCCGATTCACCCGCCACCAGCGGAAGGGAAGTGCCGACCCACGCGGTGGTGCGGCCCGGTCGCGGCGGCGCAACGGGCCGGGTGTCCAGTGAGGTGATGTAGCCGCCCGGCCACACCGAGGTGAGCGGCCACGAGGACAGCGACTCGGGCGGCGGTAGCCGATCGGGTTCGCCGCCCGCGACCGCCGCGGTGTCCTGGGACTGCATGTACCAGGCGCGTGCGGTCACGGTTGCGCGGCCGCCGATCGTGACCGTCGCCTCGACCAGTTCGATGGTGCGGCCGGGCCGGGCGGTCCGCACGGCGATCTCGAACTCCTCGACCGCGATGCGGCCCAGAATGTCGAAGCCGATGCGGCTCATCGCCAGTGGCGGACAGTGCCCATCTGCCCGGTAGCGCTCGATCTCGTGCACGATGAGCCCGCCCAGCGGGCTGAAGTGCTGCTCGTCGTCGGCCCAGGCCCCACCGGCGTGCGGGGTGGGGACGAAGCGGTGCTCGCCGACGCGCACGAAATAGCTGTTCTGGGGTCCGGTCGTCTCGCTCACCCCTCCCAACCTACGATCCGGGCGGCGGACGTCGCGCACCACCCGTGACGCACGTCCGAATCAGGCTGCGCCGCTGACGGTTTCGTGCGGACCGGTGACCAGTTCGGCGAATCGGTCGACCACCCGCTCGTGGAAGGTGTGGAACAGGTTCTCGAACCGCTCGATCTGCGCGGGGGAGGGCGACGACCCCTCGTCCCATACCGACGCCAACGCCCGCCAGACCATGACGTGCAATTCCGGCCCGGTCGCGTAGTACGCCGCGACCGCCTCGGGCACCTCGGCGATCATCTCGCCGATGCTGTTGAACACCGCCCGCTGCATCGTGTGGCCCAGCGCGCCGAGCAGGCGGCGCACCAGCGCGACCTCGGCGGCGAGCATCAGTGCGGGATTCGGAACCGGTTCGCGCGCAAGCGTTTCCAAGGCATCGATATCGTGCTCTGCTCCAGCGCCCTGCGATCGATCCGCTGCCGGGTCGCGGTGCAGGACAGCAGGGCCTCGGCCAGGATCTGCCGTTCCATTGCCACGATGTCGCCGAACATCGCGATGACCAGGTCGGGGTCGTGCCGGTCGGCGGTCGGCATGGAAAGCCGGAACAGCCTGCGGTACACCTCGACTCCGCCCTCCTCGCGCACATCGCGGATGGTGAAGCCCTTGCCGCGCCGCGCGTGCAGGAATCCGTACGATTCGAGCCGGCCCAGAATCAGTTGTGCGGTAGCACGATTCATGCCGAACTCCGCGGCGACCCCGCGCACCGACGGCATCAGATCACCGGGGACGTACCGGCCGGAGGCCACCCGGCGCGCCAATTCGTCGGCGACATCGGCGACTACCGTCCGCGCTCCCATCGGCGCCTCAGCCCTTCCGCGACATTCCCCGCACGACCATCCGTCCTGTGCCAGGGACAGTTTAAGTCGTCCGGGCTCGCGCCGCCGGACGGAACTTCCGGGGTCGGCCGGCCCGGCGACCGGATTCGGCTGCCGCCGCGAGTTCGCTGGTCGGGGCGCTCCGAACCGGAATTCGGGTTGGCTCGACAATTCGGCAGGCCCGTCCCGGAGCCCCTCGCGGCCTCGGCTACGATTCGCCTGGAATGGCCCGGGCGAGTTCGCCGGATCGGTCTCGGCGGTCCCGCTCTGGCGCGATGAGCTGCCCCCACATCCGAGTTTGACGACTACAGGAGTGCCGGCTGTGTCCATTCGCACCATCGTGTTCTCGTCCACCATTTCCCGGCGTTCGTCCGCACCGTCGATCCGGCGCGGCTGTGGCCTGCTGGCCGCCGCCATCGCCGCGGCCGCGCTGTCGGTGGCCGTCGCGCCCGCGGCGCACGCCGTCCCGTCCCGATGTCCGGGTCTGTACGTCGTGGCGATTCCCGGCACCTGGGAGACCTCCCGGGAAGATCCGCGCAAGGGCATGCTCGCGCGGGTCACCAACGGCCTGCCCGGTGGGGTGAGCACCGACTACGTCGACTATCCGGCAACCGCGCTGCCCTGGGAGGGCGAGGTCTACGGGCGGTCCAAACAACAGGCGGTCGATACCGCGCGCGGCATGATCGGGGCGATGGCAACGCGTTGTGCCGCAACGAGACTCGCGTTGCTCGGGTACAGTCAGGGCGCCGACGCGGCGGGTGACCTGGCGGCCGAGATCGGCACCGCAGTGGGTGTGGTGCCGCCGAGCCGGGTGGATGCGGTGGGACTGGTCGCGGACCCGCGTCGTTCGCCGACCGATATCCTGATCGGCCCGCCGGTGCCGGGTGCGGGGGCGGAGGGACCGCGAATCGGCGGCTTCGGCCTGCTCACACCGAAGGTGCGGACATTCTGCGCGGTGGGGGATCTGTACTGCTCCACCCCGACGGACGATTTCGCCACCCGCATCGCGGGCTTCTTCGCGCACATCTCCGCGCCCGATCCGGCGCGGATCGGCAATTATCAGCAGGACGCGCAGTCGATCCTCGGCGATGTGATGGCCGCGGGCGGCTTCCCGAGGCTGCAGAGCCAGTTCACTGCGACGGCCAACGACGAACGCGTGCAGGAGTTGCAGCATTTCCTGAGTTCCTCGGTGCACCAGCGTTATTCGTCCTACGTGGTGGACAACTCGGGTGCCACCGCGACCGGCTGGCTGCACAGCTGGCTCTCCGGTATGGCATAGCGGCGGGCCGTCAGCTGCGGGGAGCGCGGGCCCGTGGACGGACGTGCTCGAAGATCAGGATCGTCTCGGTGCTCGCCACCGCCGGGCGGGCACTGAGATGATCCAGGACGAACCGGCGCAGCCCCTCGGTGTCGGCGGTGGCGACGTGTACGAGATAGTCGTCGGCTCCGGCGATGAAATACACGTTGATCACCTCGTCCAGCGCGGCGAGCTGCTCACCGAATTCGGCCAGGTGCGGTCGCGCCCCGGCCTGCACCCGCACCGCGATCATGGCCTGCAGGCTGCGGCCCAGTGCCGCCGGATCGATGTCGGCGTGGAAGCCGCGGATGACACCGCGTTCGACCAGGGAGCGCACGCGCCCCAGGCAGGTCGAGGGGGCGATGCCGGCCGCGGCCGCCAGCGCGTGATTGGTGATCCGGCCGTCGCGGGATAGTTCGTCGAGCAGGATGTGGTCGATATCGTCGAGTACGGCGGGAGTGGGAGGGCGGCGCGGCGTGGGCGTCTGATCGGGCGTGCGCATATCGTCGACTCTATAGAAGATCATTCGGCTCACGGCTGTATGACGGAATATTCTTCGAGTTCCGGGCAATGTCTGAGTGTCGTAAACTACACAGCTCAAGCTGGACAGCCTGAACTGATTAGCTTAACGTAGAAGTATGGATCAGACCCCCGGGGACGTCTCCGAATCCTCCGCGCGCGCCTCGCGCGAACTGCGGACCGTGGTCGGCCGCCTCCGCCGCCGCTTGCACGAGCTCGCGGACAACCGTGAACTCACCCCGACGCAGACCGCGGTGCTGAGCCGGTTGGGCAAACAGGGTGACGCGTCGGCCAGTGAGCTGGCCACGGCCGAGCGGGTGCGCCCGCAGTCGATGGCCGCCACCCTGGCCGTACTCGATGAGCGGGGCCTGATCGAACGCCGGCCCGATCCGCGGGACGGCCGCAAACAGCTGGTGTCGCTGAGTGCCGCCGGCCGCGCGATCTTCGACGACCGATCCCGCAGCGGGCAGGAGTGGCTGGCCAGACAGCTGGAGGACCACTTCACCGAATCCGAGCGGATGACCGTCCTCGAGGCGCTGGCCCTGCTGGAACGGCTGACCCAGCTCGATCCGTGACGAGGTGGGGCCTTTGACCGCAGTAATGGAACGTGTGGCGGCGCCATTGCGCCGCATCCGCCGCGAGGACGACGGGTTCGACCGCAAGCTGATCGCCCCGATGGTTCTCGGGTCGATCCTGAATCCGATCAACTCCTCGATCATCGCGGTGTCGCTGGTGCCGATCGGGCACGCCTTCGGTGCGGCCCCGGCGCAGACGGCCTGGCTGATCTCCGCGCTGTATCTGGCCACGGCCGTCGGGCAGCCGGTCGTGGGACGCCTGGTCGACCTCTACGGTCCGCGCCGGCTGTTCCTGGCCGGTACCGCGTTGACCGGCTTCGCCGGCGTGCTCGGCGCGTTCGCACCGAATCTGGGCGTGCTGATCCTGGCCCGGGTGATCCTGGGTTTCGGCACCTGCGCGGGCTATCCGTCGGCCATGTTCCTGTTGCGCAGCGAGTCCGAGCGCAGCGGTAAGGACAGTCCCGGCGGCATCCTGACGCTGCTTGCGGTGGCGAATCAGACGATCTCGGTGATCGGCCCGTCGCTGGGCGGACTCCTGATCGGCCTGGGCGGCTGGCGCGCCACCCTCGCGGTGAACATCCCGCTGGCCGTCGCGGGCTTCGTGCTCGGGTGGCTGCGGTTCCCGAATACCGCGGTGCGGCAGAGTGATTCGCGATCCGTGTCCCGGATCGACTTCGCCGGGATCGTGGCCTTCGCCGGAATGCTGGTCTCGCTGCTGTTGTTCGTGATGACCCCGCGCCTGCCGAACCTGTATCTGCTCGCGATCAGTGCCGTCTGCGCCCTCGCGCTGGTGGTGCGGGAATTGCGGGCCGCCGAGCCGTTCATCGATCTGCGGGTGCTCGCTGGCAACATACCCCTGGTCGCCACCTATGCGCGAACCGTGCTCGCGGCCACGGTCAGCTACTGCTACCTCTACGGATTCACGCAGTGGCTGGAAGAGGGCCGGGGCCTGAGCGCCTCGGCGGCGGGTCTGGTGCTGCTGCCCACCTTCGTGTTCGCGATCCTGGTCTCCACCACCACCGGTCGCCGCCCGGGAATTCGCGGCAACCTCGTCGCCGGGGCGTTCGTGCAACTGCTGAGTGGTGCGTTGCTGCTGCTGATGCACGCCTCCACCGCGATCTGGCTGCTGCTGGGCCTGGCGCTGCTGTTCGGTGTGCCGCAGGGGCTGCTCAACCTGGCCAACCAGAACGCGGTGTACCACCAGGCCGATCCGACCCGGATGGGTTCTTCGGCCGGTTTGCTGCGCACGTTCATGTATCTCGGCGCGCTGATCGCCTCCAGTGCCAACGGTGCGTTCTTCCCCGCGACCGCCGATACCGCCGGACTGCACGATCTGGCCGTGTTCATCCTGGTCATCTCGGGTGCGCTGCTCGCGGTCACGGTGCTGGACCGGTCGATCGCCCGGGTCGGCAAGGCGGGATCCGGCGAAACGCCACGAAATAGCTGACTGCTCGTTAAGCTCGCGGATGTCTCGCTGGACGAGACGGCTCGAGAGGGCGGGCCGCGATTGCCCCCGCGGCCCGCTTTTGCGCCGGCCACGAGGTTGCGGTGCGACGCAGGGGTTGACCGCGATCCAAATCCCGGCTGTTCCCTGTAACTTTCGAAATGATCGCAGCCTATCGTGCCGCCGAATCGCTGTCCGGCGGCTTCCTCGCGGGAATCGAGGCGGGCATCCCGGCCCGGCAAGAGTAAGGGAAATGCATCCGGAGACCGAGTGTGCTGAGTAGTAGCCGGAGACTTCCCTCGAAGCGGGGCCGCCTCCGGACCGGCTGCGCCGATACGACAGGATCGAGGGATGACCGCCGCGCCACCGATCCTCGCCGGAGTTCCGGGCACGTTCGCGCACAGCGTGTTCCACGACCGGCACCCCGTCCTCATCGATCAGGTCATCGCGGGTCACCCGTACGATCCGGCCCAGCGTGCGGCGCTGCATCGCCTGCTGGACGAGAGCCGCGACGGGGTGATCGAAGAGCTCGGCACCACCGCGCCCGATCTGCCGCGCTGGCTGGCCTGGGGCCGGGAGCAGTGGGGGCGGCCGTGGCGTGACGCGTCGTTCCTGTGGGCGGAGAGCTATTTCTACCGCCGCCTGCTCGAGGCGGTCGGCTATTTCGGTCCCGGAGCCTGGGCAGGGGTGGATCCGTTCGCGCCGAAGAAGTACGCCGAACTGGACACCCCTGAGGTCGTCGCCGAACTCGCGGCCCTGGCGGACATTTCGGCCGCATCCGATGACACCGCGCGCGATGCGTTGCTGCGCTCGGCGCTGTGGGGCAATCAGGCCGATCTCGGATTCCGGCTCACCGCGGGCCCGGGCGCCCGCACCGGCCTGCTGGTCGATGAGAGCGCACAGCTGTGGTCGGCGCTGGATGGTTCGGACGCGGCGACGGTCTGCGTGATCGCGGACAACGCCGGTCGCGAACTGCTGCCCGATCTGGTCCTGGCCGACCACCTGCTCGCCACCGGCCGGGCAGCGCGGATCGTGTTGTACCTCAAACCGCAGCCCTACTACGTCTCCGACGCCACCCCGCACGATCTGCTGGCCGTGCTGCGGTTGCTGCGCTCGGCCACCGAATCGCAGGCGCAGCGCATCGGGCAGCGCCTGTGGCAGGCGCTCAGCACGGACCGGCTCATCCCGCGAACGCACGAATTCTTCTGCGCCCCATTGACTTACCACGAACTACCGGAGGAACTCACCGCCGAGCTGTCCGAGGCGAGGATCACGATTCTCAAGGGCGATCTGAACTACCGACGTCTGGTCGGCGATCGCTATTGGGCACCGACCACCCCCTTCGCCGATCTGGCGGACTATTTCCCGTCGCCGGTGACCGCACTGCGCACCCTCAAATGCGATGTCGTCACCGGCCTGCCCGAGGGCCGAGCCGCCGAACTCGACGCCGCCGACCCGTCCTGGCGCACCAGCGGCGACTACGCGGTCATCCAGTGCGCCCGTCCCCGTGCCGCGGGCGACGAGGGCCGGTCGGTGCGGTCGTGAGCAGCGTGCGGCGGCTCAGCCGACCTCGGCGACCAACTCGAGCGCGCGGCCCAGCGTGGTGAGCTTGTCTCGCAAGGTATCTCCGGCCGGGTAGAGCCGCACGGTGTCCACGCCCGCGTCGCGCCAGACGCGGAGTCGTTCGCGCACCGTGTCCTCGGTGCCGATGAGTGTTGTGGCCAGGACCATCTCGTCGGTGACCAGTGCGGCCGCCCCCTCGCGGTCACCGGCCTGCCAGCGTTCCCGGATCTGCCCGGTGATCTGTGACCAACCCTGTCGCGCGTAGGCGGCGTTGTAGAAATTGGTGCGCGCACTGCCCATCCCGCCGATGCTGAAGGCGAGTTCGAGCTTGCGGCTGTCGATATGGGCGTGCAGCCGATCGGCGTCGTCGAACAGTGCGACCTCCGCGCCCTGGCAGATGTCCAGATCGTCGCGGGTGCGCCCGGCCGCGGCGAGCCCGGCGTCGAGCGGATCGAAATACGCGTGCGCGCCCTCGGGGACGAAGCTGGTGCCGAGCCAGCCGTCGGCGATCTCGCCGGTCAGCTCGAGCATTCTGGGGGAGAGAGTGGCCAGGTGGATCGGGATGTCCGGATTCGCGGCTTTGGACAGCCGCATCGGGCGGGTTTCACCGGACAGCGGAATCCGGAAATGCTTGCCGGAGAAGGAGAGCTTCTCACCCGCCAACACCTGCCGCAGGATCTGCACGGTCTCGCGCATCCGGGTCAGCGGATGATCGAACCGCACTCCGTGCAGCCCCTCGATCACCTGCGGGCCCGATGCGCCCAGTCCGAGCAGGAATCGGCCGCCGGACAGGTCGGCCAGGGTCAGCGCGGTCTGCCCGATGGCCACCGGGGTGCGGGTGCCCAGCTGAATGATGCCCGAGCCCAGCAGAATCCGATCGGTCCGCGCCGCCAGATAACCCAGTACGGACGGCGCGTCCGACCCCCACGCCTCGGCAACCCAGCACACGTCCAGGCCGAGTTTCTCCGCCTCGAGGACGAAATCCATTGTTTCGCGGGCATTGTCGGAGACCTCGACCGTCGTCGCGGTTCTCATCACGAGGTTTCCGCGCGAGACTTGATCGCCGCGACCGTGGCGGTCATCGCCGATTCGAATTCGCGCATCCGGACGAAGACGATCTTCTCCTCCTTGTCCGGCATCCGATCGATGGCCAGGGACAGCCCCGAACGGGCCGGGCCCAACCGCATCCACTCCCGCAACGCGGTGCCGCCGTCGCGCGGCTCGAGCGTGAAACGCCATGTGGCGGTGGGATTCTCCGGATCGTTCACGGCCCAGGCGAAGGTGTTCGGCGGCTCGCATTCCACGACGTGCGAGGTGGTCTGCCACTCTCCGAGCGCCGGATGGCTGTTACTGCCGAGGAAGGTGTTGCCGACCGCGGGGCCGCTCGCCTCGCCCAGCCAGCTCGCGGCCTGGAGTTCGTCGCTGAACTGCGGCATGAGCGTGATATCCGAGACGATCTCCCAGACCCGCCGCGGCGTCGCATCGATCCAGGTCTCGACCTCGGCGGTCGGGCCGTCGGCGTATTTCGCGCCCGTCCACTCCATACGAACACCTCCGTCTAGTGGCTGAGCTGCATAGTCTCGTAGGTGAACTATAGATGTCAAGGATGGCGGGCAACGGCCGTCGTCACCGGACGGGAGCGTCGAAATGCAGGTCGAGCTTCGGGTCGCCCGCGCCGTTCAGCGTGACCACGGCCGACACCGGCGGATGCCCGCTGGCGCACAGCGTGTAGTCGCCCGGGACGAGATCCGCGAGCGTGTAGCCACCCGATTCGTCCGAGACGGCCGTGGCCACCACGGTTCCGTCGGCCGCGAGCAGCGTGATGCGGGCGTCCGGAACGGGCGTGTCGCCGTGGTCGCGTCGCACCGTGCCGGAGATCGCGGCCGCGCGGGCCAGGCTCAGGTCACAGTGCGCCGCGTCCTCGGCGCCGAGCGCGACCGATGCGGCCGTGGGCCGATGGCCGCGAGCGTGTGCGGTGAGCGTGAACGTCCCGGGCGGCAGCCCGGTGACAACGTAGTCGCCGCCCGCATCGGTCGTGGCCGTACCGACGACCTCCCCGCGCACATCGACGACCACGATGGTGGCCCCCGGCACCGCGGATCCACCTGCCGCGAGTACTCGACCGGACAGATTCGCCCCGCCGGACAGCACGATGTGGTGCACGATCGGTCGCGTGCCCACGGACAGCGACGTGGCATGTGGCCTGCGGGTATCCGCCGCGGTGATCAGCACGTACCGTCCGGGCGGCGGCAGCGGCAATTCGTAACCGCCGTCGGAGCGCGAACGGCCACGCCCGTGCTGGCGACCGCGATGATCGATCAGCGTCAGCGCCGCGGCGGCCACCGCGCGGCCACCCGCGTCGGTGACCCGTCCGGCGATCCCGCCGGCGTGCTCGGTGCCGCCGCCGTACCCGGCAGTGTCGGCATGATCGCCCGGCACCGCTCGGTCATCCATTGCGCCCGTGAGGTTTTCACGAGATTCCAGGTATTCCTCGGCTCCGGCCGGCCTGCGGCTGCGCACGAGCGAGGCGCCCGCGGCCACCACCGACATCGCGATCGCCATGGAGAACACCACGACCAGTCCGTCGTGGAACGGCTGCGAGACCAGGTGCGGGAAGAACTGGCGTCCGGTCAACGTGGCGGCGTTGGCCGCGGGCAGATGGTCGAGAATGTCCGGACCGAGCAGATGCTCGATCGGGTTGTAGCCCAGGAACGCCGCGAACAGCACCCCCACCGGCGGCAGAGTGGCGATCGAGCGGGCCGCTCCGGCGGGCACGCCCTGGTCGGTGAGTCCGGTGAACAACGTGTGCGGCATGGATCCGGCCAGTCCGGCGATCATCAGCGAGAAGAACACGCCCATCGACAGCACCATGCCCGCGTTCTGGAATGTCGCCCGCATACCCGAGGCCGCGCCCCGTGCTGCGGCCGGAACACTGGACATGATGATCGCGGTGTTCGGCGCGGCGAACAGTCCGCTGCCCAGCCCGTTGACGAATACCAGCAGCGCGAATACCCAGTACGCGAAATCGGTTGGCAGCGCGAGCATTCCGCCGAAGGACACGGCCATCACCACGAACCCCGCGGCTGCGAACTGCCGCGCGCCGAACCGGTCCGACAGATGTCCGGCGATCGGTCCGGCGACCAGGAATCCGCAGGTCAGCGGCAGCAGATAGATTCCGGCCCACAACGGCGTGTCCGCGTAGTCGTAGCCGTGCAGCGGCAGCCAGATGCCCTGCAGCCAGATGATCAACATGAACTGCAGTCCGCCGCGGGCGATCGCGCCCAGCAGGGTGGCCGCATTCCCGCCCGCGAATTCGGCATTGCGGAACAGCCGCAACGGGAACATCGGCTCGGCGACGGTGACCTCGACGACGCAGAACACCACCAGCATCACCGCGCCGCCGATGAGTCCGGCCAGCACCCACGGATTCGTCCAGCCCATGGTGTGGCCGCCGTAGGGCTGAATGCCGTAGGTGATGCCGGCCAGCAGCGCGGTGAGCCCGATCGCGAAGGTCAGATTGCCCCACCAGTCCATCCGGCCCGGCGTGCGCACGCCGGTCTCGTGCAGCGAGCGATACGCCCACACCGTGCCGACCAGGCCGATCGGCACGTTCACCCAGAACACCGAGCGCCAATCCCACGCCACCAGCGCACCGCCCAGGATCAGCCCGACGAACGATCCGGCGATACCGGCGACCATGTTGACGCCCAATGCCATTCCGCGTTGACGCGCCGGAAACGCGTCGGTGAGGATGGCCGCGGAATTGGCCATCAGCATCGCGCCGCCGATGGCCTGCACCAGCCGCCAGCCGATCAGCCACAGCGCGCCGCCCGCACCGTGCAGCGGGTCCAGCGACAACAGGACAGAGGTGAGTGTGAAGATGCCGAATCCGGCGTTGTAGATCCGCACCCGCCCCCACATGTCGCCGAGCCGGCCCAGCGCGACCACCAGTACGGCGGTGACGAGCATGTACCCCATCAGCACCCACAGCAGATAGCTGACGTTGCCGGGTTGCAGCGGATCGAGGCGGATGCCGTTGAAGATGCCCGGTAGCGAGATCAGCACGATCGAGGCGTTGACGGTCGCGATCAGCATGCCGAGGGTCGTATTGGTCAGGGCAACCCACTTGTAGCGGGGATGGTCGACACCGATCCAGGTGCCGTGGCCCGCGGGCCCCTCGCCCGCGGGTCGGGTCAGTTCTTCGATAGCCATCGATCTGTTCCGTCCGTCGAACTCCGGCAGGTTCTCTCCCGAAAACCCCTGCCGCACTTACTTGTCGAACATGTCCGTGGGCCGCACCGCGCGGCGCACGATGGGCAGGGCGGTCCGCATCGCCGCGTCCAGTTCGCCGCGCTCGCGCTCCGAGAGCGCGGTCAGGCGTTCGGCGAGCCAGTCCCGGCGTTCGCGCCGGCGTTCGGCGAGTATTCGGCGACCGGCCTCGGTGACCTCGATGAGGCATCCGCGTTTGTCCCGCGGATCGGGCCGGCGCTCGACGAGTCCGCCCGCCTCGAGCTTGTGCACCAGCTGGGTCATCGACGGCTGGGCGACGCCTTCCGCGGCGGCCAGCGCGGTGAGCCGCTGCGGACCCTCCCGATCCAACCGGCCGAGGGTGGAGACCGTCGTCAGGCTCACCTGCTGCCGGTTCGGCAACTGCCGCACCAGCATCGCGGACACCTCGATCAGGGTCGAGGCCATTTCGGTGAGGTCCGCATCGGGGTGTGATGTGCCCATATGTTGTGTGTATCACACACCTATATAGGCTACCTATGTTTATTTCGGACGAAAATTCCAGCCGGAACGACGAGGCGTCCGTCAGTGCAGAGGAGCCGACCAGGACAGCCGGGAGCCGGTGCCTCCCGCGGCGCCCGGGCCCACGGTGAACCGGCCGCCCGCGCGCTCGGCCCGGCGGCGCAGATCCGTCAGACCGCCGGATGGCGCGTCCCTCGGATCCGGCAGACCGTCGTCGGTGACCAGCACGGTGAGATCGTCCGCGACGCCGATCGCGATTTCCACGGTCGTGGTTCCCGAATGCCGCAGCGCCTCGGCCACCGCCTCGCGCACAACGGTTTCGGCATGTTCGGCGAGTTCTGGTTCGACCACCGACAGCGGCCCGTCCACGCGCAGCGCGGCCCGCACCTCACGGTGTGCGCACTCCTGCCGGATCGCCCACTCGAGGCGTTCGCGCAGCTGTACCGCGCGACGGTCACCGCCGTGCAGTTCGAAGATGGAAGTGCGGATATCCTGGACCACGTCCTGCAGATCGTTGACCACTCCGGTGAGCCGGTCGCGCACCCGCGTCGATTTCGTGTGCGGAATGGTGCCCTGCAGGGTCAGGCCGATGGCGAACAACTGCTGGATGACATGATCGTGCAGATCCTGCGCGATGCGATCGCGGTCGGTGAGAATGTCGATCACCTGCATGCGCCGCTGCGCCCGGGCCAGCTGCATCGCCAGCACCGTCTGATCGGTGAATCCGGTGACCAGATCGGCGATTTCGGTCGAATACGCCGTGGATCCGGCGGGACGCACCAATACCAGGGGCCCGATGAGGGTATCGGGTGTGTGCAGGGGGGCGATGAGGACCGGTCCGGTGCCGGGAACGAGGTCGGCCAGGCCGCAGGATGCGGCGTCGTCGAACGTCGCGGTCCGGCGTTCGCGCAGAACCGCGCCGACCGCGGTGCCGTCGGTGCGCAGCGCGGGTGCGGGCCCGAATTTCGCTGCGGGACCGGACCATTCGGTGATCTCCAGCGCTTCGGATGTGGTATCCGGGTCGTCCGGATCCGGCGCCAGCGCCAGACATGCCCATTCCGATCGGGTCAGGCGCCGGGCCCGGTCGGTGAGATGCGCCAGAACCTCAGCCGTCGGCGCACCCGCCAGGAATTCGGTGACGATATCGCGCGTGGCCGCGGTCCAATCCTCGCGGGTGCGAACCGATTCGTAGAGGCGGGCGTTATCGATCGCGATCCCCGCCGCGGCGGCCAGGGCCTCGACGATCACCTCGTCGTCCTCGGTGAACTGCTGGTCGTCGGACTTCTCGCTCAGGTACAGACCGCCCAGCACATCGTCCCGAATACGAACCGGCACACCGAGAAAGGAGCGCGTCGCCGGATGATCGGGTGGGAATCCGGCCGCGGCGACATCGGTCTGCCGCACCGTGCGCGGGGGATCGCACATCAGGCCGAGGACCCCGCGCCCCTGGGTCAGGACGCCGACCGGGTCGCCGTCGGCGGTGTCGATCCCCTGCTGAACGAAGTTGTCCAGCTGCCTCTTCGGCCCGTACACGCCGAGCGCGCCGTAACCGGCCTCCACCAGGCTGACGGCGGTGCGCACGATGGTGTGCAGAGTGTCGTCCAGGTCGAGTCCGGAGGTGATCGCGAGAATCGCCTCGATCAGCTCGTTCATCCGGTCCCGGACATCGATGACCTCGTCCATCCGGTCCCGGACCTCGGCGAGCAGCTCTCGGGACCGCAACTGGGACAGTGCATCCCGCACCGAATACGGCTCGGTTCCGGACCGGCGCTCGGGTCGCGCCGGCGCCTCGGGGAAGGGCGGCGTCGAGGATCGCGCTGCCCTGTCCGGCAGATCGGCCATATCGGCAATCCTGATAGTCGGCGGGATCACGCTCGGGCCCGAAAATCATACGCCGGGCCCCGCACCTCCGGTCGCCCAGGTGGAGGTGAAGGACTGCTTGGGACCTTGTTCTCTGTCGCACACCCCGGTTCGAATGATCGGATGGAGCGACACCGTAGCGGGGGCGGCAGGTGTGGCACGGAAGGAGACTGTCGCGAAGTGTGGATCGAGCCGAATCCGGCCAGTTCCGATCCGGAGCCTATGAGCGGCACCTCCTCGGGCCCGGGCGCCGTGGTAGATCTCGATCGCGCCGAGGCGATGCGCTTGCTGGCGCAGACGGCGTGCGGGCGTGTGGTCTTCACCCGGGACGCGCTTCCCGCGATCCGGCCGGTGCGGCATATCGTGCGCGACGATCGGATCATCGTGCTCGCCGGGCTGAACTGCCGGTCCCCCGGAAAGAACGGCACCCGGGACCGGGTCGTGGTCGCCTACGAGGCGGACGTGCTCGACCCGAGCACCCAGACGGGGTGGGCGGTGGTCGTGACCGGCCCGGCGCAGCGGATCACCGATCCGGAAGCGATCGCGCGCTATGTGCCGATGTTGCGGTCGTGGCTGGATCGCGACGGGGACGGCATCGTCGCGATCGAGCCGACGATCGTCAGCGGCATCGCGCTGCGGGCCCCGCAGTGAGCGAACCGGTGACGGTCAGAACGGGTTGTGCTGCTCGGTGCGGAGTTTGGACGCGTAGACCGCGGCCTGCGTGCGCCGTTCGAACCCCAGCTTGGCCAGCAGCCGTGAAACGTAGTTCTTGATGGTCTTCTCCGCGAGGAACATGCGCTCGGCGATCTGCCGGTTGGTCAGCCCCTCACCGAGCAGACTCAGCAGTACGCGCTCCTGATCGGTCAGCGCGGTGAGAGGGCCGTCGCTGCCCTCGCGCAGGCGCGTCATCAACGCCGCGGCGGCCCGATTGTCCAGCAGCGACCTGCCCGAACCGACCTCCTTGATCGCGTGGGCCAATTCCATCCCGCGGATGTCCTTGACGACATAACCGCTGGCCCCGGCCAGGATCGCATCCATCATGGCCTGTTCGTCGGTGTAGGAGGTGAGGATGAGGCAGCGCAGGCCGTCGATGCGGGAGAGCAGTTCGCGGCACAGTTCGATGCCGTTGCCGTCGGGCAGGCGAACATCCAGGACTGCCACGTCGGGACGTAGCGAGGGGATGCGGGCCATCGCCTGTGCGACGTCACCCGCCTCGCCGACGACGGTCAGCTCAGGGTCCTCCCCGAGCAGGTCGACCAGGCCGCGACGCACGATCTCGTGGTCATCGACGAGGAACACCTTGATCATCGGCGATATCCGTTCTCTGTGCGCTGCCCGTGTGGCTACGATAATCCGTTAGCCAGGCCCGCACAGCCCATCTGACCAAGCCGATCGCGATGACCAGGTGCAAAGCCAACGCCCAGTAAACCAGGATGGCTCCGTAGTCCGTCGCCCAACCTGTCAGCCATGGCACGCAGGCGGCCGCCAGCGCGAACATGACGGTCGCGGTGGCGAGCGCGAGCCAGGCCGGTGGATGGTCCTCGGTGATATCGGGTGTTTCGGTATGTGGGTGGGCGAGAGGGATGCTGTTCAACCGGGGTCCTGAATGTCGTCGATGGGTGAAAAGGCAGGTCGCTTGCACAAGCCTCGTGCGTTCCACCGTGTTCGGGCAGGGCCGGGCGGCTCCCGGCAGTGTGACGAAGGTCCCCGGCGTACCCGCCCGGAAAGCCGATGACCGGCTCATTCACTCCCGGCGGTCGGACGTGGTTCGCACCGGCGGGCCAGTTCGAGCATGCGAGTCCGGTATTCGTTCGGCGTCATACGCCCGGCGAGGCGCGCGGCGAGCAGCATGTTCTCGGCCGTCAGTGCGGGCCAGACCTGCCTGGGCGATGCCCATTCGATACTCAGCCGCAAATCGACCACCGCAGCCGGCTGCTCCTGCGGGGCCGGGGGAGTGGGCCGGGCCGGTCGCTTGGGTCGTCGGCGTAGACGCACACCATGTATGCGCCCGGTGATGCGTAACGCGACGACACACCAGGCGACCAGCACGGCCATCGCACACCCGGCGAAGATAACGATGTCCACCCTCATCACCTCGTCCCTCAAGGTTACTGCGAAAAGACGTGCCCGCGAACGGTTTCCGACGGGTGATCGGGAACAGCGGCCAACCTGTTGCCCAGGGGACATCGTGCGCGGCGGTCCGAGAAGCTAGAGGTGTCCGCTCGCTCGGGAGCGCATCGGTCTCTCGACACGTCCGGCCGGACGATCTGCAGGCGCTCATACGTGAATATGCGCATGCGGCGATCCACGGCACTGGTCCAGGCTTGTCGTTGTGGGGGAGTGTGTCGCATTGCCATAAGCCCTTGGACGACAAGCGGTTTCGACGTTAATGCCGAGCAGGGAGAGCGGCTGGACAGCGGGTCGGCCGCGTGGAGCATCTCGGCCACTCTGTGTGAATCCCAGACACATCCGCTGCGCAAGGTGCGGTTACTGTTTGGACACATACCAATTGGATATTGGAATATGCGCATCTAAACATGTAAATCCACTCAACCGTACTCACGCACACCTCAAACCGCACGACTTCAAAAAACGCATCGAAGGAAGAAGCGCCGCAGCTCCGGGCCAGCGCGGCGTGGAGGCGGCGGGAGGTGCGACTGGTCGGGAAGCGGCGTCTACCCGGGGCGCGGGAAGGGAGAGCGGAGGACGCTCATCTAGACGTAACTGTCGATAACAGGTAACCTGCGGAGAAGCCCCGGTCACGGTCGTCCGGGCGGGATCACACGGAACGGATACCTCAATGACGCGGCATGTCAACGTACTGATCATCGGCGCGGGTCTTTCGGGAATCGGGATGGCCTGCCATCTCACCCGGGAGGGGACCGGGCGCAGCTACGCCATCCTGGAGCGGCGGACGGCGATCGGCGGTACGTGGGACCTTTTCCGGTATCCGGGCATCCGGTCGGATTCGGACATGTACACGTTCGGTTACGGCTTCCGGCCGTGGAACGGGACGAAGGTGCTGGCCGATGGGCCGCACATCCGGCAGTACGTCGTCGATACCGCCGCGGAGTACGGGGTGACCGAGCACATTCGGTTCGGGCGCCGGATGACCGAGGCGAGCTGGTCGAGCGAGGCGGGGATCTGGACCGTCACCGCAGTGGACGAGCAGTCCGGTGAGACCGAGATCTATACCAGCGACTTCCTGGTCGGCTGCACGGGATATTACGACTACGACCAGGGCTACCGGCCGCACTTTCCGGGCGAGGAGAAGTTTCGCGGGCCGATCGTGCATCCGCAGCACTGGCCGGAGGATCTGGACTACCGAGGCAAGCGGGTCGTGGTGATCGGTAGCGGCGCGACGGCGATCACCCTGGTTCCCGCGATGAGCCGGGACGCGGCACATGTGACGATGCTGCAACGTTCACCGACGTATATCACCGCCCTTCCCACGGAGGACCCGGTGGCGGTGGGGTTCAAAGCGGCGAAGGTGCCCGAGGCGATCGCCTATCGGATCGGCCGGGCCCGCAATATCGGATTGCAGCGCGCGAGTTTCAAGCTCTCTCGCACCAACCCCGCGTTGTCGCGCAAACTGCTGCTGAGCGCGGTGCGGCTGCAGGTCGGCTCCGGGATCGACATGCGGCATTTCAGTCCGGAGTACAACCCGTGGGATCAGCGGCTGTGCGTGGTGCCCAACGGTGATCTGTTCAAGGTGCTGCGCGAGGGCCGCGCCTCGATCGCCACCGATCGGATCGAGACCTTCACCGAGACCGGGATCCGGCTGGAGTCGGGACGGGAACTCGAGGCGGATATCGTCATCAGCGCGACCGGGTTGACGGTGCAGATGCTCGGCGGTGCACGGCTGGTGATCGACGGCGAGCCGGCGCGGACGCGGGATCTGGTGGCGTACAAGGGCGCTCTGCTGGGCGGGGTGCCCAATGCGATGATCGTGCTGGGCTATACCAACGCGTCGTGGACGTTGAAGGCGGATCTGGCCGCCGAATACTTCTGCCGCTTGCTGAATCATATGCGGTCCCATGGTTATTCGACGGTCGTGGCGGTGCCGCGCGAGGGCGATCGCTCCGACGATTCGATGATGGGCGGCGCGCTGACTTCCGGTTATATCCAGCGCGGCGACGCGGTGATGCCGCGGCAGGGGACCAACGGCCCGTGGCAGGTGATCAACAACTATTTCCGGGATCGCAAGCTGCTGCGCAAGGGCGCGATCGAGGACGGTGTGCTGGAGTTCGGTCGCCGTCCGGCCGTGCCGCGTGCGGCCGCGCAGTCGCGGTCGGCCTGACCGGCATCGTGCGATCCGGCCTGCCGGTTCCGCCCCTCGGAGCGGAACCGGCGAATGCCTCAGTGCGGCAGGGTGACCGGGTCGAGGCAGCTGGTGGGTACGTCGCCGAGGGCGCATCCGGCCGGGGCCCGGGTGGGCCGGTATCCGGCCGGAACGCCGCCGGCGCGGGTGATCGCCGCGTAGGCGGGCACGGCGTCGGTGGGGCGGCGGGTCAGCGCCGGGTCGGTGAGTACGTCGACGGTGTAGAGGCCGAAACGCGGTGCGTAGCTGCCCCATTCGTAGTTGTCGGTGATGCTCCAGTAGTTGTAGCCGATCAGCGGCATGCCGTCGGCCTTGGCGCGTTGCAGCCAGTAGACGGTGTCGCGCAGATTGTCCGCGCGGGTGTAGTGGTCGGCACGGGGTTGTCCGTTGAAGGTTGGCATGCCGTTCTCGACGATGTAGAGGGGCTTGCCGGGGAATCGGCGCGAATAGTATTCCAGCGCATAGTAGATGCCCTCGGGTTGTAGCGGCTGGTTCCAGAGTTTCTTGAAGTCGGCGGGGGATGTGGTGAGGGCCGATTGTGGGCTGTAGCCGTAGTAGTAGTCGATGCCGACGAAGTCGAGTTTCGCGGCGATCGCGTCGAGCATGGGGCCGTTGACGACGGGTTCGGCGGTGCCCAGGATGTAGGCGATGTTGCTGGTGACCCGTGCGGCGGGCCGGCGCTGGTGGATGTAGTCGTAGATGCCGTTGTGCGCCCGGGCGAGCTGCTGCTGCATCAGCGGCACGTGGTCCGCGGACAGTCCGCCGTTGCTGACCTCGTTGACGATGTAGAAGGCGGGCTCGTTGAAGGTGATCCAGAGCGGATCGCGGGATGCGTAGCGGTCCACCACTTTTCGGGCATTGGTCAGCCACAGGGCGGTCATCTCCGGGTCGGCCCAGCCGCCTCGGTCGGCGACCCAGCCCGGGTACACCCAGTGATCGAGGGTGAGCATGGTGCGCATGCCGTGGGCGGCGATGGTGTCCAGGACGCGGTCGTAGAAGGCGAATCCCGCTTCGTCCCAGCCGCCGGGCCGAGGCTGGATGCGGGACCATTCGATGCTGACCCGGTACACGTTGACGCCGAGTGCTGCGGCCGAGGCGATGTCGTCGGGGTAGCGGGTGTAGAAGTCGACGGCATTGTGGTAGCGGTCGTAGTCGGCGTTCTTCGCGACGTAGCGGGTCCAGTTGCTGTCCGCGGCATGGCCTTCGCACTGGAATCCGGCGCTGGCGACTCCCCAGAGGAAATCGCTGCCCAGTGGCGGAATCTTCGCCGGAGGTGCGGGGCGTGCGGCCGCGGTGGCCGTCGGTCCGGCCAGTGCGGCGGCGGTGCCCGCCGCGAGGGCGGCCAGAGCGTGTCGTCGGGTGAGCGGGCGCATCGGACTCCTCGGCGTCGAGTGGTGCGGATGGTCGAGTCGAACGCTATCCGGGGTGTTCGCGGGTACTGGTCGGACGCTCCGGAGCGGTGGTCATTGTTCGCCGAACATGGGCGCATGTCCAGTTACGGCAAGCTGTCGGTGGTGCGCGCTACCGTGAATCCATGACCACACATCTGACCCACTGGGGAGCCTTCGAGGCGGTCAGTGATGGTGAGCGGCTCACGGGGGTGCGGCCGTGGCGCGGCGATCCCGAGCCGATGCCGCTGATCGAGAATGTCGCTTCGGCACAGCATCATCCGACGCGGATCTCGCAACCGCATGTGCGCCGCGGCTGGCTCGAGCGGGGTCCGGGAGCGCCGGGGCGCGGGGCGGATCCGTATGTGCCGGTGTCGTGGGAGCGGGCGACGGAACTGCTGGCGGGCGAATTGCGTAGGGTTTACGACGAATTCGGGGCCGAGGCGGTCTACGGCGGGTCGTACGGGTGGGCCAGTGCCGGGCGGTTCCATCACGCGCAGAGCCAGGTGCACCGGTTCCTGAACTGTCTCGGCGGCTTCGTGCGGCACGTGAACAGCTACAGCATGGGCACCGCGACGGTGCTGTTGCCGCATGTGCTGAGCAACCTGTATTGGCTTCTGCAGCACGGTACTTCGAAGTCGGTGCTGGTCGAGCACACGGAGCTGGTCGTCGCGTTCGGCGGGTTGTCGGCGAAGAATTTCGCGGTGACGCCCGGGGGTGTGTCGCGGCACTCCGGTCGCGGCTGGATCGCGGCGGCGCGGGCTCGGGGATGCCGGTTCGTCTCGATAAGCCCGCTGCGCGATGATATTCCGGCCGAGGCGCGGGCTGAGTGGATCGCGCCGCGGCCGGGCACCGATGCGGCGCTGATGCTCGCGCTGGCGCAGGTGCTGGATGCCGAAGGTTCGGCCGATACCGATTTCCTGGATCGATACACGGTCGGATTCGACCGGTTCGCCCGGTATCTGCGTGGCGCCGACGACGGTGTGGTGAAGGATCCGGATTGGGCGTCGGCGATCACCGGCGTGCCGGCGGGCCGAATTCGTGCACTCGCCCGGGAGATGGCGGCCGCGCGCACGTTCGTCACGGTGAGCTGGTCGTTGCAGCGGGCCGAGCACGGTGAACAGCCGGTGTGGCTGGGAGTGGTGCTCGCGGCGATGCTGGGCCAGATCGGTACTCCGGGTGGCGGTTTCGGGCACGGCTACGGTTCCACGAGCAGTGTCGGCGAGCCTGCCCGGCGTTTGTCGGTCCCCAGGCTGGAGCAGGGGCGCAATCCGATACAAACCTTCATCCCGGTGGCTCGGGTTGCCGATATGCTGCTCGATCCGGGCGCGGAGTACGACTACGACGGCCGGCGGCTGGTGTATCCGGATATCCGGCTCGTGTACTGGTGCGGCGGCAACCCGTTCCATCACCATCAGGATCTGGCGCGGTTGCGGGAGGCATTCACCCGCCCGGAGACCATCGTGGTGCACGATCCGTTCTGGACGAGTACCGCGCGTCACGCCGATATCGTGCTGCCCTCGACGATGTCGGTCGAGCGGGACGATTACGGAGCGGGCGACAACGATCGGATGTTCTTCCCGATGCCCGCGCTGACCCGTCCGCACGCACAGGCGCGCGACGACTATTCGATTCTGGCCGATCTGGCCGAAAAGCTCGGTGTCGGTGAGCAATTCACCGAGGGGCGCACGGCCGTGGAGTGGTTGCGCCACCTGTACGAGCAGTGGCGGGCCGGGTCGGGCGCGGCCGGCCTGCCGGGCTTCGAGGAGTTCTGGGACGGGCAGGGCATCGAGTTGGAGGTCGCCGAGGGGGATCAGGTGGTCTTCGCCGATTTCCGGGCCGATCCCGACGCGCATCCGTTGTCCACGCCCAGCGGCCGGATCGAGATCTTCTCCGAGACGATCGATGGTTTCGGATATCCGGACTGTCCGGGGCATCCGGTCTGGATGGAGCCGGTGGAATGGTTGGGAAGTGCTGCGGCACAGCGGTTTCCGTTGCAGCTGATCGCGAATCAGCCGCATACCAAGTTGCACAGCCAGCTCGATGTCGGCGCGCACAGTCAGTCGGCGAAGGTGGCGGGGCGCGAACCGGTGCGGTTGCATCCGGACGAGGCCGCCGCGCGGGGTCTGAGTGCGGGTGATGTGGTGCGCGTCTTCAACGATCGCGGTAGTTGCCTGGCCGGACTGGTCGTCTCCGATGCGGTGGGGCCGGGGATCGCGCAGCTGTCCACGGGCGCCTGGTACGACCCGGATCCGGCGGATCCGAGTTTCTGCCGGCACGGCAATCCGAATGTGCTCACCGCCGATCGGCCGTCTTCGCTGCTGAGCCAGGGTTGTACGGGCCAGTTGAGTCTGGTGCAGATCGAGGCGTATCGGGCGGTGCCGCCGGAGTTGTCGGTGAGTGGTCCGCCTCCCACGGTGTGAGTTGCCCGGCGGGTGCGGCCCGCGCTGCCACGCTGATGATCTCGTGTTTCAATCACTGAACCGACCGTGAGAGGAGTTCGATGACCTACCGTGCCGATCCCACCCGCTACGACGGGGGAATGCTGTACCGGCGGACGGGCCGCTCGGGTCTGGATCTGCCGGTGCTCTCGCTGGGCTTCTGGCACAACTTCGGTGATGATCGGCCGTTCGCGACGCAACGTGAGATCGCTTTGCGCGCTTTCGATCTGGGGATCACGCATTTCGACCTGGCGAACAACTACGGCCCGCCGTACGGTTCGGCGGAGGTCAATGCCGGGCGGCTGCTGCGGGAGGACCTGGCGGCGTATCGCGATGAGCTGATCGTGTCCACCAAGGCCGGGTGGGATATGTGGCCCGGACCGTACGGGCAGGGCGGCGGTTCGCGCAAATATGTGCTGGCTTCGTTGGATCAGTCGTTGTCCCGGCTGGGGCTGGACTATGTCGACATCTTCTATTCGCACCGGTTCGATCCGAGTACGCCGCTGGAGGAGACCGCCGCGGCGTTGGATACCGCGGTGCGGCAGGGCAAAGCCCTGTACGTCGGGATCTCCTCCTACGATGCCCAGCATTCGGAGCGGATGGCGGGCATCCTGCGTGAGCTGGGCACTCCGCTGCTGATTCACCAGCCGTCCTATTCGATGCTCAATCGCTGGATCGAGACCGAGGGGTTGCTGGACACCGCCGCGGCGGAGGGATTCGGGATCATCGGATTCACCGCGTTGGCGCAGGGGCTGCTGACCTCCCGGTATCTGAATGGCGTTCCGGTGGGATCGCGTGCGACGCAAGGCAAGTCGTTCCAGAACGAGTTGCTGACCGAGCCGATGATCGCCCGGCTGCGCGCGCTGGCGCAGATCGCGGCCCGGCGCGGTCAGGACCTGGCGCAGCTGGCGCTGGTATGGGCGTTGCGCGATCCGCGGGTGACCTCGCTGGTGATCGGAGCGTCCTCGGTCGAGCAGCTCGAGCAGAACGTGGCGGCATTGGGCAACCGGGAGCTGAGCGCGCAGGAACTCGTCGAGATCGACGAGCTGCTGGACCAGGACGGTGCGGTCGACCTGTGGCGTGACGCTCGCTCGGGAACGTTGTGAAACGCGTTGACGACGTCTTCTTCCCCGAGTGGCGGCAGCCCCAGTTCGGCTCTGCGGTCATTTACCCGCTCTGGGATTTACCCTCGATTACCGCTTGCCGCAACAGTGGTAAGCATTGCCGCTGCAGATCCAGCGGAGCGTGTTGCAGCAGCAGCCAGGCCGCACGGATTCAACTCCCGTTTTACTCGGCGGATGACTTGTATTCCGGCGGACTTCCTGATCACGTTCACCGCGCTCCAGTAGTTCGGTAGAAAGACGCTCAGTTTCCCGGGGGCGTTTGTCGGCGGTATCGTCCGGTCTCCCACCGCAGTCGACTGTGTGCGGATCGGCAGTCGTCGCCGCCTGCCTGTGTTCAGGCACTGTCAGCGTTTCACCCGCTTTGTCCACCTCGCGCCCACCGAGCTGATCGGTCTGCGCTCCTCGTCACTCCGCTGCTCAACCAGGCCTCACCGCTGCGACCGATGAACGCTGAGGCGCCGGACAGCGGCGCAGCGCCAACCCGAGTGATGCCGCCGGGGTTGGTGAATGAGGAAGACCGCTTGTGCCGCAACAGGTTCCATGAGTCAGTCGGCCGACGACGAATACCCCATCCCGAACAAGCATCGGGGCTCCAGCTCCGGCATTCACCTGGCCGACGGCCCGAAGAGGGCTGACACCGGCCCGGCCGCCAGATCACGCCATTGCCCCTTTCTGGCGTGTCAGGTTCACACATCTTTCTGTTGCGGGTCATGTCGGTCTTGGCGATGAGCATCGAATTCGGCTCGGCGAGCAGGGCAGTTTCGGCGCAGCGTCCGGGGTGGCCGCTCCGGCGAAATGATCAGCGGGAAGGCGAATCCAGGTCCGCGAGGGTGGTGTTCGCGCCGCAGAGGATGACGCAGACGGTTTCGCCGGAATCGGGGACGTAGGTGCCGGTGGTGAGGGCGGCAAAGGCGGTGGCACCGCCGTGTTCGACGGCGATGCGGTGGTGGTCCCACAGGTGGGCGCGGGCGGCGACGATGGCCTCGTCGGTGACCAGCAGTGCGCGGGTGTCACACGCCGCGGCGGCGGTGAGGGCCAGCGGGGTGACGGTGCGCGCGCCGAGCGAGTCGGCGGCGATCGAGTTCACCGGGACCGGGACGCGCTGTCCGGCCGCGAGGGCGGCGTGCAGGGTACGGCAGTTCTCCGGTTCGACCGCGACCACGCGTACTCCGTAATGTGCTGCGGCGGTGGCTATTCCGGCATACAGTCCGCCGCCGCCGACGGCGACCAGCACGGTGTCGACGGTGGGCAGCCGGGCGTGGATCTCCCGCATCAGTGTTCCGGCTCCGGCCGCGATGAGTGGATTGTCGTAGGCGTGTGATCGCAGTGCGCCGGTGTCGGCGGCGAATCGCGCACAGGCTTCGGCTGCGTCGGCGTAGCTGTCGCCGACCTGCTCGACTCGTGCCCCGTAGGCCAGGAGCCGGGCGACCTTGACCGCGGGCGCGTTGGCGGGGACGAATACCGTTGCGGTGATGTCGTGTCGGCGCGCGGCCCAGGCGCACGCGAGTCCGGCGTTGCCGCCGGAGGCGATGGTGACACCCGCGTCGGGCAGGGTGCGGTCCTCGAGGTGGGCGGTCAGGAAGTTCGCGGCTCCGCGGGCCTTGAAGGTGCCGGTGTGCTGCAGGAATTCCAATGCCAGCCACGGTGATTGCTCGTGGGCATCCGATCCGGCCGGAGCGAGTGCGATCGGTCGGATCTGCCCGTGGATGCGCCGGGCGGCGGCCTCGATATCGTCGTAGCCGAGGCGGACGGTGGTTCGCATGGCGCTCCTGCACTGGTCGGCGGTGTGTCGGCCCGCGGCGGCGGTATCGGCGTGTGCTGCGACCGCGACCGGCCTCGGGGCTTGCGACACGACGGGCTGGTATCCGGCGCATCGTATGCCGGGACGCGCTGGGATGTCCGGGTTGGGGAGGCGGCCGAGCAGTTCCGGTGCTGTGGTGCGACGAGTAGGCTGCGAGTTCCGGACGGTTGTCGGGGCGGCATCAGGAGGGTGTTGAGTCGTGCAGACCAGGACCGATGAGATCGCTGACGGTATCTACCGCTTGTCCACTTTCGTGCCCGAGGTCGGGCCGAGCGGGTTCACGTTCAACCAGTTCTTCGTCGACGCCGCGGAACCGCTGCTGTTCCACACGGGTATGCGGGCGCTGTTCCCGCAGGTGTCCGCGGCGATCGCGCGGATCCGCCCGGTGCAGGAGATGCGGTGGATCACCTTCGGGCATGTGGAGGCCGACGAGCTCGGGGCGATGAATTCCTTTCTCGCCGCGGCACCGCGATCGCAGGTGGCGCACGGGGTGCTCGGCTGCGTGGTATCGCTGGACGATATGGCCGATCGGCCGCCGCGGCGGTTGGCCGACGGTGAGGTGATCGACCTGGGCGGCCGGCGGGTGCAGCATCTGGACACCCCGCACGCGCCGCACAATTGGGAGTCGCGGGTGCTGTACGAGCAGACCACGGGCGTGTTGTTCTGCGGTGACCTGATGACGCAACTGGGTGACGGTCCCGCGTTGACCGAGGCCGATCTGGTGGAATCGGCGGTGGTCGCCGAGGACGTGTTCCATCAGACTTCACTGGGCCCCGCGGTACCGGCCGCGCTGCGCAGGTTGGCCGGGCTGCGGCCGGCGACGTTGGCGATCATGCACGGTTCGAGCTTCAGCGGGGACTGCGCGACGGCGCTGAACGATCTCGCGACGGTGTACGAGGATCGCTTGCAGTCCTGAGTGCTGCGAATTTGAAAAGTCTTGCCGCGCAATGGTGTTAATCGAATATAGTGCGGCGGTCGGCGTGCCGGTCAGGAGCCGGCGGCCGCGCGGGACAGCGCCCGCCCGAGGTCCGAGACGGTGTCTGCGTAGGCGCTCAGCTCATCGGACACGTAATCGGCGAGTGTGCGGTCGTCGTCGGCGGTGACCCAGCGCCGGTACCCGTCGTAATAGGCGCGCACGCCCAGGTCCGCGAGCACCGCGGCCGGACGAGGATCACCGAGTCGGTCATTCAGCGCCTGTTCGAGGGCGCCGGTGACGGCCGCGCGTTTGAACGCGGCGCGCTCACGCAACTCCTCGCTCGAGGCAACGATCGGGTCGAGGGTGCGCCCGATGTGGCGATGGTCCTGGATGTGTGCACCCGAGAGCGCCCGCACGCCCGCTACGACCAGTTCGGTGGGTGCGGCGGCGGTCGGCGCGTCCCGCACGGCGGCGGTGACGAGTTCGACGAGTGTGGCCTGCCCTTGGAACACGATCTCGCGTTTGTCCGGAAACAGCCGGAACAGCGTGGTTTTCGTCAGCCCGGCGCGTTCGGCGATCTGGGCGGTCGTGGTCGCGTCGTAGCCGTGTTCGGCGAACAGTTCGATTGCCGCGCGCAGCAATCTGCCCCGCGCATCCGGTTCCCAGCGGCCCATGCGGCCATCTTAGATGATGTGACTCGGTCACATCACTGCTAGAGTGATGTGACCGAGTCACATCATTGCGGCGGCCGACATCGCCGCGTCAGCTACGAATGGAGAGCGCCATGCGCGTATTCATCACCGGTGCATCCGGCTGGATCGGCACTGCCCTGAGCAGGGAACTCATCGCCGCGGGGCACGAGGTCATCGGCCTGGCCCGCTCCCGCGCCGCGGCGGACCGGATAGCGGGGTTCGGCGGAACCGCGGTGCTGGGCGATATGTCCGACCACGACCTGATCGTGACCGAGGCGGCCAAGGCGGATGCGGTCGCGCACCTGGCCTTCACACTCGACTTCGCCGAATTCGAGGCGACCGTGAACAACGAGGTCGCACTTCTGGCCGAAATCGGCGACGCCCTCGCCAACAGCCGCACAGCGTTCATCGCGGCCTCGGGAACCCCGATCCTGGCGCACCGGCTCGCTACCGAAAGCGACCGGATCGAGGCGGCAGGGCCCGCGGGCGCGCGGGCACGGACGGCGAATGCCGTTCTGGCGCTGGCGGATCGGGGAATCCGCGCGGGGCTGGTGCGGATGCCGCGCTCGGTGCACGGTGCGGGGGACCGCAACGGCCTGATCGCGGTGCTCGTGGGATTGGACCGCACGCTCGGCACGGCCGCCTACGTCGGTGACGGGAGCCACCGCTGGCCCGCGGTACACATCACCGACCAGCCCGCCTCCGCCGAGGCGACCCGGGCGCTCGTGGACTGGGAACCGACCGGCCCCACCTTGCTCGAGGACCTCGAGGCGGGGTACTACACCGACTGACCGCCGCGTCATCCGCACCGCCGAGGGAGTCGCGTGGGCGTCTTTTCCGAGCGCTCGTCGAGGCCTTCGGCCGGACAGAGACGACGGTTTCGCTCAGGTGCGGGCCGATCCGGTCGGCGGTGTCATCGAGCAGGAGGTGACGCTGCAGGCCCGGACGGGTAGGCCGGGCGGTGAAGTCGCCACGCTGACGACTTCCATTGCTGCGGAAGGGGCTTCGTGATACTGCCGAAACTGCGGCAGCGTCCGAGCGGCGGCCCGATCGTGGTTCTTTTCGAACGTCGTGTTCACAGTCCCAAACGGGTGACGGCGTTGTCCTCGAGCGGATTGGCGGTGCGGATGTAGCCGTGTACGGTGCGCGGATTGGACCAGCGGCCCTGGCGCATGATCTCGCGGTCGCTGGCGCCGCCGAGGGCGGCCTGGGTGGCGAATCCGGCGCGCAGCGAATGGCCGGAGAACAGCGACGGATCCAGTCCGGCGCGGGCGGCGTAGCGTTTGACCAGTTCGGCGACCGCGCGACCGGACATGGCCGTCGCGCCGATTGCGCCGTGCCGGGATACCGCCGGGAACAGCGGCAGCTCCGGATCGGGGAGGGTGGTACCGGTGAATCCGTGGCAGCGGTGGATCGCCGGATCAGGCGCGGGTTCGGATTCGAGCCGTGCGGGCAGCGCGTCCGGGCCGTACCGGAAGTGGTTCTCGCGCAGGCGAATCCAGTCCGCGTACGCGCACACCGGGCAGGTGTGCGGGTGCCGGCCGCGGGGCAGGACCACGCGCTGGGCGGCAACGCCGGTCGGGTCGGTCTTGGTGGCGGGCAGCGCGATCAGCAGGATCGGCTCACCGGTGGCGTGGTCGGTGTCCACCCGCACATCGCCGATGCGCAGGCCCGCGATCTCGCTGCGCCGCAACGCCCCGGCGAATCCGACCAGCAGCACCAGCGCGTCGCGGCGGCGGGCGGGTTCGGCGGGCCAGCCCGGATCGGGCAGACCTCGCAGCAGTTGTTCGAGGGTGTGCAGCAGGACCGGGCGTTTGCGCTGCGGCCGGGTGCGGCGGGTGCGGCGGATACCGCGCAGGGTCAGGCGCACCACATCGGTGCGGGTGGGGGAGACCAGGCCGTTGGCGGCGTGCAGCGCGGCGATCGCGGCGCTCTTGCGTTCGAGCGTGGCCGCGCTGAATGCCCACGCGCCATCGGGCCGGCGGGCATCGGCGGCGGCGGCCAGATAGACCGCCACGTCCAGCGGGTCGGCCGGAAGTGCGCGACGCCCCTCCGCGGCGCACCAGGCGGACCAGGCGATCCAGTCGGATCGGTACGCGCGCACCGTATTCGGGGACTGGGAGGCCTCGAGATACCGGCCCAGCGCGGCGGCCTGCTCGTCGTCGAACCGTTCGCGCACCTGGCGCAGTGCGGCGGCGTCGACCAGTACGTTGCGCACCCCGCGCCGCATCTGTGCCCGGACCTGCTCGGGCACCGCGACCTGTCCCGGCGAGCCGGTGTCGGAGTATTCGGCTGCTGCGCTCATCGCTGGCCACCGTACCCCGCGGTCGTGCCGAACCGGTTCCGGTCGCGCGGTCGCGACGCGAATGTGGCTGGGATGCTATGGCATTCAGGCAGTGAACAGGGCCGGCGTCTCGGCGGAATCGGGGCGTCACTGGCGGTAGGTGGCCAGGAATCGGCCGATGCGTTCGATGACGGCCTCGAGGTCGTCCGCGTGCGGCAGGGTCAGGATGCGGAAATGGTCCGGGCGCGGCCAATTGAATCCGGTGCCCTGCACGATGTGCACCTTCTCCTGCAGCAGCAGATCCAGCACGAACCGCTCGTCGTCGTGGATCGGGTAGACCGCTGGATCGATGCGCGGGAACGCGTACAGCGCGCCCCTGGGCTTCACGCACGACACACCCGGGATCGCGGTCAGCGCCTCCACCGCGCGATCGCGTTGTTCTCGCAGCCGCCCACCGGGCAGAGTCAGGTCGTAGATGCTCTGGTATCCGCCCAGCGCGGCCTGAATCGCCTGCTGCGCAGGCACATTCGCGCACAGACGCAGGCCCGCGAGCATCGTCAGGCCCTCGAGATAGCTGGCCGCATGCTGAGTGGGGCCCGAGACCACCAGCCAGCCGGAGCGGAATCCGGCGCACCGGTATCCCTTGGACAGGCCGGAGAAGGTCAGGCACAGCAGATCCGGGGCCAGTGACGCGGTGGCGGTGTGGGTGAGGCCGTCGTAGAGGATCTTGTCGTAGATCTCGTCGGAGAACACCACCAGGTTGTGGCGGCGGGCGATGTCCAGGATCGGGCGCAGCACCTCGGGCGGGTACACCGCGCCGGTGGGGTTGTTCGGGTTGATCAGCACGATCGCGCGGGTGCGGTCGGTGATCTTGGCCTCGATATCGGCCGGGTCGGGACACCAGTCCGCGCCCTCGTCGCACACGTAGTGCACCGCGCGTCCGCCGTTGAGTGTGGTCGCGGCGGTCCACAGTGGGAAATCCGGTGCGGGAACCAGGACTTCGTCACCGGTTTCGAGCAGGGCCGTCAACGCCATCATGATCAACTCGGAGACCCCGTTGCCCAGGAATACCTCCTCCACGTCGACCCCGTGCACGCCGAGGGTCTGGTAGTACTGCACCACCGCGCGCCGCGCCGGCAGCAGGCCCTTGGCCGAGCTGTAGCCGCTCGAGGCGGGCAGGCCGCGCACCATGTCCTGCAGGATTTCCGCGGGCGCCTCGAAGCCGAACAGCAGCGGATTGCCGGTGTTGAGCTTGATGACGTGATGCCCCTCGGCCTCCAGCCGCGCGGCATGTTCGGCGACCGGTCCGCGGATCTCGTACGACACTCCAGCGAGTTTGCTGGACTGGGTGAGCTGCATGGATGTCCCTTCTCGAGATGACCTTTGGACACTGTACTTGGAAATTCCAAGTTTGCACTTGGTATTTCCAACCGCTCGGCTACAGTGTGAGGCGTGTCCCGCCGAAACTACGACCACTTCTGCTCGGTGAGCCGCGCCCTGGACGCCGTCGGTGATCGCTGGAGCCTGCTGGTGGTGCGCGAATTGACCTCGGGCCCAAGGCGATACAGCGACCTGTTCGCCGATCTGCCCGGCATCAGCACCGATATGCTGGCCACCAGGCTGCGCGAACTCGAACAGGACGGCATCCTGACCCGCCGCCGCGTCGGGCCTCGCGCGGCGACCGCGGTCTACGAACTCACCGACTCCGGCGTGGCGCTACGGCCGGTGCTCGAGGCGCTGTCGGCTTGGGGCACACCGCGTTTGGGCACGCGCCGCAGTACCGACGCGGTGCGTGCGCACTGGTTCGCGCTGCCGCTGGGCCGCGTGATCGCCGGGCAACTGGCCGAGGGCCGGGCGACGGTGCACATCGGTGAGTCGGTTCTGCACTACGTCATCGACCACGGCATCATCACCCACCACGACGGTCCCGCCACGGACCCGGACCTCGAATTCCGCCTGGACCTGGACGAGGCGGTCGAGGTGGCATTGGGCAACCGGCCCTTGGCCGTTCCGGCCGGTGAGGGCTGAGCGGGACCGGTGACGTGCGCCCGCGTGCGCCACGCGAAGGCCAATCCCACGCTGTGCAAGACGATCTCGGCGCCGCTGGGCAAACTCGGCGACACCGTGCAATCGGCCTTCGACAAACTCGAGAGCGGTGACAGCTGCGGCGTGCGATTCACCGCAGAGCCGCCATCGGTGGCGTTGTGAATTCGATCCGAGCGGGCGATCGAGCGCCCGGTCGCGGTGCGCGGCCGCGAGTTCGCTCGTGCGGGAGCGGGTTCAGTCGCGGGTGAAGAAGGTGTCGAGGAACTCGTTGCTGAATTTGCCTGCCGGATCGTACTTTCCGAGCAGGCGTTCGAAATCGGCGTAGTGGTCGTACCGTTCGCGCAGGGTCGCCGCGTCGCAGGTGAACAGCTTGCCCCAGTGCGGGCGCACCGCGAACGGGCTCAGCAGTTCCTCGATCGCGGGCAGCACGGCCAGTACCGCGGGCGTGTCGTCGATCCAGGTGAAATGGAATGCGGCCGAGGCGCGTCCGGCCGCAGGGGACAGCCACAGGGGCTCCGCGGCGATCGTGCGGATCTCGCAGGTCTGCACGATCGGGGCCATCCGGTCGCGGATCGTATCGAGGGCGCGGTAGGCCGCCACGACGTGCTCGCGGGGCACGAAATACTCCGACTGCAGTTCACGACCGGTGCTCGGGGTGAAATCCATCCGGAAATGCGGCAGCCGATGGTGCCAGGGACCTGGTTCGCCGAGCTGGGTGGTGCAGTGCCGGGCGTCCATCCCCGGGACGGGATGACGTTGGGTATCCGCTCGGGTGGCGCCGAACCAGCTCGGGTCCGGAAGCTGCGGTGCGCGTGGGCCTTTCACCCACACCTGATCCAGATGATCCGCACGCCAGGTGGTGAACACGCTCACGCTGTACCCCGCGGCGAGGATATCCTGCGCGTGCTCGGCGAACGCGTCCGCGGGCAGCCGGTCGTAGACGTACTGCGCCAACTCGAAGGTGGGCACCAGGTCCAGGGTCAGCGCCGTGACCGGCCCGAATCCGCCCAGACCGACCACCATTCCCGCGAAATCCGGGTGCCCGCGCCGGATCTCGAGCAGATCGCCGCCCGCGGTGACCACCTGCATGCCGGACACCGACGCGGCCAGACCGGCGTTGTCGACTCCCGAGCCGTGCGTCGCGGTGGCCACCGCCCCGGCGACCGAAATATGGGGCAGCGAACCGAGTGCCCGCAACGCGAACCCCGCCGCGTGCAGGCGATCGGCGAAATCCCCGTACCGCAAACCGCCCGCGACCGTGACACACGATGCCGCGGCATCGATCTCGACCCGAGGCGGCAGCCCCGCCAGGGAGATCAACTCCCCGGTGGTGTCGGCGATCCGATTGAACGAATGCCCGCTGCCCAGCGCCCGCACCCGCTCGGACCGCGCGACCAGAGCGCGCACCTGGCTCACGTCGGCGGGACGGTGCACGCCACGAGCCCCGAAGGTGATATTGCCCGCCCAATTCGTCCACACCACGATCGGTCCTCTCCCGCATATGCCTGGTCCACACACGCTAGCGTGGCTGCGATGCTGCGCCCGGCGGATACGTTCCCGCTATCCTCGGCGGGCATGTGCCACTAGCGTGGCGGTCCCCCCGAGGTACAGCGCCACTGCCTCACCGGAACCCCGCGAGTCCGTCGGACCCTCACGCGGTCGGCGACGGTGACCTCGGCGCGGTCCGGGACCCGGAACGACCCGAGCCGCCTCGAGAGTCGGACGACGTTCGTTGCGCCGCAGTCGAACCGGTAGACATCCGATATCGTCGGCGGGTGTTTCGCGGCGGGCGGCGCCACCGTCGCCGATTCCGGCGCCGGCCGTGAAACGCGCGGGCGACCTCTACGTACTCGCCACGAGCAACTGCTCCGACGCCGCTGGACGCAGCCCGTCGGACCGGTCGCGGAAATAGCGCTCGGTCAGATCGCCCGCCGAGACCGTGCGGGCCGCAGCGAAACCCGCCTCGAGCGCCAGCGCGCGCATCTGTTCGGGATCGTAGAAGCTGATGAACGGCGTGCCCGAGGAACGCGCGCCACGCTCGGCGAACTCGCGCAGCGTCCGCTCCTGCGCGTCGACCCGATCGATCGGGAGCATATAGGTCATCACCAGCGACGAACCCGGCGCGAGCGCGGAAATGCGTTGCAGTGTGGCGGTATTGGCCGCGTGCGTCAGATACATCGACACCCCGGTGGAGGCCACCACCGCCGGGCGCCGCGGATCGAAACCGGCCGCGATCAGCCGGTCCCACCAGGACTCGGTTTCGAAATCGACCGGCACCAGCCGCAATCCCGGTGGCGTGGGCAGGACGAGTTCGTCGAGCCGACGACGCTTCCACTCCTGCGGGCCGGGCTGGTCGACCTCGAAAATGGTAACGGCCGAGGCGATCTCGGGACGACGCTGAGCCAAGGTGTCCAGACCGGCGCCCAGCAGCACGTACTGTCCGATGCCCGCCGCCGCCCGCTCGGCGATCAGATCCTCGATGAAACGCGCCCGTGCCACCACCCCCGCGCGCATCGGGCGGGTCGAATCGGGATCCATATCCGGGCGTTCGCGCCAGCCGTCGGGCGGGTCGACCAGGCGCAGGCCGATCTCGTCGCGCAGCACGTGCGGCGGTGGGTCGACCTGGAGGTGCAGCGCGCGCCACAACGCCACCCGCGCCGCGGTGTGCTCGGGCGCGACGACCTGCTCCCCGCTCATGCCGGGTCCGCCGGCGTGTTCGCCGGGGCGGCCTGCAGCGTCCACAGCCGTCCGTCCGGATCGCGCACGACCATTTCCCGGGTGCCGAAATGGGTGTCCTCGAATTCGGTGACGACCTCGGTATCCGGGTCCAGGCGCAGCGACTCGGCGTCGGGCACCGACAGGACCAGGCGGGTGTCGGGTTCCTCGTGCGGAACCTCGGCGATGAATACCGACGGCCCCTGTTCGTTGCGGAACAGGCCGGAGTTGTGGTCGGTGGTGAAATCGGTTTCGTAGCCCAGGGATTGCATGAACCGGGCGGCTCGACCCCAGTTGCGGGTCGTGAGATATACGGCCACGATACCGGTGGTGGTCACGATCGGCGCTCCTATCACTCGGGTGGTTGCTCGGTGGGGGAGTTCTCGAGGTGTGCGCGCAGCGCCTCGGCGACCAGTGCCGACAACGACTGCCCGGTCTCGATGGCACGGAACTTGACCTGCTTGATCAATTCCACCGGCAGATACACGTTGAACTGCTTGACCTCGTCACCCACCCCATGAAGCTAGCTTGCTAGCAAGCTAGGAGTCAATGGGACATCTCGCCGGCGGCGGCGCGGATCCCGACGCGGCCGCGTTCATCGGCAAGGCACTGCGCGAGCATCTGAGCCACTCACATCAATGGACCCTTCGGTCCAAAGCGGTATCCTCGCGACATGACGATCACCGCGAAGGGCCGCGCCACCCGGCAACGGATCATCGAGGGCGCGGCGCTGCATCTGCGCAGCGAGGAGCCCGGCACGGTGACCCTGGACGACATCCGCGCCATCACCGGCACCAGCAAGGGGCAGATCTTCCACTATTTCCCCGGCGGCAAGGAGGAGTTGCTGGTCTCGGTCGCCCGGTACGAGGCCGGCCGGGTGCTCGAGGATCAACAGCCGCACCTGGGCGCGCTCACCTCGTGGGCGGCCTGGGACCGCTGGCGCGAGGCGGTGCTGGCCAGGTACCGCGCTCAGGGGCGGCACTGTCCGCTGGGGTCGTTGATGGCGCAGGTCGGGGCCACCGCCGGAACCGCCGAGGTGGTCGGGACCCTGCTGTCGCAGTGGCGCGAGCACATCCGCCGGGGCATCGCGGCGATGCAGGACGCGGGGTTGGTGCGTGACCGGGTCGACCCGGACGCGGTCGCGATGACGTTCGTCGCGGCGATCCAGGGCGGTGTGCAGGTGCTGCGCACGACCGGCAGCGTGGAGTATCTGGAAACCTCGATGAACACCCTGGTCGCACATCTGCGGAACGGGTGACGCAACACCTCCCAGTTTGGACTTGCTGGTCCAAAAATTGACTCGTAGCGTCGTCGGTATGCCAAGCCTTTCCGGAAAGACAGCCCTCATCACCGGTTCCACCGGCAATATCGGACGCGCCATCGCCGAGGCGTATGCCGCCCGGGGCGCGCACGTCGTGGTCTGCGGCCGCGAGGACGTCCGCGGGAACACCGTGGTCGAAGGCATTCGCGCGGCGGGCGGCCGCGCGGACTACCTGCACGCGGACCTCGACGGCACGCCGGCCGCGAGCCGCGCCCTGGCCCGAGCGGCCACCGCCGTCCTCGGCGGGCGGATCGACATCCTGCTCAACAACGCCGGAATCTATCCTCCCGCAACGACTTTCACCACCGACGAGGCCATGTTCGATCGGGTGTACGCGGTGAACGTCAAGGCGCCGTTCTTCCTGACCCAGACCGTCGCGCCCGCGATGATCGACGCCGGTGGCGGAGTGATCATCAATTTGGGCTCGTGGGTCGCGCGTCTGTCGGTGCCGGTCGGCGCGCTCTACGCCTCGACCAAGGGCGCGATGGAAACCCTCACCCGTGCCTGGTCCGCGGAGTTCGGCCCGCGGGGAGTGCGCGTCAACGCGATCTCCCCCGGCGTGATCCGCTCCGGTGACCAGGCCCCGGACGTGCCGAGCCCGAGCGGGGCGATGATGTACGGCACCCCGGCCGGGCGACCCGGCACACCCGAGGCGATCGCCGCGGCGGCGGTGTACCTGGCCTCCGACAACGCGGAATTCGTGCACGGCACCGTACTGGACGTCGACGGCGGCCGCACCGGGGTCGCGGTCGTCGCCGAACCCGTCGCGGCCGCCGCCCGCGCCTAAGCCGGATCGGGCGCGGTGACCTGGCTCAACCGGCCCTCGGCCAAGCACAGCCACCGCTGCACGCGCACCTCGGTCAGGAAGTGTTCGTCGTGGCTGACCACGATGAACGCACCCCGGTAGGCCTCGAGCGCACTCTCGAGCTGCCCGATGCCGACCAGATCCAGATTGTTGGTCGGCTCGTCCAGCAACAGCAGATGCGGTGCGGGTTCGGCGAACAGCGCGCACGCCAGACTCGCGCGCAACCGTTCCCCGCCGGAGAGCGCGCGCACCGGGCGATGCGCGGCCGGGCCACGAAACAGCAAGCGCGCCAACGCGTTCATCCGCTCGGCGGCGGACAGTTGCGGTGCGCTCACGGCCAGATTCTCCGCCACGCTCGATGCCGGATCGAGCAGATCCAGCCGCTGGGACAGATACGCCACCCGGCCCTGCGCATGCCGGATCCGGCCGCGGTCCGGGGTCAGCGCACCGGCCAGAACACGCAGCAGGGTGGATTTGCCCGCGCCGTTCGGGCCGGTCAGCGCGATCCGCTCGGGTCCGCGAATGATCAGATCAACCCCGCTGCCGGTGAACATCTCCCGCTCACCGAGCCGCACGCCGATACCCTCGCCCTCGAACACCGTGCGCCCGGCGGGCACCTCGGTTCCGGGCAGGTCCAGCACGATGCGCTGATCCTCGCGCACCGCGCGCTGGGCTCGGTCGAGCCGGTCGCGCGCCGCGTCCACGCGCGCGGTATGAGTCTGGTTCGCGCGGGCCGCGGACTCCTGGGCGTTGCGCTTCATGGTGCCGGCGAAGATCTTGGGCAATCCGGCATCGCCCAGGGTGCGCGCGGCGTTGCCCGCTCGGCGCGCGGCGCGTTCGCGGGCCTGCTGCATTTCGCGCTTCTCCCGCTTGACCTCCTGCTCCGCGGTGCGCACATTCTTCTCGGCCGCTTCGCGCGCGGCCTGCACGCCGTGTTCGTAGGCGGTGAAATTGCCGCCGTGGAAACGGATTTCGCCGCGATCGAGTTCGGCGATGCGGTCCATCCGGTCCAGGAGCGGACGGTCGTGCGCGACCACGAGCAGACATCCGTTCCAGTCCTCGAGCACCCCGTACAGGCGGTGGCGCATATCGATGTCGAGGTTGTTGGTGGGCTCGTCCAGCAGCAGCACGTCCGGGCGGCGCAGCAGTTGCGCGGCCAGCCCGAGGGTGATGATCTGCCCGCCGCTGAGGGTATCCAGGCCGCGGGTCAGCGCGATATCGGCCAGTCCGAGCCGTTCGAGCTGGGCCCGGGTGCGCTCCTCGATATCCCAGTCCGAGCCGATGAGCGCGAAATGTTCCTCACGCACATCACCGGATTCCACCGCGGCGAGTGCAGCCAGGACCGGAGCGATGCCCAGTATCTGCGCGACGGTCGATTCCGCGGTCAGCGGCAGGGTCTGGGGCAGATACCCCAGGAGGCCCGCGACGGTGACGCTGCCGCCGCCGGGACGCAGGTCGCCGGCGATCAACCGCAGCAGCGTGCTCTTGCCCGTGCCGTTGGGCGCGACCAGTCCCGTGCGCCCGCCGGGCACGGTGAACGACAGATCCCGGAATACGGGCGTGTCATCGGGCCAGGTGAACGACAGGTTCGAACAAACGATGCGAGCATCGGACATGGGGGAGGCTCCCGCAGTGAGACGGGCGCGGACCGGCCGCGCCGCGGATGGCGTATCGGTGGAACGACGACATGGCCACGACAGCCGCACCGCGTGCGCTGGTGGCCGGACTCCGGGGTCTATCCGGAGATGTCGAGTTCACCCGCCATATCTGGTCTCCTCACCGAGGTGTCGAGCAGCGGTCACTGTATACCACCGCTTATCCGCCGGTGGCCGCGGCGTCGTTCTCCGCGCGTTCGAGCCGGGCCCGCATGCGGGTGAAAATCCTTCCCAGACAAGCCAGTTCGTCCTCGGTGAGCTCATCCAGGAACAACTCGCGCACGGTGCGGGCATGATCGGGGGCCGCGGCCAGGAATGCCTCTAGCCCGGTGGCGGTGAGTACCGCGCGATAGCCGCGACCGTCGCCGGGGGCCGGTTCGCGGGTGAGCAGGCCGCGTTTGATCATCGAATTGACCTGATAGGTGATGCGGCTGCGGGAGAACACCATACGATCGGCCAGCTCACTCATCCGCAGCCGATGCTGCGGAGCTTCGCGGAGCAACAGCAGCAGGTGGTAGTCGATCAGGCTCAGCCCGCTCGAGGCCCGCAGCGCGGCATCCACGCAGGTCTCCAGTCGCACGCTGCCCTCCAGATAGGCGCGCCAGGCCTGGACTTGATCCGCACGCAGTTCGCTCGGCTCGGGCATATCACTCCTCACTGCTACAAATCTTGATCATACGAGACGAGCCGGTCGACGACGCCGCCGCAGCGGCCGGGAAAACACGCATCGCACTACCGGGAATGTTCGGCAGCGACCTATGGTTGTCGGGGTAGACAAAATTTCAACTACATTGGAGGTCGCCATGCCAGCGGTGACAGCGGACACCCTGACGCTCACCCGGGTGCACACCCCTGACCCGGCGGTGACGTCGCAGCGTCGCGTCCGATCGGTGACGACGGCGCCGACCGGTTACGAGGGCGAGGGATTCCCGGTGCGCCGCGCGTTCGCCGGGGTCTCGCTCGCGGATCTGGATCCGTTCATTCACATGGACCAGATGGGCGAGGTGGAGTACGCACCGGGCGAGCCCAAGGGCACCCCGTGGCATCCGCACCGCGGATTCGAGACCGTCACCTACATGATCGACGGCACCTTCGAACACCAGGACTCCCACGGCGGCGGAGGCACCATCAGCAACGGGGACACCCAGTGGATGACCGCGGGCAGCGGCATCCTGCACATCGAGAAGCCACCGGAGTCGCTGGTGGTCTCCGGCGGCATGTTCCACGGTGTCCAGCTGTGGGTGAACCTGCCGCGGGCGAACAAATTCAACGCGCCCCGGTACCAGGACATCCGCGGCGGGCAGGCCACCCTGCTGTCCTCCGAGGACGGCGGCGCGCTGCTGCGGGTGATCGCCGGTGAACTGGACGGGCATACCGGCCCGGGCAGCACTTTCACCCCGATCAGTCTCGTGCACACCACGATCAGCCCCGGCGCGCAGCTGAACCTGCCGTGGAACCGCGAATTCAACGCGCTGGCCTACGTGCTGGCCGGTGTCGGCACCGCCGGGCAGGAGCAGCGGCCGATCCGCAAGGGACAGCTGGTCGTCTTCGGACCGGGTGAGGCGCTGACCCTGGCCGCCGGCACCGCCACCCCGGCCGCCGAACCGAATCTGGAAGTTCTGCTGCTGGGCGGCGCCCCGATCCGGGAGCCGGTCGCGCACTACGGTCCGTTCGTGATGAACACCCGTGCCGAGCTGATGCAGGCGTTCGAGGACTACCAGGCGGGCAAGTTCGGGGTCATCCCCGCGGAGAAGCTGCCGCACACCGACGGCGACCCGGCCCCGGAGCCCGGCACGCGGGCATGAGGCCGAACCCCCGATCGCGCGGGCGCGCCACCCCTGGCCCGCGCGATCCGGAACCGCACCCGCCGCGGCCGGACCCATCACCGGACACGCCGGCCGACATCGTTGACACGCTCTGGTGACAATCCCTAGCCTCGGCACCCGATACGGGCACGGCACCACTGCGGCGACCGACGAATGGGACCCCCTTGACCACCAGCGATTTCGCTTACACCGGGTGTGACAATCTCGAAGCGATGGCCCGAGCGGTCAACTACAACACCTTCCTGGTCGACACTGTCGACCGCCACCTGAGCGCCGGCGATACCGACTCGCGTGTGCTGGACTTCGGTGCGGGTGCGGGCACCTACGCCGATATGCTCGCCGCGCGCCGGATCGCCCCGGTGTGTCTCGAGCCGGACGAGGGCCTACGACATATCCTGCGCGGCAAGGGTTTTCAGGTCGTCGACCACGATCTGCCGCCCACCTGCGACAGCGAGCGGTACGGCCTCGTCTACACCTTCAACGTGCTCGAGCACATCAAGAACGACCAGGCCGCCGCCGAACACCTGGCCGCGCTGCTGCGTCCCGGCGGCACCCTGGTCGTGTACGTGCCCGCCATGGAGATCCTGTTCACCGCGATGGACGCCAAGGTCGGGCACTACCGCCGCTACCGCCGCACGCAGCTGAACCGGATCCTGCGCAACGCGGGCCTCGAGATCGTCGAATCGCGCTACTGCGACCCCCTGGGGTTCTTCGCCACCCTCGCCTACAAGGTGATCGGATCCGGCGATGGCACCATCAACCCCCGCTCGCTCGAGTTCTACGACCGTGTTCTGTTCCCGCTGAGCCGAGCGCTGCAGCCGCTGACCGGCAAATTGTTCGGCAAGAACGTCATGGTCGTGGCCACCAAGGCCTGACCGGCCCGAGTGGCGGACGGGCTCGTCCGTCAGCGTCCGGCCAGCGCTTCGCGCCGAATCCACTGCCACAGGCTGGGGTTGTCGGCGGTGGTGATGACGCTGATCGTCGTGTGCACGTAGCGGTCGTCGTCCAGTGCGGCCAGCAGGCAGGCCGCCAGGTCCACGCGGGCGGTGAACCGGCCGTCGGCGTGGCCCTGCACGACGGTGTAGTCGGTGACCGACGGCAGGTGATACAGGCCGTTCGGGCGCACGATCGTCCAGTCCAGCCGGGTGCCGCGGATCAACTCCTCCATCCGGCGCATGTCGTCGTAGAGCGTCTTGCCCAGCACACGCGTCACATACGGCAGCAGCACCCGGTTGAACAGGATCCCGCCGTCGGAATACCGGTGCGGATTCACTCCGCTGGAGCTGACCACGACGAGCCGGCGCACCCCGTGCCGTTCCATCGCGGCGACGATATTGGCCACGCCACGGGAATAGGTCTCGATCGGTTCCTTCCCGGGCGGCACCCCGAGCGTGGACAGCACCGCGTCACACTGCGCTGTCGCGGCATCGATGGCCATCGGATCGAGCACGTCGGCACCGATCACCTCGAGCCGATCATGCTGCAGCGGAAACGATTCCGGCCGGCGGGTGACAGCGGTGAGGTGATGTCCGGCGGCCAGTGCCCGACCGGTGAGCAGGCGGCCGGTGGGACCATTGGCGCCGAAGACGGTGATACGCATGACGGGATGTCCTTCCATTCGTTCGGGTAACGGGGCGAACACGAGTGCCCGGCGCCCGCCCGGCTGTGACAACCCGAGCCTGTGACGAGCGCCACCACGGTGCGGGTGTCACAAATCGGTCGTGGCGCGCCACTGATGCAGGACAGCGTCGACCGGCAGACAGGACCCACCATGCGCGACGACGAGCCCGCCGACCCCGCCACCGAAGCCTTCGTCGCGCACCGCAACCTGCTGTTCACCGTTGCCTACGAAATGCTCGGCTCGGCCGCCGACGCCGAGGACGTCCTGCAGGAGACCTGGTTGCAGTGGGCCGGCGCCGATCTCGGCGCGGTGCGCGACCACCGCGCGTTCCTGGTCCGGATCACCACCCGCCAGGCCATCCGGCGGTTGCGTACTCTCGGGCGCCGACGCGAGTCGTATATCGGTCCGTGGCTGCCCGAGCCGCTGCTCACCGTGCCCGACGTCGCCGAGGACATCGAACTGGCCGACAACGTGTCGATGGCGATGCTGCTGGTGCTCGAAACGCTGGCCCCGACCGAGCGGGCGGTGTTCGTGCTGCGCGAAGTGTTCGACATGGCCTACGACGAGATCGCGCACGCGGTGGACAAAAGCCCCGCCGCGGTCCGCCAGATCGCCCACCGCGCCCGTGCCCACGTCGCCGCGCGCCGGCCGCGCGGTGCCGTGAGCGCGGTCAAGGCCCGGCAAGCGCTCGGAGCTTTCCAGCGGGCGGTCGAAACCGGTGATCTACAGGGACTGCTCGATGTTCTGGCACCCGATGTCGTCTTCCTGGGCGACGGCGGCGGAGTCAAGCAGGCGACGCTGCGACCCATCATCGGCGCCGACCGGGTGGTGCGCGTGCTGAGCGGCGGCACGGGCTGGATGGGCGGGCGGGCATCGGCCGAATCCGCACACGTCAACGGCTGGCCCGCGCTGATCATCCGGCTCGATGGCCGGATCGACGGCGTCGTGGCGGTGCGGATCGACAACGCCCTGGTCACCGGGCTCTACTACGTGCGCAATCCGCACAAGCTTTCCCGCCTGCACACCGAAACCGTCCTCGACCGTTGATCGCGCGATTTCGGCCACAGCATCACAGGAACGTCAGATAGGCAACGAATCTCGGCCCGCCACATCGACATCCGCGTAGGTTCGCCCGGATGTCGGTGCGAACCGTCTGCGCGACAGCTGAAGTCGCGCACTCACCGATGTGCGGCAAACGCGCGGGACGACCGGGCGGACCCGCCCGTCAGCACTGTGGCCGGAAGCCCGGATCCAGCCCCGGCGGGTGCGGGCGAGTCAGCGGAAGTGCGGCTCCCGCAAAGGGTTTCGATCGTCGTTCCGGGCACGGGATCGGCCCGGTGGCAGGTGCGGTCAGCTGTTCTCGGCCGCGTCGAAAGCCGGTCCGAGCGGGGCCAAGGCTCGACGCAGCAGTTCGGGCAGCGAACCGGAGGTGACGACGAACCCCGCGGATTCCAGGCCGGGCGCGGCTTGCAGCCAGCGGTCCAGCGCGATCCGTACCGCGGCGCATACCGACGCGGCCAGCACCTCGCCGGTGAGGTCCTGCCCGGCAGGCAGGCGGGCGGCGATCGCCTCGGCCAGCGGCGGGGTGATCGCCCCGGTCGCGCCGAGGAACGCCGCGCGCAGCGCCGGCCGGGCGATGATCATCGCCAGCGCCTCCCGGTGGTGCTCGCGCGGGTCGGTGTACTGCGCCACGACCGCGTCGGCGACCGCGTCGGCGAGCCGCACCCCGGGCGAGCGTGCGGCGACCGCGTCGGCAACCCGCGCCTCCCGATCGGCGGTGACGGCGTCGACGATCGCCTGCTCGCGGCTGGAGAAATAGTTGTTGTAGGTGCGTGGCGAGACGCCGGCCGCCTCGGCGATGTCCTCGACGCGCACATTGTCCGGCCCGTGGACCAGGGCCAGCCGCAGCGCCGCCTCCCGCAGCGCCACGCGGGTGGCTTGTTTCTTGCGCTCACGCAATCCCGGCGATGTCCTCGTCACGACCTCATCATGACACAAAACATGCGTATGCGAAATATTGCGTGCACGCATGTTTTGCGCTTAGTCTCGTGCCACATCGCCGATCCACAGACGGGATAGACATATGCGCGGCAAGGGAATGACCTACGACACCGGATTCGTCCGCAACGGCGCCTACTCGCGGCTGGAGTTCGACTCCGCCGTGGTCGCGCGGGAGCTGGCCATCATCCGGGACGATCTGCACTGCACCGCGGTCCAGATCACCGGTGGCGACCCCGATCGGCTCGAGCTCGCCGCCCGGCACGCCGCGGACCTGGGACTCGAGATCTGGTTCTGTCCGTACCCGCTGGAACTGAACGCCGAGGACACGTTGTCCCTGTTCGCCGAGTGCGCCCGGCGGGCGGAAAGTCTGCGTCGCGCCGGAGCCGAGGTCGTCTTCGTCACCGGCGTCGAACTGACCCTGATGAACCGCGGCTTCCTACCGGGCGAGGACATCGGGCCGCGGCTCGAACGACTCCTGGAAAGTCCTGGCCGCCTGCGCGCACTCGGTGAGGCCACCGCTCGCCTCGACCGCTTCCTCGCCGAGGCGGTCGCCGTGGTCCGCAAGCATTTCGGCGGCAAGCTCACCTACTGCGCCATACCGTACGAGCAGATCGATTGGACGCCTTTCGATTTCGTATCGGTCGAACTCATCCGCACCGCCGAGGTCGCCGACACGTTCGCCGAGGGCGTGCGCGCCCTGGTCGCGCGGGAGAAACCGGTGGCGATCACCGGTTTCGGCACCGCGACGTGGCGCGGGGCGGGCGAGGTCGCCGCACGCAGTAACGAAATCGTCGAAACCGATCCGCGCACAGGCGATCCCGTGCGCCTGAACGGTGACTACCTCCGAGACGAGGCCGGGCAGGCCGCCTACCTCACCGAACTGCTGGAGATCTTCGACAGCGCCGGAGTCGACAGCGCCTTCGTGTTCCTGTTCGCCCTGTACAGCCACCCGCACCGTCCCGACGGCGACCCGCGCGACGACCTGGACCTGGCCAGCCTCGGCATCGTCAAAGTCCTCGAGGACCGCCACGGAAGGACCTACCCGGACATGCCGTGGGAACCCAAGGCCGCGTTCGCCGCCGTGGCCGAGCACTACCGCGGCAAGGAGTGAAACCTGTTCGCTCGCAAGCGTTCCAGGGCCGGGGACGGGCAGAGAACCGCACCCTTCAGCCGTTGTGTGACCGCGTCGGCGTTCGGCGCGACCGCCCTGCCCGTGGGATCCGAAAACGAGGACTCCGGCGCCGTTCCCGATCAGGCAAGTGCGACCTCGATCCGGGCGAGGTGGGCGGCGAGGATCTCCTCGAACGCGGCGCGGCGGTCGGCCCCGAGGGGCCGGATCTCGCGGGCGAAGTGAGCCAGGGCAGGGAAGCGGTCGGGGTCGGCGCCCAGGACCGCCACCCGGAACTGCTCCATGCCCTGTTCGTACTCGTCCGGCGCCAGGGTGCCGATACCGGCCTCGGCGGCGATCAACGCGGCGAGCAGGATCACCAGCCGGTGATACCGCAGCGGAATTTCCTCATCGGGCAGGCCCGAGGACCGCAACGCCTGCAGCACCTCCTCCATGACCAGCCGGGAACCGGTGCCCCCGGAGCCGTAGCGGCCCCAGATCGCGGCGAGTTGGGGGTGCTCGCCGAAAGCCGCCCGCAGGCGCATGGCGGTTGCGGTGATGCGCTTTTTCCAGTCACCCTCCGGGCGGTAGCCGTCCATCGCGGCCACCAGGATCCGGTCGGCGACCTCGCGCAGTAACTCGGTCTTGTTCCGGAAATGCCGGTAAAGGCTGGAGGAGTCGGTACCCAGCGCTGCGGCGAGTTTGCGCACGCTGAACGACTCGGTGTCGCTCGTGCGCAACAGTTCCGCCGCCGTGTCCACTATTTCCTCGGTCGACCAACGCCTTCGGCCTGCCATCTCACCTCTCTCGTCCAGGCCCAGCATAACCTATGCACTTGCCGTTGCACGCGGTGCGTGCAACACTGTTGACATCCGGCCGGGAAGCGTTGCCGGATCGAGGAGGAAGACAGATATGAGCGAGACCACCGTCGTGCCGCGGCCGCCCGAGCCGGAGTTCTCGGCGATGACAGCCGGGGAACTGATCGCCTACCGTGAGGCGGAGAATCGCTGGCGGGCCTCCAGCGCGGCGTGGCCGATCATCGGAAAGCCGGACCCCGGGGCCGCGATCGAGTGGCAGGTGCTGGCGCTGCCGGGCCGTGACGTTCCGGTCCGGGTCTACCGGCCGGTGCCGGCGAGCGACGGCGCGGTCGGCACACCGACCGACCTGCCCCTCGTGATCCACGTGCACGGAGGCGGTTTCGTGGGCACCGCGGCGCAATGTGATTGGACCAACAGCCACCTCGCCGCCCGCCTGCCCGCGCTCGTCGTCTCGGTCGAGCACCGCCTCGTCGCCCCGGACAGCACGCTCGCACACGCCGCCGACGACGGCTGGGACGTGCTCGGACATGTGGTGCGGCACGCCACGCGGTGGGGTGTCGACCCGGCGCGCACGGCCGTCTTCGGTGAGAGCTTCGGCGCACTGATCACCGCCCTGACCGCGATCCGCGCCCGCGACGCCGGTCTGCGGCTCGCTGCCCAGGTACTGGTGAATCCCGCGGTCGAGGTGACCGAGACGATGTACGATCACCCCTCCATCGCCGAATACGCGTACAGCCCGACTCCCGCCCTGCCGGTGCTGCGGTTCTTGCAGCGGCTCGCCGTCCCGCCGGGATCCGACGCCCGCGCATTCTCCCCGCTGCACGCCGACGACCTGAGCGGGCTGGCGCCCGCACTGCTGGTGGTGCCGACTCGGGACGCCCTCGCCGACCACGGCCGCCGCTACGCCGAACGGCTTCGAGCGGCCGGAACGTCCGTGCGGCTCACTGAATACCCGGGAGCCCGGCACGCCTTCCTCACCCTGCCGGGTATGGAACCGCAGGCCGAAGTCGCCCAAGCAGAGATACTCGAGTTCCTCCGCGTGGCCCTAGCGGGGTAAGTCGGCCTTCAGAGGTCCGAGTTTTCGCGGACCGCCACGGCCGGGCCGATCCGGACATGCCGTAGAGAAACCCGACCGCGTCCACCGCCGCCGAGGTACTACTGCGGCGACAGAAAGGTGAGTCGTTGCGGCACAAGCGATCCGGGGCAGGTTCGATGGTGCCCGAGCCGGTGAAGCGGCTGGACTCGCTCACGAACGCCGCGGCCCGCCGGGAGCTGTCCGAGGAGCAGGCTGCCACATGGCACGCTGGGCCCAGACCGAGGACCCCAGTGAGCCGAACGCCCCGCAACCCCGGCGTGGATGTCGATGACGCCCTGGCCGATCATTTCCTCGGACTTTCGACGGGCGCACACGGTGGCTACCGAGGCGCTGCTGCTGACCCGCGACAACCTCACCCGCGTGATCGATGCGGAGGCCATGATGTTCGTGCATGGTGACGCCGGGTCGGGAAAGACCTTGTCGGTCAACGCTTCTCTGCGGGAGTTGCTCACGACGGCGATGACATGCCGGGTGCGGTTCCGGGCCCGGGAGCACCGGCCGAGCGGTGAACGGTCTGCGCGGCGTTGTTGATCAGGATGTCCAGTGGGCCCTGTGCGGCGACATCCTCGGTGAGCGCGATGACCTCGGCCGGATCGCGCAGGCCCACACCGCGCGATATTCGCTACACACTGTCCGATGCGCTCGGGATCGGCGGGACGCCGCCGCGCAGACCGATCGAGTTCGACCTGCTGCTCGAAGACGTGTTGTCCGAGCGGTTCCGGGTGCTGATGTGATGAGGCGCAACGGTTGTCGCGCGGATAGTCGACGCGTCGGCGGCGGGAATCTGCGCTGAGAATTTGCCGCATATGGTCGCATACTATATGCGGCGATGCCGGAGTCGTCCTGCCACGATGTACCGTTCGAGCAGGGGCAACTCGGGAAACTATCTGCGGTACTGGTGGGAGGTTGGTCGAGTGGGGCGGGCGGGTCCGGATGCTACCGACGTCGACGAGCAGTGTGCGGTTGTCGGCCGCGGTGTGGATCTACCTGGCCACGATCACCGCGCCCAACACCCGCGCGACCTACGCGGCAGCGCTGGATCGGCTGGTACACGTTCCTACGGGACGGCAAGGCCGCCAAGACATTTCCACACCCGGTTGACCACGCTTGCCGCGGCGTGCGTGCACGGGGGGAGCAGTAGTGGCTGGTCGGTGATCCGCTGGTGCGGTTGCGGGCGCGGCCCGCGCCTCCGGACACCGGTAAGGCGTTGAGCCGGGAGCGGGTCACCGAGATCCCGGGATCGGATGCGCCGCTGCGGGAACGGGTGCTGTGGCACCTGCTCTACGAATCCTGCGCGCGCGCCGAGGAGGTACTGATGCTGGATGTGCCCGATCTCGATACGGCGAACCGGTGCGCGGTGGTGATCCGCAAGGGCGGGGCACGGGAGGTCATCGCCTGGCAGATCGGCACTGCGCGGTTGCTGCCGCCGATGCTCGCCGGGCGCGAGTCCGGTCCGGTGTTTCTCACCGACCGCAGAGCGCGATCCTCGGTGGCCCGCAACGATATCGATCCCTCGACCGGGCAGGGCCGCTTGTCGTATCGGCGTGCAGCGGAGTTGTTCGAGACCCACACCGAACGTTTCGACGACGGCCCGTACACGCTGCACCAGTTGCGACACTCCCGGCTGACCCACGCCGCCGAACAGGGCGCGTCGACACCGGTGCTGATGAAACTGTCGGGTCATACCTCGGTGCGCAGCCTCGCCAAATACGCGCGAGTCTCCGACGCCGGGCTGCGACGGTATCAGGCCGACAGCGACCCGGCCCGCTCGTCGGCGAGCGGGCCGGTGACCGGCAGATGAGATCCGCGTCCAGGCCCGACGTGCACGGTGAGAGCGGCCGGCGATGACGGGTGTGCCCGGGGAGGAACTACTACAGCAGTTGAAGCGGATGGCGGACGACATGGTCGAACTGCTCAGCCGCCGGACAGGTCCCCACCTGCACGACACCTTGGGTGACCTGGCCGAGGAAGTTCGCGTGAGAAGGCAGAGATTCGGCAACGCCGACGAGCGTGACCGTCAACTCCTCGAAAGCCGCGGGCATGAGACGGATCGGCCGACGACCACCACTCACGGCCATCGCGGAAGTGGTGGCCCGGGTGGTCCTCCCGAAGGTGTGACCGGTCTGCTCGACCGTGTGCGGGCCTCGGGCGCGGATGCCGACACCACCGCACGGACCGAGCAGGCGGTGCTGGACCGGTACCAGGAGCAGTACCGAGTGCGTGAGCGCACTCTGCGTCAGGAATTCCTCAACAACAAATCCCGCGAGTTGCGCGAACGCGGCGAGACCGCGGACGCGGCGGACGCCGCGGCCCGGGGCCAGGTGGACGAATATCTGCGCGGGGAACGAGCTCAGCAGCTGATCCGGCGTGACGCGGCAGCCCGCACCACCGAATGGGCGGACAAGATCGAGCTGCCCCAGGTGCTGGACGAGGTCGCCGCATCGCCACGTGCGCTCGGGCCACTGCATGTCGATGACATGCTGCAACGCCTGGCAACCCGCGGCGAGCAGGCCGAGCAGCTGCCCAAGGGGTTGAAGCAAGCCGTGGCCCGGATCGAGAACAGCGGCGCCGACGAGCGCGCGATCGCCGATGCCAAGAGCCTGCTGCACGACCGGTACCACGACTACCGCCAGCCGCCGATGGCCAACACCTACCGCGAGACGCTGCTGGAACAACGAGCCGAATTCGCCCGGCACGGATTCCCGCCACACGTCGCCGACCGGCTTGCTCAGCGGCAAACCGAGGCGTTCACCCAGACCGCGAAAGCCCAGCGGATGATCGACAGCGTCGCGGCGAACAACACCAGTCAGTGGTTCACCAAGATGCAGGCAGGAGCTGACCGCGATGGTGTCACCATCGCTGACCGGCTCGCCGAAATCCACCGGTACGAGCAACAGCCGCTGTCCGAACCCGAACTCCGCGCGGCCGGCGAACGGATCACCGCCATGCACCAGCGCCTGGACGCGACTCAGCAACGCCTGAACACGCTGTTGGACAGGTCGCCGGACCTGGCCGAGAAAGGAGCTGATCGCTGGCAGGCAGGGATCGATGCGCACCGCGACATCGTCACGCGATTCTCGGACATAGTGCAGACCCGGACCGCGGCGGGCGAGGCGGTCACCCGGCGCATGATCAACGACGCGGTCCTGGAAGGGCCTGAAGCGAACATTCGCGGATACGAGGGTGAGATCCGAATGGCGCAGAAACTCGATAACGTCCACGACCTCGGCCCGCTCGTCGACGTCAGTACACCGACCGGGGCCCGGATGGCCAGCGAGGTCGACATCGTCACCGACCAGGGCCGCGTCTGGCACGAAGTCAAAACCAACGACCCCGCCGCGCAACGTTCCGGGCAAAAAGACCTCGAAGCACAAGCCCGCAGGCAACTGGCCATCTCCTACATGAACCGCGAGTACTGGGTCGACGGCAAACCACCCGAACTGAAAATGCACTTCATGAACGGCGTGCATCCCACCGTCAGATCCAGGATCGAAGCCCTCCGCATCGAAGACGAAAACGGACACATCGTCCAAGACCACCGGATCGAAGTCATCGACGAGTGAACCCGACACCAACCATGCGGGCATCCACACTGACATTCTCGTGCGGCCTCGCACCAGATCGCCGTCGAGGATCCACGCCGGCTGCGCGATGAGTTCTCGCTGGGTCCCCGCCCAGCGTTCGCGGGGGAGCGAGACGGCATCCGGTGACCGGAAAAGATCGCCTAGTTCGGTGAGTGGCAGTGCGGTCGCGGCGGCCAATCGGCGGGCGAGCGTGGACTTGCCCGCGCCGCCACGTCCCAGGACGACGATTCGTTGCGCGCGGCCCTCCGTGATCGCGGCGCGGTTCGAGGCAGTGGTGCAGCGGACGCTGGGCGCGATCATTCTCCGCTGATCTGCGGGCCGCGCGCCACATTTGGTACGGATGCACCAGCGAGCACAGTTTTCGAGCAATTACGTAGTGGTTTCGTTGTGTTTGATCAACGCAAACGCAAACGAAAAACCCTTGACGATTCTCGGGTGTATCAGTTGCCGCTGAAGAGTCTGACCGCCGATAACGTTCACTTATCGGCGGTCAGATCGTTTCCGATCGTTCTGCGGCGCACTGGGTTTCGTTTCGTGTCATTGCGTTGTTATTGACGAAACAAACGCTACGATTCCTCGGTGGCAACGATGTGCAACTACCCGGGCTGTTCGCGAACCATCACCAAGAGCGGCGGACCGGGGCGTCCCTCCGAATACTGCGATCACCCCGAACACACCCGGTGGCGAGCCTGGCGAGAACGTCAACGGCTGCAGCAGGAGCAGGACGAATCATCGCCCGCGAATGTCACTGTGACGCAACCTGGTCCGGTGACAGCGGCGCGGATACGGGCCGATGAACTGCTCAATCAGTTCCGCACGCTGGCCGAACAACTCGGCGGCACGCTGAACTCGGCGGTCGCCGAACTGTCCACCCTGGCCGATCCGTCGATCGCCGAGACGCAGGTCCAGGCGGTGCAGGCCGAGGCCGCGCAGCGAATCGCCGAGGCCGAGATGTCCGCGGTCGCCGCCGAACAGGCCCGCCGCGAGGCCGAACAGGCCAGAGCCGCAGCAGAATCCGCGGCCGAGGACGCCGCCGCGGCGGCCGAAGCCGCCGAGGCCCGCATCGCCGAAGCGCTCGCCGCCCGCGACGACGCGCTCACCGAGGTACAGACCATCACCACCCAGGCCGCCGAGGACGTGTTCGCCGCACGCACCGAGGCCGAGACCCAGGTGCGCGCCATCCGCCGCGAGACCAGCGAGGATCTCGAACGGGTCAGAGAACAGGCCGATGAGCAGATCGCGCGGGTTCGAGCGGCGTGCGCGGCGGATATCGAGCGCGCGAAACGTGAAGCAGCGCAGCAGATCACCGCCGCGGCGGCCGAGCGTGACCTGGCCGTGCAGCGCGTTGCCGACGCCGAACGAGCAATCGAACGCGCCGAAACCGCGGCCGCCGAACGCGCCGAGGCACTCGCGGAAGCCCGCGCCGAACTCGCCAGAAGCCGGAGCGAGCTCACCTCCGCGCGCGCCGAGATCGCCGATGCCCGAGCCGAACTCACCGCCGCCCGGCGCGCGGCGGCCGAGGAGGCGGCCGCCCTGCGCACCGCTCACACCGCCGCACTGGCCGCCGCGCATCGTGACGCCGCCGAACGCCTCGCCGCCGTCGAGGACGCGCGGGCGCAAACCCTCGCCCGCGCCGAACGCGCCGAACGCCTCGCCGACGACCTCCTGGACCGCTCACGCGGCCCCGCACCACGACCCGAAACCGCCGCCACCGAACACTGATTTCCGCTCGACGCATATCGACACGAGACAGATGGGCCGTGAGAGCCTGTGTGCGACACGTCGATTGGACTTATGCCCGTCCACTGTCCGCACACTCACCACGGCCGGGAACACGCGCGGCGCTCGGCGGATATGTGCGCACTGAACGATTCGGTCGCCGACGAGTGCGGCACGCGAGCCGGAAACTCCGGCTGAACCACTGTGCCCATACCCCGCAGACCGGTCAGGGCTCGAGATCGACGACACCTCTGCCGGTCTGCACATCGAACGGCACCGAGACCTGATCGTGGGCGATCAGCCAGTCGCCATCGATCCTGCGCATACCGTAGGTGACCCGGACCCACATCCCGGTTGCCGGCGTCCCCTGTTTCAGCGTGCCGTGCAGGCGGGCGAACCCGTGCCCGAACGCGACGTCAGCACCCACGGTGAATTCCAGATCCCGGATCTCGTAGGCCACGGTCTCGAAGAACAGGAACACCTTCGCCCAGTTCTCGAGTTTGGCCGCGAGCCCGACATGTTGCAGCGGCGGCTCGACATCGAAGGACACCACGTCGGGGGCATAGAGCCGCTTCAGGGCCTCGAGGTCCTTGGCGCGCAGTGCCTCCACGACTTTGTCGACGTGTCGGCGAAGCTGGACTTCGTCGGTCTCGGTGCGGTCAGTGCGTGATCGAAAGTCGTTCGGCGTCATCGTGATCGGTTCCTTCGGCGTCGATGGGCGGGGTATCGGGGAGGGGACGGCGCAGCGGAGCCAGGGCCGCACTCCAGGCGATGAGCTGGTCGAGCGTGTTGTTCAGCGCGGCGGCATGATGCTCACCCGGTGTGAAGGTGGTGTGGTTCTCGAAATCGGTGAGCAGCGAGATCGCGACCTGATGTCCCACATCGGCCATGCCCAGCGTGCTGCACACCGTCCGCAACTGCACGACGGCGCGGGCGCCGCCGCCCGCGCCGTACGAGACGAAGGCGACGGCCTTGTTCGTCCACTCGGTGAAAAGGTGATCGATGGCGTTCTTGAGCACTCCGGGAACGCCGCCGTTGTATTCGGGGGTCACCAGCACGAAGCCGTCGAACGGGGCGATCCGCGCGGCCCAGGCGCGGGTGTGTTCGTGGGTCGATGGGCCGAACATCGGCGGCGCGGGTTCGTCCAGATGGGGTAGCGGGTGATCGCGCAGGTCGATCAGCTCGAACTCGGCGTCCGCGCGCAGCGATGCCCTGTCCCGCACCCATTGCGCGATCTGCGGGCCTCTGCGGTTGGGCCGGGTACTGCCGAGGATGATTCCAATTCTGATCATTGTCCGAACTCCTGCTCTGCTGAGAACATCACGACCTTCCGACGACGCAGGCGCCGGGAATGTCAGGCCGCCTCACGAATCGGGCCGCTGATTCGTCGATTCGGTGAGGACACGAGGACCGAAGGAGCCGACCATGACCGATCCACACCTGCCGGTGGTCATCAGTGAACGCCGTCAGCTGCTCAACCTCGCCTACCGGCTGCTGGGTTCGCTCGCCGAGGCCGAGGACGTGGTGCAGGAGACCTACGCGCGCTGGTACGCGCTGTCCGAGCCGCAGCGGCAGGAGGTGGCATCGCCCGGCGCGTGGCTGACCACGGTCGCCAGCCGGATCTGCCTCGATCTGCTCGGCTCGGCGCGTGCGCGGCGGGAACGCTATGTGGGCGAATGGATCCCGGAGCCGGTTCCTGGCCATGCGGACTGGTTCGGCGGGCCCACCCCGGTCGATCCTGCCGACCGGGTCACCCTCGACGAGTCGATCAGCATGGCCTTTCTGGTCGTACTGGATTCCATGACCCCGGCCGAGCGCGTGGCCTTCGTCCTGCACGATGTGTTCCGCTACTCCTTCGCCGAGGTCGCCGAGGTCGTCGGGCGCACTCCCGCGGCCTGCCGCCAGCTCGCCTCGTCGGCCCGCCGCCGCCTGCGCACCGCGCGGGACGTATCCGCAGCCCAGCGCGCCGAGGTGGTCAGGAACTTCAAACACGCTTGGGAGACAACGGATATCGAGGCGCTGATCGGGCTGCTCGATCCGCAGGCGACGGCGACGGCCGACAGCGGCGGCCTGGCACCGGCGTTCCTGGACCCGATCATCGGCGGCGAGCGGATCGCCCACGCCTGGGTGCGGATCGCCGCGCGCAACTCCGCGGTGACTCTGCTCGAACGCACCGTCAACGGTCAGCCCGGCCTGGTGGCGCAGCTCGACGGCGCCATCGTCTCGGTCTACGCCTTCGACATCGCCGACGGCCGGATCACCCGCATCTGGGCGATCCGCAATCCGGAGAAATTGCGGTCCTGGACGGCCGGCTGAACCTCACCGGTTGGTTTCGGTAGTGATGTGTTCGAACAAGCCGGGCAGGATGCGGGTGCGCACCCCGGCCGCCCACGGTTCGTCCACCTCGCCGACGTCCAGGGCCGCGGCGTTGTTCAGCAGCATCCCGAACGCCAGGAACGACTTCACCGTCACCGGATCCAGGCCCGTGGTCTCGGCGACCGTGTCCCACATGCGGGCCATCCGCGTCCGCACCACCTCGCGCACCTCGCGATCCCCGCACGCGGCGAAACCCTGCAATTGCAGCAGCAAAGTGGTGCGCCGATCCAGCAGTTCGTAATACTGCGCGCCCATCAGCGTCAGCGCATCCAGCCCCTGCGCGTCGGCGGCGGCCTCGGCCATCGCGTCGGTGAACCTGTCGAACGCGTCGCCGACCAGCTCGAGGAACAGCGCCTTCTTCGTGCCGAACATCCGGAACACGTACGCCTGGGTGATGCCGGCCTCGTGCGCGATCGCCTCGATCGAGGCGCCGTGCAATCCGTGATCGGCGAATTCGACCGCGGCGATCCCCAGAACCTGTGCTCGCCGCTGCGATCCGCTCATGCGCTGTCTCACACCGGATATGTTACTGGTTACTAATCACTTACTTATAGGATGGTGGCCATGCAGAACGACGTCTGGGCCGGCTTGGCCGATCGTTTCGCCGAGGGGGCCTACGCCACCGTCAAGGGACGGGTGCGCACCTCGGTGATGCATCGGCAGTTGCTCGGCCACCTACCGCCGGCTCCGGCCCGGATCCTGGACGTCGGGGGTGGTGCGGGACATCAGTCGTTCCCGCTGGCCGAAGCCGGATACGAGGTGACGGTGCTGGATTCCTCACCGGCGATGCTCGACAAAGCACGCGCACGTCTCGCGGCGTTGCCCGAGCGGGTGCGCGCACGAGTCGCCTTCGTCCAGGCCGAGGGCGAACACGCCGAGGATGCGGTGCGCGGGGAACGTTTCGCGGCGGTGCTGTGCCACGGCGTGCTGGGCTACCTCGACGAACCCGAGCCGTTCGTCGAACAACTGTGCCGGTGCGCGGCCGAAGGCGGAATCGTCTCGATCATGACCGCCAACGCGCACACCACCGCGGTGCAACCGGCACTCGAGCGGCGCTGGCACGATGCCCTCGCGGCCTTCGACACCCGGCGCGGGATCGGCGTGCTCGGATTGCCCGGCCGCGCGGACACTCCCGAGGAACTCGGCGACCTGCTGCGTGGCCACGGCGTGGAACCGGTGTGCTGGTACGGGGTGTGGCTGTTCGTGGACTGGCTCGAATTCAGCGGAGTCGAACTGGACCCGAACGACACCGAACAGGTCGCCGCCACGATCGCGGTCGAATACGAAGCGAGCCTGCGGGATCCGTACCGCGCGATGAGCCGGGTATTCCACCTGGTCGGACGCAAGACGTCGCGCTGAGCTTGCGCGCAATGGCAGTCGATCGTGAGCACCGGCCGAATCCGCCTGTGGCCCTCGCCTTCAGCCGATGCGAGTACCGGCCGCGGTCCCCGTCGCCGGGAAGCCTTGCCGACTCGGCGCGATACTCCCGAACTCGATCCCCTTCTACGGCAAGAACTCCGAGATCGCCTCGATCCGCCGCGATGTGGCAAAGCGTCGATCGGAAGTGCCGCTCTCCCGATATTGCCTAGAGTTCGACGACGACCTTGCCCTGCACATGGCGACCAGCTTGGAGCTCGACGGCGGCGCGGATCCGCTCGACCGGAAAGCGTGCGGCAATCGGTACTCGGAGTTCATTTTTCGCGACCAGGCCAGCGATCTCTTCCAGGGTTCCGGGAGCGGCGTTGGCCCCGTTTGCCGGAGTGATTCCGTCGATCTGGGCGGCAATGGTGGTGATACGCGCGTCCGCGACGCCGAGTTCTCGTGCGACCTGCGCGGTCTCCGTCCCGTGCAGATCGATCGCCGCGGTGACACCGTCGGGAGCGAGGCCACGGACACGGTCGGCCAGTCCGTCGCCGTAGGCGACCGGCTCGGCTCCGAGACTGCGCAGGAAGTCCGCCGATGTCCCCGATCCCGTTCCGATCACCCGCGCCCCCGCCAGGCGCGCCAGCTGCACGGCGAACACGCCGACCCCACCCGCCGCGCCACCGATGAGTACCGTGTCGCCCGGTCCGGGATCGACGACGGCGAGAGCGGCGGCGGCGGTGCAGCCCGCGATCGTGAGGACGGCGGCGGTGCGGTCGTCGACGCCGTCCGGGGTGTGGTGGGCTTCGCCTCCCACCGCGATGGTCCCTGCCGCTTCCACGATCACGAAGTCGGCGACCGTGCGCGACAGCGCGCCGCCGAACACTCTGTCGCCGATCGCGAATCCGGTGACGCCCTGACCGACCTGGTCGACCACCCCCGCATAGTCGGTTCCGAACCCGGCGGGCAGGCTCAACCCGAACCGGGCGGCGGTTTCCGCGTCGGAGGTCATGAACCAGTCCATCGGGTTCAGGCCGGCGGCGGTGACTCGCACGCGGATCTGCCCCGCACCGGCCCGAGGCGCGGGTATCTCCTGGAGGTCCAGGACTTCGGGGCCGCCGAACGACTCGAGCCGAACTGCCCTGCTCGTGCTCACCGGTGCGTGAGCGTTGTTTTCCTGCATGTTGCTCAACTCCTCGACTCCGAGATGGCATCGAAACGGACTGCGCTCCGTTTACATCGGCCACGATAACATAACCGGAGCGCGATCCGTTTATGCTGAGGCGCGCGTCCGTGTGCCGCGCCCGGACGCGATCCTCGACCGGGGACGAAGACGCCGTGGCGAATGTTGTATGGAAGCTCTTCTCGCACAGAGGGATTGCTCGGAGTCAACATGGGCAACACGGTCGGCCCGACACCCTGCCCAGGCGAATCGTCCTGTGGCTGCCGACGCGGAAGCATCGGCGGGGGCGGCGTCAGCGCTGTACGGGGTGCACGGTGGTGATCCCGGACAGGACCAGATCGAGGCCGTCGAGAAACTGCACGCGGTCGTCGTGCCCGCGTAGCTGACGGGCGACCGCGCGGGTGAACGGATAGTCCTCGGGATCGAGGTTCTCCCAAGCGGTCGCGATGGTGTCCAGAAAATCCGGGCGGTCCGGGTTGCCGGCGTTGCGGCCATTGGTGGCGTTCTGGCCCGCCGCGCCCAGGATGTAGTGCATCAACGCCGATGTCGCGGTGAACCAGGCCGCCTCGGGGACGCCGAGGGCGCTGATCTGGCGACCCAGGCCTTCGAACAGGCGCGGCGCCAGTGTCCCCGCGGGATCGTTCGCCAAATGCGCGGCCAATTGCGTTGCTAGCCAGGCATGTTCATCGATCGCGTCGAACAGGCCCAGCGCCACCGCGCGGATTCGATCGCGCGGGGCGCACGCCGATTCATCGGATCCGAAAGACAGTGCGTCGGTCACGACCGCTTCGGTGGCCGCGGCCAGGAGTTCACCCTTGTTCGCCACATGCCAGTAGATCGCGCCGGGGCCGGTGGCGAGGCGTTCGGTCAGGGCGCGGAACGTCAGTCCGGTTTCACCGGAGGTGTCCAGCAGCTCGATCGCGGTCGCGACGGTGCGCTCCCGGGACAGTGCCTCGGTGCGCCGCGGTGATCGGGGAGTGCGCGTGGCCATACCGCCATCTTGACATGTCTGGAGCGTTGTTCCAACATGGAATGGCGTTCCATTGATGGAACGGCGTACCAGGAAGGTCGACGGACCACCATCCGAGCGGCCACACCCGGAAGGAGCCAGCGATGAACCCACCGATCACGATCATCGGCGCCGGACTCGGCGGTCTGACCCTCGCGCGCGTGCTGCACGTCCACGGCATCTCGGCCACGGTCTACGAGGCCGACCCCTCACCCGCAGCGCGCACCCAGGGCGGGATGCTGGACATCCACGAACACAACGGCCAGTTCGCGCTCGCTGCGGCCGGACTGACGGAACAGTTCCGCGATCTCGTACTCGAGGGGCGCGAGGCGACGCGGGTACTTGCCCCCGACGGCGCCGTCCTGCTCGACGAACCCGACGACGGCACCGGAACCCGGCCCGAAGTTCAGCGCGGCGACTTGCGCCGACTGCTGCTGGACTCGCTGCCCGAGGGCACCGTGCGGTGGGGCCGCAAGGTCACCGGCGTGCGCGCGGTGGGGCGCGGCCGCCACGAGGTGATGTTCGCCGACGGCTCGGGCATCCGGACCGAATTGCTGGTCGGCGCGGACGGAGCCTGGTCGCGGGTGCGCCCGCTGCTGTCCGAGGCCACGCCCGAATACGTCGGCACCACCTTCGTCGAGACCTACCTCTTCGACGCCGATACCCGGCATCCGGCCGCGGCGAAGGCGGTCGGCGACGGAGCGCTGCTGGCCCCCGTTCCCGGAAAAGGCATCCAAGCGCACCGCGAGAGCGGCGGGACGCTGCACACGTACGTGGCGCTCTCGGTGTCACAGGAATGGTTCGCCGCGATCGATCTCACCGATCCCGCCACCGCGATCGAGCGGATCGCGCGCGAATTCGACGGCTGGGCACCCGAACTCACCGCCCTGATCACCGACAGCGACACCGCGCCGGTGCTGCGACCGCTGTTCGCGCTGCCGGTCGACCACCGCTGGAGACGAGTGCCGGGCGTCACGCTGCTCGGTGACGCGGCGCATCTGTCCCCACCCAACGGCGAGGGCGCCAACCTCGCCCTGTACGACGCCGCCGAACTCGCCCGCGCACTTGCCGAACACCCCGACGACCCCGAAACCGCGCTCACGACATACGAGCACGCACTGTTCGCCCGCAGCGCCGACGAAGCGCGCGAGGCCGCGCGAGACTTCCGGCGCTGCTTCGGCGACGACACACCGCACAGCCTCCTCGACCTACTGACCGGAGCCGAGCGGGCCTGAACCGACCGCTGGCCATAGAACAACCGAGATCTTTTGTCGGCCAATACTTCTCGCGACAAGAGTGGACCGGCGACGCGGATGGTGTCGGCAAGCGAATACGGCGCACCCGGGAGCCGAGCGGTGTTGTCCTACGCCACGGGCGCAATCCGGCTTCGTGACCGCACCACAGGGCATCGAAAGTGACCGCGAGATCTGCTGCCTCGCAGTCGGTTCCGGAACGCATTCGACGCGGGAGCGCACTCGATGCGATCATGCGCGATGTGCAACCGCAGGGCTAGATGTGGGTCGGGAGTCCTCGCGTACCGAATCCGCCGGGGCGTCGTCACGAGGGCGGGCGGTCAGCACCACCTGCGCGCCGCCCGCGGGGACGTGGGTGATGTTGCGGATGCGGACCTTCTCGCTGTGCACGCCCGGCGGCAGGGACAGGATGTAGCGCGAAAGTGCCTCGCGCAGTACGACCGTTCCCTCCATCAGCGAGAAACCCGCTCCGATGCAGCGGCGCACGCCACCGCCGAAGGGCAGCCACGTATTCGGGGCCACGCTGCCGTCCAGAAACCGCTCCGGGCAGAAGCGTTCGGGATCCGGATGGCGCTCCGGATTGCGGTGGGCCAGCAGGATCGAGGTGGACACCACCGTCCCGCCGGGCAGCCGCCAGCCGCCGATCGTCATCTCGCGGGTCAACTTCCGGCCCGCGCCGCCGATCACCGTGCGGCGGCGCATCGCCTCCTTCAGGACCGCCTCGAGGTATTTGTCGTCGCCGTCGAGCGCGGCCCGGTGTGCTCGGTTCTGCACGAGCGGGTCCGCGGCCAGCTCGTGGAACGCCCACGACAGCGCCGAGGCGGTGGTCTCGTGCCCGGCCAGCAGCAACGTCACGAGCTGATCGCGCAACTCCGCGTCCGAGAGCGGAGCGTCGGCCGCGTCCTCGCCGGACCCCACGGCCAGCAGGCGCGAAAGCACATCCGCGCCGCCGGTTTCCGGATCGTCGCGCCGGCGCGTGATCTCGCCGTAGAGCAACTCGCTCAACGCATCCTGGTTCTCCTGCATCCGCCGCCACGGCCCCAGGCTCTGCAGTCGCGGCCAGATCCCGCCGAACAGCATGATCGGGCTGATGTTCACGATGCGGCGCAACCGCGGTGCGAGCAGCTCGCGCCGGCGCGGATCACTCACGCCGAACACCACCCGCATGATCACCTCGAGGGTGAGCTCGTTCATCCGGTCCAGCGTGTGCAGGGCGGTGCCCGGCGTCCAGGAGTCCACGTGTTCGACGGCGATCTGCTCGACCAGGCCGCGATAGCCGCGCAGGGCCGACGCGGCGAAGGCGGGCATCAGCAACCGGCGCGCCCGGGCGTGCTCGGCTTCGTCGGTCAGCAGCACCGAGTGCTCGCCCATGACCGCGCCCAGAACCCGATTGCCTTCTCCGGCATGCATATCGGCCGGATCGCCGGCGAACACCTCCCGGATGTGCTCGGGCCGGGAGAACACCACCAGATGCTCCGCGTACGGCGGCAGCAGGCGCAGGGTGAACACCTCGCCGTAGCGGGCCGACATCGCGGTGAGCAGCCGCGGGCGCGCCGTGGCGTACATCAAGGTCTGCAGCAGCCGCGGCAGCCGCGGGCCGGAGGGATATGTGGTGGTCACCAGCTCATGCCTTCCTCCGGGACGACGACCGGCGCGGGTCGACTACCACGGTACGTCCCGAGTGCCCAGCGCGTCGCCGCGGACCGGGCCTGGCGCTCCGCGACGCTTTGCGGACTCGATGAGCAACCGTGTGGCGACTGGTATTTCATCGCGATTTGCCTGATATCACTGCGAATCCCGACATCTCGGACGAACACATCGCAAATATTAGGCAACACAGCCCTTGTGCTCATATCCTGTCGCTATGCCCACCTTCCGAGTGGCCGGGCGCACCGATGTGTTCCTCGGTGAAGCCTGGCAGGCTGCAATGGCGATCGGCTGTACTTCGGTGGCGTTGGGGGTGGTGATGATGGTGTGGCCCAACAAATCCGGTCCGTTGTCGGAACTGCTGTTCGGCGTGCTGATTCTGCTGACCGCGGCCTGGCAGATGGTGTTGGCGTTCCGCGGGCGTATCCATACCGGGCTCAAGGTCGTGGAGTTCGGAACCGCGCTGGTGGCGGTGCTGTTGGCGATGTGGTGCATGCGCAGCGGCGACTGGGTGTCGCTGGTCGCGCTGTGGGTCGGGCTCGGCTGGGTGATCCGCGGCATCGTCCAGGCGACGGTCGCGGTGTGGTCGGACCAGTTGCCCGGCGCCGGCCGTCAGGAAATCGCCGGGCTGCTGACGCTGCTGGCCGGTCTCGCGGTGATGATCTGGCCGATCGACACCCTCGACGCGCTGGCGGTCCTGGCCGGAGTGTGCCTGATCCTGCTGGGAATCAGTGAGATTCGCATCGCCACTCGCATCGCCCGGCCCGAAGCCACCCCCGAGCAGGTCGGTGTCCAGGGGTTGTTGCGCTCACAGTCCTGAGTGCAGCCGATACCCCTGCCGCGCAGGCGAATTCGATAGGTCTGAATCATGTGGCAGGGCCGTCGTACGGCGCGCTGTACGGAGGCCGGCCGAACCGTGATGCGCGGGACCGGTTGCGCGGCAGAAGAATACCCGAACCCTTCGCAGCCGACGGAATCCGCCTCGACGCTGCCGTCGGCGAAGCGGGCGGCGAGTGGAATCCGGTGACGGATACAGTCCCGCATCCACCTGCCGCGTGCCCCGTGGCCCGCTGCGCCGCGCCGCTGTCCGATGAAATGCCGACGTGCCCGCCATCGACACACCCGCGATGGCATTTGCTGGCACTGCCAGCAAATGCGTCGTCGATGACCGGCGGCAAGGGCGATCGGCAAACCTTGTCGAACAAGCTGCTGCAGGGCCCTGGCGGGGGTGTGCAACGGGCCCGGTATGCGGTGTTCATCGCCACGTCGTCGACATTGCCGACCGGCGGGGCCGGGCGCAGAATCGGAAGCGGGATAACACCTCGAACTTCGGTATCGATATCCCCGTGTCGCTGTCGACCCGCCGCACCGCCCGCCCGGACCACCGCTCCGGGAATCCGGGCGGCGGGTCAGCGGCCCGTGGCGAACACCTGAAGGCCTCGGGCGAGCCGGCTGCTGGCCGAGGCGATCACCGTTGACGGGAGGAAGTAACCGATGGTGGGTAGAACGACGATTCTCACGGTGGCGCTGGTCTGCGGTGCGGTGGGTGCGGCGGCGGGATGTTCGTCCGCCTCGACCGGGACCGCGGCGACCGGCACGAGTACGGGAGCGTCCGGCGCAGTGACGAGCGTGGCCGACCCGTCGGTCGCGACGGGGAATCCGTCCGCAACGTCCGAACCTGGTGGGGCAGTGGGGAATTCGGTACATCCGGCGGCGATCTCGCCGTGCGCGGGCGGTCAGGTGGTGGTCAGCGGCAAGGCGCTGGGCGCGGCCATGATGCATCGCGGCGTACAACTGGCCTTCGCCCTGGCGCCGGGCGCCGCGCCGTGCACGCTGCAGGGCTATCCCGGCGTGGACACCGGCGCGGGCGGACCGGTCGTGCACGCCGCGCGCACGCCCACCGGATATATGGGCGGGTCCGGTGCGAGCGCGCTGGTGACCGTGCGCTCCGACAGCCCGGCGCATGCCATCGTGGAGGCCACCGCGATGGGGGCCGGCGGCGGCGAATGCACCATGTACTCGACACTGCTGGTCACCCCGCCGAACACCACCGACACCCAGACCGTCGCGGTCGGCATCAACGGCTGCGAGTTGCAGGTGCATCCGATCACAGGCTGAGGCGCACCGCGGTGACGCACCGGGCCGGGAACCCGGCGGCGCCGGTCGCGAATGCGCGCGACGCACCCCGGCAGCGTCTGCGGCAATGCCCTCGGCGCACGGTGACTCGCCGCTCGCACGCGGCATTCGGTCTGGTGATCGGCCATGGGGCACAGACGATCTACGGGGCCCGGTCGGCGTGGGCGATGCCGTCCAGCAGGGCGGCCAGTCCGAAGGCGAAGCTGTCCTCGGGAGTGGCGTCGGTGTCCTGGTGGATGCGGCGGGACAGGTTCGGATGCTCGCCCGCGGCCAGGACGGAACGAATGTATGGGGCCACGACCCGGCGCCACTGATCCTCGGTCAGGCCGGTGTGCCGGTGCGCGCGCTGCTCGGCGAGCTGGCGGGTGGTCGCGCCGAAGATGTACGCGCCCACGGCGTCGACGATTCTGGTGGCGCGCGCGATGTCGGGGGTGAGTTCGGCGGCCGCGGCGAGCGCGAACTCTTGTTCCCGCAGCGAATTCGGGCCCAGGGCCGGACGCCCGGCGATCTGCGGGCCCAGCCACGGATGCCGCAGCAGGGTCGCGCGCAGATGATGTGCCAGTGCGGTCAGATCCGCGCGCCAGTCCCCGGTTCGCTCGGGTAGGGCGCGTTCGCCGCGCACCCGGTCGATCATCAGGTCGATCAGGTCGTCGCGACTGGTCAGTGCGCGATACAGCGAGGCGGTACCCGAACCCAGCGCCGCGGCCACGCGCCGCATCGACACCGCCTCGAGTCCGTCGGCGTCGGCGATCGCGACGGCCGCGGTGACGATCCCGCCGATATCCGGGCCCTGCCGCCGGGGCGCGCGGGATTCGCGCATCCACACCAGTGTCGGGTCGCCCTCGGGCATCGGAACTCCTCCTCACCACCGATGGGTGGCACTGCCGCCGCCGTTATGGCTACAGTGTATCCAAGAGCGAACAGTGTATCCGTAAGGGGTGGCCGTGACCGATCAGCGCGTTCTCATCGTGGGCGGCGGCAGCGTCGGGCTGGCCGCCGCGGTATTCCTGACCCGGCACGGCGTCACGCCGCTGGTGCTCGAACAGCAGCCCGGGATCTCGGTACATCCGCGGGCGACCGGCCTCGGGCCGCGCACACTGGAATTTCTCCGGCAGGCCGGACTCGAGCGCGCGGTGGACGACGTGGCGGTCGACATGTCCGCGGGCGGGGCGGTCAAGATGTCGATGCACACACTCGCCTCGGCGGATCTGTCCGGTCATACGCCCGGAATGATCGTGGGAACCGCTGGGCGCCTGGATGATTACGGTCCGGCGCGGGTGCGCGGGGTATGCCCGCAGCATCGCCTGGACTCGGTCCTGCTTCCCGCGGCCCGCGAAGGCGGTGCGCGCGTGCGGTTCTCGGCGCGGGTGCGCGAATGCGCGATCGAATCCGGGGGAGTGGCGGTCACTCTCGACACCGGCGAGAGCATTACCGCGGACTACCTGATCGCCGCCGACGGGGTACGCAGTACCGTGCGCGAGGGCCTGGGCATCGGCGTCGGCGGACCCGGGGCGCTGGGTGAGCCGACCGTGAGCATCCTGTTCCGCGCCGATCTGACCCCGTACACCGGCGACCGTCATTTCGTGAACTGCACCATCACCAACCCCGACGCACCCGGATTGCTGGTGACCGTCGATGGGGAGAAGGAATGGATATTCCATGCCAGCGCCGACGGAATATCCGATGTGGCAACGCATTTCACCGCCGAGCGGTGTGGTGAGCTGATTCGCGCGGCGGTGGGTGACGCGACGCTGCGGATGGAGATCGTCAGCGTGCTGCCGTGGCGGCCGCGCGCCTGTCTCGCCGACCGGTTCGGGCTCGACCGGGTGTTTCTCGTCGGCGATGCCGCGCACACCGTCCCGCCGATCGGTGCGTTCGGCCTGAACACCGGCATGGCCGATGCGCACAATCTGGCCTGGAAACTGGCCGCGGTGCTGCGCGGGGACGCCGGGCCCGCCCTCCTGGACACCTACGAGGCCGAACGCCGGCCCGTCGCGGCGATGACTCTGGCCCAAGCCATGATCCGGCTCGCCGACCCGGCGTTGCACTGGGACCCCGCCGCCGCCGAACGCCGTGCGGCGGCCGGGGCGCTGCACGCACCCGTGGTGCACCTGGGCTACCGCTACGACTCGGCCGCGGTGATCGATCCGCAGCCCGAATTGCCTTCCACCGAGGATGTATTCGCCGATCTGGACGGCACGCCCGGCTCGCGCCTGCCGCATCATCGCCTGCCCGGTGGCGCCTCCACCCTGGACCTGATCGGCGCACACTGCACCATTCTGGCCACCACCCACCGCTGGATCGCCGCGGCCTCCGACGCCGCGGACCGCTTGGGCCTCCGACTCGACGCCCATGTGATTCCCTTGCCGCACAACGAGGTCCGCACCTGGTCCGAAGCAGTGGGGATTCAACCGGACGGGGCACTGCTGGTCCGCCCCGACCAGATCATCGCGGCCCGCATCCCCACCACCCCACCCGCACCCGCGCACCAGCTCTCCCGGATGCTGACCCGGATCCTCGCCCGCTGAAACAGGCTGGGTGCCTTAGCTATTGCGGTGTGGCCCCGGCCTGGCTGCGCTATCGGGCTCCGGTGGGGTGGGTTCGCGGCTTCCACTGCCACCGGTGGTCGAGCGAGGCGACGCGGGCAGCCGTCCGGCCGGATCCCGTGCGCGCATCGGCGCTCGGCATGTCGGCAAAGCGGACCGGTTTCCCGCGTCGCGCGCTCACCAGGCGACGGTGCGCCCGAGGTAGTCCAGGAACTGGAGCCCGCCGTTGCCGTATTGCGCGTCGATGGTGCTGACCAGGTTCGGGATACTTTCCCCGATGGTCAGGCGTGCGCCGGGGCCGCCGAGTTCGGTCCGCACCCAGCCCGGCGCCATCAGCAGCAGGGTGCGCGGGTCGTCGCCGTGGCGGGCGGCGTAACTGCGCATCAGCTGGTTCAGTGCGGATTTGCTGGCGCGGTAGATCTCGAAACCGCCGCGTTCGTTGTTCGCGATACTGCCCTGGCCCGAGGACATGACCGCGAGAGTGCCCTGCGGCGGGACCAGGTCACCGAGAATCTCCAGCACGCGCATCGGGCTCAGCGCGTTGGTGAGCATCAGGCGGGTGAACTCCTCGGTCGTGACATCCGCAGTGGTCTCCTCGGGGGCGTTGGTGACGCCCGCGTTGACGAACAGCAGATCGAAACGGCGTTGCCCCAAGCGATTTCGCAGGGCATGGATCTGTTCGGGAACCGTGATGTCGAGGTGTTCGATCTCGAGCCGCCCGCCGGCGGCATCGCGCAGCTCGTGCAGCGCGGTACGGCCGGTGCCGCGCACGGTCGCCACCACGCGCGAGCCCCGGTCCAGGTAGTGCGCGGCGATCGCATGGCCCAGACCGCGGGAGGCTCCGATGAGCAGAACGGTCGTATGCGGCGAGGTCTCGGTCAACGTCGCTCCTCTGCGTCACCGGGCCGGTTGGATACGGTGGCGAGGCCGTAGAGCGCATCGGCGTTGGCGTGGGCGATCTTTCGGCGATCCTCGGTATCGGGGACGGTGTCCAGGAACTGCCGGACAGCCGTGGGCCCGAGGCGGTGGAAGGGATAGTCGCCGGACAGCAGGATGCGGTCGGCGGTGGTGAAGTCCAGGGCGTGGCGCAGCAGGTGCGGGGTCAGCATGCCGCTGGTCGCGATATGCACGTTCGTGCGGACGTAGTCCGCGACCCGGCGATCCAGATGGGTGGCGACATTCGAGAGGCTGTCCACCCGGTCGAGCCAGAACAGCAGCATCTCACCCCAGTGCCCCAACACGATTCGCAGATCCGGGTGGCGGTCGAACGCGCCGCTGAGGATCAGTCGCAATGCCGCGAGCCCGGCCTCGGCATGCCAGCCCCAGCCGAAGGTCGCCAGCGCCAGATCGAGCGTCTCGCCCAGGCCGCGATAGGACGCCTCGCGCACCGCATCGGGCGGGATCTGCGGATGGATGAACAGCGGGCGCGCGCGGGCGGCCGCGGCGGCGAGCACCTCGTCGTAGGCGGGATCGTCCAGCGGACGGTCGCCGCAGCGGCCGTAGGCCATGATTCCCACGTGCGCGGCCGAGGTCGCGGTGCGTTCGAGTTCCGCGGCCGCGGCGGCCGGATCGGACATCGGCAACGTCGTCATCGCGCGGAATCGGTCCGGATGACGGCCGACCGCGTCGGCGGCACGGTCGTTGGCCTCGCGGCACAGCGCCACGGCCTCGTTCGGCGGCAGGCCATAGGTTCCAGGCGGGGCCAGGGAGATGATCTGCAGATCCACTCCCGCGGCGTCCATCGCCGCGATCCGGTCCGGGCCCAGGTCGAACAGTCGCTCGGGAATATCGCCCCGGTCGTTGAGAACCACGCTCGGATCGAGTCCGCGGGCTCGTACGGCCCGATCGATACTCTCCGTGGTCCAGTGCTCCTCGATGGTGACGACTCTCATCGCACTCCTTCACTCATCGCTTGTTGAGCGAGCCTAACAGATTCGCTCAACGCATGTAGAGTGACGAGGTGGACGAACCGACGACACGCGCGGCCCGGCGTGCGGCCACCGCGCAGCGCATTCTCAGCGCCGCACAGGCCGAATTCGGCGAATACGGACTCGAGCGTGCCACCGTGCGCGGTGTGGCCCAGCGCGCTGGGGTCGACCCGTCCCTGGTTCTGCAGCACTACGGCTCGAAGATGGGCCTGTTCGCGGTCGCCACCCAACTGCACCGCGGCGACACCGACGACCTGGATGCCGCCAGCACCGCTCAGGACGTGGCCGAGCATCTGTTCGACATCCTCGGCGTCCGGCTGAACACCCCGCCGCCCGAGGCGCGTGCGCTGGTGCGTTCGATGCTGACCGCACCCGAGGCGACGGCCGCGATGCGCAATTTCCTCGACGAGCGCGTGCAGAACCTCGCCCGCGCCGACGACCGCCCCGACGCCGAACTGCGCGCGGCCCTGACCGTGAGCAGCATCCTGGGCCTGACCATCGCCCGGCACTTCCTGGAACTCGATGCGCTGGAGGACATTTCCGAGGAACAGATCGATACGGTGCTGCGCCCGTGGCTGACCGCCGCGCTCGTCGCGTCCGCCCCGCCGGCCCGGTCCTGATCCGAACCGGTGCCGGCGCTGTGTGCGTCAGCCCTTGCCGCGGCGGCGGGCGCGGGCACGAGTGATTGCCACAGCGGTCGCCGCGACCGTGCGATCGCTGTCGGTGGCGAGGCCGGTCAGTGCCGCCCGGGCCGCGTCGCCCGGAATCTCGGCCAGCGCCTGCGTGATTCGCAGACGCGCCGCGGGGTCCGCGGTGCGGTCGAGTTCGGCCCGCATATCCCGCACGAGATCCTCCACGCGAGACGTGGCACGGGCGAGCGACCCCAGCACCTCGGCCGCCTCGACATCGGAACGACCCGCGACGACCATCGCGAGCAGTACCGGAATCGCCTCGCTGACCTGCCTCGAACCCAACGCCAGCGCGGCGCGTTCGCGGACCGCCGCATCGGCGTCGTGCAGAGCTCGCCGCAGCAACGTGGTCGCCTCTGCGGTGGGCACCGCCGCGATCGCCAGGACCGCGCGGCGGCGGGTCTCGATCTGCCGCGCATCCAAACCCGCGGACAGCTCGCGCAATCCGGCGCCGGCGGCCCGGGCCAGCGACCAGCGCAGCGCCCCGGCCACATTCGGGTCCTCCTCCGACAACGCCGCCTGCGCCACCGCGGCCATCGGCAGCGCCGCGTCCTCGTACTGGGACAGCACGGCCTGCTGGCGGTGGTTGCCGGATTCCGATTCCAGCCCGCGCAGCAGCGCGACGATGGTCGTGACCTGGTCCCACTGCGTCGGGGCCGCGGCATCGACGCGCTCGAGGTTGCGCAGCAGCTCCTGCTCGGTGGCGATCCGGGCCCGGGTGTGCTCGATCAGCTCGCCGACCAGCGCGGCCGGCGCGAAATCGGGCTCGTCCAGCGCGCGTTTGGCCTCGTGCAGCGAAAGCCCAAGCGTGCGTAGACATTCGACGTGGAAGAGGCGACGCAGATCATCGGCGGAGTATTCGCGGTAACCGCCGACGGTACGGCCGGTCGGGCTCACCAGACCCACTGCGTCGTAATGACGCAGCATGCGCGTGCTGATACCCGATTGCCGCGACACCTCACCGATCAACATCCCATCGCCTCTCCCGAACATCGAAAGCCTATGCGCCCGAACCGGTTACGGACACCCGTCTGGCCAGCTCCAGCGCGGGCGCGAACCCGCTGTCGGGATCGCGGCGCAACCGGTCGGTGGCCTGCGCGTGCGCGCGAACCCTGGGGTCGGCATGTCGTGCGGCGGCGGCCAGAACCGCCGTCGCGTGCTCCCCGAGTGCGGCGAGCGCACGGCTCAGCCCCAATTGCACCGGCGGCTCACCCCGTCCCAGCGCCGTGGCCAGATCCGCGGCGAGCGCACCCTCCGACCCTGGCGGAACGAGAACCACCGCCGCGCGCCACGCGCTCAGAGCGACCTCGTCGTCCGCGTCGTGCAGCAGGCCCGACACCGCGGTCCAGGCGCCGCGGTCCCCGATCTTGGACAGGGTGTGCAGCGCCTGACTGCGCGCCTGAGCCGTGGCGGACCCGAGTTCGGCGATCAGTCCCGGCAGCGCGACCTCCGCAGGCAACCGGCACAACGCCCAGGTCAGCATGTCCCGGACGAAGAAATCAGGTTCGATCGCGCACCGCGCGATGAGGATTCGCACCAGGCGCGGATCACCCGGCGTCCCCGCGGCCAGCGCCGCGCGCAGCCGCACCGAGGACTCGGCGTGGGAGAGGGCAGCGATGAGGCGAGCGTCCGGCTCGCCGTGGATGGTCGTAGTCACGACAACCACCTCCTTCGCCGACCATTGGAGTCCTTGTCACAGTGTGAAGGTCAAGCCGTCGTGTGCGAGGTAGGCATCGAGCTGGGCCGCACCGGCCAGCAACGCGCGGGCGCGGGCGGTCAGCCGCTCCTGCCAGGAGTCGAGGAATGCGCTCAGCGGCGCGGCGCCACCGGCGTCGCGCAGCGAGTCCAGGAACCGCGCGACCTGGGGCAGCGGATATCCGCCGCGACGCAATTCCCGTGCGATCTGCGCATCGCGCACACAGTCCGAACCGTACCGCCGATACCCCGTCGCCGGATCGCGGTCCGGGCGAACGATGCCGTGCGATTCCCAGGTGCGCAGCGTGGCCGGGTGCAGGCCCAGCCGGCGAGCGAGTTCGCCGACGGTCAGCGGCTGTCCCCGCAGCGGAACCGGTGCCGTGCCGGACAGTGCGGTCAGAGCCGAAGCGACCTCGGTGCGGGTCTCGCGTTCGGCGATCAGCGCCGCATGCGCGGAATCGATGAGCCGGTAAGCGGATTCGAGGCGACCCTCGTTGACCGCGCACATGATCTCCGCCGCCTGTTGATGTCCGTGACCGCGGCGCAGGGCCAGAAATGCGCGCAGCGCCTGCGCGTGTATCGGGGTGTAGCGGCGATGGCCCGACGGGCTGCGTCCGGCCACCGGCAGGATTCCCGCCTCGTCGTAATTGCGGATCGCCTGTGCGGACAATCCGTGTTCGCGGGCCAGGTCGACGGGTCGCAGCATGCACCTCCGATTGAAGTTTTTCCTCGAAATAACCAGGTGGAGTTCATCGAAATCTCACCCGATTCTTCAACGATATCGTCACAGGGGAAGGCTTCCGGAAAGGGGATTGTCATGTCCACAGCCGCCGCACTTCGCACGATCGGCCGCCCACTGGACGATTCGGCGAGTCTGGGCCGCGCCCTGGACGAGCTGCTCGGCACAAGAGCCGAACCGCCCGCGCTGTTCGCCCTGGGCGAGCCGGTGCACGGCGTAGCGGCATTCCCGTTGCTGCGCAACGAGGTCCTGGCGCATCTGGTCGAACGGGGATATCGCTCGATCGCACTCGAGACCGACGTGCTGGCCGCCTCGATGGTCCAGGATTACGTCGACGGCGCGGACGTCGATATCGATACCGTCCTGGCCACCGGGTTCAGCCACGGATTCGGCGGCATTCCGGGCAATCGTGAACTGCTGCGGTGGCTTCGAACGCACAATGTCACTCGTGCGCCGCGCGACCGGGTGCGGTTCCACGGCTTCGACGCGCCGGTGGAATTCTCCGCCGCCCCGAGCCCGCGCCGCGCGCTGTGCGTGGTCCGCGACCATCTGCCCGAGGCGCTGCGACCCGCCTCGGCGCGGCGGCTCGACGAACTGGCCGGCCCGGACGCCGACTGGTCCGCCGAAGCGGCCATGTTCGATCCGGCCGCATCGATCGGCGATTGCGCGCGGGCCCGCGCCCTGCGCGTCGTCGCGGACGACCTTCTCAGCGCACTGCGCAGGGCAGCGCCGAGCCTGCGTGCCGCCGATCCGCGAGAACACGAGCGGGCCGCGGCGCACGCCCGCGCCGCGCTGGGGCTGCTGCGCTATCACGCGGTGATGGCCACTCCCGCAGCCGATCGCATCGCGAACCTGGGCAGCGTGCGCGCGGAGATGATGGCGGAGAACCTGTTCGCGATCCTGGCCGCGGAACACCGTCGCGGCCCGAGCCTGGTCTTCGCGCACAACGCGCATCTGCAGCGGGCGCGGTCCCTGATGTCCACGGAGGGGGACGGGGTGAGCTGGGGCAGCGCGGGCGCCCTGGTCGGGTCGGTGCTCGGTGACCGCTATCTGGTCGTGACCACCGATGCCGCCCGTCCCGGCGAACCGGACACGCTGCAGGGCGTACCCGCGACGGACACCACCCGGCGCGTCCTGTTCCCGGCAGCGGCCCTGCGAGCCGCGCTCACCGGTCCGCTCGCGGCCACCGAACCCCTTGTGCCCGGCCACATTCCGCTGCGGCAGGACGACATCGACTCCGCCGACGCACTGTTGCTCACCGCCGTCGACGGAGAGCAATATCGGTACTGGTAGCACAGCGGGATCAGGTCATGCTCAAATGCCGTAGCCGCGGCCACATCTCGGACCACGACTCGTGCGGCCCCGTGCACCACCACACCTTCTGACTCGAATCATCGCCGATCATGGTGCGGCACTGGTCGAAGCGGCCCCGCAACTCGTCGATGTCCGACCCGACGTACAGCACGCTGCGCACGGAATCCGGTGGGGCGGGGAAGTATCCGTACGCGCGGTTGCTGCTGTACGCGGGAGGCAGCCCGGCGCGGGCGTACACATCGATATAGGCGGCGACGATGTACGACTGCCCCATGATGATCGTGTCCCGGCGATCCTGCTCGGGCAGATCGTGATAGGACTTCGCGGCTCGCTGCGCAATCGTCTGTGCCGCACCAGGTTCGGCGGCCGAACCGGAGATCGCCACGATACCCGCGGCCGCGGCGGCGCTGAGCGCGTACGTGGGCCACGCTACCCATCCCCAGCGGCCGCCGGCCAGTCGGCGCCGCTGGAATCCGAGCGCGCCCGCCGCGCACAGCGGCGCGTAGATGCCGTCGAGGTAGTACGGGCGCCCGACCGTGACGACGAAGAAAACGAACAGCACGATCGCCGCGACTCCCAGGAAACGATACGGACGCTGTTCCGGAGCCCGCAACAGCCGCCACAATCCGTACAGCGACAACGCCGTTCCGGCCACACCGCCCACCGCGATCAGCGACAACGTCACGCCCGGACGTCCCCCGTACAGCGCCTCGGCCTCCGAGGCCACCACCGAACCCATCCGCAACTGCGGCCAGCCGTTGTGCGCCTGCCACAGCAGCGTCGGCGCGGCGAGCAGCACCGCGATTCCCGCCCCGGCCCACAGCAGGGGGCGGCGCAGCAGCTCACGTGGCCCGAATATCGCCGCTGCGGCCAGCAGTACCGCGCACAGCAGCAGCACCTGGAACTTCGTCTCCGCGGCCACACCGGCGACCACGCCGACCAGCAGCAGCAACCGATCCCGGCGAACCCGCACCCACCGCACCAGCAGCCAGGTCAGCGTCAGCCACTGGACCGGTTCGAGTGTGTACGGGGTGAGCCAATGCCCGACCAGATTCGCCCACAGCGCGGTCGCCTGCGCCCCGGCGGTGAGCAGTTGCGCGCGCCGGTCGCCGCCGAATTCCCGCGCGATCAGCGCCGCGAGAAGCACCGCCGCCGTGGTGGCCAGCACAGCCGGAATCCGCAGCAGCACAAGCGAACCCGGTGTCAGCCGATCCAGCGCACCCGCCAGCGCCGGAACCAGCGGCGGCTGGTCGGCCGACCCCCACGCCAGGTGGGACCGGCCGATCGCCACCATGTACGCCTCGTCGAACCAGTAACCGCCGCGCACACTGCACACCAGATGAACCACACCAACAACCCCCGCGACCGCGCCGACCGCCCATCCGGCGAACGCGGGCACCGCCGGGGCACGGGTCTCGGACCGCACTGTGAGCTGCACCGCCGAACCTCCCTCGCGCGAACTCCTCCTGCCCGATCCTGCCCGGCTCGGGCAGCCGGGCACATCACCCGGCACACACATCCGTGATGCGACCGCAGGACCATGCCGGGGGAGGCGGCTCATCCTCGCGGATGAGAGCGACTACGACCACCCGAGCCGCAGGATGGCCGCGCACGACGCAGACCGCCCGCGAAGTGCGGTACTTCGGACCCGGCCGCGGAGTCCGGTGACGACGAAGCCGCGTTCAGCGATGTTCCACTGGCCGGGGTTTGCCGGCGGCGGGTGGACAGACTGTCGGTGATGGCGGATGAGATCGAGTGGTTGCTGCTGGTGTATCGGGAGCCGACGGGACTGCGGGCGGCGGTGTGGCAGCGGCTGACAGGGCTGGGCGCGGTGTAACTGCAGAACTCGGTGGCGGTGCTGCCCGCGGCGGCGCTGAGCGCGTATGCGGGCATTGCGGTTGCTGCGCAACGATATTCGCGAGATAGGCGGCAGCGGGCAACTCTTGCGCGCGGACGCGCCGGCGGGACAGGAGGAGATCGTCGCGGCGGTGAACGCGGCCCGCGATGAGGAATATACGGAAGTCGTCGTCTCTCGATGCCGGGACTTCCCGGCCGAGATCGGGAGGGAGACCGCGGCGGAGAAGTTCACCTATGCCGAGTTGGTGGAAAACGACGAGGAGCTGACCATGCTGCGGGCCTGGTTCGGCAAGATCCGCGCCCGCGACCGGCTCGCTGCGGCCGGAGGGTCCGCGGCGGAGGAGGCGCTCGCTGAGTGCGTCGCGGCACTGGAAAGGTTCCCCGAACGGGTATGTGCGGCCGAGCCGGATCAGCCTTGATCCTATATTTATAACGATCGTTATGCTCAGATGATGACGACCGATAATCCAACCGAGCGGCAGGTAGGCGAAGGGTCGGGCCCGAATCGGTTGTCGCCGTTGCGGTTCGTGATGGCCTTCGGCGTGGTGAGCATGTTCGCCGACTTCGTCTACGAGGGCGCACGCGCGATCACCGGCCCCTATCTGGCGACACTGGGGGCGTCGGCGGCGCTGGTCGGGTTCGTCACCGGTGCGGGTGAAGCCGTCGCGCTGGTATTCCGGCTGTTCACCGGGCCGTTGTCGGACCGCACCGGCCGGCGGTGGGCGCTGTCGATCACCGGGTACGCGCTGACGGTGGTGTCGGTGCCGTTGATGGGATTGACCACATGGCTGTGGCCCGCTGCGGGATTGGTGATCACCGAGCGGTTCGGCAAGGCGATACGCACCCCGGCCCGGGACACCATGCTGGCCCAGGCCAGCAGCGCCGGACTCGGCCGCGGACAGGCGTTCGCGGTGCACGAGGCCCTGGACCAGTCCGGCGCCCTGCTGGGGCCACTGCTGGTCGCGGCCATGATCGCGATCTCCGGATATCGGGCCGGATTCGCGGTTCTGGCCATTCCCGGCGCGCTGGCCATGCTCACCCTGGCTTGGTTACGCCGTGCCGTTCCCCGGCCGGCCGGCTACGAAAAATCGTCCCACCGCAGCGGCGGCGCCGTGCCGGGCATCGATGCCCGGCTGCCGGGACGGTTCTGGTTGTACGCGGCGTTCACCGCGGTCTCGATGGCGGGGTTCGCCACGTTCGGGGTGCTCTCCTTCCACATGCAGTCCCGCCACGTGCTGCCCGACGGGCTGATCCCGGTCACCTACGCCGCGGCCATGGGCGCCGCCGCGCTGGCCGCCCTCGGGTCGGGTTGGCTCTACGACCGGATCGGATTGCGGGGCCTGGTGATCGCACTGCCGCTGTCAGCGGTGGTGCCGCTGCTGTCGTTCTCCACGGCACCGGCTTCGGTATGGGCAGGCGCGGTCGTGTGGGGTGTGGCGATGGGCATCCACGAATCGACCCTGCGCGCCGCGGTCGCCGACCTGGTGCCCGTGCACCGGCGGGGCACCGGGTACGGGGTCTTCACCGCTGTCTACGGGCTCGCGTGGCTGGCCGGGTCCACCCTGATCGGCGTGCTCTACGCCCACTCGGTCACCGGGGTCGTCGTGTTCACGATCGCCACCCAGGTGATCGCGCTGGCGTTGTTCGTGCCATTGACCCGTGGCCGCATCTCCCGGTGACACGAAATATGCTGCGCAGCAACATAGCCGAGAACATTCGGCACCGAGCCGTCGCCGGAACCGGGGGCTCGTGCTGTGGAGTTACTCCGGACAGGCGGCTTTTCCGAGTGCGGCGACTCCACGAATTATCTGCGACAGCGCTGAGCGGACTCCGCTGAACGCGACGGGACCGGTCTTGGGACAGGTGCGGGCGGCGCCGGTGCGGAGGCCTGGCCGAGAAGCACCGATCTCGTCATCCGCCTTGTGCCGCAGGTTCGTCGCAGACGATGCCCCAGATGAAGGTGGCGGTGGACTGAGCCCGAGCCATGTTCGCCCGGCAGGACGTCCGACCGGCATGTTCGGTCAGTGCGCGGGCACGTGCACGCGGACCATCGGGAGGGTGTCGACCGGCGCGGCGGTCGCGCGTTCGATGGTGGCGCGCAGATTCTTCCAGGCGCGGGGATGTTCCTCGATGTAGTGGTCGAGGGCAGTGGCCGACTCCTGATCCGTCATCGCGGTCGCGGTGCCGGGAATCGCGCGGCGGCCGCCGACCCAGACGCGCACACCCGGGTGCGCCTGGATATTGCGGTACCACTGCGCGTTTCGCCCGAAGCCCGACACGATGACGTACTGATCCGGCGTCGGGTGGTCGACGACCTCGAGCACCACGTACCGCCGCCGCCCGCTGCGGCGGCCGATGTGCTCGATCATGAGCATGCGCGAACCGAACAGGAATCCGAATCCGGCGCGGTAGAGCCGGATCGGGGCGCGCACCACCCACCGGGTGCGAAGCGCTGCGGCACCCAGTGCGGTAAACGCTTCGGACAGAGACATATCCGCACCTCGAACTCGCCCTGTGTGTGGTCGAACCGACCATAGCCGATCCGGGGAGGCGCGGGCAGGTACGTCGGGGGATCAGCGCACACAGGACGCGCGCCGCACCCGAACCGGCTGCCGAACCTTCTGTGTTCCAGCATGTTCGGCAGCCTGCCGGAGGAACATCACTGTGCGGGCGGTTGCTGCTGAAGTTCGGACGCGGGCTGCGGTGTGGGCGTGGGAATCCCGGGTTGCCCCGGCCCTGCCTGGAACGGGTTCTGGTTCGCCGAGGATGCGTCCGGCGCGCTGCTCGGCTGTGGTGCGCCGGCAGGCCTGCCCGCCGAGTCCGGCTGCTGCGCGGCGGCCGATGGCGTCTCGGAGGTCGGGGGAGCGCCGAATCCACCGGGGCGCTGCAGGACCGTGGCCTGACCGCCGGAATCCTGGCCCTGTCCGAACGGGTTGGGCGGCTGGGGATTCGGGCTCTGGGGCTCGGCCGGGCCGGAAGGCTGCCGCAGGACGGTCGGGTCCGCACTCGGCACCGGCGCTCCGAACGTGGGCTGTTGCGGGGGCGGCGAGGAGTACAGCGGCTGCTGGGGAACCGATTGTTGCGGCTGCGGCGCGAACCCGGGCTGAGGGTAACCGGCGGGCTGGTACACGGGCGGTGGGGCGTATCCGGCCGGATGCTGCGGTGCGGGAAATCCGATGGGAGGCTGCGGGTTCTGCACCGCAGCCTGCGGCCACTGCGGTGCCTGTCCGAGAGCGGGTTGCTGCTGTGGCCATCCCGGTTGTGCGGGAGCGGCAGGCCGGGACGGCGACTGCGCAGCCTTCGAGCGAGAAGCCAAGTACAGCAGAACCATCGCGGCCAGAGACAACAGTGCGGCGGGGACTGCCAGCCAGAAACGCGATACGCCCTCGTATTGGGACGGGCCGAGGACGACCGTGCTGAACGGACCGATGAACGCCATACCGGCCGAGATTGCGACGGTGAGTTGCGCCGCCGCCGGATTGCGGTTGACAGCCGCCAGGACCGCGCCGGTTACCGCCGTTGCGACGAGGACAACCCAGGTCAGTACATACCAGTCGGTCACCCAGTCGCCGCCCTCGGCGATGGACAGACGAACGATTCCGATGACCAGAGCCAGCATCACCAGCCCAGCGGCCACCAGAGTCAGCACATTGCGCGAGCCCGAGCCCGCCGGACGCTGCACCGGATATGGTGAATTCGGCTGTCCCACAGGCATACCCGGCTGAGCGGGCCACCCGTAACCCTGGGACGGTGGCGACGGCATCGGCGCCGGGCCGGGTTGATACGGGTTGGCCATCGCTGAAACTCCTTGCTGTCGTGCACAAATGCCGAATCAGATGACGATCAGCCTAGAGGTTTCGGGCACGTCCGGCAGCACTACCACGGGGCAGAGCGGAGTTCGGAGGGGGAACGCCGGATTACTGTTCCTGCGCCCACGGCGGGGGCGCGAGGCGTTTGGGCGGCGACTGCCGATGATCGAGATACACCGGCGGTTGCGCTTCCTCCTCGGCGTGCGCCGGCTGTGGATCGTGCGGGCCGGGACGTTCCGAGGCCGAGACGTCGTGCAGTTGCGGACGTCCGCCGTCCGGGTGCGGCTGCACAGGGTTCGGCGGCGACCACCCGGGGGCCGGCTCCGGCTCGACCGGCGGCGGGGCCAGAAACCCCCCGGGCCGCCGCAGCACCGGCTGAGGCGGCGCGGTCCGGTCCGGTCCGGGCTCGATGCCCGGCAGCCGAAGTGAGTTCTGCGGCGCGTCGCCGGGCGGGTACGGCGTGTTCTGCGGCGGCCCGAACGGTTGATGGACCGGACCGTTGCCCTGCGGCGGATTGCCCGGCTGCGGGTTTCCCTGATACGGGGCGGGGGTGTCCGCGAAACCGTTGCGGGGCCGGCCGGATGGGACTTCCGAACGAGGCGGTTGCGGTGTGCCCGGACGCCCCATGTTCAGCGGGGCGGTCTCGGGCGACGGACCGTTCGGCGCGATGACGTGGCCGGGCTGCGGCGGCTCGCCGCCCGGAGGGGGGAACGGTGGCGGCGTGCGGAACCCGTCCTGCCGATCCGGTTCGGCGGTCCCGGGCCCGGCGGGCGGCGCGCCGGTGACCGGTCCGGGCCGCGGTGGTTCGATCACCGGCGGTCGGGCTTGCTGTGGATTCGCTGTGAAGTCCGGGCGCGGCAGCACCGCTGTCGGCGGATCAACCGGCGGCACAGCGGGAATGCCGTCGGTCGCCGCGTGCAACAACGCCGGATCCGGTTGTGCGAACGGCTCGGTGGCCGGAGTCTGCGCGACGCTCCGGCCCTGCTGCGGAGGCACCGGACCGCTCGCGGCGGAGTCGGATGCGGCGGGTTGTGATGCGAGCCGTTCGGGCACATAGGATTCCGGCGCTGCCGGACGTGGCGCACCGGCCGGTGCGGACTGCTGCGGATGCGGTGCGGATCCGGCCGGTCCGGACGCGGCGAACCCGGATTCGCGATCCTGCGGTGGCAGCGGTGATTCGGGCGCGAACGCCTCGGCCGGTCCCGGCTCGGGCAGCGACATCTCCGGCAGTTTCAACGACGAACCCTCGGTTGTCGCACGACCATCGGAAGTCGAAAAGTTCTGCGCCGCTTCGGCTCTCGGACGCTCGGGGGCCGGGCGTCCGGATATCGCGGGCTCGGGACCGGCCTGCTCGGACGGTTCGGGCGGCGACACCTCGGCGAAGGCCGGCTCGAGCGCAGGCGCAGGCGCGCCGATCACATCGCCGGTCTGCTCGGCAGCGGGGGCGGATCGAGACGGCAGCGGCCGATCCTCGGGACGAGGTCGTGCCGGGTACTCGTCCGGATAGCGCGGCGCGTCGAACTCGTCCTCGCGCCGGCGCGCGGCGAATTCCTCGTCGCGACCCGGCGGTGCGTCGGCCGCGACTATCCGCACCTCGGGCGACCACGAGGCCCGATACAGTGCGACGATCGCGATCGCGGTGGTCACCACGATCGGAATCGCTGCCCACGTGCCGTATTTGCCGATCACGTCATCGACCGAACCGCCGGCCAGGTTCACCACGTTGAACAGCAGCATCGCACCGGCGCCCAGTGCGCCGGTGAGCCGGCCCACGGCAGGTTTCATCCCGGTCACCAGCAGCACGCCGGCCGGGATCGCGATGATCGCGGCCAGCAGTGAACCGAAATCGCGGGCCTGAATCTCGTAGCCGGGCTGCGAGAGTCCCCACACCAACCTGCCCAGATAGGTCAGCGTCGCGAGCAACAACATGACCGCCGCCAGCACATCCGCGAGCGAATGTCGGCGTCCCCGGGGTGTATCCGGTTCCGGCGTCCGGCCCCGGCCGGGGTCCGGCGCCACCGACATGGGCCGGTTTCCGGGCGGGTGCGGGTTGTCCATCGGTGAAACTCCCTCGTAGCTACGCGAACACCCGGTAGCCTATTGGATGCTGCCGCCCCTGGCATATCGCTGTATCCCCAGAACCTCGATCACCCGTGCGGCGAATTCGGGCGTGTGGGTGCGTGCGCCGTTGTGCATGCCCGGAAATTCGGCGACCTCGATGCCGAGCCGCTCGGCGATGAGCGCGGCCGGTCGTGAGGGCAGCAGGTGGCGCGACTGCGCGCCCACGCCGAGGACGAGCCGGTCGGCGACGGTGGCCAGCGTCGCGAAATCGGGGATGTACGAGGTGAATTCGCACAACTCGTACTGCATCATGACGGCGGCGTTGGCGGCCAGCCGCTCCCACATCGCGGCCTGGGCGGGCGTGAGCTCGCCCAGGCCGGGCGAGGGGGCCATCGCGCCGCCGATGCCGTCGAGGAATCGCTGTGACGCGGCGGCCAGGCCGGCCGTGCGCGCCAGATGCGCGACTTCGGTCACGAAGGCGCGGTGTTCGGCGGCGTCGGGCAACACCGCGAAACAGGGCGGGTCGTGGGCGAGCAGGCCGCGAACCACCTCGGGATGGCGGCTCAGCAGATCCAGCCCGACGATGGCGCCGGCGCTGCCGCCGAGGACATAGGCCGGTTCGTCGGTGAGGTGCCGCAACAGCAGATACGCATCCTGGCTCTGCACCCGCACGTACTGCTGTTCTGCCCGCCCGCTGTCGAGCGTGCTGCGCGAATACCCACGCGCATCCATCGTGACGACGGTGACGTGCGGTGCGAGCAGGTCGGCCATCTCGTCGGCTCCATTGGCATCGCCCCCGCCCCCGGGCAACACCAGCAGCAGCGGCCCCGCACCGCGAATCTCGTGGTAGATGCTCGCACCGGGCACGTGGAAGGTATCGGATCTCATTGCAGCTGTGCGTCTTTCGTTCGGATCGGAAGCCGATGAGGCTGGGCGTGTGCAGCGGGATCGAGCGCACCGCATCACGAAACCTGCACACAGTAGGATACTACCTAATATAATTAGGAATAGCGCAAGAGGATCTGCCCTCCAGGGGTTCCGGTAGTGATCGCCGAAATCCAACGGCCGGTGTGGCTGGTCGACGGTCAGCGAGACCTCGAATGTTCCGGCATGCTCGGCGGTATGGCCGAAGTCGTTTCGGGGCGTCTGCGCGGCGTGCTCGTCGTCGAAAGTTTCCGCCCGCTCGTGACGTTGACAGACCTCGACCTCACGGTAAGCGCTCTTTCCCGGATCCAGTCGGCTGCCCGTAACCCAGGGCAGCCCGTCACTTGGTCGCTGATCGACTTCGAGGCGGACGAATCGGCCGCGGACCGGCTCGCAGCCGCCTTCGCCGAAACGCTGGAATCGGGGCCGTGGTACGTCGACTTCCATACCGCGACCACGACATACGTTGTCTTCTCGGGACGGATATTCAGCTATCCGCGCAGCGACCCGGATGGTCGTGATCGGTGTATCGCTTACGCTCGCGCGGTCGGAGTACCCGATTCGCAGCTCGACCGGGACCGACACTCCCGCTGTCTCGCGCAGCGCCTCGGCGACGACTTCCGAGACCGCGTACAGCCGTAGCGTAGTGCCCGGCCGGGGAGGGGACGAAGTGGCGATGGCCGGTCGAAACTGGCGGGTCGGCGGCGGTGGGCGACGACCCGGACGGACGGCCGCCGACGTGTCCGATGCGAATCATTCGATGCTGTGGGCGATTTCGTGAGTCGGCTGATAGAGCCCGAGCGGTCCGGCTCCCGGGACGGTGAGCGTGGTGCGCAGGCCCCAGCGCTCGCGAGTGATGCCGTCGGTGAATTCGACGCCCTTGGCCCGAAGTTCCTCGACGGTCGCCGTGAGGTCGTCGCACATCAGGTACAGCTCGCAACGTCCGCTGTCGGGGGCCTCGGCCGGATGGATCGCCAGCTCGGCCGGAGGTGAGCGGAAGATCAGCCAGCCGTGTCCGGCGTCCACGTGTGCCAGGCCGAGAACGTCGCGGAAGAACTCGCGCGCGGCCTCGGGATCGGCCGCGTAGACGATGGTGTGCGCACCGTTGATCATTCATGAAGGCTATCGCCGAATCCGGGAATCATCGGGCTACACGTCGGTCCGAGTTGCCGGACGACCATCTCGCCGACCGGCGAGGCCGACCGCATGGCTGGTCAGCCTTCACACGGCCCCGAGGTGGGCCGAGACCGCGCGAACCCCAGCGGCTCACCGAACGAATTCCGTTGCGCGATTGGCGATATCGAGAACGGATTGCGGCAGGATGCCCAGCACCAGGGTCGCCGCGGCGGTGAGCGCGACCACCGTGCTGGTGATCGGCGGCCCAACGATCTGCGGGGCGTCCTCGGGCGGGTCGGTGAAGAACATCAGCACGATCACGCGGATGTAGAAGTAGGCGGCGATCGCGCTGCACACCACGCCCACGATGACCAGCCACGCGTAGCCGCCGGTCGCCGCGGCCTGGAACACCGCGAACTTGCTGACGAATCCGCTGGTCAGCGGGATCCCCGCGAACGAGAGCAGGAACAACGCGAAAATCGATGCGAGCCAGGGGGATCGGCGGCCCAGTCCGGCCCACGCCGACATGGCGGTGGCCTCGTCGCCGACCTGATCACGCACGAGGGTCACCACGGCGAACGCGCCGGTTGTGCTGAGCCCGTAAGCGATCAGATAGAACAGCACCGAGGAGACGCCCTCGCTGTTCGCCGCCACGAGCGCGACCAGAATGAATCCGGCATGCGCGACCGAGGAGTAGGCGAGCATGCGTTTGACGTCGGCCTGGGTGATCGCCATGACCGCGCCGACCGCCATGGTCGCCACCGCGACCGCGGCCAGGATCGGCCGCCACGTCTGGCCCAGTGCGGGCACCGCGACCATCAGCACGCGCAGCAGCGCACCGACGGCCGCGATCTTGGTGCCCGCGGCCATGAACGCGGTGACCGAGGTCGGCGCGCCCTGATACACATCGGGCACCCAGGACTGGAACGGCACCGCGCCGATCTTGAACAGCAGTCCGACCGCGAGCATCGCAAGGCCCAGCACCGCAAGGGTTTTCGAGCCGGTGTCGCGGCCCAGCGCGTCGGCGATGCCGGAGAACCGGACGGTTCCGGCGTAGCCGTACAGCAGCGCCATCCCGTACAGGAAGAACGCGGAGGAGAACGCGCCCAGCAGGAAGTATTTCAGCGCCGCTTCCTGCGAGAGCAGCCTGCGGCGGCGGGCGAGCCCGCACAGCAGATACAGCGGCAGCGAGAGCACCTCGAGCGCCACGAACGCGGTCAGCAGATCGTTGGACGCCGGGAACAACATGAGCCCGCCGACGGCGAACAGGGCGAGCGGGAACACCTCGGTGGTGGTGATTCCCGCACGCGCGGCGGCGATCTCGTCCGAACTGCCCGGCGTCGCGGACGCCTGCGGAGTGAACGCGTCGACCGGCACGCGGGCCCCGGCGGCCAGGGCGGCGCTGCGGCTCCAGGTGCCCGGACCTTCGCGGGTAGCGCGACCCAGGCGGGGTTCGATACCGCGTTCGGCCATCAGCGCCATGCCGAACAGGGCGGTCACCAGGATGGTGCCCTGCAGCACGAGGGTCACGTTGTCGATCGCGACCGCGCCGATCATCGCGGTGCTGTGCGTGCCCGCGAGCCCGATCACCAGGACCAGGGCGACCACGAGCCCGGCCGCGCCCAGCAGCAGTTGCAACGCGTAGCGCCACGCGCGCGGCGCGAATGCCTCCACCAGTACCGCCACGACGGCGACGCCGAATACGACGAGCATCGGTGACAGGTCGCGGTATTCGATCGAGGGTGCCGGAACCGATGCGGCGAGAAGGGAATTCACGGGCGAGTACCTCCGTTCGCGGGAGCCGGAGCGGTGGCGGCGTGCGCGCCCCCGGGCGGTCGGGCGGTTGCGCCTGAGCCGTTGCGCTCGGAGGTGGCCTGCGGTACCGCCGGTGCGGGATCGTGGGCTCCGATCGTGCTGAGCGTTCCCGCGACGGCCGGATCGATCCGGTCCAGCAGCGGTTTCGGATACGCGCCCAGGAACAGCAGCGCGGCGATGAGCGGCACCACCACCACGAGTTCGCGCGGCAGCAGATCGCGCAGCCGCTCGTTGCCCGCCTTCACCGGACCGGTCATCATCCGCTGGTACATCCACAGCACGTACAGCGCGGCCAGGACCAGCGCGCTGGTCGCGAAGACCGCCGCGACCGGGTATCGGGTGAATGTGCCCACCAGGACCAGGAATTCGCTGACGAACGGCGCCAGGCCCGGCAGCGACAGCGTGGCCAGGCCCGCGATCAGGAAGGTCCCGGCCAGTACCGGCGCGACCTTCTGCACCCCGCCGAATTCGGCGATGAGGCGAGTTCCCCGGCGCGAGACCAGGAATCCGGCGATCAGGAACAGCGCCGCGGTGGAGATGCCGTGATTGACCATGTAAAGGGTTGCGCCCGAACCGCTCTGGTTGGTCATGGCGAAGATGCCCAGGATGATGAAGCCGAAGTGCGAGATGGAGGTGTAGGCGATCAGGCGCATCACATCGCGTTGCCCGATCGCCACGATCGCGCCGTACACGATCCCGACCACGGCCAGCACGCTGATCAGCGGCGCATAGGTTTTCGAGGCATGCGGGAACAGCAGCAGGCAGTACCGCAGCATGCCGAAGGTGCCGACCTTGTCCACCACCGCCATCATCAGTACCGAGCTGGAGGGGGTGGCCGAGACCGCCGCACCGGGCAGCCAGGTGTGCAGCGGCCACAGCGGGGCCTTGACCGCGAAGGCGAACATGAATCCGAGGAACAGCGCGTTGAGCACCGCAGGCCCGGCGCCCAGGTGTCCGGTCGCCGCGGCCTGCACCACGGCCCGCAGGTCGAAGGTGCCGCTGCTCCCGCCCAGGTGCTGCCGCGCGGTGAGCACGTACAGCCCGATCACCGCGGCGAGCATGATCAATCCGCCGAACAGGTTGTACAGCAGGAATTTCACCGCCGCGCGCGAGCGGGCCCGGCGCAGTTGGGCGTCCGCGCCGTGCGGGCCGAATCCGCCGATGAGGAAGTACATCGGGATCAGCATGACCTCGAAGAAGACGTAGAACAGCAGGATGTCCAGCGAGACGAAGGACACCAGCACCATCGATTCGACCACCAGCGTCAGCGCCACATAGATGTGCGCGACGCGCCTGCCGCCGCCGACCTCGTCCTCATCGCGCCACCCGGCCAGGATCAGCAGCGGCACCAGCGCCGCGGTCAGCAGCATCAGCGCCAGCGCGATCCCGTCGATGCCCAGGGTGTATCCCGCTCCGAAAGCCGGTATCCACCGGTGTGATTCGACCATCTGGTACTGCGGCCCGCCGGGGGTGAACCGCGCCGCGATCACGATCGCGATCGCCAGGGTGGCCACCGCCACCACCAGCCCGGTCGCCCGCGCCGCGGTCCGCCAGGCGCGCGGCACCGCCACCACGACGACCGCGCCGGCCAGCGGCAGCACCCACAGAGTTGTCAGCCAGGGATAGTTCACATCGACCTCACCGTGAGCAGGGCGGCGGCGACCGACGCCGCACCGGTGAACATGGATGGGGCGCTCATAGGAAACTCACCACCAGCAGCGCCGCGACCACCAGGGCCGCGCCGGTGAACATGGACAGCGCGTACGAGCGCACGAATCCGGTTTGTACGCGCCGGATTCGGGTGGAGACGGCGCCGATGACCGTGGCCGTGGAGTTGACCAGGCCGTCGATGCCGCGGGTGTCGAGGAAGACCAGCGAACGGGTCAGCCGTGCGCCGGGACGCATGAAGGCGGCCTCGTTGACCGCGTCGCCGTACAGGTCGCGGCGCGCGGCCACGGTCAGCGCGGTGACCTGCGCCGGTGCGGTTTCGGGCACGGGGCGTTGTCCGTATTGGCGGTAGGCGAGCACCACACCGGCCGCAACGACCAGCAGTGCGAGCACCGTGATCACCCAGGCGGGCATGCCGCCCTCGGAATGTTTCTGTCCGACAACGGGTTCGAGCCAGTTCTGCAGCGAGGACCCGTAGCAGAAGATCCAGCCGGAGAACACCGAGCCCAGCGCGAGCACGATCATCGGGCCGGTCATCGAAACGGGGGATTCGTGCGGATGGGTGTCCGGATGCCAGCGGCGTGTGCCGAAGAAGGTCAGCAGCATCACCCGGGTCATGTAGAACGCGGTGATCCCCGCACCCAGCAGCGCCGCGGCGCCGAGGGTGACTCCGCTCGCGCCGCCGTACCCGAACGCGGCCTCGATGATGCGGTCCTTGGAGAAGAATCCGGCAAACGGCGGCACCCCGATGATCGCCAGATAGCCCAGGCCGAAGGTGACGAACGTGATCGGCATGAGCGCGCGCAGGCCGCCGTAGCGGCGCATATCGGTTTCGTCGTTCATCGCGTGCATGACCGATCCCGCGCCGAGGAACAATCCGGCCTTGAAGAACCCGTGAGTGAGCAGGTGCATGATCGCCACCGCGTATCCGGCCGGTCCCAGGCCCGCGGCCAGCACCATGTAACCGATCTGGCTCATGGTCGAGGCGGCCAGCGCCTTCTTGATGTCGTCTTTCGCGCAGCCGATGATCGCGCCGAACAGCAACGTCACCGCGCCGACGATCAGCACGCCCGCGCGGGCGCCGGGGGCCAGGTCGAAGATCGCGTGCGAGCGGGCGATCAGGTACACCCCGGCGGTGACCATGGTCGCCGCGTGGATCAGCGCCGAGACCGGGGTCGGGCCCTCCATCGCGTCCCCGAGCCAGGACTGCAACGGCACCTGCGCGGACTTACCGCACGCACCCAGCAGCAGCAACAACCCGATAGCGGTCAGCGTGCCCTGGCCCGCGTGCGAGGCGCCGGCGAACACGTGCCCGAAATCCAGCGAGCCGAAGGTGGCGAACATGACGAACAGCGCGATCGCCAATCCCATATCGCCGACCCGGTTGACCACGAACGCCTTCTTCGCCGCCGTCGCCGCGCTGGGCTTGTGGTACCAGAATCCGATCAGCAGGTACGAGGCCAGGCCGACGCCCTCCCACCCCAGATACAGCACCAGGTAATTGCCCGCCATGACCAGCACCAGCATCGCGGCCAGGAACAGATTCAGATAGGCGAAGAATCGCCGACGTCCCGGATCGTGCGCCATATACCCGACCGAGTACAGGTGGATCAGCGATCCGACGCCGGTGATCAACAACGCGAAACACATCGAGAGTTGATCCAGCTGCAGCGTGAAGTGCACCTGCAATCCGGCCGCGGGCACCCAGGTGAACAAGTCGTGCCCGATCGCTCGGGTGGCCTCGGGACGGTCGAGCATATCGACGAAGGCCCACACCGCGATCGCGAACGACCCGAGCGCGGCCAGCACACCCAGCCAATGCCCCCACGCGTTGCACACGCGACCGGCCAGCAGCAGGATCACCGCGCCGGCCAGCGGGATCGCCGGCAGCAGCCACAACATCTGCGCGGTATCCATATCAGTACTTCAGCAGGTTGGCGTCGTCGACCGAGGTCGAGCGGCGGGCGCGGAAGATGGTCATGATGATCGCCAGGCCGATGACGACCTCGGCCGCGGCCACGACCATCGTGAAGAACGCGAAGACGTGTCCGTCGACATTGCCGCGTTCGCGGGCGAAGGTGACGAAGGCCAGGTTCACCGCGTTGAGCATCAGCTCGATGCACATGAACACGACGATCGCGTTGCGCCGCACCAGGACTCCGGCAGCGCCGATGGTGAACAGCAGTGCCGAGAGATACAGGTAGTTGTCGGGATTCACCGCAGAGCCTTTCTTTCTCAGCCGTGCGTGGGCTCGTCGTTGCCGGAACCGTCGCCGTTTCCGGAGTGGACGTTGTCGTCGGGATCGCCGCGACCGACGCCGATGGCCGCGGCTTCGGTATTCGCGCGGTTGCGGCGGTGGCGCAGGATCGTGCTGACCGACAGTTCGGCGAACGAGCCATCGGGCAGGCGGGCGGGGACATCGACCGCGTTGTGCCTGGCGTAGACGCCCGGGGTGGGCAGCGGGGTGACCCGATCCCCTTGGCGCACACGGCGTTCGGACATCTCGCGCTGGTCGGTGCGCGGCCCGAACCGTTCACGGTGCGCGAGCACCATCGCGCCGATGGTGGCGGTGATCAGCAGCGCACCGGTGAGTTCGAACGCCCACACGTACCGCACGAAGATCAGTTCGGCCAGTGCGGCGATGGTGTCCTGGCCGAAGCCCGGCCCGGGGCGCGCGACCGAATGATCGCGTACGCCACGGTCGATGGCGGCGATGAGGATCAGCCCGAAGCCGATCCCGACCACCAGGACCGCGACGCGATGCCCGCGCAGGGTCTCGCGCAGCGATTCCGAGGAGTCGACGCCGACGAGCATCAGCACGAACAGGAACAGCATCATCACCGCGCCGGTGTAGACCACGATCTGCACCACACCCAGGAACAGCGCGTTCTCGGCGATGTAGAACACCGACAGGGTGATCATGGTGCCGGCCAGGCACATCGCGGCGTGGACCGCCTTGCGTGCGGTCACCATGCCGACCGCGCCGACGACCGCGACCACGGCCAGCACCCAGAACAGCACCGCCTCCCCGGTGGAGGCGCGCACCGCGTGCGCGGCCAGCGGCATCTGCTGGGTGGCCGAAACCAGGTGTGTCGCAGCGGTTGTCATCGCACGCCTCCTTCGATGCCGATGACCTCGTGCGCCGCGGTGCGGATGCGGCGGTCCCCGGGGCATCGGGCGATTGCGGGAAGCTCAGCGCCGCAACCGGTTCCGAAGCTCGACGGGATCGAATCACGACCGGTGTGCTGATCGAAGCGAAGTCTCACCGGTTCGAGGACACGGTAGGCCGACCCGATCCGGGTGCAGGGTGCGCCGGGCCGATCCGGGCACGATGCCGGGTTCATCGCAACGCTCCTTCCGTGCGGCGTTCGGGCGGCTGGTTCGGATCCTGGCCCGCGGCAAGGGTTCCCAGCACATCGATGGTGCCGAGGTAGTAGTCCTGTTCGGTGGTGCCGGGCACCATCGCGTGCGGCGGGAGGGTCATACCGGGCTCGAGCGGGGCCAGCAGCCGATCCTTCTCGTAGATCAGATCGGCGCGGTTGTCGTCGGCGAGTTCGTATTCGTTGGTCATGGTCAGCGCGCGAGTGGGGCACGCCTCGATGCACAGTCCGCAGCCGATGCAGCGCAAATAGTTGATCTGATAGACACGGCCGTATCGTTCGCCGGGGGAGAAGCGTTCGGTCTCGGTGTTGTCCGCGCCCTCGACGTAGATCGCGTCCGCGGGGCACGCCCAGGCGCACAGTTCGCAGCCGATGCATTTCTCCAGCCCGTCGGGGTGCCGGTTGAGCTGGTGCCGGCCGTGATAGCGGGGTGCGGTGGGTTCCTTGACCTCGGGATAGAACTCGGTGTTGGGCTTTTTGAACATGGTCAGGAAGGTGACCGCGAATCCGCCGAACGGTTCGAGCAGACCGGGTTTGGGACCGCGCGGGGGCGGCGTCGTGGGCATCGGCGGAACCGGGAACCCGGCGTATTCGCCTGCGGGGGGCGAGGTTTCGGTGCGTGCGGACCGGTCGTTGCCGCGCAGCCCGGCGCGCACCACCGCCGCGAGCAGTAACAGCGTCAGCACGATGCCGCCGATCACCAGTCCGGCGGTTTGCACGTGATAGCCGTTGTCCTGCAACACTTTCAGCACGGCCACGCACATCACCCACAGCAGCGAGGCCGGGATCAGCAGCTTCCAGCCCAGATTCATGAACTGGTCGTAGCGCAGCCGCGGCAGCGTGCCGCGCAGCCAGATGAACACGAACAGGAACACCCACACCTTCGCGGTGAACCACAGCAGCGGCCACCAGCCCGAATTCGCGCCCGCCCACAGATTCAGCGGGAACGGCGCGTGCCAGCCGCCGAAGAACAGCGTGGTGGCCAGCGCCGAGACGGTGCCCATGTTGATGTACTCGGCCATCATGAACATCGCGAACTTCAGCGAGGAGTATTCGGTGTGGAAGCCGCCGACCAGCTCGCCCTCGGCCTCGGGCAGGTCGAACGGTGCGCGGTTGGTCTCGCCGACCATCGAGACCGCGTAGATCACGAACGAGGGCAGCAGCAGGAACACATTCCAGGTGCCGAACTGGTGCGCGACTATGCCGGAGGTCGACATGGTGCCGGTCAGCAGGAATACCGCGGCGAAGCACGCGGACATGGCGATCTCGTAGGAGATCACCTGCGCGGTCGAGCGCAGCCCGCCCAGCAGCGGATAGGTCGAGCCCGAGGCCCATCCGGCCAGCACGATGCCGTAGACCCCGATGGAGGCCATGGCCAGGATGTACAGCACCCCGACGGGCATATCGGTCAGTTGCAGCGGTGTGCTGGTGCCGAAGATCGAGACCTGCGGCCCGAACGGCATCACCGCGAACGCCATCACCGCCGGAATCAGCGAAATAACCGGCGCCAGAATGAATATCGGTTTGTCCACGATCGCCGGGACGATGTCCTCCTTGAGGAGCATCTTGACCCCGTCGGCGATGGATTGCAGGGTCCCGTGCGGGCCGACCCGGTCCGGCCCGACGCGCATCTGCATGAACGCGACGATCTTGCGTTCGACGTAGACGCCCAGCATCGGGATGAGCAGCAGGAAGACGAAGATCGCGAGGCATTTCACGATCACCAGCCACCACGGGTCGTGCCCGAAGGCATTCAGATCGGTCACGACCGGACCTCCTCGACGGTCGGGCTGAATATTTCGGCAATCGCACCGTCCGCGTAGGGGGCAGGTCCGAAATATTCGGCGGACGAGCCGGTTTCGGTGAATCCGGGACGCGGTCGCATCGGGCTCGACGGGGACGGATCCGCCGCCGCGGACGGGAGGCGTTGCGCGCGTATGGGTCTCACGATGTCATTCACGGTGGTCCTCCCGTCGGATCCGCACCAGGTGCCCCGGGGTGACGGCGAGGTGTTCGTACACCGCCGAACCGGGCGAATTCAGCGGCAGCCACACCACCCGGTCGGGCATATCGGTGACTGCCAGGGGCAGGGTGAGGTGGCCGTGATCGGTGCTGACGCGTACCGGATCCCCTGTGCTGGCGCCGATCGCGGCCGCGCTGTCGTGCGACAGGCGCAGCACCGGTGGCCGTGCGGTTCCGGCCAGGTTCGCCTCACCGTCCTGCATGCGGCCCTCGTCCAGCAGCATGCGCCAGCCGGCCAGCACCGCGCTCCCGGGTTTGGGGGCGGGGACCGGTTCGGGCAACGTGTCCGGTCCCGCGGCCGGCGGTCCGTCCCAGGTGCCGAGATTCGCCAATTCCGCACGGGCCGAGGCGATATCGGGCAGGCCGAGCCGGACGCCCATCTCCTCGGCGAGGGCGTGCAGCACGCGGTGGTCGGCCAGCTGGGCGGCCTGGCGGCGCACGGTGGGATCGGCGAGGGCGGCGTCGAATTCGCGGCTGCGGCCCTCCCAGGTCAGGAACGTGCCCGCCTTCTCCATGGCGGTGGCGACCGGGAACACGACATCGGCCCGGTCGGTGATCGCGCTGGTGCGCAGTTCCAGGGCCACCACGAAGCGGGCGGCGTCGATGGCCGCGAGCGCCGCGCGGGAGTCGGGCAGGTCGGCGACCTCCACTCCGCCCACGACCAGCGCGCCGAGTGCGGCGGCGTCGGCGAGGATGGCCGCGGTGTCGCGCCCGGGAGCCACGGGCAGTTCGTCGACGTCCCATCCGGTCTTGATCTGTTGGCGGGCACGCGAATCGGTGACCGGGCGTCCGCCCGGCAGTAGATCGGGCAGCGCTCCGGCTTCGAGTGCGCCGCGCTCGCCCGCGCGCCGGGGCACCCACGCCAGTTCCGCGCCGGTGTCGTCGGCCAGCCGCGCGACGGCGGTGAGCGCGCCGGGCACGGTGGCCAGGCGTTCCCCGGCCAGGATCACCGCGCCGGGCGCGCGCAGCAATTCCCGTGGGGCGTCGAGGCCGGCCGGTCCGCCGCCGGTGCGCAGCGCCTCGAGCAGATGCGGTTCCTCGCCGGGAACGGTGCGGATCAGCGTTCCGGCCATGCGCCCGAGCCCGCGTGAGGCGTACGCGGCCAGCGAATAGACGCGCAGGCCGCGTTTGCGTGCGGCCTTGCGCAGCCGCACGTACACCATCGGGGATTCCTCCTCGGGTTCGAATCCGGCCAGCAGCACCATCGGCGCGGCCTCGAGGGCGGCGTAGCTCACGCGCATGCCCTGCCCGGCGACGCGGGCGGCCAGGAATTGCGCCTCCTCGGCCGAATGTGCTCGGGCCCGGAAGTCGATGTCATTGGTGCCCAACGCGATTCGCGCGAATTTCGCGTACGCGTAGGCATCCTCGAGGGTGCTGCGGCCGCCGACCAGCACACCGGCGTTACCGTGCGCGGAGGCCAAACCCTCCGCGGCGCGGGCCAGGGCCTCGGACCAGGACGCGGGTGCGAGGGTGCCGTCCCAGCCGCGCACCAGCGGTGTGGTGAGCCGGTCGGGTTGGGTGGCGTAGCTGAACGCCCAACGGCCCTTGTCGCAGTTCCACTCCTCGTTCACCTGCGGATCGTCACCGGCGAGGCGGCGCAGCACGGTGCCGCGGCGATGGTCGGTGCGTTGCGCGCAACCCGAGGCGCAGTGCTCGCACACCGCCGGACTGGACACCAGGTCGAAGGGCCGGGCCCGGAACCGGTAGGTGGTTCCGGTGAGCGCGCCGACCGGGCAGATCTGCACGGTGTTGCCCGAGAAGTAGGAGTCCAGCGGTTCGCCGTCGGCGATGCCGACCTGTTGCAGCGCACCGCGATCCATCAGCTCGATGAACGGATCACCGGCGACCTGCTGGGAGAAGCGGGTGCAGCGCGCGCACAGCACACACCGCTCGCGATCCAGCAGCACCGCGCTCGACAGCGGAATGGGTTTGGGATACGTGCGTTTGACGCCTTCGAAGCGCGATTCGGCGCGCCCGCTGGACATCGCCTGGTTCTGCAGCGGGCATTCCCCGCCCTTGTCGCACACCGGGCAGTCCAGCGGATGGTTGATCAGCAGCAGTTCCATCACCCCCTCCTGCGACTTACGCGCGACGGGGGAGCTGAGCTGGGTGCGCACGACCATGCCTTCGGTCACCGGAATCGTGCAGGAGGCCACCGGTTTTCGCTGTCCTTCGACCTCCACGAGGCATTGCCGGCACGCGCCGACCGGATCCAGCAGCGGGTGATCGCAGAATCGGGGGATCTGGATGCCGATCAGTTCGGCGGCGCGGATCAGCAGCGTCCCGGCGGGCACGCTGACGGTGGTGTCGTCGATGGTCAGACTCACCATGTCCGCGGGCGTGACGCCGCTGGTGTCGGTGGGGACCGTGGCGGTCATCGCGCGCCTCCTCGTTCAGCGATGGCGGTGTCGGCGGAGGCCCACGCGGTGCTGCGGGCCGGGTCGAACGGGCAGCCGCCGCGCAGGTGCTCCTCGTATTCCTCACGGAAGTACTTCAGCGAGGAGAAGATCGGGCTGGCCGCGCCGTCACCGAGCGCGCAGAACGACTTGCCGTTGATGTTGTCGGCGATGTCGAGCAGCTTGTCCAGATCCGCGCCGCTCCCCTGGCCGGTTTCGATGCGTTCGAGCAGTTGCACCAGCCAGTAGGTGCCTTCGCGGCAGGGTGTGCATTTGCCGCAGGACTCGTGCGCGTAGAACTCGGTCCAGCGCAGCACCGCCCGCACCACGCAGGTGGTGTCGTCGAAGATCTGTAATGCCTTGGTGCCCAGCATGGATCCGGCCGCGGTGACGTTCTCGTAGTCCAGCGGCACATCGAGGTGTTCGGCGGTGAACAGCGGGGTGGACGATCCGCCGGGGGTCCAGAATTTCAGGGTGTGCCCGGTGCGCACGCCCCCGGCGTGGCCGAGCAACTCGCGCAGTGTTACTCCCAGGGGCGCCTCGTACTGGCCCGGCCGGGTGACGTGCCCGGACAGCGAGTACAGGGTGAATCCGGGGGAGCGTTCGGAGCCCATCGCGCGGAACCAGTCGACGCCGCGGTGGATGATCGAGGGCACGCTGGCGATGGATTCGACGTTGTTGACCACGGTCGGGCAGGCATACAGGCCCGCGACGGCCGGGAACGGCGGGCGCAGCCGGGGCTGGCCGCGCCGGCCCTCGAGCGAATCCAGCAGCGCGGTCTCCTCACCGCAGATGTACGCGCCGGCGCCGGCGTGCACGATCACGTCCAGGTCGTATCCCGAGCCGAGGATGTCGTGTCCGAGGTAGTCCGCGGCATAGGCTTCGGCGACCGCGACCTGTAGCCGGCGCAGCACCGGCACGACCTCGCCACGCACGTAGATGAACGCCTGGGCCGCGCGGATCGCGTACGAGGCGATGATCACCCCTTCGATCAGGGCGTGCGGGGTGGCCAACAGCAGCGGGATGTCCTTGCAGGTGCCGGGTTCGGACTCGTCGGCGTTGACCACCAGGTAGTGCGGTTTGGCGGCGGGACTCCGCGGACCCGATCCCTGTGGTGCGGAGTCGCCGCGCTCCTGGGGAATGAAACCCCATTTCATACCGGTGGGAAATCCGGCGCCGCCGCGTCCGCGCAGCCCGGAGTCCTTGACCGTGGAGATGACCTCGTCCGGTTCCATGCGCAACGCCTTGGACAGTGCGCGGTAGCCGTCGTGACGACGATAGCTGTCCATCGTCCAGGAGCGCGGTTGGTCCCAGTAGCGGGTGAGAACGGGGGTCAGGCTCACCGGTCGCTCCCCTCGGATGTGCCCGATTCATGGTGGGGCGCAGGCGGTTCGGTGTAATCGGCGTCGCGTGGGACGCGCAGTCCCGCGAGGGTGGGCGCGCCGGGTTCGCCGTCGGTGGCTCCGGGACGTTCGTCCGGGAATCCGGCCAGCACCCGGGCGGTCTCACGGAACGTGCACACCGGCAGACCGCTGCGGGTGCCGGTCACCGGTTCGCCACGGCGTAGCGAATCGGCAAGGGCGCGGGCGGATTCGGGGGTCTGGTTGTCGAAGAACTCCCAGTTGACCATCAGCACCGGCGCGTAGTCGCAGGCGGCGTTGCATTCGATGTGTTCGAGCGTGATGCTGCCGTCGGGGGTGGTCTCGCCGTGCCCGATGCCCAGGTGGTCTTTCAACGCGGCGAGGATTTCGTCGCCGCCGAGCACCGCGCACAGCGTGTTGGTGCACACCCCGACGTGATAGTCCCCGGTCGGGGTGCTGCGGTACATCGAGTAGAAGGTGGCCACCGCGGTCACCTCGGCGTCGGTCAGGCCCAATTGCTCTGCGCAGAAACCGATTCCGGTGCCCGAGACATATCCCTCCACGCTCTGCACCAGATGCAGCAGCGGCAGCAGCGCCGAGCGCGGCTGCGGATAGCAGTCCAGGATCTTGCGGGCGTCCGCGGCGAGGCGGTCGTGCACCTCGGCCGGATACGGGATCGGGCGGGTGGTCAGCTTCAACATGATCTCGGTCATCGGTCCACACCGCCCATCACCGGGTCGATACTCGCCACCGACGCGATGACGTCGGCGACCATGCCGCCCTCGCACATCGCGGCCACAGCCTGCAGATTCGTGAACGAGGGGTCGCGGAAGTGCACCCGGTAGGGGCGGGTGCCGCCGTCGCTGACCATGTGCACGCCGAGTTCGCCGCGCGGGGATTCGACCGCGCAGTACACCTGCCCGGGCGGCACCCGCATCCCCTCGGTGACGAGTTTGAAGTGGTGGATCAGCGCCTCCATCGAGGTGCCCATGATGGTGCCGATGTGCTCCGGGGAATTGCCCAGGCCGTCCGGGCCCAGCGCCAGGTCCGCGGGCCAAGCGATCTTCTTGTCCTCCACCATGATCGGGCCGGGCCGGAGTTTGCCGAGGCACTGTTCGACGATCTTGAGCGATTCGCGCATCTCGTTGACGCGGATGAGGTAGCGGCCGTAGCAGTCGCTGCCGGTGTCGGTCATGACGTCGAACTCGTAGTTCTCGTATCCGCAGTACGGCTGGGATTTGCGCAGATCGTGCGGCAGGCCGGTGGCGCGCAGGATCGGCCCGGTGATACCCAGGGCCATGCACCCGGCCAGGTCGAGATAGCCGACGTCGCGGGTGCGGGCCTTCCAGATGGGGTTCTGGTTGAGCAGCAGCTCCATATCGCGCAGCCGGGTCGGCATGAGAGACAACAGGTCTCGGATCTTTTGCACCCCGTCCTCGGGCAGATCCTGGGCCAGGCCGCCGGGACGGATGTAGGCGTGGTTCATGCGCAGGCCGGTGATGGTCTCGAAGATGTCCAGGATCAGTTCGCGCTCACGGAATCCGAACAGCATCGGGGTCAGCGCGCCCAGCTCCATCCCGCCGGTGGCCAATGCCACCAGGTGCGAGGAGATCCGGTTGAGCTCCATGAGCATCACCCGAATCACGTTGACGCGTTCGGGAATCGCCTCGGTGATGCCCAGCAGCTTCTCCACCGCCAGGCAGTAGGCGGTTTCGTTGAAGAACGGGGACAGGTAGTCCATGCGGGTGACGAAGGTGACTCCCTGCACCCAGCTGCGGAATTCGAGATTCTTCTCGATGCCGGTGTGCAGGTAGCCGATACCGCAGCGGGCCTCGGTGACGGTCTCGCCCTCGATCTCGAGGATCAGCCGCAGTACGCCGTGCGTGGAGGGATGCTGCGGACCCATGTTGACCACGATGCGTTCCTCGGCCGCGCCGTCGAGCGCCTCACGCACGTCGTCCCAATCCTGGCCGACGACGGTGACGGTGGTTTCGCCCGGCTGCTGTTCGCGCCGGGTATCGATCTCGCTCATCAGCTTTGCGTCCTCCGCTCGTCGGGCTTCGACGATGCAGCCGCGCGCCCGGTGTCTGTCGCGTTCATCAGCTGTACGTCCTGCGTTCGTCGGGTGGCGGAATGCGCGCGCCCTTGTATTCGACCGGGATCCCGCCGAGCGGGTAATCCTTGCGCTGGGGGTGTCCGTGCCAGTCGTCGGGCATCTCGATGCGGGTCAGCGAGGGGTGGCCGTCGAACAGGATGCCGAAGAAGTCGTAGGTCTCCCGCTCGTGCCAGTCGGTGGTGGGATACACCGCATACAGCGAGGGGATGTGCGGGTCGGCGTCGGGCGCGGCCACCTCGACGCGCAGCCGCCGGTTGTGGGTGATCGACATCAGGTGGTAGACCGCGTGCAACTCGCGCCCGGCGTCGTCGGGATAGTGGGCCCCGCTCACCCCCAGGCACAGCTCGAACCGCAGCGGCTGCGCGTCGCGCAGGGTACGGGCGAGGGCGGGCAGATGTTCGCGGCGCACGTGCAGGGTCAGCTCGTCGCGGAACACCACGACCTTCTCGATCGTGGCGCTGAACCCTTCGTCGGACAACGTCTTTCGCAGCTGGTCGACCAGATCGTCGAAGTAGCCGCCGTAGGGCGGGGGCGTGCTGCCGGGCAGGCTCAGGGTGCGGATGAGACGGCCGTAGCCGGAGGTGTCGCCGCTGCCGGTGACACCGAACATGCCGCGGCGCACGCCGATCACTTCCTCGCCGGCCGGCCCGGTTTGCTCCGGGACGGCCGGACCGGCATCGGGTCGTTCTGCGCCGGAACGGTTTTCGTTCATCGCGGCCTGCGGCGGGCTCTCGCCGGCGCCGGGAGAGTCGAAAGTCATCGGAGCAGCCCCTTCAATTGGATGGTCGGGGTGACCGCCAGGGCCGCGGCCTCGGCGGCCCGCACGGCCTCCTCGCGGTTGACCCCGAGGGGCATGTGCTGGATCTTCTCGTGCAGGGTCAGGATCGCGTGCAGCAGCATCTCCGGGCGCGGCGGGCAGCCGGGCAGGTAGATGTCCACGGGCACAACGTGATCCACGCCCTGCACGACGGCGTAGTTGTTGAACATCCCGCCGGAGGAGGCGCACACGCCCATGGCCAGAACCCATTTGGGTTCGGTCATCTGGTCGTAGACCTGCCGCAGGACCGGCGCCATCTTCTGGCTGACCCGGCCGGCGACGATCATCAGATCGGCCTGGCGGGGAGAGGCGCGGAAGACCTCCATGCCGAATCGGGCGCTGTCGAACCGGCCCGCGCCGGTGGCCATCATCTCGATCGCGCAGCAGGCCAGCCCGAACGTCGCGGGCCACAGTGAGCCCTTGCGCAGATAGCCGGCGAACTGTTCGACCGTGCTCAGCAGGAATCCGCTGGGCAGTTTCTCTTCCAGACCCATCTCGGACCGACTCGCTTCCGTCCTCGAAACCCTCGCTCCGGTGCGGGCCGGAGGCTGGTTTGCCGTTCCGTGTGCTTGGTGGTGTGCCTCGGTGGTTGTGCTACTTGGGGTGCGGCGCTGGATCAGTCCCAGCTCAGGCCCCCGCGCCGCCATTCGTAGGCGTAGGCGATGGAGACGTTGAGGATGAACAGCGCCATCGCGGCCAGGCCGAACAGGCCCAGCGCGTCGAAGTGCACCGCCCACGGATACAGGAACACGATCTCGATGTCGAAGATGATGAACAACATCGCGGTCAGGTAGTACTTGACCGGGAAGCGTTGTCCGGCAGCGTTTCCGGGGCCTCCTGCCACGGCGTGGGGAGTCGGTTCGATACCGCACTCGTAGGGTTCGAGCTTGGCGCGGTTGCGACGTTTGGGCCCGATGAGGGCGGCCAGCAGGATCGACCCCACCGCGAACGCCGCGGCGATCGCGCCGAGAACGAGCGTGGGAATTTCGTTATTCACAACTGCACAACCCCTTCTCCATGTCCTCGGACAACAGCGCCGAGGCGGGGCTGACATCGTCGTCTGCCGGGCCAGTCTCGCCCCCGGGGCGCGCTCGGCCAAGAGCGCGGACATGTGCAGAGACCTGACAGGGGAAGGTAGTCATACCAACGCCCGCACTCGTGTGAGCTACGGCACAGCCTACAACCGTTCCTTCTCAATGCCTGCGGATTCGCAGCCGTGTTTGATCGAATTCAGAACTGTCACTTATGACCGAAACGGCGTAATGACCGGCTTCGTCCCACGCGGTGCCGCCTGCGGCGGGCACGCCGCGACGCCCGGCTCCTGCGGGAGCGCGGGCGTCGGGTGAGAACCGGATTCTGTGGGGTGTGGCCTCAGGCGGCTTCGGAGTCGCGCAGTAGACCGACCGCGGCCTCGGTGAGCCGGAACGGGTCGATCGGATGTGGCACCGCGGCCTCCGCGCGGGACCAGCTCGCCAGCCAGGCGTCATCGGGGCGGCCGGTGAGCACGAGGATCGGCGGGCAGTGCTCGACCTCGTCCTTGAGTTGTTTGGCCAGTCCCAGCCCACCGGTGGGGGCCGCCTCGCCGTCCAGGATCGCCAGATCGATACCACCGGCGTCGAGCCGGCCGATGACCACCGGCGCGGTGGCCACCTCGAGGTACTCGAGCGGTGGCAGATCCGGGTGCGGATGCCGCCCCAAGGCCAGCATCACCTGGCTGCGAGTGTCGGAATCGCTGCTGTACACGAGAACCCGCAGCACCGCGGGACGGTTCGCATCGGCCACGTTCGGCATGGTACGTCCGGTGAGCGCCCGGCCGTGGCAGGTTCGTCGCACTCGGTGGGTCACGGTATGAATCCGTGCTGGTCATCGGCGGCCGAACGCGAGATCCTAGGAGTCGGGGACGGTCGATGAGGCGGTGAATGCGATGCGAATTTCCGAGGTTCTGCGCAAGAAGGGCGCCGAGGTGGTCACGATCGGGCCGCGGGCGACGGTCCGCGAGCTGCTGGGGGTGCTGGCCGAACACAACGTCGGGGCGGTGGTGGTCTCGCGCGACGGGGTCGCGCTGGACGGCATCGTCTCCGAGCGCGATGTCGTGCGTCGCCTGCACCTGATGGGCGCACAGCTGCTCGAACGGCCGGTCGAGGACATCATGACCATGGTGGTGCACACCTGCTCGCCGGAGGATCGGGTCGAGAGCCTGCGCCCGACGATGACCGAACATCGCATCCGCCATCTGCCGGTACTGGAGCACGGGCGGATGGTCGGGATCGTGAGCATCGGCGACGTGGTCAAGAACGCGATCTCCGAACTGCAGTCCGAGCGCGAACATCTGGAACAGTATCTGCAGGGGTGAGTCGCGCCGGAAGTGTTGCGCGGCAGTGGGTTCCGGATGTCACAGCCCCCGGGCGCGCGGCAGACAGGTCGCCTCGGACAGGATCGAGGCGACCGTAGCGGGTCGAGCGCGCCGGAGCCGAAATCGAGCACGGACACGTTGTTTCCGTTCGCCGAGTGCGTCGTGTGGACTCGACGGTGGGTGCGCTTGCGCGGCCGATGGCGGGCGACTCGCAACCGGCTCGCCGCGTCCGGCAGACGCTCGGAGCAACCGCCGAATTCGCGGCAGCGGTGCGCCGAAGTCGGCGAATGCAATTCGACACCGCGTGCCGAATCAGCGGTCCGGACCGCCGCCGAATACGGCCGCACGGAATTTCATCGGTTCGTAATCGCGAAATCGCTGCGCGGCCGCGCAATTCGAGGCAGAATGCCGGTGGGCGATTCGCCATTACCATGCTCGCGGTCGATGCACCGCTGATCGGGTGGGGTCCGGGATGCGCCGAAACCCTCGGACCTCACCACCCGAAACGCCGGTCGCGGCGCGAATGCCACCCATACTGGGCACACCCGCGGCACATCCGGAATTTTCTGATCGGAAAAGGCAATTCGACGCAATCCGACCGGTTTGCATGCGATTCCGCGATCGAATTTCCGGTTCCCGCACGCGAATGAGATTGCGGCCGGGATGTTCGCCGCTCGCGCGCGGGCCCGGACCGATCGATACCGCCGACGCGGCGCGTATTAGGGTCTGTGGCGCACGCTACGACGGCCGGTGCACCCGGCCCTTGTCATGAAGGAAACTCTATGCGCCGCATCGCGATCACCGTGTCGACCCTGGCCGCCGCCCTCGCGTGCGGCGCATGCGGTTCCTCGGGAGGAGCCGGCGGCTCGAGTGCGGCCTCGGCGTCCTCGGCGGTCAGCTCGCCGGCGGCCGCGCCGAGTTCCGCGCAGACCGCGGCGCAGCAGTGCGCGAGCGAGAAATGGCCGCAGCCGCTGCCCGATTTCCACGGAAAGCCGCTCGGGGACATGGTGGTCGGCGCGGCCCTGTGCTACAACATCACCGCGATCACCGCCCCGGACGGCACCGACGTCATGCACGACGCGGCCGGGATGACCAAACCGTGGACGGTGAGTTCGCAGTCCCCGGCGGCGGGCACCCCGGTCACCGCGCAGACCCCGATCACCCTGAAAGTCACCGCGGCACAGCGCAACTGACCTGCCGCGGCGACTCCGTGCGGTACTACCTGCCCGCGGCGCGGGACAGGTGTTCGGGGTAGCGGGCCCCGGCGACGTCCGCGGTGACGTCCTCGATGCGGGCCAGTTCCTCCGGGGTGAGGGCGATCTCGGTCGCGGCGAGGTTCTGCTCGAGGTAGGTGCGGCGCTTGGTGCCGGGAATCGGGACCACGTCCGCGCCGCGGCTGTGCACCCACGCCAGCGCCAATTGCCCTGCGGTGCAGCCCTTTTTCTCGGCCAGGGCGCGCAGCGCGGCGACGATCGCCACGTTGCGGTCCAGGTTGCCCTCGGCGAAACGCGGCAGAGCGCGGCGCATGTCGTCCGCGGGCAGTTCCCGCGTCGAGGTGATGGCGCCGGTGAGCAGACCACGGCCCAGCGGGGAGAACGGCACGATGCCGATGCCCAGTTCGCGGCACACCGGCACCACCGCATCCTCGATCTCGCGGGTCCACAGCGACCATTCGCTCTGCAGCGCGGTCACCGGATGCACCGCATGGGCGCGGCGGATGGTGTCCGGGGCGGCCTCGGAGATCCCGGCGTACCGGATCTTGCCCTCGGCGGCCAGCTCGGCAAGCGCGCCCCAGGTCTCCTCGATCGGCACGTTCGGATCGACGCGGTGCTGGTAGTACAGGTCGATGTGGTCGACCCCGAGACGGGTCAGCGACTGCTCGCAGCACTGCTTGACATAGGCGGCGTCGCCCCGTGCGCTCATCGTGCCGTCCGCTCCCCAGACGATGCCGAATTTGGTGGCCAGCACCACCTGGTCGCGCCGGTCGGCGATGGCGCGGCCGACGAGTTCCTCGTTGGTTCCCGCGCCGTAGACGTTCGCGGTGTCCAGCAGCGTGACACCGAGCTCGAGTGCCCGGTGGATGGTGGCGATGGATTCGGCGTCGTCGTCGCGTACGCCGTAGGCCTGGCTCATACCCATGCAGCCCAGGCCCTGGGCGCCGACGGTGAGATCTCCGAGTGTGCGGGTCGCGATCATGGCTCCTCCTGGGGAACACCGGTGATGGTGAGGTGAGACGCGCTCACCACCGACGACGCTAGATGCTGGAGCACACTCCAGGTCAAATCGGTGTGCCGGGCGGCGGCCGGTCAATCGTCGAGCAGGTCCACGATCTTGGTCAGGGTGGTCGCCAGGATGCGGCGTTCGTCGTCGGGAAGGTGGTCCAGGGCGTCGGCGAAACGCTGGATGCGCGCGGAGGTCAGGCCGTTGACCATGTCCTGGGCCGGGGCGGTGGCCGACAGGACGTGGGCGCGTCCGTCGATCGGGTCCGGGGCGCGCTGGATGTATCCGCCCTTCTCGAGCTGGGTGACGATGCGGGACATGGTGGGCGCGGTGACGCGTTCGGCGGCGGCCAGGTCGCCCAGGCGCATCGGTCCGCACCGCACGAGGGTGCCCAGCGCCGCGGCCGAGCCCGGGCTCAGCGCGCCGGTGTCCCCGGCGCGGCGCAGCAGGCGCGTGATCCGGCCGACGGCCAGATACGCATCGGCCGCCTCGGCGAGACGTTCGGCGTTGTGCTGCTTGATCATCCGGTCCTCGCTCCTACCCGGCTCGATAACCGCGGTGCATGGCTGTGTCAGCAAGTATGCCCGTTGCGGGGAATACCGGGACGTGTGGTGCGCGACGGGTCGATCCCGTCGCGCACCACACGCGGATCACTATTCGGAGTCGGCGCGCACGCTCGCTGCGTGGCGGCCGCTGCTGGAGCCGTTGCCGTTCGCGGTTTCGGCGGGATCGTCGTAGCCGAGTTGCAGGTCGTGGGAGACCTGCGAGCCGCTGACGACCACTCGGCTCGACACCGGCGGATAACCGCGGGTGACGACGGTGTAGCGGCCTTCGGCCAGGTCGGTGACGGTGTAGCGGCCCTCGTCGTCGGTGCGAGCCGAGCCGAGGATGCCTCCGGCCGAGTCCTGCACGATGACCTGGGCGTCGGGCACCGCGCGCCCGTCGGCCCACACCGCACCGCTGAGCACCGACATCGTGTTCAGCTCGATGTCCTGCGCCAGCACACCGCTGTCGGGGACGGTCAGCGTGATCGCGGTGGGCCGCATGTGCTCGGCGACCGCGACCAGCGTGTAGACCCCGGACACCACGCCCTGGCAGGCATAGTCGCCGCGGGCGTCGGAGACCGCGGCCCCGACGACCTCACCGCGCATATCGGTCAGGGTTATCGTGGCCCCGGCCAGCGGGCGCAGGTCAACGGCCGAGCGCACGACGCCGGACACCTCGCCCGAGCCCTGTAGCGGCACGTCCAGACGCTGCGGGCGACCGTCCACGCTGACGTTCACCGCGGCGGGCTGGTGTCCGCTCGCGGAGACGATCAGCACGTAGCTGCCCGGCGCGGGCGGCTCGATGACGTACTCGCCCTGCTGATTGCCTGTCGCGCGGGAAACCTGGTGTCCGCGTTGGTCGATCAGGGTCAGCGCGACCCCGGCGACCGCGTACCCGTCGGTGCGCACCACCCGGCCGCTGATGGACCGCCCGTCCGCGACCAGCGGGCGGGCCGGTGCGGCGGGAGCGCGGAACGTCGCGGGTGCGGCCGCGGTGAACGGGCTTGCCGCGGCACGCCCGTTGGTGTGGACCGGCAGCTGCTCGGTGTCCTCGGGGATGCCCTCGCGGGCGGCCTCGGCCAGTTCGGCGGCCTCGTCGACGACGTAGTCGCCCTTGGCGAACCAGGACGCGATCGAGCCGAGCAGCAGCATCACCGCGGCGGCGATGAACACCGCGATCAGACCGGAGTGGAACGGTCCGGAGATCAGGTGCGGGAAGAACTCCTGCCCGGTGATCGTGCTGCCGTTGACGCCCGGCTGGTTCAGCACGTCGGCCGGGATCATCTCCTTGAAGGGGTTGTATCCCAGGAAGGTGGCGAACAGGCTGCCCACCGGCGGGGTGCTGGCGAGCTGTTCGGCGAAGTTCGCCGGAACGCCCTGCGCACGCAGTCCGGAGTTCATCGCGCCCGGCAGGGTTCCGGACAGTCCGGCGATCATCAGCGAGAAGAAGATGCCGATCGACAGCGCCATACCGCCGTTCATGATGGTGGCGCGCATGCCCGAGGCCACACCGCGCTGGTTGGCCGGCACCGAGGACATCACCTCGGCGGTGTTGGGCGAGGTGAAGATGCCCATCCCCAGGCCGTTGAGCAGGATGATCAGCGCGAACAGCCAGTAGTTGAAGTTGACCGGGATGACGATGAGCAGCACGAAGGTGATCGCGGCCAGCAGCAGGCCGCCCGCGGCGAAGATCCGCCCGCCGAAGCGGTCGCTGAGCCAGCCCGAGGCCGGGCCCGCGACCAGGAAGCCGATGGTCAGCGGCAGCATGTAGATACCCGCCCACAGCGGGGTGTCCTCGAAGCTGTAGCCGTGCTGGGGCAGCCAGATGCCCTGCAGCCAGATGATCAGCATGAACTGCATGCCACCGCGGCTGACCGAGGTCATCAGGCTGGCGAAGTTGCCCAGGGCGAAGGTCTTGTTGCGGAACAGCGACATCTGGAACATCGGCTGGCGCGATTTGGCCTCGATGACGCAGAAGATCACCAGCATCGCCAGGCCGCCGATGACTCCGGTCAGCACCCACGGGTTGGTCCAGCCGGTGTTGGAGCCGCCGTAGGGCTGGATGCCGTAGGTGATTCCGGCCAGCAGTGCGGTCAGGCCGACCGCGAAGGTGATGGTGCCGGGGATGTCCAGCGAGCCGGGGGTGCGCTGGCCGTTGTCGTGCAGCGACCGGTAGGACCAGACGGTGCCCAGCAGGCCGAAGGGCACGCTGATCCAGAACACGGCCTTCCAGTCCCATTCGGCGAGCAGGCCGCCCAGCAGCAGGCCCAGGAACGAACCGGCAACGGCCGCGACCTGGTTGATGCCCAGGGCGAAGCCACGCTGTCTGGCCGGGAAGGCGTCGGTGAGGATGGCCGAGGAGTTGGCCATCAGCATCGCGCCGCCGACACCCTGCACCACGCGCCAGGCGATCAGCCAGATCGCGCCGCCGCCGTGGTCGAACGGGTCGAACGAGAGCAGGATCGCCGAGACGGTGAAGACGATGAACCCGGCGTTGTAGATCTTGACCCGGCCGAACATGTCGCCCAGACGGCCGAACATCACCACCAGGACCGCGGAGGTGAGCAGGAAGCCCATCATCAGCCACAGCAGATAGCTGACGTTGCTGGACTCGAGCGGGTTGAGGTGCACGCCGCGGAAGATCGCGGGCAGCGAGATGAGCACGATCGAGGAGTTGATGGTGACCATCAGCATCCCCAGCGTGGTGTTCGACAACGCCACCCACTTGTAGTGCGGGTGGTCGTGGTCGACGCGCAGGCGCCGACGAACGGTCTGGACGTCGCCGACGTCCAGGTCGGCGGAAGTTTGTGCGGAAGCCAAGAGTCCCTCTCCCCGAGGATTGCCGTGAACAGTGACTCGATCAATATAGTTGCAATATGCTAACTAACTAAATGGAGAGCGTAGGGAATTGATCACACTTGCGGTGGGAATACGCCTGTCGTGGCAGCGCCGTGCGACGGCGTGGGCACCGCTTCGAATGCTCGGTCGCCCGGGGCGGCGTGGTGCAGCAGATGGTCGATGAACAGCCGTGCGGGCGGGGTCGGGGTACGGGTGGTGACCGCGTGCCAGGGGCGGTCCAGCGGGGTGCCCTCCACCGCCAGGATCTCCAGATGTCCTGCGGCCACGTGTGATTCGACGGCGTCGCCGTGGATCAGGGTGACGCCGAGGCCTTCTCGCGCGGCGGCCAGCACCGCGCCGTGCGTGCCGAGGGTGAGCGTGGGCGGGCGGATCTGCAAACGGTCCAGCAGGGCCAGGGTGGTCGCGCGGGTGCCCGAGCCGTGCCCGCGCAGCAACCAGGTGGCGCGCAGCGGATCCGGGCAGCGGCCGGGGGATCCGACGACCACCAGCCGGCTCGATCGGCGCGCGCGCACCACCAGTCCGGCCTCCTGCGGTGGGCGGCCGGCTATCACGAGATCGCTTTCGTGGTGCTGTAATTCGAGGAACAGCACATCGCGCGGGTGGATCGACAACCCCACCTCGATATCGGGATAACGATCCCGGAACGCGGCCAGCGGGCGCAGCAGCACATATTCCCCGGCGGTGGCGACCACCCCGATCCGCAATCGTCCGGTATCCGCGCGCCGCACCGCGGCTTGGGCCTCGCGCATCAATCCCAGAATGCTGCGGCAGTATTCGGCGTAGACCCGCCCGGCGTCGGTCAGCACGATTCCGCGCCCGGATTTGGCGATCAGTTTCGCGCCGAGTTGTTTCTCGATATGCGCGACCGCGGCCGATGCGGCGGCCTCGGTGATGTGCAGTTGCGCGGCGGCGCGGCGAATGCTGCCGTGGCGGGCCACGGCCAGGAACGTCTCCATCCGGACCGCACTCACCATTCCCATCGTCAGACGGTAGCAAACTCAACTTTTCGGTTGAGCGAGACGAGAAACTATCGAATTGTCCGTCGACGTCGCCGCCCGCATCCTGAATCTGCAAGGCGCACAGGCTCGCTCGCACAGGAGGAGATATGGCCGAGGAATCCACTCGGGACCGCTGGGATCCGGGCGTGCAGTCCTACGCCTCGATGGGGTATTACGACCCGCACTACGAACCCAAGGACACCGACGTGCTCGCGGTGTTCCGGGTCACCCCGCAGGCGGGGGTGGATCCGATCGAGGCCGCCGCGGCGGTGGCGGGCGAATCGTCCACGGCCACATGGACGGTGGTGTGGACCGACCGGCTCACCGCGCACGACCGTTATCGCGGGAAATGTTATCGGCTCGATGCGGTGCCGGGACGTCCGGGCGAGTATTTCGCCTATGTCGCCTACGATCTGGATCTGTTCGAGGAAGGCTCGATCACCAATCTGACCTCCTCGGTGATCGGCAACGTGTTCGGATTCAAACCCCTTGCCGCACTGCGGCTCGAGGACATGCGCATTCCGGTCGCCTATGTCAAGACCTTCCCCGGCCCGCCGCACGGAATCGTCACCGAGCGGGAATATCTGAACAAGTACGGCCGCCCGTTGCTGGGTGCCACGGTCAAGCCCAAACTCGGATTGTCCGCACGCAATTACGGGCGCGTGGTGTACGAGGCGTGCCGGGGCGGACTGGATTTCACCAAGGACGACGAGAACATCAACTCCCAGCCGTTCATGCGCTGGCGCGATCGCTATCTGTTCGCCATGGAGGGCGTGAATCGCGCGATCGCGGAAACCGGTGAGCTGAAAGGCCATTACCTCAACGTCACCGCCGCCACCATGGAGGACATGTACGAACGCGCGGAATTCGCCAGATCGCTCGGCAGCGTCATCATCATGATGGATCTGACCGTCGGTTACACCGCGATGCAATCGATGTCGAAGTGGGCGCGGCGCAACGGCATGCTGTTGCATCTGCATCGCGCGGGGCATTCCACCTTCACCCGGCAGAAGACGCACGGGGTCAGTTTCCGGGTGCTGGCCAAGTGGTGCCGGCTGATCGGGGTGGATCATCTGCACGCGGGTACCGTCATCGGCAAACTCGAGGGCGATCCGAATACCGTGCGCGGGTTCTACGACACGTTGCGGGAGAACCACATTCCCGCCGACGCGGGTACCGGGATCTTCTTCGACCAGGATTGGGCCAGCCTGCCGGGTGTGCTGCCGGTGGCTTCGGGCGGTATTCACGCCGGGCAGATGCATCAGCTGCTGGACCTTTTCGGCGACGATGTGATTCTGCAGTTCGGCGGCGGCACTATCGGACACCCGATGGGTATCGCGGCGGGCGCGGAGGCCAACCGGGTGGCGCTCGAGGCGGTGGTCAAGGCCCGCAACGCGGGCCGCGACCTGCTCGCCGAAGGCCCGGCGGTACTGCGCGAGGCCGCGCGCGGCTGCCGGTCGCTCGAGGCCGCGCTGGCGGTGTGGGGCGAGGTCACCTTCGAGTACACCTCCACCGACGCTCCCGACGCCGTACCCACCGCGACGCGGTGAGAAAGGAAGGGCCGCCATGTATCTGCGTCAAGGAACCTTCTCGCATCTGCCGGAGTTGTCCGACGCCGAGATCGGCGCACAGGTGCGCTACGCACTGCTGAACAACTGGCCGGTGTCGATCGAATACACCGACGATCCGCATCCGCGCAACGTGTACTGGGAGATGTGGGGGCTGCCGATGTTCGACCTGCACGAACCGGACGGGGTGCTCACGGAGCTCGCCGCTTGCCGGGACGCGTTGCCGCGGTACTACATCCGGGTGACGGCCTACGACGCGCGGTACGGTCGGCAGACCACCGCGCTGAGTTTCCTGGTGCAGCGCCCGCCCGACGAGCCCGGATTCCGGTTGGCGCGCAGCGAATCCGACGATCGCCGGCAGCAGTACGGGTGGGCGGCCTATGCCACCGATCTGCCGCCGGGCGCCCGGTACGGCGACCGAGGCCGGGCCTGATGGCCGAGGCGGGCAACGGTTTTCGGATGCATCGCCCCGGGGCAGGGCCGGGCGTGGCGGCGGTGCGGGAGGAGCACGAACCCCACTGCCCGGACGCGCCCGAGCTGCTCGACCCGGACGCGGAGCTGGATCTGTCCTGCGATCCAGCGACCCGGGAGGTCGAACGCACTCTTGCGCGGCTGGACGCGGAGCTGGTGGGCCTGTCGGCGGTCAAGGCGCGGGTGCGGGAGATCGCGGCGCTGCTGCTGATCGACCGGGCCCGCGCCCGGTTCGGGCTCGCGGCCGCGCGCCCGACGATGCACATGAGTTTCACCGGCGGGCCCGGCACCGGCAAGACCACCGTGGCGCTGCGCATGGCCGATCTGCTGCATGCGCTGGGATATATTCGCAAACCCTTGGTGCACAGTGTGACTCGCGACGATCTGGTGGGGCAGTTCATCGGTCACACCGCGCCGCGCACGAAGGAGGCCCTGGCGCGGGCGGCGGGCGGGGTGCTGTTCATCGACGAGGCGTACTACCTGTTCCGCCCGGAGAACGAACGCGATTACGGGCAGGAGGTCATCGAGATCCTGTTGCAGGAGATGGAGACCGAGCGCACCAGCCTGGTGGTGATCTTCGCCGGGTATCCGGACCGGATGGAGACGTTCTTCTCCGCCAATCCGGGCTTGTCCTCGCGGGTGGCGCATCACATCGATTTCCCGGACTACAGTCACGGCGAGTTGATGGCCATCGCGGGTCTGATGGCCGAGGGGGAGCAGTTCCGCCTGGATTCGGCGGCGGTGACGGCGCTGGGCGAATATCTCGAATTGCGCATGGCGCGACCGCGATTCGCCAATGCGCGCAGTGTGCGCAACGCGCTCGAGCGGTGCCGGTTACGTCAGGCACGCCGTTTGGTGGACCTGCGCCGGCCGCTGCGCCGCACCGAGCTGATCACGCTGACCGCCGCGGATGTGTACGGCAGCAGCGTATTCGGCGACGCCGATCCGGTGCCGGTCGCCGGCGACGGGGCCGATCCGTGAGGAGTTGACAAGACGCGATGCCCGAGAAACTCGAGACACTGACCCGGTACACGATCGCGCAGGAGCACCGTCATCCCGGCTCCTCGGGGGAGTTCTCCGCCCTGCTGAACGTGGTGGCCACCGCGACGAAGATCATCGCCAACCAGGTCACCCGGGGCCGCATCGTGGACACCGCCGCATACGATGCCACCGCCCGGCGGCCCACCCCGGTTCGCGCGCCGGCGCCGCACGACGGACACAGCGCCCGCGCCGGCGCCGCGCCCGGTGACGAGCGGATCGCGGAACCGGATCGCGGCGAGACCGAACCGGCACCGCAAACCCAACGGGCGCAACCGGAATCGCTCGTTCCACGGCCCGGGGAGAGGCAGGCGTCAGCGGCGGGCGACCCCGGCCCGGCGCGGCATCGCCGCATCGATGCGATCGCCAACGACATCATGGTGGCCGAATCGGAGTGGACCGGCCCGCTCGCCGCGCTGTTGTCCGAGCAGATGGCCGGATTTCATCCGGTGCCCACCGAATTCCGGCGCGGGAAATATCTGCTGGCGTTCGATCCGCTGGACGGCTCGTCCAATATCGATGTGAACCTGCCCGTGGGAACGATTTTCAGCGTGCTGCGCTGCCCGGACGACACCCGCGCGCCGGACGCGGGCGATTTCCTGCAGCCGGGCGTGCGGCAGGTGTGCGCGGGTTTCACCCTGTACGGTCCGGCGACGATGCTGGTGCTGACCACCGGGGACGGGGTGGACGGGTTCACCCTGGATCGGGAGATCGGCGCGTTCGTGCTCACCCATCCGCGCATGCGAATCCCCGAGCGCACTTCGGGATTCGCGATCAACGCCGCGAACGAGCGGTTCTGGGCGCGCCCGGTGCGGCGTTACGTGCACGAATGCCTGGCCGGGGTGGACGGTCCGCGCGGGCGGGATTTCAATATGCGCTGGGTCGCCTCCCTGGTCGCGGACACTTTCCACATCCTCACCCGCGGCGGGGTCTACCTGTATCCGTACGACACGCGCTGCGCGGGCCGGGTCTCGCTGCTCTACGGCGCCAATCCGATCGCGTTCGTGGTCGAACAGGCCGGTGGCGCGGCGACGACGGGGTATGCGCGGGTGCTGGAGGTGACCCCGGATGATCTGCATCAGCGGGTGCCGTTGATTTTCGGCTCGCGCCGGGAGGTCGAGCGCATCGAGCGCTATCACCGCGAGCCCGAGGAGGGGCCGCGGTTCGACGCGTCGCTGTTCGGCACGCGATCGCTGTTCCGGCCTGTGGGCATCGAAAAAGGCCATTGAAACGAGGTGCGATGTCGTTCAAACATCCCGTGGTCGCGATCACCGGCTCCTCCGGTGCGGGCACGACCAGTGTCACCCGGACATTTCAGGAGATCTTCCGCCGCGAGGGGATCGAAGCCGCTGTGGTGGAAGGGGATTCGTTCCACCGGTTCGATCGCGGGGAGATGGCGATGGCGATGGCCGAGGCGGAGCAGAACGCGAACCGGCACTTCTCGCATTTCGGCCCGGAGGCGAATCTGCTGGCCGAACTCGAGGCGCTGTTCCGCGATTACGGGGAGACCGGCGTGGGTCTGGTGCGCCGGTATCTGCACGACGAGGCCGAGGCCAAACCGTACGGGCAGCCGCCGGGCACGTTCACTCCGTGGCAGGAGCTGGCCCCGGGCAGTGATCTGCTGTTCTACGAGGGCTTGCACGGCGCGGCGGTGACCGACTCGGTGGATGTGGCCCGCCATACCGATCTGCTGGTGGGTGTGGTGCCGATCATCAATCTGGAGTGGATTCAGAAGGTGATCCGGGACAAGACCGAACGCGGGTATTCCGGTGAGGCCGTGCTGGATACGATCCTGCGGCGCATGCCGGACTACGTGAACTACATCTGCCCGCAGTTCTCCCGCACCTACGTGAATTTTCAGCGGGTGCCCACGGTGGACACCTCCAATCCGTTCACCGCGCGCACGATTCCGACCGCGGACGAGAGCTTCGTGGTGATCCGGTTCGCCGACCCGAAGGTGATCGACTTCCCGTATCTGCTGTCGATGCTGCACGATTCGTTCATGTCGCGGCCCAATTGCATCGTGGTGCCGGGCGGGAAGATGGATCTGGCGATGCAGTTGATCTTCACCCCGCTGATCCTGCGGTTGATGGACAAACGCCCGAACAGCCGGGTGTGAACGCTGATCAGCACGCCGGAATCGGCTGGCCCGGCGATACGGGTCTGGTCTGCACGCCATGTGCCGCGCGGTCGGGGCCGTGCCCGATCGGGCAGACCCGGACCACCGCAGGGGCCGGTCCGCTCCGGTTGCCCGCGTTGTCGAAGTAGATCGGCCCGCCGGCGCCGGGGACGGCCTGCGCGGGCGCGTTGTAGCCGCTGATCACCGCGTTCACTTGGCCGCGGGTGACCGGCTCGTGCTGCGGCAGGCTGTGCACCGCGGCGGTGGCCGTGGTGACCGCGTCGTAGCCGTTGACCGCCCAGCCCTGGTCGAGGTGGGAGCGATCGAGCCGGGCCGCGGTGAACGCGTTCTGATAATCCAGGAACGCGGTGTCGTCGGCCGGGCGGTGGGTGTCGGCGATCATGCTCGACAGCAGCCGGATGCGGCCGCTGGTGAAGCCGGCCGAACTCAGCGCCTTGCCGCGCAGATCCTCGAGCACCGGATCGGGTTCGGGGGTGGACAGGCGCAGCGCGTCGGAGGTCGCGATCACCGTGATCGACGGGGCCGGGCACAGGCCGTTGCCGTACCGCTGATCGACACTGAACAGGAACCGGCTCAGGTCGCGGCCGCGGGCCAGATAGGCGACGGTCACGTCCGAGGTTGCGGCGCAGACTCGTTCGGCGGTCTGCACCACGGTGGTCGGTTCGTCGGCGTCGAACTTCACATCCGGGGCGTCGGTGTGGAAGTCGCGGTGCAGCAGCGGCAGCGCGGTGCAGGTGTAGGGATCGGTGGTGCCGGTGGGCACCATCACGAAATCCGGTGGGCTCGCGGCGATTTTCGTCAGCGCATCGACCTGGACCGCCACCCGGAACGCGACCCGGTAGAAGTAGTCGCGGCCCAGGCCGTCGCGGTAGTTCTGCCGCGCCTGGTCGCAGCTGTCGTAGATCGGCTGATCGGCGCGGGAGCCGTCCTGATCGAAGCCCTCGGCGGTGACCACATCGCCGATCATCGGAATCTTCGCCGCGGCAAGGGTTTTCACAACCTCGGTGGTGCTCTCGTAGCTGAGTCCGACGCCGGCGACTGCGACCACGTCATCGCGCGCGGCCATGGCCTGTGCGACGTCGCGGGGTCCGGGGCCGTGCTGATCGTCGCCGAGTTGGCCGATCAGCAGCTTCACCGGGTGCACGCAGCCCGAGTCGTCCGCGTGCTGCTGGGCCGCGGCCATCCCCTCGAGTTCGTCGAGCGCGCGCCCGCCCACCGAGGTGTCGGTCAGGCTCAGCAGCACGCCGATGGTGACCGGGGTGCCGGCGGGGCAGTTCGCCGCGGCGTTGTCGTTCTGCTGCCGGATCAACCGCATGACCGGGGCGAACCCGGGCACGCCGAAGTCGTAGGGGCCCGCACTCAGCCCGACGCACTGGTTCTCGGCGTGCCAGGTCGGGGTGCTGGTCTCCCAGCCGCGCCCGCAGGTGAACACCTGCTCGATCTGTGGCGCGTAGACCACGGTGGGCGCCACCAGGGCGATGATCACGGCCGTCACGCCGAGCGGCACCCACTTGCGCGGCGGGCGCGGCGGTGGCGTGATCGGCGGCCAGAACGTCTCCGCCAGCCGTCGCAGCCGTCGGTTCATCACGGTCCTTTCGTTCGCCGGAGTGCGTATCGGCCACTCCCGCAGGGGCTTTCGTCTCAGCGCCAGATATGTCCCGGGGACGGGCCGATATCGGGGTCGGCCAGGAACGCCTCGGCGCGCCCGATCTGGCGGTCCAGGTGCGCACGGGTCGCGGAGTCGGTCACACAGGGATCGCGGTAGGCGGGTACCGCGGCCAGCAGGGTCGCGATATGCCATGGGCGGGTGTCCGGTACGAACAGCTCGCGCAGCGTGGTGACCTCGGGCGCACGGGGATGCGGGTCGGGCGTGGCGACGATTTCGCCGAACAGCGCCCGCCAGTCCTGCCACGGCACTCGCGCGTGCAGGCCGGAAAGTTCTCCGACGACCTGTTCGTGCCTGCGCAGCATGCGATCACAGCACAGCCGGGCGGCGATGTCGTCGTCCTCGCATTGCTCGCGCAGCAGCTCGAATACCGCGTTCCAGCCGCGTGCGGGGTCGCGCCGCCGGGCAAGCGCCCGCAGTGCGAGATAGCGGGCGAGGGGATGCATCCGGCGTACGGGTGCGTTGCCCGATGGTCCGGCGGTCCACAGCGTGCGTGAGGTGTAGAGCGGGTGCGCGGTGGTGCCGACGGTATCGCGGTCGTGCAGCACGAGCAGACTCTGCGCCTCGCGCAGATTCCGGGCCGCGGAGACGGTGATCATGGCGTCGATGAGTGCGGTGGTCGGTTGGGTCGCGGGATCCAGGCCGGAGGCGAACACGTACAGCAGGTGTTCCTCGAGCGAGGCGTCGGTCTGCTCCCGCGCGGCGGCGCCCAGGTCCGCGGGAGCACGTCCGTCCAGGGTGACCCGGCTGGTCAGCAATCCCTCGATGTCCTGCCACAGAAGAGGATTCGCGCTGATCTTGCGCAGCGACAGTTCGGTGGCTTCGTGGTGCCGGTGGGTCAGCCGTTCGAGGTTCACGGCGATGGCCGGTGCGCGGAACAGGGCGATCGGGTCGGCGCGCAGGAGGATCTCGTGCCTGGTGAAGCTGGTGAGTTCGGCGCGCAGCCACGAGCGGCTCGCCAGGTCGGGTCCGGCGCGGGCCACGAGGTCGGTGATCGAGCGGGTGCCGTGGCCGGAGCCGGCGTGCGGGGCCAGGATCGTGCGCACCTCGGTGTCCGGCCATTCCGGCCGGCGGCCGGAGTGCTCGTGCAATGCCGCGGTGAGCGCACCGGAGCTGGCGGTGATCACGGTGAGTGGATCGGTGCCGGATTCGGCGGTGGGGGTGCCGGCGGACGCGACCAGCCCGCGCACCCGCAGCAACGACAGGATGAACGCCGTTGCCATCGGCAGGTCGCCGTCGTCGAGCAACAGCACGATGTTGGGTGTGCGCGCACCGAGCCGGTGCACGCTCTCGCGCAGATCCGCAAGCAGCGCGCCGGTCAGTACGTCATCGACGCTGGCCTGCACGACCGGATCACGCAGTCGCGCATGGTTGGCCAGGTCGATCAGCACCTGTTCGGGTTTGCTGCGCATGCCCAGGTCGCGGTGCGCGAACCAGTGCACGGCGTGTTCGAGCCTGCGGCGCATCCCCCGGCGCACCAGCGCGGGAACCGCGTCGCTGAGCCAATCGGCCTTGGCGATATCGGTCAGGATGTTCAGCGGCGGTGGCGGATTGGGGATGGCGGCCGTGACGAACCGGGCCAGCCCCTCGAGCAGGCCGCGCAATTGCTGTGGGTCGCAATATCTGTCGAGTTCGGCGTCGAGCAGCCGCAACTGCTCGTCCAGCGCCAGGCCGCGAAAGTCGGTGCTGAGCGCGATGTGCGCCACCAGCATTCGCATCCGGGTCAGGCGGAATCCCGGAAGCCTCCTGCCCAGCCACACCATGATCGCAACCATGACCGGGCGCAGCGGATCTCGCTCACCGGAGTCGGAATCCGCTGTGCGGCCGATAATTTCCCACTCGCGGGAAGTGAGGCGTTCGGCGTATGTCCTATCCTTCCACTCATCGAGAATGTCCAGTAGCAGGCCGGTTCGGCCGGATCCGCCGCATCCCTCCAGGACCAGCACCGGCCGGGGCCGGGGTTGAGCGTGGTCGTGCGGCGGCGTGGTGAGCCGTTCGACGAGTACGGGCAGGATTTCGCGCATACTGATCTCGTCGGCCATCGACTCCCCCTCCGCCGGAAACGATCGCGTGTGTTGTGAAGACAGGCTTCGCCCGATGCGAGCTCGTGTCAAGCCCCGAATGCGGGGGTGAATTCCGTTGCGCCGGTCAGCTTCCGGAGGGCGACTGTGCGCCGCGGCGCACCCAGCGGATATCCGCGCGCCAGGTGTAGGCCGCGACGAGCGCCGAGCCGACGGCCGCGGCGATCAGCATCTCGTCGCCGTTCACCACCAGGCTCACCAGGCCGCCGATCGCGGCGCCGACGACGAAGGACAGCCACTGCACCGCGTAGTTGAGCCATTCGCGGTGGGTGCCCCCGGCGAGGTGGCGTTCGACGCCCTGAGCGAATTTGACCAGCGTCCCGGTGACGTAGGTGACCGGGATCGAGACCTCACCCTTGCGCACGAACGAGGTATTGAGCGAACCCATGGCGAACGCGACGAACAGGATCGGGACCAGCCCGACGTCGGTCTCCCGGCCGAATCCGTCCACGGTCGCGGCGATCACGAGCGCGAAGGTGGCCAGCATCGTCGCGCCGTGTGGATGGTTGCGCCACCAGTGCCGGCGGCAGACCGAGGCGCAGAACACACCGGTCAGGAAGCAGACGATCAGCAGGAACGCGCCCCACGCGAGCCAGAAGTCGCCCAGGAATCCGCCGATGACCGCGCGCTCGGTGTTACCGGTCATGAAGGTGACGAAATAACCCTGCGAATGGGTGTAGGCGGCGGCGCCGACGAATCCGGCGAGAATCAGCAGCGCCGTGGCTAGCCGGGCCTCCAGATCCCAGAACCGGGCACGTGAGTCGTTCGAGTTCGCGGTCACAGCGACAGGCTAGCAATCTATGCGGCACTGTGCATGGATCGTGCGGTGGGACGCCAGCGCACCCCTCGGCGCATCGGCGTGAGGGGGGCCGGAGAGCCCGCTCAGGGCTCTGCCCACCATTCCCGGGTTCCCGGTATCGCTCCCAGGCGTTGCCACGCGGGAGTGTCATCGGTCTTGTGCACTTCTATCCCGGTGTCCCACGGCACGACCTCGTCCTTGGACCCGGTCATGATGCTTCTCGGGGCGCCGATCGTGGTGGACACATCGCCCGTGGGCGCGTACACCTCGGGACTGCCGATACTGGTTCGCAGATTCTCGATGTGCTCGGCGGCCGAGGTCGGAAAACTCTTGTCGGGCAACAGCACTACCGGACCGACGTTCTTGCGGACCGCTCGCGCCAGCTGCTTGTTCGCCGCCTGTACCTTCAGCAGCGTCTCGTCGTCGACGGCGACCGTTTCGACCTTGCCCCGCCCGGTCTTGACCTGCAACAGCCGCCGCCGCCCGGGAAACGGAGACTGGGCGCCGTCCTCGGCGCTCACGGGTTCGGTCAACGACCGGCTGCGCACGAAGGTGTTGTTCTCCGGCGGCCATCGCCGAACCCACGGTGCGGTATCCAACTCCAGGCCGTCGCGAGTGGGTTCCCCGAAGACCACATCATCGGGCCTGATGACGTTGTATCCGTGATCTTCTCCGTCGTATACGTACTTTCCATCGGCCCAGTGCCGCATGTGGGTGGCGTCCTCGACCGGGTAATCGATGACCAGTGGCGGTTTCTTGAATTTGCGCTCGGCCCGCAGTGTTCGAGTAACCACCTGGTCCGGACGGAACGTCACCTCACGCTCGGGTGTGAAGTGCTCGGCCGGAATGGCCTCGAGGCGCTGAAAACCGTTGGCGCTGAATTCGTCTGCGCCGGTCACCGCTCTGCCGTTCTCGCCGAGCCTGCCCGCGGTCCCGACATATCTCTCGGCCAGGCCGCGAGATTCCTTGCCGAACAAGTGGATCAGCGGATCGACGAGCGCCGATTTCAATCTTTCGGCAAACACGGCATCATCTCCGCTCGCGGGGGGTGGTCGGGCGCAGCGCGGCGACCGTCAGTCGGCACGACGCGTCACTGCGGGGGTTGAGCAGGATATCCACGCCGGCGGGAACGACATCGGCGAGCTGCTCGCCCGTCAGCGGTCGCCACATGTCGACCTCGATGCCTCGTCGATGCACCGCGGCCGTGACGACCAGCACGCACGGCACATCCTCCGCGGCGCCGATCACGGGACGGCCGTCGGCGTCGCACCCGATATCGACGACCGAGCGCCGCACGGTGGCGAGGACATCGCGGATCGCATCTTCGCGGCGCACGGGCTCCGACGTGTCGGCGACTGCGTGGCGCAGGATCGCGTCGAGCGGATCGGAGGGCATCGACTCGTCGGCCGGCCGGTAGGCGAGATTCGGTTCGAATGGTCCCGAACGGCCTTCGTCGTCGATCTGCCAGCCGCCGATGATCATCTCCGGTGGCGGCTGCTGCGCCGCCTCGGCGGGTTCCCAGCCCGGCGCGGTCAAGGCCAGCCAACGCGCTCGACGACCCGGTCGGTCCGTGATCATCTGCCCCCATTCGATCGGTCGAAACCTGTTCGGGATACGCGTCGCGCCCGGATCCGGGCGCCTGGTTCGAGCGGCCCCCCACGATAGTTCACCCGTCGGTGCTCTCGCCTCCGCGACTTCCCAGTGGCAGTGAGCTTTCCGGCTTCATCGGGCGATGCGTGCCACGCCCGGCAGCGCCGCGAGGGTTGCCTCCCGGCCCAGATCCAGGGCTTGCAGCAGGATCGTCGAATCGCGGCCGATCCGGCCGATCGCCGGGGCGTGCCGGGGCGGGCGGATCTGCAGGATCGTGGGATCAGCGGTGAGCGCGCGTTCGTCGCGGGCGTGCTGCTCGGCGCGGGCGAGCCAGTTGGTGACCACGCCGGGGGCGTGCCGGGCCAGGTAGCGGGCGACCACGCGGGTCTCGATACTCGAAGGGACACCGGGGGTTTCGTCGATGCGGCGAGTGCGCAGCACGAGTGCGTGGGTCGCGCCCTGGGCCAGTGCGGTGTGGATGGGGACCGATTCGGACAGGCCCGCATCGATGTAGCGGCGTCCGGCCAGTTCCACCGGCTGCCCGGACAGGATGGGCAGACAGGTGGTGGCCAGCAGCGCGCGCTGTAGTGCGGCCGGACCGGTGAGGTGCGGGTGCAGGTCCACCGCCGCGCCATCGGCGGTGTCGGTGCCGATCGGGTGGAAGGTCACCGGGCAGTTCAGGATTGCCGCGAAATCCATCGGCACGATCCGCTCGTACACCGTGTGCACCAGATATCGGGTGTCGACCACGCGCCCGCCGCGCAACGCACGCACCGGATCGATCACCCGCCGCACCACATCCGCATGCCACGCTCGGCGTGACCGATTCGCCCGCCCGCACAACAGCCAGGCCCCGTTCAACGCACCGGCCGATGACCCGTACACCGCGTCGAAGCAGCTCAGCACTCCCAGATCCTCGAGTCCCATCGCCATGCCGTGCGAATACGCCCCGCGCGCCGAACCGCCCTCGATCACCAGCGCCAGCCGCGCCCCGTCGGTCCGATGCCCGGGGACACTCCCGCCGGCCTTGCGTGCGGCGATCAGATCGGCGACCGGGGATCCGGATTCATCGAGCGACACGAGCTGACCCTTCCGGTAATGCGACAAACCGGATCCGGTTTATCACAGTGCGTCGGCAGGTCAGCGGCGGTGGGTCGATCCGAGCAGCCGGCCGGCGCCGAAGTAGTCGCGGAACACGTACAGCAGCGGTTCCCAGGCGGTGGTGTCGATATGGTCGCCCCCCGGCCGGAGGATTCGCAGTTGCCGCGGGAAGGTTCGGCCGGTGCCGAACCATGGGCGTGGCATCGTTGCCGAACTTTGTTGATGGATGGGAAGTGTTGTCCCAGCTGGCTATTCGGTGATCATGGTTATTGGCCGTAAGAGAGCCGAAGGTCGGCGAAGAGCAGTTGGTTGAGTCGGCGCCGAAGGTGTCCGGTCTTGCTCTGGTCCGGGGCTCCGCCGTGAGTCAGCAAGGTGAACCGCAGCAAGGTCTCCGCGCCCTGGACGGTCGTGAGTTCGAAATGCACCTGGTCATCGGGCCTGCTGGGCCACAGTGACGACCACACGACTCTGGTCGGTTCCGCTGCCTCCAGGATCCTGGGCTCGACCTCATCGGGAAGCAGGTTGAGCCAGGGCCGGGCTTGTGGCCGACGAGGCTCGGTGAGCGATCGCCAGACGACCAACGGCGGTGCTGGAAGCTTGCGCGCCCGCGAACCGATCTCGATCACGCCAGAAGCGTAGGGCAGCCACTGATCCCGGCCACCCGCTCCCTGCCAAATCTGTTGTGGCCGCCGAACTGCGCTGCGCGTCATCGGCCCGACTTCACGGCTACTCGAAAGTGCCCATGCGACTGATGGGAACGGCTGTGCTGCTACCGATTTCGAGGGCGACTCGACGTCCTCGGCGATACCCACGGTGACCGATGCGGGCGGAATGCCGAGCTGCGACAACGGATTCACGCCCATGCACGATGCAATGCCACGAACCGCCGAGTGAGATCTTTGCTGGGATGATGCGCGGATCGAATGAATATCTGCCCTGGCTGGGGCATCAGGGGATTGCGCCATGGTGGGCCGGCGTCATCAACGAACCGTATGGGAGGCGGGTATGTCGGAGGACGGATCGACGCTGGCGCGACGTCAGCTGGGGAAGTATCTGAGGGAGGGCCGCCAGGAGCGCGGCCTGACCCTGCACCAGGCGGCGGATCTGATTCAGCGCAGCGCGAGCACGTTGCAGCCGATCGAGAAGGGGACGGTAGCCAAGCTGCGAGAGGTGGATCTCGACGCGCTGTGCCGGATCTACGAATTCGGCCCCGATCACACAACGGCAATGAAAGGGCTTGCCGCGCAAGGTAATGAGCAGAGTTGGTGGTACGAGTACGGCGGTCCCGCGCTGGTGTTCACTTCCGAGGAGTGGTCCGCGTTCGTTGAGGCGGCGGCCTCTCATGGCAGATTCGATGGATGACATGACCGGCGTGAAGTGGTTCAAGAGCATCCGTAACGCGGGCTCGAGAAGCTGTGATGAGTGGTCAGCCTTTATGGACGCGGTATGCGGCCGGGGAGCCCCCGCGAGAATGCGGCGCTGAGCCGCCCGCCGGAATCCGGTTGGGTGGCTGGGCTTGACCCTGACGCTGCGTCGGGGTTGCACCCTTGGGTCATGACGAACGATATCGATTCCGCAACTCGGCTCGCTCCGCCGATCGGAGAGTTCCAACAGGTCGACGGCCGCCGGATTTTTGCGCATCGGCTGGGCAGTGGCGGGCCGGCCGTGGTGTTCGTGCCGGGTTCGGGCGCGGTCGGACTGGATTATTTCGCTGTCCAGCAAGGGATTTCGCAGTTCTGTACCGCTGTGGTGTACGACCGTGGCGGCACCGGGTACAGCGATCGGGTCCCGCTGCCGCGCACTGCGGCGGCGGTCGCGACCGAACTGCACGAGTTGTTGCAGGCCTTGCATCTGCCCGCACCGTATGTTCTGGTCGCGCATTCCCTCGGCGGCGGCTACGCGCACCGGTTCACGCAGTTGTATCCGGATGAGGTGGCCGGGCTGGTCTGGGTGGATGGCTTTCACCGTGACTGGGAGGAGTTCATGCCCGCTGCGGCGAACCCGGCCGCGGTGCAGCAGACAGCGCCCACTCGCGAACAGATGCGGCAGATGGGTTCGGCGCTGCGGGAGATGTACGCCGAACTGGTCGCGGACTATCCGCAGCACCTGCGGCAGCCGTTGATCGACGCCCATGTCAGCGAGGATTGGCTGCGGTTCGGCGTCGCGGAGCGCGGCAGTCTGCGTGCGCTCGCCGGCGAATTGCGTTCGGGGCCGGACATTCCCGACGTCCCGGTGGTCGCGCTCACCGCGCAGAGCATCGACCCCGGACCGCAGGTGCCGATGCCGCAGCGCACGGTCCGTGCGATACACGAGGGGATGAGCCGGATGGCCGCGGCGATGGTGAGCAAGGTGTCGTCCGGGGAGCATCGCGTCGTGTCCGACGTGGGACACAACCAGCTGTGCTTCACTCGCCCCGACGCCGTGGTCCAGGCGATCCGTGACGTCCTGGACCAGGTGGTTCGCGCCTAGACTCGAGTGGCTATGTTTCCCGAGGAGCGGAGGCGCACGGTGCTCACGATCGGCCAGCTCGCGGCGACCGCCGGGGTGAGCGTGCGCACTGTGCGCCATTACCACCAGATCGGCCTGCTGCCCGAGCCCGAGCGCGATGCCTCCGGCTACCGTCGTTACAGCGCGCAGGCAGCGGTGGATCTGGTGCGGATCAGAACTCTGGCCGATGCCGGAGTGCCCCTGGCGAGGATCGAGGCGCTGCTGCACGCCCAGCCTGCCGAATTCGCGTCCGCCATCGCCGATATCGACGCCGGGCTGCGGGACAAGATCGATCAGCTCACCGACCATCGCCGCCGCATCGCCGAATTGGCAAGCGGCGAGGAGCTCGTCCTGCCTCCGGAGATGGTCGACATCTTGAACCGGCTGCGCGGTCTCGGAGTCAGCGAGCGCACGGTGCGGCTCGAGCGCGACTGGTCGATCCTGTTGCGGGCCTCGGACCCGAACGTGATGCCGCAGTGGATTCGGGACAAGATCGCCGGTTTCGAGGATCCGGAGAAGATGCGCCTGTATCTGGCGTGTGATCAGTGCGTGGGTTGGGATCCGCACGATCCGCGCGTGGATCGGCTGATCGATGACCTGGAAGCGTGGGAGATCGAACACGACGGCCGCAGCAGCCGGCCCGAGCGCCCGACGCCGCTGTTTTCCCTGGTCCTGCGGGAGTCACCGGCTTGGCATCGAATCCTTGACACGCTCACGCGCCGCGCCGAGCGCCGCCGGGCCGGCGTGCCCGGCAGCTGAGCGCGGGTATTCGGCCCGCTCGTTGCGCAACTTGTTGCGGTGCAACCGAATTCGGGCGATCGGCGCGACGGGGGTGCGATCCGGCCGAGACGTCCGCGCCCGGATTTCGGGCAACGCGGGACTGGGCCGATTCCTTTTCGTGGTGGCCGAGGTCTACATGGTGAGCGGAACCGTCTGCGCTGCGAGCACGGTCCGCTCACTCATGTGTGGTGAACAACAACGAAGGGCCGATCGCCGATGAGCATTCCCGCGACCATGCGCGCGCTGCGACAGTTTTCCCTGGACGGGCCGCAGGATATGCGGCTGGTCACCGATGCGCCGGTGCCGAAGCCGGGGCGGGGCGAAGTTCTGATCCGGGTCACCGCCGCGGGCGTGAATTTCCGTGATGTCATGCAGGCGCACGGCACCTCGCCGGGTGGGCCGCGGCCGCCGTATGTGGCGGGATTCGAGGCCGCCGGTGAGGTGGTCGCGGTGGGTGAGAAGGTGACCGGCCCACGACCCGGCGTCCACATCGTCGGCATCGGTGACGGCGCTTTCGCCGAGTACATGGTCGTGTCCGCGCATGCGGCGATACCCGTTCCGCCCGGATGGACCGATCAGCAGGCGCTGGGCCTGGCCGTGAACTGGCCCACCGCGTTGGCTGCCCTTCGGCCCCTGGGTGGCATCGCCGCGGGGCAGACCGTGCTGATCCACGCCGCGGCGGGTGGGACCGGGCAGGCCGCGGTCACCCTGGCCAAGCACTACGGTGCGACAGTCATCGCGGCCGCCTCACCGGGCAAACACGAGACGGTACGAGCGCTGGGAGCCGATCACGTCCTGGACTCGCTCGACGGCGACCTGGCCGCGCGGGTGCGAGAGCTGACCGGCGGCAGCGGCGCCGAGGTGGTGCTCGAGTCGGCCGGTGGCGCCACCTTCGCCGCGAGCCTGGCCGCGGCGAGACCGGTCACCGGCCGGGTGGTCGTATTCGGTGCGGCGGGCGGCGACGCCGCGATCACCAACCGGGATCTGGTGTACAAGCACCAGGTCCACCTCATCGGCCTGAATATCGGCGTGCTGATCCAGGCCGCACCGCAGATCTTCGGCGAGCTGATGGGTGAGTTGTCCGCGCTGATCGCGGCCGGTGTGCTCGCGCCGAGCACACCGGCCGAGTACGCCCTGGCCGACGGCCGCAAAGCGCTGACCGAGCTGGAGGCCAGGGCCACCATCGGCAAACTGGCCCTGCTGCCCTGAGTAACGCCCCGGCGCCGACGCGGTGACATCGCGCGACGGCCTTCTCTGACAGGAGTTGGAACAGATGACCGCACCCCCCGCCCCGACCGCGGGCCCGACAGCGCGATTCGTCGTAATGTACGACACCCCTTCGGATGTCGACGCGTTCGAACGTCACTACAACGATGTCCACATCCCGTTGGCGAAACAGTATCCTGGCTTGCGTCGCTACACGCGCGGCGATGCGCCGAAGGCGGTGATCGGCGAGCCGTGCTACCTGGTGGTGATGCTGGACTGGGACGACATGGCCGCGCTGGAAGCCGCGCTCGGATCGGAGATCGGCCGGCGCACCGCCGAGGACGCCATGGCGAATCTGGCTCGTTACGCGAGCTTTCGCGGCATGATCCTGCGGATCGAGGAGGTTTGATCACGACCACCGTCGCCACCGAACCGGCATCGGCGTCCTCGACTGCGGTGGTCCGGCGCCGCGTCGTCGAGGCGTGGGCCGCGTACCGGCGCCTTGGGCTCGCGAGGTGACATCGCGGCCGCGGGAGGTACCGGATCGAGACCGGTTCACCGCCGAGACCGACCGATTCCGCCGGGAGCTGCTGGCGCACTGTTACCGCATGGTCGGCTCGGCGCACGACGCCGAGGATCTGGTGCAGGAGACGTATCTGCGGGCGTGGCGTTCCTACGCCGGATTCCAGGGCCGGTCCTCGATCCGGTCCTGGCTGTACACGATCGCCACCAACGTGTGCCTGACGGCCGTGCGGCCGCGACCGATCCGGGTGCTGCCCTCGGGTCTGGCCGGTCCGCAGGAAGATCCCGACTCTCCTTCGGGTCCTGTTGCACTGGAAGGTGTTTCGTGGCTGGAACCGCTGCCGGACGCATGGATCGCCCCGCCCGAGGACCCGGCCGCGATCGTGGTCGTGCGCGAGTCGCTGCGACTGGCGCTGATCGCCGGGCTGCAGCACCTGCCCGCCCGCCAGCGCGCGATCCTCATCCTGCGCGAGGTGCTGGCGTTCTCGGCGGCCGAGACCGCGGAGATCCTCGATACCACCGTCGCGGCGGTCAAGAGCGGGCTGCAACGCGCCCGCGCCCGGCTCGACGAACTCGAACCGCGCCCGGAGGAACTGCTCGAACCGACCGACCCGCGGGCGCGCGCACTGCTGGACGGCTACATCGCGGCCTTCGAACGCTCCGATGCGAACCTGCTGGAACAGGTGCTGCGCGTGGACGCCACGCTCGAGGCGACGCCGTTCCGCGACTGGCAGGCGGGCCGGGCGAACTGCGTGCGCATGCTCGACGCGTATGTGCTGGGCGTGCCGGGCGATTGGCGGATGCTCGCCACCACCGCGAACGGCCAGCCCGCCGCGGTCGTCTATCACCGCGACGCGCACGGCACGCTCCGAGCCGCCGGCGCCGTGGTGCTGGCACCGACCCGCGCCGGCATCAGCCGCGTGGTCAAGTTCCACGATCCCGCGCTGGTCGCGAGCTTCGGTTTCGCCGACGTGCTCGGGCCCTGACCCGGCAACTACGGCCCCCGCGTTGCCTCGGTGGACACGTTCAGCGATGCTGCCGGGTCGGTCCAATCTTCGCGGCTGGGTGCGACTGCGGTCGGTGCCATTGCCCAGCGAGCAGGGCCCGTGCCCGCGCGATGAGAATTCCCGTCGAAATCCGGCGAGCGGTTGGGCCCTCGCCGTCGCATACCGGACCGTCGGATCGGGCCGGATGTGATGTGTCCATCGATCCGGCCCCGCCCGCCCGCTTCGGCTGCGGCACAAGCGAGTTCGCCGGCCCGCAGATATCGGCCGAGGTTGCCGCTCCGGTGTTGCCGCCTTACGCACCCCGCCTCGGGCTACACCCTGCGCCGCACTCGGTTCCCGTTTCGAGGTTTCCTCGCGCCAGTGATCTTCCCAGGCAGTCGATTCGGACCTGCGCGTATCGCGACACGCTCAGCGGAAATCGTTCGCGTGATCTTTCGCCCACTGCGCGAAGGTGTGCGCCGGGCGGCCGGTGATATCCGCCACGATCGTCGACACCTGCGGGGGCGTGGTGTCGCCGGCCTTCCATGCGGACAGGACCGCCTCGACGCCGATGGGCGGCATCGTGGCGGCGAGTTCGGCGCGGGCCTGCTCGTGCGAGATCACCTCGAGGGTGATCTGGCGGCCGATGGCCGCGCCGATGTGGTGCAGCAGTTGTCGAATGGACAGCGCCTCGGGCCCCCACAGGGTGTAGGCGCGGCGCTGGTGACCCGGTTGGGTCAACGCGGTCACCGCGAGCGCCGCCATGTCCTTCTCGTGAATGGGCGCGGTCTGCGCGTCCGGATACGGGACGCGGACGAGACCCTGCGCACGGATCGAATCCCGCCACCACCACAGCGTGTTGGTGGCGAACATCCCCGGGCGGATGAATGTCCATGCCAGACGGGACTTTTCGATGGCGGACTCGACGGCGCGGTGTGCCTGGGCGATCGGGTTGCGGGCGGCGTTCGGGTGCACCACGGACCCGGACGACAGCAGTACCACGTGCTGGACACCGGCGGATTCGGCCGCCGCCACGAACCCGTCGATCCCTTCGGGCTTGGCGTAGAGGAACACTCGCTGCGCTCCGTCGAGCGCGGCGGGCAGAGTGTCGGGGTTGTCCAGATCGGCCGCGACGACATCCGATCCCGGCGGCAGATCCGCGGCCTCGGGTGTTCTGCTCGTCAGGCGTAGCTGCTCGCCGATCGACCTCAGGCCCGCCGCGACGTGGCGACCGACATTGCCTCTGGCTCCGAAAACGACTGTGACCATGACGCAAACCTAAGCCCGTTACTTACCTGAGGTAAGTACCTACCTTCAGGTAAGCTCCGAGCGTGCGGGTAGGTTTGCAGGCCGGAAGCGCCGACTGGCAGGGCATGAGTGATGCATTCAACAGCGAGTGTCCCGCGCGCCAGGTGCTCGAGCACATCACCAGCCGGTGGGGCACGTTGATCCTGGCCGCGTTGGGAGACGGGCCACGGCGTTTCTCCGAACTGCACGCGATGATCGGCGGGATCAGCGAGAAGATGCTGTCGCAAACACTGCGCACCTTCGTGCGTGATGGACTCGTCGAACGGACGGTCGAGCCCGCCACTCCACCGCGGGTCAGTTACGAACTGACCGCACTGGGCCAGGGACTCACCGAGTCGCTGGAGCAGTTCCTGGGCTGGATCCGGGAGCACACGGTCGAAGTCGTGGCGGCCCAGCATCGCCACGACAGCCGGCAGCGATGAGGCCGAAGCCTCAGCGGTGAGTGTCCAGGACATGTGCGATAGGCGCATCCATGCGCCGCCCAACATGGTCAGCGAGTATCCGCCGCGTCCGCGAAAGCGCCCTCGTGCAGCACGGGAACCACTGTGCAACTGCCGATTTCGGCAGCGATCTCGACATCGCGACCGCGCTGCCGAGCGCCGGCGCCCGGGACACCGGGGCGGGTCAGGGTTCGGGGGTGCGGGCGCCGGCCGGTGGCAGGCACTGGTTGATCAGGAGGCGGGCGGCTTTGGAGACGCGGGTGGTGTCGCCGGTGACCAGGCGGTCCTGCAGCAGGCCGCGGATGCCCGAGATCAGGACGGTGGCAGTGGATTCAGGGTCCGGTAGTCGCGGGTCCAGGTCGCGCAGGACTCCGGTGAGGGCGTCGACCAGGACGTGGACCGCGTCGTTGGCGTAGTCGCTGAAAGGGCTGCCCGGGACGGTGGACACGCCCAGCACCTGCATCAGCACGCCGGTGCTGGTGAACCACTCGCTGGTGGTGTTGACGCAGAACGATTCGATCATGCGGCGGCGGAGCATATCGATGTCGGTGACATCGGCGAAAAGCCCGGCGATGTCGGGCCGCTGGGTTTCCAGGGCGGCGATGAGCATTTGTTCTTTGGTGCCGAAGTAATGGATCAACATGCGTGAGCTGGTGCCCAGGTAGTCCGCCAAGGGGCGCAGGGACAGTTCGATGAGTCCGTGGTCGCCGATGTAGTCGATGATTCCGGCGAGTAGAGCGGCCCGGCGGGCCTGATCCAAAGGGCGTGGCACCGGTTGACTGTAGCGCTTGGTACAGGTATTCATGACACCATGGGTGTAACAACTGCTTCACTTTCGCGGCGCGATGTGGTCGTCACCGGCATGGCCACCACGACCAGCCTGGCCCCCGATCTGGCGGGCACCTGGTCGGGCCTGCTGGCCGGCGAGAGCGGAATCGGCCCGCTCACAGACGATTTCGTCACCAAATACGACCTACCGGTCCGCATCGGCGGCAAGCTGAAGCAGGGACCCGAGGCGCATCTGACCCGGATCGAACTGCGCCGGCACTCCTACGTGCAGCAGCTGGCGCTGGTGCTGGGCCGCCAGGTGTGGGAAGAGGCCGGTCAACCCGGCGTGGACGGTGAGCGGCTCGCGGTCGCGATCGGCACGGGCCTGGGCGGCGGCGATGCCATCAACACCGCCATCCATCAGATGCAGGACGGCGGTTACCGCAAGATCCACCCGTTGACCGTGCCGATGGTGATGCCCAACGGTTCCGCGGCGCGCGTGGGACTCGAATTCGGGGCCAAGGCGGGCGTCTACGCGCCGACCTCGGCCTGCTCCTCGGGTGCGGAGGCGATCGCGCACGCGTGGCGGCTGATCGCCACCGGCGAGGCCGATGTCGCGATCGCCGGCGGCGTGGAGGGCTATATCGAGGCCATCCCGATAGCCAGCTTCGCGATGATGCGGGCGATGAGCACCCGCAACGACGAACCCGCCCGCGCCTCGCGCCCGTTCGACCGCGACCGCGACGGATTCGTCTTCGGTGAGGCCGGCGCGCTGGTGGTCTTGGAATCGGAGGAGTTCGCCCGTGCGCGCGGCGCGCGGATCCACGGACGGGTGATGGGCGCGGGAATCACCTCCGACGGCTACCACATCACCGGCACCCAGCCCGAGGGCGAGGGTTCGGCCCGCGCGATGCGCAAGGCGATCGAATTCGCCGGCCTGACCCCGGCCGATATCGAGCACGTCAACGCGCACGCGACCGCCACCCCGGTCGGGGACGCCTCGGAGGCCAACGCGATCACCGCGGTCTCGCCCGAGGCGAGCGTGTACGCGCCCAAGGGTGCGCTGGGACATTCGATCGGCGCGGTCGGCGCGCTCGAGGCGATCCTGACCGTGTGCAGTGTGCGCGACGGAATCGTCCCGCCCACATTGAATTTCGAGAATCCGGACGAGGGTGTGGAGCTGGACGTCGTGCACGGAAAGGCTCGCGAGCAGAGCATCTCCTACGCGCTGAGCAACTCCTTCGGCTTCGGCGGGCACAACGTGTCGTTGACGGTCGGGCGGGCCTGATCACCTCGCGTGCCGGGCCGCGCACCCCGGCGCGGCACGCCTAGAACCTGTTTCAGTATTGTTCCGGCATGGCCTTCGTGATCGACGACACCGTGCAGATCGACGCCCCCGCCGAGGTGGTGTGGCGGGTGCTCACCGACTTCCCGCGTTATCCGGAGTGGAATCCGTTCTGCCGCACGGCCGAATCGACGCTCGAGCCGGGCGCGCCGATCGTCATGGGGGTGCGCCTGGTGGGCCCGCGGGCGATGACCCAGCGCGAACGGATCCGCTCGGTCACCCCGGGTACCGGATTCTCCTACTCGATGATCCCGGTCCCCGGGGGCGCGCTGCACAGCCTGCGCTCGCACACGCTGACCCCGCTGGCCGACGGGCGGTGCCGGTACGACTCGCATTTCGAACTCGGCGGCTGGCTGGCGCCCGTGGTGCGCGGCCTGCTGGGCGGGGCGCTGCGGCGCGGGTTCGGCGCGATGACCGCCGCGGTCGCCGAGCGCGCGGCCGCGCAGGCCTGAGCGCGTGGCCGCACGCTCGGCGCGCTCGGGTCACCGAGCGCACCGAAGCCTCTGCGGTGCAGGCGATCTCACGCTCAGGTGCATATGCGCGCGGTCGAAGCCGCTGGCGCGCAGCGGATTGCGCAGACCACCGCGACGCCCCAGGCGGCGTGGCGCTGACGCGCCGCGACGACATCGAGTCTGTACCGTGTGGATGAGGTGCGGAATGCTCTGCGCCCGACGGGGTTGCGAGGTCTGCACGTAGAACCGAGGGAAGGTCGTCAGTAGTGTTCCGATCCATCGGCGTCACCGTTGTGGTCTGCATCGCCTCCGCGGGCCTGCTGGCCGGGTGCGGCAGCGGCGGCGACACCCGGGCCGATCACGCGGCCACGCCGTCCGCTGCGGCACAGGCGAGTTCGCTGGATCCGCATGTCTCGGCCGCGGGTGCCCCGCTGATCAGGTGCGGAGTCGATCTGTCCTCGCCGACCGTTCGCGCCGCCATCACCGAACAACCCGCCGAACCGGTCACCCATGCGCGATGGGATACGAATCCGGCCTCGATCCAGGGCAATTTCGATCCGTGCGCGACGTTGTCGACCGCGATCATCTCGATCCAGGGCGCGACGGGCAGCTCACCGAATCAGGCGCTGATGTTCCACTCGGGGCGTTATCTGGGCACCGCGACGTCCAAGGCCTACGGGTTCACCTCCCTGGCCCCGGCCGCGACCACCGATGACACCGTCGCGTTGAGCTACAAGACCCCGGGCAGCTGCAACGCCTGCGCCGACGGCACCACCACACAGGTGAAATTCCATTGGGACGGAACGCGTGTGGTGATGATCGGCACTCCGCCGCGCTAGTATTCGCGCACCTACCGGCGCAGATTGCGGTCGAACAGGGCCAGCACTTCACGATGGTGCCGTGCGGCGGCGGCGGGGTCGTAGGCGGATGTGTCGGCCTGGGTGAAACCGTGTCGCGCTCCCTCGTAGACCTCGGTCCGGTAGCGGACGCCGCCGGCGCTGAGCGCCTCGTCGAACCGGGCGATGTGTTCCGGTGTCATGTGATCGTCGTCGCCGGCGTGGGCGAAATACAGCTCCGCGGTGATGTTCGCGACGCTCAGGTGCGGACTGTCAGGTGTGTCGGTGACGAGCGGTCCGCCATGGAATCCGGCCACCGCCGCGACTCGGCCGGGAAACATGGCCGCGGCCATGACCGCCAGCCGCGCGCCCATGCAGTACCCGGTCAGGCCGACCTTCCCTGGGGTGACCTGCGGCGCGGTGGCCAGCCACTCCAGGTAGGCGCCGATATCGGACCGCAGCGCCGCCGATGTCAGTTCGCGGATCATCGGGAACACCTGATGGAAGATCTCCGGCCGCTCGGTGGTGTCGATCGAATCCGGAAGTTCGATCACCGGGGCCCGACCGTGCCGGTAGTAGGCGTTCGGAACCAGGACGGTGTAGCCGTGGGTGGCGATGCGATCGGCCAGCGACCGCAGGCTCGGCCGCAGCCCGAAACCGTCCTGGATCACCAGCACTCCCGGATGGGCGGCGCCGTCATCGGGGCAGCCGAGGTACGCGTCGGCGACACCGTCGGGTGTGCGCACGTCGACCGACATGCCGTGCGTTGTAGTCATCATCGAATCCTTCTGTCGTGGTTGATGTTCCGTGATCAACACGACGAAGGCGGAGCCCGTGCGACACCGCGGGAGCTTGGATCGGCAAGCGGGCCGGCTCCGGCCCGCGCGGCGCTCAGAACGGCACCGGGTAGCCCATCCGTGTGTGGCGCAACGCCGTCCCGGTAGTCATCGCCTCACCTTAGCTCACCGGACAGGATCGATGCCAGCGCCGAACTGCGCACCGGCGATGCCCGGCCGCCACAACGTCATCCGTACGGCTGCTCGTGAAACCATCTGCGCCGCAACAACACTCGGCATCGCCGGGCGCTCGCATCCGCGCCACCGTGCGCAATACCTCGAGCGTTGAGCGCGTTTCGGACAGCCAGGTCGGCATGGCCGCATTGTGGTAGGACGCCGCGATGATCCGGAATCGGTCACCGCGCTCCGCGCAGGCCGGCTCGGCGGGAGGTGTCGCGGCGCCGGACCTTCATGGCTTTCCGGTGCGACCCGGGCCGCCGATTGCGCCGTCCCCGGAAGGCCAGGGGCGGCGCAATCGTGTTGTGCGGGTGGTGAATTCAGCCGTTGTTGAGCTTGTTGAGCCGCTCACAGGCCTCGAGGTACTCCTCGATGAGTCGCTGCATGACATCCGCGGTGCGCTCGACCTTGTTCATCAGGCCCACGACCTGGCCGACGGGGTTGAAGTTGACGTCCTTGGCGGCCTCGGGGTAGCGGTGCCCGCGCTTGACCCCGTCCAGGGCGACCATCATCTGCAGCGGCATGGGCAGCGGGTCGGGGTTCTCCGGCTTCTCCCACGCCTCGGTCCAGTCGTTGCGCAGCATGCGCGCGGGCTTGCCGGTCCACGAGCGCGAGCGCACGGTGTCGTGGCTGGTGGCCTCGATGTAGGACTGCATCTGCGCGGGCGGCACGTTGGCCTCTTCGACGGTGAGCCACAGCGAGCCGGTCCAGGCCCCGGCCGCGCCCATCGCCATCGCGGCCGCGACCTGGCGGCCGTTGCCGATACCGCCGGCCGCGAGCGCGGGCAGATCGCCGATCGCGTCGATGACCTGCGGCCACAGCACCAGCGAGGAGATCTCACCGCAGTGCCCGCCGCCCTCGGTGCCCTGCACGACGACGAAGTCCAGGCCCGCGCGCTTGTGGTTGAGCGCGTGCTTGACCGAACCGCACAGCGCGCCGATGAGCCGGCCCGAGTCCTGGACCTGCTTGACGATGTCCTCGGGCGGGGTGCCCAGGGCGTTGGCCACGAGCTTGGCCTTGGGGTGACGCAGGATGACCTCGACCTGCGGCGCGGCGGTGGTGGCGGTCCAGCCCAGCAGCTGGTGGTGGTGCTCGCCCTCGGGCAGGTGCGGGACGTTGTGGTCGTTGAGGAGTTTCTCGGCGAAGTCGCGGTGCCCCTGGGGAACCATCTCGGCGAGTTTGGCTTCCAGCTCGTCGGGCGAGAGGCCGTCCGCGCCCTTGCCCTCGTACTTGGAGGGGATGACCAGGTCCACGCCGTAGACGCCCTGTACGTGCTCATCGAGCCAGGCCAGTTCGACCTCGAGTTCCTCGGCGGTGAATCCGACCGCGCCCAGCACGCCGATCCCGCCGGCGTTGCTCACCGCGGCGGCGACGTCACGGCAATGGGTGAAGGCGAAGATGGGGACGTCGATGCCCAGTCGTTCGCAGATCTCGGTACGCATGGCGTCAAGTACTCCTCTGGTTTTCCGGCGCTGGAAAGTCTCGCCGCATAACACTAGAACACGTTTCATATTCAGGCTAGCGACTCGGAGTACACAAATCGAGAGGGGGATCGGATCCAGCGCGGTCAAACGCCTCTATAGACTAGTAATCCGCGGATTTCAGGAAACAATCGTGCACTGAAATATGTCCACAACTTGTTCTAGTTTGGTCGTGGTGCCGCGGAGTGCGCCCGATAGTGGTCAGTGTGCGCGGGGCGGGTGCGCGGGCAGCAGTCCCCGGGCGAGCAGGTCGTCGAACAGCAGCTGATCGACCGGCGGGACCCGGTCGCGGTCCCGGTAGCTGAACCACGCGATCTCGTCGATCTCACTGGAAGGCGCGAGGGTGCCGGTGTAATCGGCGGTGTAGCAGGCCATCCGCACCGAACCGGCTGCGGCCCCGTGCAATTCGGCCTCGTACGTGCCGACGTGGACGAGGCTGTGCACGGCCAGCGCGACGGTGAGCTCCTCGTCGATCTCCCGCAGCAGAGTCTGCGAATCCGTCTCCGCGCCTTCGCGTTTCCCACCCGGAATGTAGAACACGTCCTTGCCGCGCGGACGCGCACACAGAATCCGCCCGTCCCGGATCAGCACCCAGGCGACGGTGTCGATGAGCAGCTGGGTCGGCTCGGTGCGCATGCCGAGCACAGTACCGGCCGGCGCGCCATGAGCTGGTTCTGCGCCGGGACCGCCACGATGCCGGGGCCAGAGAACGCGCATAGCCGGGCGTGTCATGAGCAGCCACGCCAGCCCGATGGCAGCGCCTTCGGACCGGGTCTTCCGTGATTATCGTTCGTTCTCGGTGGCGGCGAAGTCTCCTGTCGCGGCGTCTGCGGCGGTGAGAAGGTCGTCGCTGTGTTCGAGCGCCCATTGGCCGAGCGCTTTCATCGGCCCGTCGATCAGACTCGAGCCCAGACCGGTGACGCCGTATTCCACGCGCGGGGGTGCCTGGGCGTATCTGCGGCGCTCGATCAGGCCGCGCTCGAGCAGGCGTCGTAGTGCGTCGGTGAGTGCTTTGTCGCTGATCGCGCCGATGCGGTCGCGTAGTTCGTGGCGGCGGCGCGGTCCGTCGCGTAGAGCGGCCAGGACGACTGGATCCCACGTGTGGGTGAACAGGTCGGTCGCTGCGCGCAGCCGGCAGTCCGCGACCCATCCTCGGCGGTCGTCGTATCCGTTCACCTCGTCATGATGCCCGGTCTGTCGCGCACCGATCGGTGCGTATCGGTCTGCCTACCGTAGGCCTCGGTCGGCGGACACGGCACGAAGGAGCCACGGATGCGAATCGGGATACTGGGAACGGGCATGCTTGCCGCCGCGTTGAGCAGTCGCTGGACCCACGCTGGACACGAGATCGTGGTGGCCGGGCGATCGCCGGTCAAAGCACGAGAGCTGGCCGCGCGTCTCGGCGGCAACGCACGAGCGGTCACGGTGCGGGAGGCGGTCACCGGCGTGCAAGCGGTGCTGCTGGCAGTGACATGGACCGGAGTCGACGACATGCTGCGCAGCGCCGATGCCTCCTCGGGGACGTTGGCGGGCACCACGCTGATCGACCCGACCAACGCCGTGGAACACGGTGTCGGTGTCCTGCGCACCCCACCCGGCAGCTCGGGCGCGCAGTATATTGCCGACCGCGCACCCGGCGCGCACGTGGTGAAGGCGTTTCACTTGTTTCCCGCGACGCAGTGGAGCGCTACGGCGAATCCCGCCGCCACAGTGGCGATCTGCGGAGATGACCCGCACGCGCTGCAAATCACCGAAACCCTGGTGCGCGACGCCGGTGCCGAAGCCGCGGTGCTGGGCCCGCTCGACCGGGCTCGGCAACTGGAAGAAGCAGCGGGCTTTGTCATCGGCCTGGCTTTCCAGGGGTTCGACCCACGCGCCGCGGTGCCCCACGTCGAAGCGCGCGCAGTGACCGGCGCACACCAACCAGCTCGCGAAGTCTCGTAACCTATTGTATCGCAAGGTATTTCGCCTTCAGTATCCCGAAGCGCACGATTTCGACATCGCCGCACTGGCCCGATAACGATCCCGTCGACCACACCGAAAATCCTGCCGCGCGAGCGAACTCGATCAGATTGCCGACCACGGACGTATCTTCGGAATTCGAGTCGGTGTGCTCAGCGGGCTCCGGTCTCGCCCGGACGATGACGTGCGCTCAGCCAGATGGTGAGGTCCTTGGCGATATGACCGCGGTCGCGCTCCACGGTCAGCTCGTGATCGCGACGGGACATATCGCGCCACCCCATCTCGTACGTGCCGTCCTGCAGTAGTGACACCGACGCGAACCAGTCCAGCGACTCCTCGTGCGGTTCGATCACGAAGAACGAGTTCCTGATACCCGCCGACCATCGCCCCTCGCGTCCCGAGCAGGTGCCCGGATGTCATCGGCCGAACGCTACCCCCGAATCGCTGGGGCACCGGGCCGGGAAGGCACGTGAACATGTGCCGTGCGGAGCATCGAACGAACCGGGAGATATCGAGTTACGGCGTGGCTCGTCGCCCGGGAGCCGGAGTTCGCCCCGGGCGGTGATAGCGATCGGGGCGAGCGCAAACCTGGCGGCGGGAGGGCGGGGGCGGGTTCGATACGGTGAGGTCGAGGTTGTCGGGTACAGAGGTGTGAAGGTGTTTTGCGCGGATGGGTGAGAGTTCGATCTCGTGGGACGGGGACGCGTTGGTCGTCGTCGATCAGCGCGCGTTGCCCGGGCAGCTCGAGCTGTTGCGGATCACCACGGTCGATCAGGTCATCGACGCTATCGCCACGCTGGCGGTGCGGGGGGCTCCGGCGATCGGGGTGACGGGCGCGTTCGGGGTGGCGATCGCGGCCTTCGCGCATCGCGGCGACGAGGCGAGGGTGCGCGCCGAGGCGGCGCGGATCGCCGCGGCCCGCCCGACCGCGGTGAATCTGGCCTGGGGTGTGCGGCGTGCGTTGGAGCAGCTGCCGCACGGCCCGCGCGCGGTGCTGGCCGAGGCGCAGGCGCTGCTCGAGCAGGACGGGCGGGTCAATCGGGCCGCGGCCGAGCATGCCGCGGATCTGGTGCAGCGGTTGTGCCCGGATCGGCTGCTGCGGGTGCTGACGCACTGCAACACCGGCCGGCTGGCCACGACCGCGTTCGGTACCGCGCTGGGCGCGATCCGGGTGCTGGCCGCACGCGAGGCGATCGAGTCGGTGCTGGTCGACGAGACGCGCCCGCTGTTGCAGGGCGCGCGGCTGACCGCGTGGGAGCTGGCCGAGGCCGGGATCCCGCACCGGCTCACGATCGATTCCGCGGCGGCGTGGGCGATGGCGACCGGGCAGGTGGATTGCGTGCTGGTGGGCGCGGACCGCATCACCGCCGATGGTTCGGTGGCCAACAAGATCGGCACCTACGCTCTGGCGCTGGCGGCGCGGCGGCATCGGATCCCGTTCGTGGTGGTCGCGCCGGAATCCACGCGTGATCCGGCGACCGCGACCGGCGCGCAGATCGTGGTGGAGCAACGCGCGGCGGCGGAGATCACCGAGATCGCCGGTGTGCCGACGGCTCCGGCGGGTACCGCGGTGTTCAACCCGGCGTTCGATGTGACCCCGCCGGACCTGGTCACCGCGGTGGTCACCGAGAACGGCGTGGTGCACGCCGATGTCACGGTCGCCCGCGTGCCCGGCCGGGACAGCGGCGGACCGGCCTGCGCCCCGGCCCACGGTGTGCGTCCGGCCGCTGACGCTGTCCCGGCTGCCATGGACGCCAGGCGCCAGGTGGCCCGCACCGGCGAGGCGGACATCACGCGAATGCGCGCAGATTGCCCGGCGGACCTCTCCCCATCGTCGAGAACCGCGTCCTCATCTGCGACGGCCTTTGGGGCGAGCCGGATCGATGCGCTCGGCGACGGGGCGTCCGGCGCGCAGGATGCCGTGGAAACCGTTGCGGGACAACGAGTAGAGCGCGAATTGCCCACGGCCACTGCGACAGCGGGTGAGGTCTCGGCGCGTATCGACGGGCCGGATGCGCAAATCGTTGCGGGAGAACAGATCGCGGCGATCGCGCGCGGGTTGTACGCGCGGGGCTGGATGCCGGGCACCGCGGGCAACATCTCGGTGCGCCTCGGCGAGTGCGCGCTGATCACCGGCAGCGGTCTGTCCAAGGGGGAGTTGGGCGTGGCCGATATGGTGCGGGTGCGGATCGCCGATTCGACCGCGTCGGCCGGGCAGCGGCGCGCGTCGGCCGAGACCGCCATCCACACCGCGATCTACCGCGCCACCGGCGCGAGCGCGGTGGTGCACGTGCATCCCCCGCATGCGACCGCGGTGTCGATCGGTGCGGGCCAGGAGCGGGATGTGTTGCGGTTCAGTGGCTATGAGCTGATCAAGGGCCTGGGCGCGACCGATTCGATCGAGGTGCCGGTATTGTTCAACCATGCCGACGTCGCGCGGATCGGCGCGCAGGTCGAACGTCGCCTGCGCGATGATCCGCACAGCCCGCCGGTGTTGTTCATCGCCGGGCACGGCATCACCGCCTGGGGTGCGAGCCTGGCCCAGGCCCGCGATCGGGCCGAATGCCTCGAGGCGATGTGTGAGCTGGTGACGTTGACCGGCCGCCGGGAGATCGGCGTGCCGTCCGGTAGCGAGGAGAACCCGAGATGACTGTGCTGCAGGTGATGTCCGATGCCGACGCCGAGCAGGTCGTGTTGCGCACCGACGATCCGGAGGTGATCGGCGCGGAACTCGCACGCCGGGGCATCGTGTTCGACCGGTGGCCGCTGCCGGCCGACCAGCGCGCGTCCACGGCGGACATTCTGGCCGAATACGCTTCTCGCATCGACGATCTCAACGCCCAGGGCCGCTACCGGCACATCGATGTGGCGCGCATCGCCCCCGATGAGAGCGATCCGGCCTGGCCCGAGACCGCCGCGGCCGCGCGCGGAAAGTTCCTGGCCGAACATCGCCACGCCGAGGACGAGGTGCGTTTCTTCGCCGCCGGACGCGGCTGCTTCTACCTGCATCTGGACGGCGAAGTGGTGGCGCTGGTGTGTGCTGCGGGGGATCTGGTGTCGGTGCCGGCGGGCACGCGGCACTGGTTCGATATGGGTGTGCGCCCGGACTTCCTGGCTATCCGGTTCTTCGAGGAGAAGGACGGCTGGGTCGGGGATTTCACCGGTGACCGGATCGGGGAGAGTTTCCCGACGCTGGATGAGCTGCTGGCCGCGTGAGCATCGCGATCGTCCTGGATATCGAGGGGACCACGAGTCCGACCCGCGCGGTGCGGCAGGACCTGTACGGCTACACCCGCGATCGGCTGCCGCGGTGGCTGGCCGAGCATCGCGACGATGCGGCCGCACCGGTGCTGGCCGGGGCGCGGGAGCTGTCCGGGCGCGCGGACGCGGGCACCGATGAGGTCGCCGAGATTCTGTGTGGCTGGCTCGATTCGGATGTCAAGGCCGCGCCGCTCAAGACCGCGCAGGGGCTGATCTGCGGGGAGGGATTCCGCACCGGCGCGTTGCACGGGGAGTTCTTCCCCGACGCGCCGGTGGCCATGCGGGCCTGGCACGACCGCGGCGCGCGGCTGTACGTGTATTCCTCGGGTTCGGTTCGCAATCAACGTGATTGGTTCACCTTCGCCCGCGGCGGGGATCTGTCCGGGCTGATCAGCGGCTGGTTCGATCTGGCGAACGCGGGCCCCAAACGCGAGCCGGGGTCGTATGCGGGGATCGCGACCGCGATCGGGGTTCGCGCGGCGGAGATCCTGTTCGTGTCCGATCATCCCGATGAGTTGGACGCGGCTGTGGCCGCGGGCTGGCGCGCGGTGGGGGTGACGCGGGCAGGGGAGCCCAATTCCCCTCGCCCGCCGCATCATTGGGTCGGCTCGTTCGCCGAGATCGACATCGAGCCGTAGCCGCGCGGGCCGCTCAGCGCACGCCCGCGGCGGTGGCGCGGGCGATGAGATCCTGCACGAGGGTCATCAGCACCGTTTTGCTCGAGCCGCGGTCGCGGGCGTCGCACAGCACGACCTGGACTCGCGGGTCCAGGTCCAGGGCGTCGCGAACCTCGTCGGTGGTGTAGACCGGGGCGCGGTCGAAACAGTTGACCGCGACGGTGAACACCAGGCCGCGGCGTTCGAAGTAGTCGATCGCGGCGAAGGAGTTCTCCAGCCTGCGGGTGTCGGCGATGACGATGGCGCCCAGGGCGCCGCGCGCCAGCTCGTCCCACAGGAACCAGAATCGGTCCTGTCCGGGCGTGCCGAACAGGTACAGCACCAGGTTGCGGTCGATGGTGATGCGGCCGAAGTCCAGGGCCACGGTGGTGGTGTCCTTGGCTTCCACGCCCGACAGATCGTCCACGCCGGTGGACATCTCGGTCAGCAGTTCCTCGGTGCGCAGCGGGGCGACCTCGCTCAGGGCGCCGACCATGGTGGTCTTGCCGACGCCGAAACCGCCGGCGATGAGGATTTTCACCGACGCGGCCAGGGCGGGGGCATCGGGCGCGGGGGCGTGCGCGGTCATGAGGACCGCTGCTGGGCGTGCATCGAGCCGCGGGCTCCGGTGGACAGGTAGCGGCCGAGGCGTTGCACGGTCAGGTTCATCTCGTAGGCGACCATGCCGAGATTGGCGTCCTCGGTGGCCTGCAGGGCGATACACGCGTTGTCCCCGGCCGCGGTGACGAACAGGACCGCGCGATCGAGTTCCAGGACCGCCTGGCGCACCCCGCCGCCGTCGAAACGGCTCCCGGCGCTGCGGGCGAGGCCGTAGAGGGTGGCGGACATGGCGGCGAAGTGTTCGGCGTCCGCACGGCTCATCGTGGTGGACCGGCCCAGTGCGAGCCCGTCGGTGGAGTGCACCACCGCGTATCGCACACCGGCGAGGCGGTCCACGAGATCATCCAGTAGCCAGTTGAGATCGCCCGGGTTGGATATGGTCACCCTCGGCCTTCCTGATTCTTGCATTCGGCACAACATTACCGTTCCGTGGCGAGCTCGCGACCGCTGCGGAGACAATGGCCGACAAGGGTCGCGCTCTTGACAGCGTTTATCGAATATGCCTGGGGCACTGCGATGTTACCGCGATTCGTATACTCGGGCGGTGATGTCGATCGCGCAGGTCTCGGGTGTGGGTGTGGCGATGCTGTTGGGGGCGATGTCCCCGGGCCCGGATTTCCTGATCGTGACCCGCAACGCGATGCTCTCGGGCCGCCGCGCGGGGGTGGCCTCGGCGGCCGGGGTCGCGCTCGGGGTGTTCGTGTGGGCGATGCTGAGCGGGCTGGGGGTGGCGGGGTTGCTGGCGGCCTCGGCCGCGGCGTTCACCGTGGTCAAGCTCGCCGGCGCGGTGTACCTGTGCTATCTGGGGGCGCGGGCGCTGCTCGCCGCGCGGCGCGGAGCGTACGAGGCTGCCGCGCAACAGGTTTCGGCGGATCCGGTGGGGGTGCGCGCGGGTTTCCGGCAGGGCCTGTTGAACAATCTGCTCAATCCGAAGGCCGCGGTGTTCTTCGTCGCGCTGCTGCCGCAGTTCCTGCCCGCGTCCCCGGCGCTCGCGGACACCGGGGAGGTCGCCGCGGCGGCCACGGTGGTGACCCTGGGGTGGTTCGTGGTGCTCGCGGTGGGTATCGCGACGTTGCGGCGTGTGTTCACCCGCCGCCGGGTCCGGCAGCTGATCGATGCGGCCACCGGCACGCTGCTGGTCGGTCTCGGGGTGCGAATAGCGTTGCAGAGCAACTGAAAACGCACGCGCGCGGCGCATCCGGCGCCGACCTCGCGGCGATCGGGGCCTAACGGGCGTCTGCGCCGGGCACGTCGCGCGGTAGATTGTGTGTACCGCGCGGTTACTCACAAGTAGGAGGCCTTTCATGCCCGTACCGGAACCCGCCGAATTCGCCCGCTTGTCCGGATTCGCCGCGGTCGACTCCGCCGGGGTCCACGCGACGCGCACGATCACCGAGGTGTTCACCGGGGCGCCCCTGGGTGAGGTGCCGGTCGGCGCCGCCGACGACGTGATCGCCGCGGCCGAGCGCGCCCGCACCGCGCAAGCCCAGTGGGCCGCGCGCCCGGCCGCCGAGCGCGCGGGGGTGCTGGACAAGTACCGCGCGCTGGTGGTGCAGCAGCGCGAACACCTGATGGATGTGATCCAGGCCGAGACCGGCAAGGCTCGCTGGGCCGCCCAGGAGGAGATCCTGGGCCTGATGTTCGCCGCCCGCTACTTTTCCCGCGTCGCCCCCAAACTCCTTGCCCCGCAACGAGTCCCGGGCGCGTTCCCGCTGCTGAATCGGGCTTCGGTGCACGCCGGGCCCAAGGGCGTGGTCGGGGTGATCGCGCCGTGGAACTATCCGATGCTGCTGTCGATCGGCGACGCGCTGCCCGCGCTCGCCGCCGGCAACGCGGTGATCGTCAAACCCGACAGCCAGACCCCGTACTCGGCGCTGGCCAGTGCGGAGCTGCTGTGGCGCGCGGGGGTGCCGCGCGAGGTGCTGCAGGTGATCCCGGGACCGGGCGCGGTGGTGGGCACCCAGATCGTGCAGTCGTGCGACTACCTGATGTTCACCGGATCCTCCGAGACCGGACGCGCCCTGGCGCGCCAGTGCGGGGAGCGGCTGATCGGGTTCTCCGCCGAACTGGGCGGGAAGAATCCGATGATCGTCGCGCGCGGGGCGAATCTGGCCAAGGCCGCCCGCGCGGCGGTGCGCGCGTGCTTCTCCAACGCCGGGCAGCTGTGCATCTCGATCGAACGTCTCTACGTGGACACCACCGTGGCCGCGGAGTTCACCGACCTGTTCACCGCCGCGGTGCGCGCGGCGAATCTCGGTGCGGCATACGACTTCTCGACCGATATCGGCAGTCTCATCTCCGCCGCGCAGCTCGAGACGGTCACCAAGCACGTCGCCGACGCGGTGTCCAAGGGCGCGACGGTGCTGGCAGGCGGCAATCCCCGCCCGGACCTGGGCCCGCTGTTCTTCGAACCGACGGTGCTGTCCGGGGTGAGCGAGGAGATGGAATGCGCCCGCAACGAGACCTTCGGGCCGCTGGTGTCGATCTACCCGGTCTCGGGCGTGGAGGAGGCCATCGCCCGCGCCAACGACACCGAGTACGGCCTCAACGCCAGCGTGTGGGCCGCGAGCACCGCGGACGGGCAGCGTATCGCCGAACGCCTGCGCGCGGGCACGGTGTGCATCGATGAGGGGTACGCCCCGGCGTGGGGCACCACCGCCGCGCCGATGGGCGGGATGGGCATCTCCGGGGTGGGCCGCCGCCACGGCCCCGACGGGCTGCTCAAGTTCACCGAACCGCAGAGCGTGGTCGCCACCCGCTGGATGAATCTGGATCCGCCGTTCGGGCTGCCGCAGAGCCGCTGGCAGCCCGCGCTGATGTCGCTGGCGCGCAGCATCCGGTTCCTGCCCGGACGCTGAAATACTCTGGCGGGCAACGGCTTTCGATGGCTGCTGCCCGCGCGCCCGTCCGGCCCGGGAGGGGGAACATCCCCGGACCGGACGGGGCAGGGGTGGCCGTCGCACCCGCACCACAGGTGCGCGCGCGACGGCCACGGCGGATTCCGGGCCGGAGTGGACGCCCGGCCCGGAACCACTGGAATCAGGACTGGATATCGCCGGACAGTTGCGCACCCGTGCGCGGCGGATCGGCGTCGAGCTGTTCGACCTCGGCGTCGGTGAGCAGCCGCGAGCGGATCAGGAACCGCACGCCCTCGGGCGCTTCCAGGGAGAACCCGCTGCCCCGGCCCGGTACGACGTCCACGGTCAGGTGGGTGTGCCGCCAGTAGTCGAACTGGTCCGCGCTCATCCAGAACGGCGTGTCCCCGGGCAACTCGCCCAGCAGCACATCGGCCGCACCCACCCGGAACTCCCCGCGCGGATAGCACATCGGGGAGCTGCCGTCGCAGCAGCCGCCGGACTGATGGAACATCACTGGACCGTGCCGGGCGACCAGTTCGTCCAGCAGCGCGGCCGCGGCGTCGGTGATCGCGATCCGCCGCGCCGCGCCCGCATCGCCCGGATCGGGCATCAGAAGAATCCCTGCTTGTCCGGCGAATAGCTGACCAGCAGATTCTTGGTCTGCTGGTAGTGGTCCAGCATCATCTTGTGGTTCTCCCGGCCGATGCCGGACTTCTTGTATCCGCCGAACGCCGCGTGCGCGGGATAGGCGTGATAGCAGTTGGTCCACACCCGCCCGGCCTGCAATGCCCGGCCCACCCGGTAGGCGGTGTTCATATCGCGAGTCCACACGCCGGCGCCCAGCCCGTACAGGGTGTCGTTGGCGATGCCGATCGCCTCCTCGACGCTGTCGTAGCGTGCCACCGACACCACCGGGCCGAAGATCTCCTCCTGGAAGATCCGCATATCGTTGCGGCCCTCGAAGATGGTCGGCTCGATGTAGTACCCGTTCGGATACCCCTCCACCTTGCGGGCCTGGCCGCCGGTGAGCACCTTCGCCCCCTCCTGACGGCCGATGTCCAGGTAGGACAGGATCTTCTCGTACTGGTCGTTACTGGCCTGCGCGCCGATCATCGTCTCGGTGTCCAGCGGATTGCCGCCGGTGATCGCGCGGGTGCGCTCGATGCAGCGGGCGATGAACTCGTCGTAGATCGAGGAGTGGATCAGCGCACGCGACGGGCACGTGCACACCTCGCCCTGGTTCAGCGCGAACATCACGAAGCCCTCGACGGCCTTGTCCAGGAACGCGTCGTCGTGCGCGGCGACGTCGGGCAGGAAGATGTTCGGGCTCTTGCCGCCCAGCTCCAGGGTGACCGGGATGATGTTCTCACTGGCGTACTGCATGATCAGCCGCCCGGTGGTGGTCTCACCGGTGAACGCGACCTTGGCCACCTTCGGGCTCGAGGCCAGCGGTTTGCCGGCCTCGACACCGAAACCGTTGACCACGTTGACCACTCCCGGCGGCAGCAGATCGGCGATCAGCTCGATCACCAGCAGCAGCGAGGCGGGGGTCTGCTCGGCCGGTTTGATCACCACGCAGTTGCCCGCGGCCAGCGCGGGAGCCAGCTTCCAGGCGGCCATGAGGATGGGGAAGTTCCACGGGATGATCTGCCCGACCACACCGAGCGGCTCGTGGAAGTGGTACGCGATGGTGTCCCCGTCGATCTCGGAGATCCCGCCCTCCTGGGCGCGCACCGCCCCGGCGAAATACCGGAAGTGATCCACCGTCAGCGGCAGGTCCGCGGCGAGGGTCTCGCGCACCGATTTGCCGTTCTCCCAGGACTCGGCGACCGCGAGGGGTTCGAGGTTGGCTTCGATGCGGTCGGCGATCCGGTTCAGCACGTTGGCGCGCTCCCCGGCCGAGGTTCCCGCCCAGCCCGGCGCGGCGGCGTGCGCGGCATCCAGCGCCGCGTCGATGTCCGCGGGGGTGGATCTGGCGACGGCGCAGAAGGTTTCGCCGTCGATGGGGGAGGGATTGTCGAAATATCGTCCCTCGGCCGGCGCCTTCCACTGCCCGCCGATGAAATTGTCGTAGCGGCGGGCGAATTCGACGATGCTGCCCTCGGTTCCGGGCTTGGCGTAGATCATGATGCTCGCTTCGTGGTCGTCCGTCGCACGCGCGCGCCCCTCGAACGCTCACGCGGGGCCGATACCCGCGCGAGCCGGCGCGCGTACCACGGGAGTGATCCGGGACCGCGTCAGTGTGGAGCACCAGGGTTGGCAACAGGTTGGCGCCGCCGGAGCCCTGCGGCGGCGAAAGTGTTCAGTCCGCGAGCGCGGCGTGCAGGCGCGCGGTCACCGCGGCGCGGCGCGGATCCCCGGGCCGCAGCAACGCCAGCGCGTGCTCGTGCACCTGCACGTCCTCGGGGCAGCGGAGGCCGAATTGCACCGCGTGCGTCGCGCACGGGCTCTCCAGCACCGCGGTGCGCACACTCACCGCCAGGGCATCGCGCCACCGCACGATGGCGGGGGTGTCCGATCCGGGCAGCAGCGGCCCGCGATACAGCCGCAGCGCCGCGGTCAGATCCCCGGCGGCCAGCGCGTCGCGCAGGTCCACCGCGTCGCACGAGATCGGCCGGGTCAGCAGGTAGCGGCGGCTGGCGATCTGTCCGCCGGTGGCGTGGCGCAGATGTGACACATCGGCTTTGAGGGTGCCCGCCCCGACCGCCCGGTCCCCGTAGATCGCGGTCTGCAGTCGCTGCGGGGTGAACCCCTCCGGTTCGAGCGCCAGCAGCGTGAGGATCTCGAGCCGGCGGGGCCGCAGCCGCACCGCGCATCCCGCCCGCGACAAACTCGCCCCGCCCAGGACCTGCAAGCGCAGATCGGGCTGTTGTCCGGCGGGCAGATCCGCGGGCAGCTGCGAACGGATCGCGGTCGCCAGCGCGCGCACGGTCGACAGCGCCAGCGGGTGCGAGCGTTCCCAGCTGGTGGACAGGTCGATCACCCCGAGCCGGCGCCCGTCGGGGGCGTTGATCGGCGCGCTGTAACACACCCAGCTGTGCAGGGCCGCGAGCAGATGCTCGGCGGAGAACACCGTGGCCGGCTGCCCGGTGCACAACGCCAGCGACATCGCGTTGGTGCCCATGTGCGGCTCGTCCCACCGGCCGCCGGGAGCGAAGTTGAGCTGTTCGGCCCGTTTACGCAGCACCCGCCCGCCGGACACCCACAAGATGGTGCCGCGCTCGTCGGTGACGCACGCGGTGAATCCGGAGCCGTCGGTGATGCTGTGCAATTCGTCGGCCAGCGCGGTCACCGGCGCGCGCAGCGGCGAATGCGCCCAGCGGGTGGCGATCTCGTCGTCGTCGGCGGGCGCGGCGCGACGGTCGGGATCCACGGTGCTCAGCGAACGCCGCCAGGACTGGGCGACCTCGCTGCGCAACATGGTGTGCCCGGAACTGTTGCGCGGCAGCGGTTCCGGGGCCAGGGCGTGCGGGATCGCCCAGCGGGCCCACTCCTGTTCCAGGGCGGCGCGCTGCTGGGTGAGCGTGCGCGACTGCGGCATGGTCACCAACCTCGTCGTCGGGCGAAGTCCGGGCGCTGCACCCATGATTGCGCATACCGGACCCGGTCGCGGGGAAATTGTCGGACCGGGCTGGTAGACAGGAGACCATGAGCCCATCGTTCCGGTTCGGCGTCAACATGTTCCTCACCGATTCCAAGAAGTCCTGGATCGAAAAGTGCCGCAGGGCAGAGGGTTCGGGCTTCGATGTCCTGGGCGTGGCCGATCATCTGGGATTTCTGGCCCCGCTGCCGGCGATGCTGCTGGCCGCCGAGGTCACCGAGCGGGCGCAGGTCAACTCCTTCGTGCTCAACGTCCCGTTCTACAACCCGACGCTGCTCGCCCGCGAGGTCGCCACCCTCGATCTGCTCACCGACGGCCGCGTGGAACTCGGCCTGGGCGCAGGCTACGTGAAATCCGAATTCGACGCCGCCGCAATCGAATTCCCCAGCGCGGGCCGCCGCGTCGCGCAGGTGGCGCACACCGCTCGCACCCTGCGCGCCACCTTCGCCGACCCGGCCTGGCGACCCCGTCCGGCCCGCGCGGGCGGCCCGCCGCTGCTGATCGCCGGATGGGGCGAGCGGATGCTGCGCGTGGCCGCCGAACACGCCGACGTGGTGGCCTTCACCGGCGGCGGCACCAGCGACAGCGGCCTGATCACCGCCGGTACCCCCGAGGATCTGGACCAGCGCGTCGCGGCCGTGCGCGAGCTGCTGGGCGAGCGCCGCGACAGCACCGAATTCAACATCCTGATCCAGCAGCTGGCCGCCCCGGACGAACGCGCCGCCCTGCTCGAACGCCTGGTCCCCAACCTGCCCGCGGGTGCGGCCGAACGCGCCGAGGAGCTGCCGATGCTGTTGCTGGGCACCCCCGAGCAGATGGCCGATCAGCTCCGCGAACGCCACAAGCGGTACGGGATCAGCTATTTCACCGTCCTGGAACCGATGATGGACAAGATGGCCCGCGTCATCGAACTGTTGCGCTGAGCCCTATTTGTTCAGGAAGATGCCCGCCACGTCGGCGTTCTTGATCGGCGTGGCGGCGTTGCGCTGATTGCTGCACAGGAAATTCACCGACACCATCGTCGCATCCACCGTCGTGCCCGCCGGTTCGTGATCATTGTTGGTCTGCTGCTTGATGAACTTGGTGATCGTCATCCGCTGCGTGTCCTGATCCTGCTTCACGTAATCGCTGCACGGGGTGTCCCCACCCTTGTTCAACGCCTTCTGCACATCGCTGCACCCGCTCAGAAGCGTTGCGGCAACGCCCATCACACCCACACCGGCGGCCATCCATCGCAGGGACTGCATCACGATCTCCTCTGCCGCACGCCGAGCCGACCCCGGCGATCCCGCCCGCCAGCTTAGAGGCTGCACACAGTGCACGTCGCGGAACGTACCGCTACCCTACGGCGGTGAGTTCGTCGCGCATCGCCGCACCACTGTCGGTGTCCTCGGTATCGGATCAGCTGGGATTGGTTTCCGCGCACCCACCGCTGTGGGTCATCGCCGCCACCGCGGCCGCGGCATTGCTGCTGGTGCTGTACACGCCGGTGTGGCGGATCCTGCGCACCGCGGTCACCATCGCCCACGAAGGCGGGCACGCCCTGGTCGCGGTGCTGACCGGACGCACCCTGCGCGGGGTGCGCCTGCACTCGGACACCTCCGGGGTCACCGTCTCGCGCGGAAAGCCGTACGGCCCCGGCATGATCCTGACCACGATGGCCGGCTACCCCGCCCCCTCGCTGCTGGGCCTGGGATGCGCGGCACTGCTGGGCATCGGACGGCTGACCCTGATGCTGTGGCTGGTCGTGGCCGCGCTGGCAATCCTGCTGCTGTTGATCCGCAACTTGTTCGGCCTGCTCGCGGTGATCGTCGCCGGAGCGGCCGTGTTCGCCGTGTCCTGGTACGGCGACGTCGTCGTGCAGGGCGTCTTCGGTTACGCGGTGGCCTGGTTCCTGCTGTTCGGGGGCCTGCGCGCGGTCGCGGAACTGCAACGCGTGCACGTGCGCGGCGACGGCTCGGACGCGGACCAGCTCGCCCACCTCACCCGCCTGCCCGCATTCCTGTGGGTGCTGGTGTTCGCCGCGATAACACTGGCCTGCCTCGTGGGCGGCGCCCGCCTGCTGCTGACGCCCTGGCCGTTCCACTGACCTGGCTCTACCCTCGTCTCAGGGCCGCGAACCCTGCCCGGCGTATTCGCGCCACCGCCGCGCCTCACCCGCGCTTCCACTTCGATCCAGCAGTTCGGCCAAACCCGTCATCGCCCGCACGTCCCCGTGTTCGGCCGCCGCGCGCCACCACCGCTCGGCCTCGTCGAACGCACCGCCCTGGAACCGCACCGCCCCCAGGTCGTACGCCGCGCCCACATGTCCCAGATCCGCTGCCTGCCGCCACAACTCGCACGCCTGATCGGTCTCACCGCGTCCGTGCATCGCCACTCCCAGCTCGTACAGCGCCCCGCTGTACCGCGACTCGTGGGTCGGCGCGGCCCGAATCCCCACCTCCACCACCAATTCCGCGAAATCCGGCGCACCCACACCGGTACTGCACCGCAACACCGGCTCACCGTCGGGCGACCGATCCACCAGCACTCCGTAATTGCCCGCCCACGACACCGTCTCACCATCGCCGCACAGCCACACCGGTGTCAGCGCGAACCGCGCATCCGGGCCCGCGCCGCACAGTTCGATCTCCACACCCCCGCTCATCGCCTCGGTCCACACATCCACCCCACGCAGACGCCGATCCGCCAGCGCCACATACCCGCTCAACACCGACACCGCGATACCCACCCCGAACACGCCCGCCGGGGGAGCCGCCCGCCGCAACGTCAAACTCAGCACCGTCGGATCCGCGCCCAGCGCCTCGCAGAACATCGGCTGCACCACCTGCCCCTGCCACCGCACCGGCTCGGTCCCGCCGTACCTCGCGGCCAGCGGCCCAACCGAAACGTCTTGCTCGTCATGCCGATCCGGCCCGGTCATCGTGCCCGCCGCCTTTCGCCGAAGGTGTCCCGGGAAAACTCGCGCCATACCGCGATACCCGTACCGGAACGACAAACACCCTGCCCCCGAACGTCTTCCAGCACACGCACCGCCCCGAACCAGCCGAACGGTATGCGCGACATGCCTCATTGCATTCGCCCGCAATACTATTCACACTCCGCGCGCCGCGCCGCGCGAACCATCCGGCCGCACCACCGACGAGTGCCGCGACCTAGCGTGCCCGGGGATCGAGGACACGCCTTGCCCGGCAGCAACCCTCTGCGCGACCGCCCCGGCGCTGCGCTCGGCCCCCGGCGCGCCCGGCACAAAGCCCGGGGCACACGCAAGGCGCGCGCAAGCCCGGCGCAATCGCTCACCGGCACCGTGAGACCCATGAGCGAATCATTCGATGTCGTGGTCGCCGGAGCCGGACCCGTCGGGCTCATGCTGGCCTGCGAATTGCGCCTCGCCGGCGCGCACGTCCTGGTGGTGGACCGCCTGCCCGCCCCCGACGTCACCGTCAAAGCGGGCTCGATCAACATCCCCACCGCGCAAGCCTTCGACCGCCGCGGCCTGCTGCCGCAACTGACCGAACGCCACCGCGCGATGATCGCCCGCCTCGCACCCGCCCTGGCCGCGACCGGGCCGGCGGCGCGCGGGCCCGTGGGCCACTTCGCCGGAATCTGGCTCGGCCACAACGACATCGACGACACCGACCCTGCCTTCGCCGAACTCGGCCCGGTGCGGCAAGCCTGCATCGTCCCACAGCAGGGCATCGAGGAAATCCTCACCGCCCACGCGAGCGCACTCGGCGTCCCGATCCGCCGGGGCGCCGAGGTCACCGGTTTCACCGACGACAGCGACAGCGTCACCGTCTGGCTCGGCGACACCGTCGTGCGCGCGAGCTGGCTCGTGGGCTGCGACGGCGGCCGCAGCACTGTACGCAAACTCGCCGGATTCGATTTTCCCGGCGTCGATCCGCTGATCACCGGCCATCAGGCCATCGTCGAGATGCGCGGTGCCGAAGCCCTGCGTCCCGGTTGGAACTGCACCGACACCGGCATCTATGTCCACGGGCCCACGCCCGGACGCATTCTGACCGTGCAACTGGACGGACCGCCCGCCGACCGCACCGCCCCGGTCACCGCCGCCGAACTCCGGCACGTCCTGCGCGCGGTGTCGGGAATCGGGGTCGAGATCACCGCCGTGCACTCGGCCACCCGTTTCACCGACAACACCCGCCAGGCCACCGACTACCGCAAAGGCCGCGTTCTGCTGGCCGGGGACGCCGCGCACGTGCATTCCCCGTTCGGCGGGCAGGGCCTGAACCTGGGCATCGGCGACGCGGTGAACCTCGGCTGGAAACTCGCCGCTGTCGTCGCCGGGCACGCTCGCGCGGATCTGCTGGACACCTACACCAGCGAACGTCATCCGATCGGGGAGTGGGTGCTGCACTGGTCCCGCGCCCAGGTCGCCATCATGCGCACCGACCCGCACAGCCGCGCCATGCGCGCGGTCACCGCCGAACTCCTGGCCACCCGCGACGGCGCGACCAGCATGTTGAAGAAGATCTCCGGCATCACCCACCGCTACGACCTCGGTGACGCGCACCCCCTGCTCGGCACCGTCATCCGCGATATCGCCCTGGCCGACGGCACCCGTCCGGCCGAACACTGCGTCGACGGAAAGGCCCTGCTTCTCGATTTCGCGGACACACCCGAACTACGCGACATCGCCGCACCCTGGCAACGCATCGTCCGCGTGGTCACCGCCAAACCCATTGAGCCGCATGATCTTTCGGGTATCTTGGTCCGACCCGACGGAATCGTCGCCTGGGCCGCGCCCGAGGGCGTCACCGGCCTGCGCGAGGCCCTGACCCGCTGGTTCGGCGCACTCGCATGATGTCCGGTCCGAACACGCCGCGATCATCGTATTCACCGTGGCCGTCGGCGCGGGGGCGCGGGGCCTGCCGGTCATCCTGTCCGCCGACGGCGGGTGCGGCCGCTGGATCGGTTCGATCAGGTCGGGCCGATGCGGCGATCGGCGCGACCGGGCCGCGCATATTCGCGGTGGCCCACCGGATTGCCCGTACCGACTCCGGCGCGTTCCGGCAGCAGCGGCATGAACTACTACATAATGTAGTGGAATCGCGCTACGGTGACCTCACCACACGCACACACAGGGGAGATACAGCCACATGCGAGCCCTCACCCGCACCCTGCACTACCTCCGAGCCCTCTCCGCCGCCCGCCGCCACCGCACCGACCTGCTCGGCTGGCTCGTGCGCAGACCGTGGCTCCTGGTCGGCACCGGCACCTACGAAACCGCCCTGCTGCTGAGCAACCGACTCGATCCCCGCCTCAAAGAACTCGCCGAACTCAAAACCGCCGGCCTCATCGGCTGCGAGTTCTGCCTCGATATCGGCTCCGCGCTCGCACACTCGAGCGGCCTGAGCGAACGACAAATCACCGACCTGCCCGCCTACACGACCAGCGACGCCTACACCGAGGTGGAAAAACTCGTCCTCGCCCTGGCCGAGGCGATGACCCGCACCCCGGCCACACTCGACCTGGAGGACCTGCGCACCCAGCTGCTGACCACCCTCACCAAAACCCAATACGCCGAACTCGCCGCCACCATCTCCTGGGAAAACCAACGCGCCCGCCTGAACCAGGCCCTCGGCGTACGACCCACCGGCATGTCCGACGGCAAGACCTGCGCCCTGCCGCAACGCCCCGAGAACTGATCCGAAACCCGCACCGGCACAATATCTCCGGCCCGGTGTTGCGGGCCGGTTTCGACCCGGCGGGAGGTGGATCGCGAAGTGCTGTGCCGGGTCGACGAATTCGACCCGGACCATACGGCCGGGATGACCGGCCCGGCAGTCGGCATTCGGGCCGCACGCGGCCCGCGAGTCTGCGGGCCGATCAGGATCCTCAACCTCTACTGCCGCAATGATTCCCGACGTGCCACGCCGGCAGCCACCGCACCGACCAGGCACCGGTTCGGCGGGGCGGACGGCCGCCATCGGACGGGGTGAGCACCGGGGTTCGGGGCAACCGGGGCGGTCGGTGCACGCTCTCGCCGTCGAGCTGGTGCCCGACGTGGTCGTCAGCTGCCCCAGTGCGTGCTGAAGGCGCGGGCGGGGTTGGAAACGAAAGCGGCGGCGTGCCCCTCCCCGGCATGCGCCAGCCGCGGACGAGTCCGGGCACTGCGCGCGCGCCGGGCAGCCAGCCCCACCTGAGCACGACACGCACACACAGCGGTGCCCCCGGACCGCAACGGCCCGGGGGCACCACCACAGCGGATCAGGCCAGATCGAACCGATCCAGGTTCATCACCTTCACCCACGCCGCGACGAAATCGTCGACGAACTTACGCTTGGAATCATCCTCCGCGTACAGCTCGGTCAACGCCCGCAACTGCGAATTCGAACCGAACACCAGATCCACCCGGGTACCGGTCCACTTCAGCTCGCCACTGGCGCGATCCTTACCCAGATAGGTGCCGTCATCAGCCGGCGACGGCTCCCACGCGGTGCCCATATCGGTCAGATTCACGAAGAAATCCGTGGACAGCACACCCGGACGATCGGTGAGCACACCGAGCGAGGACTTCTGGTAATTCGCGCCCAACACCCGCAGGCCACCGAGCAGCACCGTCATCTCCGGCGCACTCAACGTCAGCAGATTCGCCTTGTCGATCAGCATGTACTCCGCCGAGGACCGGTTCCCCTTGCCCAGGTAGTTCCGGAAACCATCCGCGGGATACTCCAGCGCCGAGAAGGACTCCACATCGGTCTGCTCCTGCGTGGCATCGGTACGCCCCGCGGTGAACGGCACCTCGACCTCGAAACCGCCGTCCTTGGCGGCCTTCTCCACCGCGGCCGAACCCGCCAGCACCACCAGATCCGCGAACGAGATCTTCTTCCCGCCCGACTGCGCGGCGTTGAACGAGTCCTGGATACCCTCCAGCACCCGAACCACCTGAGCCAACTCGTCGGGCTCGTTGACCTCCCAGCCCGCTTGCGGCTGCAGACGAATCCGCCCGCCGTTGGCGCCACCACGCTTGTCACTGCCACGGAACGACGACGCCGCCGCCCACGCGGTCGAAACCAGCTGCGCCACAGTCAAACCCGACTCCAGCACCTTGGCCTTCAGCGCCGCCACATCGGCCGCGTCCACCAGCTCGTGATCCACCGCCGGAATCGGGTCCTGCCACAGCAGCACCTCCGAAGGCACCAGCGGACCCAGATACCGCGCCACCGGACCCATATCGCGGTGCGTCAACTTGTACCAGGCCTTGGCGAACTCATCCGCCAGCTCCTGCGGATTCTCCAACCACCGCCGGGTGATCTGCTCGTAGATCGGGTCGAACCGCAACGCCAGATCCGTGGTCAACATCGTCGGCGTATGCGTCTTGCCCGCCACATGCGCGTCCGGCACGGTGCCCGCACCGCCGCCGTTCACCGGAATCCACTGCCACGCACCGGCGGGAGACTTCTGCAACTCCCACTCGTACCCGTACAGGATCTCGAGGAACGTGTTGTCCCACTTCGTCGGCGTCGTGGTCCAGATGCCCTCCAGGCCGGAGGTCACCGCATCCTTGCCCACACCGGTGCCGTTGCCGTTCTTCCAGCCCAGACCCATCTGCTCCAGCGGAGCGGCCTCCGGCTCCGGACCGACCAGATCCGCATTGCCGTTACCGTGCGTCTTGCCGAACGTGTGACCACCCACGATCAGCGCCGCGGTCTCCACATCGTTCATCGCCATCCGCGCGAACGTCTCACGGATATCCACCGCGGCCCGCTGCGGATCCGGATTGCCGTTCGGGCCTTCCGGATTCACATAGATCAGGCCCATCTGCACCGCGGCCAGCGGATTCTCCAGATCCCGCTCACCGGTGTACCGCTCGTCGCCGAGCCAGATGCGCTCCGGGCCCCAGTACACGTCCTCCTCGGGCTCCCACTGATCCTCGCGGCCGCCACCGAATCCGAAGGTCTGGAAACCCATGTCCTCCAGCGCGACATTGCCCGCGTACACGATCAGATCCGCCCACGACAGATTCTTGCCGTACTTCTTCTTCACCGGCCACAACAACCGGCGCGCCTTGTCCAGGCTCGCGTTGTCCGGCCAGCTGTTCAGCGGCGCGAACCGCTGCATACCCGCACCGGCTCCACCACGGCCGTCGTTGACGCGGTAGGTGCCCGCGGCATGCCATGCCATCCGGATGAACAGCGGACCGTAGTGGCCGAAGTCGGCCGGCCACCAGTCCTGCGAGGTGTGCATGACCTCGACGATGTCCTGCTTGACCGCCGCCAGATCCAGGGTCTTGAACGCCGCGGCGTAGTCGAAGCCCTCGTCCATGGGGTTGGCCACGGCCGGGTTCTTCTGCAGGATCTTCAGATTGAGCTGCTCGGGCCACCAGTCCCGGTTGCTGCCGCCTTCCGACGGGTACTTCAGCCGGCCGTGCGCCACGGGGCAACCGCCCGCAGCGGGTTCGGTGTTCGCCTCTGCAATAGGCGGGTGTTCCTCAGCCACGGTGTTCCTTTCGAGAGTGGGGATAATTCGGGCTGTTTTCAGATTCGAGATTGCGAACTGTGCTGGGCTGCAAAGCAATCGGGGCACAGACCCCAATACACGACCTCGGCCTCGTCCAGGACGAAACCGTTGGTGTCCGATGCGGTCAGGCAGGGCGCCTCACCGACGGCGCAGTCGACATCGGCGATGACCCCGCAGGATCGGCACACGACGTGGTGATGGTTGTCGCCGACCCGGGTCTCGTAGCGGGCCACCGACCCCATCGGCTGGATGCGTCGAAGCAGGCCCGCTGTCGTGAGCGCGCGCAAGACGTCGTAGACGGCCTGATGGGAGACCGTTCCGAGGGTTTCGCGCACCCGGTTCAGGATCGAGTCGGTATCGGAATGGGGACGCTCGTGCACCGCGGCCAGAACCGCGATCCGCGGGGCGGTCACCCGCAGAGCGGCACCGCGCAACATGCGCTCGAACTCTGCTGTAGTGGACACACTCAAGATTATGACTCATTCAAGTCTTAAGGGGGAGGGGTTCGCGAAAATTCTCAGGTTCCGCCCGAACATCCCACCCCGGACTGTGACGCCCGTCTCCGAATCATGATCAATGCGGCAGAGAATACCGATCTTGTTCGCTCACGTCCGGATTATCGGCGGCACGAAGATGAACAATCGGCTGCACACCAACACACTGCCCGCACACCCGGTCGAAACGGCCCGGAACGGTCAGCGCGACCGCTGCCCCGGCAGGTCTCCCGCGCGCGCCGCCGTCACCGGGGGAGACGGCCGCACTGTCGATGCGATTACCGGAACAGGAGAACGCCACCGCGGACCGGTCCGGGCGCCCGCGGTCGCGATGCCGCGGCATTCGACCAGGGAAAGTTCTGGTTCATGCGGATCGGCCGGCAGCCGCCCAGTCCGGTGCGACGCCGCCACAGATCCCGCCCATCGTGTCCGGCCGCAGCACGCGGAGCATCGCCCATCACGAAGGCCTCCCAGGAACCAGGCCGCCCAGCCAAGATCGTGTCGACGCCACCGGCATTGATCGCCCATGTAGACGGCCCAGTCGATCCGCAGCGCCGCGCGAGAGTCCACACCTGACGGTTGATTCGTCAGCGCGCTCGCCGCCGTCGTCGAGTGGCTACCGGACAAGGGGGACTCTGACAGTACCCGTACCGCGGGGACCTTCTCGGCGTCTGGATCGCCGCCTAGCTTGCTATGAGAAATGTTCGGGCACCAACGAGAAAGTCGACACGGGTGAACAGCCAATTCGCAACGCATACAGAGCTTTTCGATCTGAGCGGTAAACGCGCCCTCGTCACCGGTGGCACCAGGGGCATCGGGATGATGATCGCGCGCGGGCTTCTCCAGGCGGGCGTCCGCGTGGTGATCAGCTCACGCAACGCTGAAGCGTGCGCTCGAGCGCAGGAACAGCTGTCCGAATTCGGCGACGTCTGGGCGGTCCCCGCTGATCTGTCCCGGCACGAGGAGTGCGAGCGCCTCGCTCACCTCGTCACCGCCGACTCCGGAAGTCTCGACATCCTGGTCAACAACGCGGGTGCAATGTGGGACGAGCCGTTGGCGACGTTCCCGGACGCTGCCTGGGACACGGTCGTCGACCTCAACCTGAAGTCGCCGTTCTGGCTGGTGCAGGCGCTGCTGCCCGCACTCCGCAGCGCTGGCACCGCCGACGATCCCGCGCGGATCATCAACATCGGCAGCATCGCCGCCATACACATTCCCCAGCGGCCCAACTACTCGTACTCCAGCAGCAAGGCCGCACTACATCAACTCACCAGAGTGCTCGCCAAAGAGCTTGGCCCGCAACATATCACGGTGAACGCGGTGGCGCCGGGACCGTTCCCGTCGAAGATGATGGCCGCAACCCTCGACGAGTTCGGCGAAGCCATCGCGGCGTCGGCCCCGCTGCGCCGGATCGGCCGCGACGACGACATGGCGGGTGTCGCCGTATTCCTCGCCAGCCGGGCAGGCGCATACCTGACGGGCACCGTCGTCCCCGTCGACGGAGGGATCGCTACAACCGCGTGAGCCTTCGGCGACAACTTCACGGACGCGGCCCGAACCGAGCAACTTCACCGACCTCACACTCATCCCCGCCCCGGCTCGACGTGTCGGTGCCCCGGTCTGCCGGACGCCGAGGCCGCAAGGTACTGGCGGTACCTCCCTACGCCTGCGGGTGCGGGCCTACGGTGAGTGGATGGTCGCCACGCTTGATCTGCGCACCGAGATCCGAGAGTTTCTGAGGTCGCGTCGCGCCCGCATCGCGCCCGAGATGGCCGGACTGCCCACCTACGGTGGTAAACGTCGGGTCAAGGGCCTACGTCGAGAAGAGGTGGCACTACTCGCCGGGGTCTCGGTCGAGTATTACGTGCGCATCGAGCGCGGCAGCCTGGCCGGCACCTTCTGCCCCAGCATCCGGCCCGCCGACCTGCACCCCCACGTCCTGCGGCACAGCTGCGCGATGGCGCTGCTGCACGCAGGCGTCGACACCGCGGTCATCGCGCTCTGGCTCGGTCACGCCGACATTCGATCCACCGGGATCTATCTCCACGCCGACATGACCATCAAACAACGCGCTCTCGACCAAACCACCCCAACCACGACACCACCGGGCATCTATCGCCCGACCGACAGCCTCCTGGCCTTCCTCGAAAGCCTGTGATCAGGCCGATCACCAGCTCCGCACCACAGACCGAACACGCTGCGCCACTTACCATCCCAGATCACGCGGCGGTCGGCTCCGCATAGTCCCGGCCTTGGCATAGGTCGATCTATGCCGACGTCGGCATAGATCGACGAGGTCGGCTACATCCCGTTCGAGAACGAGGCCGCGAACCTGTTCTTCCAGCTCGTCTCGGCCCGCTACGAACGCGCCAGCCTGATCGTGACCAGCAACAAAGTCTTCGGCCGCTGGGGCGAGGTCTTCGGCGACGACGTCGTCGTCGCCGCGATGATCGACCGCCTCGTCCACCACGCCGAGGTCATCGCCCTCAAAGGCGACAGCTACCGGCTCAAGAACCGCGACCTCGGCCGCGTCCCCGCCGCCGGCACAACAGAAGAATGACACCATCAACCCACCGGCCAGATGGTCAACATTGAGGTTCCGTCAGATGGTCCGGATTGGGGATCAGGCACAAATTTCGTGACTTGGCCAGCTGGATTAGCTAGTCGCTCAACAGGATTCGCTTCCGGAGAAGGCCCCGTTTCGCGCGCCCGAACATCTGGCGTTTGACCGTCTTGATTCGGTTGACGTGGCCTTCGACCGGGCCGCTGCTCCAGGGCAGTGTCAGCCCGGCGGTGACCGCATCGAGGTCGCGGCGCAGGCCGCGGACGAACGAGTGCATGGCCGGGAAGTCGTCGGTGTCGACGGCTTTCATCCACTGCTCGAGTTCGCGGCCGCGGAGCTGGCGCATGAGCGTAGCGAAAGCACGGACGTGACCGGCCAAGCCGGTGAGTTCGGGGCTCGCGGCCATGATCGTCTCGAGCTGTTGACGATCCTCGGGTGCGAGGTTGGCGGGGTCGGTCATGATCCAGGTGACGACGCAGCGAACCGAGGGTGGTTTGCGGACCAGGCGCGGAACACGGCCGGTCGTGCGGAATGGGTGCAGGTAGTTCATGACGGTCTTGGCTCCGCCTTGGTAGCCGCGGGCTTTGATCTCGTGGAAGAGCTCGGTGGCGTTGGTGCAGCCCTGGTTCCATCGCTGATGCAGGTAGGGTTTGAACTCCTCCAGCAGGCTCGGACGCTGTCCGGTGCCGTTGTTGACCAGCAACTCCGCTTTTCAGATGGTCGGGGACCAGGCCGTAGACGAGCCGATGCCCGCGGCCCGCGCGACGATCACGGCCGCGATGGCGCTGCGATGGCCTGGGCACGGTTGGGGAACCGTGACCGCCGGACGGCGCGGACGGCGTGCCACAAACGAAAGTAGCCCTCTCGTCGGGTGCTGCTGTGCCGTATGCCTGGCCGGTCGATAGGTCATGGCCGATTGCCGCACCTCGACATCATGAAAAGTTCTCCGCACCAGCAACTGCCGAACAGCTTCGACCCGTAGTGCTTGATCCGGACCCGGGCCTACAGTGATCGATTTGATACCCGAGTACAAGCCTTTGCGCCGAAACTGCCGATGGCGGTGGGTGTTCGACACGCGGTCACCGAATGCGACGGTATCGACGTACAGCAAGGTCGCGGTGGTCACCGGATACAGCAGTGCGTGGTCGACGAAACACAACCCGGTGGGCCGTGCCTGATTGCGATTCATGTCGGCCCCGAGGATTCGTAGCGGCCTGTCATCGCCGCATGCGGCCACGACGACAGTGGTATCCCACCCGCCGAGTGAGCGGTCGAACAGTCACCCGCCAGCGTGTGTGACGGCGTCGGCCACATCGAGGGCCACGATGTGGAGCCGGTACGTGGCGCACTCCCGATCACGTGTGCCGGTCTCACCCCGGTCCGACGCGGCCTGTGATGCCAGATGGCTGGAACGGTCCGCCAGTGCACTGGTCACCGCTCCCGCTTTGCTCCGATTCATCGGTTGCTCTGGACGCTCGGCCGCGCCGGCAGGGGCGAGTAGCCGGCCGGGCCGAGGTCGTGACAGATGGGTACCAGGGACGCGAGATTCCTGTACTCCGGGCCTGGTGTGCGCATGGTGTCTCCGCTCGTGATCGTTGTTGACGCAATCCGGTAGGGCGCGCCGATTCCCAGGACATGGAAAGAGCACATAGTTATGTCGATCCTGCCCCGGGAATGCGACTAGCCAACCGGCTAGTCGATAAATTAGTTCATCGTCCGGCGACAAGCAAGGGGTCGATGTCCCGTCCGCCGCCGAAGGCGATCGGGTGCAATTGGAACATGCTGGAAAAGCGGTCGGCATCGTCCGAGTTCTTCCTGGCGTGCAATTATGGATGCCGATCCTGTGGCAGACCGGTCCGTAGTGGCGCACGCGGAATACCGCAGGGCCGCCGACGAAAAGCTTTGCCTCTTCAGCGTGTGCCGAAGCGGAGGCGCACAGCACCCCTGGACGAACAGCTAGCCATTCGGCTAGCATCCATGAGCTGGGTGGTGACCGCTGCTGGTGCGAGTCCAGCTCCTTCCGGAGGCCGGACTCACCGCCTTCGCGGGGGCGGTGAACCAAGGAATGGAGACGTACCATGGCCGACGTAGTAGTCGGTTCCGGCGGTAGTTTGTCGGCCCGCGTCCTGGCTTACGAAGCAACACTCGAGAGTCTGGTCAAGGCTGCGAAGAATTCACGATTCACTGCGGCGGATTGGGGCCCGTTACGTGAATTCGTTGCGGTAGACGAGTTCGAACGCGTCGGTCATCGGCTGGATGTGATGAACTGGCATCAGTACACCGAGTTCTTGACCAAATGGGCGTGGATGACGGTCTTCGAAACTGATATGCGCCACATCGCCGAGCTTCCGGGAGTGGTTTATTTCGAGATCGAGGAACGTCATATTCGTGGCGGGTATTGCGCAGCGGCGAACTCGTTGAACGTCTTCCGATTCACCCCTGATGGCAAGATCTGTCGTCTGGACGTCTACATGCAACACCGTTCCCAAGGGTGAAGCTCGGCGCTCGTGGGCGCCGGTTGTTCGGGCCGGCCTCGACTGCTCCCGGAGGCGAGCCCGGCGCTGGCGGCTGTTACCGGGGAGTATTCGACGGGTCCCGGGGGCGCTGGATGAAGTGCTGTTTATCTGTGCTCGCGGGTTGGTCGTGGCTGCGATGGGCCCGGGTGTGGTGGTGGTTCGCCGGTATGGGGGTAGTCGTGGGCGATGAATCTGCTCGGTACCAGGACCGAGGCGCGCAGGCCACCGTATTCGGATTCGGTGAGCCGCACCGACATTCCGTGTCGCGCGCACAGTTGCGCGATCACGAACAGACCGAGGCGTGAGTCGCGGGACAGTGCGGCCACCGCGAAATCGGGTTGCTCGGCCAGGAGGGCGTTGGCTCGGTCGAGTTCGTGAGCGTTCATGCTCATGCCCTGGTCGCTCACGTGAACCAGGATGCCTGCCGTGTTGAGGTTGGCTTCGACTCGCACCGGGGTGTGCGGCGGTGAGAACGCGGTGGCGTTGTCCATCAGTTCGGCCAGCAGGTGGACCAGATCGGCCACCACGGCGCCGTCCATGAGCACATGGGGGAGCCGTCCGGTGTGCACTCGGGGGTAGTCGAGGGTTTCGCTGATCGCACTGCGGACCAGTTCGATCAGTGGTACGGGGTGGCGCCATTGGCGGCCGGTACCGGTGCCGGACAGGATGGCGAGGTTCTCGGCGTTGCGGCGTTCGCGGGTGGCGAGGTGATCGAGCCGCAACAACACGTCGATGACTGCTGGATCGAGTTGTCCTCGTTCGGCCTCGTCTAAAATCTCCAGTTGCTGATGGGCCAGGACCTGGCTGCGGTGCGCGATGTTCGCGAACACCGCGCGCACCCCTTGACGGGTGCGGGCTTCGGTGATGGCCGCGGTCACCGCGGCGGTGTAGGCGCGGTTGAACGCATCGGCCACCGACCCGATCTCGTCGTGACCGAAACGCAGTGTTGCGGTGGCGATCTCGGGTTCGGTTCGTGTACCGGAGGCGAGTGCGGCCATGATCGCGGGCAGCTGCTGTCCGGTCAGAGCGGCGGTCGCGGCCCGTAACCGCTCGAGTCTGCCGATCACCCGGTTCGCCAGCAGCATCGACAGCACCAACGCCAGGGCGGCGGCCATCGTCCCGACGGCCCCTTCTGTCAGTGCGGTACGTTCGCTGCGGGCGCTGGTGGCGGCGGTGTGCTGCTGCGCCTGCTGGTCCTGCGCGCCCCACAGCGCGACGAGTTCGTCCTCGACCTGCCCGGTGGCGTCCTGATAGGAGTCGATCGGTATAGCAGGCAGAGGTAACGCGGTGGTATCAGCGGACGCGGCGGTTGTCGACGGCCACGACAGCACAGCGTATTCGGCGGCGGTGGTCTGCTGCCACTGCGGTGAGCCGATGATCGCCGCGAGCCGCTGGGCATAGGGCTGATCCAGTTCCTTGGCCAGTTCGGCGGCCTGCAGGTGGTAGTAGCCGACCAGGTCACGGTAGGTCGGCGCCAGCGCCGGGGCCAGCCCGGTCACCGACGTCGCGGCGATGGTCAGCGCCCGGGCCCGTGACATCGACTCCACCATGCGCAGCAGGCTCAGGGTGTGGGTCAGCGACAGCGTCGAAGCAGGGTCCGGAGAGTATTCCCGCACCATCTGAGAGCCCTGGTCCATCCCGTCGAGCAGACGGCTGTAGAACGCATAGGTCTCGGACACGGTCGCCTGATCGGTGTCGACCTTGTTGCGCAGCAACGATAATCCGGCTCGGAGAGTGTCGAACGTGCGGGCCGCGTCATCGAGGTGCCGGCTGGTTCGCCGGTACGCGGCCTCCACAGCGGCCATCCCGGCCAAGGCGGTGTCGAATCTCCCCCGCGCGTAGGCGAGGGCTCCGGGCACCAGCGTGCCACCGGTCAACTGCTGAATCGACAGCAACCGTTCCTGATCGACCGCCAGCACCAGGTCCCGCACCGGTGCCACCGTGGATTCCTGCACCCTGGCGTAGTTCGAGGTGTGTCGCGCTTGGAGCAGGAGATGACCGACACCCAGGACGGTGAACCCGAGCAGCAGGATATTGGGAATGAGCACTATCGTCAGGATCCGCCCGCGAATCCCGGAGAACCAAGGCAGCACTGCCATGATCTGTTACCACTTCGTGAAAGGACAACCTCGCCCGCACATTCCGAAGCACGTGCACCGCAACAGGTTTCGAGAAACGAGACGTCCAGATGAGGGCCCGCCGTCACAACGACCGAAGGGCTTCGTGTCGTCGTATCGGCCGGCCCAGGCGTACAGGGAGCAAGCTTTCCTACTTGCGTCGTGTGAGCGCGCCGTCGCCCGGGTCGGTTACTTGGCGGCGGTGAGCAGTCCGGCCTGCGTGCGGGCGATCATCGCGGACCACAGCGTCCATTGTCCCGACGGGATCAGCGGGTCGAAACCGGTGAGTGTGGCGACTCGTTTGAGCCGGTAGTCGACGGTGTTGACGTGGATGTTGAGCCGGTGGGCGATGGCTTGGCGGCTCAGGATGCCGGGCAGGTGCAGGCGCAGGGTCTGCATGAGGTGCGGGGCGTGTTCGATGGGGGCCAGTACCGCGGCGAGTTGGTCGCGGGCCGGGCCGGGGCGGGTGAGCTGGTATTCCACTGCCAGGTCCGTGAGCCGGTACATTTTGCCGATGCGGCCGAATACCAGTGCCAGGTCGAGGATTTCGTGTGCGTGGCGCACCGCGCCGGCGATCGCGCCCGGCGCCGCGGAGGTGGTGGCCGCGGTGAGGCCGACCCCGGCCGCCGTGGAGAGCCGGGTGAGGATGCGGTCCAGGACGCTGTCGTCGAGGGGGGAGGGGATCAGCAGGGTGCCGCCCTGATCGGACAATCGCGCCAAAGCTGTTCGGCCGGTGCGGCGTTCGAGTTCGAGGGTCACCCTGGTTCGCGCGTCCGGACGCAGCGGACCGTTGCGGCCGCGCAGGGGAAACGCTACCGCGACCACCGCGTAGGAACGGGCGAGGGCGATGCCGCATTCGCGGGACAGCGCGGTGGGGTCCTGCCCGTCGAGCAGTGCTGATATCAGGCGCTGCCGGGGGGATTGCCGGTCGCCGAGTTCGGTCAGGTACGCGGTGGATATCGTGGCCAGCGCCGAGGTGAGGGTTGCCACGATCTGCTCGGGCAGGCCGGAGTCGGTGGCGGTGTACGGGTTCGGGCGGTAGGTGTGCACGACACGGTCGGTGAGGTATTTGTGCACCGTTTCCAGCGGTATCCCCGCTTGCGCCCATTCCACCGCGGCGGTTTCGGCGTCATGGGTGATCCGGGCGGTGGCGGCGCACTCGATGATCGAGTTGACCAGGGCACGGGAGGTTCGGGTCTGCATCGGGTCGGAATCGATGGACAGTGGTGCGAGGGTGAGAGACATCGAATCACCTGGTCTTCGAGACAATCGACGAGGCGGGCGTGGGCGGCGCCGATGATGAACGGGACGTTCCGGGCGGGGATGAGTCTTGCCGGGCGCGGCCGTGGGCAGAGTCGTAGGCATAAATATCATCCGCGAATCGGTGAGGGCTCGTCGCGCGTCCAGGGAAACCATGGGCTGCCCGTTTCCGAGAAATGACACATAATATTTCGGTGCGGTTCGCCTGTGGGAGATCAGTGGCGAGGCGCGAGACCTGTCCGCACGCTTCGAACAATGCGTAGGCAAAGGTCCATGAACGAACGCGACGGCCTTTTCGGTCGATATGCTGCGTCTACTCACCGTAGCCTCCGTCGCTCGTCGTCGAGTCGTGAACGGTGAGCGGGGGAGAATATCGCGAACTGTGAAATACAACCACCAGCTAGCCGATCAGCTAGGAAGAGGCTAGCCGAACGGCAAGCCTGCGGCAAGGCTTACTCCGGCAGTATTTCTGCGCCGGCGGCGCAGACAGGCCTGGCGAGGTCGATCGCCTCGCGCGACGAGCCGAAATCTGCTGGCGACGAGGTCAGCTGGGCAGTCGGAAGAGCCGTTGCGTCAAGTGCATCAAATGCGATCGCAGAGTGGCGTCGTCGAAACTCGCGACCAGCGGATGCGAGGCCGCACCGCCGATCGCCGCCATCAGCATCGAGGCCGGGACCTGCGTACTTCCGGCCGCATCGCCCGTTTCCAGGACCGCGAACAACCGATCCATGACCCGGTGGAACGGCTCGTAGTCGGCCAGGAACTCCACGATGACCGGATCGGTCTGCAACATCCCGACCAGGCCACGCCGTTCGATGGTCAGATCGATCATCCGGCTCAGCAGCAGCTCACGTGCGGTCACATCGCACTGCTCGGCCTCCGCCGCGTCGACCGCGGCCTCGAGCCAGGCCAGTTCGGTGCTGGCCACACCGAGCACGATCTCGAACTTCGTGCGGAACTGGAAATAGATCGCCGCCTTGGTCACCCCGACCGCGTCCGCAATCATCTGCAGTGACGTTCCGCTCACGCCGTGCTGACCGAACAACTCCACCGCGGCGGCGATGGTACGGGTCTGCGCCGGACTATACGGACCGGGACCGGCCGGATTGGTCAGCGTGGTGTCGACGGAACTCACACGATGAGAATAGGTGATGTTTCATCGAGCCGGTAGCCGAGTCGTGGCGACGACGCAGCTGTGGCCGGAATGAGGTTTTCCGCGCCCGCCCCTGTTGGTTTCCCGGATATTCGTTCCATGGATTGAGCCTTCCCCACCAGGAGGTTAGCGTCGTTCCTGCTGTCCAATGGGGATTCGATTCTTCCGGCAATCCACGGCGGCACAGTTGGTTTGCGCTCGAGCCCTGATGCCCGGCTTTGTGGAATAACGCGGGTCGCTGCGATACGAGGTGATCGGCGCGACCGCCATTTCTCGTTTTCTTTTTCCTGGAGGTTGGTCGATGTCTGCCCGCAACGGTCGTTCGCTTTCCCGGGTGATGGCGATGGTTGCCCGAAGGCCTTTGCCGAGCCTCGTCCCTCACGCCGCGGGCTCGATCATGTGAGCCGTGCCGGCGGTCCGAAGCCATTGCGCCCGCAGCGCTGGCCGAAACCTGGCTCGAATCCTCCTAGGCGGCAGAGCATCTCGCGGGCGCAGACAACCTTTGCCCGGCCGGGTCGCGGACCGGGGACATCGACAGGAGTACCGCGATGACCAAGGTCGCGCTGAGTATTGTGCAGCATGCGAATCAGCTGGTGATTACCGACGGCTACACGCATCGGGATGGCATCTCCCGATGCGTTCAGGGCTACCTCGAGGTGCTGGAAATGCATCGCGCGTACGGGATCCCGATGTCGTTGCATCTATCGGGGACTCTGCTCGAGGCGATGTTGTGGCATCGGCCCGGACACGTCGACGAAATGCGGGAGCTGGTGGGCGGGGCGGGCATGGGGCTGCTGGGCGGCACCTACTCCGAGCCGATCATGCCGACGCTCACCCCGCCGATGAACCGCCTGCAACTGGCCACCATGCGCGATCTGCTGGCCGAGCACTTCCCACAGGATGCGGAGCGAGTTGAAACCGCCTGGCTGCCCGAACGGGTGTGGGACCCGCAACTGCACGGTGTGTTCACCGACCCGAGCTTGCCCGGTGGCCCCTACCGGCGGGTGCTGGTGGATGATCGTCTCCTGGCGGCCGGTCGGCCGTCTCGCCCGCACGGGCCGTTCCAGTGGGCCGATCGTCGTCGGCCGCCCTCGTACCACCCGGGCCTGGTGGATACGGATTCGCTGCGGCCGCGCGTCTCGATCGTCGGCGGGCAGCGGCTGACGATGGTGCCGATCTGCTCCTATCTGCGGTACCTGTTCCCGCCCAGGACCGCTCCGCAATGGAACTTCCTGGAGCGGATGCTGGCCGACCTGTCCGCGCGCGCCGAGGCCGGAGAGCAGATTCTGCTCGTCTACGCCGACGACATGGAACGCTCAGCGGGAGTGGGAGGTTGGGAACCGGCGATCAAAGAATACGAACATCTGCTGCAGTGGCTGGCAACCAGCGAATCCGTGGAGGTGGTCGAGTTGGACAGCTGGCTGGACCGGCACCGTTTCCCCGAACGCGGCGCGGTTCCCGCCGGGTCCTACTACGAACTGGAACTCGAGTGGGGCGCGAGCGCCGACTTCACCGGCTGGTCGCAGGACCCGCAATGGAGGCCCTATGCCGAACTGCTGGGGTCGGTGCAGACGATGATCGCCACGGCCGAAGACCAGCTGTCGTGGCATCGCGGCGCGGGCGAGTTGCTCACCCTGGCCTGGCGTGTGCTGATGATCGGCCAGCACGAAACCGCGTGGCGCGACCCGGTATTCGGATGCCTGGACGGGTCGCAGCGGCACCTGGCGCCGTGGGTGCGTGCCACCGCCGCGCACGCCGCACTGGCACGCCCGTTGGTGAAGGCGGCGTACTGGGCGGCCGATGGTGGCTGCACCGCTCGTGCCGAACAGACCGACATCGATGAAGACGGAGAGACCGAACTCATCCTGGCCGACCGCCGGATGTGGTGTGTGATCTCCCCACAGCGGGGGGCCCGGCTCACTCTCATGTGCCATCGAGACAACACCGGGTGCGCAGTGATCGTGGGCAACCCCGCTGACGATTGGAACTACCAGGAGGAACTGCACCGATTCATGGACCAGCCCGCGGCGCACCCCGGCGCACTCTCCCACCGGGACGACCCGCACGAGCAATGGTCGGTGCTGCGGACGCACACCCGCCACGGCGTCGCGGTAGACCTGTACCGCAAGGGGGACACCGCATGGGGCCGCCGCTACGCCCTAGTGGACGGGATCCCAGGATTGGTCGTGTGCCTGCGGGATGTCGAACCCGGCAGCGTCCTGGACAATTTCCTCACCCCCGACTATCTGCACGCGCTCACTCACGGCGACCGCGGCCAGCCGCTGACCGGACGACAGCTCGCCGGCCGGCGGCACGGCCAGCGGTGGAGCTGGCTGGGCTTCGACCCCGCTCAGGCGACTGCGACTCCGGACGATTCGGCCGCCGGGCACGGACATCTCCTCGGCCTCCGCACCGCCGGAACGTCCGCCGAGCTGATCATCGGGGCCGGAGTGGTGAGCGATCAGCAGATCGATACCTGGCTCACCCGAGCGCGCACCATCCTGGGAATCTGCCCGCCCGACCCGGCATCGGGCTCGGCTGCCGCCGAGCCGGGCGCGCTGGCAGGCGACCCGCGGTGAGCGGTCAACACGCCAAGCGGGCCGCGATCGGGCCGCTGCGGCTGCTGCTCCACGGCCCCCAGCGGCCTCGGATACCACCCGGAACACGTTTGCGGGCACAGGAATTCGAACATCACGACCAGCACACCGATACCGCGTCCCTGCGACAGATACTCCGCGCGCTGCCGGCCATCGTGCGAACGGTGACACGGTTGAGCTGGCAGATTTCGCCAGTGGTCGCGGTCGGGGTGCTGGTGTCGGCGCTGCTGTCCGGTGTTGCCTCCGCGACCGGCCTGTTGGCCGCCAACCACGTACTGACCGCGTTATTCGCCGCGGGCCCCACACCGCATCGAGTGCTCGGCGCACTGGGACAGATCGCCGTGCTGGCACTCGTCGTCGCCGCGCGGGCAGGGCTGGTATCGGTGGTCACCGCAGGTGGGGCACGGTTGGGGCCCGGGGTGCGCCGCATCGCCGAGTCCCGGCTGATCGCGGCCGCAGCATATGTCGATCTCAGCGCGCTGGACGACCCGGACTACCACGATGAGCTGCGCCGCGCCTTCGACCGTAGCCTGCCGATGCTGGAACAGGCTGTGACACAGTGTGTTTCGATGCTGACTGCGGTCATCACTCTGGGCGCTGCCACCGTGACAGTCGGACTGCTGCATCCGGTGCTTCCCGTCGCGGTGCTGTTATCGGCCTTTCCCGCGGCATGGTGCGCGGTGCGGTCCTCGCAACTGCGTCACCGCAGTCTGCACGAGATCGTCTCCTACGACCGGCGGGTGCGGATCCTCACCGACCTGCTGACCGACCGCGATGCCGCCGCGGAACTACGAGCCTTCGGCGCTCAGCCCGATCTGATCACCGAGCACGACAGCATCTGCGGAATCCGCGAATCGGTCGACAGCTATGTCGGCCTCGCGCAGGAGTACCACGCCGCGGTCGGCCGCACCGCGACCGGTCTCACTACGGTGGGCGTCTACGCCGTGCTGGGGGCCTTGTTGTACACCGGCGCAATACCTTTGGCCGTCGCGGCGACCGCACTGGTAGCGCTGCAGTCCGCGCACACCGCGGTGACCCAGCTGGCGCAGAGCACCACCCGGCTCCACGAACAGGGCCTGTTCGTCTTGGACTACCACCGTGTGCTGGCCACCTGCAACGACCGCACCCGACCCCAAACAGGTACGCAAGCGCCGCCGGCACCGCGAGTCATCGAACTCGACCGGGTCAGCTTCCGCTACCCGGGCTCACCCCTGCCCGCCGTACACGAGGTGACTGCGAGCATCAGCACGGGCCAGGTGATCGCGCTGGTGGGGGAAAACGGGTCGGGCAAAACCACACTGGCCAAACTCCTGGCTGGCCTCTACCTACCCGATGATGGTGAGATCCGCTGGGATGGAACAACTCTCACCGATTTCACTCCCGCATCGGTAGCCGCGCGCACCGCAGTGATCATGCAAACTCCCACCCGATGGCCCCTCACCGCCCGAGCCGCCGCCACCCTGGGGACCGATCCCGCAGCCGTGGACGAGCAACTACTCGCCCACGCCGCCCGCGCCACCGGTGCGGACCAGGTCATCGATCGTCTACCGGACGGTTGGGACACGTTGCTGAGCAACCAGTTCACCACCGGCCGCGACCTATCGGGCGGCCAGTGGCAACGCCTCGCCGCCGCCCGCGCCCTGTACCGTGACGCGGCGATCCTGATCGCGGACGAACCGACCGCCAGCCTGGACGCCCGAGCCGAAGCCCAACTGCACCACACCCTGCACCGACTCGCCCACGGCCGCACCGTCATCCTGATCACCCACCGCCTCACCACCGTCCGCATGGCCGACACAATCCTGGTCATGCACCAGGGAGAACTGATCGAAACCGGAACCCACGACGAACTCGTATCCACCGGCGGCCGGTACGCACAGATGTACCGCATCCAAGCAGGCCTGTACGCGCAGACCGGGTAGACGGTTGTCGATGAGGCATTCGGGTCAAGCCCTGCGTGCCTGCGCAAGCAGGTCGAGTAGTACGGCATCGACCGCGTTGTGGCACTCGTGTTGAATCCAGTGCCCGCGTCTTTGGTGATCGCGAACGCAGTGCTGCCGCGGCGAACGGTCTGTCGAACGCTGGTCTTTGACCACCGCGTTCAGTCGGCCTTCGCACGCCAAATCGTGTCGGCCGGCCCCGGGGCCGGGGACAGAGCCCGATTTCGGCGACCGGCACTCACTGCCAGCTCGCTCGGACGGTCAGGCCTGCGCCCTGCACGCTGCCCTGATCCGTCGCCGCAGTTCCTGACCGGATGTGCGCAATCCGCAAACACTCGCCGCTGGGCCCGGATGCGCCGACCGCGCGTTGTGGATACACCCAGAATCCGATCCGAGTGTCCGCGCCCGGATTGGGTATTGGCCCGAGATTTCTTCCTGGCCCTTACAACTGAATCTGTGCTGTTCTAGCGTTTCGCAGGGCTGGGTAATGACATTCTTGAAATGGGAAATCACACATGCGAACCAGACGGGTGCTACTCGGGATCACGGCGGCGTTGATGCTGGCCTCGGCGAATAGCGTGGCCGCATCGGCCCATCCGGCCGATGACGCCGCGGTGGCCTCGAAGGGATGCGGTCGATCAGCCGCCCCACCGGGGGTAGCGATCGAGCAGTTCGCAGCAGATGGCAAGTCGGGCAGTTACATCCGTGATCTCCCGGCACGTGAGGGCGGACAGCCGATGCCGGTGGTGCTGGATCTGCACGGATATCTGGAGCCGGCGATCATTGAACACATCGAAAGCCAGCTGGGCCGATTCGGTGCCGACCATGGATTTGTCACGATCACCCCGGAGCTGGATCAGCCCGGTGTGCCTCGGTGGGACTACAGCGCCAACAGCGCGGATATTTCCTACCTCTCCGATCTGCTGTCACACGTGGAGTCGAATCTGTGCGTGGATGAGCGCCGCGTCTACGTCACTGGGCTGTCGATGGGTGCGTTCACCACATCGGCAGCGGCGTGCCGACTGGCCGACCGCGTCGCGGCGGTGGCTCCGGTAGCCGGACTCCAGGACTACTCGTGGTGCCATCCGTCTCGGCCGGTGCCAGTGGTGGCGTTTCACGGCACTGCTGATCCCGTTCTCGCCTACACCGGCGGGCTGGGCTCGATGGGGCGTCTGTTGCCGGCGCCCGGCGGCATACTCGGAGTCGAAACCCGCAGTGTGCCAGTGCAAACCGATGCGTGGGCCAGACACAACGGCTGCGGGACCGACCGCGTCGACCGGCCGATCGGGAACGACGTCACACTGGTGGGCTATCGGTGCCCGGCAGGCGCGGAGGTCGAGTTGTACTCGATCAGGGGCGGCGGGCATACATGGCCCGGCAGTACGGCGACGTTGTTCCCATCCGCGTTCGTCGGAGCGACTACCAGATCGATCAGCGCCAATCAGATCATGTGGGACTTTTTTCGCGCACACCCGCTGCCCCGCTAGACATGGGCGCAACAACGACGGCCGTGGGAGATCTCCGCATGCAGCTTCACCCACCCTGGCACGCCCCGAGCGTGGTGATCGAGCGGGCAGCGTGCTCACTCGCGTCTTGCGAATTCGATAGGGCCGAGCGTTCAGAGGGCGATGGTGCCTCTCGCAGCGCTGCGGGCGACCATCGCGCACCGTAGCTGCCATTGGCCCTCCGGCGTCAGAGGATCCAGGCCGGTCAGGACGGCGACTCGTTTGAGGCGGTACTCGACGGTGTTGGTGTGGATGTGCAGACGGCGGGCCACCGCGCGCCGGCTTGAGGTGCCCCGCAAGTGCAACTGAAGTGTGGCGGTCAGATGGGGGGACTGGTCGAGCGGATCGAGCAATGCGGCGAGCTGGTCACGGGCAGGCCCTGGACGGGTCAGCTGATACTCGGCGGCGAGATCGCTGAACCGGCACAAGGTGCCGTATCGGCCGAAAAGCAGTGCGAGGTCCAGGAGTTCGTGTGCGCAGCGTGCCGCGGCGGGCAAGCCGGGCGGAGATGCGGAGGCAGTCGCCGCGCTAAGGCGGGCTCGAACTGTTCTGGCCAGAGCGTCCAACAGGTGCTCCAACGTGGCGTCCTGGTCGGACACCGGGGCCAGCACGGTACCGCCCTCATCGGACAGTCTTGTCAGAACGCCAGGGCCGAAGCGGTGTGCCAGTTCGGCATCGATCTCCTCTGCGGTGTACGCCAGCGAAGCGGGGTAACCACCGGTGAGGGGAAAGGCCACGGCGATCACGGAGTACGTGTCGCCGATCCGCAGACCGCATTCACGGGCCAGGGCCGTGGTGTCCTCACCGTTCAGCAGCGCGGACATCAGTCGTTGCCGCGCCGACAGTCGCCCGCGCAACTCGCCCAGATAGGCCGCCGACACCGCGGCCAGGACGGTGGTCACCGTATCCATCAGCGCGGCGAGACCGGCACCTGTCGCAGCTCCCGTGACATCGGCCTGCATCGCGTGCTTGATGTGCTCCCACACCTGCGTGTGGATCCGCTCGAGGGGGATTCCGGCTTGCGCCCAGCCTGTCGCGATCGTCTCGAGGCGGTGAGTTCTGGCGTGCGGGAAGCCGCCGTCGAGTATCGCGTTCGCGAGGTCTCGGCATGTGTAGGCGACTACCTGATCGGATCCGACGGTGGATAGCGACGTTGACGCAGTCATGGGCAGCAAGCACCTGAGGTCGATGTGGTCGGTCGTCGGCCACGATGCGGACGTTACCTCCCGGCTCGAGTGCCCATGGTTGGCATCTCGGAGACCCGAGCCGACAACAACCCCTTTCGAGTACGTGATTTGGCGGTAACGAGAATGTAATACTCTGTTTGACACTTGTCAATTCTCATACAAGTGTCTATTTTGGATTCATGCCGTCAGCTTCGTCTCAGGCCACACTCGTCGGTGACCGCCGCGTCCTGCGCACTCGCACAGCATTGTTCGCGGCCGCAGTGCGGTTGGTCTCGGCGCGCGGCAGCACCTCCATTCCGGTTACCGAGCTGGCCGACGCAGCGGGAGTGAGTCGTCAGGTGGTGTATCTACAGTTCGGCGACCGCGAATCACTGCTGGTGGCGGCCGCGATGGATCTGTGGGAACGCGAGTTGTATCCGCTGTTCCCCGATCTGCGGCAGGACACGATGCGCACGCGGATGCTCTCGGCTGCCGACCACCTGGCCGAATACCACCGCTTCTATCGCGCACTGATCACCGGATCCTGCGCGTTCGCGCTGCGGGCGGCGGCCACGCAGTCCTTCAGGTCACTGCACAGCAAGGCCGCTATCCCGGTCTTCGACGACATACCCGCGCAGCACTTGGCTGTCGCGGGCACCTTTCTCGTCGGCGGGGTGATGGCCGTCATCGATGACTGGTTGCTCACCGCGCCCGAGGAGAAGCCCGACCCCCTCGTATTGACCGACCACCTCCTGTCGACGGCGAACAGCTTCACGAGCCTGGACCTGCGGTAGCAGGTGACCCTGCGGGGTAGCAATGACGTTGTGGCCCAATCGATTGCCCCAATCGATTGCACAGACAGGTACCTGGTCACCGAACGTGGCATTCGCCAGTTCCTGGGCATCGGCACCGGCATCCCCACCCAGCCCAATCTGCATGAAGTGGTGCAAGCGGTCACGCCCGATGCACGCATTGTCTATGTTGAGAACGGCCCGATCGTGCTCGCCCCAGGGCATTGACGACCAGCACCGCCGAGGGCCTGCGCGAGGTGTTCGAGCAGTGGGCTGAGCCTGCCTGCAAGGTCGGCCGGGTTTTCCGAAACCAAGAGCAAGGTCAGCAGCCGGACGTCGGTCGATTCGCTCGCGTGTGGAATCCTCCAGGACCAGCGACAACACCGAGCAGCGCTCGCGCAGACCTGCCTGCCATAGCTGGCGTTCGAAGGCCACCTCGTCCACGATAGTGAACGTTCACGGTCGTGAACTAGGCGGTGCTGCCACTCACGCTCGTGAACAATACTACGCCCAGGCCATGTGCCCACATTAGGGGGAGTCGATGCGCGAGCTCGATGGACCGGTTGCCGGCGCCTCGGAGGCCGCGGTGCAACCGCTCAGCACAGACGAATTCAAGAACTTCTTTGCCGCGACCATGAATACGGTGCACGTCGTCACTTTCGGCACCAGCGAGCAGCCCTGTGGTCTCACGGTGTCGTCGGTGACCTCGCTGTCCGCCATCCCGCCATTGGCAGCCTTCAATATCGGACTCTCCTCGTCGCAGTTGGACAACCTGCGCGTATGCGAGGTCGTGGTGATCAATGCGCTCTCGGACCAGCAGGAAGCGATTGCCCGCACCTACGCCGGCGCTCGTGCACGGCGCTTCGCCGGAACCGAACCCATCGGACACGCCGCCCCTTTCGGCGTTCCCTATCTGCGTAACAGTCCCGTACACGCGATCGCCCGCATCGTCGACCGCGTGGAATACGGCGATCACCTGCTCGTCATCACCGAAATCATCGACGCACGCTGGACGCGCACTGCCGACCAGTGGCGACCGCTGCTCTACCACAATCGCACCTACGCGACTGCCGCCCCCAGCACACGAAGGGCCCTGTAGTGGAACCACTTCTCTCACTCGATGACCAGCCACTTCTCACCGCGCTGCGTACCCATGCCGATGCGCTGACCGACGCGGCCGAATCGGTCAATCGAGCAGGCAGGCTCACCGAACCAGTCATGCGTATCCTGGCCGACACCAATACTTTCGACTGCCTGTTCCCCGCCGGGCTGGGCGGGGCGGCTCTGCGTCTGGACCATCAGACGGACCTGATCCGCGAAGTGGCCTATCGAGACGCCTCCATCGGCTGGTGCGTATCCATCCTCATCGATGGCGGATTCTTCGCCGGAACAGTCGATCAGGCTGTCGCCCGTGAGATTTATCCGTCGGTCGGACTTCCGACCGCGACCACCACATTTCCCCTCGGGACCGCCGTCTCGCAGCCCGGGGGACGCTTGCGTATGAACGGTCGATGGATGTTCGCGAGCGGAGTGCAGAACAGCGACTACGTCGTGCTGGGCTTCAAAACCGAAACACCCAGCGGCGAGGCACTTCTGGACACGGACGACGAGCCGCTGATCCGCTGGGCGTGGATGCCGACGAAATCCGTTGTGGTGGAGAGTCAGTGGGATGCACTGGGGTTGAGTGGCACCGGCAGCGTCGAGATCAGCGTCGAAAATCAGGACATCGACGAACGGCACGTGATCGACTACACCCGCGTGCCCCAGGGCGACCTCGCGCTGCCCCCGGGCTCCCGGTACCGGGCGTTCCTGGCGGCCAAAGGAGTAGGGGTGCCCTTGGGCATCGCACGCCGCGCCTACGACGAATACCGAGCACAGATCACCGGCAGCACCCGCATCGGCGCGCGGGAGTCGGTGGCCGTGTCCCGTAGCGAGGCGTTGATCACCGCCGCGGAATCGATCGTGACGAATCTGTACTCCGAGATATCAGACCGGGTGTGGTCCGACGAACGATTGTCGGCTGCCGACGAGGGGCGACTCAATTCGTCCATGCCGATCATCGGCGACCTGTGCTACCAAGCTGTCGACATCATCATGGACGCGGTCGGAGCCCGCTCGGTCCTACACCACTACATATTCGAACGATTGTTCCGCGATATCAGCACCATCCGGCGCCATCTGGTCTATCAACAGAACTACTACCGGGTCGGCGGAGATCTACTACTGGGTCTCGCGGCGGGAGGAAAGTGGAAATGACGACGAATTTCGACCTGTCGGGACTCCGGATTCTTATCACCGGCGCCAATCGCGGAATCGGCGAGGCGATTGCCGAAGGACTGGCCCGGGCTGGCGCGATCGGAGGAGGGCTCTGCCGTCGACCCGACGCAGCGACCGAGCTCGAGAAGAAGCTCATCCAGATATCGGGCACACCGGATGGCGCCCTCGGCTTGACCGCCGACGTACGGGTGGAATCCGAAGTGCGGACCGCCATCACGGCGTTCACCGACTACGCAGGGGGTATCGACGCCTTGATCAGCAACGCGGCCTGGATGCCGCCGCGCACACCGACCGCCGAGGTCGAGACCCGCATGCTCAGAACCGTCACCGAGACCAACCTTTACGGAAGCTTTTTCGCCGCCAAACACGCGCTCCCCCCGATGATCGAGGGCGGCGGCGGCCGCATCATCTTCCTCTCCAGCGCGCTGGGCAGCACGCCGAACCCTGGCCTGTTCCCGTATGCCGCCAGCAAAGCCGGTGTCAACATCCTGAACGAAGTGATTCACAAGGAATACCACGAACAGGGAATACGGACAGTCGCGATAGCACCCGGACTCACAGACACTCCCGGTATGCGTGAAAGCGTCGGCCCGGACTATATCGAAAAAATTGTCGTCGGGTACGCAGGGGCCAACCTCGGCCAACCGTCCGATATCGTCCCCTATATCGCCTTCTTCTGCGACAAGTCCTCCGCCACAATGTCGGGATCGACCTTCTACGTCAGGCCACCTGCCCATGCATGACGCTCACAACGATTCGGCCCGGACCGGTGTGCACAACACCTCGATTCTGACCCCCGCCGTGCTGGTGTGTTGCTCTGCCTTCTTCCTGATCACCCTCGATGCAACGATCGTCAACTCGGCGCTCTATACGATTCAGACGCACTGGCATTCGTCGGTCGCGTCCATCCAGTGGATCGTCGACGCCTACACGGTCGTGCTGGCCGCGCTGATGCTCTCCACCGGCGTGCTGGCCGACCGGCTCGGCGCCCACCGCCTGCTCGTGGCAGGACTCTGGCTGTTCATGATCACCTCCACGGTGTGCGGCCTGGCGCCGTCCCTCGGGTTGCTGATCGCGTTCCGCGTGTTGCAGGGCATCGGTGCGGCGATCATGCTGCCCGCGTCGCTGGCACTGCTGAACCTCGTTGTGCCCGATCGCGAGGCACACGTGAAAGCGACCCTCGCTCTGGGCGGCCGCCGGTGGCGTAGCTGTGGCCGCAGGCCCGGTCCTCGGAGGCGCACTCACCAGCTGGATCAGCTGGCGCACGATCTTCTTGATCAACATCCCGGTCTGCGCAGTGTGCTTGCTCGCATTCCGCACGGCGGCATTCGACCGGCCCCGTACCGCGCGCCGATTCGACCCCTATGGCCAGATTTTGGCGACGACCGCATTGGTCGCCCTCACCGGTGGCGTCATCGAGTTACATCGCATGCCGCTGCTCGGGATCGCGCTTCTCGCCGTGGGGCTTGTGGTCCTGATCGCGTTCCTTTTCGTCGAAAGCCGGATCCCGGACGCCGCAGTCCCGACCTCGCTGTGGCGCAACAAAGTTTTCGATTCGTGTGCCGCCACAGGATTCGCACTGAACTTCGCATACTTCGGCTCGGTCTTCGTCATCGGGCTTCTGGTCCAAGAGATGTTCAGATACTCTCCGGCGCTGACCGGCGCGGTGTTCATCCCGCTCACGATGTTCATCACGGTCTCGAACCTCATGGCAGGACGACTCACAGCCCGATTCGGAGCGTTCGTACCGCTGCTGGCCGGCCAGTTGCTCGAGGCGGCAGGATTCTTCGTCGTGGGCTACGGCATCCACCTACACTCCATGGCGGTCATCCTGATCGGTATGTTCCCGATCGGAATCGGTGCCGGCACAGCCTCGCCGCCGATGATGACAACCCTGATGAACTCGATGCCACCATCGGACTCCGGTTTGGCCGCAGGTGCCCTCAACTGCCTACGTCAGATCGGCACAGTCCTCGGGGTCGCGGTCTTCGGCGTCTTGATCGCACACCGTCTGGGCGCGGGCGCTGTCTCGAGCCTGATCATCTCCGGCGCGATTCTGGTTATGACCGCCGTCGGAACAGTCGTTTTCGTGCCCCGGAAAGTCGGCCAGCGCATTGGCATGGTCGCCGGGACACCTCGAGAAACAACACGTTCCGGTGGCAGCAGGAGACAGGCTTGAGGTGAGCAGCGTGGTCGGCAGACCAGCAAGATATACGCACCGGATCGTGTGTCTGCCAACGATCGCTAGTTGGCCGCGAAAATGGTTCTGTCACAACCTATTACAGGCGCCCCCAAGAGGGGCGGAACGCCGACTGAAACATCACAGTGACGTTTCAACTGGCAGGCGCGGGGGGAGTCGTCGTTCGAACATGGTCGCGTTGCCGTCGACTCGCCAGCACATAGTCCCGCTGTCGTCGGTGGGTGCCGCTTTTCGATAACGAGGTACAGATGCTGTGTCTCGCGGCCGGGCTGGGCCGGCGCTGCACCCAGGCCGGTTCGACGATCGGCTTGCCCGACACTGCAGTGTTGCAAGGGGTAGCGCGCCGAGAATGGTTGAGCGCGTCGGCTTGTCGGCCGTGGTCACCGATCCGGCCGGCGGTCACTTCTGCCCGCTGGAGCGTACGGCTCGGTCCAATCGCAGTGAAGTTGTCAGTCGCGACCTGCAGATTGACAGGTTGGGTGCGACAAGGTGGGGAGAATCTTTCGCATTTTTGTTGTCATTTCCGGAGAGATTCGCAGTCTACTTGTCAGTTCCGGAGGGGCTCTCGCCCCGACGACCGAACGGCGGTTTGTATGAACCCAAGCGGTAGACGTCACTGTGACGTATTAGTTGCTGAGGTGGCGCTTCCTGCGTAGTCGGTAAAGATTGGCCGGGAGTCAGCTGGTGTGCAGTCGCACGGCCAGTCGGGATCCGTACCCGCGTAGATGTGGAAAGCATTTCTTCTGGCTTAAATTGTCATTGCCGCGCATTTGGATATCAAATATTTCCGTACAGTGCGACCGGACAGGTCGCCCCAGGAGTCGTGGAGGAGTGCTCGTGAGTGAGCCGAGCACCATTACTTGACATAATGTAGATTATCGGCGCGATAACGCGGGCGGTCGGAGCAGTCAGTGGCGTTGTTGCGCAACGCATCTGGCGCACCCGGCGCGGTAATCCATCTGAGTCACTCGTCCGGTCGCGGCTTGCCGTGGGTTCGTTGTTATGGCTGTAGAACGTCGAACATCCTCAGCAGCAGGATTTTTCGTTGAGTTGATCTTGAATCGGAATTTTTACGATCGGGCCTTGACGAGTTCATTCGCAACTCTCCCGCCCTCGCTCCCCATCCCTTCATTGATACGTCACAGTGACGAATTGGCGGGCGTGCTCCCCTCGCAGCTGCACCCGAATAACCGTCGCCAACCGGAAAGCGCACTGAGGGCGGGCCCGCGGGCCCGCCCTCAGTGCGCTTTCCGGACGTGGATCAGCTCGGCGACTTGGTCAGATCGCCGTTCTCGTTTTCGGTGATCTCCACGCCTTGACCCTTGGAGCTGCTCTCGGTCTGGCTGATCAGGCTGTTGAGCCCGTCCACGCCGGAGCTGTCACCGCTCTTGAGTTTGTCGAAGGCCGATTGCACGGTGTCGCCGAGTTTGCCCAGCGGCGCCGAGATCGTCTTGCACAGTGTGGGATTGGCCTTCGCGTCGGCCAGTGCCAGGCGGACCTCCCTTTTGATGAACAACGCCGCAAGACCGCCCTTGACGAATGCGGTGACCCGGCCCTTGGCGCCCTTCTTGAAGGTGCCCGCCTTCATCGGCTTGTACAGCCACCGATGGAACGCGCCGAAGGCCAGGCCGGTGTGTGCGACGAATTTGGTCTTGGCGAAGGCCGTGGTGTTCGAGGTCGGGCAGGTGGTGTCCTCCGCCTGCGCGTCGGCGGCGGTGCCGGTGGGATCCGCCGGGATCGACTGGTCGGTACCACTGCTCGGCGCACTCGACGACGAGCTCTTGCAGCCACCGACCAGGACCACCACCGGGATCAGTAAGAGAACCACTATTCGCATCAAACGACTCACGCCACACTCCCGATATCCGAACCGATGTATTCCGGCGGTAGAGTACCCCAGCAATCGCTCGGCAATCCAGTGGTTCCGGCTGCTGAGGTTGTGGAATCAAGACTCGCCCTGCACAACTCGCGTTAGTGTCGCTCGCCTCGAGGAGCATTGCCAACCACGGGAGGTGTGTTCTGGGAACGAGCACAACGTCGGTGCGAGTTGTGGACCGGTGGAATCGCGCTGTTGTTGAATCGGATTCGTATTCAGGTGGGCGAGCTGCAGGGCGGCAGGATGCGCGGCTCATTGTGTTCGGATCGGAGTGCGATGATGTTCGCGCGGATGTCCCGGGGCGTGTTGGCGGTCACCGCCGCGGTGGCCGTGGCGTTGGTGGGTAACGACGTTGCGCTGCCCACACCGGCCGCGGCTGATCCCGGGCCGCCGAAATCACCGAGTGCCCAGGATGGTTCGCATATCAGCGGCATCCGGCAGATTTCCGATCGGGTTCTGGACGTGGGTGTGTATTCGGCCGCGATGGCCGCCGGGACTCGGGTGCGGGTGTTGCGAGCGGTGGACCCCGATCGTCCGGCGCCGACGCTGTATCTGCTCAACGGCGCGAACGGCGGTTCGGACGGCAGCTGGATCCAGGGCCCGGATCTGCTGAAGTTCTTCCGTGACAAGCAGGTCAACGTGGTGATTCCGTTCGGCGGCGCGGGTAGTTACTTCACCGATTGGCGTGCGGACGATCCGATTCTGGGGCGTCAGCGGTGGGCGACTCTGTTGACCCGGGAGTTGCCGCCGATCATCGACTCGGCATTTCGTGGCAGTGGTGCGAATGCCATCGCGGGTGTGTCGATGGCGGGCACGTCGGTATTTCAGTTGGCGATGGATACTCCGGGACTGTATCGGGCGATCGGTTCCTACAGCGGTTGTGTGCGGACCAGTAATCCGATGGGGCAGGCCATGGTGCAGGCGGTCGTGGCCCAGGAGCACGGTAACGCGGTGAACATGTGGGGTCCGCCCAGCGATCCGGCGTGGGCGGCGAACGATCCGTATCTGCACGCGAACAGGTTGCGCGGCACGGCGATCTACGTCTCGACCGGCAGCGGTGTGCTGGGTCCGCACGATACTCTCGACGGCGCTCACGGTGATGCGGTTCAGTTGTTGTATCAGGTGCTTTTCGGTGCGCCTCTGGAGTCGGTGACCAATATGTGCACGCACCAGTTGCAGGATCGCCTGCGGCAGTTGAAGGTTCCCGCGACGTTCGATTTCCGCCCGACGGGCACTCATTCGTGGACCTATTGGCAGGAGGATCTGCACCGCTCCTGGCCGGTTTTCCAGGCGGCGCTGACGGCGCCGGGCGCGGAGGAGACCGCGGTGAACTGAATCGCTCGGACACGTTGCCGGTGACGCCTACCGTGCTGGATTTCTGTGGCAGGAGTTCCGCTGCGGAGCGGGTACCACCAGTGGATGTGCGGCGGGAGCGGATGCGGTTGCACTCCCCCGGTTCGCCGGCGGTCCGTATGCGGCGCACCGGTCGATGCCGGAGTGGGTTCTGGTCGCGGTCGAGTTGGCCTGTCGGCCGGATCTTTCCTCGTGCGCCGGTCGCGCTGCCGGTGGTGTTCGTGCCGGTTCGGGACGAGTGGTGATCAGGCCCCGGCGGGGAGGGCGGCCAGGCCGATCGGTTGGGCGAAGGTGTCGGCGAAGGCGGTGGCCACGGCGGGGTCGTGGGCTGCGGCGAGCATCAGCTGCCGGACGGGTGCGGGTGGTTCGGTGACGTTGGCGGTCCATCGTGTGGCGGGGTGGGCGGTCTCGGTGAGCCAGGGCGCGGCGGTGGCGGTCATCCATTCGCGGTCGAGGGGGCCGCGGGTGTGGCGCAGGATGGCGCGGGCGTAGTGTGCGGCGCTGTCGGGTCCTGGTGCGCCGGCGGGTTCGGTGCGGCCGATGGCCTCGCCGGCGCCGAGGACGGGGATGCCCGATGGCAGGGTGCCGATGGGTCGGCGGGCGGTGGGTGTGATCGCGCTGACGAGGGTTGCTCCGGCGTCGGTGAGTTCCGCGGTGTGGTAGCGGTCGGCGAGGTGGGCGGGCAGGTGTTCGCGCAGGAGTTCCCGGGCCAGGTCGAGTCGTTGGACGCTGCTGCTGTAGTGCGGGAAGACGTCCAGTGGGCTGTGGGGTCGGGCTTCGAACAGGAGCATTTCGCAGCGGCGTTCGTCGCCGGGGTGGCCGGTGAGTCCTGGGTGGGAGATGATTTCGCCGATTCCGGGGAGCGCGATGTAGCTGCCCATGTCCTCGGGGTCGGGGGTGACGCCGTCGAGGTAGAGCACCGACAGGTGGCGGATCGGTCCGGTGGGCGGCCGGGTGGGGTCGGGTGCGAAGCAGGCGGCGAGGTCGGCGCGGGCCCGGGTGGCGATGGTGAGGTCGTAGTCGGGTGCGTTGTGGTCGATATCGGCGAGGTCGGGGTCGGCGATGTCGAGTGTGCCGCCCGCGGCGAGGTAGGTGTGCAGCCATCGGGTGAGGATGGTGCGCTGGTCGACGCTGCGGGTGGGTCGGGTGAAGCGTCCGGCCCAGTGGATGGCTGGGGTGCGGGCGGTGACCACGCTGAAGCGGATGCCGGTGATCTGCGGTGCGGTGGTTCGCCAGAAGTCTTGTCCCGCGGTGTTTTCCAGGTCGATGGTGGGCGGGAATCCGACTTGTGTGCTGGTCGGGTGGCCGGACAGGACGGTTTCGACGCGGTGGTCGGTCACGAGGGTGACCTCGGCGCCGCCGTGCAGTAGCCGGTGGGCCAGGGGAAGGCCGCATGCTCCGGCGCCCAGTATCCGGATCCGGCTCATGTGTTTCCTCCTGCCTGTGTGTGGGTGTGCGCGCGGGGTGGGGTGTGCTCATGTCCAGAGTTGGCGGCACGGCAGGGGTGGCAGGTTTTCGCGTAGGTCGATGTCGATCGTGACGCTCGCGCCGAGTCCGGTGAGGGCGTGTGCGAATCGGAGTGCGACGGTGCGGTCGTCCTGGTAGTCGAATTCGAGGGGCGGTCTGTCGAAGTGCACCCGGATGTGGCAGGTGTCCGGGGTTGTCGTGCCGCGCGGTTGTGGCGTTGCGGCTTTCACTGCATAGGTCTCGCTGTTCGGCTCGGGTGTTGTGGTCGCCGGGTGGGGCGTGTGGTCGAGGTTGGCACTGTGGGTGGCGGGCGTCATCGGTAAGTGCGGTGGGGTTACGTAGGTAGGGGCTGGTTGCGCGGTGCGAGCCGAGGTGACGCGTGCGGTTTTCGCGCATCCCCGGTTGACGGGGGCGTTCGCGGGGGTACGGGTCGCGGTGGCGGGGTGTTTCCGTCGGCGATGACCTGGGTGATGGCGGCGCGCGCGGGGCCTGCTGGATCTGTGCGCTGACTGTCCCGGTGGGCCGAGGGTGTGCTGCGACATCAGCCGTTGTGGACGGCGGCGCTTGTGCTGGTGGGCTGCGACCGGGTGGGGACCGTGCGGTGCATCTCGTGCGACTGTCGTTCGGCGTCGAGGCGATGCGGGAGCACGTCGGTGTGGAGACCGGAGTGTTCGGGGCCGTTCGCGAGGGGTATCGGTGGTGCGGCGCGGGTGCGCGAAAGGCGTTGGAGTGCAGGTGGTTCGGCGCCGCACATCGGAGAGGGGCGCGATGGCGACCGGTGTCGAATACGGCGTTCGCGGCTCGGCGTGGTCGTTATCGCACGGTCGGTGCGCAGATGGCGGCGGACGTTTCGGTGGCGCTTCCGGCGACGGGACGTTGCGCGGTTGGTGGTGGAAGGTGGTGCGCGAGTAGCGGGTTTTCGGGGGGTGCTCACGCGGGTGAGCGGACGGGTTGCCCACTCCCCTGGTTCGGCCGTGTTCCGCGCGGGGCTGCGGAACACGGCCGGGTGAGGGTCAGGCGGTTTTCTGTTGTTCTTGGGTCGGGACGACGGGGATTTCGCCGCTGATCGGGACGTCGGTGCCGCGCAGGGAGGCGCCGACGGTTTCGCGCAGGAACAGCCAGGCGATCAGGCCCAGGACGCAGGAGCCGACCATGAAGTAGGCCGGGAACAGGTCCCAGTGGGTGAGGTCGATGACCCATTGGCTGATCAGCGGGGCGGTGCCGCCGAACAGGGCGGTGGACAGATTGTAGGACAGGGCGAATCCGGCGTAGCGCACGTGGGTGGGGAAGATCGCGGGGAAGGTCGCGGAGATCGTGGACAGCTGTGGGACGTACAGCAGGCCCAGCACGATGAATCCGGTGATGGCCCAGCCGATTCCCTTGCCCATGAGCCAGTACATGGGGATGGACAGCACGCCGAGTCCGACCAGGGAGATCAGCCACATGGGCCGGCGGCCGATGCGATCGGACAGTCCGCCCGAGAGTGGGAGCACCAGTGCCATGACGAGCTGTCCGATCAGGACCATGGCGGTGGTTTGGGTGTCGCTGACGCCGATGGTGCCGTGCAGGTAGGTGGGCATGTAGGCGAGCAGGGTGTAGTTGACGACGTTGAGCGCGATGACCAGGCCGCCGAGGGTGAGCAGTTCGCGGCGGTAGTCGGTGATCAGTTTGATCAGGCCGCCTTTGGGGTGTTCGTGTTCGGCGACTTCGGTGAAGACCGGGGATTCGTCGAGTCTGCTGCGCAGGTACCAGCCGACGAGGCCGAGCGGGATGGCGACCAGGAACGGGATGCGCCAGCCCCACTGTTGCATTTGGTCGTCGGTGAGCAGTACCTGCATGAGCAGCACGATGGCCGAGCCGCCGATGAAGCCGCTGAGGGTGCCGAATTCCAGGAAGCTGCCGAGGAATCCGCGGCGTTTGTCGTCGACGGATTCGGCGAGGTAGGTCGCCGCGCCGCCGTATTCGCCGCCGGTGGAGAAGCCTTGGATGACGCGCAGGACGATCAGCAGGATGGGTGCGGCGATGCCGATGGTGTCGTGGCTGGGGATCACGCCGATGAGGCCGGTGACGGTGGCCATGAGCAGGATGGTGACGGCCAGGACGGCTTTGCGTCCGATGCGGTCGCCGAGGGGGCCCCACCACATGCCGCCGATGGGTCGTAGCACGAAGGAGATGGCGAAGCCCAGCAGGGTGCCGATGGTGCCGAGGGCTCCGGGGAAGAAGGCGTGGGTGAGGTAGGTGGCGGTGGCGGCGTAGACGCCGTAGTCGTACCACTCGGTGGCGTTGCCCATTGCCGCTGCGGCCACGGAACGTCGTTGTTGCGGTTGTGAGTCGCCGTTCGTCACGCGCGAACTCCTCTCCCCGTGGTGGTGAAGCACCGCGCTGTCGCAGTGCGGAAAACTGATGTCGCCATGCGGGTTACGGAATGGCAACGAATGCCACGTTTACCCGGTTCGGCATGGCGGCAAACGGAGAGACACTCCGAGAACATGGCCATGCACACGGGACGACCAGTGACTATATCCAATTTTGTGATTGTCGTCACACTTGCTGGTTTTGGCACGATTGGCTAGGAACGGTCGCTGACGGACAACGTGCCCTGCTCCGCCGATTCGCGGCGTGATTCAGCGCGGGCACGGCGACAGGCGGGAACGACACGCCGCGCGCCGCCGCGTAGATTGACGCCCGACGATGCCGAGTTACCGGGTTTCCCGGATGGACGCTCCCTAGGGGGACCACGACGTGACCACGACCGACCAACGGCCGCGATCCGGATTCCGAACCTGGTTGCTGGAGGGGGCGGACGAAGACCGGTACTCCCGGCACCCCGGCCCGATGGTCAAGCAGGCCGAGGAGGCGCATCAGCGGTCCTGGTGGAAGGTGATGTGCCTGACCGGTGTCGACTACTTCTCCACCCTGGGCTATCAGCCGGGTATCGCCGCGGTCGCCGCGGGTGTGCTGTCCCCGATGGCCACGCTGGTGCTGGTGGGGTTGACGTTGCTGGGCGCGCTGCCGGTGTACCGGCGGGTGGCGCGGGAGAGCCCGCACGGCGGCGGATCGCTGGCGATGTTCACCGATGTGCTGCCGCGCTGGACCGGCAAGTTGTTCATTCTGGTGCTGCTGGGCTTCGCGGCGACCGACTTCGTGATCACCATGACGCTGTCCGCGGCCGACGGCGCCGCGCACATCGTGGAGAATCCGCTGGTCCCGCATTGGCTCACCGGCCATGCGATGCTGATCACGCTGGTGCTGCTGGCGTTGCTGGCCGCGATCTTCCTCAAGGGGTTCGCCGAGGCGATCAGCACCGCGGTCGTGCTGGTCGGGGTGTATCTGGCGCTGAACGTCGTGGTGGCGGTGGTCGGGCTGTGGCATGTGTTCACCGCCTCGGGCCTGGTGGTGGACTGGACGCACGCGCTGACCGCCCAGCACGGCAGCGTCTTCGCGATGGTGGGCGTCTCGCTGCTGGTGTTCCCGAAGCTGGCGCTGGGACTGTCGGGTTTCGAGACCGGGGTGGCGGTCATGCCGCAGATCCAGGCGGCTCCCGGCGAATCGGAGGACGACCCGCAGACCCGGATCGCCGGCGCGCGCAAACTGCTCACCACCGCCGCGTTGATCATGAGCGGGTTCCTGATCGTCACCAGTTTCATCACCGTGGTGCTGATCCCGGAGAAGGAGTTCCGCAGCGGCGGGTCGGCCAACGGGCGCGCGCTGGCGTATCTGGCGCATCACTATCTGGGTGACGGGTTCGGCACCATCTACGACATCTCCACGATCGCGATCCTGTGGTTCGCGGGCGCCTCGGCGATGGCGGGTCTGCTGAACCTCGTGCCGCGCTATCTGCCCCGGTACGGCATGGCGCCGGAGTGGGCGCGCACGACGCGGCCGCTGGTGCTGGTGTTCGCGGTGATCGCGTTCGGCATCACCTGGTACTTCGACGCCGACGTGGACGCCCAGGGCGGCGCCTACGCGACCGGTGTGCTGGTGCTGATCACCTCCGCGGCGGTGGCGGTGACGTTGTCGGCCGCGCGCAAACGCGAGGTCGCCAAGGGATTCGGGTTCGGGATCGTCTCGGCGGTGTTCGTGTACACCACGATCCTGAACATTTTCGAAAAGCCCGAGGGTGTGCAGCTGGCCTCGCTGTTCATCGTGGCGATCATCGTGGTGTCGTTCGTGTCCCGGGCCCGGCGCGCGTTCGAATTGCGGGCGATCGAGGTCGATTTCGACGACAAGGCCGCGTGGTTGATCGACAAGATCGCCTCGAGCGGCACGATCCGCATCGTCACCCACGACCTCGAGGGGGTGGAGGATCGCGAGCCGGGCGAGTATCGGCAGAAGGAGGCCGAGCAGCGGCTCGAGAGTCACATTCCCGCCCAGGCGCCGATCCTGTTCCTCGAGGTGATCGTGCGCGATGCCTCGGAATTCTCCACCGATCTGCATGTGCGGGCGGTGGAACTGGACTGCTACAAGATCCTGTCGGTGGAGGCGGCGGCGATCCCGAACTCGATCGCGGCGATTCTGCTGGCCATCCGCGACCGGACCGGACTGAACCCGCACGTGTATTTCGAATGGACCGAGGGCAATCCGATCACGAATCTGCTCAAGTTCCTGTTCGTCGGCGAGGGTGAGGTCGCGCCGGTCACCCGGGAGATCCTGCGTCGCGCGGTGCCCGATCCGCATCAGCGCCCGCACGTGCACGTGGACAGCTGACCCCGCTCCCCCACGATTCCTGTGCGCCACTGGGGGTTGCGCACAGGTCGAGGATCGGCACAACACGCCTCGGTGTGAGGGCGATTGCTTCCGGTCCGGCCCGGAATCGGACGCGCCGGGGCGGATCATCGGGAGCCGATGTTCAGCGGGGCAGGCGGTCGGTGCGCCAGCATTGCGAGGTCAGCGGAATATCCAAGGTGGGTGCGCCCGCGGCCTGGCTGTCGAGCAGCTCGCGCACCCTGGTCAGGCGGGCGCGCTTGTGTTCGGGGTCCGCGACGATGAACTGGCTGTAGGTGCTGAGCCAGGCGACGATCTCGTCCGGGGTCATGGTGCGGGTGAAGGTGAACGAGGCGGTGTCCACCCGTCCGAAGGGGCTGTGTTCGGGCAGCGCGAACCGGAATCGGCTGGCCAGGTGTTCCCGGGTGGGTTCGGGTTGTTCCGCGCGGCCGCGGTCGAGTTCGAAGATCCAGTCCACGGTGCGGTCGCGGCTGGTCCACAGTACGCCCAGGCGCCCGCCCGCGCGCAACACCCGGGCAATCTCCGGGACCGCGACCTGATGGTCGAACCAGTGCCAGGCCGCGGAGACGAATACCGCATCCACGCTCGCGTCCGGCAGCGGGATGGCCTCCGCGCGCCCGTCGAGCACCCGTACCTGCGGTGAGCGGCGTGCAAGGACCGCGCGCATGCGCTCGTCGGGCTCGACCGCGACGACCTCGGGCACGCGCGCGGCCAGTGCCCGGGTGAACAGGCCCGTCCCGGCGGCCAGATCCAGTGCGGTGGTGCAGCCGGGCGGGATCAGCCAGTCCAGGGCCTTGTCCGGCGGCCCGGGGCGCATCCGGTCGTAGTCCTGGGCGATCGCACCGAAGGAGGTCGCTCGTTCGCGTTGCGCGGTCATGGACCTCACGCTAGTGCGCGTGGCTGCGTGATTCCCGCACGCGGCGTTCGTGTTTCACCGGCCCTGCCAGACGGGGGGCCGTTTCTGCGCGAAGGCCAGTACGCCCTCGCCCGCGTCGTGGGAGGACAGGGCGGGCGCGGCGAGTTCGCCCTGACGGGTGAACGCCTCCTGGACCGACCAGTCGGCGGACTCGTCGATGATGCGTTTGCTGGCCTGGATGCTCAGCGGGGCGTTCACCGCGATCCGTTCGGCCAGCGCCAGGGCGGCATCCAGCGCGTGGCCGGGTTCGGTGAGTTCGTTGACCAGGCCCAGTTCCGCGGCGCGGGCGGCGCTGATCGGGTCGCCGGTCAACGCCAGTTCCATCGCGATCGCGCGCGGGATGCGCCGGGCCAGGCGCAGCACGCCGCCGCCGACGGCGACCAGGCCACGTTTGACCTCCGGGATGCCGAAGGTCGAATCCTGCGCGGCGACAACCAGATCCGCGGCCAATGCCAGCTCGCAGCCACCGGCCAGGGCGGGGCCTTCCACGGCGGCGATGAGCGGTTTGGTGGGTGGTTTCGCGGTGATTCCCAGCGGGCCGCGGTTCTCGGTCATCGGCACCTCGCCCGAGGCGGCGGCCTTGAGATCCATTCCGGCGCTGAAGTATCCGCCCGCGCCGGTGATGATCGCGACCTGTGCGGTGGGGTCGGCTTCGAAGGCGTCCAGGGCGCGTTCGATCCCCAGCGCGGTGGCCAGGTTCACCGCGTTGCGCACCTGCGGGCGGTTGAGGGTGATGATGGTGACCGGCCCGCTGCGTTCGACCAGCACCGGGGCCGGAGGTGGCGGCGGCAGTTCGGTGCGTTCGCGGGCCCGCACGGTGATCTTCGCGTCGGTGACGGTCACCGGCAGGCCGAGCAGATCACCGTCGAGCAACTCGTCGATCAGCTCGGATTGGGTGCTGCGCAGCAGGATTCGCGCGCCGTCGGGTGCGATGAGGCTCACGACCGCGGCCTCGGGTTCGCCGTCGCGGCCGAAGGGCACGGTGTACGCCTCGATCACCGCCGGGCCCTGATGCCGGCTGCGGGCCGGGCGCGCGGGCGGGTTGTCGATGACCGGGGTCAGATGCCGATAGGGGGTGCGCGGTGGGGTCGCGGAGTAGATGCCCAGGGCGTGTTTGGTGACGTACCAGCCCAGCGACGTGGACAGCCCATAGGATTGCGGGTCCGCGCGCAGGGCGGTGACCAGGGACGCCACGGCGTGGCCGCCGTAGTTGTTGCCGGGTCCGCCGCCGAAGGTGAGCCCGCCGGTTACCGACAGCGGGCGTGCGGGGTCCTCCAGCGGCAGGCCCAGTTCTCGTGCGGCGATCTGCACCGCCACCGGGAAGCACGCGTACAGGTCGATGTGGGCAAGATCGTCCACGCCGATGCCCGCGTGCGCGAGCGCGGCCGCGCCGAGGGTCCGAATCGCCGGGGAGGCGGCCAGTTCGGCGCGTTCACTGGTGAACCATTCGTCGTGGCCGGAGGCGCCCGCGTGCAGGAACACCCATTTGTCCTGCGCGATTCCGGCTTGCTGTGCGGCCGCGGCGCTGGTGAGGATGATGCCGCTGGCCATGTCGACCTGCAGGTTGGCGCATTCGAGTTTGGTGTAGGGGGTGGAGATGATGCGGTTGTCCGCGGTGGGTGTGGCGATCTGCTCGGCGGTGAATTCGGTGCGCTGCCAGGCGAATTCGTTGGCCGCGCCGATGGTGGAGAAGCCGGACCACAGGCGCGCGACCGCGTCGGCGTGTTCGGTGGGGGTGCGGCCGAGGCGATGCCGGTTGGCCGATTCGAGCAGGGCGTACATGTTGATCGGGGCGATGAGCCCGGCCTCGGTTTCCGCGGCGTTGTTGGCGGGCTTGTCGATGCCTACGGTTCGGGTGGGGGTGGTCGCGATGTCCTGGGCCGGCCAGCCGGGGTCGATGCCGGCGCGCTGGGCCGCGGCCTGGGTGGCGCCGGCTTCGGTGCCGGTGACCAGCACGATGTCGTATTCGCCCGCCGCGATCGCCGCGGCGGCCTCGTTGATCACCAGCTGCCCGCCATCGCCGCCGAAGGTGCTGGACTGCACGGTGTCCACCGCGCCGGCGCCGAGACGTTCGGCGACCACCGCGCCCAGATCGCGGTACTGCCACGAGGCGCAGGCCACCGCGTACACCGCGTCGGCGGCCCGCAGCACCGACTCGCCCGCACCGGTGTCCGCCGCGGCGCGGCGCAGCGCCTGCACCGCGAGCTGGGCCGGGTCGCCGTACCGCGGGTCGGGGGTGCGCTGCACGAATTGGCCCACGCCCACCAGCACCGGTGTCGAGGGATCCAGTTCGATACCGGATGCGGTGTGCAGCACGGGTTCTCGCGCGGGCTTGCGGACCAGCGGTCCGGCCGCGGCGATCGCGGCGGGCAGCCGGTCCAGCGATTCGCGCATCGCCTCGCCCAGGCTGCGGACCACCGAACCGCCGAGCGGGCCCTCCACGGGTGGCCCGGCGGCGCCGGCGTCGAAATCGACCACGGTCTGCTCGCCGCTGCCGGAGACGGTGATCCAATAGCCCAGCCGCACCTGCTGCGGGGCCTGGCCGCGCAGTTCGAAGCCGCGGTCCCCGGCCGCGGTGACGGTCCAGGCGATATCCACCGGCAACCCCATGACCTGGGCCTGCTGGGTGAACTGCGCGCCCTCGCGGACGGTGCCGGGCGGGTCGCCGCGCCAGCCGCCGTGCAGGACGAACCAGTCCCCGAGCCGGTTCAGATCGCGCAGATACGCCGCGACGGTGTCGACGGGAACGTCCAGGAGCTGGTCGGCGTGGGCGGTCTTGGCGAACTCGCTCAATCCGGCCGGAGCCAGCCGTTCGCGCCGCTCTTCGGCCGAGGGCGCACCGGGCGGCGGGGTCGGAGCGGGCGGTTCGGGAACCGGTGTCTTCCTGCTCGCCACCACTCCCGCGACCAGTTCACGGGCGATCCGCGGATTCTTGCGGACCATCGCGGCCAATTCCCCGCCCGCGCGCAGTTGTTTACGCACCGAACGGATTCGATCGACACCGGACACAGCTCACACCGTCCTATCTCCTCAATCCGGTACGAGACTATGCGACCGTGTCCCCGCCCGCGCGCCCCGGCTACCGCCTGGCATCGCGGCCGTTGCAGGCCCGGATCCGATGACCACGCCGCGCGGGCGCAGGCGCGCGTTCATCGGTGGCGTCGTACGGTTCTACGGGGCGGTGAGTCCCTCGACGGCCAGGGTCAGGAATCGCTCGGCCGCGGCCGCTGGATCCGCGGCGTTCCGGGCCAGGCGGGCCACCGCGGCGCCGATGGCCAGCAGCTCGTCGATCCGCAGGTCCGGGCGCACCTGCCCGGCTCGCTGCGCGCGGTCGAGCAGCCCGGCCGCGGCCACCCGGAAGCGCTCACATCCCTCGTGCAACGGCGAATCCGGATCGGTGAGTGCGAGGGCGACCGAATCGGGTAGTCCGTCGTACCAGCTCAGTGCCTCGACCAGGGCGCGGGTCCAGCTCCGGAGTCCTTGCGCGGCATCGGGTTCGGCGGCCAGCTCGCGCGCCCGGGCGGCCAGCTGATCGAATCCGTCGGCCAGCAGCGTGCTCAGCAGTGCGTCCCGGGTCGGGAAGTGCCGGTAGAGGGTCGCGACATTCACCCCGGCCGTGCGCGCCACCTCCCGCAGTGAGGCACCGGCGCCCTGGGTGGTGAACACCTCCTCGGCCGCGCGCAGCAGTTGGTCGCGGTTGCGGCGCCCGTCCGCGCGCAGCACCGCACCACCGTGTTCGTCTCGGCCGACCATGGCACCCACTCTCCTCGGATCACCGCCCACTTGCTAAACGAAGCACCGCTTCATATATTCGAAGCACTGCTTCGTTTAGCTCCGGATGTCCTCCCCAGCTCCCTCGAAAGGCCTTCCATGCCCGAAGAACTCGACACCTGGCATGCGCGCGTCGGCGGATTCGTCGCCCGCCCGGATTTCGACACCTACGCCGAGAAGTACCGCGACTACTTCGTCATGCGGCGCCAGGACGGAATCCTGGAACTGCGCATGCACACCGATGGCGGGCCGGCCCGGTTCGGCTGGGCCACCCACAACGCATGGGCGCAGGCCTGGCAGGAGATCGGCAACGATCCCGACAACGAAGTGCTCATCCTGACCGGCACCGGCGATCAGTGGCTCGCACTGCCCGAAGCCCAGCCGTCCGCCCCGGACCGCGCGGCCCGGGATCTGATCCACGGCGAGCGGCCACCCGATTTCACCTACGAACATGCCTACTACGACGCGACGAAACTGCTGGAGAACTTCGTCTTCGGCATCGACATCCCCACCATCGCCGCGATCAACGGCCCCAGTCCCGCGCACACCGAATTCGCGCTGCTGTGCGATATCACCCTGGCCGCGGACACCGCGATCATCATCGACCCGCACCTGTCGGCGGGGACCGCGCCCGGCGACGGCCAGCAACTCACCCTGCAGGAGCTCATCGGCACCAAAAGGGCCGCCTACCACATGTATACGGGACTGCCCGTGGACGCGCGCCGGGCGCTGGAACTCGGTCTGGTCAACGAGGTGCTGCCCAGGGAACGGCTGGTGCCCCGCGCGTGGGAGATCGCCGCCGCGATCACCCGTGCGCCACGCACCGCCCGGCGGCTGACCCACGCCATCGCCCAGCGCCCCTGGAAGCGCCGCCTGGTGCACGACCTGGGATTCGGTGTGGCCCATGAGATGTTCGGCATCTCCGCCGACCGGCTCGACCTGTGAACTCGCCGCCGGCGGGGCCGCGAGGCCGGCCGAGCGGCAAGCGGCTCAGAGCGTGATGCCCAGCAGCGCGTCCACCGCGACGGCCATCGCGGCGGGCGCGGCGGCGTCCGGGCCGCCGTATTCGAGTGCTTCGCGGGCCCAGTTGTCCACCGCGGCAAGGGCTTTGGGGGTGTCCAGGTCATCGGCCAGGTGCTGGCGCAGCCGGGCGAGGGTGTCGGTGGCGCCCGGGCCCGAATTCAGCGCCACCGCGCGCTTCCAGGTGTCCAGCCGCGAGAGTGCCTGCGCCAGAACCGGGTCGGACCATTCGCGGTCCTGGCGGTAGTGTCCGGCGAACAGGCCCAGCCGGATCGCCGCGGGATCCACACCGGTGCGGCGCAACCGGGAGACCAACACCAGATTGCCGCGCGATTTGGACATCTTCTCCCCGTCCAGGGCGATCAGGCCCGCGTGCACGTAGTGCCGGGCGAAGCGCCGGCCGGCCACCAGCGCCTCGGCGTGCGCGGCGGAGTATTCGTGATGCGGGTAGATCAGGTCGCTGCCCCCGCCCTGGATGTCGAACTCGGGACCGATGCGGTTCAAAGCGATTGCCGCGCATTCGATATGCCAGCCCGGACGGCCCTCACCGAACGGCGAGGGCCACGACGGCTCACCCGGCCGCGCCGCACGCCACAGCAGCGCATCGATCGGATCGTGCTTACCGGGCCGGGTGGGGTCGCCGCCGCGCTCGGCGAACAGCCGGTCCATCGTGGCCCGGTCGTAGCCGGACTCGTATCCGAACTGTTCGGTGGCGTCGTGGCGGAAGTACACGTCCGGGTACTGCGCGTCGGGCACGACGTAGGCCGCGCCCGACGCCAGCAGTTTGTCCACCAGTTCCACGACCTCGCCGACCGATTCGATCGCGCCGATGTACTCGCGCGGCGGCAGCACCCGCAGTTCGGTCATATCCTCACGGAACAGGTCGATCTCGCGGCTGCCCAGCTCACGCCAGTCCACTCCGTCGCGGTCGGCGCGTTCGAACAGCGGATCGTCCACATCGGTCACGTTCTGCACGTAGTGCACCTCGTGCCCGTTATCGCGCAGCACCCGGTTGACCAGATCGAAGGTCAGGTAGGTGGCCGCGTGACCCAGATGCGTCGCATCGTAGGGGGTGATGCCGCACACGTACATCGTGGCGGTGGGGCCGGGGGTGACCGGGCGCACCTGCGCGTCGGCGGTGTCGAACAACCGCAACGGCGGTCCGGATCCGGGGACGGTCGGGACGGCGATATCGGACCAGGACTGCATGATTCGAGAGTAAAGGTTTCAGCGGCCCGGGTGCCCGCCGCCCCCACGCACCCGCACCCCGCGGGCCTCGCGGGCACCGCCGCTCACCTGCGCCGGGGCCGCCGGTGCCGATCCGCAACCGTTGCAATCTCGCAGGAGCCAAACCGGCCCGGCCGCGTTCAGAACGCCGGCCAGGGAATCGGGCGTGAGGTGCGCGGCAGCGGCATCACCGGATCATCGCGCAGCCGCCGACCGCGCGCGAGCAGTGCGTCGATCTCCTCGTCGGTGATGTGTTCGGCCAGCGCATCAGCCAGCGCGCCCGGCGCCGCCTCGACGAAGGCGGCGATATCGGCGATCAGCTCCTGGTCCACCGGTTCACCGGCCCACCCCCACAGCACCGTGCGCAATTTGGGCTCGGTATGCAGGCAGATACCGTGATCGACGCCGTAGACCGCGCCGTCCAGGCCCTCGAGGGCGTGCCCGCCCTTGCGGTCGGCGTTGTTCAACAGCACGTCCAGCACCGCCATGCGCTGCAGTCGCGGATCGTCCGCGTGCACCAGCGACACCTCCGCGCCCGCGCCGTCGACCGCGCGCAGAACCTCCCGGAAACCCTCGGGCACCGCACCGGCGGGCACCAGATCCACCAGATCCAGCCGGTCACCGCGTTCGGTGTGGTTGTCCACCGACTCCACCCAGCGCTGCACCATGCCCGGACCCAGCGGGCCCTCCCGCAGAATCGTCTCCGGGATCACCGTCCAGCCCAGCGCCCGGGACACCAGGTAGGAGGCGACCTCGCGCCCGGCGAGGGTGCCGTCCGGGAAATCCCACAGCGGGCGCTCCCCGCGCACCGGTTTGTACACCACGCGCACACCCGCATCCGATGCCGGTTCGCGCACGGTGCCGTCGGGGCCGATCTCGCACACCAGGGTCAGATTGCTGGCCGTGCTGACCCGGCCGATCACCGCCAGGTCACCGGCGTAGAACGGGTCGCAGGCGCGCTCGCCGGTCCCGGTGCTCACCGCTCAGTCCTCGAGATCTGCCGCGCCGAAGATCCCGCCGCGCTTGTAGCCGTTGGTGCGCACACACATGTGTCCCTTCGTGGACAGCGGCTCCCCGCACAGCGGGCACGGCGGCCGCCCGGCCGCGATCACCCGCGCCGAGCGCAGCGCGAACTCCCGTGCCTGCGTGGGTGTCAGGAACACCCGCACCGCGTCGGGGCCCTCCTCGGTGTCGTCCAGCACCACCGACTCGTCGACCTCGGTCTCGGTGATCGCGAGCAACTCCACCACCACCGCGTTGGCGTCCGCGTCCCAGCCCAAGCCCATCGTGCCGACCCGGAACTCGGCGTCGATCGGGGTCTGCAAGGGGCCGGTGTCGTTCACATCGTCCGCCTGGGGCGGCACACTCGCGCCGAACCGGCGCGCCACCTCGTCCAGTAGCAGACCCATTCGATCGGCTAGCACCTTGACCTGCTGCTTCTCCAGCAACACGCTGACCACCCGCGGTTCCTCGACGGCCTGCAGATAGAAAGAGCGATCGCCCGGTTCACCGACGGTCCCGGCAACGAAACGATCGGGGGTGCGAAACACGTGGATTGCTCGGCTCATCTGCACCTCCTGAAACCACACTGCACTACTTACTCCAAAGAGTCGGCGCGTTGCGCATTCCCATTATCCGCGTCGGTCATGCGCTCGCCCGCCGCAGCACCGCCGCTCCCGGCCGTGCCGGGGCCGACCTCGCCGCCGGGGACCGGGCCCGCCGGTTCGCGCGAGCGCTGTTCCGGAGGTGTCGCCAGCGCCGACAGGTCGGCACCGGTGTCGTTGCTGCGCCACACCGACGGACCGGCGGAGGTGTACCGGACCACGCTGAGCGAGGCCGGTTCCACCACCAGGCGCTGGAATCCGTCCAGGTGGATGCCGAAGGCATCGGCGAGCACCGATTTGATCACGTCGCCGTGGGTGCACGCCACCCACAGCGCGTCGCGGCCGTGCAGTTCGGCGAACCGGCGATCATGCTCACGGACCGCGGCCACGGCCCGGTACTGCACATCGGCCAGGCCCTCACCGCCGGGGAACACCGCGCCCGAGGCGTTGCGCTGCACCACCGCCCACAGCGGCTCCTTCACCAGATCGGCCAGCTTGCGGCCGGTCCAGTCGCCGTAATCGACCTCCACGAGCCGGTCCTCGGACACCGGTTCCAGGGCCAGCTTCTCCGCCAGCGGGGCCACGGTGCGAGCGCAGCGCAGCAGCGGGGAGACCACGATGTGCTCGATCGGCAAGGGGGCCAAGCGTTCCGCGAGTGCGCGGGCCTGTTCGCGGCCGCGTTCGGTGAGCTCCACTCCGGGAGTGCGCCCGGACAGGGTGTGAGCCGTATTCGAGGTCGACACCCCGTGCCGGAGCAGGATCACCGTCATGCCCCCAGCCTAGGCGATCGCGGCGCTCCGGCCACGCGACGAGCGGCACACGCACCCGATCTTGATTACGCTCAGCGCGAATCCGCTTCCGGTTACGGTGTTTTCGCCGCTCCCGGGATGCGCCCGCGATGCGTGGCGCGCGCCGGGACCGGAATCGGGGTGCGTATGCGCGCCGGTGGCAGCGTCGCATCGATCACTCCGGCGGTTCGCCGTGCCTTAGCCGTATCCGAACGGGTTGTGGCCCTAGGCTCTTGGGTGTGACGGAAGTATGCGCACGGTGATGGAACAGCGGGCGGTCGGGCGCAGCGGCCTGCGGGTCTCCCGGATCGGCCTGGCCACCCACACCTGGGGCAGGGAGACCGATCCCGACGACGCGGCAGTGCAGTTGGTGGCGTTCGTCGAGGCCGGGGGCACGCTGCTGGACACCTCCCCCGCCTACGGCAGCGGCACGGCGCAACGCATCCTGGGCGAGCTGATCGGGGAACTGGTGCCCCGGCACGACCTGGTGATCAGCGGGTGCGCCGGGATCACCCCGGTGCCGGTCACCGATCCGGACGGCGCCCCGGCCGCGGAGCCGCGCTGGCGGGTGGACGCCTCGCGGCGCACCCTGCTGCGCCAGCTCGACCAGACCCTCACCGAACTGGGCACCGACCATCTGGACATCTGGAGTGTGGCCGCGTGGGACCCGCACACCCCGCTGGACGAGATCACCGCGACCGTGCAGGACGCGGTGCAATCGGGCAAGGTCCGCTACGGCGGAGTGCGTGGCCTGGACGCCTGGCAGCTGGCCACGATGGCGTGCGCCGCGCCGATCACCGTCGCGCAGACACCGTACTCGCTGCTCGCGCGCGGGGTCGAACACGACATCGTGCCCGCGGCCCAGCATCACGGCGTCGGGCTCATCGCCACCACACCTCTGGCCTGGGGCATCCTGACCGGCAAATACCGGGACGGGGTGCCCGCCGATTCGCGCGGTGCGGACGAGACCAGCGGCGCGCAGATCCGCGACCGCCTCGACGAGCATGCCGACCGGGTGGTGGACGCGCTGGTCACCGCCGCCGACGGCATGGGCACCTCCCCGCTGGCGGTGGCGCTGGCCTGGGTGCGCGACCGGCCCGCGGTGGCCTCGCTGATCGTGGGCGCCCGCGATATGGGCCAGCTCACCGGCGTGCTGGCCGCCGAGACACTGGAACTGCCGCGCGCGATCGCCTCGGCCCTGGACGACGTCAGCAGTATCTGACCAGGACACGACGCGGGTTCGCCCGCCCCCGTGTCCGTGGCCGGGCGAACCTTCCAGCTCCGCGACCGGCGCGTCGAACAGGATGTCCCGATCCCGCACGGCCATCGGATCATTGCCGAAGACCTCCAGGGTGAGGTGGCCAGGAGTTCCCGGCCGGGAAACCGGACCCCGGGCGTCACCTACCCGACGACCACCTCCTGGACGCCCGGGACATTCGAGCCGCCGGTGCAGGTCTTGCCGCGCCGTTCCGGCTCGCGATGTTCGCAACGCCCTTGGCTCCGCGAGCCCGTGATCCGCACCCCAAGCCCTGGTCCACCGCAAGCCGATTCGCACACGAGGTGTTCCAGGCCGCGGCGGGCGGGCCGATGTCCGGTGCGCGCGGGCACCACTTAGGCTTGCCTACATGAGCTGTCTCGCCCGGGTCCGATCGTCCCGCATCGCCTCCGCGCGGCCGGTGCGCCGCATCGCACTGGCCGTGGTCACCATCGCGACGGTCGTGGCGGCCGGCGCGTGCGGGTCCTCCGGCGGGACCGGTAACGCCGCGCAGCACGGCCCGGTCACCGCGACGCTCGCCGACACCAACCCGGTGCCGATCGGGCCCGCACCGCATCCGGTGCTGCCGGCGACCGTGCACTCGTTCGACGGATCCTCGGTGACCGTCACCGACGCCGGCCGCATCGTCGCGGTCGACCAGTACGGCACCCTCGCCCAGACCGTGTGGGCGCTGGGCCTGGGCGCGAATCTGGTCGGCCGCTCCACCGCCGCGGCGTTCCCCGCGGCCAAGGACGTGCCCAGCGTGGCCGGCGGCAGCGGCAGCATCAACATCGAAGCCGTTGCCGCGCAACGGCCCACGGTGTTCCTCACCGATACCGTCAGCGCCACCCCGACCATGCGCGACCAGCTCAAAGCGTTGGGCATCACCGTGGTCTACTTCGATCCGGCCCGCACCCTGGCCGGAGTCGGCCCGCAGATCCAGGCCGTGGCCGCGGCCCTGGGCGTGCCGCAGGCCGGTACCGCCCTGGCCCAGCGCACCCAGCGCGAGATCGACGCCGCCACAGCCGCTGTGCCGAAACAGAATCCGGCGCCCAAGATCGCGTTCCTGTATCTGCGCAGCACCGCCATCACCATGATGGCCGGACCGTCGTTCGGCTCGCACGCGCTGATCACCGCCCTGCGCGCCGCCGACGCCGGGCAAGGCGCCGGGATCACCGAACCGTTCGCGCCGATCACCAGCGAGTCGATGATCAGCGCGAATCCCGATGTGTTCCTGGTCATGACCGACGGCCTGCAGTCGATCGGCGGCGCGGACGGGCTGACCAGGATTCCCGGCGTGGCCCAGACCAACGCCGGTAGGAACAAACGCGTCATCGATATGGCCGACTCGGTGTTGCTGAGCTTCGGCCCCAACACCGGGCGCATCCTCGCTGCCCTGTCCCAGGCCCTCTACGGCACCCGCCCCGCATGAGCGAGCCCACCCCGCAAGACATTCCGCGGTCTCGGCCCACCGGCGCCCCCGCACCGGCAGTCGATGCGGACACGCAACCACCGCATCGAGTCCCGGGCAGCGCCGGACCTTCCACCGGTACACCCGATCCCACCCCGGCTCCGGTCCCCGACCGGTCACACGTACCGCCGACCCCGCCCGGCAGCGCCGCCGTCTCGGTTCCGCACGAGCCGGCACCCACTGCCGGCACCCCGGAACGGCGGCCATCCGTCCCGGCGGGGACGTCATCCAATGACGCTCACGCGCAGCAGGACTCGAACGTCGACGAATCCGGTCCGGCCGCAGCGGGTTGCCTCCCATCCGGGCGCACGCCCGGCGACAGTGCTGCCGCCGCGCATCCGGCACCGGCCGACTCCGGTCCGAGCGCACCGCACCCCGCCTGTCGAGCGCCCCGGCAGACCACCGACGAAATCGGTACAGCCGCACAGCACGCGACAGCGCCCGAGCCGATCGACACCGCGGCATCGGGAGCCGCGGCGCGGGCAACCGGAGGACCGAACACCACGCCCGGTCCTGTGCGCGCCGCCCGATCCCGCAGCGACCCCGGCCCGATCGTCGAGGAAATCGATACGGCCGCAACGCAATCGGCCGGGCTCGAGTCGATCGATGCGGTGACATCGGGGGCGGTCGCGGCGCAAGCGGACCAAGCCGACGCGGCGTCGGGCTCGAGCGAGCCCGCCACGGCAGGTGAGCAGCGGCAGACTGCGGAGCAATCCGGCACTGCTGCAACCGAATCGGGAGCGCTCGGCTCGACCGAGACGGCGGCGCGGCCACCGCAAGAGGCCGGCAGGGAAGGTGCAGCGCCTGCCGGCAAGGCTGGTTCGGGTCCCCGGACGCGGCGGTCTCGGCGCTCGCGGGTGACGATCGCGTTCGTGGTGTCGATCGCGCTACTGGTGGGGCTGGCGCTGGTGTCCGCGGCGATCGGGCAGGTGCCCACCACGCCGTGGGAGGTCGCCGGGACGGTGCTGCATCAGGTCGGGCTGGAGTGGGGTCCGTTGCCGCATCATCCCGCCGGGCAGGTGACGTTGCTGCAGGTGCGTTTCCCGCGGGTGGTGCTGGCGTTGCTGGTGGGGGCGGCGCTGGCGACCGCGGGTGCGTTGCTGCAGGGCGTGTTCGCCAACCCGCTGGCCGAACCGGGCGTGATCGGGGTGTCGGCGGGGGCGGCGGTCGGTGCGGGTGTGGTGATCGTGGTCGGGGGTGCGTTCGCCGCGGCGTGGTCGGTGGCCGCGGGAGCGTTCGTGGCCGGGCTGGGCACGACGCTGCTGGTGTATCTGCTGTCCCGTTCGGGAGGGCGCACCGAGACCGTGACGTTGGTGCTCACCGGTGTGGCGGTCAACGCGTTCGCCGGTGGGCTGATGTCGTTCCTGCTGTTCACCGCCTCGAACGCGGCGCGCGATCAGATCGTGTTCTGGCAGTTGGGCAGCCTCAACGGCGCGACCTGGCAGTCGGTGGCGGTGGTCGCCCCGCTGACCGCCGCGGGCGTGCCGGCCGCGATGCTGATGGCGCCGCGACTGGATCTGCTCGCGCTCGGTGAGGCCGCCGCGCGGCATCTGGGTGTGGATGTGGAACGGTTGCGGCGCAACGTGATTCTGGTCGTGGCCGTGCTGGCGACCGCGGGCGTGGCGTTCACCGGGATCATCCTGTTCGTGGGGCTGATCGTGCCGCACGTGGTGCGCATGCTGGTGGGTCCGGCGCACCGGGTGCTGATCCCGCTCTCGGCGATCCTGGGCGCGGTGGTGCTGCTGGCCGCCGATATCGGCGCCCGCGATCTGGTCAGCAACGCGGACCTGCCGCTGGGCATGCTCACCTCCCTGGTCGGCGGCCCGTTCTTCTTCTGGCTGCTGCGCCGCACCCGCGCCCGGTCGGGAGGATGGGCATGAGCCGCGCCGTGCGACGCACCCCGAGGACACACGAGTACGCCGAACCCGCGCCGCTGCGGCCGGGCCGCGGTGGGAGTGCGCGGAAGGAGTACCGATGAGCGGGATGTCCCGGGCGCTGACCCGGATACTCACGCGCACCCACGGACTTCCCGACGATCCGCCACCGGGCACGGTCACCCTGCGCGCCACGCACGTGAGCGTGGACCGCGGCAGTGCCCGAAGGGTGCTGGACCGGGTGAGCCTGGACGTGGTCGCCGGGCGGATCCTGGCCCTGGTCGGGCCGAACGGCGCGGGCAAGTCCACCCTGCTCGCGGCCCTGGCCGGCGAACTCGAACTCGCTGCCGGCACAGTCGAACTCGACGGGCGCGAGCTGTCGCACTGGGCGGTGGCCGATATGGCGCGCCGCCGCGCGGTGCTGCCGCAGACACACAATGTCGGATTTCCGTTCACCGCCCGCGAGGTCGTCACCATGGGCCGTGCGCCGTGGGCGCGCACCCCGCGCCGGAGCGAGGACCTCGCGGCGGTCGAGGCGGCCATGGCCGCCACCGACGTCACCCACCTGGCCGAGCGCGCGTTCCCGGCGCTGTCCGGCGGTGAACGCGCCCGCGTGGCCCTGGCGCGCGTGCTGGCTCAGCGCACCACCACCCTGCTGCTGGACGAACCCACCGCCGCGCTGGATCTGGGACATCAGGAAGCGGTGCTGCACCTGGCCCGCGAGCGCGCCGCCGCGGGAGCCGCGGTCGTGGTGGTCCTGCACGATCTCGGTATCGCCGCGGCCTACGCCGACAGCGTCGCGGTACTGCGCGACGGGCGCCTGGCCGCGTCCGGCTCGCCGCGCGAGGTGCTGACCACCGCCCTGCTGACCCGCGTCTACCAGCATCCGGTGGAGGTCATCGACCATCCGGTCACCGGCGCGCAACTGGTGCTGCCGCTGCGCCGCTGACCCGGTGCGCCCGAAAAGCTCACCGCCACACCAGTTTCAGCACCGCCGGGGTCAGCAGCAGCCGGATCACCGTGGCATCCAGGATCAGCGCGGCGATCATCCCGTACGCGATGTACTTCATCAGCACCAGATCCGAGAAACCGAACGCGCCGGTGACCACGATCAGGATCGCCGCCGCCGAGGTGATCACCCCGCCGGTGTGGGCGATGCCGTAGCGGATCGCCTCACGCGGCGGCGCGCCGCCCGCGCGGGCCTCGGTCATCCTCGACTGCAGGAACACCTCGTAATCGGTGGACAGCCCGAACAGCACCGTCACGATCAGCACCAGCACCGCGAACATCAGCGGCCCCGGGGTGAAATGGAACAGCCGTGCCCCATGACCCTCGACGAAGATCCAGGTCAGCACGCCCAGCGTCGCGCCCAGGCTCAACGCGCTCATCGCGACGGCTTTCACCGCCAGCACCAGCGACCGGAACGCCGCGTACATCAGCGCCAGCGCCGCGCAGATCAGAATCGCCGCCAGTAGCGGCAGCCCGTCGATGAGCCCGCGGATACTGTCGCGTTCCAACGCCGGAACCCCCGCGACCATCACCCGCACACCGGGCGGATGCGCGATCGCGCGCAGGGTGTCGATCGCGGCGTCGGGATGCTGCTGATCGACCAGCCCGGCCGAGAGCACGTTGATGCCGTGGGTGGTCGGCGCGGACGGTTCGAACGGCCCGGTCAGCCCCGGCGCGAAATTGGCCTGGAACCGGATGTCGGAGAGCTGCTGCGGATTCGCGCCCACCACCACGAGTTTGAGCGGCTGGGTGCGGAAGTCCGGGAAGAGCCGGTCGAAATCCTCCTGCGCCACCCGCGCCGGATTGTCCGAGGCCAGATACCGTTCGCTCAATCCGCCGAATTCGATGTGCCGGAACGGGATCAGCAGCACCAGCAGCCCCAGCACCACCGGCACGATCACCCGCACCGGGCGGCGCATCGCGAACAACGCCAGATCCGAGAAGAAGCCCTGCCCGCGCCGGTCGCGCAACGTCGCGGAGATCTGCACCGGCTCCGCGGTGCGCACACTGGCCAGCCGATGCCAGCCCCACAGGTCGATCCTGGTCCCGACGATGCCCAGCAGCGCCGGAAGCGCGGTCACCGACAGCACCGCCGCCAGCAGCACCGCGCTGATCCCGCCGTAGGGCACCGACCGCAGCACCTGATGCGGATAGATGAACAACGCGCCCAGGCTCACCGCGATGATCGCCGCGGAGAACAGCACCGTGCGCCCGGCGGTCGCCACGGTGCGGGCGGTGGCCTCCTGCACGCTCTGCCCGGCGGCGAGTTCCTCGCGGAAGCGGGTCACCGCGAACAGCCCGTAGTCGATCGCCAATCCCAGACTCACCAGCGTCACCACGGCGCTGGCGAACACGTTCACATCGATCACGCCGGTCAGGGCACGGATGATGCCCTGGGTGCCCAGCACGGTCATCGCGCCGATCAGCACCGGCAGCAACGCACCCACCACGCCGCCGAACACGAAGAACAGCAGGATCGCCACCAGCGGCAGCGCGATCAGCTCCGCGCGCCGGATATCGTGCTGCATCCCCAGATTGATACCCTCGACCACCGGTTGCAGCCCGGCCAGTTGCACGGTGGCGCCGCCGGGCCCGGCGCTGGCCGCACCCGCGCCGAGCTGATCCTCGATGGCCAGGTAGTTGTTCACCGTCTGGGTGTCCTGCCCGCGCAACCCGATGCTGGCGAAGGCGTGCGTGCGGGTGGCGTCGGCGAATGTGCCCATCATCGGGCCGTCGAAATAGCTGTCGATCTTCTTGATCCGGTCCGGGTACCGGGCGTGCAGGTTCGCCAGGGCGGTGCTGATCGCGCTGTGCACGGCAGGATCGTCCACGGTGCGTCCGGGCGGGGCGGTGTACAGGACGATCACATCGGCGTCGGTGTCGCGCCCGAACGTCTGGTCGGCCAGCTGGGAGGCCACGACCGATTCGCTGTGGTCGTCGAACCAGCCGCCCTGGGTCAGGCGCGGTCCCAGATCGCGGCCGCAGAACCCGGAGACCGCGACCAGTGCGATGAACACCGCCAGCACCGGATAGCGGTGGCGGTACACGAACCGGCCCCACCACAGCGACAGCTCCCGGAACCGGCCCTGCTCGCCGCGCGCGGGCTCGATACTCGCCTGATGCTCGGTCACCGTGCGGCTCAATCGTTTTCCCGTTCCGCCCTGGCCCGGTTCAGCCGCAGGCCGCGGTCTGGTAGTCCGCCGAGCGCAGGATGCCGCACAGGTCGGTGCGCGAGATCTTCCACGTACCGTCCAGATCGATGAAGTGCATGACGGTGGTGCGCACGTTCTCCCCGGTGCCGTCCTTGTCCAGGCGCAGGGTCGCGGTCAGGGTGCCGTCGTGATTGTCGAACACCGGGTCCACCACCCCGTACACCGCGTTCGGGTGTTCGTGCAGCGCCTTGTACATATCGGGGATCGCCGACCGGAACGCCGCGCCGTCCTGGATCAGGTTGGTGCGATCGCTGTCCGGCAGCTTGGGGTCCAGGGCGCGTTTGAGCTGGGCGTCCAGCTGCGCGGCGGTCGGGATCGGGGGCCGGTTCGCCGAACTGGCGGCCGCGGCCTGCGAGGAGGAGGTCAGCGCGGCGTACGCCGAGGAGCGGGCCGCGGCCACCGATGCCTCGTCCGGGTCGCTGCTGCACGCGGCGCTCAGCACGGCCAGCGCGATCAGCGCACCGCCGATCGCCGCGCCCCGGGTCTTACCTCGCACTGCCATCGCCATCCTCACGGCCTCGAAGTTAACCGTACTTCTCACTGTCCCACCAGTCCGTCATGCGGATACGCCATCGGCTGCGGCTCGGCGCGGGGCGAGCGTTCACCACACCAAGGTAGGTGAACCGAGCCGGCGGCCGGCGCGCGGGCGGGGCGGCGTGTTCGCGGGCCGCCGGGCCGCCGGCGCGTCCGGCGGCGGGCCGGGCCGCCACCCGTGGGCGAGCGGGATGCGTTGCGGCCCAGGCGATCACATGTTGTCGATGACCGCGCTGAGCCGCAGCAGCAGTGCGCGCACCGTGGTGGGTTCGCGCGGGGCGTCGGGGATCACCGGCACCGCGGTCGGAATCAGATCGTGCACCAGGGCGATCACGCTGCGCTCGTCGTCCAGGTCGATATCGGTGACCCGGGCTCGCGCGACGGCGATCACATCCTCCGGGCCCGGGACCTGCGCGCCGGTGTCGGTGCGGTAGATCTCGAGGCGCAGCGTGGCGCGCACCGTGCGGAACGCGAACGAGCGGCCGTCCTCGGTGGTGCCGAACCCGTGCGCGAACGCGCCCACAGTGATGTCCTCCACGGAAAAACCGCACGCTGGGTTTGTGCTCAACCGAGTCTCCTGATCGGGCCGTATGCGCCCGTCCACCGTAACGCCGCACACCGGCGAACCCACGCCCCGCGTGTTTCCCGGCGTGCCCGCGACGCGCCCACTCGCGCGGAACCACCCCGGCGAGCCGGTCCGGTCCGCGATCATGGTCAGATAAGAAAGCCCGCATGAGCGGGACGGGGCAATCGGCGGGCGCCGCGCGTGCCGGTGAACGGTGCCGCGGATCGCCCCGGTGGCAGGTGAGAAGGAGTTCGGAGTATGCGTGCTCGCGGTGTGAGCCGATCGGTGTGCGCGGCCGCGCTGGCCGCGGTCGCGGCGGCGGCACTGGCGAGCGGCTGCGCCCAGCATTCCGGCAGCGGCGGCACCGCGTCCGAGGGCACGCCCGCCAGCGCCGCGGCCGCACCGGTCCAGCACACCGCCCCCGCGGGCGTGGTCAGCCCGTCCGGGCCGATCGCCGCACTGCTGGCCGAACCGGCCACCGGCCGTCTCGTGCTGCTGGACGGCGACGGTGTCACCGTGCGCATCCAGGACCCCGCCGGCGGCGCCGCCGAGCGCAGCCTCACCCTGCCCGCTCGCACGAGCGCCCTGGTGGCCGGACCGGCCGGGCAGGTGCTCGCCGCCGCCGGACACACGGTGCTGCACATCGACGTGGCCGCGGCCACCGTGCACGCCACCGCGGTGGACGGGCAGGTCCGCGCGGTCGCGCAGCGCCCCGACGGCACCGAGGCCGCGGTCCTGGCCGACGGGCGGTTGCTCATCCTGGCCGCCGACGGTCGCGTGCTGCACACGGTCGAGGGGATGAGCGGCGACGAGATCGCCGCCCCCGGCACGGCGGTCGCGGTGCTCGACCGCGCCCGCACCACCTTGACTCAGGCCGATATCGCCCACGCGCGCGCGGGTCTGGCCCTGCGCACCGGGCAGGGCGCGACCAACCTGGTCACCGACCACTTCGGGCGGATCCTGGTCACCGACACGACGGGCGGGGCGCTGCTGGTGTACACCGCCGATCCGCTGGCGATGCATCAGATGTTCCCGCTGGGCTCCGCGCCCTACGCGCTGGCCTATGATCAGCGGTCCGAGACGGTGTGGGTCACCCTCACCGGCAGCAATCAGATCGCCGGGTTCGACCTGTCGACGGGTATACCGGTGGAGGTGGGTCGCTACCCGACAGTGCGACAGCCCAATGCGGTGACGGTCGACTCCCGTACCGGCGAGCTGTTCGTGGGGTCCGCGACCGGCGACGGTCTGCAGCGGATCGGCGCGGACGAGAGGAAGAGAGGGCAGTGATGGCTCGGGCCTCTGCGCACCGTTCACCCGGCAGGCGGTCGATCCCGGCGAGCTGGGAGGAGATCAGCGACGACGGGGAATGGGAATATGTGCCGCTTCGATTACCCCCCGAGGTCACTCGGGTGACCGCCTCGATCCGGCTGTCCATCCAGGCCGAATTCGGTGGCTGGGAACTCTCCCGGGTCCGCGCGTACACCGACGGCAGCCGCCGCGTGCTGCTGCGCCGGCGCAAGACCTCCCTCCCGGTGCCGGAACCGGGGATGTGAGCGGAATGTATTCGCTGCTGCGGCGCCTGATGTTCCTGCTGCCCCCCGAAACGATCCACCACTGGGCGTTCGCCGCGATGTGCCTGGCGACCCGGTTCGCACCCACCCGCGCGCTGCTCGCGCGCCTGACGGTCACCGGCGATCCGATCCTGAGCACCACCGCGTTCGGGGTGCGGTTCCCCGCGCCGGTGGGCCTGGCCGCCGGGTTCGACAAGAACGCCGAAGGTGTGAACGCTTGGGGCCCACTGGGTTTCGGCTTCGCGGAGGTCGGCACCGTGACCGGGCAGGCGCAGCCGGGCAATCCCGCCCCGCGGCTGTTCCGGCTGCCCGCGGACCACGCGCTGATCAACCGGATGGGGTTCAACAACCAGGGTGCGGCCGCGGCGGCACAGCGACTGCGCGACCGGCGCCCCGGCGGCGTGCCGATCGGCGCCAACATCGGCAAGACCAAGCTCGTGCCCGCCGAACACGCCGCGCAGGACTACGTCACCAGCGCCCGGCTGCTGGGCCCGCTCGCGGATTTCGTCGTGGTCAACGTCAGCTCCCCCAACACCCCGGGCCTGCGTGATCTGCAGGCGGTCGAATCGCTGCGCCCGCTGCTGGCCGCGGTCCTGGACTGCCTGGCCGAGACCGGTGGCGAATCCCGCGTGCCGGTGCTGGTGAAGATCGCCCCCGACCTGTCCGATGAGGACATCGACGCGGTCGCCGATCTGGCCGTGGAACTGGGTCTGGCCGGGATCGTGGCCACCAACACCACCGTCGGGCGCGACGGGCTGCGCACCCCCGCCGAACAGGTCGCCGCGATGGGCGCGGGCGGGCTGTCCGGCCCGCCGGTCGCCGAGCGCGCCCTCGAGGTGCTGCGCCGCCTCTACGCGCGGGTCGGTGACCGGCTGGTGCTGATCTCGGTCGGCGGCATCGAGACCGCCGACCAGGCGTACGAGCGCATCCTGGCCGGTGCGACCCTGTTGCAGGGCTACACCGGATTCATCTACGGCGGACCGCTGTGGACCCGGCATCTGCACCGGGGCCTGGCCGCGCGGCTGCGCGCGGACGGCTACAGCGCCATCGCCGAGGCGGTCGGCGCCGGGCACTCCGCGCACACCTGAGCCCGGCGGGCCGCGCGGGTTCGCGCCCCGGCAGAACCTCTCACCGGCTCGGGGTCATCCATCCCGACAGCACCGGCTCGGCCTCACGCGGGGTGCGGGTGCCCGCATGCCGCCGCAACCGCTCGAACATCCGGCGCGCCAGCAGCAGCACCGCGTGCTCGTAGCGCACCCCGAGGACGGCCGAATGCACCGAGACCTGGCGATGCGCCTCCATATCGTGCACCACGGCCGGATCGCTGAGCAGCTCGTCCAACTCCATGCCCGCATAGGCCTGCTCGAAACTGAGCCGGTGATCGGGCAGCCAGCTCAGCCGCCACACCGCCGTGCCCGCTGCGGCCACCCGCCACGCGTGCTCGGGGGTGCGGTCACTGGTGATCGTCCAGGGGGTCGTCTCGATGGTCACGAGGTTCTCCTCTCGTGTGCCGCCGGGCAGAGCGGATGCTGCACCGGGAAAGGCTGGGGCCACACCGCCGGCCCGGGAGGCCGGGGATGTGCTTGTGTCGGTGGGCCGCGACGCTGATCAGCGCCCGGGGCGCACCATCGCCGCGAGGGTGCGCGTCCTCTCGGCGGTGTGGGCCGCCGCGCCGAGGACCGGTGATCGGATTCGGATGACGAACCGCCCCCGTGGGCGGCAATCCGGTTCCGGCTCCCCGGCGAACCTGCGCACCGGGGGGACCACCGACCAACGATCGATCGCCGGAACCGAGGATCGTGCCGGTTCCCGCCGTACGGGCCGAATCGAAACGGCTTGTGCGGGAACGGATACCGGAATACCGGCACCGAAACGGCCTAGAGGTGGGCACTGATCGTGACCGCGTCGGACTCGCCGTCGACCCGAATCGACCACCGATGACGGATACACCGCCTGGGCCGAATAGCTCCCAGCATGATGACCTCCCCGGAGCAAGGGCGCTCGAGATCGCCGATTGCATTATGGCACTTGCCGTTCCACAGCGGCAAATGTCGCGATAAGTTGGGAATTGCCGGAATCGACCGCCGATAAACCGGCAATCGCCGGTTCGTCGGTCGGTTTCGCGATCGGCGGCGGCAGCGCATCGGAACGGAGGTGGTCGGCCCCATGGCCGGAAACGACGCGGCGATCGAGGCCGTGCGCAATGTGCTGTCCCGGCTGCGCAAACGCCGCGGCCTGCGCTCGAATCGCTTGGAGCGCACCGAGATCGACGCCGCGGCCCTGCTCGGACTGCGCGTCATCGGCCTGCACGCGGACCGCCTCGGGCTGCGGCGCCAGGACGCGGTCGTCCCGGTCATCCGCGAAATGGTCCGGCGCATGCCCCCGACCGATCGCCTCATCGCCGATGCCGAACTGGCTCTGGGCCTGCTCGATGACGCCGCCGCCCCGATCGACCCGGCCGGCCTGTACGCCGAGGACCTCGGCGCGCGCCGGGACTACCTGTGCGCGCACTGGCGGCCACTGCACGAGGCCGTGCACGCCGAGACGATCCCGCCCGCGCCGACGGTCAGCCAGTTGCGCCGGAACCCCGAACACCGTGCGTTCGCCGAACTCGCCCGCCTGCTGGTCGAGGGCACCAGCTACGGATCACATCCGCTCGACACCGCCGCGGGCGCGGCCGATACCGGGGTGCGCGGCCGGGTGACCGTCGTGGGCGACGCGGTCATCGACCACCTCTACCGGGTCGAGCGCATCCCCCCGGCCCACGGCACCGTGACCGGCAGTTTCATCGCCCACCCCGGCGGGAAGGGCCTGGCGCGGGCGGTGGCGCTGGCCCGCCTGGGCATCGAGGTGCACCTGATGGCCGCCATCGGCGAGGACGAGGCGGGCCACCGGATCCTGGACTTCCTGCACGAACAGCAGGTCCGCACCGATCTGATCAAGATCGTCCCGAACACCCCGACCCCGGTCACCGCCGTGATCGTGGCACCTTCGGGGGAACAGGCCACCATCGCCTGCAGGGCCGACCCCGCCGCCCTGGGCGCCGACGACCTCACCACCACGACCACACACCGGGCCCTGACCAGCGCGGACGCGGTGCTGATGAGTTTCGAACAGCCCGTGCCGATCCTCGAGCAGGTCCTGGCCACGCTCGGCGCACTCGAATCACGCCCTACCCTGATCGTGCACGCCGCACCGCCGGTGACCCGCCCCGAACGGCTGTACCCGCACCTGCGCGTGGTGGACTACCTGATCGGCACCAGCGACGAGCTGAGCAGGCTGACCGGCACCGCCGAGGCCGCCTGGCAATTACGCATGCACGGGGTGCAAACCGTCTGCACGATCGACGATTTCGGCTGTTCGGTCCGGTCGGACCGGTTGACCGTGGACATCTCGCCGTTCCCCACATTGCTCACCGGCTCGCCCGGTGCTCATGCGGCGTTCTCCGCGGCGCTGGCGTATCGTCTGCTGCGGTCGCGGCAGCCCGCCGATACAGGCGACTTCAGATGGGCGACAGCCGCGATGGTAGCCACACAGTCGCTCGATGATGTTCCCAGCGCCATGCCGCCGGCCGACCGGATCGACCACATCGTGAAACTCGCTTCGGAGGAACATTGACCACTGCCCTGCCCCCGTCCCTCGGCCCGGCCGGGGACACCGAGCACACCTTCAGCCGCGGGGGCCGTGACATGCTGTTACAGGTGCACGAGATCGGCGGCGTCACCGACCACGGCCACATCCTCGTCTTCGGACGACCGACCGAGAACTGCCTGGTCCGCATTCATTCACGCTGCCTGTACGGGGAGTCGCTGGGCTCGGACGACTGCGACTGCGGCCCCGAACTGGACAAAACCCTGGACCTGATCCAGGACGCCGGCGCCGGAGTGCTGGTCTACCTCGAGCAGGAAGGACGCGGCCTGGGCCTGCTGGCCAAGGCGCGCGGCTACCGGCACAGCGAGCAATCCGGCGCGGACACCTTCACCAGCTACGAGGCCCTGGGCTACCCCGCGGACGCACGCACGTACACCGCCGCGGCCGAAAGCCTCTACAAACTCCTGGTGAACCTCGGAATCGGCAGAATCCAACTGCTCACCAACAACCCGGTCAAAGCCGCCGCGGTCACCGGTACCGGCCTCGCGGTGACCGTCCTGCCGCTGCGCACCACCGTCCTGAGCGAACGCGCCGGCAACTACCTCGAGGCCAAACGCCGCCACCGCCACCACTGGATCCCCACCGACGACGCCCCCTGGGCGCCGGACCCATCGTGACCATCGCGGGCACCGTGATGAGCGTCGAAGACACGAACAACACCGGGGATTCGGAGGCGCCGGCGGCGTCGACGCGAGGCGCGATCATCGACATGCTCGTGGTCGTGGCAGCGCTTGCCGCCGTGGTTGTGCTCGTGGTCGTCGGACATTCGACCGCCGCGGTTATCGCCGCCGCGGGGTGATTCGTCCTGTCCATCACCAACGGGTGGCATCGGGCACGGCGGTAACACCGCCCGAATGCGCTGTGGCCCCGCACAATACGTGCGGGGCCACAGGTTCGGGACCGGATCAGCCCTTGATCTCGAACGTCCCGACGATCTGCGCGCGCGCTATCGCGTGCGAGAACAGGTTGAAGCCCAGGAAAGCCGGTGTCGCGTCCGCGCCCACGCCGAGGCTGTCCACGTCCACCGCGTGCACGGTGATGAAATACCGGTGGTAGCCGTGCCCGGCCGGCGGCGCGGCGCCCACGAAACCGGCGAAACCGCCGTCGTTGCGCAACTGCACCGCCCCGGCCGGCAGCGTGCCGCCCGAGCTGCCCGCGCCGCTGTCCAGCGAGGTGACCGCGGCCGGGATGTCGGCCACGGCCCAGTGCCAGAAACCCGAGGCGGTCGGGGCGTCCGGATCGAAGACCGTCACCGCGAAGCTCTTGGTCTCGGCCGGGAAACCCGACCACGACAGCTGCGGGGACACATCCTTGCCGCCGGGCACGCCGAACGCGCCACTGGCCTGCTCGATCGCGAACGCGCTGCCGTCGGTCACATCGCCCGAGGTCAGCTCGAACGTCGGCAGTTGCGGCAGCGAGGCGTACGGGTTGTAGGAATAGTCGGGCACGTGGCTGTCCTTTCGTCGTCGAGATCCGCGCCGGGCGCGTCGGCCCGGCGCTCCTCGAATCGTCAGCTGTTCAGCAGGAAGTGTTCCAAAACCTTGGTGCCGAACTCCAGTGCGGGCACCGGCACCCGCTCGTCGACGCCGTGGAACAGCGCCGAGAAGTCCAGTTCGGGCGGCAATTGCAGCGGCGCGAAACCGAAGCAGCGAATCCCCAAGCGCGCGAACGCTTTAGCGTCGGTGCCGCCGGAGAGCATATAGGGCACCGTGCGCCCGTTCGGGTCGTGCGCGAGCACCGCGTCGTTCATCGCGTCGACCAGATGCCCGTCGAACGTCGTTTCGTAGGAATCGAGTTTGGTGATCCACTCGCGCTCGACGTCCGGGCCGATCAGCTCGTCGACCTCGCGTTCGAACGCGGCCTGGCGGCCCGGCACCACCCGGCAGTCCACCACCGCCTCCGCGGTCTGCGGGATGACGTTGGCCTTGTATCCGGCCTGCAGCATCGTCGGATTGGCGGTGTCGCGCAGGGTCGCGCCGATGATCCGCGAAATCGTGCCCAATTTGGCCAGCTGCCCCTCGATATCGGGGCTGTCGGGATCGAACCGCAGACCCGACTCCTGCGACACAGCGGCCAGGAACTCCGCGACCGAATCCGACAGCACCAGCGGGAAGGTGTGCTTACCGAGGCGCGCGACCGCATCGGCCAGGATCGTTACCGCGTTGTCCTCGTGCAGGAACGACCCGTGCCCGGCACGCGCCTTGGCGCGCAAGCGCATCCAGCCCAGCCCCTTCTCCGCGGTCTCCACCAGATACAGCCGCCGCTCGGTACCGTCCGGGCGCGGCACGGTCAGCGAGAAACCGCCCACCTCACCGACGGCCTCGGTGACGCCGGCGAACAGATCGGGACGATTGTCCGCGAGCCACTGCGAACCCCAGCGCCCGCCGTTCTCCTCATCGGCCAGGAACGCGAACACCAGATCCCGCGGCGGGACCGTGCCCTCGATCTTGAACTGCCGCGCCACGGCCAGCGTCATGCCGACCATATCCTTCATATCGATCGCGCCGCGGCCCCACACGTAGCCGTCGCGCACCGCACCGGAGAACGGGTGCACACTCCAGTCCGAGGCCTGCGCGGGCACCACGTCCAGGTGCCCGTGGATCATCAGCGCACCCCGGCCCGGGTCCGCGCCGCGCAGCCGGGCGAAGACGTTGCCCCGGCCCGGCGCACCCGATTCCACGTATTCGGTGGTGTAACCGGCCTGCTGCAACTGCTCCGCCACCCATTCCGCGCACTCGCGCTCCCCCTTGGTGGTGGCCAGATCCCCGGTATTGGAGGTGTCGAACCGGATCAGCGTACTGACCAGATCCACCACCTCCGATACCGCGCGGGACGCCGATTCCGATCGCATATCTTCACCAGTTGCGGACACGTCCCCTTCCTACCATTGCCGCAGACCCCGGCCACGCTTTGCCCGCAGCCCGCGCGTAATCCCCACGCCCCGGATGCCGCATCGCGGCACGGCCGTTCCGCGTGGTCACGAGCACCGGGCCGGGACCGACACCGGTCACGCACAGGTAGTGGAACCTGAACCGCCCGAATCCGGTTGGCCTTCGTATTGCCTTGCGGCGCAATGGTTTCAGTGCCGCATGCGGATTTCGGAAAGGTCGCCGATTCCGGTGGCGGCGCTCGCGCACACGGTGTGTGGCGGTCACGGGACGCTCGCCCCGCCGGGGGACCCGGTATCCCTCGCGCGCGGGAGGATCGGGCCGTGGCCTGCGGGTATTGTCCGTGAGATGTTGTTCACCGGACCGGCGTATCCACCCGATGCGCGGCTGCCGCGCCTGTTCGCCTCGGCGCGCGATGTCAATACCGCCGAGAGCGGTGACCTGGCCGCGATCCTGCGATCGCTGTCCCGGCAGTCCATACTGGTGGCCGTCGCCACCGCGATCCTGGACACCGTCATCATCGCGATGTCCGGAATCCTCACCGCCGCACCGGTTCCCGCGATCGCGGTGACGGTCCTGATCGTCGCCGCGGACCTGGCCTTCGCCGCCGCGCCGCGCACCGCGGCGGTGGTGGCCGTGGCGCAGGTGGTGCTGCGGCTGGCCGGTGCGGCGCTGTTGCACGGGCACGGACTGCCGGTGCGCATCGGAGACGTCGGTTTCCTCATCGCCGGGTACCGGGCCGGCGCGTGGCTGTCCGGGCGCGCCTCCCTGCTCATCGTGCCGCTGCTGGGCGCGGGCGCGTCGGTCTGCGCACTTATCGCCGACGGTCCCGCCGCGCACGACTGGCGTCTGCTGGCCATCACCGCGGTCTCCACCGGCGTGCTGCCGTGGCTGGTCGGCAGGTACACCACCGCCCGCGGCGCCTATATCGCCGAACTCGAACAGCGCGAACGGCTTCGGCGCCAAGAACAACGCGCCGCCCTGGACCGCGCCCTGGCCGACGAACGCGAGGCGATCGCCCGCGACCTGCACGATGTGATCTCCCACCACGTCAGCGCCATCGGCATCCACGCCGGCGCGGCGCGTCTGGCGCTCACCGCCGGTGCGGGCGCGGACGACGCGGCCACCAGATCCCTGGCCGCGGTGGAGGCCGGCAGCCGCGCGGCGATGGTGGATCTGCGCCGCCAGCTCGATCTGCTGCACGGCCGCGACGAGGCCGGACGCCGCCAACCCGGACTCGCCGATATCGAGGAGTTGGCCGCGCACGTGCGCGAGGCGGGACTGAACCTCGAGGTCCACACCCGCGGCCCGGGCACACCGCTGCCCGAATCGCTGGATGTGACCGTGTACCGGATCGTGCAGGAGATGCTCACCAACGCGCTGCGTCACGGCGACGGGCGCGCCGACCTGACCGTGCACGAGCACCGCGACCGGGTACTGATCACCGAAACCAACCCGGTTGCCGCGCAACCGGATACGACACACTCACTACATCGCGGCCTGGACGGGATCCGGCGCCGCGCCGAATTGTTCGGCGGCACGGTCGATTACCGGATCGAGGACGAAAACCGTTGGCGCATCACGGTATCGCTACCCCTGGGGGGCGCATGAACACCCCGATCCGGGTCCTGATCGCCGATGACCACGCCATGTTCCGGTCCGGGCTGCGCGCGGTGGTGCAGGCCCATCCGGACACCGAATGCGTGGCCGATGTCGGCGACGGTCGCTCGGCCGTGGCCGAGGTGTCGCGGCTGCGTCCCGATGTGGCGATCCTGGACGTGCGCATGCCCAAACTCGACGGGCTCGCCGCCACCGAGGCGATCGTCGCGGCCGGGGGCACCCGCGTACTGGTGCTGACCACCTACGACAGCGAGGAGAGTCTGGCGCGCGCATTGCGGGCCGGGGCCAGCGGATTCCTGCTCAAGACGCTGCCGCCGGAGGAGTTGATCGCCGCGGTGCGCATCGCCGCACGCGGTGACGCGGTGATCGATCCGTCGATGACCCGGCGTCTGGCCGGGCGATTCGCCGGAACGCTCACCGACCCGGCCGCACCGCCCGAGGTCGCCACGCTCACCGCCCGGGAGAACGAGGTGCTCCTGCTGCTCGCCGATGCCCGCAGCAACAGCGAGATCGCCGCGGCGCTGCACGTCGGCGAGGAGACGGTGAAAACGCACGTCTCCCGGGTTCTGGCCAAACTCGGCGTGCGCGACCGCATCCACGCGGTGGTGTACGCCCACCAGCACGGATTGGTGCGCCCCTCCCCCTGACCCGAGGACAGCCGCAGCAGTGGGATAGCCCACAGTGCGCTGTCATTCGCTACCAAGCAAATGCTTGTCTTGCTACCGTCGGGATTGCAGGAGGACGGCCGCGGCGATCGACGGGGATCGCGCAGCGCGCGCCGTATCGGACCGCGTGATACGCGGCCCATTCGGGGAATATCAACGGGGATGAGTCCGAGGGCAGAGTCACTGCCGCTCGACGATGCGCCGTGGTGCCGCACACACCACGGACATCACGTCGGCGCGCTCGCCATGCTGCCGTTACTCCTGGCGACACGACAAGACAGGAAGGCATATGAACACCCCCACATCGCGCCCCGACCCCAACCACCCGCTGATCCTCGTCGGGCGGGCGTACACCAAATATTTCACTCCCCGCGTCACCGGACTGGAGAACCTCCCCGCCTCGGGCCCGGCCCTGATCATCGGCAACCACTCCTCGATCTACTGGGCGCCGGAAGTGTGGATCACCTTCATGGCCATGCTCGACCACCGCGAGAACGAGCCCAGTTTCGGCGTCGCGCACGACATCCTCCTGCGCACACCGGTTCTCGGGGAGAATTTGCAGAGCATCGGCGTGCTGCCCGCATGCCGGGAGGCAGCCACCAACGCGGTCAAGAACGGCGGAGCGGTCCTGGTGTATCCCGGCGGCGACTGGGAAGCATGCCGCCCGTGGACCGAACGCGGCAAGGTCGATTTCGCCGGGCGCCGCGGATTCGTGCGCCTGGCTCTGGAACTGGGCGTCCCGGTGATCCCCGCGGTCGCCAACGGCGGCCACGACGCGATCTTCGTGCTGAGCCGCGGTGCGCGCGCCGCAAAACTGATGGGACTGGACAAGCTGTTCCGCACCAAGGTCTTCCCGTTCACCCTGGGCGTGCCCTTCGGCGTCGCGCCGGTGCTGCCGCAGGTGCCGCTGCCCGCGTCGGTGCAGGTGAGCTTCCTACCACCGATGCGATGGTCCACCGAGCCCGGCGACCACTGCGACGAGGCCACGGTCGACCGCTGCTACGAGCAGACCCTCTCGACCATGCAGGCCGAACTCGACCGGCTGCGCGCCGAGACACCCAATCCGGTCACCAGCGGTATCCGCACCCACCTCGCCGGGCTGCCCGGACCGCTGTCCGGCCTGGCCGAACTGCTCTGACCGGCGGTCGCTCAGCCGCGCCCGATATAGGGCATCCCGGTCGCCATCACCGTCAGGAACGGCACCGCGGTGTCCAGCGGAAGGGCGATCGTCTGGACGACGAGCCGGGCCACATCGGCCGCATCGATGGTGGGCTCGGGTCGCACCGTGCCGTCGGCCTGCAACGCTCCCGCGGCGATGCCCGCGGTCAGATCCGTCGCCGCATTGCCGATATCGATCTGACCGACCGCGATGCGGTGGGCGCGTCCCTCGAGGGCCAGCGCCTTGGTCAGCCCCGTCACCGCGTGCTTGCTGGCGGTATAGGCCACCGCGTAGGGCCGCGGCACGTGTGCGGAGATCGAGCCGTTGTTGATGATCCGCCCGCCGGCCGGATCCTGCCGGCGCATCAGAGCGAACGCTGCCTGCGCGCACAGGAATGAGCCGGTCAGATTCGTATCGATCACCCGGCGCCACTGCGCGGGTTCGACCTGCTCGATCGGCTGCGACGGGCCGAACAGTCCGGCGTTGTTGATCAGCGCGTCCAGCCGGGACCAGCGGCGCTCGATGTGCTCGAACAGCGCCCGCACCGAATCGGCGTCGGTGACATCGGCGGTCACGGCCTCGGCCGACCCCGGCCCCGGGGCGGCCGCGACGGTCTCGGCGAGCGTGGCGGCCGTGCGGCCGGCCGCCACGACGTGATGTCCCGCCGCACTCGACGCGACGGTGATCGCGCGGCCCAGGCCGGACCCCGCACCGGTGACGAGAACGATCTTGCGGTCGGACACGGCCACGAGACTAACCCGACACCTGCCCGGAGACCGCGGGCTGCGGCTCGGCCGGCGCGGTGTGGATCCCCTCGTCCCCGGAGGCGGGAACCTCCGGCAGCGCGGGCGCGGGCAGCTCGGCCGGCAGCGGCCGACCGGCCCCGCTCATCTTGCGCACCACCCAGCGCAGCCCCCGGGACACACCCACCAGAATCGCCGCGAGCACGGCGGCGCCCACTGCGGCCCGCAGCCAGTACACCGGGCCGATCGGCGCCATTCCCATGTCCGCGCGCAGCCCGCTCTGCCAGTGCGAGGCGTTCACCGTCGCGGCGATCACCGCGAACCCGCACAACAGCAGCACCGGCACCCGATGGTGCCCCCACCGCGCCTCGACATCGATATCGCGGCGGCGCAACACGATTCGCCCCAGCCCGGCGATCCCGATCGCGACCGCGGCCAGCACGCCGGTGAGCAGCGCCTGGGTGGGCGAGGTCCGTGGCAGGACCGCGGGCAGCAACGACACGACCGTGGCGATCGTCACCGCCACGAGGCTGCCCACCCGGGGACGTATGCGTTTCATCCCGCCACCACCCTGCGGGTCCAGCGGCGATATCCGATCGCGGCGACCACCAGCAATATCAGCGCGCCGAACACCGCCACCGCGGCCGGGCCGCCCATATGCCAGAGCTGATGATCGAAGCTCTTGCCGGACAACTGCGTACCGAACAGGTATTCCGGTTCGGGCGTTGCATAGTTCTGCCGGCGCGAGTTCAGGTCCACCCCGGTGGTGGCCACGGTCGCCATCAGCTCGCAACCGGTCTCCGAAACACTGTCCGCCCGCGATTCGCACGCGCTGTGGATGCGCTGCTGGAACACCGCGTCGATGGCCTGGCGGCCCCACGCGCCCAGCGGCTGATGCCGGCGCTCGGCATAACGCAGCACGTCGTACCCCAGATCGTGGGCACGGCAGGCGGAGGTGAACTCGGCCGGCAGCTGGATCGGGGACGAGCACGCCCCGCTCGGGTCGACCAGCAGATGGTTCTCCACCACCGGCCGGTAGCCCGCCCCCGCGGCGAAATCGGCCGGAAGCCGCACCTGCCACGGATGCGCACCGATCAGATCGGTCACCGCCGCACGCGCTGCCCGGTTCTCCGAGCCGGCATTGTTCACCGACGCCGAAGCGTGCATGGCCGGTGCGAAGGCCAGGGTGACCGTGGCGGTGAGCAACGCCATCATCATCGAGCCCAGCAGGCGGCGCACATCGCGCGAACGCACTCTGCGTAACGAGACGTATCGGCGCACATCGTGTGCGCCTCGCGGGCTGTGCGGGGCGGCGGGAGACGGGTCCGGCGGGACGCCCGGTCGGGCCGGTGTTACATCACTCACGGTGTCCGAAGGTATGCGATAGGGCCGCGGAAGTGTAGTCGAGGGCGGCTCACGCACCCGATTTCAGGACAAATGCCTCGTCAGCACCTTTGCAGCGGGTGCGTCCGCGCAGAGGGTGTGCGATCACGGCGCACGGTCGCAGGCGGTGAGTTCCACCGTGCGAGGACAACTTTCGCCGTCGCGTCACCGGCCGCGTCGCGGTACGATTTTCCGCCCACGCCCGGCGAGCGTGCCGCGAATCGGTGAGTCGACCGGGAAACGCCGCCTCGGGCAGGCGATCTCGTACCTTCGTGCACGTCCTGCCGCGACGCACCCGCTGCGCGAATGCGCGATGATGTGCCCCGACGCAGTGTGCGAGCACCGTGCCCGCACCGGAAAGGCGGGCGTCATGGGTCCGGTGCACATCCTGTCGCACCCGTTGTCCACCACCGAGGTGTCGGTGTTTCCCGGCGATCCGCCGCCGCGTCTGGACACCGTGTGCACCCTCGCCGACGACGGCTACTACCTGCGAACGGTCACCGTCGGGGAACACACCGGCACGCACTGGGGAGCCCCCGCTCACTTCACCGCCGGCGCCGCGGCCGCGCACGAACTGCGCGCGCAGGATTTCGTCCTGCCCGGAGTCGTCATCGATATCGCCGACCGGGCCGGCGCCGATCCCGACTACGCGCTCACCGTCGCCGATCTGCTCCACTGGCAGGACCGGCACGGCCCGCTGCCCGCCGAGGCCGCGGTGCTGCTGCACACCGGCTGGGACATGCGCTGGGGCACCGACGATTTCGCCGGCCGCGGCCCGGACGGGCGGATGCACCATCCGGGATTCTCGGTCGCGGCGGTACGCTGGCTGCTCGACCACGGCGTCCTGGGTCACCGCGGCGCGCTGGGCACCGACGCGTTCAGCCCGGACCTCGGCGTGGACGACACCTTCGAGGTGTCCAGACTCCTGTATCGCGAGCATCGGCTCAGCCTCGAGATCCTCACCGGGCTGCGCGAGCTGCCGGCGCGGGGTTTCACCGTCGTGGTCGGCGGATTCGTCAGCGTGGGCGGGTCGGGCTCACCGGCGACCATCTACGCCCTCGTGGACGAATCCGGCCGGTAGCGCCGGCAGCGCGGCCGGCTCACGCGCAGTGGATCAGGAATTTCGCCACGGCGGTGTCGGCGGCCTTGACATCGACCTGAGCGTTCGCCACGGCGTCGGGGGAGCATCCCGACGGCACCGAGGTCACCGTGGCGCGATAGCACCCGGGCGGGAAGCTGCGGCTCGCCGCGCCGTCCTTGCCGGTGGTCAGCGTCGCCAGGGCCGCATCGCTCGTACAGCTGGTGACCCGCACCGCGACCGAGGGGACCGGGAACCGTTCGGTGCCGGTTCCGGCCTGCACCTGGACCGTCCCCGACGGCGCGGCCGGGGCGGACGGTGCGGCCGAACCGCCGGACGACGCGGAACACCCCGCGGCGGGCAGCGTGAGCAGGATCGCGGCCAGTGTGGACAACGCGAGCAACATGCGGCGCACCTGGACTCCTTCCGGTCGATCGGGGGCGAATCGGCCGCCCGGCCCAACCCTATGCCCTCCCGGACGCCACTTCCCGGCATGACACGAATATCGGCGCCCGCCCGGATGGAGAGGTTTCGTCCGGTGTCCCACCGCGTTCGGACAGCCGTTCCGCCACAGCCGCATTCGGAATGTCGCAGCCGATATCGCCCGGGGCGAATCCAGATTTTCCATCGCTGACCGTATGCGAGAGTGGACGCGCCGCCGTGCGCGCGGCGAACGAACCGCTCGGCCGGAAACGGAGATCTCGAATTGACACCCGGAGACGCGATGCGGGTGGCCGCACTCGCAGTTGTCGCCACCCTCACCGCCGTCGTGACCACGGCGACCGGATCGGCTGCCGCGCCGATCGACCCGATCACCTCCTCCGGGCGGCCCGCGGCCACCGTGAGCGCCCCCGACGGCTCGACCGTCACGAAGCTGACGGTGCGCGACGCGCGGCATCTGACCTTGCAGGTCCATTCCGCCGCGATGCGCCGCGACATCGCCGTGGACGTGCAACGCCCCGCCGACAGTTCCGCGCGGCGGCCCGTGCTGTACCTGCTCAACGGGTCGGGCGGCGGCACCGACGGTGACAGCTGGGCCACCACGACCCATGTGCTGCAGTTCCTCGGGGACAAGAACGTCAACGTCGTCCAGCCGCTCGGCGGCGCGTGGAGCGTGTACACCGACTGGATCAAGGACGACCCGACGCTGGGCCGCAACAAGTGGACCACCTTCTTCACCCGGGAGCTGCCGCCGGTGATCGACGCCGCCCTGGACGCGGACGGCCGCAACGCCATCGCGGGCCTGTCCATGGCCGGTGAATCGGTGTTCGCGCTGTCCATCGCGAAACCGGGCCTGTATCGCAGCGTCGCCTCCTACAGCGGCTGCGCGCAGACCAGCGATCCGCTCGGCCAGCGCGAGATCAAGACGATGGTCGAAGTCTGGGGCCACGGCAATCCGGCCAACATGTGGGGCCCGGACGACAGCCCGCTGTGGGCGGCCAACGACCCGTACGTACACGCCGACCAGCTACGCGGGGTGAAAATCTTCATCTCCGCCGGAAGCGGACTTCCCGGCCCGCACGACACCCTCGACAGCCCCTTCCTGACCTACGGTTTCAGCCGTAGTCCCGACACGCTGGCCAACCAGATCCTGCTCGGCGGCCTGATCGAGGCCGGGGTCAACGCCTGCACCCACCACCTGCAGCAGCGCCTGGACCAGCTGGCGATCCCCGCCACCTACGACTACACCCCGACCGGAACCCACTCCTGGGGCTACTGGCAGGACGCGTTCGAGAAGTCCTGGCCGGTGCTGGCATCCGGACTGGGCAGCTGACCGGTCCACCCGCCGGCCACCACTCGGGCAAATTGCCCGCATCCGATGCTCACGAGCAGGTGACGTCGGCTCGTTACCCCGTCTATCCTCGCGGTGTGTCGTTACACAGCCCGGCACTCGGTGATGTTCAATCGGTGCCGTTGCAGTTCCAGCGAACGAGTGAAAGGTAGTAGACATGGCACTTCCCACCATGACGGCCGAGCAACGCTCCGAGGCGCTGGCGAAGGCTGCGGCCGTCCGCAAGGCCCGGTCGGAGCTGATCGAGCAGATCCGCAAGGGGTCGGTGTCGCTGTCCCAGGTGCTCGAACGGGCCGACAAGGAAGATCTCGTGAAGAAGACGAAGGTCGCCGCGGTCATCAAGGCGCTGCCGGGCATCGGACCGGTCAAGGCCGCCAAGCTGATGGACGAGGCGGAGATTCCCGCCGACCGTCGCATCGGCGGCCTCGGCTCGCGCCAGCGCGCCGCCTTGCTCGAGGCGATCAAGAACTGATCCGGCGGCGCTCAGCACCAGACCAGCCCCGCGACCTGGACAAACACCTGTGATTTGGTCCACGCGGACTGATCCGATAACCTTGCTGAGCACCACCGGTCCGGGTGGCGGAATGGCAGACGCGCTAGCTTGAGGTGCTAGTGTCCTATTAATGGACGTGGGGGTTCAAGTCCCCCTCCGGACACAGAGTGAATCGAAAGCCGTTGCATTGCAACGGCTTTCGTCATTCCCAGGGCCGTCGCCGCCGGGCGTGCGCCGGTGACGTGCGCGCCCGGCGGCGCCGCGGGTTCAGGATTCGGACCGGGCGGCGACCCAGCCGGCGATCTGCGCGCGCGAGGTGAATCCGAGTTTGGTCAGGATGTGTTCCACATGTCCCTCGGCGGTGCGCTGGGAAATCACCAATCGGGCGGCGATCGCCTTGTTGGTCAAGCCGCGCGCGACCAGATCCGCGACCTGACGCTCACGCTTGGTCAGCTTTCCTGCCTCGGCCGGAGCCGGCGCGTCTTCGGATCGCTCGCCCAGCGCGAAGCTCACCGCGGCATCGACACTCATCGCGGCGCCTTGCCGGTGGGCCGCCCGGAATGCGCTGTCGCCGAGGATCTCACGACTGTCACGGATTGATTTGTCGTGGTACACAACCAGACTCGCGAACAGGAAGCTGACGCCGCCGACGACGCGGCTCAGCATATCGGCGGCGCCCAGCAGGACAGCAGCGCGTGGCGCCTGGTGCTGCTCGATCGCGATCCACGCCAGTGCCTCCACACAGGCAGTGGGGACGAGCGGATCGGCCACGAGCTGGGCCGCTCGAATGCCGTCCTGCAACAGCCGCGCGGCGCGCTCGGGCGCGCCGCCGCGCCACACGGCGAATCCCATCCCCCACAACCCCCACGCCCGAAGCATCGTCTCACCCGCGGATTCGGTGATCGCCACATTTTTCTCGTGACAGGCGAGGGCGCGCGGCAGATCTCCCTGTAGCGCGTACGCCCAGCCGAGCGAAATCCGGGCGTCCACCTGCAATCTGAGGTCGCTGGTCAGCTCGTAGACATCGAGGGCCGCGGCCAGGCGGCTACCCGCGCGAGCCAGGTCGCCATCGCCGCCGCCGAGAATGCAGTTCGCCTCGGCGTGGGCGAGCAGGGCCCCGACCAGCGGGTCGGCCGTCTGCCCGGCCATGGTCCGGAACTGTGCCACATTGCCGGCCGCGCCCGGAATATCCCCCTGCATGGCGGCCAACGTGCAGGCCGCGAGACGGGCCTTGGCCCGATCCGCGGCCGGCGCACCGGTCGATCGGTCCAGCGCGCGTTCGCACCAGCGGCGGCCCTCGCTCAACCGCCCGCGCAATGTCCAGAACATGTACAGGTCGGTGGCGATCCGCAACGCGCTCCCGTCCGGTTCGGACAGGCTGAACTCCAACGCGTCCCGAAGATTCGGCAGCTCTCGCTCCAAGCGGGCGACCCACTGCAACTGGTGCGGACCGACCCATTGCGCGTGTGCGGCGGCTGCCAGCTCAGCAGCCCAATCTCGGTGCCGCCGAACATATTCCAGGTATTCGCCGGCTTCGGTGGCTTTGCTCCTGCCGTATTCCTGGACGGTCTCGTACATCCGGAAGCGGATCGTGCCGTCGGATTCGCCGCGAATCAGGATCGACTTGTCCACCAGCGCGGACAGCGCATCGAGCAGTTGCGGCTCGGTCAGGTCGGGGTCGCACAGCTGTTCGGCGGCGTCGAGTTCGAAACCGCCGGTGAACACCGACAGTTGGTTCCACAGCCGCTGCTCCACCGGCGTGCACAGGTCATAGCTCCAGCCGATGGACCACCCCAGGGTCTGCTGCCGTTTCGGGGCCCCACGACTGCCGCGGGTCAGCAGGGCGTACCGGTCGTCGAGCCGGGCCAGGATCTGCTCTGGTGACATCGTCCGCAATCGGGCCGCGGCCAGCTCGATCGCCAGCGGCAAGCCGTCGAGACGAGCGCAGATCCGGGCCACGGTGCGCCGATTGCCATCGGTGACCTCGAAGCCCGGCACGGCCGCGGCAGCGCGTTCGGCGAACAGGGCCACCGCGTCGTAGCGTGGCGCCGCCCGCGGCGTCGATCTGTCCCTCGGCTCGGAAGTCGCCAAGGGCGGCACCGCGTAGACCGCTTCCCCGCCCAGGCTCAGGGCCTCGCGACTGGTCGCCAGAATCCGCAGCTGCGGGCAGGAGCGCAGCAACGAACCGGCCAGCCGCGTGACCGCATCGATCAGATGCTCGCAGTTGTCCAGCACCACCAGCGCGGCACGCGAGGCCAACCGCTGCGCCAGCACCTCGAGCATGGGCCTCGGACTCTGGTTGCGCAGCCCGAGGGCCGCGGCCACGACGTCGGCCAGCAACGTCGCATCCCGTAGGTCACCCAGCTCGACCAACCACGCGCCGTCGGCGAAATCGTCCTTCACCTTGTGCGCGACGCGCAGTGCGAGCCGGGTCTTGCCGACTCCGCCGATCCCGGTCAAGGTCACCAGGCGCGATCCCGCCAGCAGGCTCTTGACCTCGGCTACCTGGATCCGCCGATCGACGAAGCTGGTCAGCTCGAGCGGCAGATTCCCGATGTTGCTTTCCCCGATCCCGGTACCCACCGAAGCCGGCGACACGTGGATCGGTGCACGGTCTGCCCGCGGTTCGCCGCTCAGGGCCATCTCGTCGACGGCGAGACCGTGATCGCGCTCTACCTGCCGCAGTTGTTCGCCCAGTTCCGCGGCGGTGGGGCGGTCGTGCGGATCACGCGACATGGCCGCCTCGATCACCGCGCACACGTCCTCGGGCATGCCCCGATCACGCAGGTCGGGCACCGGTTGCTCGATGATGCGCAGAAATTGCGCCAGCACTTGCTCACCGCTGCGGCGCTCGAACGGGGCATGGCCGGTCGAGGCGCAGAACAGGGTAGCTCCGAGCCCGTACACATCAGAGGCCCGGCTCGGGGCGTCGCCGGCCAGTACCTCCGGCGCGGTGAACGCGGGCGACCCGGTCACCGCGCCGGTCTCGGTCCGGAATCCGCCGTCGATGCGAGCGATCCCGAAGTCGGTCAGCGCGGGTTCGCCGTAGTCGGTGAGCAGGATATTTCCCGGCTTGATATCGCGGTGCAGCACCCCGGCCCGATGCGCTGTTTCCAGCGCGCCGGCGATCTTCACCCCCAAGTGCAGCACTTCGGGCAGCGGCAACGGGCCCTCGCGGCGGATCCGCGCGTCGAGGGAGCCGCGAGCGTAGTACGGCATCACCAGGTAAGGCAGGCCGCGCGCGGTCTCGCCGACCTCGAGCACGTCGACGATGTTGGGGTGCCCGGTCAGCCGGCCCATCGCGCGTTGCTCGCGCAGGAAACGCTCCCGATTCTCCTCGAGCTCGCAGGTGAGGACCTTCACCGCGACTTTGCGATCCACGCCGAGCTGGGTACAGCGGTACACCTTGCCGAACCCGCCGCTGCCGATCTCGTCCGGATCCTCGAAACCCGCGGCATACAACTCCGTGATGACATCGATGCCGACATCACGCTGTGTCTGGAACGGATCGCTCTCAACCATCTGCTGCTCGGGCCCCACCTGGCGGGGCGCCACCCAGAATATCCCCGCGGTCCTGCCCGGACCACGACTTTCGCCTCGTGCTCGGGCAGTCGCGTGCTCATCTCACCGATCGAGCCGGCAGAGGGTTTTTCCGACAGTGGCCCCGGACAACATCGCCAGCAGCGCGGTGATCGCGGATTCGATGCCGTCGAAGACGGATTCGCGGTGGATCAACCTGCCGTCGGCAAGGTAACCGGACACCTCTCGACGCATCGAATCTTCGAGATGGGTGAACGAGCCGGCCCGAAAGCCCCGCATACGCAGTCCTTTCGACACCATGGTGAACAGATTCGGCGGGCCGGGCACCGCACTGTCGTCGTAGCCCGCGATCGCTCCGCACAGAGCGATCCTCCCGGACGGGCGCAGGGCATCCAGGGCGGCGGTGAGGTGGTCGCCTCCGACATTGTCGAAATAGGCGTCGATGCCGCGGGGGGCAAGGGCTGCCAGGGACTGCGGCAGCGGTCCGTCGTGATAGTCGAATGCCGGAATCCCGAGTTCGTCGCGCAGGTACGCGACCTTCTCCGGGCTTCCGGCCGAGCCCAGCACGGTCGCCCCCCGCAACTTCGCCAGCTGCGCGGCCAGCGCACCCACCGCCCCTGCGGCCGATGACACCCACAGAACGTCCGTCGTGGTCAACTCGAGGATCTCGAACAGTCCCACGTACGCGGTGAGACCGGCGCTGCCCAGCGGGCCGAGAAACCACTGGATCGGCACCTGACCGGCATCGATCCGGGCTGGGGCCCCGTAGCCGCCGATGGTCTGTGCCTGGGTTCCGACGATCGCGTATTCCCGGTAACCGAGGGTATGGGAGACCAGATCGCCGATGGCGAATTCCGGTGACCGGGACGCGACGACCGTGCCGAGGGCGAGTCCGGAGAGTTCGTCGCCGGGCTGTAACGGCGGCAGGTAGCCGTTCGGTGTGGTGTCGGCCAGCCGAATCCTGATGGACGGATCGATCGACAACCAGGTGTTGCGGATCAAGACCTCGCCGGGCCCGGGATCCGGGATCGGGCACTCGGCCAGTTCCAGATCCGCTGCACACAACTTCCCGATCGGGCGCCGGGCAAGGCGCAGGTGACGATTCATCGACAGGTTCCTTCTGTTCCACACGACAGCGTGCGAATCACTGTGTGAAAGCGACCTCGGGGGTCCGCGCGATGAGCAAGCGGCGGACAGCGCCCGCGGAGTTCAGCTGTGCGGTCGCATTGAAGGATGCTTCGAACGCACCGGCTCGGGTGGTACGGCCGACAACCAGCTCGTATTCGCCGACCACCGTGCCGACGTCGATGTGGTGGGTCAGCGTGCTCTTCTCGCGCTGCGCCAGGTAGGCGACCAAGCCGTCGCGATCGCCCACGAATTCGGCGCTCTGCCCGGCCCCCTTGGAGAACTGTACGGACATCGCGAAATCTTCGGCGATCATGCCGAGCACGCGATCCGGGTCGTCGGAATCCATGTAGGTGAACCAGCGCGTCAGAACCGGAACCGTCGCTGTCATCTGCGCACCTCCACACGCGGGGATTGCACGGGTAACAGGGCGAAATCCGCGCTGAACGAGACCTGGTAGCGGTCGATCGTGCCCTCGGCGCCGACATGCATCGCGGCGACGAACCAGCCGGTGGTCACGGACCCGTTCTCGGTAACCGCACCGTACGCGAATTGCGTGTCGCCCTCGGCGGCGACGCGCAGCAGCACGTGCTTGCGATCCACTGCCGGCCTGCCGCTCAGATAGGCGAACATCGCCGCCCGGCCGCGGTCGCGGTTCACGCCGGCGGGAAGGACCATCGCGAACTCGACGTCCTCGGCCAGCAGCGCAGTTGCTTCTCGCAACTTGCCACTGTCGACCGTGGCGTAGTATTTCTCGATCACATAAGTCATGAAGTGAATTTAGTTCAAAGAATCTGCTCTTGTCGAGAGGCGTTCCGGCTCCGATCTCCGGGGGACCGGGCAGGAGCGCTACGCAGGTTGCGAAGTCGGCGCCGGGCGCCGGTGCGTGGCCGCGGTATCGGCGGCGGCCAGGCCGAAGACCAGGGCGGGTGCGATTCCGCCGGTGTAGGCATGGTCGTAGAGACCACCGATATCCGATCCCGCCGCATACAGTCCGGCCACGATGCCACCGGCTGCGGCGAGCACCCGGCCGTGCTCGTCGATGCGGATTCCGTGGAACGGAAAGGTCAGCGCCGGACGGGTTTCGATCACGTAATAAGGTCCCCGGTCCAGCGGTGCCGAGTCGTGCACGCGTGCGGGTTGCACCGCCGCGCCGGCCGCGTTGACGGCACGGATCCGGTCCGCGATCGCCGCACCGTCGTAGCCCCACTCCGGCGGCAGGTAGGCCAACTCCTCCAGGCTCTCGGCCACTCCGCACCGGCCGCCGCGGCGCTGAGCGAGGTCGAACTTGTCGACCGCGATGGCGCCCTCGACATAGCTGCCCAGAACCCAGTCGCGATACACGCGTTCGTCGGCGACGAGCAGTCCGCGTGCCTGCGGCTGATCGAGCAGACGCATCGCGGTGAGGTGATCGCCCATCGTCTCATCGGTAAACCGCCGATTGTGGAGGTTGAACAGCAGCGCGTGCTCGCTGTAATACAGCGACAGTGCCACGAAATCACCGGAGTCGCGGAACGGCACGTCGGCGGGAACGAGGTGCCCGTAGAACCCGGACCGGGGTTGGCCGGTCGCGGCGCCGACTGCTTCGGCCAGCCGCAAGCCGTCCCCGGAACTGGCCGGGTTCGAACGCAACTGCATCACGCCCGCGTTCGGATGGATGTGCTCGCAAGCCAGCCGGGGATCTGCCTGGAAGCCGCCGGTTGCGAGAATCGTTGTGGTGGAGTCGATCCGGATCTCGATTCCGTCCGCCAGGCGCAGGTGCGCACCGGTGACGACTCCGTCGTCGGCGAGCAGCGCCAGGGTTTCGGTCTCGGTGAAAAGTTCGCCGTCCGCGCTGACCCGCCGTCGGCATTCGTCGAGGTACTGGTTCGTGTCGAACTGGTGACCGGTGCCGTAGCGCAGGATCGGCACGGCGTCGGCGCAGTGGACGCCAAGCGAGCGAATCCAGGCGATCGCGTCTGCGAACCCGTCCACGAGCGCCCGGCGCAGGGCTGGATCGCCGTTGGGATTGACCTCGTCCATCACCTCGTGCGTCGGCGCCGTCCACGCGTATCCGGCGTACCGCGCCGACCCGCCGACGGCCGCTGCCTTCTCGACCACCACGACCGAGCTGCCCCGGTCCAGTGACCGCGCCGCTGCCGTGAGCCCGGCCATGCCGGCGCCGATGACCAGTACGTCGGTCCGAATTACCCGCATTGTTGCTCCCTGCTCGAAACCGCTGCCGCGCAACGCAGCTCGCGGTATGACAAATCTGACGTGGGCCCTGGCCCGGAGCCGGGCCTCAGACGGTGAACCGGCCGCCATTGCTCAGCAGCACCGCGCCGACGACGTTCGCCGCACCCGCGGAGGCGAGGTACGCGATGTTGTCGGCCAGTTCCTCGGCAGTCGCGTAGCCGCGGGTGGGACCGTCGTTCATCGCTGCCCGCAGATGCGCCGGTGTGCGTGCGGCCATCCCGGTGTCGACCGGGCCGGGTGCTACGGTGTTGACCCGAATTCCCAGGGGCGCAACCTCTTTCGCGACGGCCTGACTCAGTGCGTGGACCCCGGCCTTGGACGCGGAATAGTGCGGATATCCGGTGAGGGTGTCGAATGCCGAGGAGGAACCCACGGTGACGATCGCCCCGCCACCGGTTCCCCGCATAACCCGGACCGCCTCCCGGAGCATGAAGAAGGTGCCGTCGAGGTTGATCGCCAGGACCCGGCGCCAGTCCGCATCGTCCAACCGGGTCAGCACATCCACGGGCTCGTCGCGCTCGGCCGCCTCGTATATCCACTGCTTGCTCTTCGGATCATCGACCCCGGCCGCATGCACCACCACATCCACCCGGCCGTGCTCGGCCACCACCGCATCGAACATTTCCCGCACCCGGGCCGAGTCCGAGACGTCGAGCGCGACGGGGTGACCGACGCTGATCGCGGCCGAATTCCGTGCCGCGGCATCGGCATCGATATCGCACAGGTACACCGCCGCGGCGCCACGCTGGGCGAGCAGATGCGCGGTCGCCGCGCCGATCCCCGAACCCGCGCCGGTCACCACGGCGACTCTTGCCTCGAACTGATCTGCGGTCATCGTTCCTCCTTCGTCATTCGTGCTGTCGCGTGGCGCGTTCAGTGGAAGATGGACTCCCAGTCGTTGCGGAACTTCTCGGCGCCGGCGCCGACGGTGACCTGGAGATTCTGTGCGGGCACATCCTGGGCGACGGCCAGTGCGCCGTCGATACCGGGCAGCGCGGCCCCGTAACCTTGCGAGGTCGCCTGTTGCCCGGGCTTGGTGACCATGAAGTCGGCCAGCACCTGGGCCGCGTTCGGGTGCGGCGCGGTACCCAGGGCGAGTCCGTACCACTTCGCGCCCCAGGCGTACTTGCCCGCGTTCCAACCGACCGGGGCGCCGGCCGCGCGCTCGGGCAGCATCGGGTTGCACATCAGCGCCGCGGTGATCTCACCCGAGGCCATGGCCTGGCTCAGCGGCTGGGTGCTCGGGTAGATGCGCGGCTTGTTCGCGGCCAGTTTCTGCAGGAAATCGCGTCCGCCGTAATGCTTTTCGATGAAGTCGTAGTAGTCGATGTAGGTCGGGGAAGTCGCCGGGGTGACGATGCCGACCTTGCCGCGCAGCGCTGGATCCAGCAGATCCTGCGCCGAGTCGATGCCCCTGGGATACAGGTTGGTGTTCCAGCCGAAACCGAACAGGATGGCGCTCTCGGTGAAGAACTCGCCGCCGATGATGGCCTCCCGCCGCCGATATGCCGGATCGTCGAAGCTCGGGCCGTGCACCGCGACCGCGGTGTCGGAGTTCTCGTTCGCGTGGATCCAGGCCTCGTCCGTGGTCACCGCGACGTCTCCGATGCCGCGGTGGGTCTTCTGCTCCGCACCGATCCGGGGCAGCAGTTCGGAGTCGATGCCGCGCACCACCGTCATCTTGATGCCGGGGTAGGCGGATTCGAACGCCTTCTTCAGGTTGTCGAGAACCGCCTGGGCCTGGGTGGAGTACAGCGTCACCGAGCCCTCTTTGTTCGCCGCTGCCACGATATCGGCCCAGGAGCCCGCGACCGGCTGGGAGACCTTGGCGGAACTTCTGCAGCCTGCCAGGGCGAGCGCGGCTGCCACCACTACGACGGCGGTTCGGAATAACTTGTGCATCTTGTTCTTTCGCTTCATGCTGCGGCGATCGAGCGGCGGGACAACCCGGGTCACGGCGGGCGCGACGCGGCGTGGCATCGCCGCGGCCCGACCGCGGAGCGCCGGGTATCCGGAGTTGAAGACCCTCGAAACCCGAACGCTCCGGGCCGTTTACGCGGTTACTTGGCCGGGGCCGGGGCGGGTTCGTTGATGGTGGTGAAGTACTGCGCCACGGCCATGATCGTGAGCGGTGCGGTCACCAGAAGCTGGCCGACGGCGGTGCCCAGCGCGCCGACGGCCACGATGCCACCGAGGCAGCCGACCGCGGCGGCGGGGATGAACGGGCCGAACATGCCGATGATGGTCGCAGCGGCGACCGTCGCGCCGGCGATGCCGCCGAGCACGCAGCCGACGGCCGCGCCGGACAGACCGCCGACCATGGTTCCGACGGTCGCGCCGGTGGTGATGGTGCTGGCCATCCGGTTCCACGCGGCCTGTTCGCGGTCGTACGGGGTCTTCCAGGGCGCGGAGTCCTCATACGGCAGGGCGACGGGGCGGTAGCTGGCGTGCGCGAGGTCGAACTGGGGTGTGAGCGTGGCGGTGTGGCCGCTGATCTTCGCTGCGATCGGGAAGATGAAATCGTCCACCCGGAACGACAGGTGGGATCCGGCGAGCACGGTTCCGTTGGGACTTTTGATCGTGAAGACGCCGTTGTCGGCGTTCAGGGTTCCCGCGTCGGTGGTGATGACGGTGCCCGTCGGTGTGGTGGTCGTCTTGTAGTGGATCGCCCCGGGCGCCGGGGCGGCCTGGGCGGTTCCCGCGATGCTGACGGCTCCGGCGACCAGAGCGCACGTGGCGGCGATTTTCCTCATCGGTGTTTCCTCTCATCGGGCTCCTCGGCTTCGCTGCCGGGGAGGTGTGGTCCGGCGTGGGACGCCGGGAAGGTCGGCGGACCGGCCGGACCTGGTCACGGGGAGATAGCGGTCGGCTCGCCGGGCCCGGCGGCGCGGACTTCGAATCGAGCAGGCCGAGTTCGGGAGTTCCGGCAGGACTGCTGCCGCCGGACGCCCGCACTGCGCGGGCGCGAACCGGAAGATGGCGCGGCAGGCGTCGAGCCTTCGGAATCTGTTCGCGCCCCGGTGTTTTCAGCTCATGCCGCGCTGATCGTGTGCGGGCTCGATACGATCGTTTCGGCGGCGGCGTATCCCTCGGCGACGGCGTGCGCGACGCGACGCGGCACGGCCGCATCGCCGACCACTTGAATCCTGGCCTGCGGCAGGGCCTGCGCGAACGGCTGCCAGTCACGGGCGATCCGCTCTCCGACCGTCACGAATCGGTCGCAGCTCAGCTGAGAAGTGCTGCCGGACAGAATGTTTCGATAGGTCACCAGCGTCTGTGCGGGGGCATCCCGCGCGGGGTTCGCCGCGACAGGCGCAGCTTCGACAACGAAGCTCACCGGATGGCCCGCCAGCCGCTTGCGCAACTGGACCCGGCCCTCCGCGGGAATCGACGACGCGAATGCGGGTCCGGGAACGAGCACCGTGACCTCGGCAGCACCGGCCGCCAGTGCCGACTCGATCGCTCCGACTGTCGACCAGTACCCGAAACCGTCGTCCGCGACGACCACCCGGTTTCCCGGCTCGATCTTGTCGTTCGGGTCCAGGATGACCTCGGTGGCGCGGAACGCACCCGCCGTCGACATCTCCGTCGCACCGGTGGCGATGATGATCTCGCCGAAGCCGTCCAGGTCCGCCGGGCGCGCGGAGTGCTCGAGCTTCAGCGTCGCAGCGCCGATGTTGTCCTGATAGAACCGGAGCAATTTGGACCACCCGTCGCGATGGGGCGCTTGCGCGGCCGTGTGTAGCTGCCCGCCGATCCGAGCGCCTGCCTCGAACAACGTGACATCGTGCGTGGCTGCCAGTCGCACGGTTGCCTCGAGCCCGGCGGGTCCGGCACCGATGATCGCCACGCGATCACCGCTGCCGCGTCGCCGGCCGAGCCGCAGCGGCGTCGCCGGACGCTCGCCCGAGCCGCCGGGCCCCAGCTCGGGATTGACCGAGCAGAGCAGCGCCGGTGTGAACGTGCGGCAGTCCTCGTTGCAGGAGACGCACGGGCGGATCGCGGCATCGTCTCCGCGGAGCAGTTTCTCGGCGATCCGCGGATCGGCGATGAACGGACGCGCCATCCCTACCAGATCAGCGCCGGCGTCCAATGCCGATTCGATGTCGCGGCGGGACCGGAACGCCTGCGAGACCAGCAGCGGTCGCGTCGTCGCGGCCCGCAGGCGGGCTCCGTGGGTCAGCAAGGGCGGGACGTCGGTGGCCATATCCCGCACGTAGGTGGTGCGAACCCCCGCCGTCACATTGATGTAGTCGAACATCTCCAGCAGCGGCAGCAGTTCGCACACCCCATCGATATCCAGCCCGGCCTCTTCGGCGCCGTCGATCGAAACCCGGACGCCGAGAACGAGTTCCGCGCAGGCCTCGGTGATCGCCGCGTGCAGCCGGTGCAGTATGCGGACCCGGCCGGCGACCGTGTCGGCGTCGGCGCGGTGGTTGGACGCAGCGGACAGGAACTGTGCGAGCAGATAGCCGTGCGCGGCATGCAGTTCCACCGCGGCGAAGCCCGCCTCGGCGGCGTGCCGCGCGCTCACCACGAAATCGTCGACGACCCGGTCGATATCGGCCTCGGTCATCGTGCGAGCCCGCACCGGTTCGCGTGGTGACCGGATGGCCGACGGGCCGATCGGATGCCCCCAGATCTCCGCGCCCAGCGTCTCGCGCCCGAGATGCACCAGCTGACACACCGGTATCGCCCCCTCCTGGGCGATCGCCGCGGCGCGCCTGCGCAGTCCGGGGAGGGCTTCGGGCCGCCACGCCTCGGTGGTGTTGCCGATCCGGTTGGTCGATTCCGGGCTCACCACCGTTCCGCCCGCGATCACCATCGCCGCGCCGCCGGCCGCGCAGCGGCGCCAGTACTCGTCGTCTCCCGGCTGCGCCAGACCACCTGCGACGGCGCCGGACCCGTGCGCGGTGGCTACCAGGCGGTTGGCCAGGCGCAATGCGCCGATCCGTAGCGGAGCCGACAGTGTGGCCATGCGATCCTCCTTGAACTGGATTCAATTCACATTATTGACACAGAGTGATTGACACCACAAGGCCCTCTGGCTTAGTTTCTCAAACTGACATCAGTTCAGTTAGGTGGATCCGGTGACCTTTCAGCAAACGCATCGCATCATGAAGACCCTGTCGAAGGCCGTCGCCATCGGCGCGGTCTTCGCCGCCGTCGCGGGCCTGAGCGCCTGCGGTGGCGCTTCCGGGACGACGAAACCGGTATCGGGCAGCTGGTCCGACGTGGTCACAGCCGCGGAACACGAGGGCAAGGTGGTGCTCTATTCCAGCCAGAAGCCGGCCAATCTGGACGCTCTGAAACGGGCATTCGAGGCGAAGTATCCGCAGATCCACATGGAGTACGTGCGCGGGACCGATGCCGATATCAATCCGCGGGTGGAGACCGAGAACAAGACCGGCAAAGGCATAGCAGATGTGCATATGCTGACCGACGCGGCCTGGGTGCAGACCGCCGCGCAGTCCGGCACCTATTCGTCCGATCTCGTCGGTCCCGACCTGCACGCCGCCGAGTACCGGCCGCAGACCAGCGTGTTGCACAACCGCTTCGCGCTCACCAGCGCCGCGGTCTTCTCACTCGGCTGGAACACCGCGGCCGTCCCGGGCGGGCTGAAGGATCCGCGCGACATTCTCGATCCGAAGTACCGGGGCAAGATCGGCATCACCAACCCCACCGGTATCGCCGCGTACGTCGACATGTACCAGTACTACGAGAAGACCTACGGTGCGGACTACTGGAAGCGGCTCGCCGAGCTCGCGCCGCGGGTGTATCCGAGCGCCCTGGGCATCGCGCAGGCGCTCACGTCCGGTGAAATCTCCGTCACCCCTTCGGTGCAACCGCTGACCACCGAGGTGGCCGCGGGCGCGCCGGTGAATTGGGTTCTGCCGCAAGCGCCGTTCGGGACCCCCTGGTACAGCCACGTCACCAAGGTGGCGCCGCATCCGAACGCCGCGCAGGTACTGGCCGATTTCATGGTCACCCGTGACGGACAGGTCGCGCTCAATTCCGGCTACGCCGCGGTCCTGCCGGACATTCCCGGTGCGGTCGCCCGGGCCCAGGACCTGCCCGCGCCGAATACGGCGAACCTGACCGCGGACAAAGTTTCGCAGTATTCCCAGGCTTGGTCGAAGCGCTTCCAGGGCTGATCGCCGGCGCGACCCCAACCACTCCCCCTTGACGAAGGACAGCAGATGGACGAGACAGCCGAGCCGCTACGCGGCGTCAATGTGCTGGTGACCGGGGCATCCGGCGGGATCGGCGGTGCGACGGCGGAACTGTTCGCCGGGCGTGGCGCGACGGTATACCTCACCGACGTCGACGATGCCGCAGGGCGCGAGCGAGCCCGCCGCCTCGGTCCCGGCGCGCACTACCGCAGACTCGATGTCACCGACGAATCCGATTGGCAGGCAGTCGTTTCCGAGATGCAATGGGCCGAGCACCCGCTCCAGGTGCTGGTCAACTGCGCCGGTTCGGCGCTGAAGGCCCCGCTCGAGCACACCACACTGCAGCAGTTCCGCACGATCCTCGATCAGCATCTGGTCGGCACCTTCCTGGCCCTACGGACCGCCGCGTCGGCCATGCGCGACGGCGGCGCGGTGGTCACCATCTCGTCGCTGCGCGGCGTGCTGGCCACCGCCGAACTGGGCGCCTACGGCGCGGCCAAGTTCGGCGTCCGTGCGCTGACGAAGGTCGCGGCCCTCGAGCTGGCGGGCCGCGGTATCCGCGTGAACTCGGTGTGTCCGGGCAGCATCGACACCGAGATCACCGCGGGTCCGGGCTTCGAATCCGACGACGTGCAGGCCTATGTGCGCAGCATCCCGATGCAGCGCCGGGGTTCGGCCGAGGAGGTGGCCAAGGTGATCGCGTTCCTGACCGGCGTCGACAGCGCCTACATCACCGGCGTGGACCTGCTCGTCGACGGTGGCACCGCCGCGGGCCTCTACACCCCCAAGCGACAGCCGCAGGAGGTTTGAGCCGATGTCGCAATTCACCGTCGCCGGGCTCACCAAGACCTACGGATCCAACGTCGTGGTCGATCAACTCGACCTCGAGATCCAGGAGGGAGAATTCCTGGTCCTGCTCGGTCCCAGCGGATGCGGAAAGACGACGACGCTGCGCTGCCTGGCGGGATTGGAAACCCCGCAGGGCGGATCGATCACGTTCAAGGACCATGTCGTCTTCGACGGCCGGGCCCGCACGAATGTGCCCCCGCACAAACGCAATATCGGGATGGTGTTCCAGTCGTACGCGCTGTGGCCGCACATGACGGTCCGCAACAACATCCGCTATCCGCTGAAGGTGCGGGGGCGCAAACAGGCGGTCGCCGAGGGCGCGGTCGAGGCCGCCGCGCAGATGGTGGACTGCGGCGCCCTGCTCGATCGCTATCCCTCCCAGCTCAGTGGCGGGCAGCAGCAGCGGGTGGCCGTCGCGCGCGGTCTGGTCGCGCAACCGGATCTGGTGCTGTTCGACGAACCGTTGAGCAATCTCGACGCCAGGCTGCGTGACCAGGTGCGCACCCAGATCCATCAGCTGCACCAGAAATTGGGCTTCACCGCGGTTTTCGTGACCCACGACCAGGCCGAGGCGTTCGCGCTCGGCGATCGGCTCGCGATCATGAAGTCCGGCAGGATCGAACAATACGACGCACCCGAGCGGGTCTTCGAGAATCCGGTGTCGGAGTACGTCGCGGCCTTCATCGGCATGGCCAACCGTCTCGAACTGCACCGTGACCACGACGGCTGGCGCACCTCGGCGGGAGATGCCGTCGATCTCACCCATGCGCTGGTCCGGGACTCGGCCGATCGGGGCTCGGCCGCGGTCGCGCGACTGCGTCCCGACGACGTGCTGCTGCATACCTCGGTCCAGGACGTGCCGCTGGGCAACGTCGTGCTGAGCGCGGAACTGGTCACCTACGAATACGGCGGCCGCTATTTCGACGTGACGGTGGCGACCGGCAGCGAGCAACTCCTGCTGCGGGCCGATGCCGCGACCCACGGTCCGGCGCTGCGCAACAGCCGCCCCGGCGCTCCGGTGGTGGTCAGTTTCTCCCCCGCGAGCCTCCGGATCTTCCCTCCGGCAGGCGATCTCGACCCAGCGGTACCCGTGGCGGTGCCCGTGAGCGCGCAAGGACACCCCTGATGACCTCGCTGAGCATCACCGCCGCAAGACCTTTCGCGATTCCGGCGCAGTGGCGGTCGCGGATCGGATACCTGGCCCTGCTCGCGGTTCTCGCCTATCTGGTCGTCGTGCCGATGATCCGGTTGCAGGCGTTGGCATTCCAGGACGGAGCGCACGGCTACCGGAGTCAGTACGGCCGGTACGACATCGGCGGCACGATCCGGACCACGATCGTGCTGGCCCTCGGATCGCTGGTGATCGCGATGGTCCTCGGGACCCTGCTCGCCTTCGCCGCGAGCCGGCTGCCCGCGCGCCTGTCGTTCCTGCGCATCGTCCCGATCCTGCCGATCGTGATGCCCGCGGTCGCCAATATCGTCGGCTGGACGTTCCTGCTGTCCCCCGGGCCGGGGTATCTCAATGTGCTACTGCGCCACCTGCCCTGGTGGAGTCACTCGGACACCGGGCCGGTCGACGTGTACACGGTGCCCTGGATCGTCATCCTCACCGGTTTCGGTCTGACCTCGTTCGTCTACCTGTTCGTCAGTGCCGGCATGCAGAGCATCAATGCCGAACATCTCGAGGCGGCGCAGATCAGCGGGTCCTCGACCGTCGGCGTGTTCTTCCGGGTCGTGCTTCCGCTGCTGCGCCCGTCGCTGGTCTACGGCGGCGGCATCGCCCTGCTGCTGGGCCTGGGCCAGTTCACCGGGCCGCTGCTGCTCGGGCAGAACAAGGGTGTGAAGGTGCTGACCACCGAAATGTACAGCCGGGTATCGGAGTCGCCGTCGGATTTCGCCGCGGCCGCGGCCGCGGGTTCGCCCCTGGTGCTGTTCGGGCTCGCGGTGGTACTGATCCAGAAAGGGTTGCTGGGCAACCAGACTCGGTTCGTCACCCACGGCGGCAAGGCATTCTCGGCGCCGCCGGGACGCTCGGTGTGGGCCTCGGTCACCATGGTGATCTACGCCTTGCTGGCCTTGGTCATCCCCCTGCTCGGTCTGATCCTCGTCTCGTTGACGCCGTACTGGTCGGGCTCGCTGTCCCCGCACATCCTGACCCTCGCGAACTTCCGCAGTCTCGCCTCGAACCAGGCGATCGTGGACTCGGTGGTCACCAGCGTCGTCACCTCGCTGGTCGCCGTGGCGATATGCATTCCCATCGGCTACGCGGTGGCCACATTGCTGGTGCGCGGCAAGCGATTCCGGATCCTGGCACTGATCGCCGACCTCATCGCCGTACTGCCGATGGGTATTCCGGCGGTCATCTTCGGTGTGGGCTTCCTGCTGACCTACACCGAGCCGCCGCTGATCCTGTACGGGACCCGCGCGGTCATCATCCTGGTCTACATCGTCCTGATGCTGCCCTACGCGATCCGGATGCAGATGACCGCGCTGCTCGCGCTGGGCACCACCTACAGTGAGGCGTCGGCGACCAGCGGAGCCTCACCGATGGTCACGAACGTCCGGGTGATGCTGCCGCTGATGCGCCCGACCATCCTGAGTGCCGTCGCGCTGATGTTCATCCTGCTCACGCACGAGTTCGCCGCCTCACTGCTGGTGCGCGCATCGACCACCCAGGTGATGGGCACCCTGCTGTTCGATCTGTGGGAGAACGGCTCCTATCCACTCGTGGCCGCGATGGCGCTGCTGATGACCGCGGTCACGACCGTGGGCGTGGCCGCGGCGATGCTCGTGGGCGGCCGGAACGTGTTGAGCAATCTGTGATTCGGAACCGGGCGGCGACAGCCGGAAGTGGAGAGATGGATATGACGGCCGGTAGTGCGAGATTGCGCGGCAAGGTGGTCCTGCTGACGGGATCCTCCGGTGGCATCGGCGTGGAGATCGCCCGGCGGCTGGCCGGTGAGGGCGCCGTGCTCGTGCTGACGGATCTGGATGCCCAGGCGTGTGCGCGGGTGGCGGCGCAGATTCCGAATCCCGAACTGCATCATGTGCTCGAGCTGGATATCAGCGACGAGCAGCAGTGGCGCGACGCGGTCGAGGTCATCGCCGAGCGCTTCTCGGGCCTGGACGCGCTGGTCGCCAACGGCGCGATCGGCAGCCTGGCCACGGTGGTGGACGAAGACCTCGAGCGGTACAACAAGGTGATCGCGGTCAGCCAGACCGGTACCTGGCTGGGTATGAAGCACGCCGGTGCGCTCATCGAGCGCACCGGCGGGGGGTCGATCGTCAACCTCTGCTCGATCCTGGGCACCGTGGGCGGACTGGGCAACAGCCTGGCGTATGCGGCGGCCAAGGGCGCGGTCCGGACGATGACCAAGAATGCGGCCCTGCACTGGGCGACCAAGGGGGTGCGGGTCAATTCGATCCACCCGGCATTCATCCAGACGCGCCAGCTGCTCGACCGGTACGAGGGCAGTGACCGGCACCGCGCGATGCTCGAGCACACCCCGATGGGCCGGCTCGGCCGCGCCGAGGAGGTCGCCGCGGCGGTCGCATTCCTGGCCGGCGACGATTCGAGCTTCATCACCGGCACCGAACTCTACGTCGACGGTGGGTGGACCTGCGTGTAGCGCAGGCCGGGACAACGACGGTGTGGACGTCTTCAGCGAGCGATGCCGAAGACGTCCACACCGTCGTTGTCCTTCGCGGTCAACACATTTCGAGCGACAAGCACATCGAGATGCGCGAGCGTCTCGCAGGTGGCGAACATCCGGTCGAAGGTGCCCAGGGTATCGAACGGGCGGTCGTGCCGCGTCCAGGTCAGTGCCCGGGCCACGGCCGCGCCCGTGCACGGCGCCAATTCGCCGACGACGGCGAGGATCTGGGTGAACCGAAGTTCGTGGTGAGCCAGCAGCGCGCGCGCTCGCCGGCCGACGCTCCCGCCCGGCAGGCCGTGGGCGGGCAGCATCACCGGTGCGTCGTCGCCGCTCAGCAGCCTCAGCGAGCGCAGGAAGTTCTCCAACGGCAGTTCCCACGGGCCGAGTTCGAACCCGATCGACGGGGTGATCGTCGGCAGCACGTGGTCGCCGGTGAACATCAGCCCCCGATCGAGATCACGAAAGACCATGTGGCCCTTGGTATGACCGGGGGTTGCCTGGGCGTGCAGACGGTATCCGGGCAGCTCGACGGTGCCCGGGCGCAACCAGTGGTCGGGTGACTCCCAGTCCTGTGGATCGAAGGGCTCGGCAAGGCTGTCGGCCCGGGCCCGGATGGCGAGATCGGTTGCGCCCGCGCGGCGCAACTGGTGCAGGGCGTTGTCGGGCTCGTTGGTGCCGAGCCGGTGGATGGCCTCGAGGCCCGGGGATTCCGCTGCGCCCAGATGGACTCGGCACCCGTGCCTGCGACGCAGCTCGACGGCGAAGGTGTAGTGATCGCGATGCACGTGCGTGACGAACACATCGTGGATTTCGTTGGGGGAACGGCCGATTCGAGCGAGTCCGGCGGCGAGTTCACGGTAGGTGCCCGGCCGGTGCCAGCCCCCGTCGATCAATGCGAGGCCGGTATCGGTTTCCAGCGCGTACACGTTGATCGCGCGCAGTCCGTCCTGTGGCATCTGCAGCGGAATGCGATGGATGCCTTCGGTTATCGGGTAACACCCGGGTTCGGCCCAGTGCGTGCTCACGCGGCGGTTTCGGTGAGCGGCACCATCGTGCGCTCGTCGCCGAACCAGATCATGCGCCGCCCTCGCATGGCGCCGACGTGCCGCACCGCGGCCTGCCATTGCGGACTCGCCAGCGCGGCGTCGAGCGCCTCGCGGGATTCGAAGCTCAGGATCGACAGGCCATCCCAGCCCGCCGACTTCTCGTCCATCGAGTCGAGCAGTTCGGTGTGCTGCCAGCGCAGCAGTCCGGGAATGGGATAGGTGACCTCGGCGTGTTCGCCGCGCCACCACTCGATGAACCGCTCGTGCGACCAATCACTGGGGCGGGATGCCAGAACGATGAGGTTGTACACAATTCTCCTAATTGAATTCTGTTTAGTTTCTGTGGGCATGGCGGACCCCGCCCGGATGTGCCGCAGAGCTACTTGACCAGCATCCGCACGGCCGAGGTGCTGATCGTCTCGGTGATCTCGGCCAGGCTGAGGTCGCCTTGGGGCCGATACCAGCGCCAGATGCTCACGATCATGCCGAGGAGCAACTGCCCGAGCAGACGCGGGTCGCCGTCGACGAAGACACCGGCGTCCATGCCGCGCGACACCAGCCCGGCCCAGTTCTGTTCGATCTCCTGCACCAGCTCCCGGGAGCGCAGCCGCTCGGCCTCCTCCTTCTCGGACTGGCGCGGCGCGGTGAGCAGATCCATGTGGCTCTGCAGGATCCGCCGTTGCAGGGCGTCGGTCGGTGTCCCGGCCAGAGCCGCGGCGACCGCTGCGCGCAGCGCCTGTTCGGGGTCGTCCTGATTCTCGGTGGCGGCGACGAAGCGGTCGACGGAATCGGCCAGTTCGAGGCGCATGATCGTCAGCAGGCAATGCGCCTTGGACTCGAAGTAGTGATACAGCGCGGTCTGGCCGATGCCGACCTCACCGGCGACCGATGCCCATTTCGTCTGCTCGTACCCGACCCGGCCGAATTTCTCGATGGCCGTGCTGAGGATATGGCTGCGCTTCGAACGAGCGCTCTCGCGGCGAGCTTCGGTATCAGCGACCATCAGTGAAATGTCCCCACGCGTCCTGTATATATGGCTTGATCGACTTTACCTCACCTGAGCTGAACTCGAGTCGGTCGCGGTGGTCAAGCGGGTCGCCAGGCGAACCGCCTCGGGCCGATCCAGTTTGCCGACCCGGTTCTGCGGCAGATCCGGCACGGTGAACAGATATTCCGGCCACTTGAATTTGGGCACATCCGCGGCCGCGAGCTGCGTGGTGACGCTGTCCAGCGTCAGGGCGGGACCATCGGTGACGACCAGCGCGGCCGCCCGCTCACCGAGCAGATCGTCGGGCACCGCGACGACGCAGACCTGGACGATCGCGGGCAGGCCCGCGATCGCCGCCTCCATCTCGTTGATGTCGATGTTGCGGCCACCGCGGATGATGATCTGCTTCTGGCGGCCGAGCACGCGAATCGAGCCGTCCACGGCGACCTCGACCAGATCGCCGGTGGGCAGAAATCCGTCGGGGGTCAGGTCCGGCGGCACCGGAACACCCTCCCTGGCGTAGCCCACGAACAACGACGGTCCCTTCACCTGGGCATCGCCGACCTCGCCCGGTCCCAGGATGTTGCCCGCGCCGTCGACGGCCCGGACCACGGTGCCCTCGAACGGACGTCCGTCGCGGCCGAGACGGATCGCGGGCGGGTCGTCGAGCCGCGGCGTGGTGTGGCCGAGGCATTCGGACATGCCGAACACCCGCAGGAAGGTGGTGCCCAGGCGGTTCTCCGCCGCGGCCATGGCGCTCTCGTTCATCGGGCCGCCGCCCACGGTCATCGCTCGCAGCGCCAGCGTGCCCGGGGAGTTGTCGACCAGCGACAGCTGCAGGGCCATGGTCGGGACCAGCATCGTCCAGGCGACATGATGGGCCGCCATCGCGCGCAACGCGGCGGCCGGGGACCACTTCTCGATCGTCACCATGCTCCCGCCCAGGTACGCGGGCAGATACATGCCGAAGCAGAACGCGGCCACCGACGACAGCGGAACGAACGCTCCGACGGCGTCACCGGGCCGCATGCCCACGACCTCGATCGTGCGTGCGCAGGCGTAGCGGATGGCCTCCTCGGACTGCACGACGCATTTGGGGCGGCCGGTGGATCCGGAGGTCATCGCGATGGCCGTCCCGCCGCGCCAGCGTTCCACCGGTCCGAACGGTCCCGGCCGGGCGCACAGCACGCGACCGGCGAAGGCGGTCTCCCGGTGGGAGAAGCCGGCCGGCACATCCCACCGGTCCAGCGGCTCGGGCTCGGCGAAGATCAGATCGGGCGCGATATCGGCCACGGCGAGCCGGAACTCGGACTCGGCCGCGTGCGGGCTCAGCACCGCCACGACCCCGCCCCGCATTCCGACCGCGAGCGCGGCGGCCACGGTGTGCCAGGTGTTGTCCGCCTGCACCAGTACCGTCGGGGCGCCCGGATCCATCGCCTCGATGCGCGCGGCCAGAGTTGTTGCCGCCGCGACGATCTCACCGAGGGTATGGTCGCCGAGCTCGTCGACGACCGCGATCCGATCCGGGCTGTGCTGTGCCCGCTCGAGCAGTTCTTCCGCGAGTATCTTCATCGTCTGTTTCCTCGTGTGGACTGTCAGTTCTTCGCTGCGTGCTTGCCGTTCAGCGGGCCAATGGCGGCGGAATCAGCACCGCACGTCCGGTGATGTCACCGGCGCGCAGATGCCGGTAGATCTCCACGCCGTCAGCCAGTGGGTACGCAGTGGCTTCCACGTGCAGGGCCCCGCGCCGCGCCATATCGATCACCGCGACCAGATCCGCGTGCGGACCCCAGAACGGCGCCGTGACTCGCCAGCCCGCGGCCAGGCCGAGGTGTTTGCCGACCTCCATCCGGGCACCGGCGCTGCCCACCACCGTCAGCCGCCCGCCCGGTGCGAGCAGGCGGATCGCAGGCTGCGCGGTATCCGGTGCGCCGGCGAAGTCGATGATCACATCGGCGTCGTCGGTCAGGGCCGTTCGCAGCGAGTCCACGTCGGGGAACGCCGCCTCGGCACCCAGCCGCAGGGCCATCTCGCGCGCGTCCGCGCGGTTGTCGACAGCGAGTATTCGACCAGCGCCCATATCGCGCAGGATCTGCACGCCGAGGTGGCCGAGGCCGCCGATACCTATGACCACGCAGGTCGCGTGCGCATCGATCAGATCGGCGTGTTCGCGCACCGCGTGATAGGCGGTCAGCCCCGCGTCGGTCAGCGGCGCGGCCACGGCCGGGTCCAGACCGTCGGTGCGGACCAGATGCCGGGCCGACGGGACCAGCATCGCCTGGGCCAGCCCGCCGTGATGTCCGAGGCCGTTGCCGATCGGCGCCGGGGCGCCGGTGGTGCGCGGCCGCAGCCGCAGGCAGTAGTTCTCCCGGCCCCGCGCGCAGTTGCGGCAGTGTCCACAACTCCAGATCCCGTGCACCACAACGGTTTCGCCGAGCCATGTCGGATCGGCGTCCGGTCCGGCAGCGAGAACGGTTCCGGCGACCTCGTGGCCGAGCGTGAGCGGCAGCGGGCAGTCGAAACTCGCCGCCGCCGCGTCCATGACGTGCAGATCCGATCGGCACAGTCCGGCCGCGGTGACCTGGAGCAGAAGTTCCTCGCCGACGGGCTCGGGCGCCGGCACATCCCGCAGTTCCGGTGGCCGCCCCCATTCGGTCAGCTGTATCGCCAACATCAGCGTGCCGTCCATCCGCCGTCGACCACCACGGTCTGGCCGGTCATGTACGAGGACGCGTCCGAGGCGAGGAACAGCACCGCCCCGTCGACCTCCCCGGCCGCACCGCCGCGGCCGAGCATGGTGTTGCGTCGCACCCAACCGGCGGATTTGTCGTTGCTGAACAGTCCGTCGGTCATCTCGGTATCGAACCATCCGGGCACGACGGCGTTGACACGGATCCCGCGATGACCCCATTGACCGGCGAGTTCGCGGGTCAGTCCCAGAACTCCGGCCTTGGACGCGGCGTAGCTCGCCCCGCCGATCGGCGCGGTCGAGGCCAGTCCGATGATCGATGAGATGTTGACGATCGAGGCACCTCGTCCCTCCGGCAGTGCGGTGGCGGCGGCGAGGGCGAGATGGAATCCGGCGAGCAGATTCACCTCGAGCAGGGCCGCGAAACCCTCGGCCGATTCCTGCTCCGCCTGCGGGGGTCCGGGCATGCCCGCGTTGTTGACCAGCACGTCCAGGCGGCCGGTTTGTTCGTAGCAGCGATCGACCAGCGCCCGGCGGTCCTCGTCGCGGGTCACATCGCACCGGACCGGCACGATGCGCGGATCGCTGTCGGCCAGGGCGGCCAGGCGGTCCGTGCGCCGGGCCGCGGCGAACACCGTGGCCCCGGCATCGGCGAGCGTCTCGGCGAAGCCGAGCCCGAGGCCCGAGGAGGCGCCGGTGACCACGGCGGTGCGGCCGGGCAGGCCGAACAGGCGGGTGAGGGTATCGATGTCGGCGGTGGTCCGGGTGTCGGGCATTGCGGTATCCATCTCAGTACACCGCGGTCCGGCCACCGTCGACCGGAATGATCGCACCGGTGGTGAAGCTGGCCGCATCACCGGCGAGATGGGTGACGAGCCCGGCGATTTCCTCCGGCCTGCCCAGCCGACCCGCCGGGAGCCGATCGACGATCTTCGCGATGAACTCGTCGTCCCAGTGCTCGGCCATATCCGTCGCGAACCCGCCCGGCAGGACGCAGTTCACCCGGACCGTCGGCGCGTACGCCTGCGCGAAGGCCAGGGTCAAGGCGTTGAGCCCGCTCTTGGCGGCGGCGTACATCGTTTCCGGCGGGCTCGGCCGCAGGGCGCCGATGCTGGAGATGTTGATGATCGATCCGCCGTCGGCTGCGGCCATCCGGGCGCCGGCCGCGGCCATCAGCCGGAACGGCCCCTTCAGGTTGACCTCGATGGTCTTGTCCCACAACGATTCGGTCACCGACGCCAGATCCTCGGCCACCGGTGCGATGCCCGCGTTGTTGACGACGATGTCCAGCCGCCCGAACTCCGCGATGATCCGGTCGAGGGCCGGCTCGATGGCATCCCACTTGCCGACGTGCAGTTCCAGCGGATGGGCGCTGCCGACCGGGGAATCGCCCAGCCGAGCCACCGCCTCCTGGCAGGCCGCCAGTTTCCGGCTCGACACGATCACCGTGGCGCCAGCGTCGCGCAGACCCCGGGCAATGGCCAGTCCCAGGCCCCGGCTGGCACCGGTGACCAGGGCGACCTTGCCGGTCAGATCGGAGGTGTTCATCGGTATTTCTCCACTTCGAGACGAGCGATCGTGCGCAGATGCACCTCGTTGGGGCCGTCGGCGATCTGCAGTGCCCGGGTGATGGCGTGCATCCGGGCCAGGACGGTGTCGTTGCTCACCCCGGCGGCGCCGAAGGTCTGCACGGCGCGATCGACGACGGTGTGCGCCACCTCCATCGCCGCGACCTTGATCGCCGCGACCTGCGAGCGCACCGCGGCATTGCCCTGGGTGTCCATCAGCCAGGACGACTCCAGCACCAGCAACCGGATCTGATCGATCTCGATGCGGCTGCGCGCGATCCACTCGCGGACCACGCCGCGATCGGCGAGCGGGCCACCGAACGCGGTGCGCTCGAGCGCCCGGCGGCACATCAGCTCCATGGCTCGTTCGGCCATGCCGATCGCGCGCATCGCATAGTGCATGCGGCCGGGACCGAGCCGCCCCTGGGCGATGGCGAAACCGTCGCCCTCGGCGCCCAGCATGTTCGCCGCGGGCACCCGGACGTCGGTGAATTGGACCTCGCCGTGACCGAGACGATCGTGGAAGCCGAACATCGGCAGATCGCGCAGCACCTCGATACCGGGAGCGTCGGCGGGCACCAGGATCATGCTCTGCTGGCGGTAGGTCTTGGCCGCCGGATCGGACTTGCCCATGAAGATGATCAGCTTGCAGTCCGGGTCGAGAACTCCGGAGGTGTACCACTTGCGCCCGTTCAGGACGTACTGGTCACCGTCGCGGCGAATCGTCGAGGTGATGTTGGTGGCGTCCGAGCTGGCCACCGCGGGCTCGGTCATCGCGAAGGCGGAGCGAATCTCGCAGTCCAGCAACGGTTTCAGCCATTGCTGTTGTTGCTGCTCGGTGCCGTACATGGCCAGGATTTCCATGTTGCCGGTGTCCGGCGCCGAACAGTTGATCGCTTCGTTGCCGATCACCGAACGGCCGGCCACCTCGGCCAGCGGCGCGTATTCGAGGTTGGTGAGGCCCGCGCCCAGCCCGTCGTGGGTCATGAACAGGTTCCACAGGCCCCGCCGCCTGGCCTCGGCCTGCAGATCGCGCATGATCTGCGGCTGTTCGTGCGGGTTCGCACCGGCGGCGATCTGCGCCTCGTACACCGGCTCGGCCGGATATACGTGGCCGTTCATGAAGTCTTCGAGTTCGACGAGCAGATCCCGGGTGCGGGCGGAATAGGAAAAGTCCACAGTGCGGCTCCTGAGCGGCGGGCGAGGGTCAACCGGCGAGTAGTGCGGTTCCGGTCTCGATGAGGCGAGTGATGGTCGCGGGCAGTTTTTCCTGGTCCGGATCGTGGTGCCGGCCTTCGCGATGCCTGCGCAGGTTGTGGCCCATGATCGCGGCCATCTTGAGCCGCCCGAGCGCGTCGAACCAGGTTTGCTCGGCGAGCGCGGGCCCGCCGGCGCAGTAGATGTCCAGCAGTTCCGCCGCACTGGGCAGACCGGGCACCTCCCGGCCGACACCGGGGAAATTGCCGCCGTCCGCGAAGACGTGGAACCAGCCGAGTTCCACCCGCGGATCGCCCATGCTCCAGATCTCCCAGTCGATCAGGGCTTTCGGTTCCGGGCCCGCGGAGATGATGTTGCCCAGGCGATAGTCGCCGTGCACCAGCACCGGCGCGATCGGCTCGGGGATCCGGCGTTCGAGCAGCGCGAGCAGCCGATCACCGCCGGAAACCAGTTCGGGCGGCACGGCGCCGAGGGTACGCGCCCAGCGGGCGAGTTCCTCGGCGGGCGTCAGCGCGGGCACGGAAATATCGGCCGGATCCACCGCGTGCAGGGCGGGCAGCAGCTGCGCGGCGCGGCGCATCCGGGCCGCGGCCAGGTCCGCGGCGACCGCGGGATCGTCGAGTACCGGCTCGAGCGACTCGCCGGCGACGAGTTCCATGGCGAACCAAGCGGGTTCGTCGCTGTCCACCACCGCGATGCGCGGCACCGGCACAGGCGTGCGCGCCAGCACCTGCATGATGCGCGCCTGCCGCAACATGTCGTGGCGCCCGATCGGTGTACTGCCCTCCGGCACCGCCTTGACCACATACGATTCGCCGCTGGTCTCCGCCCGGAAAGTCAGACCGGAATGCCCACCGGGCAGCCGTTCGAACGAGGTCAGGCGCACGCCGAGATCGGCGCGCAGTCGCGCCGCGACTCGCTGTTCCAGTGTCGGGCTCATGGGCGCGGCTCCTTGGGCAGGCCGAGCACGCGCTCGGCGATGATGTTGCGCTGGATCTCATCGGTGCCGCCCGCGATCCGGTATCCGGGCGCGCCGAGCACATGTTCGGTCCACGCGAAGGTGCCCCACGCGCCGGAATCCGCGGCCAGGTCGCGGCCCAGCAGCAGCCGCACGACCTCCGAGGTCCGCGCCATCGTGTCGGTGGCCAGCAGCTTCCCGATCGATGCCTCGGGTCCCGGATCGCGCCCGGCCACCACGGCCGCGGCCACCCGCATCGCGGCGACGCGCTGCACATAGCCGCGAGTCACCAGATCGGCCACTCGGTCCCGTTCCAGCTCGGTGAGGGCACGATCCAGATTCCCGGCCAGCGCGATCGCGCGATCGGCATTGGCCAGGCCCAGGTTGGCCCCGTCCAGGCGCTCGGCCGCCAGTACGGTCAGCGCGACCTGCCAGCCCTTGCCGACCGGGCCGAGGCGATAACCGTCGTCGAGGCGAACGTCGTCGAGATAGACCTCGTTGAAGGAACTCCCCCCGGTCATCTGCCGGATCGGGCGCACGGTGACCCCGGGTGCGTCCATCGGAACCAGGAACACGGTCAGGCCCGCGTGTTTGGCGACGGCCGGATCGGTCCGGCACACCGCGACGCCGACGTCCGCGATCCGCGCGCCGGAGGTCCACACCTTGTGCCCGTTGAGAATCCACGCGTCGCCGTCCGTCCGGACCGCCCTGGTCCGCACCGCGGCCAGATCCGACCCCGCCTCGGTCTCCGAGAAGAGCTGGCAAGCGATGACATCGGTGCGCAGCATGGCGCGCACATACCGCTCCCGCTGCTCCCGAGTGCCCCACTGGTCGATCGTCGGTGCCACCAATTGCTGTGTCACCGAGAACATTTCGGTGCGCTTGGGCACGTCGAAGGCTTCCTCGGCGCGCCGGAACGCAAGGACATACGACAGCGGCAGCTCGCGACCGCCGTAGCCGCGCGGCCAGTTCAGCGCACCCCAGCCCGCATCGAACTTGGCGCGCTCGTAGGCGCGCACGCGCTCGGTCTCGGCACGCTCCTGGGTTTCGGTCCAGTTTTCGAAGACCGCGACCGAATCGGACCCGCTCCCCCAGGGATTTTCGGTGCGGGGTGCGGCAACACCGGCGAGCCAGGACGTGGCTTGTTCGATGAACCGGTCCAAATCGGGAATCGTAGGTTCGCTCACTGCTCTTCTCTCGATCGATGTGCTCGGCTCACACCGACAGCACGGTGCAGGCGCTGATCCCCGGCGCGCCGTAGACGTGGGTGAACCCCACCCGCGGCGTCCCGGGAACCTGCCGGGCCCCCGCCGCGCCGCGCAGCTGGGTGACGATCTCGTGGACCTGACGCAGCCCCGACGCGCCGATCGGCTCACCGTTGGCGATGCAGCCGCCATCGGTGTTGACCGGCAGGCGCCCGCCGATTCCGGTGTCGCCCGCGGCGAGCATCGCCTCCTGCTCGCCGTGTTCGCAGAAGCCGCATTCGGCCATGTGCATGATCTCCGCACCGCTCTCGGTGTCCTGCAGTTGTGCCACGTCGACGTCGGCGGGACCGATACCGGCCTGCTCGAATGCCGCGGCCGCCGCGTCGGAGCTCACGCTGGTCGGCTCGCCGCTGCCCTGGATCGCCGGGCTGAACACTTCGAAGGAGCCGAAGCGGCGGGTGCGGTGACTGATCGCGCGCAGGCGGATGCCACGCGCGCCCAGGCGCCGGGTCGCGGACTCGCTCGCTACGATCACCGCGGCGCCACCGGAACCGGGTGAGCAGAACATGAACCTGGTCAGCGGGTCGTTCACCATGGGGGCCGCGGCGATCTGCGCCGCGGACATCGGTTCTGTGCGCCAGGCATTGGGGTTGAGACTGCCGTTGCGGTAAGCCTTTTCCGCGACCCTTGCCAGCGTCGTGGCGGAGATGCCGTGCAGTCGCATGTACCGGTTGATCTTCGCGCCGAAGAACTGCGTGGTGACCATCAGCCCGGCCTCCCCGTAGCCCTGCGGCAGACCCCAATCCTGCGGCATCGGATCGAACGCACCGCGCGGATGCTTGTCGAAACCGACCGCGAGCGCGATCTCCGCGGTACCGGAGCGCACGGCATTGACCGCACCCAGCAGTGCGCTGCCGCCGGTCGCGCAGCCGTTCTTGACGTTGATGAAAGGTATTCCGGTGCAGCCCAATTCGGCGACGAGAGTATCGGCCAGACCGGAACTGTCGCTGCCGCCGCAGGCCAGCTGGATGTCCGGCCACCTCAATCCGGCGTCGTGGAGCGCGGCGTTGATCGCCGCGACCGCGAGCTGGCGGCCGGTGACCCCCGGCTGTCTGCCGAACCTCGACAGTCCGGTGCCGATGATCGAGACCGACTGTGTCACTGCGCCTTACCTTCCTGAATGAACGTGCGAGTGGCGAACCGGGGCACCGGCGCGACGGCGACCAGTCGCACCTGTGCCCCGTCGAGTTCGGCGAAGTCGGTGCAGTCCAGGACCGCCTCGACCTTGATGCCTTCGGGAAGTTCGACATATCCGACCGCGAACGGCGAAAATCCTTCGCCCGGAACGACATAGGGCGGTGATTTGGGCGCGAACCGTTGCACGGTGTACGCCCAGACCACACCGTGGTCGCTCAGGGGAATCGCGGTCGCGGTAGCGGTGGCGCACCGCCCGCACATCGCGCCGGCCGGGAACGCGACGGTGCCGCACGTCGTGCACCTGCTGCCCTCGAGTGCGAGGACCTCCGGAACGCCCATGTCTTTTCCTTCTTACCTCGGCGGAAAGTGTTGAACCGGTTCGCGATTCAGCGACCGACCCACTTCGGCTCGCGCTTCTCCAGGAAGGCGTTCACCCCCTCGGCGGCGTCCTCGGACTGCAGCGCGTTGCCGACGGCCAGGTGCTCCATGACCATCAGCGACTGGATGTCCGCATCCAGGCCGCGGTCGATGGTCATCTTGGTGAGCTTCATCGTGAACGGGCTCTTGTCGACGATGGGCGCGGCGAAATCGGCGACCAGCTGGTCGAGTTCGGCGGCCGGCGCCGACGCGTTGATGAGGTCGAACGCGGCGGCCTGCTGACCGCTCAACAGCTTCCCGGTCAGCATCAGCTCCTTGGTCTTGCGGATGCCGATCATGCGCGGCAGCCGGTAGATCGGACCCGCGCCACCGAACAGCGCCCGGCGAATGTGGAAGTCGCCGATCTTGGCATCGTCGGCCGCGACGGCGAAGTCGCAGGAGATCATCAGCTCGAAACCACCCGCGGTGACATAGCCCTCCAGCACCGCGAGCGATGGGGTGTTCATCGAGTACAGGCGGTCGCAGACCTTCGCCGAGAGCACTGCCACGTCCATGGAGGTGGTCTTGCCGACGTAGTTCGCGCGCAGTTCGTCGAGGTCGAAGCCCGAGCAGAAGGTATTACCGCGTCCGCGCAGCACGAGCAGCTTCAGCTCGGGGTCGTTGTCGACCTCCACGATGATCTCGTCGAGCCGGTGCAGCAGTTCGGTGGTGACGGCGTTCTTCTTGTGCGGGCGGTTGAGCCAGACCCGGGCGATGTCGCCGTCCTTCTCGAGCACGATGTGGTCGGTGTCGATCATGTGGCCTCTTTCGATCGGGGAGAGTTTCCTGAACTGGATTCACTTCAGTTTTACCGGCTGGAATCACCGGCGTCAATACGCGTCACCGCCGGGTTCCGGTGGGGCGGCGCCACCGCTCACAACCCGGCGAGGGCGGCTATCGTGCTGCGGTGCGCACGGGAACCCCCTTGTGCCGCTTCGTTTCCCATGGCCCGGCGGAAATAGGAATGGGCGGGATGCTCCCAGGTGAAGCCAATTCCGCCGTGCAACTGCACGGCCTCGGCCGCCGCCTGGACCGCCGCGTCGGTGCACACCGCACCGGCCACCGCAACCGCCAGCCTCGCCGCATCCGGATCCTCGGCGAAGGCCGCAGCCGCATATCGGGAGGCCGATCGCGCACGCTCGAGCAGCACCAGCAGATCGGCGAGCCGATGCTTGACCGCCTGGAAGGAGCCGATCGCCCGGCCGAACTGGCGGCGCGTCGAGGTATGAGCCACGGTCATTTCGAGCAGCATGTCGACGATGCCGGTGTTCTCGCTGGCGAGGGCGAGCGTGGCGAGGTCGCGCAAGCGTGTGGCCGCCGCGGCGGTCTGCTCCGGTTCGGTGAGCGCGACGGCAGCGCAACCCCGCAGCGTCACGTCCGCCTGCCGGCGGGTGGGATCCAGGACCGTACGCTCGATTCTCACGCAGTCTGGGCCCGGACGCAGGGCGACCAGGCGGGGGCCGTCCGGGCAGTCCGCGGACGCGACGATCACATCGGCGGTCCCGCCGCAGGTGAGGTGGGTGACGGTACCGTCCAGGATCCATCCGGCCGACGTCCGGGCAGCGCGCAGATCGTCCGTGGCGGCATCGAGATCGCTGACGGTGGCCAGCAGATCACCGGCCAGTACGCCCGCCAGGAGGTCGTCGTCGCCGGGGCGGGTCAGCAGCAGAGCCTGTACGCCCAGCACGGCGGAGCTGTACACCGGCTCGCAAACCAATGCGCGCCCGCACTCCTCGAGAATCGTCGCCAGTTCGGCCACCCCGTATCCCAGCCCGCCCCGATCCTCGGGTGCGGCGAGCGCGGTGACCGACATGTCGTCGACGAGCGCCCGCCACAGCGATGCCGAGAACCCGCGTTCCGTGGACGAGGCTTCGCGAACCCGGGTGATACCGCCGTGTTTGCTCAGCAGCGCGCGCAGGGACTCACGCAGGGCGGACTGCTCCGGACCGGGTATGAACCCGGCCGGTTCGGACCGGGGCCAGCGGATTTCCCCCGCGGCGACCAATGGCGTGGACATGACCCTCCAGTTGAGTTGAGTTCAGTTCAATTACCGATGGTAACGAGAACACGCCCCGACCAGAAGGCCCGAGCTGAACCACGTTCATTCATGAGTTGGCGAGGGTTCCGGCCACCGACCGCGTTCGCCGACACTCGGATCGCGCCGGCGCACCAACCGGCGGCCCGGAGTCGCGTGCGGGGCGGGTGGAGGCATGCGCAGAGTCCTTCGAGCCGGCCGATCCCGACGCTCGCCCAGCATGCCTCGCACTCGCGGCCTGTGAAGTCCTTGCCGGTGGTCAGCAGGGGATGTGCTTGTATTCGCGGCGACGCTCGCCTCGGTGTCGCACATGGCCCGCACGCTTCGCTTTCCCCACGTCCGGACAGTCACGGCGAGGATCGGGCGCTCACCGGCCGGGTGCGGGGAGCGGGGTGGCGGTGAAGACGCCGCCGGGGTCGAGCGGGTTCGGGTATCCCCCGGCCATGGCGCCCTCGGCGAGCGGGCCGCGCCGACCGCGGTCACGCCGTGATCGAGCGCCGCGCCGGCGAAATCGTATCGGCCGCATGCCGATACGCGGCGACGGCGGAATACCGGCGGAATTCGATCATGAAATACACACCGGAAAACGAAGATCAACTAATGAAATCTGCACACAAAAAACCGTTAGCCAAATATTAACGGTGATTATCGCCACATAACAATCAGTGGCTATATAGATTTCAGTTTCATAACCTGTCTGGCAGATGCCGTGATGGTGTCGTTACCCCACTGTGAAAGGAAGCTCCATACATGAACCGTCGCAAGGCCCTCGCCGCTACCGCCACCACCCTGTCCGCCGCCGCGCTGTTCTTCGGCCCGGTCGCCATGGCCTCCGCCGCTCCCTCCGCTCCTTCCGCCGCCACCGGTTCCGCCGGCCTGGCCTCGGGCTCGTCCGATAGCGGCTCGTCCTCGGGTTCGGCAGGCTCGTCCACCGGCTCCGCCACGCTCGACTCGGGCAGTTCGGCCCTCGATGAGGGAACCTCCACCATCAAGAACATCATCGATTCGATCACCGGCGTCCAGAACCTGGCCCACCCGAAGTGATCGAGATTCGGCAGATCGCGGTTCGCCCGGCGCTGGATTCTTTGCGCCGGTGAGCTTTGCAGAACGGATGCGGGCCATTGCGGTCAATTTGCCGGTCTCCGAAGACCATTCACTCGGATAACACTCGGTTGGAGATGCCGGATGGCCGACCATAATTTCGCCTACGACCTCACGATGGACGAGGCGCGACGTCGCAGCGCTGTCCTCGAGGCGCTCGGCGACGACTGGGACCCCGTCGCGGTGCTCGCCGAGCAGGAGCGCGCCTACGACATGCTGTACTCGAACCTGGACGGTCAGCAGCAGCGGATCTACGACGAACTCGTCGCGGCCGGGGTCCTGCCCGATCGCGCGGCGCGCCGGATCGCCGACTGAATCTTCTTCCCGCGCGAATGATCACCGGTCTCGGCGAACGGAGAAATTACCGCACCGGCAGAGGCTTCTGGCCCAGCAATCGTTCGCCGCGCCTTCCCGCACCGCGGCGAATCCGTAGTCGAACATGTGTTGTTCGTAGTCACGCAGGGCAGCGTCCGGATCGCCGCCGGCCGCGGTGGTCAGTGCCTCGCCCGGACCGGCGGCATCGCGCAGTGCGGTGCACGCTCCGGATCCGAGGCGGGGCTCATGGCGTGAACCGCGTCCCCGAGCAGGGTGACGCGCGTTGTATCCGAACCCGCGGATGCCAGTGCTTCACCGCCGCGGCGACGAGGGCGTGCAACTGCTCACCGTCCATGTGCCGCAACGGGCCACCAGGCGTGCGGGCGTCCGAGCGCACTTACAGAATCCGGCTTCCGTACATCTGCCCCAGCGGGTCGGCGATCAGCTCGATCCGCGCGCCGTCGGGATCGCGGAAGTACATCGAAACCCGGCTGTGCTCGACGAATTCGATCCCGGCTTCGGTCAGCTTGTCCCGCAGCCTCTCCCACTGCGACAGTTCGAGGCTGATCGCCACGTGGTGCAGGCCGCCGAGGACCTCCTGGTACGGGCCGAGGTCCAGACCCGGAAAGTCGAAGAACGCCAGCAGGTTTCCGTTGCCGATATCGAAGAAGAAGTGTGACGAGCCCGGGTAGTCGCGGTTTTCGATCAGCTCGACCAGCGGGAAGCCGAGCAGATCCTGATAGAACTGGACCGTCCGTTCGACGTCCGAGGACACCAGCGCCGTGTGGTGCAGCCCGCGCGCGGTGGATGCGCACGCGGCGCCGCGCGGTGACATGTACTTCTCCCGCAGGAGCCCGCGCATGGTTTCTCCCTCCGCGGAACGCCGCTGCTCGCTCTCGTTCATCGACCCCACTCCTCTCGCCGGATCTCGCGGCGACTCCCGACCGTACCCCGGGTAGTTTCCCGGTCGATCATTATCGGTCGGCGGCCCGCTGCGCCACAGCCGGGTCCAGGTGCTGGCCACCCGGGTCGGCACCGCCCCACACGCCACGACCGTCGTCCGCACAGGTGACCTTCTCGGCCCATCCGGCATACCAGCCGGGCCGGCGCGCGGCTGACCTCACCGCGGACCGTCATGATCCGTTCGGCGACATCGGCCATCCGCAATCGCCGATCGGAAGCCTCGGACGACGCCACCACAATTTCGAAGTCCGCGAATCCGATCCCGCTGTCGCGGGCCAACTGCCGCTGCATCGCTTCGTGCAGCAGGCGCGCCGCATCGATATACGCCCGCCAACGTCTGCGCCGGCCCCGGCCGCGGTTCGGATACCCGCGCTCGTGCACCATACCTGGATGGTTGACAGGTAAACTTCGGCCGCCGCCGGTTCCGATTCGGCCGCGCTCCGGACTAGATACGCATTTCCGCGCACATCGAATTCTTTCGGCGAGAACGAATTTCGATGGCCGTCATGAGGCCGAGCCAACGGACGGAGATTCCCGGCCCCCCGGCGTCCTCGCCGGTGCCTTGTCGATGCGTTATCCCGCTCCTATCCTCTCTGATAGAAATGCTCTCGCGGAGTAGAGATGATCTACGACAATCTGCTCACGTCGACAGCGCGAGCACCGATAACCAGCGGATTGCGGCAGGGTGAGGTATTCACCCCCTACGCCGCTCTGGTCGAGCGGATCGCCCGACTCGCCCGCGGTCTGGTGGACCGCGGCATCGCACGCGGCGATCCGGTGGTCTTGCTGATCCCGAACTCACCCGATCTTTTCCTCACCGCCCACGCGCTTTTCGCCATCGGCGCCGTCGCGGTGCCGCTGGGCGAGGCGGCCACGCGATCCGAACTTGCCACGCTCGCGCGAAAGGCCGGCCCCGAGGCCGTCATCGCGGTTCCGGGCCTGGTTGCCGCCGCCGAGACGCTGATCGCCGATGCCGCGCCCGGCATTCCCTTGTTCTCGACCGCTGCCCTGCCCGAAGCGGGTGCATCCGTCCAGCTGCCGAGGGTGCCGGACGATACGACCGCGCTCTATCTCTTCTCGTCCGGCTCGACCGGGTTGCCCAAGGTGGTGCCGCACACCCATGCCGAGCTCATCGCGGATGCCGAACGAGCCAGCAGAGCGTGGGAGATTCAGCCCGGCGATATCGTGCTGGACATACTGCCGGGCAACTTCTCGATGGGCTTCCTGCTGGGCGCTACCCAAACCGTGGCCGGCGGCGGGACGACGCTTTATTGGAGCGATCGCCTGCCGCTGGCGCTTTCGCGCGGGAAGCTGCTCGACACCATGGTCCGCGAGCGCGTCACCGTCATGGGCGCCGTTCCGGCGATGTACGACATCATCGCCGGCCGGCCCGGAAGTTTCGATCTCGCACTGCGCCTGGCCTTTTCCGGCGGCGCGGCGATGAAGCGGTCCGTGTTCGAGGTGTGGCGCGAGCGTTTCGGTGTCACACTCCGTCAGGATTACGGCTCGACCGAGGCCAGTATGTTCTCGCACAACAACTCCGCGGATCCCGATGCGACCTGGGCGTCGGTGGGCAGGCCGGCGGGCGACGGCGAGGTCCGCATCGTTCCGTTCGACAGCGAATTCGGCGCATCCGTCGGCGAATTGGAATTGCGATCGTCCTCGCTCATGCGGGGCTACCTCGACGATCCCGCGGCCGATGCCGAGGCGTTCGACGAGGGCTGGTTCAGGACCGGCGATCTGGCCTGTCTCGATGAGGAAGGTCGTATCTTCATCCGTGGCCGCAGCAAGCTGCTGATCGAGGTATCCGGCTACAAGGTCGACCCGCTCGAGGTGGAGGAAACGCTCATGTCCTCGCCCGCTGTCGCCGAGGCCGCGGTGGCGGGCCTGCCGGACCCGCGCACCGGCAATCGCCTGGTCGCGTTCGTCGTCGAGGCGGCGGATGTGTCGGCCGGGGAGTTGATTCGCCATGTGCGCGCGAGGCTGTCGGCGCAGAAGGTCCCGGCCGAGATCGTGTTCGTCGACGCGTTACCGCGCAGCGCGGCCGGCAAGGTGCTGCGGGCACGGCTGCGCGAGCTTCATGCGGGCTGAGCCGCTCGCTGCGAAACATACGCCGCCAGTTTCGCGGGCGATTCGAACAGCTCCGCCCGTATCTCGGTGTCCGGGATGCTGATCTCGAATCGCTCCTCGAGAAAATGCACCAGCTTTACCAGACTGATCGAATCCAGCAGGCCCAGCTCCAGCAATGGGGTCTCGCGATCAACCGGTCCTGCGCCGGCCTCGGCCGTCATCGCGGAGATATAATCGATAATCGGTTGTTCGATATCGCTCATCACCCGAGTCCTTTATGTCGTCAGCATAATAGCCAATTTCATCGCTTCCCGAAATGGTGTTCGAACATGGGAGGACAGCGTGGGTGAAACGCGCCCGCTGGGCGAACGGGAACAACTGCTCAACCATTTGCATGCCCATCGCGGGCTGATCACCCTGCAGGTGCTGCACCTGCGCGGCCGTCTCGATCCGGCGCTGGTGCGGCGCGCGCTGGCCTGGCTGCAGGCCCAGCACCCGATCCTTCGCTCGCATATCCGCTACGGCACGATCGTCTGGCGCCCGCTGCCGCCCTTCGCCTACCGGCAAGGCTGGTTCGACACCGAGGGCACACCGCAGATCCCGTTGCGGGTGCTCGATGACACCGACCCGGATGCTTGGCGCAAGGTTTTCGCGGCCGAGATCCGCACACCGATTCGGAAGGGCAACCATCCGCGCCTGCGGATAACGCTGGTGCGGCAATCGCCCGACGCCGAGTTCAACCACCTGCTGATCTGCGCCGATCACGCGACGCTCGATGCGCAGTCCGCCGATATGCTCGCTGGCCGGCTGCTGGAATTCCTCGCCGATCCGGCCGTGGCGCAACGCAGACCGCCGCGCCACGCCGGCTTGCCGCCGCCGATCGAGGCCGGTGTGCCCAGCAAATCCGGGCGGGGCAAGAACTCGGGCAGCGAAAGGCCGCCCTATATCCCGGCAATCCGGCTACCCAAGCAGAGGGTGCGCGGTGCGAAGAAACAAACGCGAGTGCTGACCCGTCACCTCGGGCCCACCACGACCGCCACGCTCGCGAATGCGATCAAAGCCAACCGCACAACGCTGCACGGCGCGGTGACCGCCGCGTTCCTGCACGCCATCGCCCAGCGGTACCGGCTCGAGGTCATGACCGTATTGAGCACGGTCGACCTCCGCCGCCTCAGCACGCTCACGCTCCCGCCCGAGACCTGCGGCTGCTATGTCGACATCCTGCGTACCGAGCATCCGATCACCGGCGACTTCTGGGCGACCGCCCGCGACGTCTCGTTCAAGCTGATCGCCACGCTGGCCAAGGACCCCGAGTCCGCTTCGATCATGAAATTTCCCGATCGGGAGGTGTACCGGCACGAAATCGTCCCGACACTGCGCAACCACCGGCGCGTCGACGGGCTCGCGGTCACCACAGCGGGCGAGTCCGGCCTCCGGGCCGAGTACGGCGCCTACACGCTCGAGGACATCACCAGGGCGGTGTCGCTCGAGATGTTCGGCCCATCGCTGTTCGTGATCGCCGACGAGCGGCTCGGCGGCCTCGAGCTCAGCGTCGGATACGCGGCCATCGCGATGAGCGACGAGCAGGCGCGGTGGCTCACCGACAACGCGGTGGCCCGGCTCGAGAAGATCGACCTGCCGGGAAAGTCGATGGCCGGCGCTGTCGACTCGTGACCGGGTGGGCCCGGCGGGGTGCCGGGCCCGCGCCGGCGCGGTAGAGCACCGGCTGGACCTTCGCCCGATCATCGTGCGCGCCGCGACGATCAGCGGATCGAATGGCCCGTGTCGGCGGTGCGGGCGGGCTGTGGCGCGATGGGTGCTCGACCGACCAGATAGCGCGAGATGTGGGTGGGCAGCGGAAAGGTTCCGGTGGCCAGAGCCGAGACGTCGAATCCGGCAGCGGCCAAGTCGTTGTTCGTTCGCCGGTTCGGACGGCAGCCGTCGGCGAGTGCGTGCCACGGCGATTCGGTCAGGTCCTGCAGACGGCCGAGCAGGGTGCCGTCGGCGGCGCGGATGTGTTCGAGCACGAGCAGCTCACCGTCCGGCCGCAGCACCCTGCGGAACTCGGCGAGGGCGGCCGCGACGTCGCGGACGCTGCACAACAGGAACGGTGAGAGCACCGTGTCGAACGCGTCGTCGGCGAACGGCAGCGCTTCGGCGACGCCGTCGATCAGGTGCAGTTCGACGCCGAGCTTGCGCGCGCGGCGTGCGGCCACGCGCCGCATCACCGGGTTCGGCTCGACCGCGGTCACCGCGGTGACCGCGGTCGGCAGGTAGCACAGGTCATGACCGGGCCCAAGCCCGACGATCAGCAAGTTCCCGCGCGCGCAGGTCAGCAGCCCGGCACGCACCGGCCGGACCAGGACCGGTTCGGCGCCGCTCATGAGGAGGCTGTACCACACCGCGAAAAATCGGCTCCGCATTGCTGCTCCTCCTGCCCCGGATCGCCTGCCGCCTCCGGTGACAGCATGCACCCGGCCGCGCCGTCGCGCAGGCATTGGCCGCGGCTCGGCGCGGCTCCGCCGCGGTGCGAGCAGGCCTCGTCCACATCGCCAGGCGCGCAAGGGATTTCAGCTCCGCAGACGATCCGGCGGATGTCTTCGGCGCGATTCGGCGCAGCGGGCCGGCGACGAGTTGCGCCGATTGATCACCGATTTCGGTATGGAGGTCGCCGCACGCCCGGCTGCCGAGGACCCGACAGGATCGCCCGCAGCGGTGGCCGGACCGGGCCTGCGCCGCTGTCAGATGTGCGGCTGTTCCAGCAGGCGGGTCGCGGAGTGATGGATCTTCCCGAGCGCGGCGAGCAGGTATCGGCGTTCGGTGTCGGTGAGATCGGCGGTGATCAGATTCTCCAGCGAGGTGCGGCTCGATTCGACGCGCTCTCGAAGGTCGTGGCCTTTGCCGGTGAGCCACAGCCGGACGAGCCGGTTGTCCGCGGGGTCGCCGCGCCGGGTCAACAACCCGGCCTCGGTCATGCGGTTGGCCATTTTCACGATCGTGGGCGTGGTGACGTTCAGCGCGGCGGCGACCTCGCCGGGGGTGCGACCGTCGCGTTCCCAGAGCACGCCGAGGACCAGATCTTGGCCCGGATACAGCCCGTACGGGCGAACGCTGCGTTCCACCAGTGACCGCAACAGCTTCGAGGTCCGGCTGTGGATGTCGAGAAATGTGGGCATCGAGCCTCCTGGGCCGGGACGACACTGCGATGGGCAGCGCGGTTGCCATCAGATCGTTAGCCGTCTATCGTTTTTCGATAGACGGCTAACGAATGGAGTTGTGATGATACTGCTCACCGGAGCGACCGGGAACATCGGTAGCGAACTCGTGCAGGCCCTTGCCGCCGAGGACGTCGAGTTCCGCGTGTTCGTCCGCGATCCGGGACGCGCGGAGCGCGTTCCCGGGCGCGCGCACCGCGCGGTCGGCGACCTGGATGACCCGAGCACATACGCACCCGCACTCGACGGTGTCGATCGCCTGTTTCTGCTCGTGCCCGGGACCGGGCTCGAACACACTCGCGACATGGTCGCCGCGGCGCGGGCGGCCCGGGTCGGCCGGATCGTACTGCTGTCGTCCTACAACGTGATGGGTGACCCGATCCCGGCAATGGGGCGCTGGCATCACGAACGCGAGACCATCGTGAAAGCCTCCGGCATCCCGTACACGATCCTGCGGCCGGGCGGCTTGATGACCAACGCGCTGCAATGGGCGCCCGCGATCCGCGCCGGAGGCGTCGTGGACGACCCGACAGGGCCCGGCCGCTACGCGCCGGTCGATCCGTACGATATCGCCGCGGTCGCGGCCAAGGCTCTGGTCGAGAACACCCATGAGGGCCAGGAGTACTACCTCACCGGCGAGGAGACCTTCACCATCGCCGAACAGATCGCGGTCATCGCGGCGGCGATCGGCCACGAGATCGCGGTACGCGAGGCCGCCACTCCCGAGCAGGCCGTCGCGTCCCGATACCCGAACGGCGCACCCCCGGCGCTGGCCGCGGCCATCCTGGAGGGCTTCACCCTCATGCGCCGGAACACCACCGGATTCCGCACCGACACCATCGAACGTCTTCTCGGTCGCCGACCCCGATCCTTCACCGAGTGGTGCACCCGCAATATCGACGCGTTCCGCACCGGTCAGGGCCCCGGCGAGGGGTGATGCCGGACGACGTGGCCATGGCGGGAATCCGGTCGCGGCGATCACGCCCTGGAAAAAACATACGGTCGTATGTATGCTTTGTTTCGCGGGACGTCCCCGCACCCAGACGGACGAGCCGGCAGAGGACGACAAGCATGGACAGCCACCGTATGTTCGAACTGGCACAGGCTTTGGCTGTGGCGAAAAGCAGGCAGGATCTGCCAGCCGCGATGCGCCTGCTGCATCCCGACATGGTGTTGGAAAGCCCGGCGTTCGGCACCACGGCTCACGGCTGGGCGGAGAACGAGCGGGCTCTTGCGCGGTTCTTCGCGTCCTTTCCGGACTACCAGGTCGAGCCGGCGGGTCACGCCGACGACGGGGAGACGCTCGTTTGCTGGGGTACCGCACGAATGACCATGACGGGCAACAGGTTCGGGGTCACCCCGAATGGCGTGCGGGCCGAGCTGCCGGTATTCATCGCATTCACCTTCGCCGACGACCTGATCGCCGGTGAACGGTTCTTCTTCGACCTGTCCGTCCTGTGCGCCCAGTCAGGGGTGTCCACCGACGCGGTGCGCCGCACCCTGTTCGGCACCGCCGATCTGGAAGGAGCCCGGGGATGACCGCCCAAACCCGCGTCAAGCCTGTCGAAACAGTCAGGACCGCAAAGCTTTTCGACATCGTAGTGGATTTGGATGTCCCATTGGGATTCGGCGGCCGAGGCCCGGTGGGCCGACGTGTGCTCTACGGCGCTGCGGGCGGATCATTCACCGGCCCGCGATTGCGCGGCGAGGTGCTCGCGGGCGGCGGTGACTGGGCACTGTTCCGGCCCGATGGCACGATGCTGCTCGATGTGCGCCTGACGCTGCGCACCGACGATGGCGAGCTGCTGTACATGACCTATCAGGGCCGCTGGGTGACCCCGGCGGACGTGCGCGCCGAGATGGCAGATCCGGCCACCCGGCACGGGGTGGACCCCGCGCGGTACTACTTCCGCACGAACCCGCTGTTCGAAACCGGATCCACCCGCTATGCCTGGCTCAACGACGTCGTCGCGGTCGGAACGGGATACCTGGTCGACGGTGGTGTGGCCTACCGTGTCGAGCAGGTGCTGTGAGCAGAGTTGCGCGCCGGTTCCCGAGTACCGAGAGGCCACCCGCCGATGTCCGAGCACGACCCCTCCCCCCGTGACCCGGACACCGATCGGCGGCGGCAGCGCGGGGCGCGCTCGCGCCGACTCATCACCCGCCATGCGGTCGACGTCGCATCGCTGGACGGTCTCGGCTCGCTCAGCTTCGGGCGCCTCGCCGAGGACCTCGACTTCAGCAAGGCGGGAATCCAGACACTGTTCGGCACCAAGCAGAGCCTGCAGCTGAGTACGGTGGAAACCGCACGCACGGTGTTCATCGATGCGGTCATCCGCCCAGCACAGCAAACGCCGCCCGGCATGCCGCGGTTGCGAGCCCTGCTCGAACACTGGATCGGCTACGTCGAGCAGCCGCTGTTTCCCGGCGGCTGCTTCTGGAACGCCAATCTGCCGGAGTTCGACAGCCACCCCGGACCGGTCCGGGACGCGCTGGTGCGACAGCGCCGCGACTGGCTCGACACCCTGGCCGGGCAACTCGAACACGCCGCGACCGGTCACCAGCTTGCGCCGACCGATATCGAACTGACCGTCTTCCAGCTCGAGGCCGCCCTCAACGCCACCAACACCGCATTGCGGCTCGGCGAATACGGCAGCGTCGACACGCTGCGCCGGGTGATCGAAGGTCTGCTACCGCCGCGCGCCGCGGCTACTCGGCCGACTTGACCTCGATCTTGGTGGTCTTCTGCTTCGGCTCGCTCAGCGGAACGGTCACCGACAGGATTCCCTTGGCGTAGCTGGCGTCGATAGCATCTTCCTGCGCGCCTTCGGGCAGGGAGACGGTGCGCTCGAACGTGCCGTAGCTGAACTCCGAACGCCCGTCGTGCTCATGGCTTTCGCTGCGCTCGGCCTTGATGGTCAGCAACCCGCCGTGCACGGACACCTCCACATCCTTGGCCGGGTCGATGCCGGGGATCTCGGCGCGAACCACGTAATGCCGCTCGTCGAGTGACTCCTCCACCCGCATGACATGCCCGCCCAGCATCGGCGCCAGCCCGCCCCACCAGTCGCTGAGGTCAGGGAAGAGCGAACCAGGGCGATGGACAGGAAGTACGTTCATGATCACTCCTCGACTATGTGGTGGGAAACGCTCACTCCGATCTCACCGCTGCGCCATCGGCGCCCCTAGGGCACCGAGTCTTCACCCCGGGGTGACGTAGGTCCCGGGGCCGTGCGAGTCACAGTTCCGGCGGGTGCACGACCATGACGGGGCACTGCGCGTGCTGCACCAGGGAATGCGATGTCGAGCCCAGCAGCGCGCCGAGCAATCCGTTGCGGCCGCGACTTCCGACCACCAGCAGTTGCGCTGATTTCGCCGAATCCAGCAGGGCGGTAACAGGATCGGACATCTGCACCTGGCGGGTGACCGGCACGTCCGGATATTCCCCGTGCCGGCCGGCCAGTCGTTCGGCCAGTACCGCCTGCCCGCTGACCTCGATTTCGGGCACCGAGTACAGCACGTACGGGTCCGCCGCGTACAACCCCGAGTTGAGGTCGTGGCACGCGTACACCGCCAGCAGGCCGGTATCGCGTTCGGCGGCCTCGCCGAAGGCCACGCCGACCGCCGCGTCGCCGGCGCGGCTGCCGTCCACGCCGACGACCACCGGTCCCGCGCCGGGCAGCCGGTCGCTCGCGCCCGGATCGGCGCGGACCACCACGATCGTGCCCTGCCCGTGAGCGAGCACCCGCAGCACGACCGACCCCACGTGCCCGGCGAACCCACTCGCCCCGGCGGCGCCCAGAACCACCAGGTACGCCGCGGCGCTGAGCCGCACCAGCACCTCGGCCGGGGTGGCCTCGGAAACCTCGGTCGACACCCGCAAATCCGGCTGGGCGGCCAGGGCGCCGCACCGCGAATGCTCGACGATCGCCGCCGCTTTCGCGCGCAACCCGTGCTGGACCGAGCCGAGCCAGGCGGCGTAGTGGGTCGATTCGCGACGCGCCCGCGCCAACCCGAGCCCGCAGACGATATGCAGCGAGCGCCCGCGCTGTGCGGCCACCCCGGCCGCCCAGTCCAGGGCCAGATCGGCGCCGGCCGATCCATCGACACCCACCACCACCGATGCCGATGCCAGGCGATGCACATCCATCCGAGCCCTCCCGCGCCGCGCAGCGCGCGATCGCGCACCGCATCAGGGCTACTGCCCCGCGTACACGCTCTCCACGAACTCGGCGATCTCCTGCTCGCTCAGGTGCCGGCCGATATCGGCCTCGCTGATCATGCCCACCAGTTTCTTGTTCTCGATGACCGGCAGCCGCTTGATCTGGCGGGCCTCGAGTTCGCGCAGAACGTCCTGGACGCCGGTATCGGCATCGACCCAGCGCGGCGTGCCCTCGCACAGCTCCGCGCAGGTCGTGCGCGCCGGATCACGCCCGGCGGCAATACCTTTGACGACGATGTCGCGATCTGTGATGATCCCGCACAACCGATCGTTCTCATCGCTGATCGGTAGTGCGCCGATATCGAGTTCACGCATCAACCGGGCCGCGCGCGCGAGTGTGTCCGCACGAGAGATCCACTGGGCGCCCGGGTGCATGATGTCCTTGGCTGTGGTCATGGTGTGCCTCCTGCTCGACCGACATGACTCCCTCACCATCACTCCACCCCGCCACCCGCACAAAGAGGACAAAGTCCCCGACCCGTTCCCGGTCTGCTGCACCGTCCACGCGATCACCACCGAGGTCGGCAGCATCGGTGCCGCGGACGCCGCAGTGGACTGCCGTGCTGGAGCCGGGCGGGCTCTGCCGGGCGCGGGTGTATGCCCACTTCGGCCCAGAAGCTCGAAATCGTCGATACCTTCCGCCGCGGCGGGGACATCGCGAGTAACGCTCACTGGCGAACCCGATGCTGCGGGTGGCGGTCGCCGCCGCGCTGGTGCTGCGACCGGCCGCGCTGTATCTGCCATCTGCCGCTGCTGCGGGACCTGCTCGGCGCCGCACCGTTGACCGGCCCGGGCCTGCTCGTCGTCGCGGGTATGCCGCCCCTCGGATACGACGCCGTGCGACTCGACTCGACCGCCCGCCGTGCTCCGGTCGCCGCCGAACCGTTTCGGCACCAGCCGCCCGCGCGGACCATGTGCCACCGTGAAAACCCTTGGGCCGCAACGCTTTCACAACCAATCGCCAGCGCCCGGCCGGACCGGAGGGTGCTGCGGTGGGCGGTATCCGCGATGCGCCGCGCACCTGCGCGGGCGATGCGGCTAGCGCACCGAGGTGCGCCGGAGTTTGACGTTGACGAACTCGCCCATGCCCCAGCGCGCCAGCTCGCGTCCGTAGCCCGAACGCTTGACCCCGCCGAAGGGCAGGCCGGGCAACGTCGTTCCGTGCTCGTTGACGTACGCCATGCCGACGTCGAGGCGGTCGGCGACCTGCTCGGCTCGTTCGAGGTCGCCGCTCCACACCGACCCGCTCAGCCCGAAGCCGACATCGTTGGCGAGCTGGACCGCGTCATCGACCGAGCAGGCCCGGTACACCATGGCCACCGGGCCGAAGATCTCCTCGGAGTAGGCGTCCATTCCCGGGGTGATGCCGGTCAGGACCGCCGGGTCGAGGAACGCGCCGTCGCCGCCGCCCGGTGAGCCGCCCGTGTGCAGGGTCGCGCCCTGCCGCACGGCGGTGCTGATCTGGTCGGCGACGGTGTCCCGTGCGGACACCGAGGACAGCGGGCCGACTTCGGTGTCGCGGTCGGCCGGGTCCCCGACGACCGCGCGATCGAATTCGCCGACCAGGCTGCGCACGAAGTCGTCGTAGAGTTCGTCCAGGACGATGAAGCGTTTGGGCGAATTGCAGGCCTGGCCCGCGTTGGCCAGTCGCGCCCGCGCCGCGATCTTGGCGGTTTCGGCCATATCGTCGGTGTCCAGCAGGATGAACGGGTCCGAACCGCCGAGTTCGAGCACCGACTTCTTCAGATTCTTCGACGCCTCCGCGGCGACCGAGGCCCCGGCTTTCTCGCTCCCGGTCAGCGACACTCCGCGGATCGCCGGATGCGCCAGGAGCTCCGCGATCTGCTGCGCGCTCGCGTACACGTTGATGTATACGTCGTCGGGAATTCCCGCCGTGTGCAGTATGTCGGCGATGAGTTCGGAGGAGGCGGCGCAGATCGACGCGTGCTTGAGCACGATCGTGTTGCCCAGCAACAGGTTCGGCGCCGCGAAACGCGCGACCTGATAGTACGGGTAGTTCCACGGCATCACTCCCACGAGCGGGCCGATCGGCAGCGTCTGCACCACCGATTCCTGCGCGCCCTGCGGGTCGAGCTGCTCGGTGCTCATGAGTTTGGGGCCGTGCTCGGCGTACCAGCGATAGATGTCCGCGGCCAGTTGCACCTCCTCGGCCGCCTGCGTGATCGGCTTGCCCATCTCCCGGGTGACGGCCGCGGCCAGCTCGGCGGACCGCTTCTCGTACAGCTCGGCGGTCCGGGCCAGGGCAGCGGCGCGTTCGGCCACGGGTGTGCGCCGCCAGGACCGGAATCCCTCGGCGGCACGGTCGGCGATATCGGAAATCCGGTCATCGGGCAATCCCGGGAATTCACGCTCGGTGATGCCGGTGGACGGGTTCGTGGTCACATAAGTACTCACAACGCGCTCCTACCTGTCAGCGGCCGATGCAGCTTGCTCGCGGGCAGCACACCGCCCGGGGATTGCGCCGCACAGTCGCTGCCGGGCTCTGTTCGGGAGGTGCGGTGCCCGCGCCGGGGTACTACCCCGGTCGTGCGGCACCATGCGCCCGTTGCGGCAAGCCGCCTGCCGGACAGCCTCTCGACACCTGTCACCAGCGGCCACCGCAACCGGCATCGGCAGTGTCGCCACCTGCGCACCCGCACCGGCAGGCCAGCGCGCCACCGTGCGGCCGCGGGGTGCGCCTGTGCGCCCGTCCGGGCGCAGGCAGCCGGACGGCGAGAGCGTCACCGAGTCCGTCCCCACCGGTTGTCCCGGCCGAGTGCGGGACCGAGGTGCGCTCGCGCAGCACCTTCCCCGCCGAAGTCCGATCCGGCTGTGGGGCAAGCCCGCATACAGAACCGTCCACCGACCTGCGTGACGGCACGGACGAGACGGGCTTCGCCCCTCTGATGATCGGCAGGCACCGACAAGGGGCAACCGCGCGAAAACAACGACAATGGGGCTTGACCAGCACTTGTGCCGTGTTGTCGGTTCGGGCTGCGGGTGTGCTCGGCTACATGGAATCTGAGGTTGGCAGGCCCGGCAGGATGCGCACATACCGCGCGGAAGGCCGGCGAGGGTACCCATGTTTGGGGCAGGCAGACGCTGGTGACCGACACGATGATGGTTTGGTGGCCAACACACGAGCGAACGATCTCGGCGGGTTTCTGCGCAGCCGCCGCGAACGGATGACTCCACAAGAGGCCGGTATCGAACCTGGCTTCACTCATCGGCGAGTCCGGGGGCTGCGCAGAGAAGAGCTGGCTGAGCTGGCCGGTGTCAGTGTCGGCTACTACACGCGACTCGAACAAGGGGTCAGCGACAGCGCGTCCGCTGCGGTCATCGACGCGCTGGCCGCGGCATTGCGGCTCGATTCCGCCGAGCACGAGCATCTGCGGACTCTCGCCGCGCCGAGACGGCCGGCTCGCTCTCGTTCCCGCAGAAGCAGGGTGCGGCCCTCGATACGGGAATTGCTCGAGGTCATCTCTGGAATACCGGCGATCGTGATCGACCACCGTGCCGAGGTCCTCGCGTGGAATCGTCTCGGTCACGCTCTGCTGGCCGGCCATGTCGACTTCGACGCCCCGGACACGAAGGTCCGGCCGAACATCGCTCGTATGCTGTTCCTCGATCCCCATCACCGCGCGTTGTATTGCGACTGGCACGCCAAAGCGCAGGTCACGGTCGCGGCTCTGCATCAGGCGGTGGCGCGGCATCCCGCCGACCACATGCTCGAACAGATCGTCGGCCAACTCGCCGTCGACAGCCCGGAGTTCGCGAAAATGTGGGCGCGGCGACCCGTCCAAACCTGCTCGTACCACGTGCGCGAGCTGGACCATCCCATCATCGGTCGAGTGAACCTGGCGAACGAGACGGTCACTTTGACCGACGATGACCAGCAGATCGGGCTGTTCTACGCGCGTCCCGGCACATCCGACGCCGACGCGCTCACCCTGCTGACACGGAGCCTCGAACCAGCAACAACCCGGTCTCGGAAGGAGAATCTGCGGTGAGAATCATCGTTGTCGGCGGTGCGGGCACGATCGGACGACGGTTGGTGCCCGCCCTGCACTCACACGGCCATGACGTTGTCGTGGCCGGACGCACCTCGGGTGACGTCCGAGTCGATCTGACCTCACACGAAACCATCGAGTCCCTCTACCGCGAGGTCGGGCAGATCGACGGAGTCGTGAGCATCGCAGCGCACGGTGCGCTCGACGAGTTCAGCGCGCTGACATCGGCCGCGCTATATGACAACATGCGAGCCAAGTTCTTCGGGCAAGTCGACCTGGTCCTGACCGGGCAGCATCATTGTGCCGACGGCGCGTCCTTCACCCTGACATCCGGTATCTTCGCCGACCAGCCGTGGCCGCATGTCACCGGCGGCGGCGTCATCAGCGGTGCGCTGCACAGCTTCGTCCTCTCGGCTGCGATCGAGCTACCGCGGCGTATGCGGATCAACGTGGTCAGCCCTACCATGATCGGTGATTCCGTCGACGCCTTTGCCGCGGACTTCCCTGGCATGCGTCCGGTGCCGATGGACGAACTCGTCGACCACTACCTGCACTGCATCGAAGGCGACAACACCGGCCGAGTCATCCGCGCATACGGCTGACACGCTCCGGCGTGGCCGGCGGAAACCAACCCAACATGGCTGAGGCCGGTTCCTGCAAACCCCGCCTCGCGCGTGTAGCACCCATCAACTCGGAACCAGCAAGCCCGCCATCGCTGCTGGTCAAGCAATTGTCGTTGGTTTCCGCGCCGTTACTACCGGGACCCGACAAGGCCCGCAAGCGATATGACGATCAGCCATTCCGTCGCGGATTCCGGCCCCGGGCCGGGGTATCACCAGCCAGGCCGACTCCAGCATCCGAGGGGATCGGGGACAGCGACGCGGGTGCGTCGCCGCGGTCAGCAGACGGTGCGCAGGTAGCCGGGCGCACCCGCCGGGGTGACCCCGCGGTCGCGCCGGACGATGCTCAGCGATCGGCCCCAGCGGGTGCACGCATTGCGCGAACCCGCGGCGGTGTATTCGATGACGATGACGTGGTCACCGAACGCGGCGGTGTATTCCTCGCAGTCGCCCTGCTCGCCGCATTCTTCGGCGATGGCGAAATCCAGGCCGTTCTGCCGGTGCCGGGCGGCGAGTTCGGCGGTGTTCTTCTGCGCGACGGCCAGGCCTCGGGCGTGCGCGTGGGCGGACAGCAGGCGCACGTAGGCTTGGGCGTCGCGGTCGGACAGCAGACCGTGCGAGCGTGTGAAGCTGTCGTAGTTGTCCGGCTCGATGGCCTGATATCCCTTGGCCGCGCAGTCGTCGACCCAGGCGTTCACCTTCGCCGCGATGCGCTCACGCGTTGCCGCGGTTCGCAGGTCGAGCAGCGCCTCGTTCCAGTCCTGGTCCATGACGACCGCTCCGTCCGGGGCGCGCAGCACCAGCTCGCCCCACTCGGCTTCGCTGTCCGGTTGGGCTTGGAAAGCGTTGAGGTAGCAGATGTTGTAGATCCCGGCCGCGGGTCGCGCGGTGTGGTCGCGGCCGACGACCCGCACTCCGGGCGGCGGCGGGTAGGCCCCGCCGATCTGATAGTCGAAGTCCGCACCCGGCGCCGGCACAGTGACACCGGCTGCCGGGGTGTCCCCGGCTCCCGGCGAGCCGGACGGGGAACACGCGATGCACCCGGCGACCGCGGCCGCCACGACACCGGCCAGCGCTCGCGCGCGCGGCCCGCTCACCGCGGCACCGGCGAAACATTCTGCGCGCGAACACACCTCATCTCGACGACCGAATATCCGAGACCGCGACGGTTGCGGCGCCGCTGGGCAGGCCGCCTGGATCGGTCGTCGCCGGCCCGGCGCGGCGATACCCGCGGCAGCGACGGTGCGGACGGTCCCGCCCCGCGACACCGCGGCCGGGCGATCGGCACGGTCACGGCCGGTGGCCGTGACACGCAGTGATGAGCCGACAGCGGGCAAAGGTTGGCACAATGATCTCGCTCGTCCGGGGGCGGGTCAGCGATCGTGCGATTTCTGCTGCGGCAGTACGGGTTTGATGTCCAGGATCGGTGTGCCGTCGATCGCTTCCAGGTCCGCGACATCGATGCGTGCGGTGTCGTGGTCCACCGCGAGGATCCGCACGGTGTGCAGGCCGATCGGGTTGGGCCGGTGCGGAGAGCGGGTGCTGAACACGCCGGTGAGGGGCGCTGACGGATCGCGCCGGGGGCGCACGGTGAGGGTGTCGCGGTCCGCGCGGTCGAGCCAGGTGAGCACGACCACCTGGTCTCCCGCCCGCAGCTCCCGCATGGCGGGGCCGAGTCCGGGCTCGAGCACCAGCCTGCTCGGCGGCGCACCTTCGAAACCTTGCCGGGGTGCGGTCCGTGGATCGGTCAGGCCGGATTCGACCCGCCCGATCGGGCGCAGCTCGAAGGTGTCCATCAGCAGTTCCGCTCCCTGAAACATCAGTTGCCTGCCCTCACCGTAGCCGCCGGGCACTGTCCCCGGGGCGTCCCGCTGGTGGTCGGTCGCGCACCACCGAGGCGCCGCATCGATTCCGTTCGCGCGCAGACCGATCCGGTGTCCGCTGCACCGGCCGACGCCACCACCCCGTCGCGTGGGGCTGCTACCGTCGAGACGGGGTTGTCACCCGCCCTACACGAGGGAGCATGCCATGGGCATCATCGCCATGATCGTCATCGGTTTGATCGTCGGAGCCATCGCGCGTCTGCTGGTTCCGGGGCGCCAGCGCATCGGCTGGCTGGCCACCATCGTCGTGGGCATCGTGGGCAGCTACGTGGGTGGCACCCTGGGCAGCCTGGTGTTCGAGCCGCACGTGTTCAGCATCCACCCGCCCGTCCACCACATGTTCCTGGGCTCGATCGTGGGCGCGGTGATCGTGCTGCTCATCTTCGACGCGATCCGCAGGCGAGTGTGAGCGCCCGCGGGCACTGACCGAAGCTCCCGGCCCGCGCCCTAACCCGCCAGAGCGGCGGGTTCGCGGTCGACCGGTACCGGCGGTGCCGGGCAATTGTGGTGGTGGGTACTGAACCACTTCGGCACTCCCCGGGCGGCCAGCAGGCGGCGGGCGGCGGGCTCGTGGACGAGGTGCTCGATGAGGGTCAGCAGAAGGTTCGCATCGCAGCGTGCCAGGTAGGCCGGGACACCGAATTCGCCTGTGCGGTCGAACAATCGGTTGTTCGGCGGTGTCGCCGGGTCGGTCAGGCGCAGCACGATGGTGGGGCCCTTGCGCAGGTAGAACGCGACGTGCTGCGTTCTGGTGTGCAGTCCCGCGATGTCGTCCCAGGCCAGGAAATGGTCCCGCTCGCGCACGTCCAGCAGCGGATTGCGGCGCAGGATCCCCGACGGGTACAGCTCGATGTGGATGCGCCAGCGCGCGGCGAACAGCACCAGCACCAGTGCGGCGGCCAGCGCCCCCGACCCGGCCAGGGCGGCGGGCGCCCGGTCGTGGTCGAGCGCGGAGAACGGGAACGGCCCGCTGATCCCGTCCCGTCGCGCCCACCAGCACGCTTGGCCGAAAGCGATGAGTCCCGACAGAATCGAGACCAGCGGAACGATCCGGGTGGGATGGCTCACCCGCACCCCCACACCCCGTTCGATATCGCAACACCGGCGAACGGCGAATCCGGCCACCCTCGCCGAAGGTGGCAGCAGCTCGCGCAGCATGCCCAGCGCGACGGCCACGAATCCCAGGGCCGCCACCGCCAGTCCTGCAGCGCCCACGGTCACCACGAACGGGCCCGTGCCCCACCGCCATATCATGACAATCGCCCACACCAGGACCGTCGCCGCGCTCCCGGCGACCAGACCGGCCGCGGGGACGACCACGAACGCCGGACGGCGACCCGGCCAGATCTGGTGCAGTCGCAGTTTCGGAAAACGCACCGGCGCAGCCGGATTCGTGTCACGAAGCAGCCAGAGTCGTTGCGAGGCGAAAACGGTGCCCCGGCGCCGGATCCGTCGATACCGCCGTCCAGCGGCATCGACCGCCGTCCCGATGATCTGTCGATAATTCATCACAATGTAGACGAAACCTACCACCGGCTCGCCCATCGTCCGCCCTCGGCGCGCCCACCGCCAACCGGCAGGTCGGCGACCGGAAAGGCAGCGGCGCGAGCACGCCCGGAACGCACACGTCGCGCGGATCGCAGCCTTCGTCGCGGCCGGCTCGGGCATCTCGTCGCAGCGTCCCGCCCTGCCCGGTGCGCCCGGCCCCGCAGGGCTCGGATTCGTTGCGGGCGCGGCCCGCGAACTGTGCCCTGCCCGCACGGTGACCGATGGTGACGATCACAGGGGTGAATCCGGTGTCGATGCCGAATCCGCGGGTATGCGCCTACCGGACGACCACCGATCGGTCCGGGTCCGCTCGCGGGCGCGGACCAGTACATCACGATCAGGAGGGCGGAACCTTGCCGAAGACGACCACGACCGGAAAACCGAAGAAGTCCGAACTGCCCGGCACCATCGCACGCTCGGACGACAAAGCCCAGCGCACCTTCGCCGAGGCGCACGATTCCGCGTTGAACGAATACGGCAGCGAGCAGCGGGCGCACCGGGTGGCCTACAGCGCGCTCAAACACAGCTACGAGAAGGTCGGCGACCACTGGGAGCCCAAGGAACGACGCGGCCCGTCCGACGAGCGCGCCGAAAGCGGCGGACCGAACGCGCAGGGCCGCAGCGCCGAGGGTGTGGATGCCAACGCCTCCAAGGACCACCTGCGTTCGGTGGCGAAACGGCTGGAGATCACCGGCCGATCGAAGATGACCAAGGCCGAACTGGTGTCCGCGATCGAGAAGGCCAATCGCCGGGAAAGCGCCGCAAGCCGCAAGAAGGGGCCGGAACGGTGAGCGATCCCGACATAGACCCGGTGACCGCGGAATCGATGCAGCAGGACGCGGATTTCGCCGAGGAGCACACCAAGGCGACCCACGCCGATGAGCACCCGGCCGGAAAGGAACTCGAAACCGACGAAGCGACCCCGCACGGCACGAGCGGTATGGACGAGTGAACCCTGGGGCGATGTTTACCCGGCAATGCCCGGGTATCTCGCGCCCATGACCGACATCGACTACCCGGCTCCCAGCACACCGGATTCCGGAACCAGCGAGGCGGCGCTGGTGACGATTCTGGACACCGCTCGCGCCGCGCAACCGGAGTGGGCCAGGACGCCGGCGACCGAACGAGCGCAGGCGTTGCACGCCGCCGCGGCGGCGGTGCGCGAGCACGCGGACGAGTTGGCCGCCACGCTCGAGCAGGAGACCGGCCGACCGCCTCGATCTGGACGCGAGGGCGTGCTGGCCGGGGCCGGCACCCTGGCCCAATATGCCGAACTGGGCCCGGTGCACCGCGGTCGGACACTGCAAGGTGGTTGGGACGCAACCGATTTCATGATCCCGCAACCGCGCGGCGTCGTGCTGGCGCTGACCCCGTGGAACGATCCGGTGGCCATCGCGTGCGGATTGCTCGGCGCCGCGCTGGTGACCGGGAACACCGCGGTGCACAAACCCAGTGAGCGATGCCCGCGCACCGGCGCCCTGTTCAGTCGTCTGCTCGCCGAACAGTGCCCCAGCGGGGTGCTGCAGACCGTCTCCGGCGACGGCCGGATCGGCGCCGCACTGGCCCGCTCACCGGGGGTGGACGTGATAGCGCACGTCGGCAGCACAGCGACCGGGCGCAGCATCGCCGCGGCCGCCGCCCGCACCGGGGCCAAGCTGCTGCTGGAGAACGGCGGCAACGATCCCCTGCTGGTCGACGCGGACGTCGATCCGGTGTGGGCCGCCGAACAGGCCGCGATCGGCGCCTTCGCCAACGCCGGGCAGATCTGCGTGTCGGTCGAACGCATCTACGTCCATCGCGCGGTGGCGCAGCAATTCCTCACCGCGCTGTGCGACGAGGCCGAGCGCTGGAATCTGGATCCTCAGCCGCTGGTCGATGCGCGCCTGCGCGCCCAGGTGCACGCCCAAGTGCGCGAGGCCGTATCCACCGGCGCGAAAGCCCTTGTGGGCGGGACGATCCCGCAGGAGCCGGGTACGGTCTACCCGGCGACGGTACTCACCGAGTGCACACCGGATATGCGCATCCTCAACGAGGAGACGTTCGGCCCCGTGGCTCCCGTGCGGGTGGTGCCGGACTTCGAGGCCGGCCTGCGCGAGTCCTGCGCGGGCGAATACGGTTTGGCGGCAACGCTTCTCACCGACTCGATGGCACACGCGCAACAGGCGTGGCGGGATCTGCCGGTGGGCACGGTGAAGGTCAACGCCGTCTTCGGCGGTGCACCCGGCGGCGCGGCGCAGCCTCGCCGCAACTCCGGCACCGGATACGGCTACGGCCCCGAACTGCTCGACGAGATGACCACCACCAAAGCCGTGCACCTGCAACCAGCGGTGGCTCGCGCCCGGTGAGCGATCGCGCCCCCGCGCCGCCCGCACACGAATAGACCTGCACCTCGGGGTATTCCGAGTCGCCGCAGCCGAAACCCGCTGCGGGCAGTGCGGACAGAGGGCGACCATGCGGCTGCGGCGCAGCGACCCCTACGGCCCGGGAACCCAGCGCACGCGCCGCGGATTCGGCTACGCCGGTGCCGAGGACCGATCGCTCTGCGACCGAACGATGAAACGCATTCGCGCACTGGCGATTCCGCACACCGGCACCACCGACGACGAACGCCGGGCGATCATCGACCGCGCGGTGATCCGCCTGCTGCGCCGCACCTGCTGAACCACGCGCATGCGCCGGTGGTGCCAGCGCGGATCACGGACCGGCCGAGGGCGCTGATTCGAGCGCGTCCGATCCGGACAGGGCGCGACCGGCCAGCAACGCCGCCCCGGTGCCGGTCGCCGCGCAGCCCAGCACGATCGACCACGCCACAGGCCCCAGTGCGACACAACCGAAGAACCGGTTCACTCCAGGAGTCATGATGACCGTGGCAAGCAGGACCGAACTGCCTGCCACAGTGGTCCAGACCAAGCGGCTGTGCCGCCCGATCACCAAGGTCTGCCCCAGCTGCGTGCCGATCAGGGCGGCCAGGGCCATGGTGTCGGCGCGGCGACGTCGGCCGGTCGCGCGGCCCAGCAGCCATGCCGCACTGGCGCCGAAGGTGGTGCACGCGCCGCGCACGGCGACCGCCTGCAGGAAATCGGCGCCGATGCCCGGCGATGGCCCGAGCGTCGTGCCCGATATCTCGGCGTCGTCGACGGGCCGGCTGTCCGCCAGCGTGATCGCCATCGCCGGGCCCAGATCGGTCAGCAAATTCACCACCAGGAATTGCCGGGTGCCGATCGGGGCGCGCCCGGACAGCAGCGTGCCCAGAACGGTGAACGCCACCTCACCGGCATTGCCCCCGACCAGCACGCCGATCGCATCACGCACCCGCTGCCACATACCGCGCCCCTCGGCCAGCGCTTCTCGCAGCACGGTGAGGTCCAGCACCGAGCCGGTATCGGTGAGGATCAGGTCCGCGGCCTCGCGTGCGGCGACCGACCCTCGGGCGGCCAGCCCGATACCGACGTCGGCGGTGCGGATCGCGGCCGCATCGTTGCTGCCGTCACCGGCCATCGCCACCGTGTGCCCGCGCCGTTGCAGCGCCGAGACGATGCGCACCTTGTGCTCGGGCGAGACCCGCGCGAAAACCGTTGCGCGCTCGATCAATTCGGCTTGGCCGTCCTCGTCCAGCATATCCAGGTCCGCGCCGGTGGCCACCGTGTCCGCGGGAATGTCGAGCTGATCGGCGACCGCGCGCGCGGTGATCGGATGATCCCCGGTGATCATCCGCACGCTGATGTCGTTGCGAGCCAAGTCGGCGAGCAGTTCCAGCGCCTGCGGGCGCGGGCTGTCCGCGATACCGAGAAAGCCCAGCAGGATCAGCTGCTCGATCTCCTCGGTGAGATCGTCCGGAGCAGTCACGAAATCACGGCGCGCCACCACCAGCACCCGCAGCCCCCGTGCGGCCAGCCGCCGCACCGCGGCTTCGGCCTCGGCGCGGCGCTCGGGCGTGAACCGCGAAACCCGATGGCGGCCTTCATCATCGGTGCGCAGAACCTGATCACAGTGCGGCAGAAGAACTTCCGGGGCGCCCTTGACCGCCAGCCGGATGTGCCGCCCGGTGTTGCCCACCGCCGCGGAGTAGCCGCGAAAGCTCTCGAACGGCACCTCCTCGATGGGATCCCACGGATGAGGCGGCCGGTGCCCCAGATGCGTGTGCGCCGCTTCCACCACCGCCCGGTCGGTGGCATGCACCAGCGGGGCCTGCCCGGGATCGGGGCAGGCGTGCGCGGCCGCGCGCAACAACTCCCGCGACTGCGGCGTGCTCGCGAAACACTCACTGTCCCACTGACGATCGAGATCGGCGACCGCGACCAGCCGCAACTGCCCCTCGGTTAAAGTGCCGGTCTTGTCGAAGCACATGGTGTCGATCCGGCCCAGCGCCTCGATCGTGCGACTGGAACGCACCAGCACACCACGCCGGGACAGCCGCCGGGTAGCGGCCAATTGCGCCACCGTCGCCACCAGCGGCAGCCCCTCCGGGACAGCGGCCACAGCCACGGCCAGCCCGCCGGCCAGCGCCGGGCGCAACGGCAGACCACGCAGGAAACTGGTGACGGTCACCGCGGTCCCACCACCCAGGGTGAACGGCAGCACCCGCTCGGTGAGGCTGTGCAGATGCTCCTGCACACCCCCGAGCGGCGGACGACCCGCGGCGGCCAGCGCGCGACCGGCCTCGGTCGCGGCGCCGACCCCGACCACCACCGCGGTCGCCTCGCCGCTGACCACGACACTGCCCTCGAACACCATGCTGGTGCGCTCGGCCAGCACAGCACCGGGTGTGGCGGGCGTCTGCTTCTCCACCGTCACCGATTCCCCGGTGAGCCCGGACTCGTCCACCTCCAGCCCGTCGGTGTCCAGCAGCCGCGCATCGGCCGGAACCACCTCGCCGGTGGCCAGCGCGATCACATCACCGGGCAGCAGATCATCTGCGGGAGTAAGGGTTTCGCCGTCATCGGTGAGCCGCCGAGCAGTCAATCGCTCGCCGAGCAACAGCTCGTCCAGCGACAGTCGCGCGCGACGGCGCTGCAGCGCCGACACCGTGGCGTTCAAGCCCAGCACCGTGCCCACGAGCACCGCGTCGGTGGGCGAGCCCAGCAGCGCCGAGGCAACCGCGCCCACACCCAGGATCGGGGTCATCGGATCGGCCAGCTCGCGGCGCACATCCGCGACCAGATCGGCGAGACTCGCCACCGGCGCGGCCAACCGCCGCGACAGACGGCCGACGGTTGGGGCGCCGGATGACCGAAGCTCCAGCGGCGGCCGGTGCGGAGCGGGGAGCCGGGCCAGCACCTCGTCCGGTTCCAGCGCATGCCACGGCACCAGCCGCACATCGGCCGGCTCGCTCGCGCGCGCGGCCCGGCGCACCGAGTTCAAGCCCGTGACCAATCCCATCAGGGTGGCCGCGGTGACCGGGGTGGACGCCCGCGCCGCCCGCGCCGCGGCCGGACCCGAAGCGAGCAGCAGACCGCTGAGCGTCGCGGCCGACAGAGTCAGGACCCGCCCGCGCTCACTGACCTCGCGCGCCAGTGCGGTCGCGGCGATGATCTGCCGTGCCGAACTCAGATCCGGGCACAACACATCCGCCTGCCACGGAATCCGCGGCGGCGCGCCGGGACGCCGAGTGGCGATCCCGATGCCCGAGTCGGCCGCGGCCAGGGCGCGATGTGCCTCGCCACCGACCACCGCCACCACATGTCCCTGCCGCTGCAGTCGCCGCACCAGCTCGGACACCGAGCCGCCGGCGAGAACGAATTCATCAGCGCTGCGCCGTAATTCGCCGGTGCCCTCGTCGCCGATCAGCACCACCCGCAGGCCCGCCCGCCGGGCGGTGGCCAGGAATCCGGCAGCGCCCGGATGCGGCTCGTCCCCGATCAGCACCCGCCCGACCACACGTTCGCGCTCACGCAGCACATGCCAGCGCGGGCCCTCGTAATCGTCGCCGGTGCCGCCGGCACGTGATGGCGGGTCGGTAGCGAGGTCCAGGCGCAGATCGTCGCGCTGATGTTCCGGTGGCGGCGGAATCGGCAGTTCCTCGTCATCGCGCCACAGCAGCCGCTGCGCGGCGCTCCACACGTGCTCCACCGGCCAGCCCTCGTCGAGTGAGTCCGCGTCCAGAACCACCGCCCGCTCACCGCGCACCGCGTCCCGATCGACGACCACCGCCGAGATCCGGTCCAGGCGACGCCACATGAGCGGGTCCAGAGTCAGCACACCCCGCGCGGCCATCAACGTCGACAACGCACCGGCGAAACTCTCGCGCCCGGCCCGCGCCGCCCGGGGCACGCCGGCGGCCACGGCGTCGGCGGCATCGGCGACCGCACGACCACCGGCCAGCGTCGCCGCCGAGCCGACCGCCGCCGCGGCGCTGACCTGTTCGGTGCAGCGCTCGATCGGTCCGTGCGGCAGCGGCACCGGTCGCGGCAGCGGCGGGTCGTACTCGTAAACGCCCGGCGCGTCGGCTTCCGCGATCATCTCCTCCCAGCGCCGCCACTGGGCGAAGCGAGCGGTCGCCTCGACCAGCCGCACGGCCCGCTGCGCCGCGTCGGCGCACAGACCGGGCACTTCCGCGTCCAACGCACGGCCGACAGCGTTTCCGATCGTGATCACGGTATCGGTGCGATGGCGGCCGAGCTGAGCTTCGAGCGCGCCACGCAATCTGGGCTGGCCGTCCACCAGCGCCACCGCACCGCGCACCACGTGCGCCAACGGCGGCGCCGGGAGCATCCGAGGGGCCAAGCCCGCCCCGATACCGATGACGTCACCGGCCAACTGCAGCGCCGAGGTCCACACCGGCTCGCGATCCGACGGGTGCTCGAACCGGCGGTTCCACCCCAACTCACTGGTCCCGGCGAGATCTTCGACGCGTTCCAGGATCACTTCCAGCTGTTCCGCGGACATCCCGTGCGACCCCGGAGCCACCACGACCCGCCCGGTGGCCGCGTTGATCTGGAACCAGTCCACATCCGGTTCCTGCTCGAGGTGCTTGTACACCAGCTCGGCCACCCGAGCACTCCCCGCCGACCGCAGGCCGCGCACTTCGGCGTGAATACGACTGTCGTGCACCGTGATCCGCCGCTGCATTCGCATCCGCCGCGGATCAACCAACGCACCGAGTTCCCGGCCCATTCCCTCGATGAGTTCTGCGGCCGTGTCGGTGACTTCCGGGTCCGCCAGCCGCGACGCCATCGACACCGGCCACCGCAGCAAACCCAGCGTCGCTCCGGCGGCAGCCAGGGGCAATCGGATCGGCGCGGTGACCACACCGGGCAGCGACACCATCACCGTGCGGCGGGCCGTGACCGCCGAGAACCTGCCGTGGACTGCTTCTGCCTGGTCGTGGACTTCTGAGCGGTCGTGGTCTTCTTCTGAGCGGCCGTCGTCTTCTTCGGGCCGGTGGTGGTCTTCTTCCGGCCGGCGGTGGACTGCTTCGGCCGAGCGGTCTTGCGCGGCCTCGGCGCTTCGGCCGTGTCGTGCTGGCCGGATTCGGTTCTCGCGCGCCGCAACAGGTACCCCGCGCCCGCGAGTCCGCCCGCGGCCACGGCTATCGGCCAATCGACCAGTCCCGCCACACCCACTGCGAGGACGCCGAGCACGGTGGCCGTCGGCATATCGATCCCGCTCTGCGCCCCGGATACCGCGCCCTCGACCGTGCCGCGCGCGGCGCCGGTCACCGCCCCGACGACAGCTCCCCCGGCCGCCTCGGCCGCGTGGACAGTCGCCGATGCCGTAGCGCCGAGCGTCCGGACAGTCTCGGATGCAACACTCATCTCATTCACACCCCAGTCGTCGTAGGTAGCTTGAAACTTCCCGCGGAAACCAGTGCGTTGCCAGAATACCCCTCAATGTTCACCTGAGCCTACCTTCGCCGAAACCGAAAGCGGAATCATCCAATCGCCCACTACCCGCCAGAGATGCGAAAAACCCTGGTGCACTGGCATAGACGCCGATGCCCTCAGCTCGGCGACGAAATATCTACCATCGGCGAAATTTTGATTGCCAATGGATTGCTATCGCATATTCCGCAGGTTCCGAATGGTCCGGCTCCGCGAGACCGCCCGCACCGCCCGCGCCCGTGCGGCAAATGCGCGATGAGCGTGCCGGCGCCTCGCTCGTCCCCGGCCGGTCGTTCACCCGGCCGCCACCGGCACCCTCTCACCTCGCATACCGAAATCTCTTGCCGCCCAACGGCATACATCAGGACGCGGATCGACCGTTTCCGCAGCCACAGGAACGGACCGCGGACCACCGGCGCCGAACCCGCCGCGATCGAACGACCGTGCCGAACGCGAGCTAAGCCTCTTCGAGGGCCTCACCGATCTCGTGGGCGACGCGATTGTGCTGATCCTGTATCAGCCAATGCCCCGCCGCGAGGACCACCGCGACAGGCCATTCGATGATCTCCGCAGCGGCCAGAGCGCTCAGCGCGCCGTAATACGCCAACTGCTCGGGCCGCGGGATCCGAACCCGGCCGATCACCGGCAATTCGACCGCGAAACCCTGCGCAGCGAGCACACGATCGACGGCGTTCCGGTGGCCGTCGGATGACTTTTCGGCCATTTGTTGCCTCCAGGTCATTGTCTGTTCGATTCGTCGACGCCGAGTTTCAGCAGGGTATCGAGGGTGATGCATACCAACGCGAGCGTAGGGTCGGATCAGTTGGCCGGGGCCCTGACACAGGTGCTCACCGTGCCGATCCGGCAGTTGTACGCGGTGTTGTTGCGCGCCGGCTTCATCGAGGTCGTCGACTGAGCCCACCCGGCCGGTGACCGTCGACGGCGTCCCGGCAGCAGTTCGCCGACACGTCCACCGCCGGTTTGCGTCGGCACCTCGCCCGCGTGAGCGTCAACTTCTGCTCGGCGAGCGTTTACGGCTCGCGTTCTTGGACACAGGTTTCCGGGCGCCGCCACCGGGCTCTGCCGCGCGAGCACCGTCCGAGCGCGAATCGGCGTTCTGGTCGCGACTGCCCGCAGTAGGCGGCGGCAGCCTGCCCGATCGCTGTCCGAGCCGCTGGACCAGCAGAACAGCGCCGCCGACACCCACCAGAACGGGCCAGTCCACCAAACCCGTGACTCCGACCGCCCCCAGCGCCAGCGCGGCCGCCGGCGCCGAGTGACTGCCACTGCTCATCCCGTTCTTCACGCCGACCGCGGCTCCCCGCACGCCGCCGATCACGCCGTTGACAGCGGCACCGCCTACGGCCCCCGACGCGGCCACGGTTGCATCGGCCGTCCGGGCGATCATGTCCACCACGCCTTCGGAAATGTTCACAGCCACTCCGTCGCGTTCACCAACAGGACACCTACGAGTCAATCGAAGTTTACCCCGAGCAGGGCTCAGCGATAGACCCACATCACAAACGGTACCGATCTCACCGAGTCGGCGCGCCGAACAAGCGCCGCGCGAAGCACCCGGCGAATCCGCACGTGACGATCAGCCGTTCCGTCGCGGATTTCCGGACCAGGGGCGGGGTATCACCAGGGAGATCGACTCCACCGTCCGAGGAGCTACGGGCATGGGATGGTTCGACGCACCCGAGTACTGGTTCGGCCGGGAGGTTCTCGAACGAGGCACAGCGGCGGTCTACGTGCTGGCCTTCGTGGCGGCAGCCCGGCAATTCCGGGCACTGATCGGCACCCACGGGATGCTTCCGGTGCCACGGTTCCTCACCCTGCGATCGTTCGCGCGGGCGCCGAGCATTTTTCAACTGCGCTACTCGGACCGGTTCTTCGCCGCGGTGGCGTGGTCCGGGGCGGCCCTGGCGGCGGCGGTCTGCGCCGGCCTCGCCGATCTGGTGCCGTTGGCAGTGGCGATGGCGATCTGGTTGATCCTGTGGGCGCTGTATCTATCGATCGTCAACGTCGGCCAGGTGTGGTACGCGTTCGGCTGGGAGTCCCTGCTATTGGAAACCGGCTTTCTGACGATCTTCCTGGGTAACGACCGGGTGGCGCCGCCGGTGCTGGTGCTGTGGCTCGCGCGGTGGCTGCTGTTCCGGGTCGAATTCGGCGCCGGGCTGATCAAGCTGCGCGGTGACCCGTGCTGGCGCGACCTGACCTGCCTCTACTACCATCACGAGACCCAGCCGATGCCCGGGCCGTTGAGCTGGTTGTTCCATCACTTGCCCAAACCGTTGCACCGGATCGAGGTGGCGGCCAATCACTTCGCCCAACTCGTCGTCCCCCTGGGGTTGTTCGCTCCGCAGCCGGTAGCCGGCATCGCCGGCGCGATCATCCTCGCGACCCAGCTCTGGCTGGTGCTGTCGGGCAATTTCGCCTGGCTGAACTGGCTGACCATCCTGCTCGCCGCCGCCGCGATCCCCGATTCGGTCGCGGCCGCGGTGCTGCCGCTGCCGCACGCTCCGGCGCTCCCGGCAGCCGCGCCCTGGTTCACCGCCCTGGTCATCGCGTTCACCGTGCTGGTGGCGGTGCTGAGTTATCGTCCGGCGCGCAACCTGCTCTCCCGAGACCAGCGCATGAACGTGTCCTTCGACCCGTACCGCCTGGTCAACACGTACGGAGCCTTCGGCAGTATCCAGCGAATGCGCTTCGAGATCGTCCTCGAGGGCACCGACGAACCGCACATCACGGACCGGACGGTGTGGCAGGAATATGAATTCAAGGGCAAGCCCGGCGACCCGCATCGGCTGCCCAGACAGTGGGCGCCCTATCACCTCCGCCTGGATTGGCTCATGTGGTTCGCCGCGCTCGCACCCCACTCGCGCCCGCCGTGGCTGGTGCCGCTCGTGGTCCGGCTGTTGCGGAATGATCGGGCGACCGTGCGATTGCTCCGGCACAACCCGTTCCCCGAATCCCCGCCGCGCTTCCTGCGCGCACAGCTCTACCGCTACCGCTACACCACCCCCCGCGAGTTGCTGCACGAGCGATCGTGGTGGCACCGCACACTCGTGGACGCATACTTTCCGCCGATAACGCTCCAAAATATGCAGTCCAGGCCGTGATCGGCGCGTCGCGCAGGGACTCGATCGGCGGGCGACCGCTGGTCACGAGCGTCCTTGTCTTTGCGGGGTTTTGGTTGTTTTGGTTTGGTTGACTATAAATATATAGATGCGCATATGTCGGTACTAACGTGCATACTGTTCCGGATGACAATGGGCACGATCTACCGATCCCGCTCTCGCGGATCACGACTTTCCACACCAGGGATCCCCCACTGCTCTCCGAAGCCCCGGCCACCAAGATGATGAGTTGGCCCCCGACCGACCAAATGCGCAACGGTCTGAGCGCCCCTCCCCCGGTCAGTGCCCGAGGTGTGACCGCTACCTTTCCGACTACACCTGTGCATGCTGCATGTAGTGTGCATTAGGCACGCCGATTGGACTGCGCCCCTTGGCAGCTGAGTTCGACGAGACGCGACCGCACATCGATCGAACGACCGAACAGATGAGAACCGATATGGATGACTTCAGCCGGCGCTATGGCCCGGTCGCAGTGGTCACCGGCGCCTCCTCCGGCATCGGCCGCTCGTTCGCGACCCGATTGGCAGCGCACAAGCTCGATCTCGTGCTCGTCGCTCGCCGACTGGACAGATTGCGTGAACTCGCCGAGCAACTGAGCACCGAACACGGCATCCGGGTCACGGTCCAGCAGGCCGACCTGGCCGATCCCACGGCCGCGTCCCGGATCGTGGCGGCGATCTCGGACCTGGATGTGGGACTGCTGATCAGTAACGCGGGTTTCGGGGCGAAGGGACCGTTCGAACTCGGCGACGCCGGGACGCTCGCGGACATGATGACGGTGAACTGCCATACCCCGACACAATTGGCGCACGGCCTCGCCCCGCGATTGAAGCAACGCGGCCATGGCGGAATCGTCTTCACCAGTTCGGTCGAGGGCTTCCTCGGCTGCCCCTTCTCCGCGGTCTATTCCGCGACGAAGGCTTATGTGAACGCACTCGGCGAAGCCCTCTGGGGCGAACTGACACCGGCGGGCGTGGACGTGCTGACCCTGTGCCCCGGCGCGACCGACACCGAGGCTCCGCGGCTGCAAGGCATCGACCCAGCGGCGCTGCACGACCTGATGGCCCCCGACGATGTCGCCGCCTCCGCCCTGGAACACCTGCGCAGCGGACCCATCCACGTGCCGAGCGAACACTACCGAGGACAGTTCGAACAACTCCTGGCCATGCCACGCGACCAGGCACTCACGGCCATGGCGAAGGCCGTGCGGACCTCGCCCGAATGATTCAGGCGCTCGCACGCAGGTGCGCCGCGACCCGCACCGCGGAATTCACCTCGCCTTGGCCGCGGTAATCGCCGACGCGCTGGACGATCTCGAAGAACAGGTCCGCCCCGACGGTCTCGGTGAACAGCTGGAAGTACTCACCGCCACTGTCGGCGTCGTAGAGAATGCCGAATTCGCGCATCCGCCCGAGGATTTCGGTGTCCAGATCGAAACGGGCGGCCAGATCGTCGTAGTAGTTCGCCGAGATCGCCGGGCGGCGATGGCCGAGCGAGACGAGTCCGGCGGCGGTGGCGAAGATGTCGGCGCAACTGAACGCCACATGGCTGACGCCCCCGCGCCGGATCGCGGGGGGATGCTCGAGGCCGGCCGGGCAGCCGGGCGCCATGTTCAACGAGATGCGCACCGGCGAAGCGGATCCGGTTCCGGCCATGGTGAGCGATTGGCTGCGCAACTGCCCGACCGAATCGGGAATGTCCACGCCCTCGCTCGGCTGCATACCGAACACCGACCGCAACCGCAGCATGATGCCGTCCCAGTCGTCCGGCCGCACCGCCAGGGCCACATGGTCGACGCCGGTCAGCAGGGACGGTAGCGCGAGCGGCTGCGGCTCGGGTTCGAAGGCTGTGCGCCAGGCTGCCCGGCTCGCCGGTCCACGCAGATCGATCGAGGTGGTCCCGGTCACCCGCAGCCGGACCACGTCGGCGGTATGGTCCTCGAATTCGCTTGCCGCACCCGGTAATTCGACCTCGTGTGCGGGCACTTCCAGGGCCAGCGCCCGCGCTTCCCAGGCGTCCGGATCCGCGGAGCGGATCCCGATCTGGGACAGCACCGGCAACGGCGTCCCCGGAGCAGGCGCGGTCCACGCGGTGTCCGGGGTCGCGTCCACGGCCACGGTCAGCTCCCCGTGCCGCCACAGCTCGAGCTCGTGGTCGCGGTGCCGCCCGGCGTACCCGAAGCCGAGGCTGCCCAACATCGTGCGCAGTTCGCCGGCGCGATCGGGTCCGGCGGCGAGGCGCAGCGACACCACGCCATCGATACCTGGGCGAGCCGGAGGCACGAAAAGCCCTGCGCTGTCCGGCATCCGGGCCGCGACCTGTTCCTGCAGGTACCGCAGCGAGCGGTGCGCGTCGGCGGCGATGCGCGCGGTCGAGGTCTGGCGGAACACGTCGTTGAAGATCTCCAGCGACCAGGGCCCGGCATAACCGGCGGCATACACGTGCGCGCCGAACGCGGCCAGGTCGAAGGTGCCCTGCCCGGGGAATTTCCGGTAGTGCCTGCTCCACTGCAGCACGTCCATCGCCATGACAGGGGCGTCGGCCAGTTGCAGGAAGAAGATCTTCTCCCCCGGGATGTCGCGAATTCCCGAGGGATCATCGCCCCGCGAGAGGATGTGGAAGCTGTCCAGGCAGGTGCCCAGCGCCGGATGATCCACCGCCGCAACGATATTCCAGGCATGCCGGTAGGTGTTGACGTGTGCGCCCCAGGCCAGCGCCTCGTAGGCGATGCGCAGGCCACGGCGGTGCGCACGTTCGGCGAGCCCGTGCAGTTGCGCCGCGAGATGGTCGTCGTCGCGCACCGCGCCCGGCGACGGAGACGAGCACACCAGGATCGTGTCGCAGCCCAGCCGTTCCATGAGGTCGAACTTGCGTTCCGCGCGAACGAGGTTGCGCGCGTACTGCGCCTCGTCCGTCGAATCCAGGTCCCGGAAGGGTTGGTACAGATCGATACTCAGCCCGAGGTCCGCGGCGCGTGCCGCCAGCGCGGCCGGGCTGAGCGCCGAGCCGACGAAATCGGGCTCGAAGATCTCGAGCCCGTCGAATCCGGCCGCCGCGATCGCGGTCAGCTTCTCCTCCAGCGTGCCGCTCAGCGACACCGTGGCGATGCTCGTGCGAATCATTTGGCCGCCAACGCTTCCCGCGACAGCAGCGCATCCATGTGCGCGGCCATTCGCTCGGTGTCCGGCACGATGCCGGTGAATATCTCGAACGCGTCGGCCGCCTGATACACGGCCATTCCCGCGCCGGTCAGCGCACGCGCCCCGGCCGCGCGCGCCGCTCGGACCAGTTCGGTTTCCACCGGGCGGTACACCACCTCGGCCACCCACAGGTCCGGGCGCAGCAGCTCGACGGGCAATGCCATTCCGGGATGTTCGGCCATCCCCATCGGCGTCGCGTGCACGAGCCCATCCGCGTGCTCGAGTACCTTCGCGAGCCGGTCCGGCGCGGCAGCCCGCACTCGACGGTCCGGGAAGTGGCCGCCGAGCGTCGCGGCCAGTTCGCCGGCCCGGCCGGGATCCGCGTCCACGAGAGTGAGTTCCCGCGCGCCCCGGTCCAGTGCGGCGTACCCGACAGCTGCGCCCGCACCGCCGGCCCCGAGTTGCACCACCCGGTCGAACCGCACGCCGGGCAGGCCCCGGTCGAGCGAGCGGCGGAATCCGGACCAGTCGGTGTTGTGTCCGATCGCCCGATCTTGTTCGAACAGCACGGTATTGACCGCGCCGAGCCGCACGGCCTGGGGTGACAGCTCGTCGAGCAGTTCGACGACCCGCTGCTTACACGGATGCGTGACGTTCAGGCCCCGGTACCCCTCCCCGCGCACGCGCTCGAACAACGCGGGCAGATCATCGACGGTCAGCTCGAGTTCGGCCAGGTCCAGGACCCGGTACTCGTAGTCCAGTCCGTGGTGGCCGCCCTCGGCCATATGCAGCGACGGCGTCAGCGAGGCGCCGATTCCGGTTCCGATCAGCCCACAGAGCAGCGAAGACATCCGGGCGCCTCCTTATGTACGGAACGGTTAGTTAATTGCAGCATACTACGTCACTCGGGACTGCGACAGCGCCGCGGCGATGTCGCACCGACAGCGGATACAGTAACCGAATGTCGCCGAACCGGACGGATACCGCGCCCGCGCCGAAGCGGCGGCGCAACAAGGACCTCACCCGCGAGGACATTCTCGACATCGCCACCGCGGAATTCGCCGACAAGGGCTATTCCGGTGCGCGCGTGGACGATATCGCGCAGCGCACACACGCCACCAAGCGGATGATCTACTACTACTTCACCGACAAGGAAGGGCTCTACCGGGCCGTCCTCGAGCGCTCGTACCGCTCGATCCGGGAGCTGGAGCAGACCCTGGACATCTCCGGGCTCGAGCCGATCGCCGCGATCCGCGCACTGGCCGAGCTCACCTTCGATCACCACGAGCGACATCCGGAGTTCATCCGGATGGTGGCGAACGAGAACATGCTGCGCGGCGAGCACATCCGGCGCTCGCCGATGCTGGCCGGACTCGGCGCACCGGCCGTGGATCTGCTCACCCACATCCTGCACCAGGGCCAGGACGAGGGCCTGTTCCGCACCGACGTCGACGCCCTCGACGTGCACATGCTGATCAGCAGTTACTGCGTGTTCCGGGTGGCCAACCGATACACCTTCCAGGCCTTGTTCGACCGCGATCTGACCGCGCCCGACCTGCGCGAACACCTGCGCACCATGCTGGGCGACGTCGTGGTGAGCTTCCTGCTCGCCCGGGACTGAGCCGACACCGCGCCGCGGCCGCACCCCGCATTCCGCCCACCGTCACCGCCCGCTATCCGGCGGGCGGTGACGGTGGAAGCGCCTGTGGCCGTGGCGAGTTCGACGCCCGCGCGGTCACCCGAATCGGTCGCCGAACTCATCCCCGCACCCCAGCGTTTCCACGCTCGAATCGGCCCAGGAATCCTGGAGCTGTCAGGAAGTGCAAAGTAGGACTACTGGCGTGATTTTCCCAGGTGCCGGTAGATAGTGGGGCGGGTGACGCCGAATTCGGCGGCGATCTGGTCGACGGTGTAGCGGCGCTTGCCGCGTTCGTCGAGTTCGTTGTACATCTGCCGGGCCAGCGCCACCTGCCGAGGGCCGAGTTTGAGTTTCTGCCCGCCGCTGCGGCCGCGGCCGCGGGCTGCGGCCAGCCCGTCACGGGTGCGCTCGGACATCAACGCGTGCTCGAATTCGGCTATCGCGCCGAGGATTTGGAAGAACATGCGGCGGACGGCGGTGGAGGTGTCGATGCCCTGATCGAGCACCACCAGATCCACACCCCGCTCCGGCAGCGTCTTGGACGGCTCGATCAGGTGCTCGAGGGAGCGGCCGAGCCGGTCGAGTTTGGTGACCACGAGTTGGTCTTCGGGCCGGTTGGCCACCAGCAGCGCCTTGCTCAGTTCGGGGCGGGAGGCGAGTTTGCCGGAGGCATTGTCGATGAAGATCTGCTTGCATCCGGCGGCGATGAGCGCGTCGTGTTGAGCTTCGGGGTGTTGGTCGCGGGTGGAGACCCGCCCGTAGCCGATTCGCATGGCGCGGAGTGCATTGCGAACCCCCGACAGGTTGACGTTGGCGCGGACACGGCAACCTTTACCGATTTGGCGGGATCCGACCTGCGGGAATCTTCAGCACCCCAAAGTGTCTCGTGAACGTTCGTATCCGGACGCTGATGCCAGTTATCCGACGTCACCGGGCCCGGAGGCCGTCGAGGATGAGTGAGACGACCGCTGTGGATTCCGCTTCGGTCTCGGGGGAGTCCCATTCCGCGGCGTGTGTCGGATCGTGGAAGCGGCTCGTCGCGTTCAGGACGGCCCGTGCGATTATTTCCGGCTCGCCCGCAACGAAGTCGCCGGCGACGACACCGTCGATGATGATGTCCCGCAATTGGGCGAGCAGGAAGCCGACATGGTCGCTGGACACGACGCTGTGTTCGGCTGCAAGCACTCCGAAGGTGGCGAACAGCTCCGGGTCCGCCCCGGCTTTCGCCCATTTCATGGCGAACATAGTGGTGAGCAGTGCGCGCAACCGCTCGGCCGGAGGAAGTTCGGAGTTCTGCGCCACGATGGCAAGTTCGTTTCGCACCTGGTCGAGCCAGCGCCGGATCACGGCCTCGCGCAGCGCGGACTTGGATGCGAAGTGCCGATACACGCTGCCGTGGCTCACGCCCAGCTGCCGTGCGACGTCGAGCACAGTCGTCTTGTCCGGACCGTGTCGGCGCAGCAGCTCCTCAGTCGCCGACACGATCGTCTCCGCGTCGAGCGGCTCCCCGCGCATCCGGGCCTCCTTCTCCGCTGGTCACGTCATCAGCCTCGCGAACCTATGTCGCCACCGAGTCGGCTGTCAAATACTGTCGCCCGGCTGACAACTATTGAAATCTGTCATTACAAGTCTATAAGGTGGGGCATCACACCGCCACCGACCAAGGAGACTCGTCATCAACACCACCGCTTCCCTTGCCGGCCGCTCCATATCCCGGATCGGCTACGGCGCGGCCCAGCTCCCGCGGCTGCACGACCGCCACGACGAGGCCGTCGCCTTGCTCCGACGGGCCGTCGAGCTGGGTGTCAACCATGTCGACACCGCCGAGTTCTATGGCTTCGGCTTCGCCAACGCCGTGATCCGCCAGGCCCTGCGCCCCGAGGACGACGTGCTGGTCGTGACCAAAATCGGCGCCGACCCCAACCCGGCCGGGCCTGTGCCGCTGCGGATCGCCCAGCGGCCCGCACAGTTGCGGGCCAGCGTCGAGGACAACCTGCGCAGCCTCGGGGTCGACCAACTCCCGGTGGTCAACCTGCGACGCCTGGATACCGGCCCCGGACTGCGTCCCGAAGGCGACCAGGTGGTCGACCTCGACGACCAGCTGGCGACCATGACCGCCCTGCGTGACGAGGGCAAGATCGGCACGATCGGACTGAGCAGCGTCACCCTCGACGGCCTGCGCCGCGCCCTGCCGGCCGGCATCGCCTGCGTGCAGAACACCTACAGCCTCGTCTCCCGTGACGACGAGGACACACTGCGGCTGTGCACAGCCGAGGGCATCGCGTGGGTGCCGTTCTTCCCACTCGGCGGAGGATTCCCGAGCCTGCCCAAGGTCGTCGATGAGCCGGCCGTGCAGGCCGTCGCCGAGTCCCTGGAGGTGACCCCGGCCCAGGTCGGTCTCGCTTGGCTGCTGCACCATGCGCCGGATATCCTGCTCATCCCCGGCACCGGCGACCCCGCCCACCTCGAGGTCAATATGGCGGCCGGCGAGATCACTTTCGACGCGCACACACTGGCCACCCTCGACGCCGTCGAGTCCCGCTCCAGCAACATCGCGATCGGCGTGGCGTCGTGAAGGCCGTCGTTTACCGCGACAACGGCGGTCCCGACGTTCTCCAACTCGTCGATCGTGAACCGCCCGTGCCCGGTCCCGGCGAGGTCCGCGTCCGAGTGGCCGTGTCCGCGGTCAACCCTGCCGACTGGCAGGCCCGCGCCGGCCAGGCCATGGCGTTCCCGGAGATCACCCCGCACCTGGACGGTGCCGGTGTGATCGACGCTGTCGGTGCGGGGGTCGATCGGAGCCGGGTCGGACAGCGGGTGTGGCTGTTCATGGCCGCAGCGGGCCGACCGACCGGCACCGCCGCGGAAGTCACCGTCGTACCGGCCGGGCAGGCCGTGCCACTACCGGACGAGGCCGGTTTCGATGTCGGCGCCGCCCTCGGTGTTCCCGCACTGACCGCGCACCGCGCACTCACCGTCGCCGAAGACGGACCGCGCCGACTGCGGCCCGGCGCGCTGGCGGACAAAGTGGTGCTCGCCGCGGGCGGGGCCGGCGCGGTCGGGCACGCGGTGATCCAGCTCGCTCGCTGGGCCGGTGCCACCGTGATCAGCACGGTCAGCAACCCCGAGAAGGCACGCCTGGCCACCGCCGCCGGCGCCCACCACGTGGTCAACTACCGCGAGGGCGACCCCGCCGCCGAGATCCGCGCGATCGCCGCTGACGGCGTGGACATCGTCGCCGAGGTGGCACTCGGCACGAACCTCGCCCTGGACCTGGCCGTGCTGCGGCCACGCGGCACCATCTCGACCTACGCCAACGACGGTGGTCATCCGGTCGAACTGAACGTGCCGCAGAACATGGTGCGCAACACCCGCATGCAGTTCATAGTGCTCTACACCGCCGGTCCCGACGCCCGCGCCGCGGCCATCGCGGACGTCGCCGCCGCCGTCCACGACGGCGCCCTGCCGGTCGGCGAGGAACACGGCCTGCCCCTGGTCCGCTTTCCCCTCCACCGCACCGCGGACGCCCACCGGGCAGTCGAAGGCGGCGCGGTCGGCAAGGTCCTGGTCGACGTCACGCCGCAGGTGATCGGTCCAAGTCCAGGCGGGTGTTCATGTCGAGGCGGAATCGTCCGTAAGGATTGATGTTGGACCAGAACAGCGGACTCAGGGCGCGGCGTTCGTGCTCGCCGACCAGGTCGTGGAACTGCGGATCCGCTAGAACGGCTTGTAGCAGAAGGGTATTGCAACCCGCTGTTGATCTCCCGCCGCAGTTCCTCGGACGCCGGATAGTCACAGGCGAAGATCGTGCGGACCGCCCGCCCCAACTCTTCGAGGGCCTGATAGGTGGGGTGTTTCGGGCCACCGCGGGTGAACCGGCGCAGGATCGACTCCGACTCGGCAGTGCCCAGCCGCAACGCGGTCGCGTACTTGACCATCTGGTCGTACTGCTGCGCGATCAGCTCCCAGCGGATCGGGCGGGTCAGCACCGGCCCCAGCGCCCCGTAGACACTGGTGTCGTCGGGCCGATACAGGCGGATACTGCCGATGTTCTTCAACCGGGGCAGCAGTTGAACCCCAGCAGTTCGGTGAAGGCGACCCTAACCACCGAAGCGCCATGGGTGTCAACGTAATTCGACTCGATCTCCGCGTCGGTGCAGTGCCGCAGCAAGCCCTTGATCATCGCCGCCACCTCCGACGACGAACACGACTTCAGCTGGGAGTAGATGCAGACGCGGTTGCGCTCCACATGCCAGTAGATCATCACCCCGGGCCCGCCGTAGCGCTGGTGATATTGGGTCATCAGGTTCGACTCCCACGACCCGAACTTCTTCGAGTCGCTCGCACACGCGGTGCCCGCACCCCACCAGTTCGGGTCTCGGGCGGCGAAGGTCGCGTTGGCCAGCTTCGTGGTCGCACGGCGCAGGTTGTCGCGAGTGATGAAGTGTCGGCGCACATGCCGCAACGCCGCCTCGGACTCGGAATGCTCACCGGTGTTCACGATCGCCCGGATCCCCATGTTCGTCCCCAGCGCGAACAGGTCCACAAGGAGTCGTCTTCGCAGCGTGTCACGGTCGATCACCTCACGGGAGGCGACCGAGGTGAACTCGGCGGTGAAGTCGGTGAGAAAGTCTGCGTCCTCGAGGACATCGAGGAGATCGAGAGTGCCCCAACGGCTTGCGACCTCAGCTTTTGATCTTCTCCAGGTTCTCCGGCTCGGGTTGTTTCTCGAGCTTCGGCACGCTGATCCACTGCTCGCCACGCCGCCGCGTCAATCGCACTCCGCCCGTGGTGTTCTGGGCCAGGCCGGTGTCCAGACGATTCAGGGCCTGGCTCATCCGCTGTTTCAACCCCGCGATGAACTCGGTCGGGTCGAGTGGCTGGCGGATCGCGGCGTAGTGCACCTCGCGGGCGGTGTCGAAGTCTCCGGGCAGGTCGTCTTCGGGGTTGCGCCAGCGGTTGCCGTCGATACTCGCATACCGGGCCAGCAGTTCCGTCGCCACCATGACCGGCCGGTAGGCGCTGTTGTTGCTGCGAAAATCCAACGCCGCCAACAACGCCGGAAGCATGCGCCGATAGTGATTCGAGTACGAACTGCGCAACACTGTCCGTACTCGCGCCGCGAACACCTGGTCGTTGGCTTTCGCCTCTTTCACCAGCTCCCGCAGCGTCTTCTCACCCACCACCGGATACAGGGCTTCACGCACAATGTCGTCGGGCCCTTCTCCACCCGCCGATCCGCTCGCGCGCCGATCCTGTGCACCAACTCGATCAGCAGATCCACCAGCGCATCGGTGATCTCCGCCGACCGCACCCAGCACAACGCCGCCAACAAGGTCAGCAACTGCGCAATCGACCTCTCGCTCAGCCGCGAGACGGTTCGTTCACAAAACCGTTCTCGAACGTCGCCCGCGCCGACCCGATCAGCCGGTCGATCCGCCCAGGCGCCGTCGGCTCGATCCGCTCGCTACGACAGCGCACCAATACAGCCTCACGCAGTTGCTCCTCACGCAACTCCACCGGACACACCTCCGCAGCCAGCCAACCGGTGAGCTTGTCCTCATCACCGACACTGAACTCACGGAAGCCGAACGCTTCCCGGATCTGCTCGCGGTGGTATTTGGCCGACCGGCCCGACCACGGATAGTCGTCGATCTCGACAGGGTCGACCTTCAACTGGTCGGCCATGTAGGCGACCGCCACGGCCGGGAATTCCTCCGCACCCCGGGGAAACCGAGCTTCCAGCTCGAAGAATTTCAGGAATAGCCCAAAGCCCAGACGTGTAGCCCCAGACTTGTTCCCCACCAACTGCCAGTCGCTGCCGACCAGCGTCCACGACCCCACCAGATCCTCGGGCGACCACTCCTGACGCACGCCCGGTCACGCTAGACCAAACCCGCTGCCACCGAGGCTACTTTGCACTTCTTGACAGCTTCAGGATTCCGGGGCCGAATCGCATCGGCGGCCACCCCTATAGCCGTTATGAACTATCTAGTTAATACTATTGCCATACACGAGTGATGGAGGTTACAGTGCATTCGGTCGCATGACGAACATGTGTTTGTATTGCGAACGCCCAGCAAGGCGTCACCCGCAGGGCGCAGACGCGACAATCACGCCCCGGCAGCGGCAGCTCCGGCGAGATATGCCGGGCTCCACACGGCCGACGCCGCACGGCGTCGAGTTCCGCGGCGCAGTGCACCGTGCAAGCGCAACGGCACTAGGCAACGAAGTACAGATGGATCAGGAGTCAATATGCCCGCCAGTGTCGACGCGCACCGCACCGCACCCACCCCGCCCGACACCGCACGCGTCACCCGTGCCGCGATCGCCAGCTTCCTGGGCAGCACCCTCGAGTACTACGACTTCTACATCTACGCCTCGGCGGCGGCGCTCGTGTTCGGCAAGGTGTTCTTCCCGGCCTCGAACCCGGCCACCGGCACGTTGCTGTCCCTGGCGACCTTCGGTGTCGCCTACATCGCCCGACCGGTCGGCGCGGTGATCCTCGGACATTTCGGCGACCGCGTCGGACGCAAGCGGATCATGCTGCTGACCGTCACCGCGATGGGATCCGCGACCTTCCTGATCGGCTGCCTGCCGTCCTATCGCGCCGCCGGTGTGCTCGCGCCGATCCTGCTGGTGATATTGCGTGTACTGCAAGGCATTTCCGCGGCCGGTGAGCAGAGCGGCGCCGGATCGCTCACCATGGAACACGCACCGGCGGGCCGACGGGCCTTCTTCACCAGCTGGACCCTGACCGGGACGCAGGCCGGATTCATTCTCGCCACAGTGGTTTTCCTCGTGGTGGCGGATCTGCCCGACCGGCAGCTGGTCAGCTGGGGCTGGCGAATTCCGTTCTGGTGCAGTCTCGTCGTGGTGGTCCTCGCCTACGTCGTGCGACGGCGACTCGAGGAGCCCGAGGTGTTCCGGACCGAGCAGCGCAACGACGCGATCGCCGAATTCCCTGTCGCACAGCTACTCCGGACCCAGCCGGTGGATCTGCTGCGGGTGGTGCTGTGTTCGTTCATCGCGGTGGTCAGCACGGTGTTCGCGGTGTTCGGCCTGGCCTTCGCCACCGGTCACGCGGTCGGGGTGTCCAAGACGACGATGCTGCTGGTCGCGGTCGCGGCCAATGTGCTCGCGCTGATCCTGCAGCCGCTGCTGGCGATACTGGCCGATCGGATCGGACGGCGCCCGGTCTTCATCGGCGGTGTGATCGGTTGCGGCATAATGGTTTTCGTCTACTTCACCGCGATCATGTCCGGTAACACGCCGCTGATCTACCTGGCGGCGCTGGTTCTGATCGGGGTGTGCTACAGCGCGCCCAACGCCGTGTGGCCGACGTTCTACGCCGAGATGTTCGCCACCCGGGTCCGCTTCTCCGGGATGGCGATCGGCACCCAGATCGGTTTCGCCCTGGCAGGATTCGCCCCGACGATCGCCTGGACACTGGTCGGCGACAGCCGCACCGACTGGCTCCCGGTGGCGATACTCGTCGCGATCACCTGCGCCCTGTCCGCCACCGCGGCATTCACCGCGCGCGAAACCTACCGAACCCCGGTCACCGAACTCGGCGTGCCTGCCGTCCGCTCCGAATAGCGGGACACAACTGCTCGGCGGCTGTCGGAGTCGATGCGGGTCCGCGAGCGGCATCGACTCCGACAGCCGCCGGCGAAGGTGACCGGGACCGGTCACCCGGTCCGTACCGGCAAGCCTGCATACGACTTCGACGACCCGGTCCGGGTGCCCCGGGGAGGCCGCCGCACGAATGAGACGTGGTGGCCTCCCCGGGGCGTGTACCTCGTCAAGGCGAGACTCCGAGCGGCTGCGGGGTGGCCGTGTCCAGTCCGCCACTGTCGAAGACGATGCCCGTACCTATCGTTGCCGATGCCGCGGCGGCCGCACGCACCCACTGATCCACCGCGCTCCGGAATACCGCCAGGGTCGTCCGGACGCACACCCGAGCCGCCCTGAGCGCGATCGTGGCACCTGGAGTGCGCGGCTTTGTAGCCCTCCCCTGCTTGTCTTTGCTTTTTGCGGTTGGTTCGACTGGTAGATTATCAATGTATAAATGCGCATATGTCGATAACGATGTTTTTAATCTCAACCGAACTCCCCCACCGGACAACGACGGTCGCCGGGGCCGCGGCGATCCCGATCGGGCTTCACCTCCAAGCCGCCCATCAGGCGATGCCCCCGGCGGACGACGTGCCCCTGCTCAGCCGGCCACGCGCTCGAATACCGCGGCCAACCCCTGTCCCCCGCCGATGCACATGGTTTCCAGCCCGTAGCGGCCTTCGCGGCGGTCCAGTTCGCGCAGCAGCGTCGCCAGGATGCGGGCGCCGGTGGCGCCGACCGGATGGCCCAGCGAGATGCCCGAGCCGTTGGGGTTGAGCCGCTCGTCATCGGGCTCGAGCTTCCACTCGCGCAATACCGCCAGGGTCTGCGCGGCGAAGGCTTCGTTGAGTTCGATGACCGACATATCGTCGAGTGAGAGGTCCAACCGCGCCAGCGCCTTCGCGGCGGCCGGCACGGGTCCGATGCCCATGGTGCGCGGAGGCACTCCGGCCACCGCCCAGGAGGCGAGGCGAGCGAGCGGCCGCAGTCCCAAGGCCCGGGCCGTGTCCGGGGTGGTGACGATGCAGAGGGCGGCGCCGTCGTTCTGGCCACTGGCGTTTCCCGCGGTCACGGTCGCGTCCGGATCGATCGCCGAGCGGATGGGGCGAAGTTTCGCGAGGGCCTCGACGGTGGTGTCGGCGCGGGGATGCTCGTCGGTGTCGACGAGGATCGGCTCCGATTTCCGTTGCGGCACCGGCATTGCGACGATCTCTGCGGCGAATCGGCCGGACCGCTGGGCGGCGACCGCTCGCCGATGCGACTGGACGGCGAGGGCGTCCTGGTCGGATCGGCTGATGGAGTATTCGGCGCGCAGGTTCTCCGCGGTTTCGATCATGCCGCCGGGGACGGGAAAGTCCTTGCCGCCGGCCGTAATTCGGGCTCGGGCCAGCCGGTCGTCGAGCCGGACGCCGTCACCGCGCACGCCCCAGCGCATGTCGGTGGCGTAGAACTCCGCGCGGCTCATGGATTCCGCCCCGCCCGCCAGGACCAATTCGCTACCGCCGGTGGCGACCTGCATACAGGCCTGCAGCACCGCCTGTAGACCGGACCCGCAGCGCCGGTCCACCTGCATACCGGGTATGCCGACCCCAAGACCCGCGTCCAGGGCGGCGACACGGCCGATGGCCGGCGCTTCACCGTTGGGCGAGGCTTGGCCGAGGATCACGTCATCGATCCGATCGGCGGGCAGGCCGGTGCGGGCGAGCAGTTCGGTGATCAGGGTCGCGGCCAGGGTTTCAGGCGCGATGTTTTTGAACACTCCCCCGAACCGGCCGACCGGAGTGCGGAGCGGTTCGCAGATGACGGCGTCGTACATGGGACTCCTCGGGTGTCCGGCATTCAGGAACGGGTCTGCACCCGCGTGAGGTCGTTGCTGACGGCGGCGGCCGTCTCGAGCAGCGGAGGCAGCAGATCGGTGCGCACGGCCTCGGCCGTGTAGCGGGCGGCGTGCGTGGAGATGTTGACCGCCGCGCAGACCTGCCCGGTGTGGTCGCGGATCGGGGCGGCCAGGGATCGCAGGCCTTCCTCGAGTTCCTGATCGACCAGGCAGAATCCGGCGGTGCGAGTCCGGTCGACCTCCTCGCGGAGCCGGTCGGTGGTCAGGACGGTGCGATCGGTCAGCGGCGTGAGGGTGACTTTCGCCAGGTAATCCTCGAAGGCGTGCTCGGGCAGGCCCGCCAGCAGGACTCGGCCCATCGAGGTGCCGAAGGCCGGGAAACGAGTGCCGATGGTGATCGAGACGGTCATGATTCGGCTGACGGGCACACGTGCGACGTAGACGATGTCCTCGCCGTCCAGGATCGACACCGAGGTGGACTCGTGCACCCGGTTGGCCAGCGCCTCCAGATGCGGTCCCGCGACCTCGGGCAGGCCGAGGCCGGACAGGTAGCTGTAGCCGAGTTCGAGCACCCTCGGGGTGAGCCAGAACAGCGAGCCGTCGGTCCGGACGTAGCCGAGTTCGACCAGGGTCAGCAGGAATCGGCGGGCGGTGGCGCGGGTCAGGTCGGTCGTCTTGGCGACGTCACTGAGCGTGCGGCGCGGATGTTCGGCGTCGAAGGCGCGGATGACGGCCAAACCGCGGCCGAGTGATTGCACGTACTCCGGTGAGGCTTCGGTCATGGTCGCTGCGGTTCCTCTGTATCCGTTGGGCCGGAGGCGGTTCGGTCGGACGGTCCGGACCCGATGCCTTCGGCGAGCGCGTCCCGGCCGAGTCCGAAGGCGAGGTTACTGTTCGGCACCCCCGCGTAGATCGCCGTGTGCAGGAAAACCTCGGCCAGTTCGTCCGGCGCGATCCCGGCGCGCAGGGCCGCGCGGATGTGCATGTCGAGTTCGTGGGTGTTGCCGACGGCGGTGAGAATCGCCAGCGTCAGCAGGCGGCGGGTGTGGTGGTCCAGGCCGGCCCGGTCCCAGACGTCTCCCCAGGCGGTGCGGGTGATGAAGTCCTGGAAGGGGGCGGTGAAGGCGGTCGTGGCGGCGACGGTGCGGTCCACGTGCGCGTCGCCGAGCACCGCGCGCCGCACCCGCATGCCGCGGGCGAACGCCTCGGCCCGTTCAGCGCGCCCGGCCAGGTGTGCGGCGATCAGTGCGCTGACCCGACCGGCCTGTTCGAGATTGGCCAGATGTGCGGCGGGGTCCAGGATGTGCATTTCCGAATTCGCGATGCCCTCGGCGAGCAGACGCATATCGGCGGGGGTGGTGGCCGGGTCCTGGGCACCGGCGATCACCAGGGTGGGTGCGGTGATCCGGGCCAGGTCGGCGCGGCCGTCGAACTGTGCGAGAGCGCCGCAGCAGGCCGCGTACCCCTCGCCCGAGGTCGCCGTCACCATGGCGCGGCCGCGCGCCACCAGAGCCTGGTCGCGATCGGCGAGTGCGCTGGTGAACCAGCGGTCGACCACGGCTTCGGCCAGGGATGCGGTGCCGGCGGACCGGGCGGTCGCGGCGCGGTCGAGCCAGCTGCTTGTGGTTCCGAATTTCGCGGCGGTGCACAGCAGGGTCAATGTCCGGACCCGCAGCGGCGCGTGCGCGGCGATCCACTGCGCCACCGCGCCGCCCAGTGACAGGCCGATCAGGTGGACGCTCGCGAGGTCGAGCCGGTCCAGCAGGGCCAGCACATCCGCGGCGAGGTCGGCGACGGTGCAGTCGCCGGCGACGACGGGCGAGTCGCCGTGGCCGCGCAGGTCGACGGTCACCACGTGGTGATCGCCGGCCAGCGCCGCCACCTGCGGGTCCCACATCGACCGGTCGGAACCGAGCGATCCGAGCAGGACGACGGCGGGCGCGGTGGCCGAACCGGTTGCCCGATAGGCCAATTCGACGGTCGACCGAGTGGGATCGAGTGCGTCCTCGCCCATATCAGTTGGCTCCGTTCGGGTTTCGAGGACTCCGCGCACCGGTGGCTTCGGCCGGTGATGTTTCGCCGCGGCCGGCCAGGACTCGGTCGACGATATCCTCCGCGTGGCCCAGATAGGTTGCGGGATCGAGGAGTTCGCGTATCCGCTCGGGCGCCAGATGTGCGGTGACAGCTGGGTCGGTGTCGAGGGCGGGCGGCTCGGCGGTGGCCGCGGCGGTGACGATCTCGCGGGCGCAATCGGTGTGCTCCGACAGCGCCGCGGTCACCCGCTCGGCCAGGAGAAGTCCGTGCGTGATCCGCAGGTTGCGCGCCATCGCGCCGGGGTGCACGTGCAGTCCGCTGAGACTCTCTGCCAGCCGGTGCGCCGCGCCGCCGGTCAGTCGCAGCAGTTCGGTGACGGTTTCCCATTCGGCATGCCAGGCCCCGGCCGCCCGCTGGAATTCATGGTCCATCGCGGCGAGCGCGTCCGCCACCAGCCCCGGAACCCGGCGCGCGGCCGCGCGCGCGGTGATCGCCGCGATCGGATTGCGCTTGTGCGGCATGGCCGAGGAGCCGCCGGGAGCGTTCTCGCCGACCTCCCCGACCTCGGTCGCGGACAGTGCGACGATATCGGTCGCGATCTTTCCGATCGCTCCGGCGGCTATGCCGAGGGTGGCGGCAAGTTCGGCGACCGGGGTGCGGTCGGTGTGCCAGGGCACGCGCTGTGCGGCCAATCCGAGTTCGGCCGCCAGCGCGTCGGCGATATCCAGCCCGCAGGGATACAGTGCGGCGAGAGTGCCTGCGGCGCCGCCGAATTGGACCGGAAGGTCGGCGAGTACCGCGGTGAGCGCGAGGGTGGCCCGGTCCAGGGCCGCGCACCAGCCCGCGGCAAGGGCCCCGAAGGTGGTGGGCAGCGCCTGCTGGCCCAGTGTGCGGGCGGCCATCGGAGTGCCGCGATGGCTGCGGGCCAGGCCCGCCGCGGCGTCGGCGGCGGTGCGCAGATCGGCGATCACCAGTTGTCCCGCGCGCTGGGCGAGCAGTAGCAGGGCGTTATCGACGATGTCCTGACTCGTGGCGCCCTTGTGGACCGCGGCGGCCGGTACTCCGTGGCTCGACGCGGCGCGACGCAGTTCGGTCACGAGCGGGATCACCGGGTTGCCGCCCGCGATGGCCGCCGCACCCAGCCGGGCCGGATCGAGCATCGCGGCCACCACCTCCCCGGCCGCGCCGATCGCGTCGGCGTGTTCCCGTTCCAGCACCCCGACCCGCACCTGGGCACGTGCCAGCGCGCATTCCACCTCCACCAGTGCGGTGATCCAGGCCCGGTCGGACAACACGGCACCGAGTTCGGCCGCACCGAACAGCGGGTCGAACAGCTCGCCACGCGGCATGTCGAACTCTCCTAGAAGTAGAAGAACGGGGTTTCCGCACCCTCGGGATCGGCATCCTGGATCACGATGTCGAGGTGATAGCCGGCGTCGGTGGCGGTGGCGATCAGCCGATTCCGCCGGGCTTGCGGCAGTGCGGACAGCACCGGATCCACGGCGTTGGCGGCGGGCTCGTCCGGGAAATAGAGCCGGGTGACGAGCCGGTCGAGCAGGCCGCGCGCGAAGATCGACAGATTCAGGTGCGGCGCCTCGTCCGGGCCGTCATCGCAGGGGTTCGCACCGGGTTTGACGGTGGTGAACGACGCTGTGCCGGTGGCATCGGCGTCGCAACGCCCGAAGCCGCGGAAGGTGGGGTCGGTCTGCGGCCGCGGGTCGTCGGGATGCTCGAACACGCCGTCGCGGTTGGCCTGCCAGACCTCCACCAGTGCGTCGGCGACCGGGACGCGGGCGCCATCGGTAACCGTCACAGTGACGGTGATCGCCCCGGCGGTGCCGGGCGGAACGACATCGGGCCCATCGGGCCACGGCAGTCCGATGTGCAGGAACGGCCCGACGGTCTGCGACGGGGTCGGACCGAAGTCGACCGTGGTGAAGTCGCCCGATCGCACCGGATAGCGGGGAGCGAACTCGGTGTCACTCATCGTGGTCGTCCTCCTCGAACGGCGTCGCCTCGCGACCCCGCAGCACAATGTCGAAACGGAAGCCGAGCGCCCAGTTGTCGGTGGTCGCTTCGTAGTCGAACACGCTGACCATGCGGTGGCGGGCGGCCTCGGGAACGGAGTTGTAGATCGGGTCCTGGAAGAACATCGGATCGCCCGGAAAGTACATCTGTGTCACCAGACGCTGGGTGAAGGCGCGCCCGAACAGCGAGAAATGGATATGCGCCGGACGCCAGGCGTTGTGGTGGTTGCGCCACGGGTAGGCGCCCGGCTTGATCGTGGTGAACTTGTAGCGCCCGTCGTTGTCGGTGAGCACGCGACCGACCCCGTCGAAGTGCGGATCCAGCGGCGCCGGCCACTGATCGGCCTCGTGCCGGTAGCGACCGCCCGCGTTGGCCTGCCAGACCTCCACCAGGGTGTTCGGCACGGGTTTGCCGTCGCTGTCCAGGACCCGGCCGTGCACCACTATCCGCTGCCCGATCGCCTCGCCGCCCCGGGCCATGGTCAGGTCCGCGTCCGCCGCGCTGACCCGGCCCTCGCCGAGGACCGGGCCGGTGAGTTCACCGAGTCGCTGCGGCAGGAAGACCAGCGGCTGTTTCGGGTGACGCAGCGTGGAGGTGCGGTAGTCGGCGAAATCGAGCGGAACATCCTCGCTCTTCTCGGTACCGCGATAGCGGGGAGGCAGGTGAAGCATGCGCACGACCTCATGTTCGGTATGTGGACAACGATGCGGAATGCGAACAGCATAGGACGAGCAGCATCTCGAGACAACCACGCGATCCAGAGATGTTCGCCATACGAACGTTGGTTCATATTACGCACGCAACACGCTACAGTGGACGGCGTGATGGATAAAGTCATTGGCACAATCGCCGAAGCGGTCGCCGATATCCCGGACGGCGCGTCACTGGCCGTCGGTGGATTCGGTTTGGTCGGCGTCCCCGAAGCGCTGATCAACGCGCTGCTCGCGCAGGGCGCCCGCGAGCTGGAAGTGGTGAGCAACAACTGCGGCACCGCCGGTTTCGGCCTCGGTGTCCTGCTCGCGGCGCACCGGATCCGCCGGACCATCAGCTCCTATGTCGGCGCCAACGAGGAGTTCGCCCGCCAGTACCTGTCCGGCGAACTCGAGGTGGAGCTGACCCCGCAGGGCACGCTCGCCGAACGGATGCGCGCCGGAGGGGCCGGCATTCCCGCGTTCTTCACGCCGGCCGGGGTCGGAACACAGGTGGCCGAGGGCGGCCTGCCGCTGCGTTACGACGGCGCCGGGGGCGTCGCGGTGGCGAGCCCGCCGAAGGAGACCCGGGAATTCGACGGCGTGACCTATGTGCTCGAGCGCGGCATCGTCACCGACTACGCGCTGGTCCACGCCTGGAAGGGCGACCGGCACGGCAATCTCGTCTATCGGGCCAGCGCCCGCAACTTCAACCCGCCCGCGGCCGCGGCCGGCCGCATCACCATCGCTCAGGTCGAGCATCTGGTGGAGCCCGGCGAACTCGACCCCGACCAGGTGCACACCCCCGGCATCCAGGTTCAGCGGGTGGTGCACGTGGGCAAGGTGCAGGTGGGAATCGAGAACAGGACGGTACGCGCGTGATGTTGACCCGCGAACAGATGGCGGCCCGGGTCGCGGCAGAACTCCAGGACGGCCAGTACGTCAATCTGGGCATCGGCATGCCGACGCTGGTCCCGAACTACCTGCCCGACGACATCACCGTCGTCCTGCACTCGGAGAACGGGGTCCTGGGCGTGGGCCCGTATCCCACCGAGGCGGAACTCGACCCCGAACTGATCAATGCCGGCAAGGAAACCATCACCGTATTGCCCGGCGCCTGCTACTTCGACTCCGCCCAGTCGTTCGGCATGATCCGCGGCGGTCAGGTCGACGTGGCCGTTCTGGGCGCGATGCAGGTCAGCGCCCACGGCGACCTGGCCAACTGGATGATTCCCGGCAAGATGGTCAAGGGAATGGGCGGAGCCATGGACCTGGTGCACGGCGCGCGCCGGGTGATCGTCATGATGGAGCACCGTTCCCGTGCCGGGGAGCCGAAGATCGTCGAGCAGTGCACCCTGCCACTGACCGGAACCGGCTGCGTGGACCGGATCATCACCGATATGGCGGTCCTGGACGTCACCGAGAGCGGACTGGTGCTCGTTGAGACCGCGCCCGGGGTGACCGTGGCCGACGTCCGCGCGGCCACCGGCGCCCCGCTCGAGCCGGCGGCCGAGTTGGTGGAGTCGGCGAGCTGAATGCCGGGCGCGGTGGCCGAGGTTACCGGTCCCGCTGGATGACCGGCATTTTCGCCGTCGCTCGCCGGATCACGTCGAGGAACCAGCGCTGCGCGGCGCCGCCCTCGGGCGCGTGGCGCGTATAGGCGGCGACTTCCACCGGCTCGATCGGCCAGGGCAACGGGAAGATCCGCACGACATGGGTCGGGGCCAGTGCCCGCGCGACCCGCTCGGGCACGATCGCGACCAGGTCACTGTCCCGCACCACGTACGGCAGGGTCGCGAACCGGGTCACCCGGACCGCGATGCGGTCCTCCAGCCGCTGCTCGACCAGGGCTTTGCGCGGGCCGGGATGCCCGGCGCTGCCGTCCACCACCACGTGCCGCTCCCGCTCGAGGTCCGCCGAGGTCGGAGCGGCAGCGCGCAGCCGGGGATGGCCGGCCGCGATCATTCCGACGTACCCCTCGGTGAACAGTGGCGTGCGCCGCAGGCGCGGCGAATCGAGCACGGGACTGGCCACCACGGCGTCCAGCTCGCCGCGGGTCAGCTGGTCGGTCGCGGTCTCGAGATCGAACGCGCGCACGCGCAACCCCGCCGATGGCGCCCGGGTCGCGAGCTCGGCCAGCACCAGCGGAAGTACCGTGACCTCGCCGAGATCCGAAAGCCCGAGAGTGAACCGGGTCGGCCGGGTCTGGTCGAATTCGGCTGTGGCGCCGAGTGTTTCGGTGAGTTCCGCCAACGCCGCGCGCAGCGGTGGATACAGGCGCTCGGCCTCCGATGTGGCGATCAGCCCGCCGGACCCGCGGACGAAGAGTTCGTCGCCGAGGCGCCGGCGCAATTTGCCGAGACCGTAACTGACGGTCGGCTGTGTGACGCCGAGGAGGTCGGCCGCGGCCGTCACGCTGCGCGTCTCGTAGAGCAGGACGAAGGTGCGCACCAGGTTGAGGTCGAAGTCGGCCGCCATAGATCTCCTCTATATCACTTCGGAAAAACATCTATTGGATTTCTGACGTACCCGACTTTAGTGTGAGTACCAGCACCTCCGCGGGGCGATTGTGACCCCGGAGACACAACTGAAGTTCCGCCGAGAAGTATTCGCGGACTTCTACTTTCGCGGCGATGGCCGCGATCGGATCGCCGGCCGGTCATGCCGCGCCGCACCGGATCCGGTGCGAAGAGCCAGGCGGTCCCGACTTTCGAGGAGTACACGCACATGTCGATCACCCGCACCCAGGTCGCCGTCGTCGGCGCCGGCCCGGCCGGACTTCTCCTGTCCCACTTGCTTTTCCGATCGGGGATCGACTCGGTGGTGGTTGATCTCCGCAGCAGGCACGAGATCGCCGCCACGATCCGCGCGGGCATCCTCGAAGCCGGATCGGTACGCACCCTGGTGGACAGCGGCGTGTCCGACCGGGTGATCACCGACGGCGACCGCCACGACGGTGTGGTACTCCGATTCGACGGCGACAATCACCGCATCGACTTCAAGGAACTGGTCGGTGAATCGGTCTGGCTGTACCCGCAGAACGATGTCTTCGCCGACCTGGCCGCCCGCCGCGAAGCCGACGGAGGCGACGTCCGCTACGGCGTCGGCGACACCGCCGTCGACATCTCGGCCGAACGCCCGATCGTCACGTTCACCGGCGCCGACGGCCGCCCGGCCCGGATCGAGGCGGATCTGCTGATCGGCGCCGACGGTTCCCGGTCGATCTGCCGCAAGGCCTTCCCCGCGGGTACCCGGACCGAATGGTTCCGCGAATATCCCTTCGCCTGGTTCGGTTTCCTCGCCGCCGCGCCGCCCTCGCATCCGGAACTGATCTACACCCACTCCGAACACGGTTTCGCCCTGGTCAGCCAGCGCACCACGACCATGCAGCGGATGTACTTCCAGTGCTCGCCCGACGAACGTCCCGACGACTGGGACGAGATGCGAATCTGGGCCGAGATGCGCCGCCGAGTCAACGGCAACGGCTTCGAAATCGTCGAGGGGCCGATCACCACGAAGATGGTGCTGCCGTTCCGGTCCTACGTCACCGCGCCGATGCGGCACGGCCGGTTGCTGCTCGCCGGCGACGCCGCGCACACCGTCCCACCCACCGGCGCCAAGGGACTCAATCTCGCCGTGGCCGATGTGCGCGTGCTGCACGAGGCCATCACCGATTTCCTGACCACCGCCGACGAGCGAGCGCTCGACCGCTACACCGAGCGGGCCCTCGACCGAATCTGGAAGGCCCAGCATTTCTCCTACTGGATGACCACGATGCTGCATTCGGTCCAGGGCGCATCCTCGTTCGACACCGAGCGCCAGCGCGGCGAATTGGCGATGCTGACCGGATCCCGCCACGGCGCAGCGTATTTGGCCGAGGCGTACACGGGCTGGCAGTCGGCTGCCTAGCATTCCCGAGCGTCACCCGCTACATCAGGAGTTCTGCATGACCACCACCGAACCGGCCGGCACCGCCTGGCACGGCGCACTGTTCGACGGCTCCTTCCGCACGGTGTCCGACACGCTGCCGGTGACCTCGCCCGCGACGGGTGCGATCCTCGACACCGTCGGCGCGGCCGGACCCGAAGACCTCGACCGCGCCGTCCGAGGTGCACTCGAGGCGCAAAGCGACTGGGCCGCAAGACCTTACGACGAACGGCAGACCGTGCTGCTGCGCGCCGCGCAGTTGCTGAGCGAGAATCCGGAGCGCCTGACCTCCTGGCTGGTCGCCGAGGCCGGATCCGGCCGGGGCAAGGCCGCGTTCGAGGTTGGCCTGGTGGTCGGCGAGTTCCGCGAGTGCGCCGCGCTGGCCTCGCACCCGTACGGCGAGATGCTGCGGTCGAGCAGACCGCGCTTGTCGGTGGCTCGCCGGGTGCCGGTCGGTGTGGTGGGGGTGATCTCGCCGTTCAACTTCCCGAGCATTCTGTCCATGCGCTCGGTGGCGCCCGCGCTCGCGCTCGGCAACGCGGTGATCCTCAAACCCGATCCGCGCACCTGCGTTTCCGGCGGTCTCGCACTGGCCGAATTGCTGAGCGAGGCCGGTCTGCCCGCGGGTCTGCTGCACGTCCTGCCCGGCGGCGGCGACCTGGGCGCGGCGATGGTGTCCCATCCCGATATTCCGTGCCTGTCCTTCACGGGTTCGACCGCGGCCGGGCGCAAGATCGCCGCCGCGGCGGGCCCGCTGTTGAAGAAGGTGCACCTGGAACTCGGCGGGAACAACGCGCTGCTGGTGCTTCCGGACGCCGACATCGATGCCGCCGCGGCGGCCGGCGCGTGGGGATCGTTCCTGCATCAGGGCCAGATCTGCATGACCACCGGCCGCCACCTGGTGCACCGTTCGATCGCCGGGCACTATATCGCCGCCCTCGCCGAGAAGGCCCGCACCATTCCGGTCGGCGATCCGGCCGACCGGGGCAACGCGCTGGGGCCGATCATCGACACGAATCAGCGCGACCGCGTGCACGGCCTGGTCACCGCGGCCATCGAGGCGGGCGCGACGCTAGCCGCCGGCGGCGAATACACCGATCTGTACTACCGGCCGACCGTGCTGACCGACCTCGGCGCCGACAATCCGGCCTGGTCGCAGGAGATTTTCGGCCCGGTCGCACCCGTGCTCGTCTACGACACGATCGAGGAGGCCATCGATATCGTCAACGCCTCCGAATACGGTCTGTCGGTCGGCATCCTCACCGGCGACGCGTTCAAGGCCTACGAACTCGCCGACCGCATCCACTGCGGCGCGGTGCACATCAACGATCAGACCGTCGACGACGAGGCGGTCATCCCGTTCGGCGGAATCAAGGCCTCCGGGGTCGGCGGACGTTTCGGCGGACCGACCGCGAACCTCGATACCTTCACCGAAACCCAATGGGTGACAATGCAATCCGAAATCGCGCGGTATCCGTTCTGAAGCGGTCCCCGCACGTCGCGTTCATGGTCCGGCCGGGCCGGCGCGATCCGGGTACTCCGGGCCGCCATCCTCGATCGCGGCCGTGAACCTGGCGGTCCAATTCCGCACCCGCGCAACCAGTTCCGGCGGGTGCAGGATTCGGAAGTCGGCGTCCACCACACCCAGGGCCATGGTGGGCCAGTCCAGTGAATCCGCGGTGATCCGTACCCGGCAGCGCCCGGAGTCGAGTTCCTCGACGGTGCACCAGCGGCCGATCCGCTCGCGAATCGTGTCGGCGGAGGCATCGACGAGCACCTCGACCCGGTACAGGTTGGGCAGGTTGTCCATCCCGGACCGGACGAACTCCGCGGCATCGGCGGCCGGAAGGTCGCGGGGAAGGAAACGGGAACGGTCGCCGACCGGGTCGGTGACCCGGTCCACCCGGAAACTGCGCCAGTCGTGCCGGGTCAGATCGTAGGCCACGAAGTACCAGCGCCGGCCCAGCGAGACCAGCCGATGCGGTTCGACGTATCGCTCGGTGCGGCGAGCGTCGGCGGCGGTATAGGCGAAACGCAGCCGCTCGCTGTCACGACAGGCCAGGGCGATCGTGGTGAGCACACCGGTATCGACGGCGGGGCCGGGCTCACCGTTCCAGCCGCCCGCGATCGTCATCGCCCGGATGGCGTCCACCCGGCGGCGCAGCCGCGGCGGCATCACCTGCACCAGCTTGGCCAGCGCACGCACCGACGCCTCCGCGACGCCGGGCGCGGTCGTCCCGGTGGCGGCCTGCAGGCCGACCACCAGCGCGACCGCCTCCTCGTCGTCGACCATCAACGGCGGCAGCGCGGCGCCCGCGGCCAGCTGGTAGCCGCCCTCGACGCCACGGCGCGCCTGCACCGGATATCCCAGCGCCCGCAGCCGATCCACGTCACGGCGCAGGGTTCGCGCCGACACCCCCAGCCGTTCGGCCAGCTCGAGGCCGGGCCAGTACTTGTGCGTCTGCAACAGGGACAGCAGGCGGAGCGTCCGCGTGCTCGTATTCGCCATATCTCGATTATGGGTTTCATTCAGGACAGAAAGTGACCGCTATGGGCCATAGCGTGGTCCACGAACCGAAGGAACACTCACGAAAGGCGAACACCATGGCCGACATCTCCACCCTCGACACCGCGAAGACCGGCAGCGTCCGCACCGGCGAACGCGCCGCCCTGCTCGCCCAGCTCGCCAAGGTCCGGCACTTCCTGCGTTTCACTGTTCGCGACCTGTCGGACCAGCAGCTCGCGCTGCGCCCGACCCCGAGCGAGCTGTGCCTGGGCGGCTTGATCAAGCACGTCACCTCGGTGGAACGGGGCTGGGCGAATTTCATCCTGGAGGACAGCCCGGCGATGAAGGACTTCGACGATATGACCGAGGAGGATTTCGCCCGCCGCGCCGACGAATTCCGCATGCTGCCCGGTGACACCCTGGCCGGAATTCTCGCCGACTACGCCGAGGTTGCCGCGCGTACCGACGAAATCGTCACCAGCGCAACGGATCTCGACCTTTCCATCGAACTGCCCACAGCGCCGTGGTTCCAGGACACCCACTGGTCCGTCCGGCAGGTGCTGCTGCACATCATCGCCGAGACCGCCCAGCACTCCGGCCACGCCGACATCATCCGCGAGGCAATCGACGGTTCCAAGACGATGGGCTGACGCGGCGTCGTCCCGGCCCCGAGACTATTTGTCCCAGGCCAGCGCGAGAAACAGGCGCGCGCGTTCCCGGGGCGAATCGAGGCGGTCGCCGAACAATTCGCGCAGCCGGTCCAGGCGGTAGCGCACGGTCTGCGGATGAATATTCAGCTCCTGTGCCATCGCCTGCCGGTTGCCCATATTCCAGATCCAGCTGCGCAGGGTTTCGTTGAGGCGCTCGCGCTTTCGATCGGGCACGTCCCGCAGCGGTTGCAGAACCTGGTCGCGAAGCAGCGAAAGCAGCCACTCGTCACCATTGGCGATGAGGGTGTCGAACTGCTCACTGATCAGAATGGGGCGGCCGGCGAGCAGTCCGGCTCGCTGCAGCCGCAGCGCGGTTCGGGCGATGCGCAGGCTCGCGGGCAGCAGATCGGGCGACATCGGATGACCGATGACCACACCGCGCCCGCCGAAGGCCGCCGCGAGCCGGCTCGCCTGGGCGTCCGCGGTGGGGTCCGGCACGATCGCCCCGACGAATTCGGGCCGCCGGATCGGCAGCGAATTGATGCCGAGATGATCGATCACATCGCACGCGTCCGCATCGTCGATATCGGCGACGACGACACTGACTTCGGCGGGAAGGCGCCACCCGGCCTGCTGGGCCGCCGCCCGGATCGCGACGGCGTTCGCCCGGCCCGACAGCAACATGTGCGCCAATTCCTCGCGACGGCGTTCCCGGGCGGCGCTGGAGGCGGACTGTTCGAGCACATATCCGCGGGCGGAAGCATTGGAGAACTCGTCCACGAACGCGAAAACGGCCTCGGCGAGCGCGGCGATCGCCTGTGGTCCCAGATCGAGCTTCAACACGGTTTCCGAGACCTTGTGCCAGGCGGCGCGGGCGCCCACCTGATAGGCGCCGAGCAGTTCCGACAACTCCGCGCCGTCCCGGAACTGCTGCCGACCGATCTGTTCGAAAACCATTTCGGTGCGGGAATTTCCCGCACCCGCATCGCGACTCTGCCCGGCCGGCCCCCATTCGGCCAGGTCGAGCAGGCGATGCACGAACAAGACACCGACGTCCGCGATCTCGGGGTTGTGCTCGTCGAGAAACTCCGCGTATTCCGGCCATTCCGCGGCCAGTAGATCTCGGACCTCCCCGAGCAGTTCGGGCATCCTAGTGTCGAGTTCCTCCGCGAGTTGCTCGAGTACTTCCGGTGTTACCGGAAGTTCGTCGGAAATGTTGCTCATTCGCATCCTTCCCGATCGATTGCTCCGCCGATGATAAAAAAGGCTTCTGGAAATCACTCGATTCGTTCAAGATTAGAATCCGATGTGAGTTCACCATCGAAGAATGGACTCAGCGACAACCGAGACCGCCAGGTTTCGTGCCCGGGAAGCGGGTGAGAACTTCCCGGTCGTGCTCCGGTGGCTGCCCTCCCAGCCGCGGCGACATCTGCACGCCGTGTACGCAACTGTCAGGCTAATCGACGATACCGGCGATCGGGTGCCGGGCGACCGCTTCGCGCAATTGCGCGCCCTGCGGGCCGACCTGGCCAAGGTGTGGGCCGGCGCCGAGCCGGACAACCCGGTGCTGCGCGCGCTCGCACCCACCGTCACCGCGTGCGGGTTGTCGCAGGAGCCGTTCCAGGACCTCGTCGAGGCGAATCTGATCGACCAGCGGGTCACCGCGTACGCGACGTTCGAGGACCTGCTCGACTATTGCCGCTTGTCGGCCGATCCGGTCGGCCGGATAGTGCTGCGGGTATTCGGTCAGGCCACACCGCTGACCGAGGCGTTGTCCGATCGGGTGTGCTCGGCGTTGCAGGTGCTCGAGCACTGCCAGGACGTCGCCGAGGATCATGCGGCCGGGCGGGTCTACCTTCCGCGCGACGATCTGGCCGATCTGGGCGTCCCGCCGCGAGACCTGGCCGCTGACGGGCGTGCCGGACTGAGCCGGCGCGCCGTGGTTGCGCGGCAGGTCGATCGGTCGGCCCTGCTGCTCGACGAGGGGGCAACACTGGTCGGCGAGCTCACCGGATGGGCCCGGATCGCCGTGGCGGGATATGTGGCCGGCGGGCATGCGACGGTCCGCGCGCTGCGCGCGGCCGGCTGCGATGTCTGGAGCACACCGGTGACCCCGCGTCGCGCCGACATTCTGCGATCGATGGCCCGCCAGCTCGGCCGGACCAAGGCGGTGTCGCGATGAACGCGCCGGCTGCGTGGCCCCGGGACGCCGCGTTCACCGTCGACGGCGCCTACACCGCGTGCGAGCAGATCACGCGGACGGAGGCGAAGAACTTCTACTACGGCATCCGGCTGCTGCGGCCGGACAAGCGCTCGGCATTGTGCGCGCTCTACGCGCTGGCCCGCCGAATCGACGATATCGGCGACGGCGAGCTGGCGCCGGGCGACAAGAGCGAGGCGCTGTCGACCTTGCGTGCGGGCCTCGCCGATCCGGCCGCGAGCACGGATCCGGTGCTGCTCGCCGTGGCCGACGCCGCGCGCCGTTACCCGGTGCCGCTCGAGGCCTTCGGCGAGATGATCGACGGCGTGCAGCAGGACGTGGACGGCGTCCGCTATGCCGATTTCGCCGAACTCACCGAGTACTGCCGCCGCGTGGCCGGAACGGTGGGCCGGCTGTGCCTGTCGATCTTCGGCGCCGGCGACGATCCGGATCTGGCGCGGTATGCCGACCAGCTGGGAATCGCCCTGCAGCAGACCAATATTCTGCGCGACATCCGCGAGGATCTGCTCAACGGCCGCGTCTACCTCCCCGATGACGAGCTGGAACGGTTCGGTGTGCGCCTCGAACTCTGTCCCTCGGGCGTCCTGGCCGATCCCGATGGCGGACTGGCCGCGCTGATCCGCCATGCGGCGGATCGTGCGGAGAACTGGTACTGCCTCGGGTGGCGCCTGGTACCGCGGTTGGACAGCCGCAGTGCGGCATGTTGCACGGCGATGGCCGGCATCTACCGGCGCCTCAACGCCCGGATCAGGGAGAATCCGGTCGCGGTCTACGATCGGCGGCTGTCGCTGACCGGGCTGGAGAAATCCCGCGTCGCGTCGGGCACGCTGCTGCGCACCTCGGCCGCGGCGCTGGCGGGCCACATCCGACCGGGAAGGTACGCATCCCGGCAATCATTCGCGGCCGCCGAATCCGGTGCGACCGTGACGAGGGTGAGCGACGTTCCACCCCGGATCGGTACGCCGGCGCCGAAGGTCGTCCCGCCGCCACAACAGACCCGCGCCGGCTCGCCCGACGCGGCCGACGTCCCTGCGCCGCACCGCAACGGGGATGCTCGGCACGCCGGCACAGAAGAACCCGGAAACAGCGCGGTCGAGCCGCCGAGCGGAGCGGAAGTGATTGCGCCGCAGCCAGATACGGTGACACCGGGCATACCCGGCGGGTCCGCCGCCACCGGCGCGCGAGCATCGAGGACCGCCCGATGACCGCGAGCGTGGTGGTCGTCGGAGGTGGCCTGGCGGGCATCACCACAGCGCTGGGATGCGCGGATGCCGGGTATCGCGTGCAACTGTTCGAGTCCCGCCCCTGGCTCGGTGGGCTGACCTACTCGTTCGACCGCGGCGGCTTGTGCGTCGACAACGGCCAGCACGTGTTTCTGCGCTGCTGCGAGCGCTACCGGATGTTGTTGCACCGGTTGGGCGTCGAGGAATCGGTGCGATTGCAGCCGCGGCTGGACATTCCCGTGCACGGCCCCGGAGCCACGGCCCGGCTGCGCCGGCAGCCGTTGCCCGCGCCGCTGCATCTGAGCTGGACGCTGCTGCGATACCCGTGGATGTCGACCGCGGCCCGGGCCCGGTTCGTGCGGGCCGCGCTGGCGCTGCGGGCGGTCGATGTCACCGATCCGCGAACCGATGCGGCCAGCTTCGGCGATTGGCTGCGCGCACACGGGCAGAACCGCGACGCCATCGAGACCCTGTGGGATCTGGTGGGCATCGCCACCCTCAACGCCCGCGCCGACGATGTCTCGCTGGCGTTGGCCGCCACGGTATTTCAGATCGGCCTGCTGACCAAGGCCGATGCCGCCGATATCGGCTGGTCGCGGGTGCCGCTGCGACGACTGCACGCGGATCCTGCCCACGCGGCATTGTCGAATGCCGGTGTGCCGGTACGGCTCCGGGCGAAGGTTTCCGCGATACGCCCGGCCACGGGCCGCTGGACCGTCTCGGTCGATGGCGCCGAATGTCACGCCGACGCGGTGGTGCTCGCCGTACCGCACCGCGGCGCGGCTGCTCTGCTACCGCCGCACGCCCTGACCGCACCGCCGAATTGGGCTGCGGCGCTGGGGAGTTCACCGATCATCAATGTCCACGTGGTCTACGACCGGACAGTGCTGCCGGAGCCCTTCCGTGCCGGTGTCGGCACCGTGGCCCAATGGGTCTTCGATCGCACCGCCGCGGCCGGGCTGCGGGACGGGCAGTATCTCGCGGTCTCGGTGTCGGCCGCCGACCAATTCGTCGACCGGCCGACCGCCGAGCTGCGGGAGACGTTCCTGCCCGCCCTGCACCGGCTGATACCCGACACGCGGACCGCGCACGTGCGGGACTTCTTCGTCACCCGCGAACCGCATGCGACTTTCCGGCCCGCCCCCGGAACGGCCCGGCTGCGTCCAGCGGCGGCCACCGCGTACCCCGGGCTGTACCTCGCCGGCGCCTGGACCGACACCGGCTGGCCGGCCACCATGGAAGGGGCGGTCCGAAGCGGGGAAGCGGCTGTGGCGCAATTGGTTTCCGATTTCGCCGCGACCGGGGCGGGACGTCCGGCGAGCGCGCCCGACGGCCGCACCGGCGTTCGGGAGACGGTCCGATGACGGCCACGATCGTGCCGGCGGCCGATTCCGGCAGTGCCGCGGTGCGCTCGGCGCTGCACGAGGCCGTCTCCCGGCTCGACGACACCATCCGGCCCATGGCCGCGTATCACCTGGGCTGGTGCGACGAGCACGGCAGGCCCAGCGCGGCCGACGGCGGCAAGTCGATTCGGTCCCGGCTCACCCTGCTGGCCGCCCGCGCGGCCGGAGGCGACGAACGCTGCGCGATACCCGGCGCGGTCGCGGTGGAACTGGTGCACAACTTCTCGCTCGTGCACGACGACCTGATGGACCGCGATGCCACCCGGCGGCACCGCCCGACGGTGTGGGCGGTCTGGGGCGATGCGATGGCGCTGCTGGTCGGTGACGCGATGCTGACGCTGGCGCACGCGGTGCTGCTGGACACCGGTACGCCGCGCAGCATCACGGCGACCCGGATCATCGGTACCGCCACGCAGGAGCTGATCCGCGGCCAAGCCGCCGACATCGATTTCGAACGTCGCGACGACGTGAGCCTGGCCGAGTGCACCGAGATGGCGATGGGGAAGACCGCCGCACTGCTGGCGGCCGCGGCGGCGATCGGCGGGGTGCTGGCAGGCGCCGACCCGGACACGACGGCCGCGCTCGAGCGCTTCGGCCGCGATATCGGCATCGCCTTCCAGTTGGTGGACGATCTGCTGGGCATCTGGGGCGATCCGGAGGTGACCGGCAAACCGGTGTTCTCCGATCTGCGCGCCCGCAAGAAGACACTGCTGGTCACCTGGGCCGTCGAATCCGGGCGGGCGGAGGGGCGCGCGCTGGCCGAATGGCTCGCGCGCCCTGGGGAACCCGGGCAGGACGAGGGGGCCGCGGCGGCCGGACTCGTCGAGGCCAGCGGCGCCCGCCGATGGGCGCGGGCCGAGGCGCGGCGGCGGATCACCTCGGCCACAGCCGCATTGGAGACCGCAGACATCGGTACCGACCAGCGCCGGGAACTGATCTGCCTGGCGAACTACATCGTGGAACGGAGCGCGTGACGATGACCTCGACACAATCGCACATCACGGTCCCGGACGGCCACCGTTCCGCTCCCGACGCCTTGCGCTCGGCGGTGACGCTGCTGCGCTCGGCGCAGCACGAAAAGGGCTGGTGGAAGGGCGAATTGGCGACCAACGTCACCATGGACGCGGAAGATCTGCTACTGCGGGAATTCCTGGGGATCTCCACCCCGGAGATCACCGAACCCGCCGCCCGGTGGATCCGGTCGCAGCAGCGCGCCGACGGCACCTGGGCGACCTTCTACGGCGGTCCCGGCGATCTGTCCACCACCGTGGAGGCGTGGGTGGCGTTGCGGCTGGCCGGTGACTCCCCCGATGCGGCGCATATGCGGGCGGCGGCCGAGTTCGTGCGCGAGTGCGGCGGCGTCGAGTCGAGCCGGGTGTTCACCCGGATCTGGTTGGCGCTGTTCGGCTTGTGGTCCTGGGACGATCTGCCGAACCTGCCCCCGGAGCTGATCCTTCTGCCCTCCTGGTTCCCTCTGAACGTCTACGACTGGGGATGCTGGGCTCGCCAGACGGTGGTGCCGCTGACCGTGGTCGCGACCCTCCGGCCGGTGCGTCCGTTACCGTTCGGGATCGATGAACTGCGGGTCGGCGCGCGGCCCGCACCGCACCGGCCCATCACCACCCTGGCCGGTGTGTTCCAGCGGCTGGACACCGCACTGCACGGCTACGCCCGCTTCCCGGTGCGCTGGTTGCGCGATCTGGCCATGCGGCGCGCGGCGGAGTGGATTCTGGCCCGTCAGGAGGCCGACGGCGGGTGGGGCGGCATTCAGCCCCCGTGGGTGTATTCGCTACTCGCACTGCACCTTCTGGGCTACTCCCTGGACCACCCGGCAATGCGTGCGGGGCTCGCCGGGCTGACAGGTTTCGAGGTCCGTGAGCACACGCCGGATGGCGAACTGCGCCGCCTGGAAGCGTGCCAGTCACCCGTGTGGGACACCGCGCTGGCGGTGGCCGCGCTGCTGGATGCCGGTGTGCCCGGCGACGATCCGGCCGTCCTGCGGGCCGCCGATTGGCTGCTGGGCGAGCAGATCGGTGTCGGCGGCGACTGGCAGATGCGCCGCCCCGGGCTCGAACCGGGGGGCTGGGCCTTCGAATTCGCCAACGACCGCTACCCCGACGCCGACGACACCGCCGAGATAGTCCTTGCGCTGCGGCAGGTTTGCTACCCTCCGGACGCGCCGGCCGGTCCCGATGACGAGCCCGCGGACGTCCGGTTGAAGACGGCGATCGACCGGGCGGCGGCCTGGACGACCGGCATGCAGTCCGCCGACGGCGGCTGGGGCGCCTTCGACGCGGACAACACCTCGGTCATGCCGACGAAACTGCCGTTCTGTGATTTCGGCGCGGTCACCGACCCGCCGTCGGCCGATGTGACCGCGCACGTGGTGGAGATGCTGGCGGCACTGGGCCGCCGCTCCGAACCGGCATGTCGCCGTGGTGTGCGCTGGCTGCTCGAGCACCAGGAACGCGGCGGTTCGTGGTTCGGCCGCTGGGGCGCCAACCATGTCTACGGCACCGGTGCGGTGGTCCCCGCGCTGGTCGCCGCGGGAGTGGATCCGCGGTCGCCGGAGATCCGGGCCGCCGTCCGCTGGCTCGAGGCCCATCAGAACCCCGACGGCGGGTGGGGTGAGGATCTGCGCTCGTATCGCGACCCGAGTTGGATCGGACAGGGCGAGTCCACCGCGTCGCAGACCGCCTGGGCCCTGCTCGCCCTGCTGGCCGCCGAGGAGGACTCCACCGCCGTGGACCGGGGTATCCGATGGCTCACGCAGACCCAGCGCGACGACGGGGGCTGGGATGAGGAATTCTTCACCGGCACCGGATTCCCCGGCGACTTCTACATCAACTACCACCTCTACCGTCTCGTCTTCCCGATCTGGGCACTGGGCCGCTACCTGCGGCGCGAGTCCGCCCACGCGACCAGAGCAGGGGCTGGGACGGACCGGCACGAACGAGGGCCGACGTCATGACGCGTCCCGGAATCATCTGCGCCCCTTTGCATTCGGAGTGGTCGGTGCTGCGGGGAGTCACCTCGGCGCCGCTCGTGCGCACCGGGCGCGGCCCGGACGGCCGCCTCGACGACGCGGCCTCCGGCCCGATCATGGTGGCCGGAGTCGCGGGCGGCCTCGACGCGGCCCTGCGCCCGGGCGACCTGGTCGTCGCCTCCGAGATCCGCCGCGACGGCGTGAGCCTGCCCAGCCGTGCCGCTCCATTGCTCTACGGCGCGTTGCGGCGGCTGGGCCTGCCGGCCCGCGTCGGCCCGGTCTTCTCCAGCGAGCGCATCGTCAGCGGCGCGGACCGGCACCGTCTCGCGCGCACCGGTGCGGTCGCGGTCGACACCGAATCGGGTTTCCTGGCCGCGACCGCCGTCGACGGGCAGTCGGCCGCGATCCGGGCGATCGTCGACACACCGAGCGCGCCGCTGCTGCGGCCCGGCACCATATGGCGCGGTTTGCGCGCACTGCACGCACTGCGCGCCGCCGCACCGGTCCTGGACCAGTGGTCCGCCGCGGCCGGAGAACGGGAAGTGCTGCTGGCCGGCCCCCGCTCGTTCTGCGCGGGCGTCGAACGCGCCATCGCGATCGTGGAGCGGGCGCTGCATCGCTTCGGCGCACCGGTCTACGTGCGCCGCCAGATCGTGCACAACGAGCATGTGGTGCGCGAATTGGCCGGGCGCGGCGCGGTTTTCGTCGAGGAGCTCGACGACGTCCCGCCCGGCAGCGTGGTGGTGCTCGCCGCACACGGCGTCGCGCCGCAGGTGCGCGAACAAGCCGAGCACCGGTCGTTGCGGGTCATCGACGGCACCTGTCCGCTGGTGGCGAAGGTGCACGCCGAGGTGCGCAAGTTCGCCGCCGAGGGCCGCACCGTCTTCCTGATCGGTCACGCCGAGCACGAGGAGGTCGCCGGCACGCGCGGCGAAGCACCCGGCAGTGTCGTCGTGGTCTCGAAACCCAGTGACGCCGAACGAACTTCACCACCCGATCCGGACCGGGTCGGCTACGTCATGCAGACCACGCTGGCCGCCTCGGAGGCCGAGCAGACGGAGGCCGTTCTGCGACAACGGTTCCCGGCGCTGGTCGGCCCGCGCACGGGCGACATCTGCTACGCCACCACCAACCGTCAGCGGGCGATACAGCAGGTGGCACGCGAGTCGGATCTGGTGCTGGTGCTGGGCTCCGAGAACTCCTCGAATTCGGCGCGACTGGCGGAAGTCGCTGCCGCCGAGGGCGTTCCCGCGCATCTGGTGGAGGACGCCGGCGCAGTGGAGCTGAGCTGGCTGCGCGGCGCCCGCCGGATCGGGGTGAGTGCGGGCGCCTCGGCCCCGCCGGCACTGGTGCATGACCTGGTCACGGCATTGTCGGGACTGGGACCGATCCGGCTTCGCCCCGCCACCGAGATCGAGGAGAACGTCCGCTTCAACCTGCCCCGAGAGGTGAGCTGAATGCCCATGCCACTGCGTCAATCCCTGCGCCTGGGAGCCTATCTCGCGCGGCAGAAGCTCATGCGCCGGGAGAAGTTCCCGATCCTGGTCGAGCTCGAGCCGCTGTTCGCGTGCAACCTGGCGTGCGCCGGATGCGGCAAGATCCAGCATCCGCACACCCTGCTCAAACAACGCATGCCGGTGGAGCAGGCCGTCGGCGCGATCGAGGAATGCGGCGCGCCGATGGTCTCCATCGCCGGGGGCGAGCCGCTGATGCATCCGCAGATCGACACGATCGTGGGCGAATTGCTGCACCGCGGCAAGATCGTGTTCCTGTGCACCAATGCGGTCCTGCTGCCCAGGCACCTGCACAAGTTCACCCCGCACCGGAACTTCGCGTGGATGGTGCACCTGGACGGCCTGCGCGAACGCCACGACGCCGCGGTGTGCAAGGAGGGCGTCTTCGACGCCGCCGTGGCCGCCGTCCGGCAGGCCCGCGCGGCCGGGTTCCGGGTCATGACCAACACCACCTTCTTCGACGTGGATTCGCCGCAGGACGTCATCGATGTGCTCGACTACCTCAACGACGAACTCGAGGTCGACCACATGCAGATCGCCCCGGGCTACGCCTACGAGAAGGCGCCGGACCAGGAACACTGGCTCGGCGTACAGCAGACCCACGAGCTGTTCGGCAAGGCGTTCGCCGACGGACGGCGAAAGAAGTGGCGGCTGAACCACTCTCCGCTGTACCTCGATTTCCTCGAGGGCAAGGTGGACTTCCGCTGTACCGCGTGGGCGATCCCGTCCTACTCGCTGAAGGGCTGGCAGCGGCCCTGTTATCTGCTCGACGACGGCTACGCGGCCACCTACCGGGAGTTGATCGAGGACACCGACTGGGATGCCTTCGGACGCGGGAACGATCCGCGCTGCGCGAACTGCATGGCGCACTGCGGCTATGAGCCGACCGCCGTCATCGCCACGATGGGATCGCTGCGGCAGACGATCCGCGCGGCGATCAGCTAGCGACTTCGTTCACCTCCACCGAGGAAGTGGGAACCCGATGACGATCAGCACCGCGCCGGTGACCGCGAGCCCGCCGGACGAATCCGGCCCGATGCCCGGGCCGGCCGATATCGCCGCCATGCCCGCCGACGAGCTGCCCGCCCTGGCCGCACGGTTGCGCGCGCGGTTGATCGATACCGTCAGCGCGACGGGCGGGCACCTCGGCGCGGGGCTGGGCGCGGTGGAGTTGACCATCGCCCTGCACCGGGTATTCCGTTCGCCCACCGACGTTCTGGTGTTCGACACCGGCCATCAGACCTATCCGCACAAGCTGATCACCGGCCGCGACGACAGATTCGACACGCTGCGCCAAGCGGGCGGCGTCTCGGGTTACCCGAACCGCGCCGAGTCGTGCCACGACTGGGTGGAGAATTCGCATGCCTCGGTCAGTCTGGCCTGGGCCGACGGACTGATCAAGGCATTCGAGCTGCGCGGCGAACTCGATCGCGCGGTCGTGGCCGTCATCGGCGACGGCGCGCTGACCGGCGGCGTCGCCTGGGAGGGCCTGAACAATATCGCAGCCGCGCGGCGGCCTGTCGTCATCGTGCTCAACGACAACGGCCGATCCTATGATCCGACCGCCGGAGCGCTGCCCGCGCATCTGGACAGGTTGTGCCGCAACGAGTTCGGGCAGCCGAATCTGTTCGAGGCGCTCGGGCTGGAGTACATCGGGCCGGTCGACGGGCACGATATCGGCGCGATGTGTACCGCCCTGCGCCGCGCGGTCGAGCTTCGCGCGCCGGTGCTGGTCCACGCGATCACCGTCAAGGGCCGCGGTTACCCGCCCGCCGAGGCCGACGAGGCCGATCGAATGCACGCCTGCGGCGTCATCGACCCGGTGACCGGCACTTCCGCGCGCCCCGGAAAACGCACCTGGACAGACGTTTTCGAACACGAGCTGGCCGGCCTGGCCCGCGAGCGCGCGGACCTGGTCGCGCTCACCGCGGCCATGCGGCTGCCGACCGGGCTCGGTGAGATGTCCCGGACAAGCCCGGAGCGGGTGTTCGATTCCGGGATAGCCGAACAACATCTGCTCGCCTCGGCGGCGGGCCTGGCCACGGGCGGCATGCATCCGGTGGTGACGCTGTACTCGACGTTCCTGCACCGCGCAGTGGACCAGGTCCTGCTCGATATCGCCCTGCACGAACTGCCGGTGACGCTGGCGCTGGATCGCGCCGGGATCACCGGCCCGGACGGGCCCAGTCACCACGGCATCTGGGATCTGGCCCTGCTGACCTGCGCGCCGCACATGCGCGTCGCCTGTCCGCGCGACCCGGCGCGACTGGGCGAACTGCTTCGCGAAGCGGTCTCGGTGCACGGGCCGACCGCGGTGCGCTATCCGAAAGCCACCGCGGGGCCGAACATTTCCGTACTGGCCCGGATGGACGGGATGGATGTGCTGTATCGCGGCGGTCATCGCGCCCGGGACGTGCTGCTGGTATCGGTCGGCCCGATGGCCGGGGAGTGCCTGCGGGCGGCCGAACTGCTGACCGCGCGGGGCGCCGGGGTCACCGTGATCGATCCGCGCTGGGTGTGGCCGATCAACGCGGCACTGCCGGCGCTGGCGGCGCGGCACCGGCTGACCGTCTGTGTCGAGGACGGCATCGCCGCCAACGGGATCGGCGCGCACCTGGTGCGAACCGCCGCGGACACGCGAGCACCTGCTCGGGTGCGCACGCTCGGGTTGCCCACCGCCTTCATCCCGCACGCCTCCCGCGAGCGGATCCTCGCCGAATGCGGATTGACCGGCGAGGGGATCGGCACCGCCTGCCTGGAGTGGCTCCGCGCTGCCCCGGAGGCGGCACGGCCTGCGAACTGAGAGACAGCGATGGCATTCGACAACACACCCGCCGCACCCGGCTTCGATCTCGGGGCGTTGCTGAAACAGCGTGGGGCAGAACGCTATACGCTGCACGACCGGTACCTCAACCCGCAGTTGCACCGGATGCTGCACACCATCGGCTTCGACCGGGTCTACGAGCGGGCGTCCGGGTCCCATTTCTACGACTCCGACGGCAACGACTATCTGGACATGCTGGCCGGATTCGGCATCTTCGCCCTCGGCCGGAACCACCCGGTGGTGCGCCGCGCGCTGCACGACGTCCTGGACCTGGGCCTGGCCGATCTCACCCGCTTCGACTGCCAGCCGCTGCCCGGCCTGCTCGGCGAACAGCTGCTGTCCTACGCGCCGCATCTGGACCGGGTCTTCTTCGGAAACAGCGGCACCGAGGCCGTGGAGACCGCACTCAAATTCGCCCGACACGCCACCGGAAAAGGTCGAATCCTATACTGCGAGCATGCCTTTCACGGGCTGACCACCGGGTCGCTCTCGGTCAACGGCGAGGAGGGCTTCCGTCGCGGGTTCGGTCCCCTGCTCCCCGACACCGCGGTACCGCTGGGCGACCTCGACGCGCTGGAACGCGAACTGCGGCAGGGGGATGTGGCGGCTCTGATCGTCGAACCCATCCAGGGCAAGAACGTGCACGCCGCCCCGCCCGGATATCTGCGCGCCGCACAGCGACTACTGCATCGGCACGGTGCGCTGCTGATCGTCGACGAGGTGCAGACCGGCATCGGCCGCACCGGCGACTTCTTCGCATACCAGCACGAAGCCGGGGTCGAGCCGGACCTGGTCTGCGTGGCGAAAGCGTTGTCGGGCGGCTACATTCCGGTCGGCGCGACCCTCGGCCCGGATCGGATCTTCGGCAAGGTCTATTCCTCGATGGACCGGGTCATGGTGCACTCCGCGAGTTTCGGCGCCAACGCCCAGGCCATGGCCGCGGGCCTGGCGACCCTGCACGTGTTCGAGGACCGGAGCGTGGTGGCCCACGCCCGCCGGATCGGTGACCTGCTCCGGGAGCGGCTGACCGCGCTGGCCGGCCGTTACGAGATGCTGGCCGATGTGCGCGGCCGCGGCCTGATGATCGGCCTCGAGTTCGGCCGCCCGAGTTCACTGCGGTTGCGCCCCGGCTGGGCCGCGTTGCAGGCAGCGCGCAAGGGCCTGTTCGCCCAGATGGTCGTCGTGGCACTCATGCACCGCCATCGCATCCTGACCCAGGTCTCCGGCGACAATCTGGAAGTGATCAAACTGATCCCGCCGCTGATCATCGAGGAGCGCGAGGTCGATCGCTTCGTCGAGGCGTTCACCGATGTGCTCGACGACGCGCACCGCGGCAGCGGGCTGATGTGGGACTTCGGCCGCACGCTGATCTCCCAGGCACTCGCGGACCGATGACCGGCCGCCGCGACGGCCGGTGCGGAACAAAACGGCGGTACGGCCGCCTTGCACCGGATACGTCGACCGAAGGAGTTCAGTTGTGACCGACCTGCTTCCGCTCACCCCGGACGAGCTGCTGACCACCACGCGCGCCGTGCGCCGCAGGCTCGATCTGACCCGGCCGGTGCCGCTGGAGGTGATCCGGGAGGCGCTTCAGGTGGCGTTGCAGGCTCCGTCGGGAGGCAACCAGCAGCGCTGGCACTGGATCGTAGTGACCGATCCGGCGATCAAGGCGAAGGTGGCGGAGCATTATCGGCGCTCCCATCTGGCCTACCGCGAGGCCGGTGGCGAACCGGCCGACGCGACCGCGGCGCGGATCGCCACCAGCTCGGACTACCTGCGCGAAGTGATGGCCGAGGTCCCGGTGCTGGTGATCGGCGCGATCGATACCGGAAGCACCGCCGACCTCGGCGGCAATCAGGCCGGGCTGTGGGGTTCGCTGCTCCCGGCAGCGTGGAGTCTGGCGCTGGCGTTGCGCGCACGCGGTCTGGGGACCACGTGGACCACATTGCATCTGCGGTACGAGCGTGAGGTCGCCGGCATCCTCGGCATCCCCGACAACGTGCGGCAGGGGGTGCTGCTGCCGGTCGCGTACACCGAGGGCACCGACTTCCGGCCGGGGCCGCGCGTGGATCTCGACTCGGTGCTGCACATCGACGGCTGGTGACGCGCACCCCCTCGCGAAGCGCCACGGCCCGCTGCGCGCCACGCTCGAATCCACCGGAATTTATTTCCGCTGAGACCGAATCTCCGCAGGCCGCAGCGTTTTTCACCCGCCGCGCCCGGTGGCCGGCCACACGATCGGCCACCGGCACGGGGTCATACTCTCGGTGTTCGCCTCGCCGAACGCTCTTCCTCCGGCGGGAGCCAGCGTCCTCCGCCGCGGATCGCGACCACCGAACAGGACGACCCCGATGAGCGCCGAATTCCTCTGGTACATCCCCAATCAAGTGACGCCGGGCCACCGGGGCGATACCGTCACCGCCGATCACAACAGCCTCGGCACCCTCACCGCCCAGGCCCGCGCGCTCGAGGAGCACGGCTGGAAAGGCGCACTGCTCGGCACCGGATGGGGACGACCGGACACACTCACCATCGCGACAGCGCTGGCCGCACGCACCGAATCCTTCGAACCGCTCATCGCCGCCCGGCCCGGATACTGGCAGCCCGCGCAGTTCGCCTCGGCGATCGCGACACTCGATCATCTGTCCGACGGCCGGGTCCGGATCAACATCGTCTCGGGCAAGGACGATCTGGCGGCCTACGGCGAATCCGAAGAGGACCAGGCCACCCGCTACGGACGCACCGAGGAGTTCATCCGACTGGTGCGCAGGCTCTGGACCGAGCAGCACGTCACCCACCAGGGAACGCACTACCACGTGAGCGATTCCACGGTGCTGCCCCGGATCTCGGCCCGCCCGCACCGTCCGCACCCCACCCTGTATTTCGGCGGGGCGTCGGCCGCGGCCGAACGGGTCGCGGCGACCGTGGCCGACGTGCAACTGTTCTGGGGTGAACCGCTCGCCGACGTCCGCGAGCGGATCGAGCGGCTTCGGGAACTGAGCCAGCGGCACGGGCGCGAACTGCCCCCGCTGCAATTCGGTCTCCGGGTCACCACCGTCGTGCGCGACACCACCGAACAGGCCTGGGCCGACGCCCGGGCGCGGGTCGCGGAGATGGCGAAAAACCATGCGGCAGGCCCGGAACCGCATCACGGGGCGGTCGGGCAGCGACGGCTCCACGATCTGGCGGCCCGCGGCGACGTGCTCGACGACAATCTCTACACCGCACCGGGCACGGTCGGCGGCGGCGGTGCGGGCAGCACCTGGCTGGTCGGCTCGGCCGACGACGTCGCCAAATCCCTGCGCAGATACCAGGATCTGGGCATCACCCATTTCGTGCTGTCCGACACCCCGTACCTGCGCGAGATCCACCGTCAGGGCGAGCAGCTGCTGCCGTTGCTGCGCTGAGTGAATGCGACTGCCGCACAACGCATCTCCGTACCGATACCCGGCACCGAAAGGGTCTGTACCTGATCGCCGCAGGGCCTCCCGGATGCCGTCGGCACGGGCGGCCGAACCGTCGGCGTCGAGCACCGTCCTCAAATTCGCAATTTTCAGGCAAACATTCAGCTGCGCCGCGCCTCGGCTCGGCCCCCGCCGTTGTCGGCAGCATCGCACCCCAGCGACCGAGCACATATTGCCGCTTCGGCGGCGTGCCACGAGGTCACTCACGGTACGTGTGACACCATCGAGTCGATGGACGGATGCGGAAAGCTCGTCGGTTCCACGACCGCATTCGATGCAGCGCGGAATTCGGTGGACACATAGCAATCACAGTCTCGCCAGCACTCGACCCGTCAGGGAGTTCCCATTGACCAGCACGAGTCCGGAACGAATGATCGTCGGCGTGACGGGGGCGACCGGCGTCGTCTATGCCGTGCGCGCGCTGGATGTCCTGCGCGAGCTGGGGTTTCAGACGCATCTGATCGTCTCCAAGGCCGCCGAGCTGACCCGCGAGTACGAAACCGGTCTGAGCCGCAAGGATCTGGCCGACCGGGCCGATCACGTATGGGCGATGTCCGATGTGGGGGCGCCACTGAACCTGATCCATCGGCGCAACATGACCACTGTCGTGCAGGATCGCGACGAGATCTCGGTGTTCATGCAGACCGGCCGCCACATCGGCTTCATGTACGAGAAGTACGACGCGATGAACAAGCCCATGCCGGTCACCGTGTCGATGGGCATCTCCCCCGTGGAGTACATGGCGATCTCCTTCGAACCGCCCGCCGATCCGGAGTTCCTGTGGAGCAGCGTCGATCACGGCATCTCCACCGAGACGATCACCGTCCCCTGGGACATGCGCGACCGCTTCCTCCGCGCCCCTTTCCAGGATGTCGACGTGCGCAAATTCCTCCCGGACCGGACCGGCGACTAGGCAGGTCGTCGTGAGATCCGCACTCGGACGTCGCTGGCAGCGGTTCCGCCGATCACGGTTCGCGCCCGCCGCGGTCATCATCGCCATCCTGGCCTGCGCGGCGGGGCTGTTCGCCGGGTCCTACACCTATGCGACCGCCAACCCGAAGCCCCGGAGCATCCCGATCGCCACCGTCGGGTCGCTGCCCGCCAAGCAATCCCGGCAACTGGAAACCGCCCTGGAAACCGCTCTGGGAAGCTCACTGCAGATTCGCCGCTTCAGCGACCGTGCGGCGGCCGTCGCGGCGGTCCAGAATCAGGATATCTTCGGCGTCATCGAAATCCCCAGCAGCGGAACAGAATTGACGCTCGATGTGTCCAGCGCCTCGGGGCAGACCGTCGCCACGGTGCTGGAACAGGCGGTGCCGGCGGTCTCCGGGAAGGCCGGGTACACCGTCGCCATCCGCGACCTCAACCCATTGCAGAGCGGCGACCCCCACGGACTCACCATCTTCTACATGACGATCGCCTCGGTCGTCATCGGCTTCATCGGCGCCGTGCAGCTCAACGTGCACGCCCGCGACCTGCGCCCCGGCGAACGCATCGCCTCTATCGCCCTCTACGCCCTGCTCGGCGGCCTCGCCATCTACGCCACCATCGACTGGATCCTCGGCGCGCTCACCCTGCCCGTCGAATCGTGGCCGGTCCTGTCCCTGACGCTGTTCACCAGCGGGATGGTCTTCACCATGTTCAACACCCTGTTCGGTCGCTGGGCCATGCTCCCCACCTGGGGCATCATGATCCTGCTCGGCAATCCCTCCTCCGGCGGATCGGTGTCCTGGCCGCTGCTGCCCCGGGTTCTGGCCACTATCGGCGGATGGCTCCCGCCGGGTGCCTCGACCAACGCCCAGCACACCGCGGTCTACTTCCGCCACCATCAGCATCCGTGGCCCTGGCTGGTGCTGGCCGCCTGGTCGGCCGTTGGCATCGGCGTCTTCCTGTACGCACAACGCCGGCAGCCGCCGGCCGGCACAAACCCGCATGTCACCCGATCGGACCGCGCGACCGGGTAACCTCGCGATCGGCGCGACCCGGTCCATCGGTCGCCGCCGGTGAGTTCAGGAGGTCGCATGTATCCAGGTACCCATGCCGCGCTTTTTCCGGACAAACCCGCCGTCATCGTCGCGGGCGGCACGGAGGTGACGACCTACCGCGAACTGGAGGAGCGATCCGCGCGCCTGGCGCGATATCTGCATGCCACCGGCCTGCGCCGCGGCGACCACATCGCCCTGCTGACCGACAACGATCCCAGGACGTTCGAAGTCTACTGGGCGGCAATGCGAAGCGGGCTCTACTTCACCGCCGTCAACAATCACCTGTCCCCGGCCGAGATCGCGTACATCGTGAACGACTGCGGCGCGAAGGCACTCGTCGTCTCGGCACATCTGGCCGAGTCCGCCGCGAAGATCGTGCCCGACACCCCGGGGGTGAGCATCCGGCTGTCCTACCGAGGCGACGTCGAGGGACACGATTCGTACGAGGCAGCGCTCGCGGGCAGTTCGCCCGAACCGCTGCCGTCCCAGCCCGCGGGCATGGACATGCTGTACTCCTCGGGCACCACGGGCCGGCCCAAGGGCATCAAGCCGCCGCTGCCGGACACCACCGTGGCGGAGCCGACCAATGTCACCTCGGTCTTCGCGCCGATCTACGGCTTCGACACCGAGACCGTCTACCTGTCCCCCGCGCCCATCTACCACGCCGCACCGCTGCGGTTCTGCGCCACCATCCAAGCGCTCGGCGGCACCGTGGTGATGATGGAGAAGTTCGACGCCGAGCAGGCGCTCGCCGCGATCGAACGCCACCGCGTCACCCATAGTCAGTGGGTGCCCACGATGTTCGTGCGAATGCTCAAACTCGACGACGCGGTGCGCTCCCGGTACGACGTGTCCAGTCTGCGAGTGGCCATCCACGCCGCCGCGCCCTGCCCGGTCCAGGTGAAACAGGCCATGATCGACTGGTGGGGCCCGGTCCTGTACGAGTACTACGCGGCGACCGAGAGTATCGGCGTCACCCTGATCGACAGCGAACAGTGGCTGCGCCGACCGGGTTCGGTCGGCAAGGCGGCCCTGGGCCTGATCCACATCTGCGGTGCGGACGGCGGTGAGCTGGCCCCCGGCGAGATCGGCACCATCTACTTCGAACGCGAGGAGATGCCGTTCGCCTATCACAATGATCCGGACAAGACCACCGAGGCGATCCACCCCCAGCACCCGACCTGGTCGACCACCGGCGATATCGGCTACGTCGACGACGAGGGATTCCTGTTCCTCACCGACCGCAAGGCGTTCATGATCATCTCCGGCGGGGTGAACATCTACCCCCAGGAGGTCGAGGACGCACTCGCGTTGCACCCCAAGGTATTCGACTCCGCGGTGATCGGGATCCCGGATGCCGAGATGGGCGAATCGGTGCAGGCGGTGATCCAGCCGGCCCCCGGCGTCACCGGCTCCCCCGAACTCGCCGACGAACTGCGCACCTTCCTGCGGGACAGAATCGCGCACTACAAGGTCCCTCGCGGTGTCGACTTCGTCGACGAACTCCCCCGCACCCCGACCGGCAAACTGGTCAAGGGCAAGCTGCGGGACCGCTACCGCTGATCGGCAGCCGGTACCACATGCCCACGGGCCGGGCCCGGCCCTGCGACCAGAGTCGCGTTCCGGCGTTCCATGGCTTTTGCGGCACCGCCGTTCCAGCTCTCCGACAATGAAGCCGACACCGGATCCGGGAAGATCTCCTCCTGGCCCGCCTCGACACCGGCGAAAATGCCGCGTGCGACCGATTCCGGTGCGGACTTGGGGATATCCAGGTCGCGGGACATATCCGTGTCGACCGGGCCGGCCATGACCGCGTGCACGCCGACGCCTCGTTCGGCCAGCAGCGCGCGCAGCGACTGGGACAGCGAGAACACCGCCGCCTTGGAGATCGAGTAGGCCGGGATCACCGGAATCGGAGCGAATGCCGAGACCGACGCGATATTGACGATCGCTCCGCGCGACCTCGTCAGCAAGGGCAGAAATGCCAGCGTAACAGCATGTGTGCCATAGAGATTCACCGCGAGTGACTGTTCGATCGCGGCGCGATCGGTGAGATCGTCGTACACGGCGACACCCGCGTTGTTGACGAGGACGTCGAGAGACTCGACCCGTTCGGCAGCGGCCCGGACGAGCTGCTCGTCGGTGACATCCATCAGCAGCGGCGTGACACGCTCGTCCCGGTGTTCGAACGGTTTGCGAGCACTGGCGTACACCCGGCTCGCATCTCTGCGCAGCGCCTCCGCGACCAGCGCCTGCCCGATGCCTCGATTGGCTCCGGTCACCAGCACGGTTCTTCCCGCGATCGTCATCACTTCTCCTGTCGTAAGGGGCCAACGTGTTCCGGAGATGTAGACACCGCGGCGACGCCGATCTGGGCGCGCCCACCGGGCGGCGGTGGCCGCGCAGACCCCGACCGAAATCGGACCCGCGCGGACCGACCATTTCGCGGCGCGGCCGGTGTCCATATATGCGAGACGGACCCGATACGAGGGTGGGAGTGATGATCAGTGGCAGTAACCGACGTGATCGCCCGGGCACGGGCTGGGGACGGCGCGGCGTTTCGCGAGTTGACCGAGCCGTACCGCCGAGAACTTCACGTGCACTGCTACCGGATGCTCGGCTCCACGCAGGACGCCGAGGACGCCTTGCAGGACACACTACTGGCCGCGTGGCAGGGCCTCGCCGGCTTCCAGGGCCGGGCCTCGATCCGGGTGTGGCTCTACCGGATCGCGACCACGCGGTGCCTCAACGCACTGCGCTCGGCCGGCCGCCGTCCGGCCACGGCCTGGAACGTGCCGGGCATCGAGCCACCGGCGCCGAATCGGCTGGGCGAGGTTCCGTGGCTGGAGCCGTATCCGGACGCGCTCCTCGACGGCGCCCTCGACACTCCTCTCGGGCCGGAGGCGCGGTACGAACAGCAGGAATCCATCTCCCTGGCCTTCGTCACCGCCCTGCAACTCCTGCCCGCCCGTCAGCGGGCCGTGCTCATCCTGCGTGAGGTCCTCGGGTACCGCGCCGATGAAGTCGCCGAAATGCTCGATGCGACAGTCGAATCGGTCAACAGCGCTCTCAAGCGGGCCCGCACGGCGCTGCGCCGTCGGTGGCCGTCCGACAGCGAGCGCGAACCACCGCCCGCGCCCGACTCCCCTGCCGAGCGGGAGCTGGCGGCGAAGTTCGTGCGCGCCTACCAGTCCAGCGATATCGATGCGCTGGTCGCACTGCTCACCGAGGACGTTCGTATCTCGATGCCGCCGATCCCGCTCGAGTACCACGGTCGCGACGCGGCGTACCGCTTCTACACGAGCATCATCGGCCAGGGCCGCGGATACGACTTCGTGCCGACCCGAGCCAACGGACAACTCGCCTTCGGGACGTACCTCAGCACCGGCGGCGACGGTATCCGGCATGCGAGCGGGCTGATCGTGCTGACCGCCCGCGGCGACCGGATCTCGGCCCTCACCCGCTTCGAGAACAGTGTGCTGCCGCAGTTCGGACTACCCCGATCCTTCCCCGCATGACATATACGCCGCCCGCGGAGGTCCCGGAATCCTCCGGTGTCCCAGCGCCATTCGAGACGGAGAACAGAGATGACCGTTGATCTTGCGGAATTGAAAGCGCGCGCCGACAGGCTGCGCGAGTTGCACAGCGGTGAGCTGCTCGTGCTGCCCAACGCCTGGGACGTGGCGAGCGCGACGACCGTCGCCGAAGCGGGATTTCCCGCGGTCGCGACGGCCAGCGCCGCCATCTCGGCGGTGCTCGGTCACCCCGACGGGGAACGCGCGCCGTGGCGGGAGATGTTGGCCGCCGCCGGACGCATCGCCGGTGCGGTATCGGTGCCCGTGACCGTGGACGCCGAGGCGGGCTACGGGATGCGACCGCGCGAACTGGTCGATCGATTGCTCGACATCGGCGCGGTCGGCTGCAACCTGGAGGACACCGACCACCGCGCGGGCGCCCTGGCCGATGCCGACCAGCACGCCGGGTGGCTCGGCGAGGTCCGTGCCGCAGCCGACGATGCCGGTGTCCCGATCGTCATCAACGCCCGGGTCGACACGTTCCTGCCGCCCAACCGGGTGCCCGAAGCGGACCGGATCGCCGAAACGATCCGGCGCGGCCGGCTCTACCGGGATGCCGGCGCGGACTGCATCTATCCCATCGGCGTGGCCGGCCGGAATGACCTCGCGGCCCTCGTCGCCGCCCTGCCGGGACCGATCAACGGCAACACCGGCGCCGAAATCGACCTGGCGAGGCTGCGGGAATTGGGCGTCGCCCGAGTGTCCTACGGCCCCCGCTTCTATCGCGCGGCGATCGCCCGGTTCAAGTCCGATATCGAGGCGCTGCGGGACTGATCCGAACCGCCGCGACAGACAATTCTTCCGCGAGGGGCAGCACGCCGAACTGCGGCTCACCGCCGTGACGGCCTTCTCGAAGATCGTCGAGCTGACCTATGAGGTCGTGCGGTGATCCGCGTCCGTGCTCGGGTCCGGACGCGAGGGCGGACGCGGGCGCTCACCAGAGGACGGGTACCCGGTCCACTCCCCCGGTGACACGATGCGACTGGAGCTCGAGTTCGTCCAGCCCGACGGCCAGGCGCAGATCCGGGAACCGGCGGAACAGCGCCGGGAATACGGCCCGCAGCTCGGTCCGCGCCAGACCGGCGCCGATGCACACATGCATTCCGTGGCCGAAGGTCAAGTGTGCGTTGGGCTTTCGGTCGGTCCGGAATTCCTCCGGATCGGGGTACACCGATTCGTCGCGATTGGCGGCGTCGGTGTTGAGCAGGACCAGATCACCCGCGGCGATGGTGACCCCGCCGATCTCGACGTCCTCGCGCGCGTATCGCAACAGGCCCGGACCGGCCGACGGCGCGGCCAGGCGCAGGATCTCCTCCACGGTGGGCTGCACCCGGCCCTCGGGGTCGGCCGCGAACGCCGCCCGCCGGCCCTCGTCGGACAGCAGCCACAGCGTGCCGAAACTGATTCGGCCGGAAGTTGTTTCGTGTCCGGCGAACAGCAGGCCCGCGGCCAGCTCGGCCACATCGGTGTCGGTGAACGTGGGATCCTCCCGCTGCATCGCGACCACGTCGGAGATCACGTCCTGGCCCGGGTTCGCGCGTTTGGCCGCGGCCAGACCCGCGGTGTACTCCTCGAGTTCCGCGCGCGCCGCCCACGCGTCCTGGCCGTCGTACATCGCGGTCATGCGTTTGGACAGCTCACCGAATTTCGTCCGGTCCTGCGGGGGCACCCCGAGCAGTTCGCTGATCACCAAGGCGGGCAACGGAAATGCCAGCACCTTGTCCAGGTCCACGGGTTCGTCCGGGTGCGCGTCGCGCAATGCCTGCATATCGTCCAGGCATTGCGCGGTCAGCTCCTGGATCCGCGCGGTGAGCAGCATCATCCGCCGCGCGGAGAACGCGGGCACCAACATCTTGCGCAGCCGTTGGTGGTCACGGGTTTCGGTGTTGTAGTCGCCGCGGGGGCCGCCGGCGACGGCGGCCTGCGACACCTTGGCCGCCGTTTCCGGCGTGGGGTGCCGGCGGCCGAACCGGGCGTCGCCCAGGATCTGCCGGACCTCCGCGTATCCCATCGCCAGCCAGGCCGGATCGCCCGCCGGGCTCAACACCCGGGTCACCGGCGCCTGCTGGCGCAACTGCGCATACCGCGGCGCGACCTCCAATGCGTTGGGGCGGTCGAAGGGCAACCGTGGCGCGGAGTGGACGGTACTGGTCATGAATCTTCCTCACTATCAGCGATACTCGTATCCGATCAGTGCGCGCACACCGCCCCGCGCGGCCGCAGACCCGGCTCGCCCCAGGCGGGAACGGGGTCAGCCGGTCATGGTGAGGCCGCCCGCCGGAATGCCGGCGCGCAACTGCGCGAGACCGGCCCGGACCACGTCGGCCAGACGCGTCGAGCCATCGCCCGCGGACCACACCTCCAGCGACGTCCGCACCGTCACCCCGGCCGCGGCGGCCAGCAACCGAGTGGGCAGGTCCCGTTCGGGATCGGTGCCCATACGCTCGGCGACCGCCTCGGTCAGCTGCCGCGCGATGCGGTCGATCGAGGTCAGTTGCGCGGCCAGGATCGATGGATTCTCCCGCCCGGCCCGCAACAGCACCGCCACGTCCTCGCGGCTGCTCACCATGGTCGCGACCATCTCGGGCAGCACCGCGGCCAGCGCGTCCCACACCGGCTCGTCCGCCGGTCGGCCGCGCACCGCCTCGGCCGTCGACTCCACGTGCCGGATCGTGGCCTCGACGATGGCCTCCTCCACCGAGAAGAAGTAGTTCCGGAAGGTGCGCCCGGACACGCCGGCGATCTCCGCGACGCTCTCCGGGCTCACCGCCGTCAGGCCCTGCTCCAGCATCAGCGTCCACGCGGCCTGGCTCAGCGCTGCCCGAGTCGCCTGCTTCTTGCGCTCGCGCAATCCCGGTGGTCCCTGCGGCGTCACGTCTCCATGATCGGCCAAACTTTCCAATCTCGCAATTTTTCCGGATTGGAAAGTTCAGGCGCGGAGTATGCACGCACTGCACGAGGGCACTCGATGCGGGAAGACACCCGATGCCGGCCGACACCAGGCATCGGCGATACCCCGGCCGCCGGCTAGCGCAGCAGCGGGTCGCGGGGCAGGCCGAGGATGCGCTCGCCGATCTGATTCCGCTTGATCTCCGACGTGCCGCCCGCGATCGACATCCCGCGATGCATCAGCACCAGGGTGTTCGCGGTCGCGGCGAATCCGTCCATGAACAACGCGTCCTCACCGAGCAGTTCGCTCACCACGGCCGCCGCCTCGTGGCCCAGTTCGGACACGATGAGCTTGGCCATCGCACCCTCCGGCCCCGGACCGGCGCCGGTGACCGCACGCTCGGCCGCGCGCAGATTGAGCAGGTCGACCGCCTGCTGTTCGGCGATGTAGCGGCCGACGCGCGCGGCGCCGCCGGTCAGGCGATCGGGGGCGGCGTCGAACAGCGGAACCAGTGCGGTGCCCGGGAAGCTCAGCACCCCCGACCCTCCGCTGCCGATGCTCACACTCTCGTTGCCGAGCGTGGCCCGAGCGACCGTCCAGCCGCCGCCAACCGGGCCGACGACATCCTCGTCGGGCACGAAGACGTCGGTGAGGAACACCTCGTTGAACTCCGAATTGCCCGTGGTCATCTTCAGCGGACGCACCTGCACGCCCGGCGCGTGCATATCGATCGCCATCATCGTGATGCCCTGGTGTTTGGGCACATCGGGGTCGGTGCGCACGGTGGCGAACCCCATTCCCGCGACGTGCGCACCGGAGGTCCACACCTTCTGGCCGTTGACCAGCCAGCCGCCCTCGACGCGGGTGCCCCGGGTCTTGACGCCCGCCGCGTCCGACCCGGCCTCGGGTTCACTGAAGAGCTGACACCAGACGACCCGCTGGTCCAGTGCGGGCCGCACCCACCGCTCGAGCTGATCCGGGTTGCCGTGCTGGATGATGGTGAGCACATTCCACGCGGTGATGCCGTAGGACGGCCGGGTCACCCCGGCCGCCGCGAACTCCTGCTCGATCACCAACTGTTCGACCGCGCCCGCGCCGCGGCCGAAAGGCTCCGGCCAGTGCGGCATCACATATCCGGACTCGATCAGCCGCGCGCGCTGCTCGGCCGCGGGGAGATCGGCGATCCCACGGGCGAATTCCCGCACCCGCTCGCGCACGGCCTCCGCCTCGGGCGGCAGTTCGAACGCCTTGGCGCGCGAGATCTTCCGGCGCGTCAGGTCGACCAGATCGGTGGCCGCGCGGGCCGGCGCCAGCACATGATTCAGCGCCGAGGCGCGACGCATGAACAGGTGCGCGTCGTGCTCCCAGGTGATCGCGATGCCACCGTGCACCTGGGTCATGTGGTTGGCGCAGAAATCCGCCGCGGGAGCGGCGATCGCGGCGGCGACCGCCGCGGCGTAAGACAGTTGATCGCCCCCGGTGCGGGCCGCCCGCGCGGCGTCCCAGACCGCCGAGGCCGTCATCTCGCTGACCACGGCCATATTCGCGCAATGGTGTTTCACCGCCTGGTACATGGCGATCGGCCGACCGAATTGAATACGGCTCCGGGCGTATTCGGCGGCCAGGCGGGTCGCCTCGGCGGCAACGCCCGCCGCCTCGGCCGACAGGATCACCCGCTGCAGGTCCAGCAACGTCCGCGCCGCGCCCGGCACCACGGTCGCGGGCGCCCGGTCGAGCGTGACGCGCGCCGCCCGACGGGTCGGGTCGAGATTGCCCGGCGTGGTGACCCGCACGCCGTCGCCGGCCTCGACGATCGCGACATCGTCCCCGGCCGCCAAAACCAGCAGCCGGGCCAGCCCGCCGCCGAGCACCACCACCGAACCGGTGGCGGTGCCGCCCTCGAGGGTCAGCCCCTCGGTCGTGGCCACTGCCGCCGTCGTCGAACCGTCGGCCAGGCCGGGCAGCAGCTTCTTACGGATATCCTGTTCGGCGGCAGCGGCGATGAAGGCGCTCGCGATGACCGTCGGCACGAACGGCCCCGGCGCGATCGCCACACCCAGCTCCGCCACGACGAGCACCAACTCCTCGAGCGTGTAGCCGGACCCGCCGTACTCCTCCGGCAGGTGCAAACCCAGCCAGCCCAGACCGGGCACCTCGTCCCAGAAGCGAGGCAGCGTCTCGTCCTCGGCCTCCAGCAACGCCCGCCCGGCACCGCGCGCTTCCCGCCTGCGCAGGAATTTCGCGGCCGTATCGGCAAGTGCGACATGGTCTTCGGTGATGGCGATCGACATCGAACTGCTCCCTTCCGAGGCGGCGACACACCCGTCGGCCCCACGGACCATCATGCCCGCCCACGGCGATCGGCCCCGTCGTTCCGCCGGATCGGTCCCGCTGGCCGGATCACCGACCGACGAGCGGGCCCGCGGGGAAGTCCGGACAGCCCGAGAAGGTCGCGTTCGTGGCCGACACCGTCCTCGCCTGGATTCGCGAGCACGGACTCGCGGTCCGAGACGACCGAGCCCGGCCCGGCCGGCGGAGCCGCGCGGTCACCCGGTCGGCGGACCTACTCGGTCGCGACCGCCGGACCCGGCTCGCGCACAACCATGATCGGGCATTCGACCGACTGCACCAGCGCCCGGCTGGTCGATCCCAGCAGCATTCCGGCGAATCCGCCGCGACCGCGGCTGCCGACGATCACCAGCTGCGCGTTGTCGGATTCGGCCAGCAGGGCGCGCGCAGGCTGGTCGCGGACGACCACACCGTGCACCTCGACCTCGGGATGATGTTCGCGGTGCACCGCGAGATCCTCGACGAGCAGCTCGAATTCCTTGTCCCGCACGGCTTCCCACGCGGCGAGGGGAGGTTCGAGATCGGTCGAGTCGCTCCAGCACCGCAATGCGGTCAGCCCCACGTCCCGCCGCGCCGCCTCCTGGAAAGCCAGGGCGACGGCCGGCACGTTGTTCACGCTCCCGTCGACGCCGACCAGAACCGGTTTGCGGGCGGAGACCGGGTCGGTGCCCGCGCTGGCACTCACGACCACGACCGGACAGTGCGCGTGATGGATCATCGCCCAGCTGACCGAACCCAGCAGCGCGCGCTGGACCGTACCCCTGCCTCGGCTGCCGACCACGAGGGCTCGCGCGGTGCGCGAACGCGTTATCAGCGTGGCGATGATCGGATCGAAGGTCACCTCCGAGCGGATCTCGACGGAGTCCGCGGGTATGAGCACCGATGCGATCCGCCGCGCCTCGGCCACGATCTGCTCACCGCTGTCCCGCATCTGGTCGATCGCCTCCGCGGTCGGATACGGCACCGGACCGTAAGCCCCCTGAAAGCCCACCGACGCCACCACATCCAGCGGGCAACCGTGCAGCGCCGCCGCGGCCGCGGCCCAGGAGACCGCCTGATAGGAGATCGCCGAACCGTCCGTCGCGGTGACGATCGGGGTACGAGTTTGCGCTTCGCGAACGTCCTGCGTCATGAGCTGCTCCCCTTTTCACCGATCGGCTGATGTCCAGGCTTGTCCGACCCAGTGTGGTGTCCGGATCCCGGCCGATCCGAATGCCACACCGCACGGGGAGCAGAAAGCTCCAACCGCTCAGCGATTCCGGCGCGGGGTGATCGCCGCCCAGATGCCGCGGTGGTCGGAGCCGGGCAGGGGTACGGTGTGCACCTCGCCCGGGTCGGCATCGCGCAGCAGGATGTGATCGATCGCGATGACCGGTGGATACCAGCGATCGGCGGCATAGGTGGGCAGGATGCCCGCACCGGTCGACATCGCGACATCGCGATAGCCCGCGCCGAGCAGGGCGCGGTAGGGCGGGTGATCGGCGGTGGCGTTGAAATCTCCGGCGACCACCACCGGTCCGGCGTCGGCGGGGACCTTGGCCAGCAGCTGGCGCAACAGTTCCAGCTCCCGCAGCCAGTCCGCGGGGTCGCGCGGCCAGGGCGGAACGGGATGCACCGCGAACACCAGCACGGACCCGCCCTCGGGCAGATCGACTGTGGCGGAGAGCAGTTCGGTGACGAAACCGTCGTGCCGGCGAGTGTCCGACAACGGGTAGCGGCTCCAGATCCCGGTGCCGTCACCGGCCTCACCGGTGCTGCAGTAGTGATACGGCAGCAGCGTCGGCAGGCGCGAGGCCATGATCCGGTCCAGACCCTGCGGCGTCACCTCACAGATGGTGAGAATCTCGATCCCCAGCCGATCGACGGTCGACGCGATCGCCTCCGGATCCGCCCCGCCGACAAGGATATTGGCCTGCATCACCCGCACCCCCGGCCCCGTCGCGGGCGGACGCCGCCGCCATCGCGCCCGGTACAGCGGCCACTGCGTGCACACGGCGGCGCCGAGCACGACCAGGCTCGCGCCGCACGCGGCCCAGGACCGCACGACGACCGCGAGAACCACGGCGGGCACCGCCACGGCCATCAGCCACGGTGCGAGGGCGGCGGCGACGATCACGCACTGCCGCCGGGAATTCACCGACCGCGCGAGGAGCCCGGCGACCGCCACCACGACCAAGAGCATCCATACCGAAATCAGCACGATCCCGATGGTGCCGCCGGACCCTGTGTCGCGGCTGTGCCGCGGCTGCGAGCCGGCCGATGATCACCGCCGCACACGATCAGCAATTCGGCTAATCATGCGCTATCGCGAAGCGGCTCTTACACTCGCACAGTAGCTGCACACCGGTCCGACGGCAGTCGGCCGTGATCATCCGGAGTACCGATGCATTCTCGTTGGAAGGCAACCGTCGCGAGCGCTGCGGCCGTGGTCGCCGCCGCTCTTCCCTTCGGCGTCAAGACAACCGCGCAGGCGGCCCCGCCGGACTGCCCCGGTCTGTACGTCGTCGCGATCCCGGGCACCTGGGAAACCTCGGACAGCGATCCGGGCAAGGGGATGCTCGCCGCGGTCACCAGGAATCTGCCGAGCAATGTCCGCACCGACTATGTCGTCTACGCGGCCACCGCGTTCCCCTGGGAGGGCGATGTCTACGGCCGCTCCAAGCAGGAAGCGGTCAACCGCGCCCGCGGCATGATCGGCGCGATGGCGCAGCATTGTGCGGCAACACGATTCGCGCTGCTCGGGTACAGCCAGGGCGCGGACGCCGCCGGTGACGTGGCCGCGTCGATCGGCACCGGCCTCGGCGTCGTGGCGGCGAATCGCGTCGCCCTGGTCGGGCTCATCGCCGATCCCCGCCGCTCCCCGACCGACCAGCTGATCGGCCCGCCCGTCCCGGGTGCGGGCGCCAGCGGCCCGCGGGTCGGCGGCTTCGGCTGGGTCGGCCCCCGGACCTACACCTTCTGCGCGGCAGGCGATCTGTACTGCTCGATGCCCAACGGCGACTTCGCCGGCCGGATCGGCGGCTTGCTCGTGCAGCTGTCGAATCCGGATCCGGCCCAGTTCGGGAACTACCAGCAGCAGGTGTCCACGCTGGTCAACGACGCGCTCGCCGCAGGCGGCCTCAGCCTGCTGGACAATCAGATCACCAACACCGAGTACAACCAGCGCAAGAAGCAGATCGACGACTTCCTGAAGTCCGGGATCCATCAGAGCTACCCGCGATACGGGGTCGACGCCACCGGCGCCACCGCCCTGACCTGGCTGCATCAGCGCTTGATCGACGCGGCGCGGGGCTGAGGCCGCCTCGCGCCGAAACCGCTGTCGGCGTGAGGAAGTCCGATATCGGCATCGCCACCATGGCGAAATCCTCGGCTGTACCTGAAGTTCGAGCGCCGATCCCCGCGCCGGATCCCACGCCTGGGCGATGTTCGCCAGACCGAATCCGGACGACGCCCGGGCGGCGCGGGGGCCACTCCGGTGCGCTGATCTCGTCCCCGGAGTTGTTGCCGGACATCGCGGCGATCGGCATAGGTGCCAGTAGGGCCCATCGAACGCGATGTTGCCGAATCGGTATCGGATCGGGCATCGTGTCACATCGACACCACGGCCGGTACGGCCGTCGACGATGACTCGATGAGGTGAGCGCGGATGCGAAGGCGGCCGGTGACCGACACGGCCTCGGCCCCGGCCGGCACCTCGCCCGTGCTCGCCTGCTCCGGGCGGCGGATCAGCTGGGACGTGATTCGCGTACTGGCGCTGCTCGAGATCGTGCTCTTCCACGACACCTATCTGGGGCCGACCACCGAACCCGGAATTCCGGAACTGCCGCACGCGTGGACGCATACCTGCGGCGCGTCGATCCTCATCATGGTGTCCGGATATTTCGCCACAGTGACACTCGGCCGCCACCCGCCGGGGCGCTGGCTGATCCGGCGGCTCGCGCGGCTGTTGCCCGCCTATCTGGTCGCTGTCGTGGTGGTGTTCACGGTCGTGAAGCTGTTCAGCCCAGCCGAATTCAGCCTGCACCAGCTGCGCTGGACCGATCTGGTCGGCAATCTGCTTCTGCTGCAACAGTTGTTGCCGAACGTGGCGTACGTCGACCTGTCCTGGTGGACGTTGCCGGTGCAGGTCGCCGGGTTCACGGCGATGGCGCTGCTGGTGTGCCTGCGGGTGCGCGGCCGCGCGGTGATGCCGATCCTGTGGGCGGTGGTGGCGGTCCCGGTACTGGTCCGCGAGATCTGGATGAGCGATCATCCTTCCGCGTGGCTGGTGGTCGTGCTCGAGGGCAGCGGCCTGTGCCTGGCACACCTGCTGGTGGCGGGCGTCGCCATCCGGCGCTGGGCGAGCGGGCGGCTCGGCATCGCGCATCTGGCGCTGCTGCTGGCCGCGGTGCTGCTTGCCGAAAAGGTGCATCCGCCGGTGACCTCGGTGGTACTCGTCGGGGTCGGTCTTGCGCTCATGTGCCTGGCCGCACGCGGGCCCGACTGGCCGCTCCCGGCCGTGCTCGTGGCCCCCGTGCGCTGGATCGCCGCCCGCTCCTACGGCATCTACCTGATGCATCAGAGCCTCGGCTACCTCCTCGAGGACCGCCTCGCCCGGCTCGGCTGCCCACCGTGGATATGGCTCACCGGCGCCGTACTGGCCGCCGTCCTGTTCGGCTGGGGTCTGACCGCCTGGGTCGAACGCCCCGCCTACAACACCCTGCTACGGATCATCACCCGACCCGCAGCGCCCGCACCCGCCTAGTTCCCGCCCTCGAAGTCGAAGTCCCGATCGCCCTCCGAATCGCGCAACAACGAGTACTCCCATTCGAAGTAGTCGCGGTACCAGGCGTCACGTTCGGGGCCGAACGGCGGCGGGCCGACGCGGTCGGCGACCTCTCCGGCATACCGCGGCTCGGCAGTGGTCGGCCGCACCGGCACACTGCTGGGCCCCTCGGCGACGACGCGCACGTCGAATCCCGCGTCCAGCAGGTCGAGGGCGGCGAAATGGGGCCGGTACCCCGCCGTGCCGCCGGACTGGAGATCGGTGCCGACCTCGGCGGTGCTGTCCTGGAGATCGCCGCCGACCAGGACGATCCGGCCCAGCCCCCGCGCCGCGGACCGCAGATGTTCGCGGCGGGCGTGGATCGAACCGGGCAGATGCCCGAGCTCGTACTCGCGGGAGGAACGCAAATCGAATACGGTTGGCGGAGAGCCGGATCCGAGTTCGCGCGCCAGGTCCGCGCCGCAGATCTCCGGTACCTCGGGCAGCGTGGGCGATTCCGGCCGCGGCGGTGTCGCGATCTCCGGGCGCACCACCGTCACCTCGATCGGCCCGCGGTGCAGATAACGCAACCACTGCACGGTGCCGGCGGCACGAACCAGGTCGGGGGTGTCGACCAGTACGACGCGTGCGCCGATCACGGGAATGTGTTCGTCGGTGGCCTGCACCAGCTGACCGCCCTGGACGTGCCGTGCGCCCGCGACCGTTCCGGCGGCGAATTCCCCGGGCGTGCGGACGTCGATCAGGTAGGTGGTGTGCGCGTCGCCGCTCGGCGATGCCGGCGGCGGGTCGACGATCCGCGCGCCGATCCGCTCCAAAGTCGTTGCCGCCCAATCGATCAGGTTCGCCGGGACCCGCGCCGGCGCCTCCGGTGCGGTGCCCGGGCCGGACTCGAACCGCTCACCGGCCCAGCCCCACGCGGGTGTGCCGTTGCGCAGCGAATACACGCGATTGGAGATGCCGGTGTTGATCAGCGACTGCGCCCCGACGATGCCGCGGGTACGGCCGGCGCAGTTGACCACGATCGTTGTCTCCGGACCGGTGATCCGTTGCAGCCCACGGTAGGCCAGTTCCGGACCGCCCCCGGTGTCCACTCCGCCGGGGATGTGGTGGTGCAGATATTCGGCGTGCGGGCGGCTGTCCAGAACGACGACGTCCGCCCCCTCGGCACGCCACAGCGCAACCGTTTCCGCCTCGACCGTCGCGGTGCCGAAACGCTTTTCGATCCATTCGCCGAGAGCTTTGCTCCGCACGTTCGTGCCGGTGTACAGGCGACCCCCGGCCGAGGTCCAGCCCGCGAGGCCGTCCCGCACGATGACCACATCGGTGTACCCGAGCCGAGCCAGCAGTGCCGCCGCGCGCTCGTCGAGTTCGGGGTCGGAGGCGAGTACGACCATCGTGTCGGTCCGCGGAATCGCCTGCCGGATGCGGTGTTCCAGATCGTGCAGGGGTAATCCACTGCTCACGGCGATATGCCCGGCGGCGCGAACAGCGGGTGCGCGGACGTCGAGCAGCGCCAGCTCGCGTCCCTGCTCGTCCAGTAGTGCGCGCAGTTCTGCCCCGCTGATCGTCGCGGTCATGAACACTTCCTCGTCTCACGAAGGTATCGACGCCGGTGCGCGCACCGTTCGCAAGGCACCACACACAGGCCCCCACGAGTGCGGACCATGGCAGCCATTCTGCGAAGCCGGTGGTCCCGCCGGAAGTATTGGACTCGCGCTGAGGGAAAGTTCCTCCCGCGAACGCGGTTCGAGCCGGGTCAGTCGGCCAGACCGGCGTCCTTGCTCCCGTACGCCTTGCGCAGTTCGGGCTTGACGACCTTGCCGCTGGCATTGCGCGGCAGTTCGCCGACGATCACCAGGTCCTTCGGATGTTTGAACCGCGCGAGATTCTCGTTCAGGTGCGGCTCGAGTTCGGCGAGGGTCAGCTCCGCGACGCCTTCGGCGAGTACGACCACGGCCACCGGCACCTCACCCCACTTCTCGTGGGCGCGACCGATCACCGCGGCCTCGGTGATCTTCGGATGTCCGTACAGCACGTTCTCCACCTCGGCGCAGTAGATGTTCTCGCCGCCGGAGATGATCATGTCCTTGGCCCGGTCGACGACGTAGAGGAAGCCGTCCTCGTCCTGCCGGACCAGATCTCCGGAATGGAACCAGCCGCCGCGGAACGCCTCCGCGGTGCCCTGCGGGTTCTGCCAGTAGCCCTTCATCAGATTCGGTCCGCGATAGACGATTTCGCCGACCTCGCCGGGCTTCACGTCGTTCATCATGGGGTCGACAATGCGGGCGGTCACCGCGGGCACCACCTTGCCGATGGAACCGATCTTGCGCAGCGCGTCCTTCCCTTCGAGCACGCAGGTCACGGGAGACATCTCGGTCTGCCCGAACGCGGTCATGTTGAGCGCTTCGGGGAAGGTCTCGTTCATCGCCGTGAGCACGGTGTCCGAGGCCGGTGCGGCTCCCCAGCTGATCGTCCGCAGCGCCAGCCGGCGCGGCCTGGCCCGCTGTGCCGCGCATACCGCCTGCCATTGGGCCGGGACCATGAACACCGAGGTCGTACCCTCGCGCTCCATCGTGTCGAGCATGTCGTCGGCGTCGAACGACCCCAGCGGGTGAATCACCGAACGCACGCCCCGGTAGAACACCGGCGCGAACGCCGCGAGCCCGGCGATGTGGAAGATGGGCGGCACGACCGAGGCGACGTCGTCGTCCGAACCGCCCTGCGCCGCGTTGATCGTGGTCACCGCCTGCGCGTGCAGGTTGGTGTGTGTGAGCATGGCGCCCTTGGGTTTTCCGGTCGTGCCCGAGGTGTACATGATGAGCGCGACGGTGTCCTCGGGAACATCGATCCCGGGCGGATCGGCCGGGCCCTCGGCCAGCATCGTCTCGTAGTCCTCATGTTCGCAATCCACACCGGCGTCGACCACCACCATGGTGTCGATCGCGCCGGTGGACGCCCGCACCGCAGCCATCAGCGGTGCGAGCAGTTTCTCGGTCACGATGACCTTCGCGCCGCTGTCGCCGACGAGATAGGAGACCTCGGCCGGGCTCATCCGGATGTTCACCGGCACCGGGATCGCGCCGATCAGGTTGGCGCCCAGCACCGCCTCGATGTACTCGGTGCGATTGAGCAGCGCCATCAGCACGCGGTCGCCGAACTCCACACCCCGGCGATGCAGGGCCGCGGCGAAGGCGCGCGAACGTTCGTCCAGCTCGCGCCAGGTGGTCGACTTGCCGAGGTACGTGATGGCGGTGCGGTCCGGCGTCATCGAGGCATGGCGATGTATCTGGTTGTTCCAGTGGTTACGTCGCGAGCGCAAGGGTTCGGTGATGGATTCGTTCGTCGACTGCGTGGTGGCGGTCATGCTCACTCCTGTCGCCGCGGCCCGATGGACCTGAGCTGCTGCGGACTATGTGCCCTGGGTCACACAGTAGCGAGACGACGAACTCCGCGCGCCGAGATGAATCATGCGCGGGCCGAACTCAACCCGGCACTCAACAGAAACTGTGAGAACATTACTCTCTATATCGACAAACAATATTCTCAAAGACGAGGGGTAACGGGACGACCGTCCCCGGCCCGCTGTTCCGGAAAGATCTGCCATGACCGAGCGCCACACGACCATCGAACCCGTCGACAGTTTCCGCGACCGCGCCCGCCGCTGGCTCGGGCAGAACCTGCCGCCCGCGACCGAGTACTACGTCGGCGCCTTCGACGAGGCCATCTGGGCCCGCCACCGGAAGTTGCAGCGGACCCTGTTCGACGGCGGGTTCGCCGGGATCTGTTTTCCGAAAGAGTATGGCGGACAAGGGCTCACCCCGGCGCACCAGCGAGCGTTCAGCCAGGAGTCGCTCGGTTACGAGATGCCGCTGGCACTCAACGTGCCGACCTTGGCCATCTGCGCGGCGACGCTGCTGGACCTGGGCACCGAGCAGCAGAAGCGGACCCGGCTGCCCGCGGTGCTGCGCGGCGAGGAGGTCATGGTGCAATTCCTGTCCGAGCCGCGCGGCGGGTCCGATCTGGCCGGGCTGATCACCCGCGCGGAACGCGACGGCGACGAGTGGATTCTCAACGGCACCAAGATCTGGAGTTCGGGCGCGTACGCCGCCGACTACGGGCTCTGCCTGGCCCGCACGGACTGGGATGTGCCCAAACATCAGGGGCTCACCCTTTTCCTGGTCCCCACGGCCGCACCGGGGCTGACCATCCGCCGGATCAGGCAGGTCACCGGGTCGGTCGAATTCTGCGAGGAATTCTTCGACGACGTCCGGCTCCCCGCGGATTCGGTGATCGGCGAGGTCGGCGGCGGCTGGGCGGCCGCGACGACGCTGCTGCACCACGAGCGCGCGGCGGTGGGCGGCAGTTCCCCCTACATCAGCGGTGATCAGCCGCATCTCGGCGGCGAGGCGGACACCCTCATCGCACTGGCCCGCACCACCGGACGCCTCCACGATCCCCGCGTGCGGGAGGACATCGGCGCGGCACGAACGACGCGCATCGTGCGCGATCAGTTGATCGCGCACGTCTCCGGCGCGATCGCCGCCGGGCAGATGCCCCCGGCGGCCGGATCGCTGGTCCGGCTCTTCGGCGCCGAAACCACTTGGCTGCAAACCGATTCCGCACTGCGCATCGCGGGCGCGGCGGCAGCGACCGGCGCCCCCGAGGGCCCCGGCAACGGACAGGTCGGCATCGACTATCTGTTCCGCAACGCGGGGAGCCTCGGCGGCGGCAGCACCGAGATGGCACGCAACCTGATCAGCGAACGCGTGCTGGGCATGCCCCGCGAGTACGCCGCCGACCGGGACGTGCCCTTCAATCAGGTTCCGCGCGGACGCTGAGAACAGAACCGCGGCCTCACGATCCGGCCGGCGCGCCGATCGCCGCATTCCGCGATGGGGTGAGCACGATCCTGCCGAAAACCTCTCCGGCCGCCATCCGGCGATGTGCCACGACCGCCTCGTGCAACGGAAACGTCTCGTGCACAACCGGTTTCAGCTCACCCCGAGCCGCGGCGGCGAACAACTCCGCGGTGGCGGTCTGCCGGTCGGACATGGGGATGGTGTCGGCGCTGAAGGTGGCGAACGACATCGACTTCTTGAAGTTCGCCACCATCTCCCCGCCGAAGTCCGCCGGCGGCCAGCCGCCCATGGCGCCGACGGCGACCATCCGGCCGTTCGGTTCGAGCTTGTCGAAGAAGGCGGGCAGATCCGCCCCGGCGATGATGTCGATGATGACGTCGTATCCGGCGGGAGCCGCACCGGTGCGGGACCGGCCGGCACGGTCCAGCACGTGCGTCGCGCCGAGTTCGCGGAGGCGCTCACCACGCTCGGCCGAGGACGTCGTCACCGCGACCGCGCTCGCACCGGATCGTGCCGCGAGCTGGACCGCCATCACGCCGATGCCCCCGGCCGCGCCGCGGATCAGCACCGACTCACCGGGCGTGAAATGCGCATGGCGCAAAGCGAAATGGGCCACTGTGCCCGAACTGCCGAGTGTCACCGCGGCTGCCGCCGACACGGCTTCGGGTAGCGGGATGAGACTGTCGGCGGCGGTGACGACCTGTTCGGCGTAGCCGCCGCCCTCGCCGGTGAACGCCCATACCCGTCGCCCGACCCAGGCGGTGTCGACACCCTCGCCGACGGCGGTCACGGTGCCCGCGACCTCGCTGCCCAGGATGTGCCCCGGCCTGAAACCGTAATCGCCCAGGACGCCGCTGCGAATCAGCGCGTCGACGCCGCCCACGCCGATCGCCTCGGTCGCGATCGCTGCCTGCCCGCCCCGCGGACCGGGATCCGGGAGCTCGACCACCGCCAGACCCTCGGGACTTCCGAACTTTTCGACCATCACTGCCCGCACTGGTATCTCCGTGTTCTCCTCGATCGGAATCGACCAGCGGACCGTAACGGACGCCCCCGTCCGTTTAGCTAAAGTGAGAGCGGTGACCGCTCATTTGCCTCACAACCTGCGCTCCGACGCCCGGGACAACCGCGAACGCATCCTCGACGCGGCTCGCTCGGTGTTCGTGGCCGAGGGCCTGGAGGTGCCGATCCGGGAGATCGCCCGCCGCGCCGAGGTCGGCCCGGCCACCGTCTACCGCCATTTCCCGACCAAGGAGTTGCTGATCGCCGAGGCGTTCACCGACCAGATGCTCGCCTGCCGATCCATCGTGGACGACGGGCTGGCCGACCCGGACCCGTGGCGCGGCTTCTGCGCCGCGGTCGAGCGGCTGTGCGAGTTGCAGGCCCGTGACCACGGCTTCACCGCGGCCTTCATGTCCACATTTCCGCATGCGATGGACTTCGCCGCGATCCGCACGGCATCATTGGCCGGGGCGGCCCAGCTGATCCGCCGCGCCAAGGACAGCGGCTCCCTGCGGGCCGATGTCGTCCTGGACGACCTGATCCTGACGATCATGGCCAACAACGGGATTCACGCGGATACGCCCGCCGCGCGGCTGGCGGCGTCGCGTCGCTTCGCCGCCCACATGCTTCGGGCGTTCCGTGCCGACCCGGCGTCCGCACCGCTGCCACCGGCACCTCGACTGGTGCCCGCGGTATCGTCGCCCGGCCCGGGCGCGCCGGCGAAAACCTAAGTTGACCAAGGGTTTTCGCCAGCGGCGACGATGTCAGGGCAGGACCTGCGGCACCACGCCCGGATTCGTCGCCCCGACGATGGCCCCGATGACGCTCCCGATGGCCGAACCAGCGGAACCGGTCACCGAACCGGTCGCCAAACCGACGGCCGAACCGATCGCGGAGCCGACCGAACCGCCCAGCGACGCGCCGTTCAGCACCGGATCGGGAACCAGCGCACCGGGATTCGTCGCGGTGTCCCGAGTCAGCGGGATACCCGCGACGGGCGCGGCGGTCCGGCCGGTGTCCGCGCACGCGGACCCGGCGAATACGGCCGAGGCGGCCAAGGGCAGCGCTGCGACCGCCGCAGCGCGGCGTGCCGCACACAAGGTGTTTCCGAGCATTGTCCCCAACTTTCCGCCATCGGCGCAGCCGAGGGCACACGAGCGACACGGCACACGGGCCGGTTTCGATCGGCGACGGCCGCCCGGGGTGCAGCGGGACTCGAGCCGGCGCCGAGGTCATCCAACCATACTGTGGGACACGCGATCTCCAGAGGCACCGACATAACATGTTGACGTATAAGCGATTACGGAACAGGCGGCGGCGCTACCCGACGGACCCGATGACCGCTCGCGCGGTCGACCGCCGGAGGAATACGACCGAAAACCACTGCCGTACAATGGCTTCAGCGCGAGGATAGCGACGGTCGAGCCCCTCGGGGGCGGCACGCACCGACGCGGCGGCACGCGTCTTCAGGCGCTCGGGCCGGGCGTGGAGGCCGTCCGCGCGGTCGGCAGTTTGATCGCCGACAGGTACATCTCCAGGACGGGCCGGTAGAGATCGATATCGACCAGCTCGCTGCCCAGCACGACCGAATCGCTGGTGGCGATGAGCGCGTGCGCGAAGGTCAGCGGCGGAATCAGCAGAGTGCCGCCGATTCGTTCGAGTCCCTCGGTGACGAAGGCGCCCAATTCCTCGGCGACCTCCGTGCGTTTGGCCTCGACTCGTGCGCGCGCCTTGGGATTGCGGATCAGGTACAGCGTGAACTCGTGTCCGAGCGCGGCGTGCTCGGCGCCCCGATCCCGACCGAGCCGACGCCACCGGTGTGCGATTTCGTCGAGTTCGCGGGGCCCCACCTCGCTCGCCCCGGACAGCACCTCGGTGAAGGTGTCGAAGTAGCGGCGCCAGTACCGGTCGCTCAACGCCAGGAAGAGTTCTTCCTTCGCCGCGAAGTGCTTGTAGACCGCCCCTTTGGTGTAACCGGCCGCGGACGCGATGTCATCGATGGTCGCGGCCGCGAAACCCTTCTCCGCGAACACCTCCTGCGCGGCGTCGAGCAGCAGTGCGCGAGTACGTTCGAGCCGTCGCTCCTTCGTCCAGCGCTCCACCATGTCGGCGATTATGCCATGAATCTCAGGAGCCGAGCGCCCCCTCAGATACTGCCGAGTTTCTCCGCGGTCGGTCATGAAAAGCTCGCTTCGGCATGACGCCGCTCTCGGCGTCAACAGCTGGGCGCGGCCGGACCTGGGAGTGCCCGCAGCGACGATCGAAGGCGCGTGCTCGGGGCCGCCTCATCTCGGCGGAGGAATCCTTGCTCAGGAGTCGCGGCCCTTACGGAGATCCTCCGGCGGCTTGTTCTCGGTGATCTGCTCGCCGACCGTGTCGGAGAAGGCGGTACCGGCGATGGTGCCGTCGGTGCCGGGCACGACGACCGACGACCGTGCGCCGGGCCGGTACATCTCCTCCAGTTCGTCGACTTTCTCCCGGGCGCGTTCGAGGGTGTCCTGGTCCAGTTCGGGTGGGGCCGCCCCGACGGGCTTCGCGGTGGAATCCGACGCGGCCGATGTGTTCTCCGTCATACCGGAGTTATGCCCGCCCGTGCCGCTCTCACACGATCGATTACCGCGGCCCGTCGCGTGCGGCCTCCGCACGATCCGGACGGCAAGGCTCGGGCTTTCTCGGGGCAGGACCCCTCAGGCCTGGTCGAGCACGCCGACAGGGACGCCGTAGGGCAGGAACCGCACCCGGCGACGCCCGTCGGTGTTGTCGCGATGCGCTCGCAAGGCCTCGAGCTCGGTCGGGAAGACCTGTTCGACCCGGGCCTCACCGGCGTCGTCGACGCTGTACACGGCCCACACCCCGCTACCGGTCTCGCCGGTGGTCGCGTCCGCCGCTTCCGGCGGACGCGTTCGCTCCGGCTGAACGAACCGGCCGAGCAGCGACGCCAGCCCGTTCACGGCGTTGCGGTCGAGGTATCCGCCGGCCTTTCCGAGCAGGTCGCGAAGCTCGATCTCGGCCTCGCGCAGAGCGCGTTCGAATTCTTCCGGATCGATCCCGAAAGGCCCGTTGGTTGCCATCTCGATACTCCCGAAGACGAGTTCGGCGCTATCTGTCCAGTATGCCGCGCGGGTATCGAAGGCATTGATCCGCGTTCGACCACCGGGGTGGCCGAACGGGACCCCGATGTCAGCCGGCGAGGTGTACGCGCAGTACCTCGCCGCTGCCGGTGGCGACCATGAGGTCGCGATCTCCATCCGGAGACACCGCCACCGCCGTGAGGGGGCCGGCGGTCAGCACGGTGCAGGCGCCGTGGGTGCCGGGATCCACGCGAACGAGCGTGCCCGCGGTGGTGGCGACGTACAGGTATCCGCCGGGGCCGAGGGCCAGATCGTCGGGCAGGCTCAGGTCCGCGACCGCGGCCGGCCGGGCGGGTGCGCCGATCGGGATGCGCAGGACCTGCTCGCGGGCGCCCAGGTAGACGGTGGCGTAGACCGAATCACCTTGAACGACAAGGCCGTTGAGTCCGAACCTGCTGGCCTGCCGGGTCCAGTCGGTGTCGATGGCGGCGTCGGGGCGGATGCGGACCACGCCCGCCCCGGTATCGGCGACGTAGAGGTTCCCCACTTCGTCGAAGGCGGCGCCGTTGGCCATGGCGAGGCCACTCACGAACACCTCGGGAACGGGTGCGGCGGCAGCGGGATCGAAGCGGACGACACCGCTGCGGTGGGTGCCGGTAAGCAGGTTGACCGAATTGTCGCCGTAGACGACGTAGAGCTTGTGGTCGGGTCCGAGCCGGATCGCCCCCGGCGAAGCGATCGCCACGGTTGCTGTGACCCGGCCCGCCTTGTCGTAGCGCTGCACCTCGTTGCGGTAGAGCCGCGACACCCACAGGTCGCCCCGGGCGTCGAACCCGAGATTCTCGGCCCAGTCCAGATACGGGACGGTTGCCCTGGTGACGGTGGCCGCGGTGGCGGGTGCGCAGGATGCGGGTGCGGCGTACGCGGTCGCGGGAACGGCGGCGCCGACGACGGCGGCCATTGCCGGCACCACGCAGAACGAGGCGAGTACGCGCTGCCGAAACCGCTTGCGCGAGAAGGTGTTCACCGAGGTCAGCGGGTTCGGCACGAGTTCTCCTGAACGACGTGATGGGTTGCCGCGAACATGCTCGCAGCGGGCTCATACATGGTATGTGCGGCCGATGTCGCCGTGCCCGGCGCGGGACACCCGAGCACGGGGCGACGAAGGTCGGGGATTCGGTCAGGCCATCGACCAGCCCGGCCGAGTTGCTCGTCCACCACCCTGCCCAGATCGGGCGGCCACCGCAAACCGTGATGCCCGCACTGGCGACGGCAGAAACCGACGTCGACGAGGCGCTCGATGCGGCGGTCGACCGGTTCGGCGCTCACCTGATCGAGGTACCGGCCGGAGCACGCACGGTACCCGCCGCGGGGCATTGCGGCCCGGTAACCGCATCGCCCGCCGCCGGTCGCGAACGAACGCCGTGGCGGTCCCTCCCGTAGCCGGGCGTACCGACACGCCCGGACTCCGGACGTGTGGTCGGGCTTCGGTTCAGTCGTGCCAGGCTGGCGGTTCACCGAGCGCATCAGCGTCGGACGGCCGATGTGCTGCGAGTTGGCGGAGATCGGTCGGCCATCGCATCCACCGAACGCGAGGCGGAGGAGGAATTGTGCAAGTGGCGATAGCGCGGGAGCTGGGCGGGATCGACAGCGTGCAACTGGCCGATCGGCCGATCCCGGCGCCCGGGCCGGGACAGGTGCTGGTGCGGGTGCACTGCGCGGGTGTCGGGCCGTGGGATGTCGGGATGCTCAGTAGTGGTTTTCCCGGGATGAGCACGCCGTTCGTGCCTGGGCAGGAGATCGCCGGAGTCGTCGAGGCGGTCGGCGACGGGTCCGAGGTCCGGGCGGGCCGGCGGGTGTACGCGACGACATTCCCGGCCGGTGGCGGCTTCGCCGAACTGGCACTGGTGGATTCGGATCGGGTCGCTCCGATGCCCGCCGCGGCGGACTTCCCCGAAGCCGCGGCGCTGGTGATCGGCGCCGGAACCGCTCACGAGGGACTCCTCGACCGCGGCCGGTTGCGGGCCGGTGAAACCGTACTGATCACGGCGGCCGCGGGCGGCGTCGGAAGTACCGCGGTGCAGATCGCGGCCGCGGCGGGAGCCCGCGTGCTGGGCGTGGCCAGTGCGCGCAATCACGACTACCTGCGCGGTCTCGGTGCCGCCGATGTCTTCGACTATCACGATCCCGGGTGGGCCGATCAGGTGCGCACCGCGGTGGGCGGCGGTGTGGACCTGCTGTTCGACGCCTCGGGCAGACCGACCCGGGACCAGGCCCTCACCGCGGTCCGGGACGGCGGCCGGGCGATCTCCATCATCATGCAGGACCCGTTGTCCGGCCTGGAACGCGGTATCACCGGCGACACGTTCGCCGCACACGTCGACCGGGCGCGCCTGGACGCGCTGAGCCGGCTGGTCGACGCCGGTGCCCTGCGGCCCACGATCGAGGCCGTGCTGCCGCTGGATCAGGCCCGCGAGGCGCTCACCCGGGTCGCCGGCGGCCACACGCGCGGCAAGATCGTGCTGCGGACCGCCCGGTAGCAACCGCACCGCATCACTCCCTGCGCACATCCGCCGAACCGCCACGATCACTCGGTATGCTCCGAGTTTGCGGATAGGGTGGCGCGGCGGGCGGTCTCGGTGCGCGCAGCCGCGCCGGAGTGCACAGGCCACTGGTTTCGACAGCTCGATGTCACGGGAAAGGCCGCCGGATGTCCACGTACTTGTATCGCCTGGCGAAATGGTCCTTCGAGCACCGCAGACTGATGCTTGCCACGTGGTTGCTGCTCGCGGTGGCCATGATCGTGCTCGGCACGGTGAGCGGCGGGAAGACCAACGACAACTTCACCATCCCGGGCACCGAATCCGAGGACGTGGCAACACTTCTGGCCCGGGAAATGCCCGCGGCGGCCGGTGGGCAGACCCAACTGGTACTGGCCACACACGGCGACGCGAAGATCACCGACGCCGGGAACGTGAACTCGATCGGCGCGATGGTCACGAAATTGAAGGCGATTCCGGGCGTCGTCGCGGTCGGCGACCCTTTCCAGACCAAGATGATCGCACCGAGCGGGCAGGCGGCCGTCGCGACGGTGCAGTACGCGCAGGCCCCCGCCGACGTGCCGGACGCCACCTTCGACGCCGTGCGCACCGCGGTCGAACCCGCGCGGAACTCCGGTGTGCAGGTGGAGTATTCGGGCAGCGCCTACCCCGGATGGCTCATCTCCGTGTCGGAGGTGCCCGAGATCGTCGGCATGATCATCGCGTTCGTGATCCTCCTGGTGACCTTCGGCGCATTCGTAGCCGCGGGCCTGCCGATCCTCAACGCGATCGTCGGGATCGTGGTCACGCTGATGGGTGTCACCGCGCTGGCATCGGTCATCACCATCGCCTCGGCATCGACCACCGTGGCGATCATGCTGGGGCTCTCGTGCGGCATCGACTACGCGCTGTTCATCCTCTCCCGGCACCGCAACAACCTGATGACGGATATGAGCGTCGCGGATTCGGTTCCGCTGGCGGTGGGCACCGCGGGCAGTTCGGTGGTGTTCGCCGGGATCACGGTCATCGTCGCGCTGTGCGGTCTCGCGGTGGCGGGCATTCCGTTCCTCACGGTGATGGGTCTGGCGGCCGCGGCCGCGGTTCTGGTCGCCCTGCTGGTCTCGCTCACCCTGCTGCCCGCCCTGCTGGGCTTCGCGGGGTGGACGGTGGCGAAATTCCTGCAGTCCCCGCTGCGTCCCGGACGCCCCGAGGCGATCGCCCGCCAGGCCGTCGAACGGCCCGAGCGCACCGCCGGCGCGATCTGGGCGAGATTCGTTGTGCGTTGGCGGTTTCCGGTCCTCGTACTGGGTATCGCGCTGCTCGCGGTGATCGCGGCCCCGGCGACGCAGATGAATCTCGGCCTGCCCAGCGGCTCGTCCAAACCGACCTCGGATACCCAGCGCCGGGCCTACGACATCGTCGCGGAGAATTTCGGACCGGGATACAACGGCCCGCTACTGGTCGTCGTGGACAACCTCACCGATCCGGCCGAGCTCACCCCGGTCACGCAGGCGCTGGGCAAACTGCCCGATGTCGCGGCCGTCGTCCCCGGAGCGGCCACCGGCGCCCTGCACATCATCCAGGTCATTCCGACGTCGGGCCCGAACGATCCGAGGACCGCCGATCTGGTGCACTCGATTCGCGACCAGCGCACCACGATCGAGGGGTCCACCGGCGCCAGGATCCTGGTCGGCGGCACGACCGCGTCCAATATCGACGTCTCGGCCAAGTTGTCCGGGGCGCTGCCGCTGTTCCTGGCCGTGGTGGTCGGGCTGGCGTTCATCCTGCTGACCTTCGCCTTCCGCACGATCTGGGTGCCGATCAAATCGATCGTCGGGTTCCTGCTCTCGGTGGGCGCGGCGTTCGGGGCCGAGGTGGCGCTGTTCCAATGGGGTTGGGGCCAGCGGATTTTCGGTATCGCCCCCAGCGAGATCGTCAGCTTCCTGCCGATCGTGATGCTCGGCATCATCTTCGGATTGTCCAGCGACTACGAGGTTTTCGTGGTCTCCCGGATCAAGGAGGACTTCACCAAGAACGGCGACGCGCGCCTGGCCGTCGAGCGCGGCACCGGCTACTCCGCGCGCGTGGTCACCGCCGCGGCGCTGATCATGTTCTCGATCTTCGTCGCGTTCATGATCAACAAGGATCCGACGATCAAGGCGATCGGTTTCGGTTTCGCGGTGGGTGTGCTGCTGGACGCCTTCGTCGTCCGCCTGACCCTCGTCCCCGCCGTGATGGCGATCGCACACCGCCAATTCTGGTATCACCCACAGTGGTTCGCGAAGTACGTTCCGGATCCGGACATCGAGGGCGAGCGCCTCGAGCAACGACTCGCCGCCGCGGCCGAGCGTTCCCAGGAGCCGGACGCGGTCGCGCCGTAGCCTGGGAACCATGAGCTTTTTCGCCCATTCCCCCGATGATCTGGTCGACCGTGCGCTGGCCGGTTTCGCCCGCGCGCACGCCGGACTGGTCTCGCACACCGCGGATCCGGGCTATCTGAGCGCCGTCGACCCCGCGCCGGGCAGGGTGGTCGGACTGGTCTCCGGAGGCGGATCGGGGCACGAGCCGATGCACACCGGATTCGTCGGCCGCGGCATGCTCGATGCCGCTTGTCCCGGAAGGATTTTCGCCTCCCCGCACAATCGGCAGATCTACGAGGCATCGCGCGCGGTCGCGAAATCCGACGGGGTGCTGCACATCGTGAAGAACTACACCGGGGACCGGATCAACTTCGGCATCGCCGCCGAACGCCTGCAGCACGACGGTATTGCGTGTGAACGCGTGCTGGTCGACGACGACGTGGCCACCGACTCCGAGGACATCGCGGTGGGCCGCCGCGGCACCGGCGCCACGGTGGTCGTGGAGAAGCTGCTCGGCGCCGCCGCCGACGAGGGACGCTCGCTCGGCGAACTGGCCGGCCTCGGCAAGCGGATCGTCGATGCCAGCCGCAGCATCGCGATCGCCTCGGCCGCGCAGACCGCGCCCGGCACCGGCCGACCGGCATTCGAACTACCCAGTGGCGCGGTCGAATACGGCGTCGGCATTCACGGCGAGCGCTCGGGGCGGGTGCGCCCGGACGCCGGGATCGACACGCTGGTCACCGAGATGACCCGCACCCTGACCTCCGCGCTGGACCTGCGCTCGGGTTCCCGCGTGATCGCCCTGGTGAACGGTCTGGGTGCGACCACCCCGCTGGAGCTGTACGGCGTATTCGACCGTCTCGCAACGCTTCTCGCTCGAGACGGTGTCGTACTGGAACGTCGGCTGGTCGGCTCCCTGGTGACCGCACTGGATATGCGAGGCTTCTCGTTGTCGTTGACCCGCGCCGACGACGAGCTGACCCGGCTGTGGGACGCACCGGCCCACACCGCCGCCTGGACCACGAATCCGCGACCCGGCAAGGACGTCCGATGACCGAAATCACCGCCCGCGACTGGATCCTCGGCTTCGCCGACCGGGTCACCGCCGCCGAACCGCAGCTGACCGCCTACGACCAGGCCGCAGGCGACGGGGACTTCGGCAACAATATCTCCGGCGCGGTCGAACTGGTCCGCTCCGAACTCGCCGGTCTGCCCGAAAGCGCCGCGGCCAGAGCGGTTTTGAGCACGACCGCGACCGTTTTCCTGGACCGGGTCGGCGGCACCAGCGGCCCGCTGTTCGGTCTGCTGTTCCAGGCCCTCAGCGCTGCCGTCGGCGACACCCTGACCCCGGCGGCCCTGGCCGAGGGCGCGACCGAGGGGCTGGCCGCCATCCAGCGCGTCGGCGAGGCACGGGTCGGGGACAAAACCCTGGTCGACGCCCTGTCCCCCGCTGTCGACGCGCTGCGGTGCCTGGCACCGGATACCGGACTGGACAAGGCACTCGAGGCCGCGGCGACGGCGGCCGTCGATGGCGCGCGCGGCACCAGGGATATCCGGGCCCGCCGCGGCAGGGCGAGCTACGTCGGCGACCACGCCGTCGGCGTCCCCGACCCGGGTGCGGTCACCATCGGCCTGCTCTTCGGCGCATCGGAGGTCGGCTGAGCTCGCCGCCGATCCGTCGTTCGAACCGGTTCGACTGCGGGCGAGCGAATTCGATGCGCCGATGTGCCGCGTCGATCGAAGCCTTCTGCCGTTCGGAAGATTCGCCTTCTGCTGACGGTATCGATGCGCCCGGGGCTCGGCAGCGACTCGACGCTGGTGCGGAACGGCGGCAAGCGGATTCGTCTCCCGCCGTTGCGCTCCCGATTCGCCGCTGCCGTACACCCGGCAGCGACCCACCTCGACGACTGCGCCGGACGCCGGATCGACCACGACGCAACGGTTCAGCGCGCAGCCGCCCCGGAGCACCGCTCACGCCGACGGATCGCGCGGGCGCGGGCGGGGGCCGATCTGGTCGAGCAGGTCGTTGACCTCGTCCGGGAAGCCATTGGTGACCGGCTTCGCGGTCTTGTGCGGAAACCGCCGCGTGACATGCTCTTCGGCCGCCGATCCGGACAGTACGTAGACCGGTTCGGCCTTGTTCTGCAGGGGGCGCACGACCTCGTCCAGATGTTCCCGGCGATTGTCCAGGAAGGCCCCGATGACGTCCTCCCCCGCCGGGCACACCGCCATGCAGTACCCGGCCTTGTAGTTGGGTTTGAACGACAGGCTCTGCCACATCGAGAACGATTCGCCCGTGGTCACCCGCTCGCGATACTCGTCGCGGTCCGCGCTGTCGGCGATGGTCTCGGCCCAGTCGGTGAAGCCGCCCATGAATTCGCGGTAGTTGTGGGTATAGCAGGCCTGGAAGTCGAAGCCGCCCTCCTCGGCGATCGCGCCGACCGGACAGGCCGATACGCACAGCTTGCACTCGAGACACGGATTGAACTCGAGCGCCGCGCTCGGCTCGTCCACCTCCGCATCGGTGACCACGGTGCCGAGCAGGATGAAGTTGCCGAACTTCGGGTGAATCACGTTGCGGTGGATGCCCATGACGCCCAATCCGGCGGCCTCGGCCACCACCTTGTGCGCGATGACCCAGATCCGCCCCGGGAACTGGTCGACCTCCATCGGATACCCCGGCGCGGGATACACCGCGCGGTATCCGGCATCCTGTAGCGCCCGGGTGATCCGGCGGGACACCTCGTTGGTCTCGTCGTCGGCGTGATTGAACTCGGCGTTGGCCAGGCTGCGCATCGGGGCGCGCAGGTTGTCGCGGTTCATCCGCACGCAGAAGGACACGAAAGTCCTTGCGGCGGGCAGAATTCCGCGCGCATGCTCCAGTTCCGGGGCCACGCGCGGATCGTCCACGGCGACGAATCCGGCATCGTCCGCGCCGGCCTCCCGGCAGATCTCACGCAGCCGTTCGGCACTCAGCACCGCAGCGGGTCGCACCCGCTCCTGTTCGGCCATCCGCTTGACGGTCGGATGCTCCGCCAACCGCCGCGGTTTCGTGGGTTCGGAATCCATCACCATCGGGCCCTCCTCGACTGATCTCCGAGACCGGCACGGCCTCAACGAGATAGACGCCCCGGCGGGCGGAAACTCATCGCTCGGAGCCACGGTAGATTAATACTCTCGTCTGACGCAATTTGGATTATCCAATGACGAGAGTGATATTCTCGTCGCATTCGCATCCACGGAGAGGCGCTCGCACGTGTCGAAGCGGCTCGGCGAAAGGACAAGGGACAGTGAGTAACGCCATCGAGGTCGATCCTGCGGTCGAAAGCCCGAGTTCCGGGATCATCCCGGTCTACGACCCCTCCACCGAGGAGTTGATCGCGGAAGTTCCCGATTCCGATCAGAAGGCCGTCGACGAGGCGGTGGCCCGGGCCCGCGAGACGTTCGACTCGGGCGTGTGGCGCAAGCTGCCCGCCGCGCACCGCGCCGACGTGCTTTTCCGGGCCGCGAACATCATCCGCGACCGCATCGACGAACTCGCCGAACTCGAGGCCCGGGACAACGGCATGAACGCCACGGCCGCGAGCCACATCATCAAGGTCTCACTCGAGATGCTGGTGTACTACGCCGGATGGGTCGGCAAGATCCACGGCGAGTCGGCGAATCTCGTATCCGACGGTCTGCTGGGCGAGTTCGAGACCTACCACACGTTCACGCAGTACGAGCCGGTCGGCGTCGTCGGCCTGATCATTCCCTGGAACGGGCCGTTCTTCGTCGCGATGCTCAAGGTCGCCCCGGCCCTCGCGGCCGGATGCAGCGCCGTGCTCAAACCCGCCGAGGAGACGCCGCTGACCGCGCTGAAGCTGGAGGAGATCTTCCGCGAGGCCGGGCTGCCGGACGGGGTGCTGAACGTCATCACCGGATACGGCGAGACCACGGGCGCCGCGCTCACCGCGCATCCGGACGTCGACAAGATCTCGTTCACCGGTTCGACCGAGGTCGGGCGGCTGATCGTGCACGCGGCCGCCGGTAACCTCAAGCGCCTCACGCTCGAACTCGGCGGCAAGTCACCGCTGATCATGTTCGACGACGCCAATCTGGACAAGGCGATCATGGGCGCCGGTATGGGCCTGCTCGCCGGTTCCGGGCAGAACTGCTCGTGCACCTCGCGCATCTACGTGCAACGCGGCATCTACGACCGGGTGGTCGAGGGCCTGGCCGCCTTCGCGCAGATGCTGCCGATGGGCGGCAGCGACGACCCCAATTCCGTTCTGGGACCGCTGATCAGCGAGAAGCAGCGCCGGCGCGTGAAGGGCATCGTGGACGACGGCGTCGCCGCGGGCGCGCAGGTGGTGACCGGCGGGCAGCCGCTCGATCGCCGCGGCTACTTCTACCAGGCGACCATCATCACCGGCACCACGCCCGATATGCGCCTGATTCGCGAGGAGATCTTCGGGCCGGTCGGTTCGGTGATCCCGTTCGACGACGAGGACGAGGTGATCGCCGCGGCGAACGATACCCACTACGGGCTCGCGGGCTCGATCTGGACCGAGAACCTCGGCCGCGCCCACCGCGTCGTCAACGCGCTTCACGCGGGCCAGGTCTGGGTGAATTCCGCCCTCGCCTCGGATCCCTCGATGCCGATCTCCGGGCACAAGCAGTCCGGCTGGGGCGGCGAGCGGGGCCGCAAGGGCATCGAGGCGTACTTCAACCTCAAGTCGGTCTACATCGGACACTGATCGGGTGCTCGGGGACCGCCGCTGGCCGGCGATCCCCGGGCGTTACCTGTGGCCGAGCCGTCGGGTTGCGGGCGATCTGTCACACGTCCCGGCGCTTGCTCGCCGGAGAGCGTGCGGCGCAGTCGGCACATCGCTGGTCAGCGCTCGGCTCCGCGCGCGGCAAGCTCCGGTTGATGTTTGAACAGCCCTGTCCCGCAACCCTTCTGGTAGACAAATCGGGAGCGCCGGAGTTACTTCGGCGCGACGGCGAAGTCGGCCAGGGCGGTGGAGATCGGCTCGGGGCGATGGTTGTTCTGCGCGGCGGAGGCGGTGAGGACATCCAGGTGGTGATAGCGTGGCGCGACGACCAGATGACCTGAATGTGGTGTGCCGTTGGAGATCACCAGCCCTGAACCACCGAGCAGATCGATCGCCGGGTTGGCCGCTGTGCCCTCCGGGTGCACCAGGAGCCGAGATATCTGCGGGTCCTCGACCTGGAAGATATCGGTCGCCAATTCGGTCGGGAAGTAGTCCTCGGTGAACGGCAACGGCCGCTCGGCCAGGCTCCGTGCCAGCTCGCCGATATCGGTCACCTCGGTTTCCGGTGTGGCGTAGGGCTTTCCGGCGTGGTCGCGGTAGACCGGCGCGCCGGGCGCACCGATGCGGTCGTAGTTGCGCCAGGTGCACAGCGGGAGGTACGGCCGATCCGGGATGCCCAGGGAGTCCGGGCCGAGTGCCGCGCCGGTCAGCGGTGTCAGTGCCGGGTTGTGCGCGATGTCCTGGGGCACCGGAAAGTCCTTGCCGCGCACCGGGGCCCCCGTCGAAGAAGCCGGGACTGGTCTGCAGGAAGGCCAGCGGCTGGGAGGCGTTGCCCAGCAGTGCGCCCAGTACCGCGGCGTTGGTGAGCCGGAACTCCCGGACCAGGATTCCGGGCTGGGACTACACTCGCCGCAACGATCAGATGCCTGGACACCGGCCCGGTGATGCTTCGTCGCATCGCGCCACTCTCTCCTCATCGCGATCGGCGAGTCGCGCCTGCCGCCGCCCACGTACGGTCGGTGGCCCGGTGGCGGACCGGACTCGCGCTCCTGTCGGATCCCCGGACGAGACTCCCCGCCACAGTGATCCGCCACGAACCCACGCGACGATCGGGCGCCGCCGACAAACTCGTTGCGCCGCACGAGAACTCCCACCGCCCGGCTACCCGTGACCGCCGGAGCACCGCGACCAGCCGAGCACCCGGTGGCAGGCTCGAGTGGATGCGAGCGTGGAATTCGCGTCGGCACATGGTGTGTCGCAGTCGGTTTCATCTCTCGGACGCACCGCCGTCGAAAGGATCGCGACCGGTACTCGCCCGCCCGCGGACGCCCGGTTCAGCGCCGGCAGCTCGCGGACCGCGTTGCCGCCGCGACGGGTCAGTTCGGCGAATTGGGTTGGGTCAGGCCGAGGTCGTAGGCGATGATCACCGCTTGGATGCGGTCGCGGGCGCCGAGTTTGGACAGGACTCGGCCGACGTGGGTCTTGACGGTCGATTCGGAGAGTACGAAGCGTTCGGCGATCTCGCCGTTGGTCCAGCCGTGGCCGATGGCGACCAGAATCTCGCGCTCGCGGTCGGTGAGGGACAGCCAGCGCGGGTCGTTTCCGCCCGGCGGTCCGGACGGGCCCGTGGGCAGATGCTGCGCGTAGGTGTCCAGCAGGCGGCGGGTGAGGGTCGGGGCGATCACCGCGTCCCCTCCGGCGACCGCGCGGATCCCGGCCAGGAGCTCCTCGGGATGCGCGTCCTTCAGCAGGAATCCGCTGGCCCCGGCACGCAGTGCGGCATAGGCGTATTCGTCGAGGTCGAAGGTGGTCATCACGAGGATGCGCGAACGTCCTCCGGCGGCCACGATACGGCGGGTGGCCTCGATGCCGTCCATACCGGGCATCCGGATGTCCATCAGCACGACATCGGGCCGCAGTTCGGCCGCGGCGCGCACGGCCTCGGCTCCGTGCGCGGCCTCGCCGACCACCTCGGTCTCGGGCGCGGCGTCCAGCAGCATGCGCAGTCCGTAGCGCTGCAACGGCTGGTCGTCGACGATCAGGACGGTGGTCACGGTTGTCCGCCTGCGGATTTCGGGATCGGGGCGTTATCGGTGAGGTCGAGAATAGCTTCCACCTTCCACCCGCCGCCGGAGGTGGGGCCCGCTGTTACGGTGCCGCCGTACAGGGCGGCGCGCTCGCGCATTCCGGCCAGGCCGTGTCCCTCGCCGGGCACTGCCGGTCCGGCGGCGGCGTCGCGGCGTCCGGTGTCGCGCACGCTGATCCGCAGGTGCGCGTCGTCCGCGCTGATCGTGACATCGGCCCGGCTGCCCGGACCGACATGTTTGAGCGTATTGGTCAGCGCCTCCTGCACGATGCGGTACGCCATCAGCTGCACGCCGCGATCGAGGCCGTCCAGTACGCCGCCGCTGTGATAGACGACCTCGGTTCCGGCCGCCCGCACCCGGGCGAACAACGTCTCGAGTTCGGTGATCCCGGGTTGCGGTTCAAGTTCGGGAGTCTCGGCGGGTTCGGTGCTTCGCTCACGCAGCACGCCGAGCATGCGCCGCAACTCGCCCAGCGCCTGCCGCCCGGCGTCACCGATGAGCAGCAGCGCTTCCCTGCCGCGCTCGGGATCGGTCTCGGCGGCGTAGGCGCCACCGTCGGCTACGGTGATGATGACCGACAGATTGTGCCCGATGATGTCGTGCATCTCCCGCGCCACCCGGGTGCGTTCGGTCGCGGCGGCCAGCCGGCTGCGCTGGTCGCGCTCGATTTCCAGCTGGGCGGCGCGCTCGCGCAGCGCGACCAGTTGCGCCCGGCGCGAGCGCACCACCAATCCCAGTGCGACGGCGGCGGTCACGGCACACAGCAGAAAGAACAGCACCTCCCAGCGCAGCGCACCACCCGCGACCCGGAATGCGACCGGCACCATGACCGCTGCGGCCGCGACGCACGACCACAGCAGCCGGTCCGGCCGGGCGCGCAACGCCACGCTGTACAGCGCGATCAGCAGGGCGGCATCGGCGCGCAGACCCGCGCCCAGTAACCACTGCACGAGGAATACCGCCGCGATCACCCCGAACGCGACCGTGGGCGCGCGCCTTCGCCACAGCAGTGGCAGCAGCAATCCGGCCTGAAGTAGCAGACCGATCGGCGCGGACAGCGGGGTGAGTACGACCTGCGGGTCGTGCGGGCCGCCGGAATGCGCGGGCCGCCACAGGTCCGGCCCGCCGAAGACCAGGAAGACCACCGCGGTCACGGCGGCGTCGAGAATCCACGGACGCGCCCGGTCCAGCCGCAGCAGCCGCTGCCGGAGCCGGGCGAAACGCTCGATCACCGGTGCGGCGAAGCCCGGCAACGACCGGATCGCGATCCCTGTTATGGCGTCGGTGCCCATCGGTGTCACCAGCCCATCGTGTCCGACGACCGACCGGATCGCGGCACCGGGACCACACCCGAGGCCGCGGTCCGCTCTCACGCGTCGGTGCGCGCCAGGCGGTACGCCGCCCCGGCCAGCGCGAGCACCGTCCAGCCGAGGAAGACCAGCAGCCCGGCCGTCGGCGACAACGAACTCGCGTCGTGATGCAGCGCGAACATCGCCTGCCCGGCGTTGCTGGGCAGATATGGGCCGACGTCGTTCTGCCAGCTGTGCGGCAGCAGCGAGACCAGGCTCGGGATCAGCAGCAGCACGCCGATCAGCACCGCGACGCTTCCGGCCACCGACCGCATCAGCACGCCGAGGGCCGCGCCGACGACACCGACGAGTGCGAGATACAGCCCGGCGCCGAAGAGGCTACGCAGCACGCCCGCCTCCGTGATCGATTGCGCCGCAGGGGTTCCGGAGACGATGGCGTGGTCGATCAGATAGGTGGCGAATGCGCCGGCCGTCCCGGCGACCAGTGCCACGGCCCCGAAAACGGCGGCCTTCGACCAGAGCACGGGCAGCCGGCGCGGCACCGCGGCGAGCGTGGAGCGGATCATTCCGGTCGAGTACTCACCCGCCACGATCAGCACACCCAGCACTCCCAGCGCCAGTTCCGCGAAATTGATCCCGAACAGGGACAGGCTCAGCGCGGTCGAGCCGGCCCACTGGGTGTCGAGGGTCTGCCCGGAGTGCACCTTGGAGTTGTACTGGACCGCGGCGATGACACCGAAGCCCACCAGGAACAACAGGCCGAGCGCGAGAGTGATCCAGGTGGAGCGCAGCGACCAGAGTTTCGTCCACTCCGAACGCAGGACCCGCGCCGCGGTCACCCGATAGGCGGGGCGAGTGGAGCGTGCGGGGGCCCGGGTGATGGTCGTGGTCATGCTGCCCTCCGGAGGGTCTCGATAGCGGTGTTGCCGTGGTATTCGACCGAATCCCGGGTCAGGTCCATGAACGCCTGTTCCAGCGAGACAGTCCGCGCGGTCAGCTCGTACAGTGCGATACCGTGTTCGGCGGCCGTGGATCCGATTGCGCGCGTGGACAATCCGCTCACCTGCAGGGTTTCCGAGCCGGATCGTCCGGTGATGCGCACACCCGGTGCGGCCAGCACCTCCCGCAACCGCACCGGATCAGCGCTCGCGACGGTGACGGTATCGCCGCCGGCCTGGCGGACCAGATCGGCCACGGTGGTGTCGGCGAGCAGTCTGCCGCGCCCGACGATGATGAGATGTTCCGCGACCAAGGCCATTTCGCTCATCAGATGGGAGGAGACGAAGACCGTGCGCCCCTCGGCGGCGAGTGCGGTGAGCAGGTTGCGGATCCACAGCACGCCTTCGGGATCCAGTCCGTTGACCGGCTCGTCGAGCATGATGGTCTCCGGATCGCCCAGCAGCGCCGCGGCGATGCCCAGCCGCTGCCCCATCCCGAGCGAGAAACCACCGGCGCGTTTTCCGGCCACCGCCTCCAGGCCGGTCAGCTCGATCACCTCGGTTACGCGCCGACGCGGTATTCCGTGCGTCTGCGCTTGTGCCAGTAGATGATTGAACGCCGACCGGCCCGGATGGATCGACCGAGCCTCCAGCAGAGCGCCGACCTCCTGCAGCGGCGCCGGATGTTCCGCGTAGCGGCGTCCGTTCACCGTGACCGTTCCCGTGCTCGGCGCGTCGAGTCCGACGATCATCCGCATCGTGGTGGATTTGCCCGCGCCGTTCGGCCCGAGGAATCCGGTCACCACCCCGGGGCGGACGGTGAAGTCCAGCCCGTCCACCGCCGTTTTCTCGCCGTATCTCTTCGTGAGCCGATGTGCCTCGATCATCACTCGCCCCTGTGTCCGCGCGGTCCGGCCGATCCGGCTCGCCTCCGTATCCCAAGCTAGGAGCGCGGGGGCGGCGATCGGTGGTACCGCGGCAGGAATTCTCCGCGAGCAGTGGTACCGCGGTACGACACGGGCAAGCGGCCCGCTACTGCGACGGCAGCCCCTGTCGGCGCAGATGCTCGCGCAGCCGGTCGCGGCCTTTCAGGCTGTCGCGATCGGCGAGCCGTCTCAGCACCGGCGTGATCCATCCGGCGGAACGGGAGTGTTCGGCGTTGTACTGCGCGAGACGCGCGTCGTAGTCGCCGATCAGGCTGTCGCCACCGTCGTCGTAGATCTCACGATGCAGCACGACCCGTTGTGGCAGACGGGGTTTGACACCGGCGGATTCGGCCGGATCGGGAACGCCCACCGCCAGGCCGAAAGTGGCGAACACCCGATCGGGCAGATGCAGCTCGGCGGCCACCGCATCCGGCGAGTTGCGGATGGCGCCCACGAATACCGTTCCCAGGCCGAGGGATTCGGCGGCGAGCACCGCGTTCTGCGCGGCGAGCGAGGCGTCGACGAAACCGAGGATGGTCGATTCGAGGTAATGCGTCGCATCAAGTGCAGCCTGCCGGGCCGCCGCGAGCCGCGCGGCGCGGCCCAGATCGGCCAGCCACACCAGGAACAGCGGGGCACGACGGATGAAGTCCTGATCACCCGCCAGCGTCGCGAGCCGGTCCCGCCGTGCCGGGTCGCGCACCGCGATCACGCTCCACGCCTGCAGATTCGACGATGTCGACGCGGACTGAGCCGCGGCCACGATCGCCGTCAACTCCTCCTCGCCCACGGGCGCGTCCAGGAAGGCGCGCACCGAACGGTGGGCCAGTTGCAGCTCGATGGTCGCGTTGGTCCTGGACAGGGCCGTGAATTCGGGATCGCGATAACGGCTGCTGACGGGGTGCGGGGTCGTGGCGGTCACCCGCACAGTGTGGCGTGGACGCAGGCGGCGTTGCCATTGTTCAGATCACCGTGCGTGGATTGGATCGCGCGCCGATGCGAGTGTCACGCGGGAATTCCGGAACGGCTTCGTCGCGCAGGCGCAGGGGCCGGCTGATCGTGCCGTCGGAGGTGTACAGGATGGCGTGGACGCTGGCGGCGGTGCGCCGGCCGGGGAGCGTATGGGTGTGGTCGGTGGGGTCGTGGACGAAGATGGTGCCGTTGTGATCGAACATGCGGTAGGCGTGTGCGCCGGAAGCGGCGCGGCGGTCCAGCCGGGAAACCAGTCGCCGCAGCCGCTGCAAGGGTGTGCGCGAACGCGCGGTGGGTTCGGGCGAGCCGTCGGTGCGCAGGGTGCCGTCGGTGCGCGGTCGGCGGCCGGCCATCGACGACCCTCCGCCGGCACGCAACGTCCGGTGCGTGACCAGCGGCCTGCCGTCGGTAGCCGGTGCCCTGCCGTCGCTACGCAATCGCCTCCCCTCGGCTCCCAGCCGAGTGTTGTCAGTACCCTGCGCTCCACCCTCGCTACCCGGCGTTCTGCTGCCGGTGCGTGCGGATGTGTCACGGAGAGTTGATGTTTCACCGGCGCGGACTCCGAAACGTTCGTTCCGTAGGAGCCTCGGCTCGGGGGCGGGCGGCGCCGGCGCCGGGGTTTCGTGACCTTCCGGCCCGGCGGGCGCCTTTGTCATGTCGGTCAGCTTGCCGACGGCGGTGAACAAGCGTGGGTCCGGGTTCGCGGATGGTTCATCGCGCAGGAGCGGGAACGAGCGCCCTCGCGTGGGCCGCCGCACCGACTCGGATGGTTCCCGCTCCACGCTCAAAGGACCGATGCCGCTTGGGTTTTCGTCGTCATTTCGCCGCTGTACCGGTGGTTGGCCGATGACCGGCCGCTCCGATGCCGTGAACCGGTCTCCCTTCGCGACGGAATCCTCCTCGTCATGGCTTCGATTCGCCTCCGGGGTGATTGGGGCCCCGAACCCCATCCGGAACGGTATGTCGAACTCTCAACAGCGGAATGCGTTGCAGCCGTGGGTCGGGCGGGTTCTGCGCATCGTCCAGATCACAGACCGCGGCCAGATCGACCTCACCGCTGAGCACCAGCCGATGCGAGATCGCGCACTCGGTCTGGGTGAGCACGACCTCGAGTTCGGGATGAGTACGACGCAACCTGCCCAGCGCAGCGGGAACCAGTCCGACACAACCGCTTTGGAAGGCGGACATGCGCACCTGTCCCCCGCCCGCCGACACCAGCGAGGCCAGCTCGTTCTGTGCGGTGCGCAGGGTGGCGAGCACCGTCTCGGCGTGGCGGGCCAGCGCCGCGCCCACGGGCGTGAGCCGCACCCGACGCCCGTATCGACTCGTAAGCGGCGCTCCCACAGCACGTTCCAGGGTGCGCATCTGGTAGCTGACCGCGGGCTGGGTGTAGCCGAGCGCATCCGCCGCGCCGGTGAAGGCTAAGCGCACCGATAAACAATTTCCACACAAAGGCGACGAAACCTTCATTGGACCTATGGTTCCCCGGTCGGCATGCTTTTCCCATGCCTGCCGATTCCGCATCACAGCCACTGCTCCGCCTCGCCGGAGTCGACAAATCGTTCGGAATGCACCAGGTGCTCCACGACATCGATCTCGAGGTGCGCGCCGGTGAAGTGGTCGTGCTGCTCGGCGCTTCCGGCTCCGGCAAATCGACGCTGATCCGCTGCGTCAACCGGCTGGAGACGATCGACTCCGGCGAGATACTCCTGGACGGCGTCCCGATGCCCCTGGAGGGACGCGAGCTGGCGCGGATGCGGGCGCAGGTGGGCATGGTGTTCCAGTCCTTCAACCTCTTCGGGCACAAGACGGTGCTGGACAACATCACCCTGGCCCCGGTGCGTGTGAGGGGCGTACCGGTTCGCCGGGCTCAGGAACGTGCGCACGAGTTGCTCGCCCGGGTCGGACTGGCCGACAAGGCGCAGTCCTATCCCGCACAACTGTCGGGAGGTCAGCAGCAGCGTGTCGCCATTGCCCGCGCACTGGCCATGGAACCGCGAGTACTGCTGTTCGACGAGCCGACATCGGCGCTGGACCCCGAGATGACCAACGAAGTCCTGGACGTGATGAGCGAACTGGCCGCGGAGGGTATGACGATGCTCGTGGTCACCCACGAGATGGGCTTCGCCAGCCGGGTCGCGGACCGGGTGGTCTTCCTCGACGCCGGGCGGATCGTGGAATCGGCTGCGCCGCAGGACTTCTTCGCCGGGCCGCGCACCGAGCGCGCCCGCGACTTCCTCTCCAAGATCCTCACGCACTGAACTCTCCACCCGCTCGGTCTAAACGCTGCCGACGAACAAGGACGACCCGCCGACGGTTGTGGTGAGTCGGCTGTGCTCGCAGTCGCGCGTTTCGCCCGGGCCGAGCCGTACGGGGCGATCAGCCGCGCGGCGCAGGACAGCCGTTGCGGCTCAGGCGAATTCACCGATGATTCCGGCCAGTTCGACCGGACGGTCCCCCTGTACCGAATGGCCCGCGCCCTCGACGGTGACCACCTGCGCGTCGGGTCTGCGGCGACGCAGCTCCGCGACGTCGGCGGCGTCGACAACCGGTGAGCGCGAACCTCGGACCAGCAGTAACGGCACCCGCAGCGCGGACACGTCGTCCCACAGACCGCTGAAGTCGAACCGGGCGCCGGCGGTCGGGCGCAGCCGGTCGTAACGCCACTCCCAGCGGCCGTCCGGACGCGGCCGCGCGTTGTGCAGCACACCGCGTCGCAGCGATGCCGCCGAGCGGCACGGATTGTGCGCGACGGTCCGCTCCAGGATCTCCTCGAAACTCTCGAAATCCTTGGGGCCGTTGACGAAAGCGGTGATCGCAGCGGTCTTGCCCGGTGCGTTCCCGGCACCGGGAGTGACGTCCACGAGCATCAGCCGGGACACCGTCTCCGGATGGCGGGCGGTGAGGCGCAGCGCCGCGAGGCCGCCGAGTGACATGCCGACGACGCTCGTCGCCGCCGGAGCCAGTGCCGCACGAGCCTCGGCGACCGCGTCGGCCAGCCGCTCCGGGGTGTAATCGTGGTCGGGCCACCAATCCGAATGTCCGTGCCCGGGCAGATCCACCGCCAGCAGCGGACGGTTCAGGGCCAGCGCCACGGTGTCCCAGGTGTGCGCGTTCTGCGCACCGCCGTGCAGCAGCACCAGTCCGGGCTCACCCTGTCCCCACTGCAGAGCGCTCAACTGCCGCCCCGACGCGAGCCGCGTGGTCCGGCGGCGCACCACGGGCGGCCCCGGCCACGGCAGGCCCGCCTCGGCCGCGTTCTCCTGGAACATCCCGAATTCGTCGTAGTCCGGCATATCGCCAGTATGCCAACGCCATTCAGCGCCGGCGCGGTCACGGCGCGGGCTGCGGCACCGGGGGCGGCCCGGCCTCGACTTGGGACCGTGGTCACGGGATCGGCGTGTTCGTGGGGAGGTTGACGAAGCTGGGGGTGGCGGGGTCCAGGTCGAGGTGTTGGGGGGCGAGTTGGGTGGCGTTCAACAGGGGACGCAGGGCGAGGGATTTGGGGAAGTTGCCGGCGAAGACATCGATGCGGAGGCGATGGCCCGGCTGCAGCACCGCGTCGGTGGGGATGACCGCGATGTCCAGCGGGGTGGGCTGTCCGGGCACGGTGGGGCGCAGGCTGTCGAGGGTGAGCAGGTTGTACGGCTGGGTGTAGTCGCCGTCGGGCGAGCGCAGGCTCTTGGCCTCGTCGGTCGCGCGCAGGGACGCGGTGAGCTGGCCGGTGGTCAGCACCGTGGAGGTGCCGTCCGGGGCGACGTCGTCGACGGTGACGTCCCAGTAGCCGTCGGTGGTGTCCTGCACGGTGTTCAGATGGATATTGATCGGTCCGGAGATCACCGTCTCCGAGGTTACCGGTGGGCTGGTGAAGGTCAGGCCGTTCGTCTCCGCGACGCGATTGTCCTTGGCGCACAGGTCGAGTACGGCGCTGATGCCCATCGAGCCCTGCGCGGCATCACGCGAGCACACGTTGGTCATGCCGGGCGCCACGGTCAGGCGGGCGGAGCCCGGTGCGGCCGGAACCAGCGAGCCGTCGTGCACGCTGCGCGGAGCGGTGCCGCTGCCCGCCGCCGACAGGTAGACCCGCCGGTACGCCATACCCGGTTCCGGGAACTGCGGGCTGCTCACCCAGCCACCGCCCTGCCGTCGCATCGTGACCGGACCGAACGAGGTGATGCCGTTGTCGACGCCTTTGAGCCAGTGATCGAACCACGCGCGCTGCAGGACGTCCAATGACGGTGGGCCGCCGGGCATTCCGGTGCCCGAGCCGGGATTCATGTGGTAGGTGTCGCCCATCAGGAACTGCTTGTCGCCCGCGGCCAGCGGGATGGAGTTGTAGATGTTCGCGGCGCTGCTGGCGAAGATGTCGTGCCATCCGTCGTAGACGAACGTCGGCACGGTGATTCGGTCCGGATGCCCCAGAACCCCTTGGCGGAACGGCGAATCGGAGCGCAGCAGGGTCCCCAGCGTCGGCGGGACGGCATCGATCGACGGCACGGTCAGGGCGGCGAGCAGGGCGTCGAACATGGTCAGCGGATCGGCCGTCCGGTCGGCCAGCCACTTCCAGTCGAAGGTTCCGGTCACCATGGACCGCAGGTCCGGCACGAGTTTGACCACGTCCACCAGCGACAGCCACAACGGCATGAACGTGGTGCCCAAGCCGCCGCCCGGGGCGACCACGTCGCGCACCAGATCGCTGCCCGGCTCGACCGGGAAGATCGCCCGCAGCGGCGCGGGCGCGTTCTCGGCCGCCTGCAACTGGTTGATGCCCGAATACGACATGCCACTCATGCCGATCTTGCCGGTCGACCACGGCTGACGGGCCGCCCAGTCGATCACCTCGCGGGTGTCCGATTGCTCACGCGCGCACAGGGTGTTCCAGTCTCCTTGGGAGAAGCCGGTTCCGCGCACATCGGCCACCACCACCGTGTAACCGCTGCGGATCAGGTTGCGGTCGACGCCGAACACCGTGATCGCGCCGCCGTTGACGGCGTGCACAAGATCGCCGAAGCCGCTGATCGGCGTGCCGGTCAGATCGATCGATCGGGCCAGTTCGACCGCCAGCGGCTGCAACTTGGGCACCGCCATCGCCGAATCGACCAGATTGGTCACGAGTTTCGTGTACGGCGTCATATTGACCACGGTCGGCAACGGATCGGACACGATACGGCCCGCCGCGTCCATGGGGCGATAGATATTGGCCTTCAACACCACTCCGTCGCTCATCCGGATCGGCACATCCCAGTCGATGTGCACGTCGGCGTAGCGCTGCGGCCCGCTTGCCGTGGCCGTCCACGCGGCCGGTCCCGTGGAAACCGGCGACGCGGATGCGGCCCGCAAACCCCAGGCCCCGCCCGCGACCAGTAGCATCACACAGGCCAGCACACCGGCCCGACCTGCCACCCCGCGACCGGAGGTCGAGCGAATTGCCCACCGCGACACCATTGTCTCCTCGTTCCCTCCCCGGCGCGCTGTCCAGGCAGCGGGGAGCGATCAACCTGAGATTTGCTCGAACCTAACCTCAGGTCCCCGATCCCCATACCCACCGCGCGACAATCGAGTCCATTCCCTGCCGTGCGTCGGCAATTTTGGTGTCACTCACAACGGCCACGGTCCCGCGGTTCCGTAAAATGCCCCGCCCGTCCCTCAGCCACGGTCGGCCGAGCCCTCGGCGTAGTCGCGGAACATCCGCACCGCCGGTGACAGCGGACGATCCGCGGACCAGACCAGACCGATCTCCCGGAAAGCCGGTGGCCGCAAAGGGATCTCGACCGTGCCCGGATTGGGCAGCGGTTCGGACTCCGGCAGGATCGCGACGCCGAGATGGGCGGCCACCATACCGCGCAACGTATCGGCCTCCTCGCCCTCGAACGAGACCCGAGGCGTACAGTTCGCCTGCGCGAACAGATCGTCGATGATCCGGCGCAGGCCGAAACCCGGCTTGAGCGAGACGAATTCCGATTCGGCGAGTTCGGTGAGCCCGACCCGGCCGCGCGCGGCCAGTGCGTGTCCGGCCGGAACCACGGCCACCAGTGGCTGTTTCGCGATCGCCGAGGTCTCGAAGCCGGGATCGTCGACCGGCAGCGGCGCGGTGAGGACCAGATCCGCCTCGCCCATGCTCAACCGCTGCAACAGATCCTCGCTCGCGCCCTGGACGAGGGTGAACCGGACGCCGGGATGGGCGGCGCGGAAGCCGGCCAGCAGTTCCGGGACGCGCACACCGCCCATGGTGTGCAGGAAGGCCAGCGAGACGTGGCCTCGCTCGGGATCGGCCTCCGCGAGCGCCGCCCGCAGGCCCAGGCGCAGCTCACCCGCCGCCCGGCGGGCGGATTCGGCCAGTTGCCGGCCCGCGTGGGTCAGCCGGACGCCCCGGCCGATGCGGCTGACCACCGGAGTCCCCAGATTGTCGGCCAGTTCGGTGAGCCAGCGGCTCGCGGTCGGTTGCGGGACGCCGATGAGCGCGGCCGCGCGAGTGAGGTTGCTCTCATCGACCAGGGCCTCGAGCAGCGCCAGGCGCGGCGCCAGGGTTATCAGGTTCGTGGTCAGTGCGTCGTCCATAGAAATGATCCACCAGTGGATGGTTGGGGGGATTTCTGCGTATTGGACGAATAATATGTCACTGCTTACGGTCAGTACACGTGACAAGTACGCCTACCCAGCCGACTGTTCTTCGCCACCCGCACGGCACCCCCGGCTTCCGCCGCATCACCCTCGCGCTGTTCGCGTCCGGGCTGGCGACTTTCACCACGCTCTACTGCGTGCAGGCGCTGCTGCCCGCGCTCAGTGCCCGCTTCGGGCTGACGCCGGCCGAGTCGAGCCTGGCCGTCTCGTTGGGGACCGCCGGGCTCGCGGTCGGCGTGATCCCGCTGACGGCGCTGTCCGGAGTGGTCGGGCGCACCTCGATGATGACCGCCTCCCTGTTCGCCGCCGCGGTGCTGGGGATCGCCCAGGCGTTCAGCCCGACGTTCGCGGTGCTGCTGATCCTGCGCGCGTTGCAGGGCCTGGCCCTGGCCGGGCTACAGGCCACCGCGATGTCCTACCTGGCCGAGGAGATCGACCGTCGCTCACTGGGTTTCGCGATGGGTCTGTACATCGCGGGCAACGGCATCGGCGGGATGGCGGGCCGGCTGATCGCGAGTTTCGTTCTGGACGTGTCGAATTGGCGCTGGGCACTGGCGGTGGTCGGCGTTCTGGCGCTGCTGTGCGCGGTGGTGTTCCGGATCAATATCGTGCCCTCGGCGAATTTCGTCCCGAGTCCGCCGCGCGTGCGGCATCTGGCCGGTGCGGTGGGCCGCTCCTTCACCGACTCCGGTCTGGTCCGCCTGTTCGCGTGCGGCTTCCTGCTGATGGGTTGCTTCGTGACGGTGTACAACTACCTCGGATTCCGGTTGCTGCGCCCGCCGTTCGCGCTGGCCCCGGTCATCGTCGGACTGATCTTCGTGGTGTATCTGGCCGGTTCGGTGTCCTCCACCGTCGCCGGCCGCCTGGTAGACGTCCTGGGCAGACCGCGCATGCTGCCGGTCACCGCGTTGCTCACCCTCGCCGGTATCGCACTGATGCTGCCCTCGAACATCGTGTTCGTCGTGGTCGGACTGGTCGTCACCACGGCCGGTTTCTTCGCCGCCCACTCGGTGGCCAGCGGCTGGGTCGGCCCGCGCGCCGCGACCCTCAACGTTCAGGGCCCGGCGGTGTACCTGTTCTGCTACTACCTCGGCTCGAGTGTCGGCGGGTCGCTGGGCGGCCTCGCGTACGGCTCCTTCGGCTGGCCGGGCGTGACCGCCTATGTCGGCGCGCTGGTGCTCGGCGTACTGATCCTGGCCTGCACGCTCCGCGAACTTGCCCCGGCTCGGCCTGGGAAGTTCGCGAATCCCGATGCGGGGCAACGGTAGCGGTGAGCGCGAACCTCCGGGCGGTAGCCGCGCGCCGACCACCTGTGCGCGACGACCGAACGCGGCGAACCGGCACCGATGCCCGGACATCCGGTCATCTGGTGCCCGGGCATCGCAGGGCCTGCGGACACAGATAGGTCGCGTTCTCGTGGGCGACGGTCGTGGCCTGTTTCATCAGCGGCTCGTCGGTAGCCGGCCGCAGATGGGTGCCGAGCCAGCCGAAGACCGTGGGGTACATGGCCTGCCACGTTCCCCAGTTGTGGCCGCCGTCCCGAAGGATCAGCGGGGCGGCGACGCGGGTTGGCGTCCGAGCCGCCTGGAACAGATCCCGAGCGTTGGCCGGACTGCTGGACGGGTCGTTCGTGCTGGTGGCCACCATCAGGGAGACGGGTGCGCCGCGGGCGGCCAGCTGCGTCGGATCGTTGGCGGCACGCAGCGCCGGGTCGTCGATGACGGCGGGATCACCGTGGAAGTCGTCGGGGCTCAGTGCGAGCCCGGTCGCGAACACCTTCGGATACTGCAACGGCAGCTTGGCCGCGCAGTAACCACCCGTGGAGTCGCCGGCCAGGGCCCACCCTCTCGCGTCGGCGCGAACCCGGAAGTGGCGGTGCATCATTCGCGGGACGTCGTGCGCGAGCCAGGTCGCGGTCTGGGCGCCGCCGGGCACGTTGATGCAGTCGGTGTTGCTGCCCGGATTGATGCGCGGCATGACCAATATCGAGGGCGGCAGCGTCCCGTCGCGCATCAGCGCGCCGAGCAGTTCGGGAGCGCGCCCGCCACGGACCCAGGCCTGCGGGCTGCCCGGCACACCGTGCAACAGCATGATCACCGGAAAGCGGCGGTCGCGGTAGGCGGTCTGGTCGTATTGCGGTGGCGTCCAGACCAATACCTCACCGGTGAGCCCGGATTCGGGGCCCTCGTAGTCGGTTTCGACAACCCGGTCGTCGAGATTCTTGAATACCACCGGCGCGTCCTCGGTGGTCTCGGCGGCGGTCACCGTCGGCATCTCGGTCCGGCCCAGCAGGTCGTTCCACGAGGTGTACAGGCCGTTGGCGTCGTTCACCCAGACCGCGACCGAAATCACCGCGGCGGCCTGACAACACACGATCATCGACAGCCGAGTCAGCCACCGCACCGCGCGGGGGCCGCGCAGCCGGTTCCATCCTGCCAGGGTTCCCCCGACCGCCACCGCCGCCGTGACGACGGCTGTGCAGAACAGCGCGTCACCGGTCAAACTCAACACCACAAGCCTCGCATCGATGCACTCGGGCTGCCCGGCCCAGCCGATGATCGTCGCATGCGGACAGCGGCCCGCATATTACCGCCCTCGATCGACGCTCGGACGCTCCGATCCACGGCCACCCGAATGCGATGCGCCCCAATGACCTCGAACACCGAACTCCCGTTACGGCGATCCGGGCGAGCCGTGCGGCCGCAGACCTGAACGCGGACCCGACGAGACGCACTCCGCCTCGGGACCCGTCGAGTCGGGTCAGGGCGCAGTCAAAGCCGTTGTGCCGCAGAGGTGTACGGCGATTCCCAGCGCGTCGAAGCACGCCGCCTTGGCCAGCAGGGCCTTGTCGGCGGTTTCGGCGTCGGGTGCGTAGACCACGTTCGCGTGATTCGCCTTGTGCCGGGCCATGAACTGGTCCCGGGTGATGCCGTGCAGCACCGCGTTCATGATCGGCCACTCGGGGTTGGTCGCGTTCTTGCGCCGCAGGCTCTCGTGCGTCGGAAGATCGACGACGGTTCCGCGTCCGATGTCCACATTGAGCCGGCCTTCGGCGAGATACACACGGGACCAGACGATTTCACCCGGTTTGGAGATGCCGTTGATCGTGGCGCCGCCCGCGGGGAAGAACATGGGTCCCTGCCGCCAGCCCTCGGCGTCCGCGTAACCGTTCGCGAAGTGCGACGGCGGCACCGAGCCGGAGATCTCGAGCACCCAGACGAACTGCCCGTCGTATTCCTCGCCCCATCGGATGTCGTGCAGGGTGGTGGCCGGGTCCAGGCCCATGGCCGTCCAGATCCGGTTGGTCACCAGCGAGTCGACCGCGACCCCCTCGTCCACCTCGTTGAAATTCGGCACCGCCCGGCCCTGCCACAACACTCGCTTCCCGTCGCGACTGCGCACCGGCGGACGCTGGACATTGTTCATCAGCCCTTCGACCAGGTCCGAGGCCGGGGCGAGATCCTTCAGGCCCTGCTGATATTGGATTCCGACGGCGTCGAGGCCGAAGTCGTCGGCGATCCGCAGTGCCGCGATGTACATCTTGTACTGCAGGTCCAGTTGATCCTGTGTGAGTTCGGTTCGCGGGTCCGTGCCGAGCTTGAAGGTCATCCCGGCGTCGAGCAGCCAGCGGCCGATCTCGGCGGCCTCCTCGTCGCTCACGGTGAGCATCTCCGCCCACAGCGCGCTCTGCGACAGCCGCTCCTTGTAGATGCCGATCCGGTTGAGCACCTCGTCGTCGAAGATGGCGTTGTACATACCCATACAACCCTCGTCGAAAATGCCGATGATGGCCTTGTCCCGCAACAGTTGCCGGGCCAGCGCGACGCCGAGATCGCGTTCGGGGCTGTCCGGTAGTTCCGGCAGCGGGTGCACGTGCGACGCGTCGTGCACGATCTTCCCGGTCTCGAGCCAACTGCGGATGCCGTCGCGGAACCACTCGTCGGTCCCGTCCACCGTCCAGATGGTCGAATACGGTTTGCCCATCTTGGTCAGCCCCGCATTCAGATTCAGCAATCCGACCAGCCCCGGCCACTTACCCGCGAAATTGGCCACCGTCAGGATCGGCCCCTCGTGCGTGCGCAACCCCGCCAGCACATGGTGGCTGTACTGCCACACCGCCTCGGCCACGACCAGCGGCGCATCGGCCGGAATCGTGGCGAACACGTCCAGCCCCATCCGCTGACTGCTGATGAACCCATGACCGGTGTCCGGATCGATATCGTTGCCGCGCACCACATTCCAGCCGAACTCCGCGAACGCGTCGCGCACGATCCGCTCCAGCTCGACCTGCGTGGGCCACCCCATCTCGTTCGCCGCCGGCCGCAGATCTCCACTCGCGATCAGATACGCCGTTCCAGCCGGAGCCGACTCGAGAGCCTCGGCGACCGGGAAAGTGTACGAACTACTCACACGAACTCCTCTGCGGATCGAGCACGCCGACGCGAACACCGACGCCGAGAACTACAGTCGCTGTGACACAAGGCACACTCTCAGATATCGGTTGGCGTCGCAATACCGCTGCCCGGGAACGCCGGCCCGCGTCATCCTCACCCACCGCAACCAGTCATGGGAGCGGTCTGCGTCGCGAACGAGCATCGACCCCGAAACCACACGCCCGCAAGTACTTCGAGCGTAGGCGCGGCCCGAACGGTCGGCCGATGGCACTCGCGCGACCTATCCATCCCGCACGCGCGCAGGCTCCCGTGCGATACGCGAATTCCGCAGCGGCGCTTCGGCATCCGAAGACACAGCGACACCGACCGCCTCGGTTCAATCGCTATCGGCGTTTGTTGCCGAGGGACGAGTGCGCAATCACTGTCCGCGCGCCCAGCACATCGGATTCCCGCCCGCACCACGAAACGTATCGAACAATATGGCTCGACATCCACGAACCTTCGGGACGTATCCGACCGACACCCGAGAACATTCCGAGCCCCGAATTCCGTCCACACCCGGGATCGCGCGAACGGCAGCAACTCGTGCCCAATAGCCGATCCACCTCTCGGAAAGGAAGCCTCAGCAGGCGCTGCCACAGCGTCGCGGCGCGTCGAGTTCGCCGACGCGAGGGCCTACCTTCGCGCGGACTCGTCGGTGCCGCGGCACGACGTCAGCAGCAATCCGTCGTCGCACACGAGACGCCGGCGAATCCGCCGCCCCGGCCCGGACGTCCCCTCACGAACGTCCGGACCCGGGGCACCACATCACCGAGAAGCCGGACGGCGCACGTAACGCCCGGTAGGCAGGCCGATCACCTTGCCGTCGGCGAAGATTCGCGCGCCGCGCAGGAAGGTGTCGGTGACCGTGGAGCCGACCTCGAGGCCGCGGAACGGGCTGTATTCCTGGGTGGATTCGGAATCTTCGGGCCGTACGGTCCAGGAGCGGGCCGGGTCGACCAGGGCGATGTCCGCGTCGAAGCCGGGCGCGATATCGCCCTTGGTGTGCAGGCCGTAGCGCTGCGCCGGATTCCACGCGGTCAGTTCGGCTACCTGTCGCATCGACAGACCGCGCTTGCTGCCCTCGCCGACGAGACCGGCCAGCAGGTATTCCGCACCGCCGAATCCGGACTTGGCCTCGAAGATGTCGGCCGGGTCGTCGCCGAACTTGGTGGCCTCCTTGCAGCATGCGTGGTCGGAGACCACCCAGCTGATGTCACCGGCGAGCAGATGCTCCCACAGCGCCTCGACGTCATCGCGCGGCCGCAGCGGCGGGTTGACCTTGCCGCCGATACCGTCCGCGGTGGTGATGTCGGTGAGCAGGTGCCCGATTGTGACCTCGCGCCGGAAGTCCACGTGCGGAAAGGTTTTCGCCATCAGCATGGCCGCCTCGAGCGCCTTGGCCGAGGACAGGTGCAGCAGGTTGATATTCGGCAGCCGCGTCTCATGCGCCAGATAGGAGGCGATGGTGACCGCGAGCCCCTCCGAATGCGGCGGCCGCGACGCGCTGTACGCCTCGAGCCCGGACAGCTTGCCCTCCCCCTGCACGATCTTCGTGTACGCGGTCATGATCTCGGCCGTCTCGCAGTGCAGCGACAACGAGATCGAATCCGCGATCTCCGGGAAACGCTCGCGCGCGGCCTGTACCCCGCGCATGACGAATTCGAAGTGCGCGATGTCGTAGCGTTCGCCCTCGGGAATCATCAGGAACGAGTTCTGGTCGTTGGACGCGCCGTGCAGGCCGTGGCTGCCGTAGAACATGAAGATCTTGAACGAGCTCACGCCGTGCTCGGTGATCAGCTCCGGGATCTCCGCGATATGCGAGGACTGCATGGGCGCGAGGTGAAAGGCGTAGTCCACGAAGGACTTTCCCTCGGATGCGGCCAGCACCTCGGGGAACACCTCCGAATAGTTCCCACCGCGATTGAGGTAGTACTGCCCGGTCCGCATGTAGATCAGCGAGGTGGTGACACCGCCCTGCGCACACGCACGGCTCTCGGTCCGGGTGTCCTCGTCGAGCGGGTTGTAGATGCCCCAGTGCTGGTGGGCGTCGACCACGCCGGGAAAGGCCAGCTTGCCGCCGCCGTCCACGACCTCGCGGGCCGAGGAGGTATCGAGGTCCGGCCCGACTTCGGTGACCTTTCCGTCGCTCACCGCGATATCCGCGAGCGGGGTCTCGTCTACCCCGGGGCGGACCACGCGCACATTGCGGATGATCAGGTCGTGGTTGGTCATGGGGTTACCTTTCACTAGGGAATTCGGCCACCGAGTGCGTGGCCGCGAGGTAGGCGAGGCCCAGCGCGGGCAGCAGCCCGTTACCGGCCAGATATCCGGCCGCGCCGTGGCCGGAGATGCCGACGGCCGCGCCACCGGAGGCGTACAGGCCTGGAATCGGATCAGAATTCGTATCGAGCACGCGAGCGTGCCGGTCGACCACGAGTCCACCCTGAGTGTGGAACAGCGCGGGCAGGATTCGCACCGCGTACAGCGGGCCACTCAGCGGCTGTTCGAATCTGGTGCGGCCGAACCGGTCTCGCGGTGAGTCACCGCGGGCGACCGCGGACGCCTCGACGAGTTCGGCGGCGAGGGCTTCCGCGGGAACGCCGATACTGCTCGCGAGCTGGGCGACCGACTCACCGTGCCGCACGGCGCCACTGTTCACGACATCGACGTAGCCGCCGAAAGCCATTGTGGCACTGTTGATTCGCTCGTCGTAGATCAGCCAGCCGGATGCGCCCGGCTGTCCGGCGAGCACCGCGGCGTACTCGGAGTAGCCGGCCGATTCGTCACCGAATCGGCGGCCCTCGGCCGTGACGACGAAACCGCCGTGCATCACCACGGTCCAGGTGACCAGTGTGCGCGCCTCGGCCGAGAGTCCGGCGTGGCCCTGGTAGGCGTCCAGATACGAGACAGCAGCGCCGAAATCCGCGCCGATGCGCAGCGCGTCTCCGGTGGAGTACTCGCTGCCGTGGTATTCGGCCTCGGCGATCTCGGGCAGATGTTCGGCGACCAGCTGCCGGTTCGCGCCATAACCGTTGGTGGCCAACAGAAGTGCGCAGGTGGAGATCTCCTCCTCGCGGCCGTCCGGATAGGTCACCGTGACGCGTAGACCTTCCTCGGTGCGTCGTGCTGCGGTGACCCGGCCGGGAATCAGCGTGTCGATCAGCGACTCCTGGGCCACCGCGTCGGCGAGGTGGCGCAGCATTCGCGAACCGTGCCGTCCGGGAATGGAGTGCACCCGCTGCGCGCTATGGCCCGGATAGTCGAAGTCCGTCGGCAGTTCGATCGGCAGCCCGACGTGGTCGCCCAGCCATTCGACCAGTTCGGCACTCACACCGGTCAGCGCTTCGGCGACCGGTTTCGCGAAGTCGCCGTGCGTCTTCGCCGCGATGTCGCCGAGGAACTTGTCCGGCGAGTCCTCGATTCCGGCGGCACGCTGCCAGTGCGAGCCCGCACCCGGAATCATCGCGGTGGACATCGAGGTGTTGTTGCCGCGCAGGTAATGCTCGTTGGCCTCCACGACGAGCACCCGCGCACCCAACTGCGCCGCCCGCAATGCCCCGGCGAGCCCACCGCCCGCCCCGGCCACGACCAGATCGACGTCGCTCATACCGCCCCCGCCGCTGCCTGAATGCCGGCGCGCACGGACACGCCCCACCGCCTGCTCACGATGTACCGAGCAGGTGGGGGTCCCATCGGCTCAGTTCTAGTTATCCGGCCCCGACCACTTATGGTGCGGCCCGATCCAGCATGCGAGGCAACACTCCACTGCCGACCCCGACCACTCATGGCGCAGCCTGACCCAGCATGCGAGGGAACACTCACCCGCCGCTTCCAGTCCTCACCACTCGTGCGGTAACCCGTCCCCGCATGCGACGGAGCGTCTGTAACAGCACTCCCCTGCCGCTTCCAGCCCTGACCGCTCATGCGGTTTCCGCCAGGAGGCGCAGGGCATCGGCGACCGGGTCGACGACGAGCGGGCCGCCCGCGGTGTGCTCGACCTCGACCGCGGAGCAGCCGTTGATCACGGCTGTCGCACCCTGGGCCGACAGATCGTCCAGCGCGGAGCGCATCGCGGCGTTCCAGCGTGCGCCGTCGGCGACCGCGCTCAGATCCAGATCCAGCACCGCGACGCCGAGGAATGCTTCCTCGCAACCATATTCGCGTACCTTGCGGGTCAACTCGTCGGCGATCACCTGATTGCGGGTGACCGCGCCGACCCGGTGCCCGTCGGCGACGAGCCGCTCCACGACCACCTGCAACATGCCCCGCTCCCCCGCGGGCACGCCCGGATCCAGCACGCAGTCCGGCATCCGGAAGTCGTAGCCCTCGGCGGTGGCGAATGCGGCCGCGACGGCTTGTTCCGAGGCGTGCAGGTCGGCGGTGCTGGCCAGTTGGGCGGGCGCCGCCGGTCCGGCGTCCACGAGTTCCACGGTGATTCCGTTCGGCGCCAGCTCGTTGTAGCGGCGGCGTCGGCGGTCCAGTTCCTCCGGGTCGACGTGGATCGGCGTCACCGAGAAGATGCGGCGCATCAGGACTCCTTCGTGCGATGGAACGGTCATGCGGCGAGCGGGGCGAGCAGTGCGCGGGCGCCGGGGGCGGCGGTCATCCCGTCCACCACCGCGCCGATCGTGCGCACCGCGGTCTGGTCGAGCAGCCCGGTGAACAGCGCGGCCAGGCGGTCGCGGTCGAAGGGCTGGAAGTCGGTGTCGCCGATCGGATTTGCGACCTCGGCGGTATGTGTGCGCCCGTCGGCGAGGCGCACCGAGATCCGGGCGGCGCGGTTGTCGGGGAGTTTCGCGGTGAGCTCGGGGATCTCGCTGATCCGTACTCCGGCAGCGACTTTCGCGATCTCGGGGGCGTCGTCCGGGAGCAGTGCGGTATAGCGGGGCGTGACTTCGCCGTACAACAGCGCGGTGGCCGCGACGAACGGCACCGAGAACATCGCGGACAACTGGTTGTGCCAGGTCGTCCGATCGAGTCCGGCGGCGAGTGCGTGGGTCTGCACGTCGATTCCGACTGTCGCGGTGGCTATTTCGGCGGCCTCGGGCTGCGTGCCGAACAGCGCGGCACGGGCGTCGATCAGCAGGTCCGCCACGGGATGGGTGTACGAGCACGACGAATGCTGCTTGAAGTAGTTGCCGGTGATGTCGAAGCGGGTGCCCAGCTCCCAGCTCAGTTCCTCGGGCGCGAAACTGCCGAGCAGCTCACCCAGTGAGCGGGCCGCGGTTCCGGTGTTGCGTGCCGAACCGGCCAGGGCGAGGCGGGCCGCGGCGATCCCGGACGCGTTGGCCGCACCCAGCCAGGCATCGCGCACCGGATTGCCGTCCAGCGCCGAATCGAAATGCCCGGCCACCGGCAACCCTGAACCGGCGTCGATGGCCGCGGCGGTGCGTTCGGCGTCCAGGCCCAGCAGTCGGGCGCACCCCGCCGCGGCACCGGCTACACCCCAGTTGCCGTGCGGGTGCGCACCGCGACGCAGCGACGTCGCGCGACCGAATCGCGCGGCCACCTCGTAGCCGGCCAGCAGCGAGGCGGCCAGGTCCGGGCCGGGCACATCGAGTTGGGCGGCCAGTGCGACAACGGCCGGGAACACGTGCGCCGCCGGATGCCCCTTGGCGTACTTGTTGCCCTCGTCCAGCTCCAGGCAGACCGTCGCGGGACCGTTGAGCCAGGCCGCGGTGACCGGGTCGGCCAGCACGGCGCCCCCGACGACCGGGCTGTGTCCGGGCGGCGCGGGCCAGGCCGCCCGCAGCGCGCGCTGACCTTCGGTTCGCGCGCCCACCGCGTTCGCGGCCAGCACGTCGAACAGCACCGTGCCCAATCGCTCGGCCACAGGTTCGGGCACATCGCTCCAGCGCAGCCCGGACACCCAGCTTCCCAGTGCCGTAACGGATTCGGTAACCGAACAGGTCATCCGCGACCTTCACCGCCTTCCAGAATTTCGGCCGTACCGCTCAGCGGACCGCCGCATATGCCTTCGATCCTGACACTTAGCGTGACTAAACGTCAACCATCAGCAGCAAACGTAAATATCCACACTTGACAGCAGTGGCCCACCTGATGCTTTGCTGGTAAGCGACAACGTTCAACCCGTTCCGCTGAACGGTACGACTTCCGGGAGAGTCATGACCGAGCCCACGCCGGGCACCGAGGCCGCCGCACGCGTCGCCGATGTGCTGCTGCTGTTCACCGACGGGCCGTCCCGGCTCGGGGTCAGCGCGATCGCCCGCGAGCTGGGTCTGAGCAAGGCGGTCGTTCACCGCATCCTGCAGTCGCTGGCCACTCGCGGCATGGTCGCGCTGGATCCCGACAGCAGGCAGTACCGGCTCGGCCCGGCGGCCACCGCCCTGGGCGCCCGCGCGTTCCGCGATTCGGATCTGCGCGCGAGCGCCCTGGATCTGCTGCGTGCGCTGCGCGACGAAACCGGCGAGACCGCGACCCTGACCGCGCTGGTTCCCGACGGCCGGATCTACCTCGATCAGGTCGAGGGCACCCACGAGATCAAGATGACCGTCGAGCTGGGCCGTCGTTTCCCGCTGCACGCGGGCAGTTCCGGCAAGTGCATGCTCGCGTTCCTGCCCGAGGACACCCGGCGACGGGCCCTGGCCGGGCCGCTCGCCGCGCTGACGCCCAGCACCGTGACCGATCCGCAATCGCTCGCCGCCGAACTCGACGAGGTGCGCGAACGCGGTTTCGCGCAGTCCGGCGGCGAGCGCCAGCCCGACGCGGGTTCGGTGGCCGCACCGGTTTTCGGCATCACCGGCGAGGTGATCGGTTCGATCTCGGTGTGCGGTCCGCGCTACCGGGTCACCGAGGAATTCGTGGAGAAGATCGCGCCGCGCGTGCTGGACACCGCCGCGCGCATCTCCCGCCGAATGGGCCATCGCGGCTGAAAGTGCCTCTGTACGAAGGGAAACAGATGACTGTGCAAGCGCTGGCCGGGATCAAGGTGCTCGATGTGGCCACCCTGTTCGCCGGGCCGATGGCCGCCACTCTGCTGGGCGACCACGGTGCGGAGGTGATCAAGGTCGAACATCCGCGCGGCGATCCGTCCCGCACCCACGGTGCCAGTAAGGACGGTATCGGTCTGTGGTGGAAGATGTTGGGGCGCAACAAGAAATCGCTCACACTCTATCTGGGCTCACCGGAGGGGCAACGGCTGTTCCGGGAGCTGGCCGCCGACGCGGACGTCATCATCGAGAACTTCCGGCCCGGCACGCTCGAGCGCTGGGGCCTCGGCTATGACGTGCTCGCACAGGACAATCCGGGGCTGGTACTGGCCAGGGTCACCGGATTCGGCCAGTTCGGGCCGTATTCCGCGCGTCCCGGATTCGGCACGCTCGCCGAGGCGATGAGCGGATTCGCCGCGCTCACCGGTGAACCCGATGGTCCACCCACCCTGCCTCCCTTCGGCCTCGCCGACGGCGTCGCGGCGCTGACCACCGCGTTCGGCATCATGACCGCCCTGCATGCCCGCCGGGTCACCGGCCGCGGCCAAGTCCTGGACATGGCGATCATCGAGCCGCTGCTGACCGTGCTCGGCCCGCAGATCACCGCATACGACCAGCTCGGCGTGCTGCAACCGCGCACCGGCAACCGGTCCACCAACAACGCGCCCCGCAACACCTACCAGTGCAAGGACGGCAGCTGGGTCGCGGTCTCCACCAGCGCGCAGTCGATCGCCGAACGCGTGATGCGCCTGGTCGGCCGCCCGGAACTGATCGATGAGCCCTGGTTCGCCGCCGGTCGCACCCGCGCCGAACACGCCGACGAACTGGACGAGGCCGTCGGTTCGTGGATCGCCGCGCGCGGGCGGGACGAGGTGGTCGCCGCCTTCGAGGAGGCCCAGGCCGCGGTCGCCCCGATCTACACCGCGGCGGACATCATGGCCGATCCGCAGTACGCCGCACTCGGCAGTGTGCTGCGGATCGAGGATCCGGAACTGGGCCCGCTGAAGATGCCCAACATTCCGTTCCGGCTCAGCGACACACCCGGCGAAATCCGTACCACCGGACCGAAACTCGGCGAACATACCGCCGAGATCCTGGCTTGCTTCGGCGTCGACGAGCACCACCTGACCGAACTGCGTGAGCAGGGCGTGGCGTGATCGGCAAGGCACGCAGCTGGCTGTACGTCCCGGCGCACCGCCCCGAACTGCTCGCCAAGGCGATGGCCGGTCCGGCCGACGCGGTGGTGTACGACCTCGAGGACGCGGTCGCCGCACCGGACAAGGCCGCCGCCCGCGCGAACGCCGTCACCGCCACGTCACAGGCCTGGCCCAAACCACTGTGGATTCGGATCAATTCCCCGCAAACCCCTTGGGGTGAAATCGATGTCGACGAACTTGCCGGGCGCGGCGCTGCCGGAATCCGGGTGCCCAAATGCGACGACCCCGATGCCGTGGCACGCCTCGCCGACCGGCTCGCCACTCCCCTGCACCTGCTGGTGGAATCCGCACTGGGCGTGGAGAACGCGTTCGGGCTCGCCGCCTGCCATCCGCTGATCGCCTCGGTCTCCCTCGGTGAGGCCGATCTGCTCGCCGACCTGCGAGTGCGCGACAACACAGCACTCGAATGGGCGCGCCAACGGGTCGTCACGGCGAACCGCGCGGCCGGACTGCCGAGCCCGCCGCACGCGGTCTGGACGGACGTCGCCGACCTGCGCGGCCTGACCGCCGACAGCGCGGCCGCCCGCGACCGCGGCTTCTTCGGCCGCTCGGTGGTGCACCCCACGCAGATCGAACCGGTCAACGCCGCGTTCACCCCGAGCCACACCGAGGTCGACGACGCTCGGCAACTCCTGAACTCCTTGCACGGCAAGGATTCCGCCGCCTGGCTGGACGAGCAGGGCCGGTTCGTCGACCCGGCCGTCGTCGCCCGCAGCCGCTGGGTGCTCGACCTCGCCGAGCAATTCGAAACAGAAGGGACCACACCATGACCGACGCCGTAACCGGCGCCCTGCTCGAGGCCGTCGCGAAGGGCCTGCGCACGATCGAGCTGGGCCAGCCGCTGTTCACCGGAATGCCGTGCTCGCCCAATCACCCCGGTTTCCGGATGACGCTGGCCCGCCGACACGGCGACATGATGCGCCCCGACGGCGGCTCGGCGAGCAACGAGGTGATCATCACCGGCGGGCACGTCGGCACCCACATCGACTCGCTCTCGCACGTGAGCCACAACGGGAAGCTGCACGGCGGCATCGACGCCGAAACCGCCCAGCGCGGCGGCAAGTTCAGCGAGCACGGCACCGAGAAGATCCCGCCGATGATCACCCGCGGCGTCCTGCTGGACGTCGCCGCGGTCAAGGGCGTGGACACCCTCGAACCCGGTTACGGGGTAACCGAGGCCGATCTGCTCGCCGCCGCCGAACGTTCCGGAGTGCGGCCCGAGGCCGGTGACGTCGCCCTGGTGCGAACCGGCTGGGCACGCAACTTCGACGACGCCACAACGTATCTGGGCCACGACACCGGCGTTCCGGGGCTCACCGTGGATGCCGCGTCGTGGCTGGCCGCCCGCGGCGTCGTCGCCACCGGCGCGGACACCACCGCCTACGAACAGATCCCCGCCGGAGCCGGGCACCGGGAACTGCCCGTGCATCGAGTTCTGTTGGTGGAGAACGGAATCTACATCATGGAACATCTGAATCTGGAGCAGGTCGCCGCCGAGGGGCGGGCCGAATTCCTGTTCGTGGTGGCCCCGCTGCGGATCGTCGGCGGCACCGGTTCGCCGATCCGGCCGGTCGCGGTGGTGGGCGCGTGACCCCGACTCCCGCACAGCAACTCGGCGCGCTCGCCGCCCGGGTGCACACCGACGGTCTGGCCGAGGACCTGCGGACCGACCTGGCCGGACGCGTCCTGGATCTGCTCGGAAACTGTCTGGCCGCACTCGGCGAGAAACCGGCCGAGGTCATCCGCGCGGTGGTCGCCGACTGGGGTGGGCGTCCGGCGGCGACCGCGCTCGGCATCGAGGGCACGCTGCCCGCCCCGTCGGCCGCGCTGGTGAACGGAACCCTCGCGCACAGCCTGGATTTCGATGACACCCACCTACCGTCGGTGCTGCACCCCTCCTCGGCGGTGATTCCGGCCGCGCTCGCCGTGGCCGAGCGCACCGGCGCGAGCGGACCGGCGTTCCTCGATGCCGCGACCGTCGGCATCGAGGTCACCTGCCGGCTCGGCATGGCCGGATACGACGAGGAGAACGCCAATTCGGTGTTCTTCGACCGCGGCCAGCACGCCACCGCGATCTGCGGGGCGGTCGGGGCCGCGGTCGCCGCGGGCATGCTGCTGGGCCTGAACGCGGAGGAGCTGACCTCGGCCATCGGGATCGCCTGCAGTATGGGTTCGGGCGTGATCGAGGCGAATCGCACCGGCGGCACCGTCAAACGCGTGCACTGCGGATGGGCCGCGCACGCCGGCGTGGTCGCGGCTCAGATGGCCCAGCACGGGCTCACCGGGCCACCCACGGTGCTGGAGGGACGATTCGGATTCCTGCGCGCGTTCTGCGGCGACCGGTTCGACATCGACCAGGTCACCCGCGGTCTCGGCGAGCACTGGGAAACTCCCGGAATCTTCTTCAAGCCCTACCCCTGCAACCACTTCACCCATGCGGGCGTGGACGCCGCGCTGCGGCTGCGCCGCGCGGGCATCGATCCGGCGCGGATCACCGAGCTGACTCTCGGTGTGCCCGAACCGGTTCTGCGCACGATCGGCGAGCCGATCGAGGAGAAGCGCCGTCCGCGTTCGGGGTACCACGGCGCGTTCAGCGGTCCGTACACCGTCGCGGCGGCTCTGCTCGGCGGCGGCGGACTCGGGGTATTCCACGAGGATTTCACCGACAGCGCCGTGCGGGACCCGGCGCGTTCGGCGCTCGCGGACAAGGTGAACGTCGTCGCCGACGCGGAATGCACGCGGATCTTCCCGCGCCAGTTCCCGGCCGTGCTCACCGTCCGCTTGGACGACGGAACCACTCGCACCGAACGGATTTCGCAGAATCGGGGTGGCCCGGCGAATCCGTTGTCGGCCGAGGAACTCACGCTCAAATTCACCTCGAACGCGACGCGCGCGCTTGCGGCGGAGGCGGCCGGGCGGCTCGCCGAGGCGGTCTGGCGGCTGCCCGCGGGCGGCGCGGTGGGCAATATTTTCCAGAACGTTCCTATCAGCGGAACATAACCCGCGCAATTTCCCGAATTCATCGGTTAGTTACGCGAAAACGCTGTGCCGAAACAATTCGTGACGCATAGTTTCAGCACCTTTTATTCAATATGTTCCGCCAAGCGGAACGGTGGACAATGAGGTAACCACCATGCGCCAACATTTCCGCTGGGCCACGGTCGCGATGATCGTCGTCCTGGTCATCATCAATTACATCGACCGCAGTGCGGTTTCATATGCGGTGAAACCGCTCGAGGCCGAATTCGGCATCGACTCCGCCGATTACGGCGTCATCAGTTCCGCGTTCTCCATCGGGTACATGGTGTTCGCATTCCTCGCCGGTCCACTGGTCGACAGATTCGGCCCACGCCGAATTCTGTTGGTGGGCATGGTCTTCTGGTCGGTCGCCACCGCGATCACGCCGATCTCCGGCGGTTTCACCGGTCTGCTGCTGATCCGCATCGTGCTCGGTGCGGGCGAGGCGCCCGGATTCCCGGCCGCCACCCGGGTGATCAGCCGCTGGCTGCCGAGTGTGGAGCGCGGTTTCGCCCTGGCACTGATCGGCGGCGTCGCGGTGTCGGGGAGCCTGCTGATCGGCGGGCCTATCGTCACCCAGCTCATCGCGAGCCTGGGGTGGCGCGGGATGTTCTGGGTGCTGGCCGTACTCGGCGTGCTGTGGGCTCTGGTCGCGGTCGGCCTGCTGTACAACACCCCGGCCGCCTCCCCGCGCGTCTCCGCGGCCGAACGCTCGTACATCGAGTCCGGGCAGCTGGCCGAGGAGACCTCCGAACATCAGCAGAAGGTGAACTGGCGGCGAATCTTCGCCAATCGCAATCTGTGGATCGTCGGGATCGGCTACTTCGCCTGGGGTTACATCTTCTGGGCGTTCATGTACTGGCTGCCGGAATACCTGTCCACCTCGTACCATCTGAGCGTCAAGCAGGTCGGCGCGTTCACCGTCGCGCCCTGGGCCGCGGGTGTGGTCGGCGCGCTCATCGGCGGCGTACTGGTCGACAAGGTATACGCCCGCACCGGGCGAATTCGCAGCCGGTTCACCATCATGGGTATCGCGCTGCTGCTGGCCGGCGCCGCGCTGATTCCGATCGTGACCGCGCCCTCGCTGGTGACGGCGGTGGTGTTCATCTCGATCGGTGTCGGCTGCGGCTTCGTCACCGGCGGCATCTGGTGGGTCGCCGCGATCGACGCCGAACCCGGTCAGCCCGGCAGCGCCGCGGGCTTCGCCGACGCCTGCTTCGCCCTGTCCGGTGTGGTCGCCCCGTTGGTGATGGGGTTCATCGTGCAGAGCACCGGAACGTTCGCCAGCGGATTCGTGGTCATGGTGGTGCTGGCGCTACTCGGCGCGGGGCTGATGCTGTTCGGCACCCGGGAACCGGTGCGTGAGCCCGAGACGACCGAGGTGCGGGCCACCACGGCCTCGTGAACGTGGCCGACTCCGGGAGTGTTCAGTCGTCCTGGGCACGCATGCCCGCGCGGTACGCACCCGGAGTCGCTGGTGGCGGTGCCGGTCGCGCGCGTGCCGCGCCGATGGCATACCGGCGCACTCGGCGCCGGGCTTTCAGGATGCCTGGCGTTGCTCGTCGTTCTCGTGCTGGGCGATCACGGCCAGCAGCTCGCGCACCCACGCCGGACGTTGTTCGCCGGTCCCGGACTCGGCGACGTCACGTTCGATCAGCGAACGGATATAGGCCGATTGCGACAGACCGAGATTGCCCGCGCGCCGCTTGCACGCCTTGTCCAGATCGCGGGTGAGCTTCACCGATCTGGGAATCAGCACCGGTTCGGCGGCCGGGCCGGTTTCGATCGGCGGGGTGATCGGCTCGTCGGTGAACTCGAGGCGCTCGGCCATCGCCGCCACCTCGGCGGGGCTCATATTCGACAACGGATCAGTCATTGCGGGTCGCCTCCCACTTCTCGAAGTCCGCGGCCTGGTCGGCGGTGAGGTACGCGGCACTGTACACCTCGATGTCGCGCCCGAGCCGGCGAGCGAAGACCGACAGCGGTGTGCCGTCGTCGGTACGGCCCCAGATCACCAGGGACGTGAGGCCGGTAGCCGGATCGACCGCGGTCCGCAGCCGGACCTGCCGATCACCCTTCATCCAGGCATCCACCAGGTCGAATACATCATCCGGATCGACTCCCGTGTGCATGAGCACCTGCGCAAGCGCCCAATACCACTCGATCGCCACACGTCCAGACTACCTCAGAGACTACCCGAATGGATCGCCGGAGTGGCCGCGGAGCCCAGTGCGGAACCGGGCCGTCCCGGACGACGCACGCGATCGTGCACCGGTCTCGCTGCCCGCCGGATCGGCTGGGACGACCCGGCGGGAAAGACCGTCCGCGGCGAGAAGGCGGCCCAGGACGGTGATTTGCGGACCGGCCGGCACTTCCTGTGGGGTCCCGATCGCGGCGATCCGGCCGTCGTCGACCACCGCCGAGCGATCCGAGCGGTTCAGCAGTCCGGCCAGGTCGTGGCCGACGAGCAGAACGACGGCGTCGGTGTCGCGGCGATAGCGCTCGAGCTGATCCAGAAGACGTTGTGCCAGAGCGTAATCCAAGGCCGTGGCGATCTCGTCACAGATCAGTACGCGCGGGCGGGCCAGGAGCGCTCGCGCCAGGGCGGCGCGTTGCAGCTGTCCGCCGGACAGTCCGGCCGGGTGACGGACGGCAGACTGGGGCGATCGTGCCGCCGTTCCGGGCGCAGATGCCCGAAAACCCCGGCAGTGCCCGGGTTTTCGGGTCGAAGCAGCTCAGCGCGTGGCGATGATCGCCGAACCGTGGCCGAACAGGCCCTGGTTCACCGCGATACCCGCCCGGGCGTTCTCCACCTGACGCCCATCGGCCTGACCGCGCAACTGCCAGGTCAGCTCGCAGATCTGCGCGATCGCCTGCGCGGGAATCGCCTCACCGAAGCTGGCCAGCCCGCCACTGGGGTTCACCGGCACCCGGCCACCCAGAGTTGTTGCGCCACTGCGCAACAACTCCTCGGCGCCGCCCACCTCGCACAGCCCGATATCCTCGTACCAATCGAGTTCCAGGGCCGTGGACAGGTCGTAGACCTCCGCGAAGGACAGATCCGCGGGCCCGAGACCGGCCTCCTCGTACGCGGCGTCCGCGAGCGTCGAGCGGAACGGGCGCGGCGGCGCGGCGAACGCCACGGCCGAATCGGTCGCGAAATCCGGAAGGTCGAGAACGGTTTTCGGGAACGTCGGCGTCACCGTGGACAGGCCGCGGATGCGGACCGGATCGCTGATGCCATGCCGGCGCGCGTATTCCATCGATGTCAGCACCAGCGCCGCACCGCCGTCACTGGTCGCGCAGATGTCCAGCAACCGCAGCGGATCCGAGACGACCGCCGAGGCGGCGACGTCCTCGGCCGAGACCTCCTTGCGGTAGCGGGCGTACGGGTTGTTCAGGCCGTGGCGGGCGTTCTTCACCTTGACCGCGGCGAAATCGTCCAGCGTGGCGCCGTGCAACGCCATCCGGCGACGGGCATACAGCGCGAAATAGATCGGGTTGGTGGCCCCGAGCAGGTGGAAGCGCAACCAGTCCGGATCGTCGCGGCGTTCCCCGCCGACCGGCTGGAAGAATCCCTTCGGCGCGGCGTCCGCGCCGACGACCAGGGCCACATCGGTCAGTCCGGCCAGGATCTGGGCGCGCGCGTTGGCGATGGCCTGCGCACCCGACGCGCAGGCGGCGTAGCTGCTCGAGATCCGCGCGCCCGACCAGCCCAGCGCCTGGGCGAAGGTCGCGCCGGAGACGAACCCCGGATATCCGTTGCGGATGGTGTCCGCGCCCGCGATATAGCCGACGTCGCGGTGGTCGACCCCGGCGTCCGCCAGCGCCGCACGCGCCGCGACCAGCCCGTACTCGACGAAATTGCGACCCCATTTGCCCCACTGGTGCATACCCGCACCGAGAACGGCGATATCGCGATCATTCGTATCAGGCATCGACGGGCCTCCACATCCACACCGTGTGCTCGGCTTCCTCGTCCTCGTACAGCACGCCGAGGGTCAGCTCGACCGGCATGCCGACGGCCAGATCGTCCACGGTCAGTCCGCGCACCACCTGCCCGAGAATCACCATCTGCTCGACCTCGAGTTCCACCGCCGCGACGACGTAGGGCTCGAACGGGTCGGGCGAGACGTACGGCGCGGGCGGCTTGTACCGCGCGTCGGCGTACGACCAGATCCGGCCGCGCGTGGAAAACAGGTATTCGGCCAGTTCGGAGCCGTCCTTCGGACTTGCACACTGCGGATTGCGGCAAGCCAGCGTGTTCCGCGGGAAGTACGGCGTGCCACACACCCCGCACCGACTTCCCACGAGACGCACCACACCGTCGTCCGCAGTGAACCAATCTGCCACCGCAGGGCGTTGTTCTTTCTGCACACCCCGACGTTATAGGAACACGTTCTACTTTGGCGAGACCCCTCCCGCTCCGCGAGACACCCAGCGGGAAGCGCCGCAGGCAGCTTCGAACACTCGCGCCGACCAGCGGCCCGAAATCTCTAGCCCGACCAGTAGCTCAGCATCGCCTCGTCGGCCAGTTGCGTCCCACCCGAGGTGATCACGAGCGCACCGGGGCCGAGTATGTATTGCACTCCTGCATTGGACGCGCGAAATCCGGTAGCCGTGCGCACCGGGTCATCGATCTCGACCGAGGTCCCGGCCTCTGGCCGCATCCCCTTGTAGTACAGACGGCCCACCCCGGTTTCACAAATCACCACGAGCAACTGAGCAGTACGACCGATCGCCACCGCCGGGTTCGTGAAATCGCAACGGGCTCCTGGATAGGCAACGAATCCTTGCCGATCGATGTCCATACCCGAACCGTCGCCGTTATCCGCAGAAGCCGGACCTGGAGCGGCGGAAGCCGATTCCAACCCCACATCGGGGGGCGGCGTCACCGTCGGCGGAACGTCTCCGCTCATGGTCGACGTCGGAACAGCGGCAACATCCGCTACGGCGTGATGATTCGGCCGCAGCGCCACGACCCCGCCGAATAAGACCAACACCGCCGAGACGGCAGTCGCGATCAGCAATGCCGGCATCATCGCCACCCGCCGCTTACCCCGCAATCGGTGGATCACGAGAAAAGTAAGTAGTGTCAACCAGGGCCATTCGAACAGGCAGCCAACGAAAGTCCTTACTCCAGAGGGGTTCCCAGCGCCGAGTCCGACTGCGACAGCGGCGCCGAGCCTGTAAGGCCACAGCAGGAATGCCGAGATCACCGCGAGGACGATCAGTACCGCCACGACCGTCGCACATCCAGTTCCGCCACCGCCGGAGAAATGGCGTCTCGAATGCCATGGGTGCCCCGCGGACAACGGACCCGCGCCGAACCCGACTCCACGAGTCGACACACCCGCGCGTAGCCCGAGAGCGCCACTCCCGATACCAAGTTTCACTCGGCAAGTGTGATGGCCAAACCTGATGTGACACCAGGGTTTTGATGCCCCCTGAGACTTCAGACCAGATGTTGCGGAGAGATTGGGGGTGGGAACGCGCGACCGGTCCGGTTCATCCACCAACGACTCCGTTTCCGCGACCGGCGCGACTTCGCGACTACATCGGAATCACGCGATCGGGAAAACCGGTCGGGACGGTCGGCTCGCGAGCCTCTGCCAACACGTCCGAGTCGCTGTAACGGCGGGTGCGCACCTGGCGAAGTGCTCTCCGTCGATTCCGCCCGAAAGGACTCATCCATGGAACTTCGTACTTTGATCGGCACCGTCCTGCTGGCCGTGGCCGCCACCGGTGTGCTGCACGGGACCGCGACCGCCGCCTCGAGGATCGACACCGGCTCCGCCGGTAGCGGGTCCAGCGGGTCCGCCGACGGTTCGAGCGGAGGCACACTGTGCAATGACGGCACTTCCAGCCCGAGCACCGGCCCGGGTACCTGCTCACACCACGGTGGCGAGGCCCAGAACAGCGATCACGTTCACCACGGCGGTGGCCGTGGCCATCGGTAGACGCGCAGCGGCATCGGCGGGCGTATCCGTGTGCACTGTCACGCTACTGCTGGTGGTGTGCGAGGGCGATCGTCCGCATGGAATCCCACTGCGCCAGGACGGTGCGTAGAGTCGCGACGAGCGGAAGGGGCTGGTCCATCATCGGGTGGTGGCCCGCCTCGGCCAGTTCGACGACCGTCGCGGGGCGATCGAACAGCCCGGCTATCTCCGATGCCCGTTCCCGGCTCACCAACCCGCGCTCGCAACGGATGTACACCACCGGCGTCTCCCCGGTCCGGAGTGGTTCCAGAGGTGGAATACGCCCGTGGTCGAGTCGCTTGCGCAACATGTCGGGATCGAATTTCCACACCCATCCCTCATCGGTTTTCCGCACCGATTCCGCGGCGACGTGCCGCGCCACATAGGGAAGCAGCGTGTCCTGTTCCGGCACGGTACGGAACCGGCCGCAGATCTCCTCCTCGCTCGGGTACGTCTTCGGCGCCCGGCGCAGCTGCCCGGCGATGGACTCCGCGGACGGCTCCTGAAACGGCGAATCGATGATGATCAGGCCCGCGACCGATTCGCGATGCCGGGCGCCGACCGCACCGGCGATCCTCCCGCCCATGCTGTGACCGACGATGTACGGCTGCCCGACGATCCCCCCGGCCTCGGCCGCCGCCATCACCTCGTCGGCCCAGCCCCCGATCGGATACCGGGATCTTCTGGCACTGTCACCGTGGCCGGACAGATCGACGGCCACCACACGATGGGTCGTCCCGAGCAGCGGACCGATGTGGTCCCACCAGCCCGAATGCGCCGACCCGCCATGCACCAGGACCACACCGGCCGTTCCAGTCCGTCCCCAGCAGCGCAGATGAATCGCAGCCCCGGCGACCTCGGCCTCGCGATGTTCCGGCAACTCCGCGACAGCCCTGGTGAACCATTCCGGAACCGTGCCGACCGACTCCGCCGCCACCGCCATCGTCTCCTCCATCGCACACCTACTCCACCGACCATATAGCCGCCGGACCCTGCCGTGATCACCAGGAGTCTCATGCGCACACCTCGCGCGAGAGACGAAGTATCCAGCTCGGCACGGCGATCCGGGAAGGACGAATCGCCCTCACCGCGGCGGCGAACAGCCCGACGCCTACCCGAATCCGCCGGCCCGACCGGTCGCGGCCACAGCCGCGGTGCTCACCCGGCCGTACTGGAGAACACCGCCACGAGGAAGTCGGATTCCGGGGTGAACGGGCGCAGGTCCCAGGTCGACAGGAGCACATCGGGCCGCAGGCCGACGGATCGCGCGTCGGCGAGGAAATCGTCGAAGTCGTAGCCGCGGCCGCTGCCGAATCCGACGACCACGCGTCCGTCCGGGGCGGTGTGGCGGGCGAATCCGGCCAGGACGTCGCGGCGGGTGGAGACGGCCACGAAGCCCATCACATTGCCCGCGCACAGCACCGCGTCGAACTGCTCGGCGATGCCCCGGCCGGGCAGGTCCAGTTCGGCCAGGTCGCCGACCAGCCAGCGCGGGCCCGGGAAATCCAGTTCGGCCGCCTCGATCAGCACCGGGTCGACGTCGACGCCCACCACCTCGTGTCCGGCCCGATGCAGATATCCGCCCAGTCGTCCGGCGCCGCATCCGGCGTCGAGCACCCGCGAACCCCGGCCGACCATCGCATCGATCAGGCGTGCCTCGCCGAAGATGTCCTTGCCCTCGGCCGCCAGAGTGCGGAACCGCTCGGCGTACCGCACCGAATGCGTCGGATCGGCGGCGGTGATCTCCTCCCACTGACTCAATACGCGCGAACCCATCGCCTGCTCCTTCCACCATCGACCCGTCGGCGAATCGTGCGGGTACCCACGATTGTGCGCGATGGTCGCGAGCCGCTTCGCACCCCCGCCTAACCGCTCAGCCTCGCCCCGGAGTCGAATCCCCACAGCGCAAGCGTGAGAAGTAGATTCACGCATATCATCACCGTGATGCAGGCACGCATCGCGCGCCCCGCCGCCACGCCGACTCCCTCCGGGCCCCCGGTGGAGTAGTAGCCGTAATAGCACTGGATCGTCGTCGTGATCACCACGAACACAACGGCTTTCGACAACGAGTACACGATGTCGGTCCCGCTGAGCACCATCCGGAAGTAGTGCTGGTAGGTGCCGGGCGTCTGGTTGCCCGCGACACCGATGGCGATCCGGACGGCGATGAAATTCATCGCCAGGCACACCAGGTACAGCGGGACGATCGCCGCCACCGCGGCCATGAGCCGGGTGGTGACCAGGTACGGAATCGATCGGATCGCCAGCGTCTCCATCGCGTCGATCTCCTCGGAGATCCGCATCGCGCCCAGTTGCGCGGTGAAGCGGCATCCGGCCTGCGCGGCGAAGGCGATGGAAGCCATGATCGGAGCCAGCTCGCGGGTGGAGGCCGTGGCGGAGATCAGCCCGGTCGCCGGGCCGAGGCCCAGCAGTTTCAGCGCACTGTATCCCTCGATGCCGACCAGCGCCCCCGCGCTGGCGCCGAGCACGATGATGATTCCGGCGGTTCCCCCGCCCACGATGAGCGAGCCGTTACCCCAGGACACCACCGACACCAGACGCAGGAACTCGTTGCGATAGTGCCGCAGCACAACGGGAATCGAGATCACCGCCCGGACGAAGAACCGCCCCATATGCCCGAAGCGCATGACCAGCCGCAGCGGTGCGGCGCTCGCCCGCATCAGGGCGCCGAGCCCGAGCGGATAGTAGGGTGCCGCCATCGCTACAACGCCTCTCGCGGGAACAGCAGGGTGTAGATCTCGGTGAATCCCACGTTCACCACCATGAGCAGCACGATCGACGCGACGACCGCGGCATTGACCGAATCCGCCACGCCGCTCGGGCCACCTCTGGTGCTCAGGCCCTTCTGGCACGCGACCACCGTCACGATGAGCCCGAACACGACGGCCTTCACCACCGCCAGATACATGTCCCCGATCGTCGCGAAGGAGGAGAAGGTGGCCACGAAACTGCCCGGTGTCCCGCCCTGCACGTAGACGTCGAACAGGTATCCGGCGATGAATCCGACGAAGGCGCTCAATCCGGTCAGCCCGACCGCCACCACCACACCGGCCGCCACCCGCGGCACCACGAGCCGATGGATCACCTGCACTCCCATCACGGTCATGGCGTCGATCTCCTCGCGGATCGTGCGCGAACCGAGGTCCGCGCAGATGGCCGAGCCCACCGCCGCGGCCAGCAGCATCGCCGTGACCACCGGCGCGGCCTGGCGGATGACCGCCAGGCCGCTGGCCGCACCCGCCAGCGAGTTCGCACCGACCTGTCCGGCGATCAGCCCGAACTGGATGGACAGCGTCGCGCTGATCGGCAGGGCGACCGCGATGGTCGGCACATACGAGGTCTTCACCATGAACGCGGCCTGCTGTACGAATTCCCGGAACGCGAACCGGCCCGTCGCGATATCCGAGATCAGGTACTGCACCGCACGAACTCCCAGGACGAACTGGGACCCCACGGTGTCGAGCGATGCGATGGGATGGCGCCGCAGGTAACCGCGCCCCCAGCCGCTGATATCGGTTGCCGTGATCGTCATCAGGCCATCTCCACCCTCGCGGCCATCCACCCGCCGCCGACCGACCGCATCGTGATGAGGATCCGGCTCCGGTCCAGCCGCGGATCGGGGCTCACCGCATTGGTGATCTCCTGATCGACGAACAACATGACCACGACCTGATCCCGGGACGCGCTCTGCACGCTCGCGTCCACGACCTTGCCCACGCTGCGCGCTTTGTTCTCGATCAGCATCTTCTTCAACTGGCTGCTCGACTGCGAGTACATATCCTTGAAATCGCCCGTCGCCCCGGCCAATACGTGGTCGTAATCCTGGTCGATGTGCTGGGAATCGATGCTCGTGAGCGTGACGGCGTAGGTCCGCGCGGTGGACAGCGCCTGCCGGGCGGCCGTGTCGACCTCGTCGCGGCGGTGTTGTTTCCAGCCGAGGAATCCGGCGAACACCGAGGATACGATCGCGATGACCACGATCAGCACCGCGCCCGCACGCAGAAGCCATCGCCTCGCGACGCCGTGTCCACCGATCTCGCCGGATTGCTCTGCCCGCGCTTCGGTTTCCGCGCTGTCGTGGTCCACATCCGAGGGGAGGTCGCTGCCGTTGTTCTCACCGGCGGTCTCGTCCGGTTCGGTCCCCGCGACCTCCGCGCCCGACTCCAGCTGCGATGTCGACATCAGCCACTCCTGAAATATATTGTCGAGCAGATCATTTCGGCGGCACGTAGGGCTCGGGCACGCCGCCGTACGGTGTGGGAATGGACCATCGCCCCTGCGGTGTCGGGTCGGTGGTCGCGAGCGGATTCGCCCCTGGCGGTGGGTGAGCCGTATCGTCGCCGGGAGGCTGTGGGGCATTGCGCGCGCCGCGCACCACCAGACTCGGGTCCGGATCCGTGCAGTAGGTGTACAGATACGGCTCGGGGTAATCCGGTGCGGTGATGGGTTTTCGGGGCAGGTCGTAGTCGCATTGTTTGCGCGGGTAGAGATTCACCAGCGCCCAGACCGCGTTGTCGTGAAAGGCGCCGGCCAGCGCGTCCACCGCCGAGCCGGGGCGCTGCTCCGGGAAGAAGAACTCCCGCAACGCCGGTACGTGCAGATACGACATCTGCGCGACGGTGGCCAGGTTGCCGAGCAGTTGCACCATCGTGGGTGAGTTGTCCGCGATGATGTCGTCCATGGCGTGCAGGGCTCGCGGGCTCTGGGCCAGGAGAGTCCGGTAACCGCCGGTCATGCGCTCCATTCCCGCGGCGGTCCGGTCCAGCTCCGCGGCCGTGGCGGCCAGGCCCGGGGACAGATCACGGACCGTCGACAGCACGATCTCGCTGTTGCGCAGCAGGCCGACCGTCTGCGGCAGCACCGAACCCAGCGTCGTGATCATGAAGGTGCCGCCCTGGATGATCGCGGCCAGCTTCTGCGGGGCCTGCGGACTCCCGCCCAGTTCGTGCACGATCGAGGCGAGTTTCGCCGGATCCAGTTGTACAACAGCGCCGTTCATATCACCGAGCAGCTGCGCCAGCGTCACCGGCGCCGAGGTTCGGTCCACGCCGATTGTCGCGCCGTCGGCCAGGAACGGTCCCACCGAGGTCCGGGGCACGAAGTCCAGGTACTGCTCACCCGCGGGCGAGAGCGCTGCCACCCGGACCGTGCTGTCGGCGGGTATCCGCACCGAATTGTCGATCGCCGCCACGGCCACCACGACGCCATCGGCGAGCTGCACCGACTTCACCTCCCCGACCCGCACCCCGCGCACCGTGACATCTCGATTCGGTTGCAACCCACCCGATTCCGCGAACCGCACGCGGACCGCGTACGTCGAGCGGAACGGATCTGCCTGCAGCGGGCCGAAAACGAGGTACGCCGCACCCAGCACCGTCGTCAGCACCAGTGCGATCCACGACACGGTCAGGCGGTGGCGGAAAAGGTATGTCACCACCGCACCGAGCGCGGCCATCGACCGCTCCCCCGCGTTCATCGTCCGGGTCCGATCACCCGGTCGTGCAAGCGCCGCAAGGTATATGCCAACGATCCGACGAAGTTCGCCCAGTCGGTACGCTCCGGGATCCGGGCATCGGTATTGCCGGGGAAGTTCGGATCGGGCACCACGCCGATCGCGACCTGGGTGATGTCCGCATCGGCGCCCGCACCGGTGGACGAGGCGACCTTACCTCCGACGATGCCGATCGCCGCGTTCAGCACGTTCAGATCGATGCCCGGCTGGTCGGCCGCGGCGTTCAATCCGGCCGACAGGTTGTTCAGATCGGTGATGAGGCTGCGCTTGCCGGTCCCGTTCACCGAGGGGAATCTCTCGAGTTCCCCGGCGATACGGCTCAATCGGACCGCCAGGTCGACGATGTTGCGGGTATTTCCGCCGACGGCTTGCACCGCGGGACCCGCCGCGGCCACCGCCGCGTCCACCGTCGACTGCTGCGCGGCGATCGTATCGGTGAGTATGCCGGTGTCCCGGATCGCCTCGCGGATCTGGCCGGATCGCTGTGACAACGTCCGCACCAGTGTCGTGGTCTGGGCGATCAAGTCCGCCAAGCGGTTTCCGCGACCGTCCAGGTCCGCCCCGAGTCCGTTGACGACCTCGGCCAGATCGCGCACCGCACCGCCGTTCACCAGCAGGGCTGCCCGGCTCAGCACGGCCTCGATGGTCGCCGCGTCCGAGGTCGTGGACTTCGGGATGACCGAACCATCGTGCAGCAGTGCCGATCCCGCGGCTGCGGGCGGGGTCAATGCCACGAACACATCGCCCATCGGTGTGGCCGAACGCAATTCGGCCGTGGTGCCGACGGGAAGCTGTACCCCGGACCGGATGCGCAGGGACACCACGGCGGTGAAGTCGCGTGCGCGCATACCCTCGACCTCACCGATATCGGCTCCCTGCAGCTTCACTTTCGCCTTGGTCGGCAGATTCAGCGCATTGGCGAATTCGGCGGTGATCAGGTATGTGTGTGCGCCGACCGACGGTGCGGGTAGCGGCAGCGAATCCAGTCCGGCCGAGCAGGCTGCCGTCGTGAGCACGCCGACCGTGGCGGCCGCGCCCAGAGCGCCGCGCAGTTTCCCGGTGTCCTTCGCCGCCATCACCGGACACCCGCGATCGCGGCCAACATCGCCGTCACCCCGAAATCCGGTCCCATATCCGATGCCTTCCCGGTGGCACAGCCCAACTGCTTCAGCCGCAGCACATTGCACACCTGTTTGACCATCTGGCCGTCGAGGGCGATCTTGTCGACGTTCACGTGCACTCGTCCGGCGCCGGCCTGCTGATCGATCGCGTTGTACGCGTTGTCGGTGACGAGCGGGAACAGGTCCAGAAATTGCCCGATGCTGCGCTGATATTCCGCCAGACTCCGCAGCAACACGTTCGCGCCGGAAGTGGTCCCGGACACCGTGCCGCGCTCGGACTGCATGAGATCCGCTGTCTGCGTGAGGATCCGGTCGAGCTTCGCGCCGGTGTCCCCGGACCCGAGGTCGAGATCGGCGAGCATATCGCTCATCCCACGCACGGCCGCGGCGAACGCGCGCACCTTCTGATCGTTGTCGGCGGCGGTGGTGGTGAGTGCGTCCAGATCGTCGACGATCTCGGAGATGGCGTTCTTCGTCGCCGCGCCGCCGTCGTCTCCCATGCGCAGCGCACGGGACAACTCCGCCAGGGCGGCCTTGATGTCCCCGCCGTTGCGTGTGGTCACCGACGCGCCGAGATCGACCATATTCGCCAGGGGGCCATTGCCTTTGCCGTCGCCCCCGAGCGAGCGGGACAACCTGTCCGCGGTCGACAACAGGCTGTCGAATTCGACCGGTGTGCGAGTCCGGTCGGGGGACAGCACGGTTCGGTCACCCAGCACCGGACCCGAGCGATAGGCGGGGGTGAATTCGATATGCCGATCGGTCAGCACCGAATCCGACACCGTCACCGCTTTCGCATCCGCCGGGATCCAGATCGCCCGGTCCACGCTCATGCGCACCTCGACGAAATCGCCTCGCTGCGTGATGCTGTCGATCTTGCCGATCCGGATGCCCAGCACCTCCACCGGATTTCCGGTGTACAGCCCCGCCGCGTCGGCGAATTGCGCAGTCACCGTGATCGTTCCGCTGCCCAGCTGGCTCAGCGGGACGCTCGCCACACCGACGATCGCGGCGATCGCGAGAACGGCGGCGATCTTCACCCAGCGCGGCATGCCCGCGACCCGCACCGCGCTCATCGGCATTCCTCCGAATACGGTGAGATGTGTGCCTGCGGCGCGCGGCCCACCAGCGCGCACATGAACGAGTCGACGAAGGCTCCGGAGGAGGCGGTCGTGTCCAGTTCCGGTCCGGTGCCGGTCAGGTTCGCCCAGGACTGCCAGGGGACCGGCAGGACCTGGAGGATGTTGCGCAGCAGATCGTCGTGGCGGCTCAGCATCGCGGTGATCTCCCGCAGATTCGCCAGCAGCGAACGGATTTCGGGCTGATCCCGCACTGCCAGCGGGGTGAGCCGGTCCGCGAGCGTCGTCGTGGCGGCGACCATGGATTCGATCGCCTGTTTGCGGCTCAGCAGTTCGCGCAGCAGATCACCGCCCTGATCGAACAGGGCGCCCAGATCGGACTGCTGGCTGGTGATCACGGCGGTCAACTTGCTCGTGGAGGCCAGCAGCGCACCGATCTGCCCGCGGCGTTCGGCGATCACCGCCGACAGCGTTCGGACGTTCTGCACAACCGATGGAATCAGTTCGGGCAGACCGTCCAGCCGGCCGGACAGATCCGTCAGCGCCCTGGCGACCTGGTCGGCGTCCACCTGACCGAAGGTCGTCGTGGCGTCGGCCAGCGCCGACTCCAGATCGTAAGGAACACTGCTGCGCTGCAACGGGATTCGATTCGAGTCACCGACGCCTGCCGGGTCGAGTTCGACATATCGGTTGCCCAGCAGAGTCGTGAGCTTGATCGCGGCGGTGGTGTCCGCACCGAGGCGCACCGAGTGATGCACACTCAACGTCACCGCCACATGCCCCTCGGTCAGTCGGATGGTCCTGACATTCCCGACCGGCACCCCGGCCACGGTCACCCGATCCCCCGCGCCGAGCTGGGCCGCCTGCGCGAAATCGACTCGCACGTCCCTGTCCCCGACGTCCATCGAATCGACCGTCAGGGCGATCACGATCGCGAGCGTCAGACCACCGATCGCGAGCAGTCCGAGCGATGCTCGGCGGTACTCTTCGAGCGGCTTCGCTCGCCAGCGAATCAGCCTGTGCGGCAATCTCTTGCGCAAGAACTCGGTCTGTCGGCACATCCGGATCACCTGCACTTGGCCGTATGCTGGACGACTCCGCCCGGAGTCAGCGCGGCGAGAATTCCGGGCACCAGTGGCGACATGCCCGGAGCCAGGGAGAAGGTGACGTCACAGATATCCGCGTCCGCGTAGCCGCCTTCCTGGGTGATGCGCGCCAGCCCCTTCAGAATGAACGGGAGGTTGAAACCCATCACGCCGAACTTGTATTTGTTGTCCAGAAGATGTTGCGCGAAGCCGGGATTCCGGTTCAGGAAGGCATCCAGCGCGGGCTGGTCGGCAGTCGCGATCCGCGATACCCGATCGACCACTCGCGATAGCCTATCCACCGACCCGAGCAGCGAATCCCTGTTCCGTTGCAGCCCTTCGAATATCGCGCGGGTCTGATCGATGACGGTGGTGAGGTTGCCGCTCTGCGCGGCCAGGCCCTTGACGATCGTGGTGAGGTTCGTGATCACTTGCCCCAGCACTTGGTCGGGGCCCGCGAAGGACTGTGCGAGTTCGGTGGTTTCGGCGATCAGGGCGGTGAGTGATCCGTTGTCGCCCTGCAGTGCCTTGATCAGGGCCTCGGTGATGTGGTCGACCGCGCCGCGGTCCAGCGTGCCGAACAACGGCTCGAAACCCTTCAGCAGCTTGGAGATGTCGAAGGACGGTTCGGTGTTCGACAGCGGGATGACCGCTCCCGGACGCAGCGCCTCCGGCGCGCCGCGCGTCCCCTGCGACAGCCCCAGATAGCGCTGACCGATCAGGTTCTGATATGTCACCGAAACTACAGTGGTACCGAAAAGAGTTTGCTCCCGCTGGATTTCGAAACCGACGCGGGCCATCGCGCCGTCGAGCTCGATCGAATCGACCCGGCCCACCCGCACCCCGGCCACCCGGACGTCGTCTCCGGCGCTCAGCCCCGAGACATCGGTGAACATGGCCGAATACTTGGACGTGGCGCCGCTCACACCGCGTTCGAGGGTGACGATCACCGTCCAGGACAGCAGCACGGACACGGCGACGAACACGATAAGCACCAGCAGCGACCGTCGGTAACTCATCGTCCCGCTCCATCCGGCTCGGCGGCCACCGCGACGGTCGCCCCGCGCGCCAGGGGCCCGAACAGAATGTCGGCGGCGGCATTGGGCGTTCCGCCCAGGATGTCGGCGATCTGCTGCTGTTCCGCCGCGCTACCGACCGGTCCGATATCGGTCACCGGCCATTCGGCGGGATGAACTCCGTTGGGCTGCACGCTGTCCGGTGGCCGGTTGCGCGCCGCGGCAGCCTGCGGGGCGGTCGAGCAGCTGGTCCCCGCGAGCATGCCGTAGCGCGGGCAGTCGGCTCGGGTGTACTGCCGGTTCGGGGTCAGCTGCACGATCACCTTCGCGGTCACCCGTTGGGCGCGCGGATCGAAGGTCTGGTTGAATTTCCCGCTCATCCGGATGACCGAACTGCTGATCTGCGGGAAATGACTCGCCCCGTCGCCCAGCACATCCAGGGCGGGCGACAGCTGGGTGGTGCTGGAGATCAGTCGATCGGTGTTGTGGCCCAAGGCGTTTCCGACCGTGTCGAAGGTGTGCACGCCCCCGGTGAGCAGATCGGTCAGCTGCCGCCGCTCCCGCGCGACGGTCAGCATCGGCTCGATGCTGTGGTGCACCGTATCGAGCAGTTCCGGTGCGGCCGAACGCAACTCACGCAATGACGCCGACAGGGAGCCGAGTGTCGACGGTACGGCCTGCACCGATATCACCCGGTTCAGCTCGACGACGATCCGGCGCAACTGCGCCCCCGCCGCTTCGAGCGACTCCCCTCGCCCGGAGGTGGCCTCGGCCAGGGTCTCCAGCATGCCGACGGCGGTATCGGCGCGATCCCGGCCGACCGCGGCCAGGATCCGGCGCAGCTGGTCCAGCGAGGTCTGCAGACGCACCGTGGCCGCACTGCGATCCTGGCGGATCCGCGCGTTGCCGGTCACCGCAGGCGCGGCTCCTTGATAGAGCAATTGGATCGACGGCACGGCGAACACATTGCTGGGCACCACGCGAGCGGTCACCGAACGCGGAATCTGTCCGGCGTATCGCGGATCGAGTTGGATATGAACATCATTCATGCCCGGTTCGGGCGACGGCGCGACCGCGGTCACCGCACCGACTCGAACGCCCAGGTACTTCACGTCGGATTTCACCGGCAGCCCGTCGCCGGCGTCGGCGAGTACGGCGGTGATCGGCACGGTCCGGCGGAACGCGCCGCGCGAGACCGCGACCATCGCCGTGGCGACACCGGCGACGACGACCAGAAAGCAGACGCCGCTGAGCAACAGCCGCAAGGCCGAAGGCCCCCGCCCGTCGGGCTCGAACAGAATCGACACGGCTCACTCGCTCCCGTGCCCGCGACGCGCTCTCATGACGGCGACCCGCCGAGCGAAATCGCCAGTGTCGGGCAGGCATCCACGGCCAGGCGCACCTGCCGCGCGAGGTCCCCGGATGGATTCGCGTCCACGACCGTGGCCAGATCGTCCGCACCGACCTCGAATACGCTCGGCGCGATACTCGCGCACAGTGCGTGACCTTCGCACCTGCGCCGATCGATATGTATTTCCATGACTCCTCCGAAGACCGATCCGGCCGATGCGCCGGCCGTTCAGATGTACAGGCCGCCGTTGACGCCGATGAGCTGCCCGGTCACGAAACCCGCACTCTCCGAACACAAGTACGCGCATGCGGCCGCGACGTCCTCGGGTGTGCCCACCCGGCGCACCGGCGTCATCGGCGCGATGACCTCCACGCCGGGGAAGAATCCCGCTTCGGTCGCCTGCCGCGCCATCGGCGTATCGATGATCGAGGGCGGAATGCTGTTGACGGTGATGCCTTTCGGCGACAATTCCGCGGCCAGCGCCTTGGTCAAACCGATCACGCCACCCTTGGACGCGACGTAGTGCGCCATATTCTTCGCCCCGGATTGCGCGCTGGACGAGGAGATCGTCACGATGCGACCCCAGCCTGCCGAGACCATGTCCGGAACCGCGGCCTGAATACAGGAGAAAGTCCCGTTCAGATTCACCGCCAGGATGCGGTCCCACTGTTCCCGGGTGATCTCCTCGAACGCCGTGTACTCCTCGACCCCGGCACTGGTCACCACGATCTGCACCGGCCCGAAATCCTTGCGCACCAGCCGAACCGCCGCTTCGACCGCGTCGGCGTCCGCGACGTCCACCTGGTACGCGACCGCGTGCAGACCATCCGCGACCAGTTCGGCCGCCGCCTTCCGCGCGGCCTCTGCGCTCGAATCGAACAGCGCTACCCGGTGCGATTCGCGCGCCAGCCTTCGCGCGATCGCCAGGCCGATGCCCGAAGCAGCACCGGTGACAATTGCCACGCGCGACGGATTCCCGCTGTCACTCGTCTCGACCATCGGTATTCCTCGCTCGTCATCTCTCGCCCGTGGCGACCGGTGTGAATTCGATGTGCAACGAGCTGAGCCCGCGCAGCACATAGGTCGGCTCGTATTCGAAATTGCGCGCGCCCGCCGGGCCGTGCTCGGTTTCCGAGATCCGGATGTCCCGCATCCGGTGCAGGATCCGTTCGAAGCTGACCCGAGATTCCAAGCGCGCCAACGGTCCTCCGGGACACGTGTGGATTCCGCGGGCGAACGAGATGTGTTCCCGGGCATTCGGGCGATCCAGGACGAAATCACCCGGATCCTCGAATCGCGACGGATCACGATTGGCGGCCCCGGGCAGCACCATCACCGTGCTGCCCGCCGGAACCTCCACGCCGCCCAGCGTGGTCGCCTGGCAGGCGAGCCGGAAGTCGGTCTTGACCGGCGCTTCCAGGCGCAGACATTCCTCCACGAAACTGCCGATGCCGTCGGGGTCCTCGCGCAGCGCCTGCTGAATGTCCGGATTCTCCGCGAGCACTCGCAGACCGGCGGTCAGCAACTTGGCGGTGGTCTCCTGCCCGGCGGCGAACAGGAACGACGCCAGGTGGACCAGATCGGAGATCTCCGGCAGCGAACCGTCCGGAAACCGCGCGGAAGCCAACGCGGACAACACATCCGCGCGTGGCTCGCGCCGGCGTTGTTCCAGGTAGCCGGTGAAACGGTCGGCCAGGAATTCCAGCGGATTGCCGACCATCACCTCGTCGTCGATCGCGCCCGGCGGCGTGGTGCTGGACAGCACGCGCCGGAAATCGGTGTAGTCCTCCTCCGGCACGCCCAGCAGATTGGCGATCACCAGCATGGCGAACGGCTGCGCGTAGTGGCGCAGGAATTCGATCCGGCCATCCTCGACGAATTCGTCGAGCATGCGATCGGCCTGTACCCACATGAACTCCTCGTTCTCCCGCAACCGTCGCGGCGTGAACAAGGCTTTGAGCAGGTCGCGATGCATGGTGTGCTTCGGCTGATCGAAGGTGACCATGTGCTCGTGCAGCGGGAACGCCTCGCGGTGTTTCTCGATCAGCGCCCCGATATCGCCCTCGGCGGGATCGAACGGCAGGCCCGGGAAGGGCCCGGTCGGGGCGATGCAGCTCGAGAAGGTCCGGTGATCGCGGTAGACCTCCACGGCCGCGTCGTACCCGGTCACCGCCAGCACGCCGTGGTGCGGCTCGCGCGCCACCGGGCACCGGGACCGCAGCGATTCGAAGTAGGGGTAGGGGTTCTCGACAATCGATTTGTCGGTGAAGAAGTCGATCTCATCGAACATGCTCACGACGGACTCCTGGTGAAGAGGCAGCATCGGCACGGTCGCCTGACCTCGCAGTCGCCTTCGTCCCGGCACGCTCTCCGCGGCCGAATGCTCACCAACTGCTCAGCAATGCTGAGCACATGCTTAGCACACCGCGATGAGCGCGGTCAAGGTTCGCGGCCCTGACCAGGGTCGATGAGCGAAGTCCGAAAGTTACTCGTCCCCAACCGTTTCCGCCGGCGGTTCGCCCAGGCGGGACAGGTGGTCACGCACGAAGGCGAGGGTTTCCGCGTGCGCGGTCGTCATTCCGATGGCGCCTTCCAGCGCCATGGTCCGGGACACTCCGGCCATCACGAAGGCGACCACCTCGGGGGGCCAGACATCCGGATCGATGCGGTGTCGCCGCAGCACGGTTCGCACGATCTCGATCTCGGTCTCACGAAAGCGGCGCGAGTAGTCGACCAACGCTTCGCGAATCACCTTGCGATGGTTGGCCAAAGCGACGAACTCCATGGTGAGCGCCCCGCGCGAGGCCGCGTCGAGATCGAACTTCCACAGTGCGCGCAGCGGATCCTTCGCGGCGAGAATGGTCGCCTGCCGCTCGAGTCCCTCCTCGGCGCGCCGCTGGAAGACCGCGAGGAACAGCTCGTCCATGGTCCGGAAGTAGTAGTAGACCAGCTGATACTTCAACCCGGCTCTACGCGCGACATTGCGCGAGCTGACCGCGGCGTAGCCCTCCTCGAGCATGAGCTGTTCCGCCGCATCCAGCAGCACCGTCCGGTTCTTCGCATCGGGCGAACCGATCCGTCGTGTCGATGTCATCGTCCGACCTCCGCATTCCACGTCACCGGAATCCATGATCGCGGCGCACACCCGCCGACGTTCGGCCGGGCACCCGAGCACCGCATTTCCGGCAACGTCACATATCCGTCGTAGCACGTCCGGCTGCGCTCGTTGCACGCCCCGCCGAGCCGGCGACGAGACAACCGGTGAGCGGTCCACCGATCGCGGCGAGATAGCCGGAGACCGCCGAGAGGTCATCGGCATCGTAGGTCAGCCCGATACAGCGGTCGGCACGCATCAGCGCGCGCCGCACCGAGAGCGGCGATGAGCGCAGCAAGTGAGCCGCGATGGCCGCGGTGGACGAGTCGATCTTCGCGCCCCTCGACCACACGGAGCGGGCAGCCCTGCGATCCCTGCTCGACGCGATCGCCGCACAACTTCCGCGGTCGCTCGAAGTATGTACGCCGAGCACACGATTACGTTCCGCCCGGCCGACGACGGGCTCGCTCAGAGCGGATCCGCCGACGGGGATACCGGGATATCGGTCCGGGTGCGTTCGCCGTCTACGCCGGTCCCCGGCCACAGCCCGGCGCACGGGAGTGGCGGCAGGTCGGGATTCAAATCGTGGTCGATGGTGACCGAGGCGTCCGGGTGTGCGCGCATGCGCTCGGCGAATTCCTCGGCGACCGCGTGCGGACACTGGTAGTCCAACTGAATTCCCACCGAACCGAAGACGATGTGCACATGCCGACGCGAGGTACTCAACACATAGCGGCCCGCGTCGACGAGCACCTGCAGGGCCGCGCGTCGCGCTCGGCACTCGGTGCCCGCGCAGGCCCGGTGGCGCTGCATGATTACGTGGGCCTCGGCGACGGTCAGATCATCCGGCCCGGTCCCGCACGCCACATTCCGACCGGGCAGGGATTCGAGCGGGTCGAGGTCCGATTCGTCCTGCACGCGGATGGGTACCGGTGTAGTGGCGACGTCTGCGGGATCGATCGTCGCAGTAGTCGCCCGCGGTACGGCCGGGCTCCCGGAACTCTGGTAACACATATCGTTCTCTGGCAGGGTGACCGGCTTCGCGCGCTCTACGAAGTGCGCTTCCGGCAGGTTTTGCGATGGACGCTACACCTGGCCCGTAGGACTGTCCAGACAGGAGTCCATCGCACTATTCGGTCGACTGGCGTACCGGTTGGTTTTCGGACCGTCGCCAGAATACTCGATTCGTCCCGGATTGCGACCCCGCCGTCCCACTACGTGGAAGGCATGGCCCGCGCCGGGCGCTCGGCCCGGCACGCCGGAGACCGATCGACCGGCCGGGCTGGTCCGCGCCAACGGCCGTTTATGGTGGATCGATGAGCGAAACCTCGCGGCGCATGTGGGAATTGCTGGAGCCGTACCACGCGGTCACGTACTTCGGGCCGGAATCGCAGCAGGCATGCCGAGCGCTCGGGGCCGAAGGCTTCTGGATGAGCTACTTCGCGCTGCGCGCCGCGCCACTGGGGCCGGTGCCCGCCGAGGTGGTCGTCGCGACGTTCTACAACTTCCATCCGCGCAAGGTCGGGCACGCCATCCCAGCCGCCTGGGAGGCCGCCTCCCCCGCGGACTATCTGCGCGCACGCCAGGAGAGCGTCTCACGCATCCTGCACCGCGTACTCGGCGACGAGGTGCGCTCGGATCACCTGGCCGAGGCCGCCCAGTTGGCTCGCACGGCCGCACTCGCGGCCCCGATCGCGGGCCGGGCACTCGGCGCCGCGAACGCCGCCCTGGATTGGCCGGGCGAACCCCATCTGGTCCTGTGGCACGCCCAGACGATCCTGCGCGAATCGCGCGGCGACGCCCACGTCGCCGCACTCCTGGCGGGCGGCCTGGATCCGTGCGAGGCCCTGGTCGCCTTCGCGGCCGACGGCAAGGTCACCGCCGAACGCGTCCGCAGCTCACGCAGCTGGACCGAACCGGAATGGAATTCGGCGACGGACCGTCTCCGCGAACGCGGCCTCCTCGACGACTCCGGCGCCCTGACCCCGGACGGCCACGCGCTGCGCGCCTGGGTCGAGAAGCGCACCGACGAAGCCTCCCAGCAGCCCTGGAAGAGTCTGGGCCACAAGGGGACCGAACGTCTGGCGGAATTGGCCCGGCCGATCGCCCGCACCATCGCCGCCAGCGACGCCTTCACCGAAGACAACCCGATGGGCCTGCCGAAACCCGCGTGAACCAGCCCCCGCACAACCACCGCCGATACGGAACAGCCTGCGCCACACCAGCCCGTTCGGGCAGGCCCGTTTCCGTCGCGACCAGCCGGGTTCGGAAGGTGCGCGCGGGCTCGACCGCGCCGGACGGGGTGTAATCGGCTGCACGGCAGGCGATCCGCGACCGGCCTGCCGCTGTCCTGTTGTCGCCACTGCACCGCCAGTGGCTTATTGCGCTGTGGCACAATCGAAGCCGGGCTTCCTAGGCTTGGGGAAGAGTTCGAGGGAGTCGGCGGTGCGGCAGCGGTTTCTTTTTCTCGTGATAGCGATCATCGTCGCCGCGTCGACCTACGACTACAGCAGAAGCGTCGGGCATTACGGCCTGGTGATCGTGGGCGGGGTGTTCGCGCTGTTCTTGTTGGTGGACAAGGTCCTCGGCTGACCGGCATCGCTCGGCGCGGTGAGCCGGCGACAGCGCACGGCCGCCCCGGTGTGGGCCGGGTCGGTGCGGCTCGGCGAACATGGAGTCATGGCAACTGTGTTACCGACCTTCGAACAGGTCCTCGCGATACCCGATCCGACCGAGGCGACCGTCACCGCGGATCTCATCGATCTGAACGGCCACATGAATATCGTGCACTACCTGTACCAGGGGTCGGTCGGCGCGGACGCGATCATGCAGCGCTCCGGACTCGACCAGTCCTATCGCTCCGAGCGGGGCATGGCCCTGTTCACCGCCGAACACCACCTGGCCTACCTCAGCGAATTGCGCGAGGGTGACAAGTTCTCGGTGCACGCCCGCATCCTCGGACGCACGGACAAGGCGGTGCATCTGATGACGTTCCTGCTCGATCGCAGCCGCCAGCGGCTGTCGAACACCCTCGAGATCATGCTGGTGCACGTCGACCTGACCACGCGCCGCGCGGTCACCATCCCGGACGACATCGCAGCCGGGCTGGACAAGCACATCGCCCAATCGGACGCCCTGGACTGGGCCGCGCCGACCTCCGGGGCGATCGCGTTGCGCCGGTGAATCACGCTGTGGGCGCGGCGATTCGAGCGTTCGGCTCCGCGTCGGTGCTCGTCGCGGCCGACCGCGGCCAGGCGCCGGGAATCAGGGCCGCGTTGATGCCGAGGACGGTCAGTGCGGCGACGCCGAGGGCGGCCAGCACGCCCGAGCCGCAGCAGACTGCCACGGCGCGCGCTTGGTAGACACCGGCTTCGGCGAACAATTCTTCGAGTTCGGTGACGGGACGCAGGAATCCGTGCGCGTCCAGCAGTGCCCGGGCCGGGATGTGCCGCGCCCCCGGGACCGGGTGGTCGATCCGTTCGGTGCGCCGGCCGTATCCGCCTCGGACGTCGATCACGACACCGGCGTCGGGATGGTCGTAAAGGTCGGTGCGGGTGGGTAGTTCACCGTGGCGAAGCTCGTCGTGGGTCAGGTCGATATCACCCGGGTCCGGGTGTGCGGCACCTGTGACGATCCGGTTTCCCGCGGAGGCCCAGGCCGTCAGGCCGCCGTCCAGGATGCGCACCTCGGACGCACCGGCCGCGCGCAGCAGCCACCATGCCCGTGCCGATCCGGCACGATTCCAGTTGTCGTACACGACGATCGGCACACCGTTGCGCGCGCCCCACCGGCGCGCGCCCGATTGCACGATACTCCCGGGCGGAAGCGGATACCGGCCCCGCCCGCGCGGCGAATCAACTGCCAGTTCGGTTTCCAGATCGACGTATACCGCGCCCTCGATGTGACCGAGTTCGTACTCCGCGCGACCGCGTGGCCGATCCGGCCGCCAGCGAACGTCCAGGATCGTCAACGGCTGGCCGAGATCCATCCGGTTGCGGAGTTCCTCGGCCGAGATCACGGTGTCCGATCGGAAAATATCTGCCCGGTAAGTCATTTCAGCCTCCTGGCGATCCTCGTGCGTCGGGGTCCGGCCATTCGGCCGTCATCTGCTCAGCCGCGGCGGTGGACTCGCGGGCAGCACCGGGCCGACCGCGGACAGGCTGCCGGGCCGACGGCCGCGGCCCCAGCCGATCTCGCGCCGATACCGTCCGACATGCTCGACCGGGACCGCTCGACCGGACGGCAGCGGAGTCGATTCCGGGTCCACGTACAACGCGTCGGCCGGGCAGTACGCCTCGCACATGAAACAGGTCTGGCAGTCGGATTGCCGTGCGATGACCGGTATTCCGCCGGGCCCCGGATCGAATACATCGGTCGGGCAGACCTGGATGCAGACGTCGCAGGAGACGCAGCTGTCCGCTCGGACGAGTTCGATCATCACGCCACCGCCGCGACGGCCCGGTGCGGCCGGTCTATCCCGGTCCACACCGTGTCGAGTCCGCCGCTGACGATGTGGTGGTGCTGCGCCGGGTCCTGATCGGGAAAGTCGGCGCGTTTACTCATACCGCGAGATTCGGTGCGCGCCAATGCGGACCGGTACATCAGCCGCCCCACCGCGGTGATCGCCGCCGCACGCCGGGCGCGAACCCGTTCGGGCCCGGCGGCGCCTCCCAGCCCGTCGGCGGCACTGCGCCACACCTCGTCCAAAGCATCCGCCGCACGCTCGATCCGTGCGCCCGTGCGCAGATAGTTCTTCTCCAAGGGCAGCAGCTCCGCTCGGGCCGCGGCGAGGATGTCCGCGGCATCCACGGGATGAGATCCGCTGGGCCGCAATCCCGCTCGTCCCGCACCACGCAGCTTCCCCACCGCGAGCGAGCGGCTGCGCAGCGCATGTCCGGCCGCGCCCCGGCCCGCCCAGGTGCCCGAGGACATCGCCCAGGCGGCATTGTGGCTGCCGCCGCCGGTGAAACCACCGCAGATTCGTTCCCGGGTCGCCGCGTCACCGGCGGCATACAGACCGGGAACCGTTGTCGCGCAGTCATCGTCGACGATGTCGATACCTCCGGTGCCGCGCACGGTTCCCTCCGCGAGCAGGTCCACCTCGAACCGATCGGTGAACGGGTCGATACCGCGGCGATCGAACTGCAGGAAGAAGTTGGGCTGTCCCAGGCGCATCCGGGCCCGCACGGCCTCGTCGGCACGATCGATGGTCGCGAAAACCCGTTCGCGCAACAGGGTTCGCGCGATCACCGAACGCCCGCGCGCCGATCCCGCACCCTCGAGCACCCGCCCGTCCTCGTGGAAGAACGTGGCATATCCGTAGTACGCGGTCTTGGTGATCGTGGACCCCTTCGCCGCGATGCCGTACGCGTTCGAGAACTCCATCCCCGAGAAGCGCGCCCCGGCCTCGGCCGCCATCAGCGCACCGTCACCGGTGTCGACGTTGGTGCCCAGCGCGCGGGACAGGAAGGCGCATCCGCCGGTCGCGAGGACGACCGCGCCGGCGTGGATCCGGTAGTCCCGGTCCGCCCGCAGCAGATGTCCGGCGGCGCCGCGCACCGTGCCGGCCTCGTCGACCAGCAACTCCAGTGCGGGTGCGTGATCGATGATGCGGATTCCCTTCCGCCGCACCCAAATACGCATGCGCCGCATATATTCCGGGCCTTGCAGTCCGGTGCGGATCTGGTGTCCGCTGTCCGGGTCCACCGGAAACGGATAGCGCCCCTCACGCGCCAGCCGCTCCATGTTTCCGTAGGTCTGGTCGAGCACCCGGTCCATCCAGTGCTGCTCGGCCAGATATCCGCCCAGTTCCTCCCGGCTCGCCTTCGCCGCCGCGCGAGCGGCCGGATCGGGTGCCACGTACCACACCCCGGTCCCCGCCGGCGCGGTCGCGCCGCTGGTGCCGCAGTAGCCCTTGTCCACCAGCACGACCTCCGCGCCGGTCTCCCGCGCCGACAGCGCGGCCCAGCACGCGGCCGGCCCGCCGCCGATCACCAGGACATCGGTGCGGATCTGTTCCGGATCGCTCATCTCACTCACTCCTTCGATGCGAATCGGATCGCCGCGCTTCAGAAATGTCCGGCGCCGGGCAGGACCGCACGGTCGGCCACCTCGGCGCGCCGCCGCATGGTCGGCCACGGCACACCACGGGTCACCCCGTGGTGTGCCACTCGGCTCTCAGTTCGGTTGCGGGACAACCGGTGTCCATCTTCGGCGGCGAGAGGGCCGCGGGAAATCCTTACGATCACGACGATTCTTCGTCGCGTGCCGGCCTACCCGGACCTCCGCGGCCGCGCCCGACTCCGATTCATCCTTCGCCCCACGACTCACCGCGGCTCGCGGCGATGATGCTGCTGAGCACCCCCGGGTACCGGCTCTCCAGCTCCGCACCGCGCAGTTCGTGGCGGCGGCGACTGCCCTCCGGACTGACCCGCACGACCCCCGCCTCGCGCAGCACCTTCAGATGGTGCGACAGCGTGGACATGCTCACCGGCACGTCGAATCCGCCGCAGATCACCCCGCCCGCCTCGGCGAGCTGGCGCACCACCCGCAGCCGGATCGGATCGGCCAGCGCGTCGAGCACGGTCGGCAGATCGGTCGACTCGATCGTCGGATGGTTCAGAGCACGCACCCGGCCAGCCTAGCGATATTTCGATCTTTTGACACTCATCGAAATCTGGCCCATGATTTCGATACACATCGAAATGAATGACCCGACTGGAGTTCGAAGATGGCACGGTTGCACGTACAGGAGTGGGGCAACGGAGATCGGGTCGCGCTGCTGATCCACGGCCTGTCGGGAAGTTCCCGGTCGTGGTGGCAGGTCGGCCCCGCGCTGGCCGAGCGCGGATACCGCGTCCTCGCACCTGATCTCGCCGGGCACGGACTCAGCCCGCGGGGTACGTACAGCCGCGAGCGGTGGGCCGACGACCTGCTCGAGGCCGCACCGGACAACGTCGAACTGGCGATCGGACACTCACTGGGCGGCGTCCTGCTGGCCATGATCGTCGAACATCTGCGGCCCCGGCGCGCGGTCTACGAGGACCCGGCCTGGTACCCGGGCGATACCTCGTTCAGCGCCGCTCAGCCGGCGATCCGGGCGATGAAGCACCGGGACGCCGCGTACCTGCGTTCACTGTCCCCACGGTGGAGCGAGGCGAGCATACGGGCCAAACTCGACGCCCTCGCCGCCTGGGACCCCGAGACCACACGCATGCGCTACCTCGAAACCGCTTACGCGCCAACATCTCCCGTGGTGCCTTCGCTCATCGTGCCGGCCGGCCCGAGCGCGTTGCTTCCGCCGCCGCTGGTACGGGAGTATCGGGCGGCCGGCTTCGAGACCCGCACCGTCCCCGGCACCGGCCACAGCGTCCACTCCGACGACTTCGAGGGGTTCCTGACCGCACTCGACGGATGGGCCTGATTCGCCGCCCTCGATCGTCGAGGCGGCCGGGATGCTCGTGGTCAGCGGGTGGTTCGGACCGCCCGCGCCCACGCCGCGCCCCGCAGCAGCCGCAGACCGTTCAGGCCGACGATGACGGTGGAGCCTTCGTGGCCGGCCACGCCGAGCGGCAGCGGCAGTGTGCCGAACAGATCCCACAGCACCAGGATCCCGATGAAGGTGGCCGCGATGATCAGATTGGCGACCACGACGCGACGGGCTCGCCGGGACAGCGCGATCACGGCGGGGACGGTGGTGAGATCGTCCCGGACCACGACGGCGTCCGCGGTCTGCAGGGTGAGATCCGAGCCTGCGCCGCCCATGGCGATGCCGGAGTGCGCCGTGGCCAGCGCAGGGGCGTCGTTGATCCCGTCACCGATCATCGCGATCCGCGTCCCGTCGGCCTGCAGGGCGCGCACCGCCTCCACCTTGTCCTCGGGTAGCAGATCGGCCCGAACGTCGCCGATGCCGACCTGTTCGGCCAGGCGGGCGGCGGTGACCGCGTTGTCCCCGGTCAGCAGTACCGGGGAGCCACCGGTCACGCGCGCGGCGGCGGCGACGGCGGCCTCGGCCTCAGGACGCAGCCGGTCGCTGAGAACCAGCACGCCGATCGGCCGGTTCTCACAGGTCACCACCACGGCCGTGAAGCCGCGGGCCTGGGCGTCGGTCACCGTCGCGGCGGCGGCATCGAACCCGGCGAGCCCGGCGGGCGGCGCGGTCATCGATCCGACACCGACGCGTCGCCCGGCGACCAGCGCCGAAACACCGCTACCGGGGTGGGCGGTGAATTCGTCGACCGCGGGCAGGTCGAGCCCGCGCGCGCGGGCGGCGCGCACGACCGCCGCGGCGAGCGGATGTTCGCTCGGATGCTCTACCGCGGCGGCCGGCCGCAGGATCTCATCTTCGCTGAAAGATGTTCCCACGCCATGGATTTCGACCAATTCCGGGGTGCCGTAGGTGAGCGTGCCGGTCTTGTCGAACACCACCCGGTCGACACTGCCGAGCTGTTCCATCACCACCGCGGATTTGGCCAGCACGCCGTGCCGGCCGGCGTTGGCGATCGCCGCCAGCAACGGCGGCATGGTCGCCAGCACCACCGCACACGGCGAGGCCACGATCATGAATGTCATCGCGCGCAACAACGCCCGTTGCACGGAATCGCCCGCCAGCAGCGGGATCACGAATACCGCGATCGTCACCGCCACCATGCCGAGCGAATACCGTTGCTCGACCTTCTCGATGAACAGCTGGGTGCGGGCCTTGGTCCCGGCGGCCCGATCGACCAGGGCGGCGATCCTCGCGACCACCGAATCCTGTGCGCGCCGGTCCACGCGGATGCGCAATGTGCCCGTGCCGTTGAGGGTTCCGGCGAAGACCTCGTCACCGGTGGTCTTGTCCACCGGCAGCGGTTCGCCGGTAATGGTGGCCTGATCGACCTCGCTGCCGCCGCCGATCACGGTGGCGTCGGCGGCGACCCGCTCGCCCGGACGCACCAGTACGACATCGCCCACCTCGAGGTCGGCCACCGCGACCGTCTCGTCCGCACCGCCGGCGCCGACGCGGGTCGCGGTCTCGGGCGCCAGATCCAGCAGTCCGCGCACCGAGTCCTCGGTGCGCGCGGTCGCCAGGGCTTCCAGGGCGCCCGAGGTGGCGAAGATGACGATCAGCAGCGCGCCGTCGGTGATCTGGCCGATCGCCGCCGCGCCGATCGCGGCGACCACCATCAGCAGATCCACATCCAGGGTCCTGTCCCGCAGGGCTCGCAGTCCGGCCAGGCCCGGCTCCCACCCGCCCGCGACGTAGCAGGCCAGGTAGAGCGCCCACCACGACCAGGCCGGCGCACCGGCCAGCTGCGCCGTCAACCCCAGCAGGAACAGCACCGTAGCCGCTGCGGCCCAACGCATCTCCGGCAAAGCGAACAGTTTCGTGCGCCGCACCGGCATCCGGCCGGCGGCCGGGGCCGGGCGGGCCGCGGTAAGCATCGGTGTGGCCACGAATCACCTCCAGGAACGGGTACTGCCAACCGGGCCCACCATAACAGAAAATATGAAGACGTCTTCATGTGTTATCGCGGGAGTAAACTGCCTCGGCATGGGACACGGAGTCGAAGGACGCGACCGCCCCGTGACGCGCCTGGACGCCGATGCCGCCGCCCACGTGGCCAATACCCTGCAGGCCCTCGCCACGCCGAGCAGGCTGCTGATCCTCACCCAGTTGCGCCAGGGCCCCCTGCCGGTGACCGAACTCGCCGACGCGGTCGGCATGGAACAGTCCGCGGTCTCCCACCAGCTCCGCCTGCTGCGCAATCTCGGCCTGGTCGTGGGCGCCCGCACCGGACGCAGCATCATCTACAGCCTCTACGACAACCACGTCGCCCAGCTTCTCGACGAGGCCGTCTACCACAGCGAACACCTCCGCCTCGGGCTCAGCGACCGGCCCGAAACAGCCGGCTGAGCGGGTCGCCGAGGAGCCGCTTACGCGGCCGTGGTGCATCATTCAAGTGCACGATCCACCCGGCCGGGCGGCGCCGGCCGCACCCCGGACCGACAACCGGAGCCCAGGAGAACCGATGCTGCAAGTAGGCGACACCGCGCCCGATTTCGAACTGTCCGATCAGCACGGCGAGTCCGTACGACTGGACACAGTTCTGGAGAAGGGAGCCGTGGTGTTGTTCTTCTATCCGGCCGCGCTCAGCCCGGGATGCACCCGGGAGGCATGCCATTTCCGCGATATCGTCAGCGAGTTCGCCGACCGCGGCGCGACGGTCCTGGGTATCAGCGCCGACGATGTGGCCAAGCAGAAGCGCTTCGACGACGCGCACAAGCTGGGCTATCCGCTGCTGGCCGATGTCGGCGGTGCGGTCGCGCGGGAGTTCGGGATCAAGCGGCTGATTCCCGGCCTGCCCGCCAAGCGCGCCACCTTCGTCATCGGGCCCGGCAAGAAGATCCTGGCCGCGGTGCACAGCGAGGTCAACATGAACGTGCACGCCGACAAAGCCCTTGCCGCCCTTGCGAAGTAGCCGCACCGCCCGATGAGCGGGCCGGTCACCGTGCGGCGGCGGGGAACACGCGGCCGCCCGGTGATGGCAACCTTCGACCGGCCCGTCTACTCGCCGGAATTCGTTGAGCTGGAGAGTGTTTCGCGTCGATCGGGCAGATGTACCAGGATCAGGCCGACGGCGGCGATCAGGAAGTTCTGCAGTGCGGCCGAGGACGCGTCGACCTGCTTGTTCGCCCACATCCGGAACCACTCCCCCGCCACGGTCAGGAATCCGCCGACGAACAGCAGCGTCACCATGGTCCAGCCCAGGCTCGCCAGCTTCGCCGAGGTCACCAGGCCGGCTCGCCGGCCGCGGGCCAGACCCCACCAGCCGTTCGCCGCCGCGGCCAGCAGCACGATGGCGATCAGGTACTCCCAGATCACGATCAGGATGTAAGCGATCAACGCGACGCTGCCGTTGGTCACCGACCGCCAGTCGGTTGCCGGATTGTGAATGGTGCGGCGCATGGAGAACACCTCGGCCACCGCGTGCCGGTTGGTATCGGTGTCGGTGCAGTTGGTCACCGCGACGATGAGATAGTAGATCCCGGTAATCGTCGCGAGCACCAGCACCGCCATCTCACGACTACTCACCACGTCGAGAAATCGCTTGCTGGGCAGGCTCATTCGTTCAACCTTCCGATTGCTGAGGAGAACTTGCGGACGCAGCATCGTAGCCACGTCCGGGCCCGCTTACCGTTGCTGACAACAGCCGCCGTCCGGGCGGCAGGATGAGCGAGCGGCTCAGGGCAGCAGAATGTGCTCGTTCCGCACGTTCAGCGGTGCGGTGGCCGGGAAGGTGACCGGCAGTGCGGTCAGGGCGCGGTGGAACGGGCCGGGGCGCCAGGAGGGTTCGCCCTCGGAGGTGTCGAGGCGGATTTCGGGAAGAGCGTCAAGGAGTTGATCGATGGCGTCCTGGGCGATCAGGTAGGCCAGCGACTGGGCCGGGCAGGCATGCGGGCCGATACCCCACGCCAGGTGAGCGCGGTTTCCGGTCAGATCGGCCGAGCGGATCGCCGGATCGTTGTTGCAGGCGGCCATGCTGATCACCACCGGCTGATGCGCGGGCAGCCAGACGTCCTCGATCAGGATCGGCTGCCGTGGGTAGCTGACCAGGAAGTTCGCCAGCGGCGGGTCGTTGAACAGCACCTCGTCCAGCGCGTCGCGCGAGGACAGATTGCCGCCCAGCACACTGCCGCCGAAGCGGTCGTCGGCCAGCACCAGCAGCAGGGTGTTGACGATGAAGTTCAGCTCGAACTCGATCCCGGTTCCGTACACCTGCGAGACGTGGTGCGAGACCTCCACATCGTCCAGCCCCGACGGGTGCTGCTGCAGTGTCGAGGTGATGTCGTTGCCCGGCGTGTTCCGCTTGAGGGTCACCAGATCCATCAACGCCTGGCCGAGCATCTGACTGCCCTTCTCCGCGTCCACCCCCTCGAGCATGGCCGCGGTCCCGGCGGCGACCTGCCGGCCGATCTCCGGCGGGCAGCCGAGCATCGCGTTGACCACCTCGAATACCAGGGGGTACACGTACTGGCTGATCAACTCCGCGCGGCCCTCCTGGCAGAAGCCGTTGATCAGCGGGATCGCGATCTCCTCGACGATATCGTGCATGGCGTACAGATCCACCGCCTGCACGCTGGCGGTGATGGCGCGCCGGTACCGGACGAATTCGGCTCCGGCGCAACGACTCGCCATCGGACGCCATTCCAGCAGCGGCAGGATCGGGCAGTCCTGCGGCACCGTGCGCTGCCACGTTCGCGGATCGGCGGGAAAGTGTTCGGGATCGTTCAGGATGCGCACCGCCGCGCGATATCCGACGACCAGCGTCGCCGGAACACCGGGAGCCAGTTCGACCGGAGCCAGCGAGCCGTACCGCTGCCGCATCTCGGCGTAGAACCGGTGCGGGTCGTCGGCGAATTCGGGGGTGTGCAGCGGAACTCGGGGACCGTTGTTATCGGTCGGTGAACCATGGGCGCGTGAATCGTGGGCGACGGGGCACGATCTGGCGTGCTCCTGGGACTGCGGCGTACTCAACGACAACTCCAGACTTTTCGGATTTCACATCTGCTGCAGTACTGCACCGGGTCGAATCATGGCTGCGGCGTTCATCATCGAACGCTCCCGGCAACGACCGATCGATGGTACAGCCCGGTCCGCAACTATGCGCAAAGGCATGAAAACCGGCCTGCCGGAATCTTTTTCCGTCTTGTCGCGTCATATCAGCAAATGTGCAGGTACCGGTGCCGCGCGGGGCGCTCACCGCACCACCCGCACTGTCTCCATTGCGACCGATGGCCGATATGCGCAGGGGCGCAAGATCTTTACATCGAACGGCATCGGCGCATCCGCATGTCGCGGATGCGCCGATACCGTCGCGCAAGAAAATTCAGACGCCCAGCGCACCCAGTGAATCGTGATCGTCGATCGCGGTGGTGATGCGTTTCAGCAACGTCAGGCAGGTCTCGTTCGACTGCATCCGCGGCTGATACGCGGCCCGCCCGATCGTGAAAGCCCAAGCGGCATAAGCGAACATCGACTGCTGCCGATACAGCAGCCAAGCGTCGTCGAACGCGGGAGCCGCGCCTCCGGCCCGCGCCAGCTCCTCCAGATACACCTGCAGCAGTTCCCGGTCCCAGGCACGCCGATCCTCGGGCTCACAGCCGGAGTTGACCGTGTAGGCGAAGTCGTGCGCCCAGCCGCCGCGCATCACCACCTGCCAGTCGACGTAACCCATCCGGCCCTCGCCGGTCCGGTACGTCTGCCCGATGTGCGGATCGCCGTGCAGCAGCGTCGCGGGCATGTCCTCGGTCGCGATCGCGATGGCCCGCTCGACACCGGCCCACAGCCGGTCCGCCTGTCCGTGCAGCGTCTCGGGGACGACCTCCTGCGCCCGGCCCAGGCCGACCTCGCAGCGTTTGCGCATATCGATCGCGGCGAGGTAGGCATCGAGCATGTAGGCCGGGGTGTTGAGCACCTCGATCGCCGGATTCTCCCAGAACGTCCCGTGCAGCCGGGCGAGATTGCGCACCAGATCCTCGATCTGCGCGCGCGCGATCGGTGCGGTCGGCTCGCTGAACACCGCGCCCCGGGTGGCGGCGATATCCTCCATCAGCGCGATCGACCGCCAGGACGCCGGGTCCGAGGCACCCCAGTAGCCGATCGGCGCCTCCATATCCACGCGCGGCCGGAAATCCTTGAAGAACCGGGTCTCGCCGTCGATCATCTTGCCGCCGCCCAGCAGAATGCGCTGACTGAACGCTGTCGTCGTCTTCGCGAACAGCTCGCGCGGCAAGCCCGCCTCGTTCCCGGCATCGTTGTACTCCACCCGGATCGCCACGCGCGTGGAGGTGCCCCGGCTGCCGTTCGAGGTGTCGAAGGACAGCACTTTCGCGTCCGGGACCTCGCGGCACAGCACGGCGGTCAGCCATTCGGGCGCGACGGACTCGCCGGAGACCGGAACATCCTGGAGCGAACGAGCTTTCGGCCGCGTGACGGCCTCGCCGGCCATATGGGCACCGACGGTGACCGATCGCCCGAGCAACCAGAGCTTGTGGTTCATGCGCTTGCCTCGATTCCGAACTACGACAACACTGACGCGCCCCGCCGACCCCCGCCGGTCGGCGCTCGCAGACAGTACCCCATGAGTCCGGAATACGTTGCCCGACAATGCTCTTGCGCGGCAATTACCGCCTTCGCGGTACGGCTTCCCACCGCCGGCAATCGCGTACATACGAAATGCGCAGCGCCACCGACTACGAATTCAACTGCCGCACAGCTGAATTGAATGAACAAGCACTTTGGGCCAACGCCCCGCAGCCCGGCAGGTGTGCGAAAATCTCCCGCCCCGTGGAACGCGTACGGCTCGCGGCGGGTTCGGCGGCCAGCACACTGCCTCCGAAGATCCACACCGAGCCCGCCCTGGCCGCATAGGATCTCGTGGCGATTTCACCCGGTCCAGCCCGTCGCCGCGGTCCATCCGATCCTCACCATGAGCTTCGACGATTCGAGAATTTGGCTCCCAGGAACAGAAACCATGTTCTACCTTCAGTGAGAGTCGCGATCTACCCACAGTCGGGAGGGACCGCGTCGACGGAAGGGAGCCGACCATGCCGCACGCACGCCCCCAGGATCTGCCACCCGGCGGAGGCGGCCGCTGGCCGCGCAGCGGCCAGGGGTTCAGCTCGGAACGCTGGGGCGATATGGAGGTCGGCTTCACCCGCGCGGCCGGCGCGCGCGACTGCACCGAGCTGTACCGCGCCGGTGGCATGCCCGGCGGCGTATGTCCTTGTCCGCATTACGGTTACATCTTCTCCGGAACCATCCGGGCCACCTACCCCGGCACCGACCTCCCCGACGAGACCGCCACCGCGGGCGAAGCGTACTTCTTTCCCGCAGGCCATGTCCTGATCTACGAGGAGGCCACCGAGGCACTCGAGATCAACCCGGCGTTCGCCCTGGGACAGTGCATGGACGCCATCGAACGAGCCGCCGCCCGCGGCGCGAAGTGACTGCCCGGCCCCGCTCGGGTTCAGCTCGAATACCTTGTCCGGCAGACAGGTTCAGCTGTCGTACCTGGCCGCCGTAGCGGCAGGTGCCGCAAGGCGTTGGCGGTGCTCGCGGCGCCTACCGCCGAGCTTTCCTGCCGGCTCGGTCGGGTGTCGAAGATCTGGCTGCCGCCGTCGCGGCATTCCGCGCAGCCGTGGGCGAGTCCGGCGGCGGCCGGACCGCTCCAGGCGGCCGCCGTCAGGTCGGCGAGTTCCCGCTCCATCGAATCCGGTGCGTGGCGCAGGGTTACCGCCTGATCGTCGGCGTCGCCCCCCATCTCCGCGACCTCGCCGGGAACCATCGCGATCGGGCGTTCCGGAGGGCTCCCCGTGTGCTGCCATACATCCACGGGTATGCCTCGCCGAATCCGCCCATGGCGCCATCGAACAGGGGGCACAACCGTTTTCGGCTGCCGCCCCACCGCATTCGCCCGGTGTGCCGTCTCCGAACCGGTCCGATCGCGCCACTGCGCGCGGCAGGCGCCCGAGTGCACCGAAATCTCGGTCACCGGAACGCAAGGTGTCTCGGACGGTTCGTCGCGCGACACTGGCGCTCATGAGTGTTGACGCGACTGCCCCGCCCGAACCGGATCTGTCGAGATACGGTCCGTGGGCGGTGATCGCGGGCGGGTCCGAGGGGGTCGGGGCGGAATTCGCGCAGCGGCTCGCGGCCGGCGGAGTGAATGTGCTGCTGGTTGCGCGCAAGCCGGGGCCGCTGGCGCGGGTCGCCGAGTCCTGTCGTGCCCTCGGGGTCGAAGCGCGCACGCTCGCGGTCGATCTCACCGAGGGCGGGGTCGAGTCCGTGATCGCCGCGACAGCCGATCTCGAGGTCGGTCTGCTGATCTGCAATGCCGGGGCCAATACGCACAGCACCGAATTCCTGGACGGCGACCTGCGCGAGTTCGGGCGCGTGATCGAGCTGAATCTCACCGCGACGCTCGCGCTCGTCCAGCATTACGGCCGCCGCATGCGGGACCGGCAGCGCGGCGGAATTCTGCTGGTCGGATCGCTGTCCGAATACGCGGGTTCGGTGCGGCACACCGTTTACGGCGGGGCCAAGGCATTCCTGCGGATCTTCGGCGAGGGACTGTGGCTCGAACTGCGCGAGCACGGCGTCGACGTGCTGACGCTGGTTCTCGGCCTCACCCGCACTCCGGCCATGGAACGCGTCGGACTGAACTTCGACGCCCCGGGCATGGTCGTGTCCGAGCCCGCGGACGTGGCGCGAGAAGGGTTGGCGCATCTGGCGCACGGCCCGGTGCGCGTGGTCACCGGTAACGAGAAGTCCGTCGCATGGCGCACCGGACCGGACCGGGCGAGGATCGTGTCGACCACACACCAAGCCATGACCCGGCTGATGAACCCCGAACCGTCCGGTGACGGGGCCCGCCGTGGATGACGCGTTGCGCCGCCTGGAACAGCGCCTCCAGCGCGTCGAGGACGAACTCGCCGTGCTGCGCCTGCTCACCTCGTACGGACCGCTCACCGACGCGGGCAGCGCCGAGGCCGCGGACCTCTGGACCGAGGACGGCGAATACGACGTCGACGGCCGGCGCATGCGCGGCCGCGACGAAGTACGCGCGATGCTCCGATCCGATGCGCACCAGAAGATCATCGGCACCGGCAGCGCACACTTCTTCGGCCCGCCCAGTATCAGCGTCGACGGTGACGAGGCCGTCGCGGTCTGCGAATCGATTCTGGTGCGCCACAACGACAACGGGCCCTACATCTGGCGCGCCGGTGCACACCGCATCCGGTTGCGCCGCACCCGCGACGGCTGGCGCATAGTGCACCGGCTCAGCCGCCGGCTGGACGGCAGTGCTGCGACACGCCGGGTGCTCAGCGGCTCGCGCGACTGACCGCTCCTACCAGGGAACGACTTCGTCCCGGTAGTTCACGAAACGCAGGCCGCCCTCGCCGCGATGGCGTTCGAGGGTGTCGACGACGCCGGGGATGGACTCATCGATGCGCAGCGGGGCGTGCGGGCCGCCGAGCCCGGTGCGCACGTGCCCCGGGCACATCGCCACCACGGTGTGCGCGGCGTCGCGGTACCGGGCGGCATAGCCGCGCATCAGCTGGTTCAGAGCGGATTTACTGGCCCGGTAGAGATCCTGGCCGCCCGTGGTGTTCAGGGCGATACTGCCCTGACGCGAGGACATCACGCCGATGGTGCCGGTCGGCGCGACCAGCGAGCGCAGCGCTTCGAGCACGCGCATCGGGCTCAGCGCGTTGGTGAGCATCACCTCGGCGAACATCTCCTCGGGCACCTCGCCGATCGGGATGTCGCCCCGCGCTATCGCGGCATTGACGAACAGCAGATCGAGAGTGCGACCGCAGAGTCGTTCACGGAGCGCCGAAACCTGTTGCGGCTCGGTGATATCCAATGTCTCCACGGTGACCCGGCCAGCGGATCCCTCGGCCAGTTCGGGTAATCCGGTGCGCTGCTCGGCACGCACCGTACCGATGACGTTCCAGCCTCGCCGCGCGTACTCCGCGGCCAGCGCCAGGCCCAGACCGCGTGACGCGCCGACGATCAGCGCCGTGCGGTCCTCGCTCATGCCCGCACCGCCGGCGCCAGCACCCGATCGCACCATTCCCGGAAGCTGGTCGGGGTCGAATTCCGCGGAGTTCGGGGCACGCCCTCGTTGAGGCCGTCGTCCACCGCGCGCATCATGTCCAGGTAGCCCTGCACGATCGGCTCCGGGAGCCCGTATCCGGTCAGCGAGTCCCGCAGCTGCTCGAAGGTCTGCCGCTCGTAGCGGATCGGGCGGCCCAGTACCTCGGACATGGTGTGCGCCATGTCATTCGGCGACAGGTCCGCCGGGCCGAGCACCGGGACTTCACCGGTTCCGGTCCAGGACCGGTCGAGCAACAGCCGCGCGCCGACCGCGCCGATATCGCGGGTGGCGGCCAGGGGCAGCCGGTGGTCCGGAGCGATGGTGTCGGTGAACAGTCCCTGATCCCGGATCGAATTCACTTGCCGCAGCAGGTTGTCCATGAAGGCCGGGTTCGCCAGCGCGCGATGGGCGACGCCGGTGCTCGCGATCAGGTCGTCCATCGCCAGCGAGGCGGTCACGTGACCGGCGCGGCCCGCGGCGGCGGTGCCGCGCCCGAGCGCCGAGACGCTGACGACGTGTCCGACACCGTGCGCCGCGAACGCCTCGGCCGCGGGCCGGGTGAACCCGGAGTACATGGCCTCCAGGCTCGGCGCGCGCGGGTCCGACGGCACCAACCAGAAGACCGCGTCCGCACCCGCGAACGCGCGGTCCAGCACCTCGCGGTCACCGTGCGAACCGGCGACGACCTCGACCCGCTCGCGGACCGCAGCGGGCAGCCGGCCCGGGTCGCGCACTATCACGCGCACTTTCTCTCCGCTCGTATCCTGCTGGGCGACAACGATTTCCAGTACCCGGCTGCCGATCTTGCCGGTGGGAGTGGTGATGACGATCATGCTTCGAGTCTCGGTATCCGCGCGCGAACGGTCCAATACCCTTGCCGAAAATTGATACCCTGAAGGCATGGATTTCGACCTGCGCAAGCTCCGCTACTTCGTCGCGGTGGCCGAGCAGCGGCACTTCGGCCGGGCGGCCGAGCGGTTGTACATCGCGCAACCGGTGCTCAGCCGCCAGATCAGGGCCTTCGAGGAGGAACTCTCCTGCACCCTGCTCGAGCGGACCACTCGCAGCGTGGCACTGACCCCGGCCGGCGAGCAGCTCTACCGCGAGGCGCCGGGACTGCTCGCGGCGGTCGATGCCGCGGTGCGCCGGGTGCACGACGTCGACCACGGCGTGCAGCGGCTCGTGGTGGCCTTCTCCCCCGGACTCCATGTGTCCGAGGCGATTCGGGCTTTCACCGCGTGTCATCCGGATGTCGAGACGGATCTCATCCCGGTGCGCTGGTGGGAGCCGGACACTCCGCTGCGGGACGGCCGCGCGCAGGTCGGATATCTGCGCCGCCCGTTCGACGATTCGGGCATGCGCACCATATCCATCGGCCACGAATCCCGCGTCGCCTGTATGCCCGCGACGCATCCGCTGGCCTCCCGCGGCGAACTCACTCGCGCGGAACTCGACGGCGAGCGCCTGCTCGACGCCACGACGCGGCGCACCGCCTCACTCGAGGAGAAGTTCGAACTCATCGCCGCCGGACACGGCATCGCCATCGTCCCGGCGAGCGTCGCGCGGGCCTACTCGCGCGCCGATCTGGTGAGCCTGCCACTCACCGATGTCCCGGCCATCGAGACCTGTCTGGCGGCACCTGCGGACCGCCGCGAGAAACCGGTCCGCGAATTCCTCGACATCGCCACCGCGACACTGCGACAGAGCTGATCACGCGGCGACCCGTCCCACAGCGACGCGTATTACCGTGGCCCCGTGCGGATCAACGATTACGGACCGGGTGATGTCGTCTACTTCTCCAGAGGGCCGTTCATCGGCATCTGCGGAGTCGTACACGAAGTGGACACCCACAGCGCGACACTCCGGCTCGAATTCGGCGAGGGTCTCGCGCACCGAGAGGGTGGGGTGCTGCGGGAGCGGCGGCACCGAATGACCGCCGAATTCGACGAAGTCGAACTCGTCTGACCGCTCCCCAGCCAATTCCGATGCGACTCAGCGCAATTCGGCGATCACCGCACCCAGGGCGGGCATGCGGGACTCGGCAACCGAATAGTGCGTGATGCCGAACTCGTCCCGATACCGCCGCAAGGTGTCGGCGATGTCGCGGGCCGTGCCGTGCAGGACGCCGGGCAGATAGCGATACTGCTCCTCGGTCAGGGCCGGATTGAACATGCGCACCATCGTCAGATCGGAATCGTGCCCGTCCACCTCGACCCCCTGCACGGTCAGGCCCAGTTCGAGATCGGCGAAACGGTCTCCGGCGGCCTCGCGAACGAACTCCACGCGCCGGGCGAGTGCGGCGACTCCGGCGGCGTCGGAGGCGATATCCGGCTCGACGCGCACTCCGGCCATCGCGACCGTATCGGCGTACTCGGCGGCGACCCGGATCAACCGATCACCGGCGCCGGCCACCAGCACGGGAATCGGGTACGGCAGCGGCGGCTGATGATCGTTCGCGAACAGCTTGCGGATCTCGGTCAGGGTGCCGGCCAGATTCTCGATCCGCTGCCGACCGCCCGGGAAGGGCAGTCCGGCGACCTCGAATTCCGGCTTGGCGAAATCGGGTCCCGCGCCGATGCCGAAATCGAATCGCCCCTCGGTGAGCAGGCCCATACTCGCCACGTCGCGGGCCAGCAGCGCGGGACGATAGAAGCCGGCGTTGAGCACCATCGTGCCGACCCGCACCCGGTCGGTCGCCTCGGCCATGGTGATCAGCGCCGGGAACGGGGACACCATGCCCAGATGGTCGGCCACCTGGACCACGTCGAACCCCAGATCCTCGGCCTGACGCGCCCGGTCCTGCCACTCCCGGCGCGTGCTGGTCGCCGTTATTCCCACCGCGAACCGAAAAGGCCGCGCGGTCAAGTCGTTTCGATTGTCTTCCACGTAGGCCCACGGTAGTCGCGAGCGGGATGGACGGCATCCGATTACTTCCGCGATCGCACTGCTCGCCGCCGGACAACGCACTGCGAAGACACATGCGAGCGAATTCGGCTGTGCCAGCGCCGACGCGGCGATGTCCGCTATCGAGTAAGGTGGAGCGGTCCCGAATGTTACTGGGGCACAGAATTGCTGGGGGCCTTCATGTCGGCGCTGAAACGACCGGGCTGGGTACTCGGCGGCCGCTACCGGTTGATCGAGAAGCTCGGCAGTGGAGGATTCGGGACCGTCTGGAAAGCGCGCGACGAGCGGTTGCAAGTCGATGTCGCAGTGAAGGAAGTACTGCTCCCGCAGGCCGAATCGAGCACGGAGCACGCCGAGCGAGTCGCGCGCGCCGAACGTGAGGCTCGCAATGCCGCACGGCTGAGCGACCATCCGAATATCGTCGGTGCCCTGGATGTCGTTACCGATGGCGCGACGCCATGGATCGTGATGCGCCTGGTGTCCGGCCGCTCCCTGAAACAGCGACTCGACAGCGACGGTCCGGTGACCGTCGCGGAAGCCACCACCATGGCCGCAGCGTTGCTGCAGGCCCTGCGTGCCGCCCACAGTGCGGGTGTGGTCCACCGCGATGTCAAACCGGGCAATATCCTGCTCGCCACCGATGGTCAGGTTCTGCTCACGGATTTCGGCACCGCCCGCCACCATTCCGATCACACGCTGACCGCCAAGGAGACGATTGTCGGTTCGTTCGAGTACATGGCACCCGAACGCATCGACGGTGACGGCACACCGGCGGGTGACCTGTACTCCCTCGGCGTCACGCTCTACCACGCGGTGGAAGGAGTCTCGCCGTTCCGCCGCGACACCATTCACGGAACGATGCAGGCGGTGATGTTCGGTGCGGTTCCGCCGCCTGCGCGCGCCGGACAACTCCGCCGGCTCATCACCGGGCTGATGGACAAACAGCCGGAGCGACGCCCATCCATCCCGCACGCGCTGACACTGCTCGCACGCCGGACACGTCAGGACCTAGAGCCGAAACCGGAAGCCTCCCAAAGGCATTCACAATCACAGGGAGCCCGCCGTGGGCGCGGGGAGACTGGCCGGGTACTGGCCCGTGCCCGTGATCATCACAAGCGCGGCGAAATACGCGAAGCCGAACGGCTACTCCGCCAGGCCGCAGAGATGAAGGACACGCTCGCCATGTCGTTCCTGGCGCGACTCCTCGAAAAGCGTGGCGCCCGAGCTGAAGCCGAACGCTGGTACCGGCAAGCCGCCGAGAGCGGCGAGACACTCTCGATGCTCACCCTGGGCCATATGTGCATGAACGCGGGCGACCTCGCTCAGGCCGCGTACTGGTATCGCCGCTATATCGATCACGGTCACACCCTCGGAAAGGTCCACCTGGCAACGGTTCACGAGGCCCGAGGCGAGAAGGACCAAGCCAGGATCCTCTACCGTGAGGTGGAACAAGGCGGCGACGTGGTCGCTCTGAAAGCCCTGGGCGACCAATGGAAATCTGCAGGCCGCCCGGACGCCGCCAGACGCGTCTACCGCAAATCCGCCCAAGCCGGCTACGCCCCCGCGAAGGCGGCCCTCGAGGGGCTACCCCAACCCTGAACGGCGCTCAGCCGGGCGGAATTCACTTCAAGCTGCCCACACTGAGCGATCCGTTCGCCCCGGTACCAGGCGCCGCCACCGCCGCGCGCACGTAGCCGGCCGGGTCCTTGTCGACGGGCACGACCCCCGCGTAGTTGCGCGCCTCGTAAGCGGCGAAGGCCACGGCAAGCCGATGGCGGCACTGCAGCCCGGCCAGGCGACGGAAGTCGGTGAGCCCCTCCCGTTCCTCCTCGGCCATGTGATCACTGTTGGCCAGATTCGCCGCCGCGACGGCCGCAAACCACTCGTCGCTGCCGACCCGGTGCCGACCGACCTCGGCGACCGCGTCCCTGATCTCGTTGTGGTCGTGGATCGCGTCGAGCGTCTCGTCCTGCGCCCCGCCCGCCCGCCGAGCCGCGATCCCCACCTGCAGCAGCGCGGGATAGAAAATCTCCTCCTCGGCCTGCGCATGCAACTCGAGAAACGCCGCCAACCTGTCCCAGACCGCCCCCAACGCACCGGTGTCCCCCCGATCGATCTGCTCCACAATCGCGAACAGCCGCCGCTGCTCGTGATGGTCATCGAGGATCAACTGGGTGATATCCACATTTCCTCCCTGACACCGCATCGCTCGTAACCGGGGCACCCTGCGCGAGCGCCTTCTTCACCCACACCCGCAGCGTCTCAATGCACGTCCACCAGCGGGCCTATCGCCCTCGCTGCAGCATACGGGGCTCGAACCACTCCAGCCGCCGTCAATGACATTCGACAACACCCGTGGAGCGCCTGTCAGTCGGGCTCGCCGGAAGCCGTTTTCGACGGAGCTGGTGCGGCCCCAGCAGCAGCGAACAAGGCCTCCACTTCGCTGCCCCAATCCGGGTACATCTCGACCATGCGCCGAGTGCTACTGCGACGAGGGTTCCCAGGCTCTGCGGCGACTGCTGTACGCGCAGATGCCGACCATGCCGGACCTACTCGACATCGTCAACGACAAGGCCACCGACCGGGTCAACGACGCACTGGCCGCGCGACTGGCCAAACTCGCGCTGGACGGCGAGTTGAATCTCGTCAGCGCCCCCGCCACCGCCGCCGAGCACTTCGGAGCCCTGCTCACCGCGCCGCTGGAAGCCCGCACCCGCATGGGCACCCGACGAATACCCGAATCCGAGTTGCGCGAAGTCGTCCAGAACGCGGTCGCAACCTTCGGCCGAGCCTTCGGCCGGCATGGCGTAGCGGACTGACAGAATCCACCGTCGCGCAATCGGCATTCCCGAGCAGTCTCGGACGATCTTCCCGCGTCGGGCGCGAGTCTGTGCCGCACCGCTGTGTGCCCCCACTGAACAGCCACGTTTTGGTTGTCTCCAGGCGCGGGCCATACATGCTCGCATGTCTGCGAGGTCAGCCGTCATCCCGATTCGCGATCGTCGAATCGAGCTGTGAACGCATACCGCCGAGGCATATGCTGATCAGACGGTTTGCTTGATCGGGGCTGGTCTGCTCACGAATCCATGCCGCTGCGCTGATGAGCGTGAAGACGTCGGCGGCAGTGACGTCGGCGTCGATTGCCGCCGACCGCGCTGCTCGGTCGACCAGTTGCTCACCGATCCGGTTCATGCGCACACACGACTCGTGCAACTCGCTGCCGTCGTCGTCGAGGCTCTCGGTCAAGGCTGCGGCAAGACCACGATATGTGGCGGCATGCTCGACCACCGCGCGGACCCACATATCCACGGTGACGGCCGTGACCGTCTCGTCCAGCAGTCGGTCGCCATGTGCGAACAACGTCTCGTTGCGATCGGCCAGCAGCGCCGCGATCAGTGCTCGGCGAGTCGGAAAATGCCCGTACAAAGTACCGACACCCACACCGGCACGCCGCGCCACGTATTCCAGCGGCGCGTCGGAACCGTTCGCGGCGAACACGGCGTCGGCCGCGGTCAGCAGCAGTTCCCGATTGCGGCGCGCGTCCGCACGCGGCCGGCGCCGGGCAGGTCGAGCAGACCCGCAGGCACGCCTTCCTGGCCGCACTGCTGGGCGTTCGTGCGTTCTCGGACGGACCGTGTCCTACATCGACTTGCCGCCAGCCGATTTCGCCGACAAGCTCATCGCGCAGGGCCGGCCCGCCACGTTCGCCACCGATGTGGCCGCCCTCTACGCCGACGTCGCAGCCGGCTCGCTCGCCGAGGTCACCTCCGCGGTCGAGGACCTCACTGGACAGCGGGCCACAACCTTCGCCGAATTCCTTGCCCGCGAACGAGATCTTCTCCAGCAGTGACCATCTTTCGGTAAGGCTGTCAGTCGGCAACCCGAGTTGGAACCCAATCGGTGGGGGACGTCAACGGTCGACGCCGCGGGACCTGTGTGCGTCGCGGCTCTGCGACGCCGAAATGACGGGATCAGTTCGCGGTAGCCGTCTTGACGACGAAATCTCCGATCGAGGGTTCCACCGCGTCGCGGACTCGAATCGTTCTGGGTAGCAGGCTGTTCGCCGCGAGGAGGTCGGCGGCGTGCTGCTGTTCGTCGAGGAATTCCTCGGTCACCGGGCCGATCCCGAATGGGCGGCCGCGCAGTGCGGCCTCCCAGGCGTCGAGGTCGGCGGTGCCGCCCCGGGCGACTACATCGTCGACGAAGTACTGGGCCGCGGCGCGCGGATTCTCCACGATCCAGGCGTCGGATTCGTGCAGCGCGGTGATGATGGCTTCCAGCGCGGGTCGGTTGTTCTCGGCGAACTCGCGCCGGGTGAACCACAGGGAGGGGTGGCTGAACACGGACTCGGTGTCGATGAGGGTGTGCAATGTCGCGGCGGATTCGACCGCGGTCAGGCCCGGGTAGGCGCCGACCCAGGCATCGAGGGAGCCGTCGAGCAGCAGCGCGCCGCCGTCGTGGACGTCGGTGTCGACCGGTTCGATATCGGCCCAGCCCAGTCCTGCCTTCTCCAGCGCGAACAGCAGCAGGGTGGTCTGCCAGGATCCGTGCGCGATCCCGACCCGCTTGCCCTTCAGGTCGGCCACCGACTCGATTCCGTTGCCCGCTTCGGTGACCAGGCGCCCGTTCTCGATGCGAGGTCCGGAGATGCCGACGTACACGATGTCGCGGTCGTTGCCGAGTGCGGTGATCGGCGGGGTGAAGCCGGTGCCGATGAAGTCGTAGCCGCCTTCGGTGAACAGGTAGTCCGAATGCACCGACGGCAGCGCGGATTTCACGTCGGCGCGGCCGGGCTGGGGCAGGGCGCGCAGATCCACCCATTCCACATCGGGTAGTGCGCGTTCCAGGATGCCGCGGTGGCGCAGGACGAACAGGGAGTTGTTGTGCGGGAAGTAGCCGACACGAACGGTCACGGGTGCTCCTCGAAAGTTGTTGCGGGAAGGTCAGATCAGACCGCGGCGGCGGGCCTCGTCGGCCAGGCCGGTCCGGCCCCACTGCACGGCCAGATTGGATTTGTCGAATTCGACCGAGCCGCCGAGGGTTTCGGCGATCGCCTGGTACTGCGCGCCCTCCTCCAGCAGCACCACCAGTTTCGCCAGATCCAGGAGTCCGGCGCGGCCGATGACGTTCGCGCCGCCGTTGGCCTCGAAGATGGCGATCAGGTCGGGATCCTTGGTGAGCCGGTCCAGGACGAACGCACCCGCGCCGATGCTGCGATCGATGTGCGGCGGGATCTCCCGTGAGAGGGTCAGGCGCTGCACCGCCGCGTAGCGGATGGGGAAGGTGCGGTGGGTCTGGGCCCAGCCGCCCAGCCAGGGACTGTGCACGTGCACCACGGAGGTGATCTCGGGATGGGCACGGAACACCGGGGCGTAGCCGGTGACGAAACCGGCGGAGCCGTTGCCGGACAGCACTTCTCCGTCGAACGTCGCCACTACGGGCCGCACGCCGCGGTCCTCGGCCCAGGGCCCGGGTTCGTTCAGTGCGACGGCGATCTCCGCCCCGGGCACGCGCTCGACGAAGTTGACGGTTCCGTTGCCGGTCACGGTGCCGGTGTCGCGGAACACCCGGAACGCCTTCTCGGCGTCGCGGGTCGCGGCGGCGACGAAGTCGGCCACGGTGTCACTGAGCCGAATCTCGGTGCTGGTCATGATTTCTCCTAGTGGGCGTGGGTGAGCGCGGGCGCACCGGAAGTGGTGGTCAGGCGGGAGCGGCCGAGCAGTGGCAGCACTTCCTCCCCCACGCGGTAGGCCTCTTCCAGGTGTGGGTTACCGGCGAGGATGAACGCGTCGACGCCGAGGTCGATCAGCTCGTCCAGGCGGTGCGCGACCTGTTCGTAACTGCCGACCAGGCCGAAGGCGGGGCCGCCGCGAATCAGGCTGAACCCGCACCACACGTTGGGCTGTACCTCCAGATCCCGGTAGCCGGTGATGGTTTCGGGCACCCAGCCCTTGATGCGACCCGCGCCCACCGAATCGCCTTGCGCGGCACGGTTGGCCGCCTCCCGGTCGACGAAGGCCCAGCCCTTGCGGATCTCGTCCCAGGCCGCCTCCTCGGTGTGCCGGGCCAGGATGTCGATGCGGACCGCGAATTTCGGTGTGCGACCGATCTTCTGGGCGTGGGCGCGGACGCCGTCGAATTTGGCGCGTAGGTCGCCGAACGGCTCGAGCCAGGACAGGTAGTAGTCCGCATGCCGGCCCGCGGCCTGGACCGCCGCGCCCGAGGATCCGGAGAAGTACACCTCCGGGAAGGGCTGACCGGCCAGGCCCGGCGGCAGCGCGGCGCCCTCGGTGCGGAAGAAGCGGCCGTCGTGCGAGTAGGGGGCGCCATCCCAGACTCCGCGCAGCACGTCGAGGAATTCAGTGGTGCGGGCATAGCGGTCATCGTGGGAAACCTTGTCGCCCCACCATAATTGGGCAGGCCCGCCACCACCGCTGATGATGTTGTAGACGAGCCGGCCGCCGGTGGCACGCTGCAAGCTCGCCGACATGCGCGCGGCCTGGACCGGGTGCAGGAAGCCCGGCTGGAAGGCGACCATGAACCGGTAGGTGGTGGTCTCGCGGGCCAGTGCGGCGGCGAAGGCCCAGGGATCCTCGGTGACCGGGAACGAGGGCAGCAACCCGCCCAGGAATCCGGCGGACTCGCTCGCTCTGGCGACGGCGGCGACATGGTCGATGTAGCTGTAGCCGTCCAGCTCTCCGCCACGGATGGCGGGAGCGATATTACCCGGCCCGTACCCGGCGGCGTTGCCGCGGTTGTAGCGGCGCGGGGTGCGCAGCGAGGCGTGGTCGCCTTCCATGCCGATGCGCCAGTAGATATCGATGGTCATACCGCGGCCTCCTTCAGCGTTCGTGTGGCCGGATCGGCGAGGAACAGCAGGTGCTCGCCGGCGCGGTGCACTTCTTCGATGTGCGGGTGGCCGGTGAGTACGACGGTGTCGAAACCGGTTGCGGCGTATGCCCGAAGCTGCCGGGCCACCTGCTCGTAGCTACCGACCAGGCCGATGGTCTGCGGATGGCCGAGCGCGTCGAAGCCGGCCCAGCGCCCGTCCCCCGAGTCCAGCGAGCGCGCACCGGGACCTTCCGGACGCACCTCCCGCCATTGCCTTTCCGCGCGCGCCCAGGCCTCGCCCTCGGTTTCGCGGGCAATGATCGGCAGTTCGAGCCCGGCGCGCACGGTGCGGCCGGTCTCGGTGGTGCGGGCTCGCAGCGCCGCCAGTCCTTCGGCCGGACCGTCCGGCGTTTCGGTGAACAGGTGAACATCGGCGTGCCGGGCCGAAAGATCCAGTGCGGCAGCCGAAGTGCCGGACAGCTGGACTTCGGGGAACGGCAGGCCGGACAGTACGCCACGGAAACCACCGTCGATCACGTCGAAGTACTCCCCCGCGAATTCGACTCCGGTGCCGCGAAATCCGGCGCCCGGCACGGGTTCGGAATTCCAGACCCCACGTGCGACGGTGAGGAATTCGGCGGCGCGGGTGTAGCGATCGTCTCCACTCACGTGGTCGCCACGGCTGCGCCCGTCCTCGGTGCCGGTATCCACTGCCAGCCGCCATCCCAGCCGCCCGCCCGACAATCGCTGCAGGGTCGCCGACATCTTGGCCGCGTACACGGGAGTGCCGAAGGCGGGCTGGAATTCGACGACGACCCGGCTGTGGCGGGTCGCGCGCAACGCTCCCCCCGCCACGATCCAGGATTCCTCACCGAGCGGATCGTAGGGGGCGAGAACGCCGTCGAGTCCGGCCAGTTCGGCGGCGTCGATCACTTGATGCAGGTCGTCGAAGGGCCCGAAGCGCCCGGACCGCACGTCGGTGGGCTCGCGATCGGCCGGTCGCGGAGCGCTGATGCCCGTCGAAGGGGTGGGTGCCGGATCGGAGAAGCCGCCCCGGTGGCGCAGTTCGGGGCGGGCGCGCCGACCGTCGCCGCGAGTGGGCAGCCGCCACAGGAATTCGGTCATGCCGCTACCTTCCCGGCGGCGACGAGCTCGCGGGCCCGCGCCAGTGGCTCGGAGGCAACCCAGGATTCGAGATCGAAGTCGGCGGTCAGGAACCCGTGTGTGTACAGGAACTGCTTCTGCACGCCCAGGAGTTCCACCCGATCCTCGTCCAGTGTCGGATGCAGGCCGCGGTGGAAGTCCGTTCCGTAGGCCGCCTCGACACCTTCGGGGCCGGAAAGGGTTTCGCGTTGCAGCACGCTGCGCACACCGTCGAGGTTGTCGGCGGCCCAGTCCGCGGCGCGCAAACTCTGGGCGAGGAATCCGATCACCACTTCCGGAGCGGTATCGAGCAGATGCTGGTGGACCGTGATCGGGCGCGGGGTGCCGTTGTTCACGCGCAGCCGTCTCGTCTCGGTGGCATCGAGGTCCACGGCCACCCGCAAGCCGTGCTGTGCGGCGACTTCCTGGGCGCGTGCGCCCTTGACGTAGATGGCGTCCACCTCACCGCGAACGAGTTCCTCCGCTCCCCAGGTCACTCGACGATCACGCTGTTGAATCTCGGTGCGCACCTGCGGATCTCGTTCGACACCCAACTCGACGACGGTGACATCGGCGAGGCCGAGCCCAGCCAGGCGCAGGGCGCTGGTGAAGCCGTGCAACGCCATCGCTCGCGGGAAGCTGCGCGCCTGGTCCTGCGCCCAGGCCGGAATACCGATCCGCAGCCCGGCCAGCTCGGCGGGTGTGCGCACCGAGGAATCCGGGCCCACCAGAATTGCCTGGGCCTCGTCGATCCAGGTCAGACCGATCAGCCGGGTCGGCGAACCCTGCGCCCTGGCGGCGATGGCGGGCACATTGCCGCCCTCGCGGATCAGTCCGGACAGCCCGTGATCGAAGTGCGATCCGGCCAGTTCCGGCCCGGCATCCTGCAGGACGGCGAACCGCAGGCCATTGCGCTGGGCGGTATCCCCCAGCCAGCCGAGGCTGTGCGCCAGACCGCTGGCGGTGGGGACCGGGCAGCGCGTGTACCAGAGTGTGTCGGTCATCGAATACTCCTGAAGCTCAAGGGGTCCAGTGGTTGTCGGCGACGTGTCCGACGCCGAGTTCGGTGAGCAGCGCGGCCCGATAGCGCAGCGCGGCGGGATCCGTGCGGTCCCGGGGGTGGGTGAGATCGATGTCGATGTCGACGGCGAAGTGGCCGCGGTCCAGGACCAGGACGCGGTCGGCGAGCCGTACCGCCTCGTCCACGTCGTGCGTGACCATGAGCACGGCGGGGCGATGCCGGGCCACGAGGTCGCCGACCAGATCCTGCATCTGCAACCGGGTCAGCGCGTCCAGGGCGGCGAACGGCTCGTCCAGCAACAGCAGTTCGGGTTCCCGGACCAGGGCGCGGGCCAGCGCCGCGCGCTGGGCCTCACCGCCGGACAGGGTGGCCGGCCACTGCCGCGCCTTCCCGTCGAGCCCCACCTCGGCCAGGGCGCGCAGGCCCGCATCGCGCGTCGACTTCGCGCGGCGCTGCCCGACAACCACATTGGCCAGTACCCGCTTGGACGGGATGAGCCGGGGCTCCTGGTAGACGGTGGTGCGGACCGCGGGCACCAGCACCTGTCCCGCGTCCGGTACCTCCAGTCCGGTGAGCAGACGCAGCAGGGTCGTCTTGCCGGTGCCGCTGGGACCGAGCAGCACCACGAATTCGCCGCGGCGGATGGTCAGATCCACACCGTCCAGAACAACCTTGTCGCCGAATGCTTTTCGCAACCCCTCGATGCGCACTGCCGCCGGTGCGGCCGTGCGCGATTCGTCCACGACGGTCATCGGATCGCCACCTGTCGCTGCCACGGCATCGCGAAACGTTCGATCAGCCGGACCACGCCGTCGAAGATCAGGCCCAGCAGCGCGTAGAGCACGACACACAGGACCATGTAGTCGGTCCGGTTGTATTCCTGGGCGAGGGTGACCAGGTATCCGACGCCCTTGCTGGTACCGACCTGTTCGGCGGCGATCAGACCGGTGATGCTGATGGACAGGCACACTCGCAGCGCCATCAGCACGCCCGGCAGCGCCGCGGGCAGGATCACCTCGAGTACGAGCCGCGGACCGGTCAGGCCGAATCCGCGTGCCGCCTCCACCACCTTGCGGTCCACATTGCGCACCCCGAGGTAGGTGTAGGCGTACATCGGCGCGATGGTGGCGACCGCGATGAGCAGCACCTTGTACAGCTCGTCGATACCGAACCACGCGATGAACAGCGGCACCAGCGCCAGGAACGGGACCGCGCGCACGATCTGCATCGTGGAGTCGACCAATTCCTCACCGAGACTGGACAATCCGGCCGCAAGCCCGAGTAGCAGACCCGCGGTCACTCCCAGCAGGACGCCGAAGGCCGCGCGGGTGAACGAGGCGAGCGCGAAGTCCGCGAGCTGGCCACTGCGCGCCAGTTCGGTGAACGCCGACCAGACCTTCGGCGGCCCGGCCAGCACCTGCGGCGACAGTGCGCCGCTCGCCGAACCGATCCACCAGCCGGCCACGACCAGCGCCGGCAGCAGGATGCGCAGCGGCACCGAAAGCCATGCGGGCCTGCGCTTCTCGACTCTGCTGCGCGGTGGTGCGAGCGGGCCCGCCGATTCGGCGGGAGCGGCGACGACGGTCATCTCAGCGCCCCTTCTGCACCGCGGCCAGCTGATCGGGGCTCAGTTTGGCCTTCAGGTCGTAGAAGATGTCGGCGGCGGTGATCTTGCGGCTGATGACGCCGTTGTCCGCGAACAGGTTCACCACATCGGCGAGGTCGGCGGCATCGGAGTCCCGCGGCAGCCGCGGAACGGTCGCCTCGGCGTCGACCCGCAGCGCGTCCGCCAGCCGCGCGCCGCTCAGCGCCGTAGGCCCGCTGCGATCGAAGACGTTCTCGAACGCGGTCGGGTTGTCGTGCTGCTGGACGGTCAGGCCTTGCAGCACTTCGAGATATTTGGCGGCGACTTCCGGTCGTTTGTCGAGGATTTCGGTGCGGAACACCACCACCGTGTTGTCCTTGGAACCGATACTCTTTTCGGTGGCGATCTCGACGCCGCCGTTCGCCTTGGCCTCCTGATACGGCACCAGGAACGAGGCCCACGCGTCGACCTTGCCGGTGGCGAAGGCCGAGGCGGCGTCCTTCTGCTGCAACGGAACACGCGTCACCTTGCCGGCCGGGACCCCGGCCTGGGCCAGAGCTTTGAGCAGGATATATTCACCCTTGCCCGCCGGATTCACCGCGACCCGCTTGCCGACCAGATCGGTCACCGAGTGGATACCGGAGGCCTTGGTGGCGATGATGCCGCTCTGGTCCTTGCCCGCCGGATCCTGCACCGCCGCGATCCGCACGGCCACGTCCTTGGACAGTGCGCCAACGACGGGACTGAACGCGGCCCCGGACACGTCGAGTTGCCGGGTGTTGAACAGCTTCAGCATGGAGCTGAAACCCGGTGTGGTGGTGACCCATTCGACCTTCGCGCCGAGTGGGGCCAGCGCCTTGTCGAAGGTCCCGTCCCGCTTGGCAACCGCCAGCGGACCCGAATTACCCGGATCGGCGACCTTCAAGACCAACTCCTTGCCCGGGCCCGCGTCGGTAGCGGCCCCGGAGCCACACGCCGCGGCCAGAGCGACGACGGGAGCGAGCGCGAGCGCCAGATGCCAGCCGTGTGGCCTGCGCGTGCGGAACATTGTGGAGCACCTCTTCCGAATTCATCGACCGAAGTCGAGCGACTACTCGGCGACAGTAGGTCCGGGCGGGATTCGATACGAGGTAATGCTTTCCGTAGATCGGAAAGCTTGACAGATCAGCCGTTCAGATGCGAGGGTGCCGGCACCCAGTTCACTGGGTACTCCCATTCAGCAGAACAGGTTTTCGCGCACACTGAACCAAAGTCAGCCTCGGGCCGTCTTCCGAATATTGGAAAGGTCGCGCCGCCCGCGCTACCCGATCGTGTTACGGTCGGCATCGTGGAATCCTCCGGTGTGCAGACCGTCACCCGCGCCCTGTCGGTCCTCGACTGTTTCCGCGACGGTGAGGACCGCGGCGTATCGGAAGTCGCCCGTCAGCAAGGGCTGGCGATCAGCACCACCCACCGGCTGCTCACCGCCCTCGTCCAGGCCGGGTTCCTGGACAAGGACGAAGCCTCGAGCCGGTACCGCATGGGCGGAGCGCTGGCCGAATACGGCCAGATCGCGTACCGCCAGCATCGGATCTATCTCGCCGAGCCCAGCCTCGAGCAGCTCGCGGCCACCACAGGCGCGAATGCCTCGGTCGCCATCCGCCACAGCATTCACGCCGTGCTGCTCGGCACCAGTCGCTGGCGCGAAACCGACGGACACCGCCTGATGGGCGTGCGCCTGCCCCTGCACGCGAGCGCCCTCGGCAAGGCCCTGCTCGCCTGGTCCGACACTCCCGACGACTTCCTCGACACACTCCCCTACGACGAGGGCACCAGCCGATCCGTCTCCACCCCAACCGAACTCCGCACCGAACTGGACAACACCCGCGCCCGCGGCTACGCCTACAACGACGAAGAACTCGACCCCGGCTTCCGCACCATCGGCCTACCCATCCTCACCCCAGCGGGAGACTGCCGCTTCGCTCTCGGCCTCCGCGGCCCCACCACCCTCATGATCCCCGAACGAGTCCCGTTCCTCGTCGAGCTCGCCACCGTGACAGCCGCCGACATCGCGACCCGCTTCGCCACCTCCTGAAGGCCGTCCCCGAACGATGATTCGCGCTCACGCTCGATCGGATACTGCCGGTGTGGATCTCCTGCGCCGGGTGCGCGCACCGGCGCGGACAAGTACCACGATTATCGCCAGATACGGTGCGGCGTCGGACAATTGCATCGGCAGGCCGACGGTTTGCAGGCGGAATCCGACGGCCTGGGCGTAGGCGTAGACGACGAGGGTCAGTAGCAGCGCGCGCAGGCGTCCGTTGGCGATCAGCAGGACCAGCACGACCACCCAGCCGCGACCGGCCGACATGTTCTCGGTGAACAGCGCCACCGCACCGAGCGACAATTCGGCTCCGGCCAGGCCTCCGAAGAGGCCCGCGGCGAGCAGGGCGGCGAACCGGTACCGGTCCGGGCGGATGCCGAGCGATTCCGCGGCGGCCGCATCGGTGCCCACACCGCGCAATCGCATACCGGGCACGGTGTGCCGCAGGAATGCGTGGACCGCCGGAATCGCAAGAATCGCAAGGCATCCCAGTGGACTCAGCGCCGCGATGGCGGGACCGATCCAGGGCACCGACACCCCGGCGAACCAGTGCGGCAGCCGTGCCAGATCCGGACGCTGGTAGGTGCCGCGCACGTGGAATATCGCCTGCAGCAGGAATGTGGTCAGCCCGGACACGACGATATTCAGTGCGGTGCCCAGTACCAGCGGGTCGCCGCGCCGCCCGATCGTGCCCAGCGCGAGCGCGAAGGTGACCAGCACACCCGCCGCCGCTGCGGCGAGCACCCCGATCAGTGCGCTGCCGGACCACGCGCTGCCCGCGACCGCGGCGAAACAGCCGGTGAGCAGCACACCTTCCAGCGCGACATTGAACACCCCGGCCCGCTGACAGATCAGCCCGCCGAGCCCGAGCAGCACCAGCGGCGCCAGCCCGCGCACCACGGCGGCCAGTACCGGGGAGGACACCAGCAATCCCGGCAGGTTCACGAGCGGACCTCTTCGACCGGTGTCCGTACCAGGCCCGGCCGCGGCCGCCACCTCGTGATCCGCATCGACACCAGGAACACCACCAGCGCCTGGATCACCGTCGACACGTACGACGACAGGCCGTAATCACGTTCCACCTCCTGTCCGCCCACGCCGATGGCCGTGAACAGGAACCCGACCACCACGACCGCGACCGAACTGTTGCGCGCCAGCATCACCACCAGCAGGGCCGTGATCGGATATCCGGTGCCGTCCAGCGCGCCGTCGATCAGCCGGTAGTGTGCGCCGAGTACAACCAGCGCACCCATCACCCCGGCGATCGCGCCACCGATCGCCAGCGCCAGCACGATCGCGCGATCGGTGCGGATGCCGACCGCGGCGGCCATGCGGGGATTGAGCCCGATCAGCCCGGTCTCGAAGCCGAGTGCCGAGCGTCGCTCGATGAGCAGGACCGCGGCCAGGATCAGCACCACCACGAGCAGTGACCAATTCAGCTCCGAACCCAGCAGCGTGATCGGATTTCGTTGTCCGAAAACCGATTCCAGGAAATGTCCGCGACCCGAGTGCGGCGGGGCGAGCGCGGGAATCCGCCGATCGACGGCGACGGGCCGGGATGCCTCCAGGTCCGAGGACGGATCCTTCAGCCGGGTGGTGATCAGATAGGAGGTGAGCGAGAGCACCGGATAGTTCAGCAGCAGCGAGGTCGCGAACACCGGCGCGGACAAGCCGGTGAACAACACCGCGGGCACCGTCGCCAGCAATGCGCCCGCCACCGTCGCCGCGGCCAGCGCCGCCGGCACGACAGACCAGCCGGGGCCGGGACAGTACAACGCCACCACCGCGCCCACCGCACCACCGAGCACGAATTGCCCGCTCGCACCGAGATTGAACTGGCCCGCCCGGAACGCGAACGACAACCCCAGGCTCAGTCCGACCACCACGACGGTCTGCTGCACCGTTGTCACGAGTCCCGGCCCCAGTAGCGAGCCCTGAAACATGCTGCGATACACCGCAATCGGGTCGTGACCGGTACCCGCGAACAGCGCGGCGGTCGCTCCCAGGGTCACCGCGATCGCGGTCGCGCGGTCCGCGACGGCGGCCCCCGAATCCCTGAGCCGGCGCAGTACGCCCATCGCTGCGGTCATATCCGCTCCGCCGCGATCGCCGGGCCTGCCATCAGCGCGCCGATCCGCTCGGAATCGGCTTCGGCAGCGGCGAAATCACCGACGACGCCGCCGTCGGCCAGCACGACGATCCGATCGGCCAGGGCGAGCAGTTCACTCAGCTCGCTCGAGATCAGCAGCACCGCACCGCCCTCGGACCGATACTCGTCCAGCTGCCGGTACACGAATTCGACAGCGCCCAGATCTATTCCGCGCGTGGGCTGTTCGGCCAGCAGGAAGGGCGAGCGATGCGCCAGCTCGCGCGCCACCACGAGTTTCTGCACATTGCCTCCGGACAGGCCACGCACCGCCGCGTCCGGATCGGCGACCCGGATACCGAAGCGCGCGATCAGTTCTCGCGCATGCGCACGCATGGCCCGCGGGCTGATCAGTCCGCGGTCGCCGAGCGGTGCGCGGCGATGGAATCCGGCGGCCAGATTCGTGGTCGCGCTCGCGTCCAGCGCGACGCCCGTACTGTTGCGGTCCTCGGGGATGTGGGTCAGTCCGGCCTCCCGGCGACGGGCGTTGTCCCAGGTGGTCACATCGTGTCCGCCGAGGGTGACCGCGCCGGAGTCCGGGACGCGCGTTCCGGCGACGATCGCGGCGAGAATTTCCTGACCGTTGCCCGCCACGCCCGCGACCCCGACGATCTCCCCCGCGCGCACGGTCAACGACACCCCGTCCAGCGCGGCCCGTCCGGCCCCCGCGGTGACCACGCGCTCGACGATCAGCACCGGATCGCCCGGCGGGCGCACCGCACGGCGTGGTCGCAGATCGATCTCGCGCCCGGTCAGATGCCGGGCCAGGTCCGCCGGGGTGGTCGCGGCGACGTCGGCGTGGAACACCCGCCGCCCGTCCCGCAGGACGACGACTTCGTCTGCCACAGCGGCGATTTCGTCCAGCTTGTGAGTGATCAGCAGAACCGCGTGTCCCTGGTCGGCCAGCGTGCGCAGCACCCGGAACAGTGCGCGAGTCTCCGGGGGCGTCAGCACGCCGGTGGGCTCGTCCAGGATCAGCACTTCGGCTCGGCGGTAGAGCGCTTTGAGGATCTCCACTCGTTGCAGCACCCCGACCGGCAGTGTGCCGACCGGCTCGCCGAGCGGTACGTCCAGGCCGTACTCCGCGGCCAAGGCCGCGACCCGACGGGCGGCGCCCTTGCGGTCCAGCAGTCCCCAGCGCCCCGGCTCCGCGCCGTACACGACGTTCTCCAGCACCGACATGTCGGCGAACAGCTGAAAATGCTGGAACACCATGCCCAGTCCGTGCGCGATGGCATCACCCGGGGAACGGAACCGCACCTCGAGTCCGTCGATCAGGATGCGTCCGGAATCCGGCCGGTGCAGCCCGTACAGGATCGAGACCAGCGTCGACTTGCCCGCGCCGTTCTCACCGATCAGCCCGAGTATCCGGCCCGCGCGCACGGTCAGCGAAATCGCGTCGTCGGCGAGTACCGGACCGAATCGTTTGGTGATCGCGTCCAGGGTCAGTGTGTGCATCGCGAATTCACTTGTCCGCGTGCGGGATCGCGATCCGGCCCGCGACGATGTCGTCGCGCGCCTTGCGCACCCGCGCGAGCACGTCCGGATGTTGCAGAATCGCGCAACCGCTCGCGGCCGCCTCCGCGGTCAGGCTGGTGACGGTGGATCCGTCCTCGGCCAGCCCGAACGCGGTCGAGGTGCCGCCGGGTTTGCCTTGGTGAATCCGGGTCAGCAGATCCAGTACGACCTTGTCGACCCGCTTGATCGCGTTGTCCACCACAACGCCCGGCTGCTGCGGGCACTGGTTCACATCGACGCCGTAGGCCAGCACCCGGCTCTGCGCGGCCGCCTCGAAGACGCCTCCGTTGCCGCCGCCGGTCACCCCGTAGACCTGATCGACTCCGGACTGAACCGCGGTGAGCGCCAACTCTTTCGAGCGGGCCGGGTCGCCGACCGCGTTGTCGCCGCCGACGAACAGCTGGGTATCGGTCACGTGCGGGTTCACACTCCGCGCCCCGGATGCGAAGGCATCGGACCACTGGTGGAAGAAGGCCGAATCGCGTGCGGCCACCGTGCCGACGTGCCCGCTGCGGTCGAGCAGACCGGCCTCCACCCCCAGCAGGTAGGACGGCTCGTACGCCTTGAACGTGCCACACCGCAGATTGGCCGGTATTTCGGCCGGGCACGCGTCCACCAGGACGAACTGCTGATCCGGATACTTCTCGGCGAATTCACCGGCCAGATCGTTGAATTCGTAGGTGATCAGCACGATGGCGGCCGGATGTCGTTGGACCGCGGCCTCCAGATTCGAGCGGCGAGACTGTTCGTCGGTGCTCTCGTAGGTCCGCGCGGTCGCGCCCAACGCCTTGGCGGCCTGTTCGGTGCCGGTCTTGCCGAGCCGCAGGAATTCGTTCTGCCCGATGGGGGCGTCGGTGATGTAGATGATCTCCTCGCCCGAGCTGCCGGCCTGGGCGCCGCAGCCCGCGATCCCGGCCAGTAGCAGCGCGGCCACGGCGACCACGACGGTCCGGGCGATGGGGCTGATTCTGTGCATCGTTGCGCTCCTGTGGCCTTATCTCAGTTCGAAACCCTGGCCGTGGAAGGTATTTCGGATCCCCTGACGGCCGTGCAGGCTCTCCTTGGTCGAGATCCGGCCCGCCAGCCGGTTCTTCACCCAGTCCTCGGGCAGTTCCTGGTCGCGGTAGTAGCCGTTGATGCGCTCGAGATAGTCGGCGACGTCGGCCTCGGCGGGCGGGGTGTAGGCGTTGCGGTGCACCACGACGCTCTGTCCGTACCGCGGTTTGACATCGGCCGGGTCGGCCGGATCGGGGATGCCGATCGCCAGCCCGTACACCGGGAAGGTCCACTCCGGCAGGCGCAGCAGCTCGATCACCTCGTCGATGTTGTTGCGCAGCGCGCCCACGAAAGTGATTCCGTAGCCGAGTGATTCGGCCGCCACGGCGGCGTTCTGCGCCGACAGGGTGACATCGACGATGCTGGATATCGCGCTGTCCAGATAGCTGGTCGCCTCGATGCTGTGCCCGTGTTCGCGGGCGAGCGCGATATTGCGCGACCAGTCCGCCACCCACACCACGAATACCGCCGCGTCGAGGATCAATTGCTGATTGCCGGCCAGTTCGGCCAGTCGGGCCCGCACCGCCGGATCGTCGATCACCACCACACTGGTGAACTGGAAATTCGCCGAGGTGGAGGCCGATTGCGCGGCCGCGAGGATGACCCCCAGTTCGTCCTCGCCGATCGCGCCCGGCAGAAAGCGCCGCACCGTGCGGTGCCGCAGCAGCACCTCCAGCGTGGCGTTGCCCACCGTACCGGCGCGCGGTGCGCCGGGGCCGTATCGTTTGTCCAGCTGGCGTTGCAGGTCGGTCGAGATCACCTCGGTCACGAGCATTGTCCTGTTCGTTCGGTCGGATTGCGATGCGGGCATGGTCATTCGGTGGGCGGTTCGGCGAAACTCGGTGGCAGCTCGGGGGTTCGGGTGAACTGCCCGGCGGCATGCCGGTAGCCGTTCCAGCCCCGCTCGTTCCACCACTGCCGCAGTACGAAGACCAGCTTGGGATTGTGTTCCTCTTCCTCGAGCCAGGACCGCCGCGCAATGACGCCGAATTCCGCCGCGGCGGAATCGGAATGGTCCCGGTCGTTCGCCGGGAACAGCTCGGCGAGCTCGCGCAGCTTGTCCGGCCGTGGGATTTTCCGCTCGGCCGCGAGGATGATCCGCGCACCGGCCCAGTACAGGTCGTAGAGCCGCGCGGTGGCCTGTTCGGAATCCAGCGTCCGGGCCACGACCTCGACGGCGAACAGCGAGGTGATCAGGTGCAGCACCACGAAATCTCCGGGCTGGGCCAGATACAGCAGGGTGATCGCGCGACGAACGCCGGCCTGCCGCGCATCGGCGGAGAACGTTGCCGCCCATCGCGATCGCGACGCCAGCTCCCCGATGCCACTGTGCGCGACGGCGGCCACCCGGGCCTGTAGTCCGGAGCGGTTGAGTTCGGGATGCAGTTGGGTCACCGCGTCGGTGTCCGAGATGACGCTTCGCACGGTGGCGCCGAAGGCATCGTCGTGCGCCCAGCTCCGGCTCAGCGCCAGCAGCGAATCCCACGGCCCCGGCTCGGCCGAGCCCGCCGGACGCCGGGCCTCGTCGACCACCGGGACGAACGAGAAGGCCAGGTAGGCGAGTGCTTCCGCGATCATGCCCGGATGTTCGGCCCACACCGCCCAGCCGAGGTGGATCGCGGCATGGGTGAACGCGCCGATCCAGCCGCGCAGCAGTTCCGGCGCGTAGTGAGCCACCGTCGCGGTGGTGCCGAGCCGCGCGATCTCCGCATCGAAGAATCCGCAGTAGGCGGCGAAATGCGCGCGCTGCCCGAGGAACTCGCGCCAATTGCCCGAGTAGATCACCCCGGGCGAGGAACGGGCGGGTTCGAGCGGGAATCCGTACGCGGTCAGTTGCGCGTAAGTCTTGTAGTAATCGCGGATCAGGGCCTCGGGCGCGCCGAGTCCGGCCAGGGCGACCACCGCGTGTTTGACGTGATTGGTGAGGTGTCCGTTGAATTCGATGTGATGGCTGCGGTCGTCGAGCAGATCCGCAACGCTCGCCACGCTGTCGGCAGGCACGGGTCACCGCCTCTCTGTCCGGTCGTCGGGGGCGGTCTGCGCCACCTTGTTCGAAATATGCTCCGGCGCAGCATCTTTCGCTGTGCCCCCGGAAGCGGTGGCGGCGATCGTCTGCAGTAGCGCGATCGCCAGCAGCACACCCAGCGGTACCGTCCAGCCGTCGGCGAACCGCCGGATCACGCCGACCGCGTACGGGCCGAGCGCGGCGATCAGATATCCGACACCCTGTACCGCACTGGAGAATTCGATCGGCGCGGGCGTGCTGCCCGCGCGCACCGTCACCACCGCCAGCGCCAGCGAGAACACCGACAGTCCCACGCCGAGCACCAGCGACCACAGCAGCGGGGCCGCGCCGGGCGCGATCAGGAATCCGAGCACTCCGGCCACGGTGCATACGCTGAATCCGGCCAGCCAGCGCGCTGGACGCGCGGAGGCGGTCACCAGCGGCGGTACCAGCAGGCTGATCGGCACCCCCAGACAGGTGAGCAGGCCGAGATAGCCGCCCGCCGCGCTCGCGCTCACTCCGGCGTCCTCGAGCACCGAGGGCAGCCAGCCGATCACGACGAAGGCCACCATCGCCTGCAGACCGAAGAACAGCGCCAGCCCAGCACTGCGGGTCCGGCGCAGGAGTGTGAGCGGATTGCGCTCTCGCCGAACATCTTCGGAGCGGGTGTGCCCGCGAACCGAACCCGAACGCCACACCACCGCGCCTGCCGCCACCGCGAGCAGAGCCCACAGCGTCAGCGCCGGACGCCAGCCGCCCATCGCACGGGTCAGCGGCGCCACGGCGGCGAATCCGATCGCCGCGCCCGCCTGCAGCCCCGTGGTGAACGTGGTCACCAGAATCCCGGTCCGCCCACTGCCGCGCACCACCACCGGCAACAGCACCGCCAGCAGCCCGACCCCGATCGCCGCGAGGAAGGTGCCCGCCACGAACACCGCCAGATCCCCCCACGGCCGTGCCGCCAGCCCGGTCCCGATCAGCGCGAGCGAGGCCAGCAGCCCGTTGCGCACCGAGATCCGGGACAGGAGCAGCGGCGCGAGCAGGCTCGTGATGGCGAAGGCGAAAACCGGTGCGGCGGTGATGATTCCCGCCGCCCGCGGACCAGCGCCGTAGTGGCCGGTCACAGCATCGAGTACCGGGCCGACGGCGGTGATGCCCGGTCGCAGGTTCAGCGCGGTCACGCCGACGACCGCGGCCAGCGCCGCGAATGTCACCGGTCGTGCGGCGGTGGAGTCTCCGGGCGCCATCAGTAGTCCGGCGACCGCAGCAGCGCGGTGTCGTCCGGCCGGTCCGTGATCAGCGGCCGGTACACGCGTTCGGGCCAGTCGTCGGGGCCGACGGGCGCCAGTCCGATCGACACCGCGCCTTCGCGGACTTCGAATGCCCGGGTCACTGCGGCGACCAGGTCCTGCTCGAGCCGGCGTCTGGCGGGCTCGTCCAATTCGGCTGGGAAATGCGAGATCTCAACGTGCGGCATCGGGCATCAACTCCTGGCTCATCCGGTGTTCCAGAACCGCGGCGGCGATGTCGAGCGCACCGGCGGTCACGATCTCGTAGTGGCGATAGGGCAGGTTGCCGACCGGCCGGGCCCGCTCACGCAGCGGGACGACCGGGATGTCGGCGAAACTCGGGCCGTCTCCGCGAGCCCGCAGAAAGACGCTGTGGTCGAGCAGATCCGGCTCGATGCCGCTGGGTTCGGACCGGAATCGGTAGGTGTGCTCGACCACCGCGACGATCCGCTCGGCCATCTCACGCCCGAATCCGGGCACCCGCTCGGTGATCAGCTCGAGGAACTGCTCGCGGGTAGCGACGGCGTCCAAGTCGGCCCCGAACGGCGGATCGATGCGGCCGGTGAACACCGAGGCCAGCACCCGCTTGAAATACCCTGCGGTGTAATCGATCTCGCCGGAATCGGGCAGTCCGGGCAACACCGGCGAGCCGGGGGCGATCAGCACCAGCGCCTCGACCGTGCGTCCGGCCGCGCGCAGGCGCTGGGCCACCTCGGCGGCGATCCGGGCCCCGAAGGAATATCCGACCAGCCGCAGCGGGCCGCTCGGCCGGATCCGGCGCACCTCGTCCAGATCGTCGGCGATCAGGGCGGCCAGGTTCCGGTGCGGGACCTCACCGGCGTTCAGGCCGCGGGCCTGCATCCCGTACACGGTGTGGCCGTCCTGGGCCAGCTCTCCGGCCAGGGCGCGCAGGCTCATCGGGTAGCCGCCCAACCCCGGCCACAGAACGGTCGCGGCCGCGGAGCCGGTACCGGCCAGCGGCAGCAGCCGATCCGCCCGCGAAGGACCGGATTCTGCCGTGGCGGCGGCCAATTCGGCGATGGTCGGATGCCGGAACAGTGCCTGCACCGGAAGGGTGATCCCGAGCCGTTCGGCGAGCAGCCGGATCAGGCACAGCGCCGACATCGAATTGCCGCCCTGGGCGAAGAAGTCGTCACCACGGTAGACCGGGTCGTAGCCGAGCACCTCCGACCACACCCGAGCCACGGCACGCTCCCGCGCGGAGACGGGCGGATCGACCGGACGATCGGCGACGACGAGTTCGGCGGCCAGCCGCGACAGGGCCGCGCGGTCCTGTTTCCCGTTCCGCGACAGCGGAATACGGTCCAGAAGATGGATCGTCGACGGCACCATGGCCGTCGGCAGTACCACCCGCAGATCGTCGGCGAGCAGTTCCTCGGGCCCGCGCATGTGCACGGTGTCCTCGGTCATACCGGTCGCGGCGAGCTGTTCGGCGGACACCGGCCCGGCCAGCGCGAGATAACTCAGCGAGCGCAGACCCAGGATGTCGTCCAGCCGCCGCGCGGACGGCAGGTCCCGCCCGGTCAGCGAGGCATAGCCGGCCGACATCAAGCCCAGGCCGGTGCGGCTGCCCGACTGCTGCAGATGCGCCAGCGCGCGGCCGAGCGCGGTGAATCCGGCCCATCCGGCCTGCGGGGTGGCGGTGAGCACGACCGCGAATCCGGAATCGTCGTAACTGCGCTGATTGATCGCCACGACGTGCCGGCGCTCGATCTTCTGCTCGGTGACGAAACTCGCTCCCGCACCGGTGAATCGGTAGATTCCGTGCCGATCCGCACTGCGCCGGCCGTGCACCTGCACCCATGCGGTGACGGGTGGGGCGGGCTGTGGTTCGGCCACGTCGCCGAACTGCACCGACGCGGTCACCACTCCCTCGGTGACGCCGGAAACCGGTTCCACGGCAACCGAACTCACCTGCCAGCCCGATTCGGCCGCGACCTCGTCCAGCATGCCGAGCAGATGTCCGGCCTCGAACTGCAACACCTCCCGGATGTTGGTGGTGTAGACCGATTCGATCACCCGCGGCAGGCCGACCAGATGCAGCCGCATGCCGGACCGGGCGGTATCCGCCACCCGGTACAGCGCGTGCCGCAGTGGATGAAAGTAGTAGATGCCGGCCGCGAGACCGGTCAGCCCGCCGGTCTCGAGGTAGATCCGGGTCGCGTTCAGGGCCCCCGGGGAGGCGTAGGAGTATTTGGGCAGCAATCGATCCGGACTGTGGAACGGGCCGAACCAGCGCAACAACCGCCCCAGCCCGTCGAGGTCCGGCGTCCCCGCACCGCGCGCGGGACGAAATGCGCGCCACTGGTACAGCACCGCCTCGATGTGCTCGAGCGAGATCGGCGTGGTGTCGAAAGTGCGATAGGTCTTGCGCGCGAACACCCGTCGCCGCTGTTCGGCGGTCGGTTCGGCGCCCGGCAGCGCGAGCGCAGGTTCCGCACCGACCGGACGGATGCCCAGATTCGCCAATTGCGCCGTCACCTGGGTGCGCGTCGATTTGGACCGGTGGTGGCGACCGGCGGCCCCCTGATCCATCAGCGGCGCCTGGCCGGGATCGAGTTCGACGAACGCGGCCAGCTGGGTGGCGCCGCGGGCGGTCTGCCAGGGCACCACCGCCGCGGTGCGGACCCAATGATGCGATTCGATCCAGAACCGGACCTCGTTCGTCTCGACGCGGTGGCCGTTGACCTTCACCTGATCGTCCGTGCGGCCAAGGAACTCGAGCGCACCGTCGGCGTCGGCGCGCACCAGATCCCCGGTGCGATACCATCGTTCGGTTCCACGGTGCACGAATCGCTCGGCGGTCGCCTCGGGACGATCGCGATATCCGTCGGCCAGCTGCACCCCGCCGATCAGCAGCTCGCCCTCGGCCGCCGGCGCACCCGCCTCGTCCAGTATCAGCAGGCGGCACCCGGCCACGGGCCGGCCGATCGGAACCACCGCGGTCCGCGCCGGATCGGTGTCGGTGAAGTCGAACCACGTCGCGTTGATGGTGGTTTCGGTGGGGCCGTACAGGTTCACCGCACGCGCGTGCGGGAACGCCGCCCGCATCCGGCGGGCCACCGCGCCCGGCAGCGCCTCGCCACCGCTGACGATCGTGCGCAGCGAGTCGCACCGGTCGCCGGCGGGCAGCCCGGCCAGCTCGGACCACACGGTCGGAACGCACTGCAGAATCGTTATCCGCTGTCGCGCAACATGTTCCAGTATCACCTCCGGACGGGCATGGGTGCCCGCGGGCGCGATCACCACGGTCGCGCCGACGGCGTTGGCGAGCAGTTCCCATTGCGCGGCATCGAAACTCACCGGCGTCTTGAGCAGGATTCGCGCACCGGAGCCGAGCCCGAGTTCGGTGCGCAGCCAATCGAGTTGATGCGCGATGGCCCGATGCGGTATGACAACGCCCTTGGGTGTGCCGGTCGTCCCGGAGGTGTAGATCGAGTAGGCCGGACCGGCCGAATCGGCCGAATCCAGCTGTGCCGAGCGCGGTTCCACGTGCGCGGCGTCCACCCGCAAGGTGTGTGCGCGCGGCGGCAGGATCCGCCTCGCCTGTTCGTCGGTCCCGGCGTCGGTGAGCACCAGCGCCAGCTCGGCATCGTTCGCCATATATGTCAGCCGCTCGGCCGGATAGTCCACCGCCAGCGGCAGATACGCGGCCCCGGCCCGCAGAATCGCCCAGACCGCGACGACCAGCCGCACCGACGGATGCAGCAGCACGCCGACCGTGTCACCCGGCCGCACCCCGGCCGCGCGCAGCGACGCGGCGACGGCGGCCGAGTGCGCGGCCAGCTCGCGATAGTCCAGAGTGTCCCGATCATCCAGGCACGCAACAGCTTCCGGTGTCGCGGCGAGGCGTTCGGCGAAGAGATCGACGAGATTGTCCGCGGTATGCACGGTTCTCCTCACGCGCGGTGTTGGGTGCGCCCTACCGGGCCCGGAATCAGGCGCCGGCGACGGTGCCGTGGTACCGGTCACCGAAATCGCCGATACCCGGCTGCATGAACGCCTGATCGGTCAGGGTCCGATCGATGTGCGAGGTGACGATCCGGATGTCCGGCCGTCGCGACAACACCGTGGCCAGCGCTTCCGGGCAGGTCAGCACATTGACCACGAGGATGTCCGACTCCTCCACCCCGGCGGCGACGAGTTCGTTGATGGCGGTCAGCAGCGTGCCGCCGGTGGCGATGGTCGGGTCGAGCAGCAGCACCTGACGGCCCGCGATATCCGGGGGCAGCTTGCGATACAGCAGCGTCGGCTTCTTGGTGACCGGGTCGCGCTGGATCAGGATCTTGCCGAATCGGGTATCGGGCCGGATCTCGCGCAACCCGGCCTCCAGCGCGTCCCCGGCCCGCGGAATCGTCACCGCGTAGAGCTCCGGCCGTACCGCTCGCACCCCTTCGTAGACGAATCCGGTGGGCGTCGGCACCGCGTGCGGTTGATGATCCAGATGCGACAGCGCGGTTTCCAGCAGCAGGCGGATGATGCGCCCGGTGGCGCGGACGAACTGTTCCTGACCGGCGGCGGCGTCACGTGCCTGCGTGTGCAGCGCGATCAGGCCGGGTGTGGCGGGCAGGACGAATACGGTGGTGCCGAGATACCGGTCGAGATCGACGGGTCCGATGTCCGGACGGGTCCAGGTGGTCATGGCCTGGCTCGCTTTCGATGTCGGATGAGCAGGGTGTCGACTACGTCGAAGAAGGTGTGAGCCACGTAATCCGGTGTGGCGGAGGCTATCTGGCTGGTCGAGCCGACCCCGTAGGTCACCCCGACGGTGAATGTCCCCAGCGCGTCGCCCAATGCGATATCGGCCGCGGTGTCGCCGACCACCGCGCCCGCGGGCCCGGCCCCGGTCAGCCCGAGTGCGCTCAGCGCCAGATCTCCGCTGGCGCGATGGGGTTTGGGATATTCCACGTCGTCGGCGCCGACCACGGCGGCGAAGGCGTCGCGGATGCCCGCGGATTCCAGGATCAATTCCGCACTGGCATGTCGTTTGCTGGTCACCACCGCCAGCGCCAGCCCGGCGTCCGTGAGCCGGCCCAGCCCGCCCAGGACTCCCTGAAACAGCAGATCGGCCGCCTTGGGCACGATCACCTCGCGGTACCGGATCAGGTATTCCTCCGAAACCGATTGCGCGGTAACCGAATCCACCGACGACCCGGACAGCTCGGCGGACATCTCTAGCAACGGGCGCCCGACCAGCCGCCGCGCCGCGCCCACGCCCGGATCGGCGCCGGTCACGGCCTTGACCGCCAGTACGAACTGCTCGGCGATCGCGCCGGGCGTGTCCAGCAGGGTGCCGTCCAGGTCGAACAGCACCGCGGAAGAAGGTTTTTCAGCTGACATCGCTGACTCCTCTGGTCAGAGCCGCACGGGCGGACTCGATCTCGGCGGCGGCCGCGGCGGTGCTGATCAGCACCGCACGGTTCGCCGCGGCGGCGGCGCCGCCCGTGGCCTCGTCGACCGCGCGCAGCACGAACGTGGTCACCGCCGGGCCGGTGACCCGCTCACGCTCGGCTCGGGCCAGAGCCTGCCCGATCGCGGCCTCGATCCGGTCGCCGTCGAGTGCGTCGGCCTCCGGAATCGGATGAGTGACCAGCACCGATCCGGACCCGCCGAACTCCAGGTGCAGCGCGGCCACCTCGGCGATCTCCTTCGCCGAGTCCAGCCGCACCGGGGTGCGCAAACCGCTGTCCCGACAGTAGAACGCCGGGAACTCACCGGATCGATAACCGATCACCGGGGTGCCCTGGGTCTCCAGGAATTCCAGGGTCAGGCCCGCGTCCAGGATCTTCTTGACGCCGGCACACACCACGATCAGCCGGGTGCGCGCCAGCTCGGTCAGATCCGCGGAGATGTCGAAGGTGGTCTGCGCGCCGCGGTGCACACCGCCGAGTCCCGCGGAGGCGACCGTGGCGATTCCGGCGCGATCGGCGATCGCCATGGTCGCCGAGATCGATGTCGCGCCGAGCGATCCACCGGCCAGCGCCACCGCGATATCACGGCTGGTCACCTTGCTCGCGGACCGGCCCGCGGCGGCCAGCTCCTCGAGTTCGCCTGGGCCGCAACCGATCACGAAACGCCCATCGGCGATGGCGATGGTGGCCGGCACCGCGCCACCGGCGCGCACGGCCTGTTCCACCTCGCGTGCCACGGCGAGGTTGTCCGGCGCACGAAAGCCGTGCGCGACCACATTCGATTCCAGGGCCACCACGGGCAGACCCCGGGCCAGCGCGTCGCGGACCTCGTCGGCGAAGCGGAACAACGGTGATTCGGCGGCAGCGATATCCGGCACGTGGATGACGTCCTTCGCAGCGGTGAGCGGGGTTCTTCGACCCCCTGTGCGCCTCTCATGGTGTGCCGCTCGGCTGCCCGGTCCCACCTTTGCGACCACCGTGAACATATTTCTTGTCGCAAAACGTCTGGCCCAGTAGATCTTTCGTGGGGGCAATGGGCCGGTGCGCCGATTCTCGCCCGCTGCGCGAAACACAACGATCGGAGAGCCGATGACCGCCGTCGACGAATTACCCGCCCGGTTGACCGCGATCGCCGACGCGACCCGAGAGTTCCGCGCGGAGGCGGCGATTCGCGATGCCGAACACATCCTGCCGACCGAGGAACTGCACCGGCTGCTCGATGCCGGGGTCGGCGCCCTGCGCGTCCCCGTGGAATTCGGCGGCTCCGGCGCGTCGGTGCGGGTACTCGCCGACGTGCTGATCGATATCGCCGCCGGTGATTCCAATCTGGCCCAGATCTTCCGCGGCCACCTCGGGCTGACCGAGATCCTGCGTTCGGCGCCACCGGGTCCGGCACGTGCGACGCTGCTGCGCGATGCGGCGGCGGGCCGATTCTTCGGACCGGCCGGGGCCGAACTGAACAGCACGAATCTGTCGGCACTGAGTACCGAACTGCGCCGATCCGGCGATCACTACCTGCTCTCGGGCCGAAAGTACTACACCACCGGCAGCCTGTACGCGCACTGGCTCAACGTCCTGGTGCGCGAGAACGGCGAATTCCGCTCCGCGATCGTGCCGCGCGAGGCCCCCGGGATCACGATCGCCGACGACTGGGACGGCTTCGGGCAACGCCTGACCGCCAGCGGTACCGCGGTATTCGAGGACGTGCGAGTCGAACCGGAATTCGTTCTGCGCCACCGTAATCCGCTGACCAATGACTATATGGAGGCGTTCTACCAGTTCGTGCACTCCGCCACCCAGGCGGGTATCACCCGGGCGGCCGCCGACGATCTGGCCGTGCTGGTGCGCGGACGCACCCGCTCCTACCCCTTGGCCTCCACCCCCGACCCGGCCGGTGATCCGCAGGTGCTGCAGATCGTCGGCGAGGTGTGGAGCAAGGCGTACACCGCCCGTGCCAATGTGCTGCTCCTGGCCGACGCACTCGACGAATTCCAGTCCGCCCCTTCGGCACAGCGGGCACAGCGCCTCCTGCTGGACTCGGCCGCGACCCAGGTGGTCAATACCGAACTCGCGGGCGCGGCGACCTGGCAGCTGTTCGACGCGGGCAGCGCCAGCGCCGTGAAATCCGGTCTCGGCCTGGACCGGCACTGGCGCAACGCCCGCACGGTGTCCTCACACAATCCGGCCGTCTACAAGGCCGCGCTGATCGGCGACCACACCGTCAACGGCACAGCGCCCCGCAGCTTCCTCAACAGCGCGGCCGAGGACGCCGGGCGTGACCCGCACAGTTCACAGCGCGCCACCGACGTCGACCAATTACGCTGTGCCGGTGATGAATTCGCGTAGCCACCGAGCCGGCCCGCATCGCCAGGGCGTGACTTTTCCGAACCAACGCGGGTAAAGGCCGGCAACCAGCCGTCGGCGAGCGCCGATCAGTGGGTTGTGCGGCTCGGGCCGGCCGCCGGCGCGGCGGCGCCGCTGTCGGCGACAGTGCTCAGCGGCGAGCCGCCGAATACCGGGCCAGCAAGCCTACGATCCAGCCGTCCGCGCCGCATTGTGCCGGCGCGCCGACGAGCTGATCGCCGTAGCTACCGGAAATAGCGTCACCGGCCGCTGATCGCGCGGCGCCGGGGTCAACCCTCCGGTATCAGCAGATCGGCAAGCTCGGTGAGCAAGGCCTTCGCGCGGGCTGCCCTGGCCTGGTCACCGAGCGTCATAGTCAAGGTCTCGTCCAGTAGCGGCGCGGTGCGGCGTGCGATCGCCTTGAACAACACATCGGTCGGGTAGACCAGCGTGCGCCGCCGGTCGGCCGGGTCGATCTCGGTCGCGAGCAAGGCGGAGTCGGTCAGCCGGGCGACGCATTCCGAGATGTGGCCCTGCGAAAATCCTGTGCGCCTGGTGATCTCCCGCACCGCACTGCCCGGGTTGTCGATGACATCGGTCAGCACGGCAACCTCCCCCTCCGGAAGGTGTTCGTCGCTCGATTCGAGGCCGACCTGGCGCGCGATCTCGATCAGATGCCTGCCCAGCCGGTGGAGCCGTCTGCCGTCCATCAATCCAGGATAGCCAGCGATCAACCCATTGGTAGCGATGCACTCTTGTGGTTACATCGGTGCCGATGCAATTTTCCGGAAACCATGACAGCGATGTAAATTGCCCCTACTCTATCGCGAGAATGCCGTTTCCGAAATTGGTAACGGAATCTATCACCACGTAGGAGTTTCCAATGGGCTATCCGGCCCAGTCTCGACCCCCTCACTCGCACCGGCGGCGGTGGCGCTTCGCCATCGTCACCTTGGCGATCGTGACGACATGTTTGTCCTGGCAGACGGTGACGGCGGCGCCACCGACCACCAGCCCGCCGACCACTACCTCGCCCGCACCGGGCACCCCGTCCTCCACAGCGGACACAACTTCGCCCGGCACCTCCTCGTCCACAGCGAGCACCACATCCACCACACCAGGCACCACATCCTCCGCACCGAGCGCAACGCAGGCTGCACCCACGACGAAGCCGCCGACGCCTGGTGGCCCGATTACCGCGGACCCGTCCGAACAGCTGCACAAGCAGGTCAAGCTCAGCGAGCTGCCGGCCCCACCCACGGCCCCGTCCACCGATGCAGGATCGTGCACACAGGCGATCAACCCGCACGGCACCGGGTGCCTCAGCCCGGCCTGGGGCGCCCTGGGTGCGGTCGGCACCTACTACCCGTCGAGTGATTACACCCTGGTGGGCGCGGTGTTCGCCGGCGCACCGTCGTCCGGCCCGGCGGCCGCCTACAATGGTCCGCAGGTTCTGCTGGTGCACACCGACGGAAAGACCTTCCCCAACGGAGATCCGTGGAAGTGCCTGACCTGCGGTGTCGCCTATCCGGCGAACTTCGGTGGCGTCAGCGGCAACAACGACTTCACCTACCCGATCAACGGCTTCCACGACGGAAAGCGAGCCTTGGCGGGCTCGGCCATCATCGACTGCGGCCAGTACGAGTTCTCCGACGACAAATGCACCTCCGCACAGGTTCATGCCTATCCGCTGTACTGGGACAACGGCACCGGAAAACCCGGGCAGCTACGCGAAGCGCGTCTGAATCCGGACGATCAGCACATCGGCTTCAGTTACATAATCACGTCGCAGGAGCAGTACGACGAGTTCGGGTTCGCCGGCAAACTCCGGTTCGATCAGGCGAACAGCCGCTATGCCATCGATGACGTCCGGATGATGTTCAATCCGTCGCCCCAGTTCCAGCCCTACCGAGTCTCGGGCACCGACCTGCAGTTCAATCCGGCCGGAATGATCGGCGAATTCCGTGGCTGGACCGCCGACGGACGATCCGCCATGGGCGTCCAGAGCTACCAATCCGACAACATCGACGAATGGGCCACCGACAACGTCACCGGGCAGTCGCGCCCGCTCACCCGCCGCGCGATGTACACCGATCCCGACTTCGAATCCCCGAACGGCAAGTATCTGCTGTCGGAACAGCTACTCGGCTCGGGCCGGATGGATTTCATCGGCGGTATGCAGGGCATCCCGCCGATCACGGATCAGGCGGGCACCACCGGTCACGTCTCCGGCCTGCACGACAACGGAATGCGGCGGTTCTTCCTGCCACACCTGGTCGACCCGAATTCCGGCCGCAGTCAGCAACTTCAGCCCAACGGCGACTGGAATACCGCTGCCGACCCCGCCTGGCTCGCCGACAGCAGCGCCGCGGTCTGGGCGGAGAATTTCGCCTGCGGAGCCAACCCCAGCCCGCACAAGTGCGCCGGGTCGCCGGAACCGGGTGGCCGCAACAGCCGCGTGATGATCGCGCGTTTCCCCGGCCTGGGCTCGACGCCACCGCCGCAGGTGCCGCCGGCACCCGATGTGGCGTGGGGCGTGCCGTATAAACCGGGGCAAACCCTGCCGGTGCGCCCGCATCTGCCCGCCGGCACCTACACACTGAAGGGCGCCAAACAGGGCGAGGCCAAGGTCGTCATCGCCGAGAATTCCGCGAAGACGCGGATCATGAATCTATCGGTCACCTATACCGATTTCAGCGACATCCCGGGCATCGTGCTCAACGGCACCGAGACCGTGGTGCGAGGTTCGGACGCGGATATCGCGGCGATGACATTGCACGAGAATCTGACGATGACCGGCCGCCAGCAGGGCACGAAGAAGACCAGTGAACCCGACGGGTTCACCATGCTGCCCCAGATGCTGCAAAGCAACTTCCAATCGAAAGGCACGCTGACCACCACTATCGACGGCAAGACCTACACACAGCCCGCCAACGGAACGTAAAAATTCCGCGCGCGTAATCGGCGTCTGGTGAAACCACGAACGCCGATTACGCATGCGCACCAGAATCCCGGGAACGCAGCCGGAAATAGTTTCGACACTCCCGGACAAAATCTTCGGCGCCGGAAGGCACACCATTCGGATCCCGATGAATTCCCAGAATGAGCGGGACTTCCGGACCGATATTCATCGTCGAACCAACGGATACACACCGACGGCGCTCGCCCGAGGGGTGCACACCCGGACCGCAACGGTGCCGGGCCGGTCCAGCACGTCGGACATGATCGGCCATCTGCTGCGGCGACAGGCCGGTCGGTCCGAAGACGGGAACGTTCTCCTGTCCGCCCTGCTCGCGGATCGGGTCGAGATGGCGAACCAGGTTATCCATGTAGAACGGCACGCTGAGTGCCCGGTGGCCGTGCCGGTTGCTTCGAGGGCCGCGTCCATCGCTCGGGCGGCCCGGTCCGCGGGCACCCGGCAAGCGCTGTCGGCCAACCGGTTCGGACAATCGACCGAGGGTCGGGATGTGGGGTGAGCGGAGGTGGTAGCGGCTATTGTGAGTATTCGCTCGGCTTTTGGGCAGCACCCTTCGCATCGTCCGAGAGGATTCGAATGCCGTCCAACGATCGCCGCCTCGACCCGCGTCGTAAGCCTCGCCAGGTGCGCGCGGAACTCACCCGGGAACGGATTCTCACCGCCGCGGCCGAGGTTTTCGTCGAGCACGGCTATGCCGCCGGGACCACCAATCGCATCGCCGAACGCGCCCGCATCTCCATCGGCTCTCTCTACCAATACTTTCCGAGCAAGGACGCGATCCTCGCCGAATTGCTGGTCCGGCACATCGACCGTGGAAACTGGCCCCCGGCCGACCAACTGGATCTGTCGGCCGGGAGCCTCCCGGCGGCGGTACGGGCGCTGGTCCGCGACGCCATCGACAACCACAGCGACGACCCGCAACTGCTGCGAATCATGTTCGAGCAAGCGCCGATGTCGCGGGAACTGCTCGAGGCCCTCGACCGGCACGGGAAACTTCGCGTCGGCCAGGTGCGCGAATTCCTCGCCCGGCACCCGGATGTTCGCGTGCGCGACCTCGATACCGCCGCGGAGCTGATCGTGTTCACGGTGGAGACCAATACGCACAAGCTCATGGCCGATCCGCGGACCACCGCGATCGAGTCGGTGGAGAACGAGTTGGTGGACATGGTGATCCGCTACCTGCGCGGAGATCGGTAGCGGCACACTGTCATCGGACGCGAACCGAGACCTCGGTGCCGCCCTTGTAAGGCACTCGGACCGAGGCGAATCCGTTCTCCGGGTCGCGCACCCACGACACGTAGTCGGCGTAGTCACCGCGCATCACCCCGACGTTGTCGGTGATCACCACCGCACCCGGGCGCAGGTGCGGAGCGACGAGGCGCAACACATCCAGGGCCGCGTCCGGGAAACCGTCGTTGAGCATGAGATCGACGGGCTCGTCCAGGTCGCGCAACGTGTCCAGGGCGTCGCCGACGCGGATGTCGACGTAGTCCTGCACACCTGCCTCGCGCAGATTGGCACGGGCACGTTCGGCTTTCGACGGCACCATCTCGGTGCCGATCACCGTGCCGCCCCCGTTGTCGCGGACGGCCGCGGCCAACCAGATCGTCGACACGCCGAACGACGTCCCGAACTCGACCACGCGGCGGGCCCGCACGGCGCGCGCCTGGGCATAGCAGTAGGCGGCCTGCTCCCGCCCGAGCGCGAGGAAGGCGTCGTCGAAACGGTCGGACTCCCCCGCCGACGAGCGACGCCGCCCGAGCGCGAGCGCCGGCAGGTCGCCGGCGAGCCGCGCCAGTATCCGCGGCAGCTGCCGATCGTTCGCCGAGTGCAGGCGCCGCAGCACCCCAGCGGCCCGGGCATCCAGAAGTACAAAGGGATCGCGCTTGGTCATGCCCCAATTGTGGGCAAATCCGGGTACCGCCGAAACTCGCTTTCGCGGCCATCTCGACAAGGGGCGTGCCGCACCCGTTTCGATCCTTCGAACTGCGCGAACATCCCGAATCAGGGTGTATCGAGTCCCTGTTCGAATTCCAGCTCACGACGGTTGCTCACATTCTCGGCGAGTCCCAGCGCTACGCGGTCGCCGGAGTGGTGTTTCGCGTGGATGACCACCACCCCGCTCTCATCCTTGGTCCGAAAACTGGTGCTGGACTGCTGCTTTCGTGATCGCACCGCATCGGCGATCATCTGCAACGAAGTGCCGCGGGCACCGGCGAACAGTCGCATCGCCGTATCAATCGTGCACTGTTTCGTAACGCTGTATCGGGGCCGAGCCGCGACACCGTTCGTCGGACCCGCCACAGCTTCCACGCCATCGAACCCAACCGGCCACAGAACCACGTCCCGATCGTCTTCGTGCCGGATCGCGGTCGTTCCGGCACGATTTCAGTGTCTGAGGGCCTGATCCAGAGCCATCAGGGCCTCACGAAACGTCACGGCCTGCTCGAGAAGTTCCTCGGGCGCGGCCGCGCGCAGCCGCCGCACCCAGAGCGCCCGGACGCTCTCGGTACTTTCGACCGCCAGCTCGGTCGCGGTCAGTTGCACATAGCGCGCGTCGTCGGCGCTCTGCTCCTTGGTGATGAAGTCGCGGGATTCGAGAACCCGCACCGCGGCACTGACATTGCTGCGCCGTAGGCCCGTGGCCGTCGCGATCCGGGTCGGGTTGGTGCCCGGACTCCGGAGGATCTCCCGGAGCACTTCCACCTCGGTGCCCGTGAGCGGGATGATCTCGCGGCGGATGTCTTCACGGCGCAGGGCCATTTTGCGCGCGACGTTGTTCATCGCGTCGATGACGTCAGCCAACTGTTCATCCATGACCAGACGCCTCTGGGCCGCCTCTACATCTTCACTCACGCTTGACATGTTATCCAGCATAGTGCGTATGCTTTCGTACACATATCTACTGCGAAGTGGCAGGGAGCACATGCAATGACCGTCGAACCCTCCGGCCGTCCATCCCCCGTCAGCCCTGGAACGCCGGGCCGGAGCAGGGTGACCATCGCTCTGGCATGCCTCGGCGCCCTCGTCTCCTACCTGCCGCTCGTCGGCGTGTCGGCGGCGCTGCCGATCCTGGGAGCCGGACTGCACGCCTCCACCAGCCAGCTTCAATGGATCACCGACGCATTCATCCTGCCGACCGCAGTCCTGATATTGACCTTCGGGACACTCGGTGAGCGATACGGCAGGAAGCGGATCTACCTGGCGGGGATGACGTTCTCCGGCGTCGGCTGGATAATCTGCCTCGCGGCCGGCAACGTGGCCGAGATCTACGTCGGACTCGCACTCGCCGGAATGGGCACCGCCGCAATGATGCCGACAACCCTGGCGCTGGTCGGCCGGGCGCGGGAGGATCATTGCGGGCGCGCGGCGGCGATCGCGGTGTGGACCGGCTCGCTCGGGCTCGGCCTGACCCTCGGGCCGGTATTCAGCGGACTCATCGCCGAACATGCCGGCTGGCGCTGGATCTTCCTACCCGAACTCGTGCTCAGCGCGGCAACCCTGGTCGCCGCTACCGTCGCACTGCCGGAGTCCCACATCGAGCGAACGCGACACCTCGATGTGCCCGGTCAGGTGCTGGCCATCGTCGCGCTCACCGGGGTGGTCTTCGGCGTCATCCAGGGCGGCGCGGCCGGGTGGAGTTCCCCCGGCGCCGTCATCGCCATCGTGGCCGCCGCGCTGGCGCTGCCAGCCTTCGTGATGGTCGAATTGCGTTCGCCCGAACCGATGTTCGAGGTCCGCCTGTTCGGTTCGCTCGCGTTCACCGGTGCTGCGCTGGTCATGACGATCACGCTGTTCGCCCAGGTCGGGCTCGTATTCACGCTGAGTGAATACTTCGGTTTGGTGCGCCACGCCTCGACGCTCGAGATCGGCCTGCTGCTCATCGCGCTCAACGGCTTCGCGGTCGTGCTCGGACCGGCCCTGGGCCGGATGATGAACCGGCTGACACCCGGCCTGGTCCTGGTCGCCGGTCTCGGAATCGGCGGTGTGGCAGCGCTGGGCATGGGAATCTTTCGCGCCGACACCCGCACTGCCGTCGTGGTACTCGTGATCGCGCTGTTCGGCTTGGGCATCGCGCTGGCGCTGGCGCCGATCACCACGATCGCCGTCAACAGCGTGCCGTCGCGGCTCGCCGGTACGGCGGGTTCGGCGAACAGCGCATTGCGCCAGATCGGCAGCGCACTGGGTCCCGCGGTCTTCGGTGTCGTGCTGACCAACCGGCTACTGGGCACACTGCCCGGCCACCTTGCCGCATCCGGTCTCGGAATCGGCGAGCGGGGCACGGTCACCGGCGTCGTATCGAAGGCGGGTATCCAGGCCGGAGCGTTCCTGCACCTGCACAGCGGCCACAGCACCGCACTCGCACACGCCGCATACGCTCTGAGCTTCGGCGACGCCCTGCACGCGTGCGCACTCATTGCCGGAATCGGCATGCTGCTGGCCGGGTGCATCGCCCTGATACTGATCGGCGTGCGCCGCACGCGCATGTAACGCGTCGGAGGTACGGGCCGAAACGTTCACTACCCCCCGAGAGTCGGCCGGGCCCGAAAACATCGGCCCGGCCGGCTCTTTCGATATCGACGAGCCCCACACCCATTCGACCGGCGCCCCAATTTCGCGGTCCAGTTGGGCGAGCCGATGGCGAATCGGCAGCGACAAAAGGTCACACGTCGGCCAACCGGTGTCGACAAGCCTGGTCGATTGTCGACCGCGGCCCAACGTCATACACCCCAACGGGAGTCGATGCGCGTCAATCAGCGCCGTTGCAGGCCGGACCGGTGTCGGCGCGCGCGGTTGCTTCCGTTGCGCTCGAACCGATGTCTTTGCGTGCCCGGCCGGTGTCGATGAACCCGGCCGGTGTAGACGAGCCCCGGCCAATTCCGGGGTCGTGCGATCCGCCCGCACGGAAACCGGATAACAGTGAAAAGAGGCGGCACCGCGACTACGGTGCCACCTCATCGTTTCCGTTTCCGGTTCGACCGTCCGGCTCGGATCGCCGGATGGTTCGGCGCTTCGGGCCGCGCGCCCGAGGTCAGCCGCGCGGGCTCGCGGCGCGCTGGGCCTGCATCCGGTTGTACTTGTCCACGGTGACGGCCACACCGACCGGGATGCCGACGGCTCCGGCGCCCAACATGCCGCCGACCGCCGCGCCCATCGCCGCACCGGCCATACAGCCGCCGATCATGCCGGGCACGGTCAGAGCGGCGGCCGACATGACGGTGACCATACTGCCCAGGGTGACCGCGCCGACCGGGCAGCCGACGGCCGCACCGGCGAATCCGCCTGCCATACCGCCGATTCCGGCCGCGAGGCCGGTGTACGCACCGGCCTGCTGCCAGGCGGTGTGCACATCACCGAGAACGTCGCCGCTCGCGGCGGGCGGTGCGGGCGCGGCTACCGGTGTCGAGGCGGGCGCGGCCGGATCGCTCGCCACCGTCTTCTGGGGTGTGCCGAAAAGCTGTTGCTGCGTGGCATTCTGGACCGAGAGCTGCCCGTCGTGCATCGTCACTGCCCCGACCGGGGTGGTCAGCATCGACGAATTGTCGGTGGTCGAACCGGTGAACTGAATACCCGGCGCGACCTGGACGCCCACTTTGCCCGGCTCGGCGGCGGGTGCGTCGGCATGTGCCGAGCCAGCGCCGAACGCGACGGCGACGGCAGTCAGAGCGGTGACCGTGGTTCCCGCGGTGGTGTATTTCATGGTGTTCTCACTTCATCGTGATGGAGTCCGGCGATCGGCCGGGAGTTACTGCGCGGCAGGCAGCGGGGCGGAGACGAATCCCTTGGCGTGCAACTGGTTGTACTGTTCGGTGGCGGTGCCGACCAGTGGCGGAATGCCGGTGATCGCGCCGCCGACGAGGGTGCCCAGACCGCCACCGGTGACGCCACCGAGCAGGCAGCCGCCGACGATGCCGATCGGCGTCAGCGTCCCGGCGGTCGTCAGGACGGTCAGCGTGCCGCCGGTGATCGCGCCGACGGGGCAGCCCACCGCCGCGCCGAGCGCGCCACCGAACAGCTTGCCGTCGTTGGCGCCGTTGTTGAACGCGTTGCTCACCGCGCCGACCGCGTTGTCGATCGCCGCGCTGCGTTCGAGATCGCTTGGGGTGGAGGGGGAATCGGCGACGTCGACCACAGCCGACGGAGCGGCCGGCGCGGGTGCGGCGGCCGCGACGCCACCGGCGGCCGCCGCCGCGGCCACCGCGAGGACGGCCAACGTCCCGGCTCGGGAGATAGTGTTCATGACTTCCTCATCTCGAGTGTTCCTGTTCTTCCCGGCCCGATCCGGCCGGGAAATCTGCGCGGCCCGGTCGCGGCCCGCCCGATCGGGCGCTGCCGAATATGCCGCTGCCGTACCGGTTTTCGGCGAACTCCTGGATGTCCATCCCGCCCCGATGCGTGGAGGCGGTGTCACACTGAGCCCGATGCCCCTGTCTCAGTGATGAATCGGGAGGCCAAAGCCTCCGAACCACGCGCCAGCAGTGCCACATCGGCCCCGACGAGGACGAAGGCCGCACCCGCGGTCAGGTACCCGTCGGCGACGGCGGTGTCGAACGCGTTGACCCCCACCGGAATTCCCGCCTTCCGAACCGCGGCGAACGCACGACACACGGCAGCGACGACATCCGGATGCGTTTGCTGTCCGAGCAGGCCCATCGACGCGGCCAGATCCGAGGGTCCGACGAATACACCGTCGATACCGTCGACCGCGGCGATCTGTCCGGCGGCCCCGACCGCGTCGATCGTCTCGACCTGAACGAACAGCGACACATGGGAATCCGCGTGGGTCAGATACCCCTCGACCCGATTCCAGCGCGCCGACCGCGCGAGCGCCGAGCCGACTCCGCGCCGGCCGCGCGGTGGGTACCGCGTCGCCTCGACCACGCGGCGGGCCTGTTCGGCGGAGGAGACCATGGGCACCAACAGGTTCCGCGCGCCGAGGTCGAGAACCTGTTTGATGAGCACGGGATCGTCCGAGGCCACCCGGACCACCGGCGAGATCGGGTACGCGGCGATCGACTGCAGTTGCGCGAGAACGGATTCCAGTCCATTGGGGCCGTGTTCCATATCGATCAGCAGCCAGTCCAGACCGCTGCCCGCGCAGATCTCGGCGATCAGCGGGCTGCCCGAGCACACCCACATCCCGGCCAGGGGACGCGTGCGCGAGGCCAGCGCATCTCGGAAGGTGGGGGTCAGTGGAATCGGCACGAGACGGTTCCCATCGGTCCGTAGTCGCACAACACGCTGTCGCCGCGCTGAATCCACACCGGCCGGGTGAACGATCCGGCCAGCACGATCTCACCCGCGCCGATATGGGCGTCGTGCCGATGAAGTTTGTTCGCCAGCCACGCGACTCCGGTCGCCGGATGGTTCAGCACCCCGGCCGCCACGCCGGTCTCCTCGATCGCCTCGTTGCGGTAGAGCAGCGCGGACACCCACCGCAGGTCGACAGCGCCCGGAGCGGTCGGGTTGCCACCCAGCACCAGACCGCCGTAGGCGGCGTTGTCGGCGATGGTGTCGACGATCGTGCGGCCCTCCATCTCGATGTGCGAGTCGAGAATTTCCAGTGCGGGAGTGACGAATTCGGTGGCGCGCAGCACGTCGAACACCGTGCAGTGCGGTCCGTGCAACGGCCGGGCGAGTACGAAGGCCAGCTCGACCTCGATGCGAACGTTGCAGAAGCCGTCGAACGTGATGACAGAGCCGTTCTCCCGCACCGTGTCCTCGAAGATCACGCCGTAATCGGGCTCGGTGATTCCGGTGGCAGCCTGCATCGCGCGCGAGGTCAGGCCGATCTTGCGACCGACCGGCCTGCGGCCGTCGGCGATGTTACGGTCGCGCCACACGCCCTGGATCGCATAGGAGTCCTCGATCGTGGCATCCGGGTAGCGGGCGGTGATGCGCGGGATCATGCGGCGGTCGCGCCCGGCCCCGGCCAGTTCGCCGGCGAGGGCGGTGATCGTTTCGGCGGGCAGCATCAGCGCTCCTTCTGCTCGGCGAGCGACTGCTCGTACTTCGCCCGCCACCGCGCATTCATCGGGAACAGCCCCTCGACCCGATGACCGGCGGCGACCTGCGTGGCGATCCACGCGTCCTCGGCCTCCTGGCGCAACGTGTCGTCCACGACGTCCTCGGCGATGGCCGCAGGCAGCACGATCACACCGTCGTCATCGCCCACGACGATGTCACCGGGCTGGACCGTCGTGCGGCCGCAGGCGATCGTGAGGTCGGTGTCCCACGGCACGTGCACGCGTCCGAGCACGGCAGGATGGGCGCCGACGGTGTAAACCGGAATCCCCACCGCGGCAACGGCTTCGACGTCGCGTACGCCGCCATCGGTGACGATGCCGGCCGCACCCGCGACGTGTGCGCGCAAGGCGAGCACATCTCCCAGCGTGCCCGCACCGGTGTCCCCGCGCGCCTCGACGACGATGATCTCCCCCGGGCCGACCGCGTCGAAAAGCCGCTTCTGCGCGTTGTATCCGCCACCGTGCGCGGCGAACAGATCCTCCCGATTGGGCACGAACCGCAACGTCCTGGCCGTGCCGACCATCTTCACGCCCGGCGTCAACGAACGCACGCCCTCGATCGTCACGTTGTTCAGCCCGCGCTTGCGCAACTGCGCCGACAAACCGGCGACGGGTGCGCGCAACAGCTTGTCCCGCAACGAGTTCGGCAATTTCGCGGCATTCGGGCCATCCGTCGTTCCGGTCGTCATCGGATTTTCGCCCGGAACACACCGTCGTTCACGGCGAGCAGAGGGGACCTGGAGTGTTGCCGGTGGCACATGACAACTTCTTTCGATAGTTCGAATTGATCGGATGGTGCGGCACCGGTCAATGGATGCCGAGATAGCCTTCGAGGGTTTCCGGCGTGGCCTGCAACAGCGGCTCGTGCAACACCTCGCCGGGAAATTCGCTGGCCTCGAAGAACCAGCGGCGCGAGGCGGGCATCCCCCACAACTGCGCACGCCGGGGATCGGTGACGTCCCAGCGGATGGGCGGGGTCTCGAGGTCGATGAACTGGTAGTGCGTATTGAACAGCTCGACCCGGTGCTGGTCCGGATCGCGCAGATACAGGAACAGCGCATTGCTGATGCCGTGACGACCTGGGCCGCGGTCGATCTCGTTGCCGAATCCGAGTGCGCCGACGACGTCGGCGGCGTGGATCAGCGCGGTGGCATCGGGCACGGCGAAGGCGAAGTGGTGCAGTCGGGGCCCGCGGCCGTTGGTGAACACCAGATCGTGGGTGTTGCCCTTGACCTCCATCCAGGAGCCCCACAACTCGTCGGTGCCGTCCTTCGCGGTGTACTCGGACATCCGCATGCCCAACCCGGTCCAGAAATCCGTGGCCTTCCGCACGTCGTAGGTGACCACCTGGAAATGGTCGATACGTTGCGGCGCACCGGATCTGAACTCGTCGTAGTGCTGCATCCGGCGCGGCACCACGTCCATCTCGGAGGTGAGTTCGATGAGCGTGCCGACCGGGTCGCGGAATTGCAGGGTGGCCCCCTGATGCGCGCGCTCGACCCGCTGATGTTCGATGTTGTTGTCCGCGAAGAACTTTTCCGCGAGCAGGATGTCCGCATCGGTGCGCACCCGCAGGCCGACCCGACGCGCGTGGGCGGTGCCGGACTGCTCCAGGATCAGGCTGTGGTGCGCGGCCTCCTCCAGACCGCGCAGGTACACGGTGTCGCTGGTTTCCTCGGTGACGACCAGGCCGACGGCGTCGCGATAGAAGTCGCGACTCCTCGCCAGATCGGTGACGGCCATGGTGACATGGCTCGCGCGGGTGATCCGGAAGGCCGGATCGGGGTTGGTGACAGGTAGCATGATGACTCCAAAACGATTGCGGGACAGCCGATGAACGCTCCTCAGCCGGAGCGCGACGCCCACTGGGCGATATAGCTTCGCCCGTAGTCGTTGCCGTTGGGCAGCCGGAACGTGCTGTGCACGTGGAATCGGGCCGGTAGCCGATTGGTCAGCCACACGCCCGCATGGTGATCCAGTTCGGCCAGGAACACCGGACTCTGGATCCGCAGATAGGTCGGCTGGGTGCCGTCGGTCGCGCCGTACCAGCTGAACCACGTCTGGTCGAGATGGGCGTCGAACTCGGCCATCGTCGACTCGCGCTGAGCGTCCTGGATCAGCAGGAAGCTCTCGGCGATGTCGCGCAACAACTTTCGCTGCCGCGCGTCGAGTTCACCGGCCGGGATGCCCTCGTACGGAATTACGCGATTGTCCCGGAACGCACCCGCGACGTGCCGTTCGTCGGCCGGGTGCAGTCGCCCGTCGGGCATCGCCGGATCGAGCACCGATTCGTAGACGACGGCCTTCGCCCGCTGCTCGGAGCTCAGCGACGAGGCCAGCCGGACGGCCAGTCGCTCTCGCTCCTCGAAGATCGGCGGCCGCGTGCCGTCCGAAATCGCCGGCTCGGCCCCGAGGAACACCGGTGCGGCGACGTGCCGTCCGGCCACCGAGACGAAGTTGACGGCGACGTGATGTCCGAACAATTGCCAGCCCCACGCGCCGCCGACGGCAGGTGTGCCGTACAGCGACGCCCAGTAGCTGCGGTCGTTCATGATCCTGGGCAGGTCCACGAGTTCTCCGAGAAATCCGTTGAGCGCCATGGCTTCCCGGACGCGTTCATATCCTTCGGCGCTCAGCGACGCCCGCACCAACGCCAGGAAGGCGTCCGAGCACTCCTCGTCCAGATCTTCCAGCCGCAGACCGACCCGATGGAAGACGAACTCCGGATTGCTCCATGCCCGGAAATCGTTGTCGTCCAACGCATGTGTGAACTTCTCGCGCTCCTGCGGGGTGAGCAGCGCGAGCATCCGCTCCGCGGCGGCGACCGCGGCACCGTCGTCGGTGACGGGCGTGTCCGGGAGGGAGTACAGCCCCTCCCGGACGACGCCGTCGGAGGTGACGCCGACGAACGGCTCGCCCAGCAGTTCGTCCCAGCCGCTGAGCAGATCCCGCAGGAAATCGGCGGACAGATATCGGTCGGTCGCGAACTCCTCGTAGGTCATCCCGCGGAACCGGGCGATCCGCGGGTCGCCGTGGTCGAACAGATATGCCGTATATCCCTCGGCCGGGAGTTCCACGGCCGCTTCGCGTCCCGCCGTCCGCGCGGTCGAGAAGAAACCATCGATGTCCTCGCCGTCCTGCGGTATGTCCTTGCTCATCGCCTTCTAGCCTCGGTCGTGATCGGTCTGCGGTGGTCCTGCGGATGGGCCTCAGATCGGCAGTTTGAACATCTGCTTGGCGTTGCCGTACATGATCAGATCGCGCTGCTCGGCGGTGATCTCGACCTCGTTCTGCATGAAGTTGACCCCCTGGCTCATCCAGCCGTAGAAGACCGGGAACGAGGAGCCGAACATGTAGTGGTCCGCGCCGTTGACCTTGATCGCGCACTCGATCTGATCCTTACCCCAGGAGTGCGGGTGGGTCAGGTCGAAGAAGATGTTGCGCTCCATGAAATTCTGGATCTCCTTGCCGCCGGTCGAATCGAGGCGGACCAGCGACTCCTTCTTGTTCGACACGTGCGGGGTCAGCAGTGCCTGGTTGGCGAACCAGTTGCCGCCGAGCATGGTGTGCACGAACCGCAGGCCGGGCATCCGGTCGAACATCCCGCTGAACAACTCGCGGCCCACCGCTGTGGCCTGGTCGACGATGCGGCCGAACTCGCGACGCAGATTCGTGTAGTCGACGACCGTGCGCCATTCGACCGGTAGCGGCGTGTGATGCACGATCACCGGGATGTCGAGCTTCTCGATGATCTTCAGATAGGGCTCGAATACCGGGTCGTCGAGGTAGAGCTGGCCGTAGTGGCAGGCCAGCTGCACACCGACCGCGCCCAGGTCGCCGATGCAGCGCTCGAGCTCGTAGATGTTCTCCTTACCACCCCACGGCGGGACGCACGCGGTCATGAACAACCGCCCCTCCGAGCGCTTGGTGATCTCGAAAGCGTTGTCGTTCACGGCTTTACACGTCTCGAGCCCCAGCCACTCCTGCCATACCGGAACACGCATGATGCCGTAGTCGACACCGGCGTCGTTCATCACGGCCAGTTTCGCCTCGGCCGAGTAGTCACCCTCGACGTAGTTGAGGTTCTGATGGCCGGCGGGCTTCTCCAGAATCATGTGCTTCTTGCCGGTGTCCATGGTCTCCACGCGCGCGATCTCGCCGAACCCGCGCGGAACGCTGTTGAGGAATCCGTTGAGCATCGCCTCGTTGGTGAACAGGTCCTCGGGCAGGTGGTGGATGTTGATGTCGACGACGGTCATGCAGGCCTCTCCTGACTTCTGCTATAAAGATACTGTTTTCGAAATCATACACATTTTTCGAAGCGTGACAACGCACACCGGAACAACGCACAGCAGAACGAGGAAACGATGACCGACATCGCCATCATCGGCGCGGGCCCGGCCGGCTTGGCCGCAGCACTCCGCTTGCACCAGAAGGGCTTTCGCCCGCGGATCTACGAGACGGTGGCCGAGCTGAAGCCCCTGGGCGTCGGCATCGATGTGAAGGTTTACGGCACGAAGGAGTTCGAGGAGCTGGGGCTGCTCGAGGAGTTCCGCGCCATTTCGGTCGACGCCAAGGAGTCGGTCTTCTACAACAAGTACGGCCAGGAGATCTACGCCGAGCTGTGCGGTACGCACATGGGCTACCTGCACGAACAGCGGTTCGTACATCGCGGCGTGTTGCAGATGCTGATGTACCGGACCGTGCTGGAACGCCTCGGCGAGGATTCGGTGGTCCTGGGCGCCCGAACGCTCGGGTACCACCAGGACGGCGACAAGGTCACCCTCGATATCGAGCACGTCGGCGGCTCCACCGGGCAGGTCATCGCCGACGTGGTCATCGCGGCGGACGGCATCAAATCCGTGGTTCGCCGCCAGATGCATCCCGAGAGCGCGGATCCGGTGTATTCCGGCATCACCATGTGGCGCGGCACCACGCTGATGGAACCGTTCGGCACCGGCGGCACGATCCTGCACATCGGCGCTCCGCAGATCTCCAGCATGATCGTCTACCCGATCGCCGACAACTGGCAGGGCAGCGGGAAGACCCTGGTGAACTGGGTCGTCGAGGCCACCCGCGACGAATCGGTCGAGGACTGGAACCAACTCGGCTCGGTCGAGGAGATCCTGCCCTACTACGACCGGACCCGGATCCCGATCCTGGACGTGCAGCAGATGCTGCGCGACGCGGGCGAGGTCTACCTGTTCCCGCTGATCCGCCACGAACCGCTCGACACCTGGGTCGACGGCCGGGTTGTGCTGATCGGCGACGCCGCGCACGCGATGTACCCGCGCGGTGGCAACGGCGCGTGCCAGTCGATCGTCGACGGCGCCGCCCTGGCCGACAAGCTCGCCGCGATCGAGGACCCACACGAGGCGCTGCTGGCGTTCGAGGCCCAGCGCCTGGCCATGGTCAACGGCATCGTCCTGTCGCATCGCGGCGAGGGTTACGAAGTCATCCGGCGCATGGTCGAGGAACGCACGAACGGAGAGCCGTTCAAGGACATCGAGGACGTTCTGCCGCTGGCCGAGGCCGACGAAATCTTCAGCAAGTACCACGCCTTGGTGGGCCAGCCGCGCCCCGGCCACGAGGCCGGGGCCGCAACGGGTTTCCGTACCGGGTACGCGCAGAGCGCGCACTGAGCCACATCTTCCGAAGGACTGATATGACCGAATTGGAACCCGCGTCGGTGACCGACGCGAACGAGCGGACCCGGCAGGAGATCTTCGCGGTCGAGAAGCGCCGACACGAGACGTTGATGGCCGCCGACGCCGCCGGTTTGAGCGAGCTGATGGACGAATCGCTGGTGCACATCCACGCTCCCGGGCTCACGCACAGCAAGGCCCAACTGCTCGAGCACGTCGAGAAACGCCAGGCATATATCGAGCTGCGACGCGAGCAGTTGCGGATCCGGATGGTCGGCGCGGACGTCGCGATCATGACCGGGCGGCTGATCAACCGGCTGCGCACGCCCGAGGGCGGTGAGCGCGTCGTCGCCGGGATGGCCACGCAGGTGCTGCGGCGTCGCGCGGACGGCGCGTGGGTGTTCCTGAACTTCCAGCTGACCCCCGACGGTGAACACCTCTGGCCCGCCCTGGACTCGGAACTCGTGGCCGCCGACACCGGCGACGTCATCGACACCCGCGCGGAGAACGGAGCCGGACAATCATGAGAATCGCCCGATTTCACCTCGGCGACAACCCATCCCGGCTCGGCCGCGTCGACGGTGATCACCTCACCGACATCTCGGAGGCCCCCGGTGTCGGAACCTCGCTGCGCGCGATCCTGCCCCGGCTCGACGAGCTGACGGACTCGATCATCGCGGCCCAGGGTCCGAGCCACGCGTTGTCCGATGTGGTGCTCGAGGCACCGATCGACAACCCGCAGAAGTATCTCGGCATCGGTATGAACTACCGGGCACACGCCGAGGAGGCCCGGCAGGCCGGTATTCCGATTCCGACCAGCCAGATGTGGTTCAACAAGCAGACATCCTGCATCGCCGGGCCCTACGACGCCATCGTGAAACCCGATATCTCCGAGGAACTCGACTACGAGATCGAACTCGGCGTGGTGATCGGACGACAGTGCAGGCATGTGCCGGTCGAGGACGCCCGATCGGTCATCGCGGGATATCTCGTCGCGAACGACGTCTCGGTGCGCGACTGGCTGCACAAGCGCTCCCCCACCTTCACTCTCGGCAAATCCTTCGATACGCACGGCCCGATCGGGCCGTGGCTGACCACCGATGACGAGATCCCCGATCCGCTCGACCTGCACATGACCCTGACCGTCAACGGCCGGATCCGCCAGGACTGGTCCACCGACGACATGATCTACGACATCTACGAGCAGATCGCCTACCTCACCCAGGTCATGACACTCATGCCCGGCGATATCCTCGCCACCGGCACACCGTCCGGAATCGGCGCTCCCACAGGAGATTTCCTGGTTCCCGGCGATACGGTGCGGGCCGAGATCGCCGGACTGGGCGTCATCGAGAACCGGGTGATCGCGGAGGCGCTGGCATGACTCGTCGCGTCAGCATCAACCCGCCCGGATTCACGCACGCCAACCCCATCCCGGTCGGCAGCCGCATCAGCCCTTTTCTCGCCTCGGGTGTGCTCACCGGACGCGACCCGGTCACCCGCGAGCTGCCGGACAGTCTGGATCAGCAGTGCGCCAATGTATTCGAGCACGTGCGCGCACTGCTGAGCGCGGCCGGAGGCACCACGGACGACATCCTGAAGATGACGTTCTGGCTCGCGGACTACCGCGACCGCGACGCACTCAACCGGGAATGGCTGACGATGTTCCCCGACCCCGCGAACCGTCCGGCCCGTCAAGCCGTCGCCGCCCAGCTCGACGGCGGCAGCCGGATCCACTGTGATCTGCTGGCGGTCCTGGACGGTTCCGCTGCGCGGTGAGCACATCTCCACCGGAGGCGGCCGATCTATTCTTCACGCCGCCAAGAGAATTCGAGGAGTACCCATGAGCGCGAGCGAAGCCGAACTGCTTGCGGAGGTTCCCGACGGGTTGTTGATCGCGGGAAGCTGGCGTCCGGCAAGCCCCGGCGCTGGGTTCGCGGTCCACGATCCCGCGACCGGGGCGGCGGTCAAACAGATCGCGGACGCGGACGTCGAGGACGGGCGTGCCGCGCTCGACGCCGCATGTGACGCGTTCCCCGCGTGGGCGGCCACCCCGCCGCGTGCCCGTGCGGAAATCCTGCGCCGGACATTCGAACTCGTTCGTGAGCATGCCGAAGACCTCGCACTGCTGATGACGATCGAGATGGGTAAGCCGCTCGCCGAGGCCCGGGGCGAAGTGGCCTACGGCAGCGAATTCCTGCGCTGGTTCAGCGAGGAGGCATCCCGGGTCACCGGCCGCTACGGGAACACACCCGAGAACGCCGGGCGGATGATCATCACGAAACACCCGGTCGGGCCGTGCTATCTCATCACCCCGTGGAATTTCCCGCTCGCCATGGCAACGCGGAAGATCGCGCCCGCCTTGGCAGCCGGGTGCACCGTGGTGATCAAACCCTCCGAACTCACTCCCCTCACCACACTGTTCCTGGCCGAAATCCTCAGGAAGGCCGGACTTCCCGCCGGAGTCGTCAACGTGGTCACGACCACATCCGCCGGACCGGTTTCGGCGGCGATCATCACCGATCCGCGGCTGCGCAAACTCTCCTTCACCGGCTCCACGCCGGTCGGCAAGCTGCTGCTGGCACAGGCGGCCGACAACGTCCTGCGCACTTCGATGGAACTCGGCGGCAATGCCCCGTTCCTCGTCTTCGGCGACGCCGACCTGGACCGCGCGATCGACGGCGCGATCGCCGCGAAATTCCGCAATGTCGGCCAAGCCTGCACCGCGGCAAACAGATTCATCGTCCACCGCGATGTCGTCGACGAATTCACCCGGCGAGTCACCGAACGAGTACGCACGTTCACCATGGGCCGGGGCACCGAGGAGGGCGTCACCATCGGCCCCCTGATCGACGACCGGGCGGTACGCAAGGCGGACGATCTGGTCGGTGACGCGGTGCAGCGGGGAGCCAGGCTGCTCATCGGCGGGACGGCCGTGGCGGGGCCCGGATCGTTCTATCCCGCAACGGTTCTCGGCGATGTTCCCGCGGCGAGCAGGATCCTGCACGAGGAGATCTTCGGCCCGGTCCTGGCGATCGTACCGTTCGAGGACGAGGACGAGGCCGTACAAATCGCCAACGCCACCGAATACGGACTGGCGTCCTACGTCCACACCCAGAATCTGGCCCGCGCCCAACGCCTGATCGAACGCCTCGAAACCGGCATGACCGGCCTCAATGTCGGGGTCGTGTCCAACGCGGCAGCGCCCTTCGGCGGCTGGAAGCAGTCCGGCCTGGGCCGCGAAGGCGGTATCGAGGGCATCGAGGAGTACCTCCAGACCAAATACACCCTGACTCCCGATCCCTTCGGAGCACTGCCCACTCGGACCGAGTACGCAAGTACGCGGAAGGCGAACCGGCGACGGCCGGGCCGGTGACAGCCCGATGCTGCTGAGGATGCTCGACGGCGTCCGGGTGCCTCACCGCTTCAGGTGCGGCACCACGCACCACTCCGGACGCGCTTACCGGGCGAGACTGATCGCGTCTCTCGTGGTCCATGGCGGTGCTACCGCGGCAGGTACTCGTCGGTCCAGTTGGCCGGCGATAGCTTCGCGTCCCGGGGGACCGCGTTCGTCTTCTTGATGAAGTCCATGCTGGTGTTCCATCCGTCGACGCTCATCGCGCCGGTCGCCGGCCAGTTCACCTGCCGCAGGCTCGCCAGTAGGATCGGATCGGCCATGCTGGAGAACGTCGGCTTCACGACGTTCACCACGTCGGACTCGTGCCCGCGGATGTACGCGCTGCCCTGCTGGACCGCCCGCACGAAACGACGCACCAGCGCGGCGTTCTCGGTGGCATAGTCCTTCCGCACCACGACGATCTGGCCGTACCCGGTCCGGGGCGCCGACCACGCGGGCACGGTGTCCGGACCGGCCACCACGACCCCGTCACCGTCTGCCTGCACCGCCAGCGGAGTGGGTTCGGAGGTGACGAACCAGTCGATCTGATTTCTGGTCAGTGCTGCTTTGTCGGCCGCCGGGCTCGGCAGGGACACGTAGCGAACGGTGCCCGGGGACACCCCGTACTCCCGCAGTAAAATGCCCGCCTGTCCCTGCGTGGTGGTCGAACTCGCGCCGCCGGTGGATCCCCGCAGCGCCTCGGCCACCTGGGCGGGTGGTGTGCTGCCGGTGATATGGTGCGCCCGCGCGAATTTCGTGCTGACGATCAGACCGAGCGGGGCACCCGCACCGTCCATGGACACCGCGAGCTGCGGGATCCTCCGGTTGACCGCGTTGATGAAGGTCGTCGGGCTGGAGTTGAGGAATTGCACGGAGTTCGATTCCAGCGCAGCGGCATCCAGCGACGAGGGCAGGTCGACGAACTCGACCTTCAGCCCTGCGGCGCGAAAGTACCCCTTCGCGTCGGCCACCCGCAACGGCGCGTCGAAGATCGTGTCGGCGACGCCGACGGTCACCTTCGTGGCGCCGTCGGCCTCGCCGGAACCGCAGGCCGCGAGCAGGCTCGAGCACAGTGCGAGTACCGCCGGAATCACGATGCCAAGCCGGACGCCCCCGCCGCCGAGGCGTCGTTGCCTGTTCGTGTCGATAATGCCCATGGGCCGGCCTTTCCGTTGTCGCACCAAATCATCAGCTGAACTCGCGCGCCCACTCGGCGGCCCGGACCGTATTGGCCATGAGCATCGCGATCGTCATCGGGCCGACTCCGCCCGGCACCGGAGTGAGCCGGGCGGCGTGGCCCACGAGTTCCTCGGCGCGCACGTCACCGGCCAATCCCTCGGGTGTGCGGTGGATTCCGACGTCCACCACCGTGGCGCCGGGTTTGACGTGCTCCGGCCCGATCAGTCCGCGCACCCCGGTGGCGACCACCAGCACGTCGGCAGCGCGAGTCACCGCGGCCAGGTCCGCGGTTCCCTTGTGCGCCACCGTGACCGTGGCGTCCCGGTTCATCAGCATCTGCCCCATCGGCCTGCCCACCAGATCCGATCGGCCGACCACGACTGCATTCGCGCCGACGAGAGTGACCTTCTCGGAATCCAGCAACTCGATGACACCGGCCGGTGTGCACGGCCGCAGCCCGAACTGGTCGCGAGCCAGCAGTCCGGCACTGAGCGTCGTCAGCCCGTCGACGTCCTTGACCACCGGAATCCGATCGATCAACGCGGCCGCGTCCAGCCCCGCGGGCAGCGGCAGTTGCAGCAGGATCCCGGACACCGCCGGATCCTCGGCCAGCGCGTCGATGACCGATGCGACCTGCTGCTGCGAGGCATCCGACGGAACCGCCCGGTGCAGATCACGCATGCCCAGCGTGCGCACCGTCCGTCGTTTGCTCGCCACGTACACCGCACTCGCCGGGTCCTGCCCCACCAGAACCGTGGCCAGCCCCGGCGCAGTATCCGGCGTGAACGACATCGTGATCTCCCGCGCGACCCGCTCCCGGATCCGTCGCGCCACGCCCGCGCCATCGATCCATCGCGTCACCCGAACCCCCTTCACGCGAAGACGATCGTGTGGTTGCCCTGCCGGAAAACCCGGTCCTGCGCATGCCAGGCCACCGCCCGCGACAGCACCGCGCGCTCCACGTCCGCCCCGCGACGCCGCAGCTCCGCGGCACTGTCCGCATGCGATACCCGCACCACGTCCTGCTCGATGATCGGACCCTCGTCCAGATCCTCGGTCACGTAATGTGCCGTCGCGCCGACCAGCTTCACCCCGCGCTCCTTGGCCTTCAGGTAGGGCCCGGCGCCGACGAAGGCGGGCAGGAACGAGTGGTGGATGTTGATGATCGGCACGCCGACGCGGTCGATGAAATCTCCCGACAGGATCTGCATATACCTGGCCAGAACGACGAAATCGACGTTTCCGCGCAGCAGGCGCAGGTGCTCGGCTTCCGCGGCGGACTTGTCCGGCCCGGCGGAGGGCACATGGAAGAACGGGATCCCGAAGGCACGCACCTCGGCCGCGGTATCGGCGTGGTTCGACACGACCATCGCCACCGATACGGGCAGCTCACCACGCCGGTGCCGCCAGAGCAGATCCAGCAGACAGTGCTCCGACTTCGACGCGAAGATCGCCACCCGCTTGCGAACCGCCAGATCGCGCAGGGTGAACTCGAGGTCGAATCCCTCGCGCAGCACCGTGTCCAGATCCTGCCGGACCGCGGGCAGCACCTCGGGCAGATCCCGCGCGGAGAACACCGTCCGCTGGAAGAACGCGCCGCCGCTGGGATCGTCGGAATACTGGTCCAGCGACACGATGTTCGCGCCGTGCCTGCTCAGCACATCGGTCACCGCAGCGACGATGCCCGGCCGATCGAGCCCCTGCACCGTGAGCGATGCCAAGGGTTCCCGGCTGCCGGTCGTCGCAGTCGCGGGCCGGATATCCTGCGCCGCCGTCACGACACCGCCTCCTCGCCGGGGCGTGCGGTGAAGTCCGCGATCCACTCCACCGTGGCTTCCACTCCGCCGAAACTGTAGAAATGGATCCGCACGTCGCCGTGCCGTTGCGGTTCCCACCGCCGAGCCAGATCCCGCAGGAACCGGTCCGGCCCGGCGGTACCCATGAGATTGGTGAGCGAGAACCCGTACTTGCGCACGATCCCGGCACTCGTGCCCACCCCGAACCGGGTCGCGTACCGCACCAGGCGGCGGATGCCCGCCGGGCCCGGCACACCCACCCGGATCGGCAGCGTGATCCCCCGCGACCGGACCTGTTCGACCCAGTCCAGGACCGCGTCCGAGTCGAAGCCGAACTGGGTGACCACCGAGCCCGCCGACTCCGTCTCCGCCAGCAGTGCCGCCTTGTCCTCCAGCGCCCGCCACAGCACGTCGGCCGGGATGTCGGGGTGACCTTCCGGATATCCGGCGATGCCCGCCTCGGCCATCCCGAATCGTTGCGGCACAGCGCTTTTCAGCACCGACAACGCGTCCGGGTACGGCCCGAGCGGAACAGCCGGGTCACCGCCGACCACGAACAGCCGGTCGGCGGCGGACACATCGGCAAGACCGGCCAGGAACTCCTCGAGTTCGGCGGGTGAGCGCAACCGCCGGGCCGCGACGTGCGGCACCGGGATCAGTTCCAGGGCCCGGCACACACCGGCCGCCTTGACCCGCGTCTCCAGATCCTCGCCGGCCAGGTAGGTCAGGTGCACCCGCGTTCCCCGGGGGATGTGCGGCGCAGCCGCGGTCAGCCGGTCGATGTCCTTTCCGGTGATCTCCAGTGAGAAATCCGTCAGCAACGAGATCGCCCGCCCGCTCATGACTTCGCGCCGCGGTAACGGGTGCGGGCGAAGCTGTCCAGCGGGGCTGCCTCGACGGTGGCGCGCACCTCGACCTGGTCGTGCGGCTCCACGGAAGGCTTGTCCGACACCGGATCCTCACCCCACACCACGCGCACTTCGGTACCCGGACGCGCGAACTCCTCGTCGACGACCGCGAGCGATACGACTGCCTGATCACGCACGACGTACCCACAGTCCATCGAGATGCCCGCCCGCCGCCCGCCGACCAGCACCTCGTCCATCTGGAACTGGCCGTACCGTGCCTTCGGCAAGGAGAAGTACTTGTAGGTGGGCCCCGGAGTCCACAGCGAGCAGAAGATGCGCGCGGCGTCCTCGGGGTGCCACACCAGAGTCACCTTGTGCCGCTGCGGTCCCTCGGCCCGCGCACGCAGAGCGTCCATCCCCACGAACTCGTGGTCGAACTTGACGTGTCGTCCGTAGCCCAGGTCGTAGGGCGTGACGTAGTAATCGGCCACGCTCTGCGAAAAGAGGCTGCCCGCAAGCGAACCCGCGCTGTTCGCGGGGAGCCACTCGCGATAGCCGGTCAGGCTCGGGTCGGTGTAGATGGCCGGCATGGGGCCCGGGATCCATCCCGATTCCAGATTCGCCGTCGAGTAGGCCACCGACCCGACCTGCTTCATCCCGAATTCCTCGCCCACGTCCAGGATCGCCGCACGCACCGCGGGACCGTCCGCCCAGGGGCCGAACAGTTCGAATCCGACCTGTCCGGCCATGCCGTGGCGGATGGCCCGCACCTGCTTGCCTGCGATGGTGAAGGCGGTCATACCGAAGAACCGCACCTCGGGCATCGGCGCCCCGGTGAGTTTCTCCACCAGGGACGCGGTCGCGGGTCCTTGGATCTCGTAGCGATAGAGCTTGGGCGGCAGACCACCGCGCTCGACGGACTGCGGGTCACGCTCGACCGTCACGTCCCAGTCACCGGTCAGCGCGTTGTACTCGACCCAGTCCAGCGCCGTGCGGCGCCCCACGAGATCGGCCGATCGGTCGCTCAACCCCACCAGGACACAGTCGCCGATGTAGTGCCCCTCGTTGTTCACCGCCACGAACTGCTTGGCCTTGTTGTCGCCGAACGTGGCGAAGCTGTTCACGCCCAGGTGCTCCAGCAGCCGCACGGTATCCGGGCCGTCGACGAACAGGTCGACCATGTGGTGCGACTGATCCATCAGCACACACGAGGTGTGCCACGCCAGCGCTTCCTCCCGCCAGTTGGTGAATTCGGCCGGAACGAAACCGAATCCGTGCGAGAAGGCACGGCGCGCCTGGTTGCGCATGAGTTCGACCGGATTGCCCACCCGTTCGATCGCCGCCTGAAGGCTTTCCTGCACTGCCTCACCCACGTTGTTCCTTCCTTCGACGGGATGCGCCGGGCGATATCTCCGGCGCCCGGCTCAGGATCGCAAGGCGAACACCCCCGGCACACGGTCCTCGACGCCAAGACCAGCGCCCGGCGAATTGTGTTCAGGCACAAATGCCCTGCACAGTGGCCTGTGGCTTCGTTCGGTGGTATCAAAGTCAGGACCAACCCACGTCCGGGAGCGCCATGCGATCAGCCCGGGTGCTGTCCACCGGGGAGAGAAGTGCCGATGAGTGTTCCGGACAGCACGGTGATGGACCTGCATCAGATCGTGGCGTTGTGCAGCGAGCTGTCCAGTGTGGCGACAGCCGATGGCGATCTCGGCCAGATCGTCGCGCTGGTCGCCGCCCGTGCCGGGGTGTGGGCCGCGGTGGTGGACGATTCGCTCTCGGTGCTGGAACTCAGCGGCGGCCCCGAACCCGACGAAGCCGATCTGCTGACCACGGCGCTGGACGAGGACCGGGAGACGGTGTCGCAGTTGATCTCCGCCGCCGCGCAGATGCGCCGCGCACTGTCCCTCCCGGCGTTCGGGGCCTGGGCCGTGTCACTCGTCGTCGCGCCGATCCTGGTGGGCGACGACGCGGTGGCCTATCTCCTGACCGCGGGACACGACGCGGACGAGACCGGTGAGGACACCCGCATCATGGTGACCGAGCACGCCGCCATGGTCAGCGCCGTGATCCTGGGTCGCCGCCGGGTCGTCGCGATCGCGGCGGGGCGCGCACGCCGCGAGCTGTTCGACGGACTGGTCCTGGTCGGCGATCGCACCGCGGCCGACATCGACGGCTGGGCAAGACATCTGGGCATCGAACCGGGTCACCGCCAGCGGGTGCTGCTCATCGCGGTGGACTCGCCCGAGGGGGCGCCGGCGCCGGCCGTCACCGATCTCGTCGAGCACCTGATCACCGCGCGCTGGCCGACCGCGACGGTCGTCAACCGCGGCACCGAGGTCGTCACCCTGGTGCCGGGTGACGACGACGCGGGCCTCGCACGCAGACTCGGCGGCCTGGCGAGGTTGTGCCGGGAAACGGTCACCGCGCGCTTCCCCGGGATCCGGATCGTCGCGGGCCTGAGCGATCCGCACACCGGCGCGGCCCGGATCAGCACCTCCTACGAGCAGGCCCGGCGCGCGGTGGACATCGGGCGAACCTTCCCGGGACTGTCCGAGGTCGTCGTCTTCGCCGACCTGGGCGTGCACCGCTTGCTCGCCCAGGTGCGTGACGTCGCGGAACTGGGCCGATTCACCCGGCACGTGCTGGGTGACCTGCTCGACTACGACCGGGCCAACGGCACCGATTTCGGTGCGACGCTCGCCGTGTACTTCCGGGAGAACGGGAGCCCGCAACGGGCGGCGGCCCTGCTGCACACCCACCCGAACACCGTCGCGTACCGGCTCCGGCGGGCAGCGGAGATCGCCGGGGTGGATCTGGGTTCGTATACTGATCGCCTGGCGGTGCAGCTGGCGCTCGAGATCCTGAACGGCCTAGGCGGTGACCTGTGCGCGACCTCATCCTGAACGCCCGGGGGGCGCCGATACTGGGAGCCTACGTGGTGCCGCGCGAGGCCGACCGGGAGCAAGCGGCGCGTGCCGCGGCCGCGGTCCGTGACGCCGGGGCCGATCTGGTCGTCACGGCCACCTCCGGACCCGAACGGTCGCGCTACACCAGCACCAACCAGGCGATCGACCTGGCCGCCACCTGCCACGGCCGCACCGGCGTCGCCACCGTCGCCACGGTCACCACTTGGAGCCGCACGGTCATGGCGTTGCAGGCGCACCTGCTGGGCGGCCACGCGCGGGGTGTCACCCGGCTCGTGTGCGGCAACGGCAGCGCGCCCAGCGACGAGGCGTCCTGGGGCGAGGGCCGGTGGGCCGTCGACGTGGTCGAGCTGATCGAACTGCTCGGCAACCTCAACGAGGGCATCGACCGGCACGGCCTGCGCCTGGAAACCCCGACGCATTTCGATATCGGCGTCCGCATCCGCGCGGTTCCCCGGCTCACTGCCGCCGACCGGACCCGCATCCGCCGCAAGATCGATGCCGGCGCGCACTTCATCGTGACGAGCCCGGTCTACCGTCCCGAAGCTCTCGAACCGCTGCTCGACGTGATCGACGGCGACGTCCCGGTCGTCGCGACCCTGCACGCGCTGGGCTCGGCCGCCGAGGCGAATCTGCTGCGGCACGAACTCGCGCCGGGCTGCATCCCGGAGGAACTCGTCCGCCGCCTGGACCGCGCGGCCGACGGCGCGGCCCAGGAGGGCGGCAACATCGCCGTCGAAATGGCCGCCGAAATCGCCACCGCAACCCAGGGGCTCCTGCTGTCCCGGCCCGACCAGCCCGAGCTGGTATCACGCGTCAAAAACCTGCTCCCCCAACCAGTCGTCAACTCACAGTGACACCTGCCCGGCGCCCAACCTGACCTCGGCCTTCTTGTCGTGGTAGGTGCGTCCGGTGCTGCCGCGCATGCGAATCTCGCGCAAGCCGACCAGCATGGCCTGCCGACGGTTCACAAGCCGGCGCGCCCGGCCTCCCGCAAGAGCTACGGACCAGCTGCCCCGGCCACGAAACCGCTACAAACGGATAAGTCGCCCGACTCAGTGGTCGAGGGATCGATCCAAGGCCATCAAAGCCTCACGAAGCGCCGCGGTCTGTTCGAGAACGTCTTTCGGCACCGTGCGCAAACGACGCACCCACAGGGACCGGATCTTCTGCACGTTTTCCAGGGCGAAGTCCGTGGCCAGCACTCGAACGTAGCGGGCGTCCTGGAGGCTTTGTTCCTTGGTGAGGAGGCCGCGAGATTCCAGGACCCGAAGCGCGGCACTGACATTACTGCGCTTGAGTCCCGTCGCCGCGGCGATCTCGGTGAGAGTGGTGCCCGCCGAGCTCCGGATGATCTCGCGGATGACCTCGACCTCGGTGCCTGTCAGCGGGACGATCTCACGGACATCGCGAGCACGCAACGCCAGTTTGCGCGCGACATTGTGGATCGCATCGGCCACGTCGGCCAACTGCTCGTCCAGGGCAAGCTGCGCCAGAACCTCTTTCGCTTCTCCACTCACGCTTGACATGCTATCCACCATAATGTTTATGATTTCGTACACATACACACTATGGGAGTGGCAGGGAGCACACTGTGGGCAACCCAAGCGTTCAGGACGGAATCGAACAGGCCGGATCGGCGGTCAATCTGCTCTGGAAACCAGGTGTCGAGCCGTGGGCGGTGCCGGTGGTGGCACCCGAATACGCCGGCTGGGCCGCCGAACAGGAGGCGTGGCGCTCCGGGGTGGCCCTGTTCGACCTCTCGCATCACATGTTCGACACACGTATCACCGGTCCGGACGCGACTCGTCTGCTGCGCGAGATCAGCGCGAACGACTACGAGAAGTTCGCGATCGACCAGGCCAAGCAGTTCATTCCGGTCGCCGAGGACGGCAACATCATCGTCGATGGGATCCTGCTGCGGGAGGAGGAGAACACCTACACGCTCAGCGGGGTCCCCGCCGCGCAGAGCTGGGTGCGGTACCACGGCGAAAAAGGCGGCTACGACGTCGAATTCGATACCGATCCGGATTCCTCGGTCCGCACCGACCGTGATCCGCGGTTGTTCCGCTACCAGGTCCAGGGGCCGCGAGCGATGGAGGTCATCGACCGGGCATTCGGCGGGCCGCTGCCGGACACCAAGTTCTTCCATTCGCAGCACGCAACCCTGGCAGGCCGGCCCGTCCGCGCACTACGACACGGCATGGCGGGCCAAGCCGGATACGAGTTCATCGGTCGATACGAAGACCATGAGGCGGTCCGCGACGCACTGCTGGCGGCCGGAACCGATTCGGACATGGTCCGAGTGGGCGGTCTGGCCTATTTCACCAACGGCATCGAGAGCGGATGGATCCCGACGCCTACGCCGGCGATCTACACCGCGCCGTCGCTCGAGGACTACCGCCGAAGCTTGAGCCTTTTCTCCTACGAGGGCCAGAAGCCGCTGCACGGCAGCTATTTCTCCGAGCGCATCGACGATTACTACTGCTCCCCCTGGGAGCTGGGCTACGGGCGATCGATCTCGTTCAACCACGACTTCATCGGCCGCGATGCGCTGCGTAAGGCCAAGGACGAAGTGCACCGCTCCAGGGTGACCCTCGTATTCGATCGCGATGACGTCGACCGGGTGTTCGGCGCGGATCTCGGATTCAAGCTCAGTTACGGTCGCTACCGCATCGAGACCGCCGGCAGCCTGGCTGGTCTCACCTTCTGGACCGCTGCGATCGCTCCGGTGGGCACGATCTTGTCGCTGGCTCTCGTGGACAACGAGTACGCCGCACCCGGCACAACGGTCGAAGTCGTGTGGGGCGACCATCCCGGCGCCGGCGCCGCGTCCGATGCAGATCTGGATTTCCAGCGCATTCGCGCCACCGTCCAGCCGTCGCCGTTCGATGAGTTCGCGCGCACTCGGTACCGCTCCAACGCACGGCCGAGTCGTGAGGACACCCGGTCATGACCATTTCCTCCCTCGACACGATGCGCGACGACGAAATCCTGGCCGACTTCTCCCTGGAGATGACGGCCAAGGACATCGACGCGCTGCACCATGCCGCACCGGTGATCCCGCAAGGCACGCGCATCAACGTGACATTCCTGGGCAACGAGGATTTCACGATGCGGCGCGCTGCCGCGTCGGCGGTGAAGGCCGCGGGTTTCGCGCCCGTCGCCCATATCTCCGCCCGCCGCATCACATCGGAGCTCGAGCTCGACACGTTCATGGGTGCGCTTCGCGAGGACGACACCAACGCGGCGATATTCCTCATCGCCGGTGACCCCGCACAGGCGCAAGGACCGTACGACAATGCGATCGATCTGATCAGGTCGGGTCTGGTCGAGCGCTACGGAGTCCAGCGAATCGGCATCGGCGGTTATCCCGAGGGGCATCCGCACATCGATGACGCTACGTTGTGGTCTGCTCTGGAACAGAAAGCCGCCGCCATCACGGAGCTCGGTGTTCGGGGCGAGATCATCACCCAGTTCGGATTCGACGTCGACTCTGCCCTCGACTGGTGCGCACAGGTCCGGCAACGCGGTATCGACCTGCCGATCCGTGTGGGCGTGCCCGGGCCCGCGGGCATCAAGCGGCTGATCGCATACAGCAGACGTTTCGGTGTCGGGACGAGCGCGGGCATCGCCAAGAAATACGGATTCTCCATCACCAATCTGCTCGGCACCGCGGGGCCGGATCGCTTCATCACCGAACTCATCGCCAAGACCGACTTCGCCCAGCACGGGAGTATCGGGGTGCACTTCTACACCTTCGGCGGACTACGGACGACGGCGGAGTGGATCGATGCATTCAGAAAGGACATCCGGGCGTGACGATCACACAGCCCACGATCACCATCCCGCATACGGCCGCCGAGCGGGTCGACGACATCGCCGCGCTCATCGTGCACGGGAAGGACCAACCGGGGATCGTCGCAACGGTGGGATCGGTTCTGCAGGAGTTCGGTACGAACATCATCTCGCTGGACCAGTACTCCGATGACCCCCAGGGCGGGAAGTTCTTCCAGCGCACGGAGTTTCGCGTCGACAATCTCCCGGCCGTACTGCCGGACATCGACGACGCACTGACCGTCCGCCTCGCCGAGGGCGGCTTCGATCTGGAGTTCACCCTCCGGGATATGAGCGTCCCCAAACGCGTCGCCATCTTCGCCTCGAAATCCGACCACTGCCTGGTCGAGCTGCTGTGGCGTCAACGCCGCGGGGAATTGCCGGTGAGGATTGCGATGGTCGTCTCCAACCATCCCGACACGGCGGAGGAGGTCCGGAGTTTCGGTATTCCGTTCTTCCACGTCCCCTCGCAAGGGCGGGACAAGTCAGCCGCCGAGAAAGAACACCTGCGACTGCTGAAGGGCAACGTCGATTTCATCGTGCTGGCCCGCTATATGCAGATCATCTCGGCCGGTTTCATCGAAGAGGTCGGTGTTCCGATCATCAACATCCACCACTCGTTCCTGCCCGCGTTCGTCGGTGCCGGGCCCTACGCCAAGGCCAAGGACCGCGGTGTGAAACTCATCGGCGCCACGGCGCATTACGTCACCGAGGAACTCGATCAGGGACCGATCATCGAGCAGGACGTGGTGCGCGTCACCCACGCCGACACCACCGCCGATCTGCAACGCCGCGGTGCGGACGTCGAACGCTCGGTCCTTGCCCGCGCCGTGCAATGGCACAGCCAGGACCGGATCATCCGAACCGGCAACCACACCGTGGTCTTCTGCTGACCGTCGCAGGGACACAACGTTATTCGAGAGCGTGACTCTCGACGCACCGCATATTCAGCCGAGTGCCGCCGCAAAGCACGCGCCACGGCGGCACTCGGCACACCGAAAGAGAGGTCCAGTGTGGCTGCGAACATCATCGATGGCTCGGCCATCGCCCGGAACGTCAGGGAGCATGTCGCGGACCGTGTGCACAGATTTCGCCTGACCGCGGCTCACGCCCCGGGCCTGGCAACGATTCTCGTCGGCGCCGATCCCGCGAGCCGGGTCTACGTGGATACGAAGCGGCGCCTCGCCGCCGGCTGCGGTTTCATCGACCATCACCGGTGGCTGCCGGACACCTCCACCCGACAAGATGTCGAGCGCGTGATCGACGAACTCGCCGAAAACCCTGACGTGCACGGCATTCTGCTACAACTGCCGCTACCGCCCGGACTCGATGCTGCCACACTCATCGATCGCATCCCTGCCGAAAAGGATGTCGACGGTCTCGGCTCGATGAACGCCGGGCGGCTGGCCCGGCACGTCGCCGGGCTACGCCCATGCACGCCGACCGGAGTCATGCGCCTGCTCGACACGACCCGAATCACCTTGCGCGGCAAGGTCGCCGCCGTCGTCGGAACCTCAGCACTCGTGGGACGCCCGATGGCGCAGATGCTTCTCGAGCGCGACGCGACCGTGCTCATGGCACACCGGTACACCCCGGACCTCTCGGCGCTCACCCGTTCAGCCGACGTCGTCATCACCGCTACCGGCGTACCGGGACTGATCACCGCCGAGCACATCACGAGCGGGGCGACCGTCATCGATGTCGGCATCACCCGCACGGCGAGCGGGCTGGTGGGCGACGTCGACTTCGAGCGTGTCCGTCGGGTCGCCGGCGCCATCACCCCGGTGCCAGGCGGTGTGGGACCCATGACCGTCGCCGTGCTCCTGGAGAACACCATCACCGCCGCCGAATGGTCCGCTCAACTCGCGGTAGCGCCCCGACCTCGGACTGCCGCGCACTCCACCTGATACGGAAACGAAGACCTCCCATGAAGATCGTCGGCATTGTCAACGTCACCCCGGATTCGTTCAGCGACGGCGGACTATATCTGGCACACGACGCGGCGATAACCCGTGGGCTCGAACTCGCCGCGCAGGGTGCCGAGATCGTCGATGTCGGTGGCGAGTCGACCCGTCCGGGCGCGGACCGGGTGGACTCGCGAACGCAGCGGCGCCGCGTGACCCCGGTGGTCCGGGAACTCGCAGCGCACGGCATCGCGGTCAGTGTGGACACGACGCTCGCCGAGGTCGCGGAGGCGGGCGTGCGCGCCGGTGCAACCATGATCAACGACGTGTCCGGCGGGCAGGATCCCGGCATACACCAGGTGGTGCGCCGGTCCGGATGCCACTACGTCATCACGCATTCGCACGGGCCCAGTGGCACGCTGATCCACTACGGCGACGTCGTCGCCGACGTGCGCGAGGAACTTCTCCAGCGCATCGCCCGCGCACGCGCCGCCGGGGTGCAACCGGAGCAGATCGTCATCGATCCCGGTCTCGGGTTCTCGAAATCCGCGGCCGAGAACTGGGCGATTCTCACTCATCTGGAAAGCCTTGCCAGTATCGGCCTGCCCGTACTCATCGGAGCGTCGCGAAAGCGATTCCTCGCCGCGCTCATGGACTCGCCGGATACCGACGATCTCGATGTCGCCACCGCGGCGCTGTCCTGCCATCTCGCCACACAAGGTATGACATGGGCGGTCCGCGTCCACAATGTTGCGGCGACCGCGATCGCATGCGGCATCGGCGGACAATTCGACCGTCGTCGAGCCGACGCCGCTACTCCTTGACCGGCCACGCCGAAGCCGCCGCCGCCGACAGGTCCGGTCCGTCGACAACGATCGTGACTCTGCGCAGCAGTTCGGTCAGCACCACGACCTCGGTGTCCGACAAGCCGCGCGTCACGTCGGCGTTGGCTGCCGCCATCAGCTCCCTGCCCCGGGCGACAGCGGCCCGACCGGTATCGGTGAGCTCGTAGAGCACGATCCGCCCATGGATCGGGTGCGTACGCCTACGCACCCACCCGAGCTTCTCCAGTCGGTTGAGCGCGGTACCCACACTCTGCGGGGCTATATGGAACATTCTCGACAAATCGGCCGCGGACAAAGGACCCAGCTGGCCCAAGTGAACCGCCAGACCGAGCTGAGTCGTGGTCACCTGCAGCTCATCCAACGCATCCTGGACCCGGCGATGCGCGGCATTCTGTGCGCGCCACAGAACATGCGTGAGCTGGTCGTCCCACGCCGTCACGTCGTCATTCATCTACGAAGACCTCCTTCGACACCCTACTTGTTATCAGATGCCTGTTATGATGACATACGTCTGTCATTCAGCCTTGGATGACGCGAGTTTCGATGAGAGGAACCCACATGGCATCACCCAGCCTCCAGCAAGGCATCGAACAGGCCGGTTCCGCGGTCCGGCTCCGCTGGACGGACAAACCCCGGATCTGGACTCCGCCCGTTGTCGCGCCGGAGTACTCGGGCTGGCGCGTGGAACAGGCCGCCTGGAAGGACACGGTCGCCCTGCTGGACCTGTCGTACCACATGTGGGACACCTTCGTCTCGGGCCCGGACGCCACCCGGATGCTCAGCGAGCTGACCGCCAACAACTATCGGAAATTCGCCGTCGACCAGGCCAAACAGCTCGTCACGGTGAACGAGAACGGTTTTCTGGTCGGCGACGGAATCCTGCTGCGACGAGGCGAACAGGACTATGTGATCACCGGTCGGCCGACCGCGCAGAATTGGATCAAATACCATGCGCAGCAAGGCGGTTACGACGTCGAGCTGAGCAGCGATCCCGATTGCTCGCGCGACCCCGAGCACATCCCACCATTCTTCCGGTATCAGATCCAAGGCCCCTCGGCGCAGCGCTTGATCGAGGCGGCTTTCGACGGTCCGCTGCCGGTGACGAAATTCTTCCACACCACGTATGTCACGTTGGCCGGGAAGACCTTTCGCGCACTCCGGCACGGAATGGCGGGCCAGCCCGGATACGAGTTCATCGGCGACTATGCGGACCATGTTCCGGTCAAGGACGCGCTCATCGCGGCCGGGAAGCAGTTCGGGCTCGAACTCGTCGGTTCGCAGGCTTATCCGACGGCCCAGGCCGAGGGCGGCTGGATCCCCGCCCCGGTCCCGGCGATATACGACGCGACCGCGGAGCAGACCGCCTACCGTTCGTGGCTGCCGCTACACACACCGGACGGCATGCAGCCCTTGCACGGCAGCTTCTACTCACCGGACATCGCCGACTACTACTGCACCCCATACGAACTCGACTACGGACGATCGATCTCCTTCGACCACGACTTCCTCGGCCGCGACGCACTGCGGGCGCTGCGCGACGCCGATCGACGCCACAAGGTGACCCTGGTGCTGCACGCCGACGACGTCCGGCGGACCCTGGGCGCGGACCACGGGATCGTCAACACGCTGGCCAAACAACGCGTCGAACACAACGGCGCAATGGTCGGCAACACCGAATACACGGCCTTCAGCGACCCCTACGGAACGATGCTGAGCCTGGCCCTGGTGTCCGAGCAGGCAGCCGTGCCCGGCACCGAGGTGAGCGTCGTGTGGGGCGATCACCCCGGCGGCGACGTCGCGCCCGACGCAGACCTCGGCCTCCCGTCCATCCGCGCAACCGTGCAGCCCTGCCCCTACAACGAATTCGCCCGCGCCGGCTACCGGCGGAACTGACCGCGAACCACTCGCCCACGACCAGAGCGGGGTGGCGCCGCTACAGCGGCGTCACCCCGCTCGGTTCGTCCGGACTCGACGTCGAGAGCTGAAGGACGTCCAGTAGCCGAGCCGTTTTCACCTGCGTCTCGTAGAGTTCGGAATCGGCCCGGGAGTGCACGGTGATCCCCCCGCCGGTGCCCAGCGCCCAATGCCCGGACCCATCGGTTGTGAGAGAACGGATCACCACTGCGAGGTCCGCCTCACCGGATGCGCAGATCCGACCGAACGCACCGGCATAGGCACCACGCGGGCTGTCCTCGACAGCATCGATGATCTGCATCGTCCGCCGTTTCGGTGCACCGGTCATGGACCCGGGTGGGAATACCGCGCGGATCGCGCCGACCGTCGAAACATCCGCGCGCAGCTTGCCTCGAACAGTCGAAACCAGTTGGTGCACAGAGGCATAACTCTCCACATCCATCAGGCTCGGCACCGAAACGGTACCAGGTTCGCTGACCATACCCAGATCGTTGCGGAGCAGGTCGACGATCATCAGGTTCTCGGCCCGGAAACGAGGGTCCTGCGCGAGACGCGACCGCAGCAGGCCGTCTTGCTCCTCGGTCGCGCCCCGGGGTGTCGTACCTTTGATCGGGCGCGCCTCGGCCCAACGCTCGGCGTCGACGGCCAAGAACCGCTCCGGGCTCGAACTGAGCAACCAGGCTCGGGCCTGTGCCACATCGTGCTGGAGGAAGCCGGCACAGGGCGCGGGATTGCGGCGGCGCAGCGCCAGATAGGTGGACAACTGAGTGCTGTTCTGCGGCACCCGGATTCGATAGGTGAGGTTGACTTCGTAGCTGTTACCGGAATGTAGTTCGTCCTGTACGCGCGCGAAGGCCTCCCGGTACATCCGTGCACGGTCTGGGTCGAGCCGATGAGACGAGACGACAGCCGGGCCCGGTGTCACATCGCCGGACGGGTGGGTGACAACGTGGACGTGCGATGGGCGCATCCACACCGCGTCGGGAAGGTCCGCGCTCGGGCGTGCGGTCAGATCCGGTCTTGCCGCATAGCCCAGATACCCGAACCATTGCGCTGCCGAAGAACCCGCGGCCATCTCCTGGTTCAACACGTCGAAGATATCCGTGCCGACGTCCTCACTGCGGCCTGCCTGATGGCGGCGGACGACGCCGGTGCGTGCGCTGTAGCTCAGCGACACGTCGTCGGGGTCCAGCCAGCCGAAGTACGAACGGCGGCCCGACCAATCACGCCCGCCCGCCCCGTCGAGCCAGAAGCACCGGGGACTCGACCCAGCGATCTCGCGGAACTGCTCGGCCACAGGATCCTGCTCGCTCACCTTCGCCCCGATCGCAGAAAGTTCGCTATCAGCCGGGTGCCGTGTTCGGACAACACCGACTCGGGATGGAATTGCACGCCTTCGAGCGGCAAGGTCCGATGCCGGACTCCCATCACGGTTCCGTCCTGGCTCCGCGCACTCACGGTGAGGGCGGGCGGGACCACCACCGCCGCAAGGGAGTGGTACCGCACCGCCCGGAATCCGGTGGGCAGGCCCGCAAACACGCCCAACCCGTCATGGTGGATGGTCGCGACCTCACCGTGCGTCGGCCTGACCCGAGCCACGCGTCCCCCACACACGGTCACAAGCCCCTGAAGGCCGAGGCACACACCGAGTACCGGCACACGGCCCCAGCGAAGGATCTCCCGGCCCAATCCGAAACTCCGAGGGTCGTCGGGGCGTCCGGGACCGGGCGAGAGCACGATATGCGAGTGGGCTCGCGCGGATGAGCTGCTCACCTCGTCGTGCTGCGCCACCTCCGGCAGCCGACCGGTCACCTCGGCGATGAGATGGACGAGATTCCAGGTGTAGGAGTCGTGATGGTCGATGACCAGTACGTCCAACGATGAATCGTTTGCCCGGTGGTTCCGGGCCGCGGCAGCGAACACCGTGCGAGAGGTCAGCCGCACGCGGAGGCAACCGCAGCGCGCCGGCCGGCCTTGTCCACCGTGGAAACCGGGACCGAACCCCCGAGGCTCACTACGCCGGTAGGCCGACCGTCGGCGGCATCGCCGAATCGGGCCTCGCACAGGTGCTGGATGTTCATGTCGAGGACGGTCATAGACTTTTTCGCCTTCTTTGCTTGCTGGTCGCGTAAGCAGCCGGCCCGCTCAGGGGGCTTGCGATACGCAACCGCGTAAAGATACTGTTTTCGAAATCATACACACTTCGTGACGTACACCACGCCGCTCACCAGAATGAGGACACGATGCGCACAGCACGCGCTGACGGGTCGGCCGCGCCGCACGCGGCCGCTGCCGCGGCAGAATTCCGACACCACCACGTGCTGCCACGTACCGTGCCCGAAAGGATCTGACACCCAATGGATCTGGGACCAGCGGGGCGCGCCGCGCCCATCGCGGCATCGTCTCAGGGACTCGGCTTCGCTTGCGCTCGCGCGTTGGCACGCGAAGGGGCTGCTGTCCCCTCGACGGACGTGAGGCATTGAAACCGGCGGACGAGGCCGAAAAGTGACACCGCTTCACACTCTGACGAATACCGGAATGCCGAGAAAGAAATGGAACATTGTTCAACGCCAACAACTCCCATCAGAACATCTACGACGCGATGAAACGAGACCCGAACGGGCCGTTGATCACCGAGCGATCACCGCTGTTCAGCCCCGCTGCCGCAGCGCAGGACGAAACAAACCCGACATCGGCGGTCGGCAGATTCGGGGCGATGCTCCTGCCACTCGAATACACCACCTGGGTCGAGGAATCGACATCCCATGTCGACACGTGCTACCTCGGAGATTGGTCACCACTGAGCAAGGCACAGATTCGGGGCCCCGGAGCGGGCGAGTTCCTCAGCCGACTGGGTACCAATGATCTCAGCACATTCCAGGTCGGGGCCGGCAAACATCACCTGCAACTCGATGAACACGGCTGGATCGCGTCCGAAGGAATCCTTCGCCGCACCGGCGAACAGGAATACATCTACACCGCCGGCAGCACGACCTGGCTGACCTGGCAAGCGGGGCAGATCGGCGGCGACGTCGACGTGACGGACGTGTCCGCGGACAGTTTCATCTTCGGCGTCCAGGGCCCTCGCTCGCTCGCGGTGCTCCAGCAACTCACCCGGGAGGATCTCAGCTCACTGCCGTTCAACGGCAGCACGCGCATCGACATCGCCGACACAGCCGTGGACGTGCTGCGCACCGGTATCTCCGGCGAACTCGGCTACGAGTTGCACGGCCCGTCCGAGGCGGGCAACACGATTTGGCGATCCATACGCACCGCGGGCGCGGATCACGGCCTTCGCCAGCTCGGGTTCAGGTCCCAGCCCGTACAGCATGTCGAAGCAGGCATCGCCACCAGCGGGCTCGATTACCTGCCCGCCGCCATCCTCAGTCCCGGAGCCCCGTGGGAGTTCAAGCGTGGGCTGCCCGGAGGAAGTTTCGTTCCCACGGGCCTCACGGACTACTTCCGTCGACCGAGTGAACTCGGGTGGGGTGGACGAGTACACCTGGGCCATGAGTTCATCGGGCGCGATGCACTCACTTCGATAGCGCGAACAGGCGGCCCCGTGCGCACGCTCGTCGGCCTCGAATGGAATACCGACGATGTCGTCGCGATCTACCGCATGCTCTTCGAGCCAGGAGACCGGGTCGATCCGATGGAGTTGCCCAAGTCGGCCCTGCCCTGTTTCGATCGTGTGCTGATCGATGGCACGGACATCGGCGTGTCCAGCGGACGGGAATACAGCGCGAACCTGCGCACCACACTGTCGCTGGCAGTTATCGACCGCGCGCACGCAAACACGGACACTGCGGTAGAGGTGCTGTGGGGCAGGCCCGGCACCCGGCAGATGGTGGTGCGTGCAAAGATCAAGAAACTCCCGTTCAAACCCGACCGACGCCGGACCGACATCAAAACAGCTACGGGATAACACAGTCCCGAATGACCTGGATGGCTTGCAGCACGCGAGGGACCATTCCGCCGTCACCGCGGGCAGCCTCCCGCCGGGATTCTGCCAGAAACGTGTCGTTCATGACCGGGATCTGCTTCTGGTGCAGCAGCCGCGCGGTAGGCAGCCCTCGGATCTCCGTGGCACCTGCGGCCCAGCCTGATCGAAGCGGCACAGAAAGCGGCGGCGGCCACAGCTCCTGCTTGGCCGCAGCCGGACGCAACCTCGCTGAGCGGCGTCAGCTCCGAGGCCGATCACATTGCTACCGAACGCGATTCAGCTCACGTCTGCGCCGTGGCGGGATAGTCGGCGCCGCACCATGCGGGTCAGGTTTGATCAGCTCGTCAACGACCAGCATCCACAGGTAACCGCGGCGTATGCCTGCGCTTCCCTCGCCTGGCACCGTTGCGAGGTCATCCTCGACGGCTCGGAGTCGCTCGGCATCGACAAGCAGGTCCCGAGCTTGGGCAGGGTAGTAATGCCATGACCTACAAGGAATATCGCGTACCGCAAGCTGGCATCGGCCTCGAGGATCCCGTTGCATGTGGCAAGTGCACTGGCGATTACCCGCGACCGTACTCGGCGCGGCGACCGTGGGAAAACCGACCGAGGAACTCCGGTAACGACAAGAGATCGGGATCGGTCCCGGCGATGTCCGGGGCAGTTGCGGAGGTGATCCCGCAGTCGGTCGCACCACGACAGACGACGGCGACAACAGTGCTGCGATGGGCGTTGACGCTGAATGCAGAATCCAAGACGCAGAAGCTCGGGCTACGCCAATACGACTGTCGCAGTTGAGGTTGCAGCTCGGCGACCGCACTCGCCAGACGACATGTCGACTACCTCACCGATCCTGCCACCGGACCGCGTTCAGCTGCACGCACAACCGAAAACACCTGCACCGCATCGGGTCGAAACCGGTGCGGTCAACTTGACATTACAGAAAGTGAACTCCCGCAACAAACTTCCCAACATCGAGGGTCTCATGCACACCATGGCACAACCCTCACGGCCGCGGCCGCGACACGGCGTGAACGTGTTTCAATCCGCAGTTCGAGCACCACACAAGCAACGGAGCTCATATGATGGAGCAGTCGAGTGACCGAGCCGTTGAGGTGGGGGATATGGATCCGGCGTCCTTGGGTATTGCCGCCGCCAGCTTGCTGGCAGCGAAATTCGGTGAGGGCTTCGCCAAAGACGCTGGCGAGAGCACCTGGAACGTGGTGAAACGACTACAAGAAGTGGTCGAGGCAAGGCTACGCAAACATCCCGAAACCGACACCGCCGCAAACATGTTGGAAACGCCGCTGGAGGACACCGCAGCTCGGCTCACCGCGGCCTTCCGAGTCGACCCGCTGTTCGCCGCCCAGGTTGGACAGTTGATCGATGCGGCGCAAAGGGACCGCGCCACAGGTCTTTTCGTGGCCCAGGCGTTTGATCAGGCGCGGCAGATCAATATTCGTGGCGACAACGCCGGAACCATCAACGTGACTTGACCGGGGATTCCGTGCCCGAATACCGCGCACACGACCAAACTCAACAGGTGAACGTCGCCGGAAACAACTCCGGCACTATCAATGTGGCCACCTCCCGTGAGAGCAGGCCGCCGCGGCCGGTCGTGACCAACGTACTGCGCCGCGACGTGAGCGTATTCGTCGGTCGCGACCTCGAGCTTCGCCGGATCGTGACAGCGGCGGGGCCCGGCCGGGTTCTGTCGATTCACACCATCGACGGAATGGCCGGCGTCGGGAAGACGGCACTAGCGGTTCGAGCCGCATACGAGTTGAAGGAAGCGTTTCCCGATGGCCAGTACTTCGTCGAGTTGCATGCCCACACCCCCGGGCAAGTCCCGGCCGACCCCGCGCAGGTGTTGGCCGGCTTGCTCAGCGACCTCGGCATAGACCCGCGGAGTTTGCCTGACACCCTTGCCGCGCGCAGTGATCTGTGGCGGGATCGGCTTGCGGGGCAACGGGTATTACTGATACTCGACGACGCCAGCGACCATGCTCAGATAGAACCGCTCCTGCCCGCTGGTCGAGGTTGTGTGACCCTGGTGACCAGCCGTCGTCGGCTGATCGCGTTGGATGGTGCGCTGCCTTTGACGTTGGGGGTCCTCGATCCCGAACCTGCCATCCGATTGTTCACCACCCTGTCCGGCCGCGAAGCCGAAGATGACACCGACCGTGCGGCCGTTGCCGAGATCGTGCGACTGTGCGGGTACCTGCCGTTGGCAATTGTGCTGCTCGCGGGGCGACTCGCTCACCATCCTGCATGGAGTATCACCCATGTGGCCGCCAACTTCGCGACCGCGACCAACCGACTCGCCGAACTCACCGGCGGTGATCGTGCGGTACGTGCGGCGTTCCACCTGTCGTATCAGGACCTGACTCCTCAGCAGCGGTTGTTGTTCCGCAGAACGGGTTTGCATCCAGGACTGGATCTCGATATTTACGCGGCGGCCGCGCTGGCCGATGTCCCGATCTCGGTGGCTCGTGCGGAGTTGGAGGCGCTCTACACCGATCATCTCCTCGAGGAGACCACCCCGGGCCGCTATCGGCTCCATGACCTGCTCCGCGATTGCGCCCGCGACCTCACTGCCGCCGACCCGGCCACCGACAACGACCGTGCCATCGACCGGCTATTGGACTACTACCAGCACACTGCCGCATCCGCGGACCAGTATGTGGCGCCCCGCAAACGCCCTACCCCGGCCACACCCAGCCCGCCACCACCGGTCGCGGTGCGCAGTTTCGATGACGAGATGACCGCGTTGACGTGGATGCGCGCGGAGCGAAGCAACCTGCTGGCCTGCCTCGAATACACCACCGCGGACCGGCCGACGCGGACGGTGGAGCTGACCGGCCTGCTGGCAGGACTACTCGAACGTGACGGGCCATGGCCCCAAGCCGCAAGCCTGCATCAGCGCGCGAGCCTGGTCGCCGAGCAACTCGGCGACGACCTCAGCCACGCCACCGCCCTCACCAACCTGGGCGTCGTGCGTGAATACTCCGGGCTGTACGGTCAGGCCGCCGAGCTCCAGCAACAAGCATTGGCGATCTACCACAAGATCGGCGATCGCCTCGGCAAAGCCAACACCCTCATCAGCCTCGGCTTCGTGCGCACATGGACCGGAAACTACGACCACGCCGCCGACCACTTCCAGCAGGCACTAGCGACTTCTCGAAAGATCGGTCACCGCCTCGGCGAAGCCATCGCCCTCACCGGCCTCGGGTTCGTGCGCACATGGACCGGAAACTACGACCACGCCGCCGACCACTTCCAGCAGGCACTAGCGACTTCTCAGGAAATCGGCTACCGGGTCGGTGAATCCCTGTCCGTCACCGGCCTCGGCCACACGTGGATGCTTCGCGGGGAATACCACAAGGCCACCGATCTCTATCAACGGGCACTCGCGATGCACCGGGAAATTGGGTATCGCGTCGGCGAAGTCATCACCCTCACCAGCATCGGCGTAGTGCAGACATGGACCGGCAGGTACGACCAGGCCGCCGGCCAATTCGAGCAGGCGCTGGCGATCTCCCGGCTAATCGGCAACCGGCGCGGCGAAGCCAACGCCCTCACCGATCTCGGCGTCCTGCGGACGCGAACCGGTGATTACGGTGCGGCCACCGATTCACATCAATCGGCATTGGCAATCTCCCGCGAAATCGGCTACCCGCGCGGCGAAGCCAACGCCCTCACCGGCCTCGGCGTCCTGCGGACGCGAACGGGCGAATACAGTGCGGCCACCGATCTCTACCAGAAGGCATTGGCAATGCATCGCAAAATGGGCAATCGCCTGGGCGAAGCCGACACACTCACCGAAACCGGGACGTTGTTCCTCGAGACCGGCGCGCCGAGCGATGGGGTGGAAACCTTTACTGCCGCACTTGAAGTGGCGCGCGAAATCGGCAGCCGCCGCGAACAGGCCCGCGCCTTGGATGGCCTCGCCCGCTGCTATGTGAGCCTCGGCGAAACAGCCACAGCCCTCATCCATCTTCACGAAGCCATCGACCTCTACCGGCGGCTCGGTGCGCTCGAGACCAACACGGCCGCAACCTATCTCACAACGCTCGAATCGATTCGCCTTCCCAGCCACGGCACGATATCGGGAGAAGACCCCCCGTATGTCTCTCCCACATCGTGATCGGTCGGATCATTCTCGGCCACGCGAGAATCGCCGTGTCACCAGCTACCTTGGCTCCTTTCCGCAGCACCGGCGGTCAACTGCTCGCCGATCGCCGGTGTCGATCGGCTGCGCCACCGGCCGCGGGACCGGTCCCGCATCCGCATACTGCCCGTCGGCACCGTCGACAGCATCGGTGCGGCACACCGGTGGCATCGATGCCGCCTCGCGGCGGCTCGAGCGAACACGCCGAAGCCGAGCGCGTCCGGGCAACGAGCCTTCTCGTCGCGGCCACGTGCATCGCGGGACACCGTGTGCGGGTTGAGCATTCGCGGCTGACGAACAGGACATACCCGATGGCGGGATTGGCGGAGCGCAACAGCGCGTCGGCGTAGAGCACGCAACAACACTGCTCGGCGAGGCGAGCGCGAAATCGGCTTCGCCGGCAACCGATTGTGATCCGATCGTCGAGAGAGCCGTCGCCGCGGCCGCCGACCGGGTTGGGCCCGTAGAGATCCGCATTTCCGCGGTGAAAGCCGGGCGCGCCCACACGGACCCGGTGCCGGGAACAGTTCGGGCGGTCCGCGGCGCTGTTTGCGATCAGCAGGGTGGTGCGGACGGCACTACCACGGTGGCGAACTTCGCGAGGGTTGCCGCGGTGGTGTGCGAGATGTGAACGGCATCTCGTCGATGAGGAAAGGCGCGAGACTCCATCATTCAGCGGAATTCCGGTGGGTCGAGCAGGCGCAGGTCCGGGGGGATCAGGGTGGTGCTGTCGATGAGTTCGCGGATCAGGTTGTGGTTGAGCATGTTTCCGATCGGTTCGCCGACCTCTTCGCGGGTCAGTCCGGGGACTCCGGCTTTCGACAGCCGGGCCCGTACCCGCCCGACGACTCGTTCGACCTTCCTGTGGTTCCAGTCGGCGCCGGATACCGGATCGCTTGGTTCGAGGCCGCCGTGTTCGAGATCGTTGAGGTGGTCGGCTGCCTGCTGCCAGCCCATCGGCTGTGGATACGGCTCTTGCAGTAGATATCGTTGGGCCAGTACGACCAGCACGAGCCGCTCGGTGCCCGATAGCTGCCAGGTGCGTGGTGGTTGGGTCGGCGCAGCCGGACCCCTCGCCGGCTGCGCCGCGTCCGCGCCCGAGACGAACAGTTCGAGCAGGTGCTCGTGTGTGGCCGAGCCGCGGACGAACAGCGGGAGGTACCCCACAGCCAGTGGGATCGGTTCTTCGCCGGTGAACAGCATTTGCGATCCCGGCAGCCGCAACGCCCGGCGCCCGGTGTTGGTGAGCCACCAGCGGCCGCCCCGGCACGTCACGGCACCTTGTGTTCGGCTGACGCCCTGATCGTGTCCGCCGATGCAGACATCCGCCTCGTCCCAGTTGCGGCCGAACACCACTCGGCGGCCTTCGGTCGGCTCGGCCGTGAGCGAGCTGCTGATCGACAGCATGAACAAGGTGCCCGGTGTTACGTCGTCGGGAACGCCGAACGCCAGGCTGGCGCGATCGATGCTCATACCCACCTCCTCGATTACGGCTCCAGCATGCCGCCCGTCGCCGGGACCCCTCCCGGGGCGATCGCCTATCAGGCGGGAGGCAGGTGTGCGGCCACCACGGCCGCGACATCGGTGACCAGCGCGCAGCGCCGCTCGGCCGGTTCGGTGCCATCGATCACCACCAGCGCCAATTCCACTGCCGGGGTGGACAGCGCGGTCGTATAGGCGCGATGCACGATGCGGGCCAGACAAGCCTTGGCTCCGTAGCCGCCGTCGGACTGGACGAACACCGTATGCCCGGACAGTGTTTCGGGGGTGCCGTCGTCGGCGGTGAGGGGTTCGTTACGGTCGAAAATCACCCGCAATGACGCAGTACTGAGGGTGCTGCGGTACCGGCACGCCCAGTACCCGAAATCCGGGTCCGGGTTCAGGGCCGCGACACCCGGAAGGAACCCCAGCCCGTCCCTGGGCAGATCGCACGCATTGGACCAGAGCAGCGAATTCGCCGGCGCCTGGTCCGGGCGTCGCGGAATTCCCTTGTGCGACAGCCGATCCATCACGTTGTTCGTGGCCGCATCACCTACCGTGCACAACCGGGCACCGCCCTGCTGGGCGACCGTGTCGACGTCGATCTGGTAATGATCCGGCAAGATAATGGTGCGGTCGCATTCGTCGCTGGCGCCCGGTACTCGCAGCACCCGCAGCCCGTGACGGGTCTCCCATCGGCCGCGCGGATCCTGCGGGGTCGGATTGTCGAACTCTAGTTTGACGTCGATCTGCTGCTCGTCAGCGGTGTGGATCAGCACGTCACAGCGGTTGAAATTGCCTCGGTCGGCATCGTATTGGGTGGCGCCGAATCCGCCCAGAACGCTCGCGTCGGCCAGCCCGCACGGATCGGCGGTGTGCGGATCGCCGACTGCCAGGTCCGGGCCCGCCGGCGGCCTGGTAGGGGTGCGCGGTGCACTGTCCGAGACCACGGTCGCGGCCACCAGTAGCACGCCCAGCAGTGCTGCCACCGCCCGGCGCACCCCGGCCCAGCGTGGCGTGCCATCGGAAGTCCGGCCAGCGACCCCGCACAGCATCTGCTGCGCTTGCACGGCCGTGGGTCGCCGTTGCGGCTCCACTCGCAGCATCGCCCGCAGCACCGCGCTCAATCCTCCCGCGGTGCGGGACGAGGCGATCTGACGGTTCATCGCGCGTCGCAACAGGACCATCGGGTGGTCGTTCGCGGGGCCGTAAGGCGTACTGCCCTCTACGGCCAGGAAAAGTGTTGCCCCCAAAGCGAAAACATCCGATGCCCGATCCGGCCGGGCGCCGTTGGCGACCTCCGGCGCGAGGTATCCGGGCGTGCCCGGCAGCACCGCGCCCCCGGTCAACGTCACCGCGCGATGGATATCGCGGGAGATCCCGAAGTCACTCAACTTGGCCGTACCATCCTGGGACACCAGCACATTGGCGGCCGTGATGTCCCGATGCACGATTCCGGCCGCGTGTACCGCCACCAGTCCCGCCGCCACCTGCGCACCCAGCCGGGCGGCCCGCTCCGGGGGCATCACGCCGATCTCGGCAAGGCTGCGGCCGGACACGTACTCCATCACCAGCCACCACCGGTCTTCGACGCGGATGATGTCGAAGACCTCCACCACATTCGGATGCCGCACTCGCGCCAGCAATTCCGCTTCGTGCACGGACAATTCTGCTTCCGGCGAGCGCGCGTGCTTGAGTGCGACCGCACGCTTGAGCATCTCGTCCTTCGCGTGCCACACCACCGCGTGCCCGCCCGAACCGGCCTGTCCCAACAGGCGATACCGGCCGTTGATCACCTGCCCCGCTCGCACGCCCCTCCGATCACCGTGTGACACCACACGGGATAAGAAGAGTAGACGCGCATCACCCGATCAGCACGGTGAACAGCCCGAAAACTCAGCGCGCACTGTGTCGCCCATCCCCCCGAAACCTGTTCCGCAGCCGGGCCACTGGCGATCGGCACCTCCGATCATCAAGAAACAGCATCCGAACGACCAGCGGACGTGGTCGGTGATCAATACCGGGATCCCGCGTACGATGGTCGTTTCACGGGTTGATCAGTGAGTTGAATGCCGCACGCACGTCGGAGTCGGCGGAACTGACGTACACGTGCGAGGGCGGTACGTCGATGCCGTGGAAGGTATACGACAGGTGTTGCGGGCAACTGGCTCCATCGATCTGAATCTGGCCGTCGAAGACAATATGAGCGGTGCGAACTTCGTAGGCGCGCAACGGGATTGCGTGTTTTTGGAAGGTGATGTCACCGGCCCATCGGGTCGTTTCCGAGTGGTAGGGACAGGTTTGGACGGCGTCACCGAACCGGGTGGGCCCGGCGCAGAGGATCAGGACCGCGTCGGCGGCATCGTGTGCGCGCCATTCAGCAGGGAATTGGCTTGTGTCGCTGTCGTTTCCGAATACCAGCGCGGCATCTGGGCCAGGTCGTCCATATGCCTTGGCGCCGCCGTACGGTTGGGGATGTGAGCAGTAGTCGGGTTGCCCACCGGGGTAGGGGGCCTGCAGCAGTTTACGCAGGGTGGCGAGCTGGCAGCCGTGGAAGGCGGTGAGCGCCGAGCGGGCAGCGACAGTGCTCGCGCGATCGAGCAAGGTGCCATCGGCCGGCCGGCGGGTGAGCCAGTCGGTGACGGTAACGGTGTGACAAGCGTCGTTGGCGAGCAGTTTCGCCAGGAACCGGTCGAGCGTTTTGCGCACTATCACCTCGTGGCCCGGGAATCTGGTCAGGACGGTGTGAAGCGTGGTGAAAGCCGCTGCGAGCGAGGCGATATCGCCGCCCAACGCGGTATCGAGCTGGATCCCGGCCGATCGGGTCAACTCGCAGGCGTGGACGGTACGATCGATACCGGCCGTGCGTGGGGCGTCGGCCACCCGATCGCCGAACCACACGCGCCTCGCGTCGGCGGCAGCTCGCGCGCAGTCGCCCGCGTCACGGGCGAGGTCGACTCGATGCCCGATCGCATCGGCGTCGTCCCGCAGCAGTGCGACCGAGGCCAGTACCGCAAGAGTGACCGCGAAGGCTATGGCCCGGTGCCGCCATATTCGCGAACGCGGTGCTCGCGCCGCGACTGCGAAGCCGTGTCCGATGACCGTTGTCCACCACAGCGCCACAACGATTTCCATCCATACCGACCGGGCGAGAACAGCCAGCACCGTGATCAACACCAGAGTGATCAGCACGTTTGCGGCGGCCAGGCGACGGCGGCCGATCATCAGATAGCCGATGCCGAGCAGGGAGGCGTTCGCGACCGCGACCGCCCACGGGTCATGGGCGCGCGGCGGCGTCGCCGACAGGGAAAAGTGCTGCACAGTGGACCCTCCTGGGAAGTGGCCGAACAAGCAGGCCCAGTGTGAGACGCCTGCGGCGGGACCGGTCCCGACCAGCAAGTTGTCGAATACACACCATGACCGACTCACCACCGACCCGCCGCTTCGGATCCGGTGCCCGAATCCTGCTGTCCGCCATGGCAATTGCCGTCGCCCCGTCCTGCTCGGCGACCGATCGCGCCCGAACGCCCACGACTCCGTCCCCCAGCTCCACCCCCACCCCCACGCCGACCGCAACCTCCTCCGCCGTGCTGCCGGGGGCAGCCGATGGCGACGACACACAGGCATGCGCGACGGGCCGGTGCGAGATACGGGTGACCGAGGCGGTGTCGATCCCCGTCCCGGCAACAACCTTCGGGTTCGGTCCGCTCACCGTGGCCTCGATTGCGGACGGGCAGATCCGGGTGACCGGACCGTTGTTCTCGGGCCGGGTCTCCGGCGGTGGAGGCGGCTGCACGATCGGCCTCGTGACCGCCTCGGCCACCGATCCGCAGGACTACATGCACCTCACCTGCCCAGCGGGCGCGAGAACGACCGTCGACGGAATGTCTTTCACGGTCCTCGCCATCGTCGACCGCACCGCGGTCATCCGGATCGGGACGGTCACATGAACGTCGTTCGCGGTGTGGCCGAGATCGAGCAACGACGCTCGCGAACCGCTCCCGGCCAACACCACGAGCGACAACGAACCGGCGACGAGTGCGAGAGTCGAACTCGCCTCCACGACATGTCGCCTCAAATCGACTTTCGGTTGCCGGACAGGGCTTGGTACGGTGCGCCGGTGCCGGGGTGACACGCCTACGGTGACGGTCGATATCGATTGGGGCGCAACATGTTCGGGAAACTGGTCGGGGCCGGATCGTGGCGAGGCATCGCGGTCATCGGGGCCGTGGTCGCCGGGTGTTGCTCGTGTGGCGGCGCACGGCGAGGATCCAACTCTGGCTGTTCACAACCCCGACCATGCTCGCGCAGACCGCGACATCAACCACGACCGAATCCACCCCGACAAGTGGAGCCCCCGCACCCGTACGCGGTATCGGCGACCAAAAGCACTCAGCCACAATCTTTCGGCGAGCCTGCCGCGCAAGACGCTGCGGCCCGAGTCCGCAACCACCTCCGCTCCCGCCGCGACCACAGCCCCGGCCACCACGACAACCCCTGCGCCCCAATCAGTTTGGGATCCATGCACGATCCCCGACGCCGACGTCACGGCGGCGGGCCTGAATCCACAATCCAGAAAAACGAACACACCGAGCCTGCAGGAGAAACAGTGCCGGTGGACCAACTCGTCGTACGAAGTGGCCGTGTTCACCTGGGACAGCCGGTTCACGGACTGGGCCTACGAGGTGTTCACCCAACCCCGCCCGGTCATGGTGGGCAATCGGCGTGCCCTCGCCGTGAACAGCGACCTGCCCGATGACCCGCGGTGCACCCTGCTGTTCGACATCCCACAGAGCACCACGCAGGACGGCATCAAGACCGGCGTCGTCCAGGTAGAGGCATCGACCGACACGCCGGGCAACCGAGACGCCCTGTGCGCCGAACTCACCCGCCTGGCGGTCCCCCTGAGCCAGCACTTCCCCGCCGGCCGCTGACCCGGGCACCGCACCGCGCACGGTCCACCGGCCCGGCACCCGCAACAGCAAGCGACAGAACAGATCGTCGCGGAACCTGGCATGCTCGTCATCGGCACCACCTGACAGCGGGAAAACACAGCCAAGCAGATTCCACATCGCCGCCCGCTCGGCCGCGACGTCCACCCTCATGCCGGCGAGGGTGTCGAGCAGGTGTTGCGGCGGCCACCACTGCAGGGCAGTTGTGCCCACGCCGCAGGTCACTGTGAAACTATCGACTGCCTGATCCGGACAAACGAAACCCGCTCTCCAGCAGAGCGATCGGCAAACTCGAGCCGACACTCCCGCGACTCGGCTGGACGCGCGCACTGTAAGCGATCGGGGAGATCGGTTACCAGGGCGCCCCGGATGTTCGCCGCACTGAACATGTGATTGTCGGCGGGAGAGCTGCGGCGGTACAGTTGCGCGGAAGCCGCTGCGCTGCAACGGGCTTGGGATACGGAGTGCGAGGGGGGCGGATGATCGTCACTGCGGACAGTTCCGAGGAGCTGCGTGATCTGGGTGCGTTCTTGTCCGGGACGCAGGAGTTGCGCGGTTGCGTGCGTGAGCGTTCGCGGCCGCCGGGGCCGCAGGATATGGGGCCGGCGCTCGAGGCGTTGGAGATCGTGGTTGGGCCGACCGGGGTGACCGCGGCGACGGCGAGCGCGGTGATCGCGTGGCTGCGCAGCCGTCGCGGATCGGTGCGGGTGACGGTGCACGGCCACGACGAGCGGAAGCTGAAGTTGGACGCGACCGGGGTCCGTGGACTGGACGCCGCGGGGGTGCAGCAGTTGACCGAAACGCTGCTACAGGCAGTGAATTCCACGGATCGGAACTCGCCACCGCCGAGCGCATGGCGGATCTGTCCGGGGACGGGGTGCGCATCCTCGTCCTCGCCACGGCTACGCACTCCGGCTCTACACTGCCGTCGCTGGCGACGGTCCGTCGGTCGTTCGAGGACTTGACGAAGGCGTTCGTGGAGAAGTGCGGTGCGAGCGCGGAAAACGTTGTGGGGCTGCTGGATCCGCCGGATGCACGTGCGATGGCGACCGTGCTGGCCGAGGAGGCGGCACGGGCGCGCTCGGTTCTGGTGGTGTATTTCATCGGGCACGGGTTGCGGGGGCCGGGTGGGGAGTTGTTCCTGGCCGCGGTCGACACCGACGAGTTGGTCCCGGGACTGGCGGCGCATCAGGCGTTGTCGTTCGCGGCGTTGGCGCAGGCGGTCCAGGACTGCCGGGCTCCGGCGGTGGTGGTGATCCTCGACTGTTGCTTTTCCGGTACCGCTGGTCTGGCGGCCGATACGTCCTCGATCCGGGAGTTCGCTTCCGGTGCGTACGGCCGTTATCTGATCGGTTCGGCCGAGCACATCGCCTCGGCTCCGGCGGGACATGTTCACACCGCCTTCACCGGGGCGCTGTTGAGGTTGCTGACCGAGGGTGATCCGCGCGGCCCGGCCCAGCTCAGTGTGGACGCGGTGTTCGACGGAGTGTATCGGCTGCTGCGCGACAGCGACGAAGGGCCGCTGCCGCGCCGACAAGCCGGCGACCGCGCGGGCGATCTGATCATCGCCGCCAATCCCGCCGCTACCGCCTCCGACGAGGTCGGCATGCCGGAACAGACACCGGGCCGGTGTCCTTATCCGGGTCTGGCGCCGTACGGGCCCGAGGACGCCGGCACGTTCTTCGGCCGCGAGGCGATGGTCGAGCGCGTGTGCGCGGAGCTGTCGGTCGCGGCGCGAGAGGGCGGCATGCGGGTCCTGGTCGGGGCCTCGGGAGCGGGCAAGACGTCATTGCTGAACGCGGGAATCATTGCGGCGCTTCGGGCTACGGGGCTGCCCGGCATCTCGGAGTCGGCAGGACGGCGGGTGCGGCGTCTGACGCCGGGTACCGACCCGCTGCAGCGGCTCGCGGCCGCGTTGGAGGTGCCCGGCATAGGCGCCGCGAGCGCGGCCGAGCCGGACCGGATCAGCGCACTCGTCGACGCCGCGGTAGAGCGATGGTCCGGTGAGCTGCCCGTACTCGTTGTCGATCAGCTCGAGGAGTTGTTCACGCTCGGCACCGATTCCGCCGCACCGTCCGCATTCGTGGCGATGCTTGCCGCGCTCGCGGCGGCGGGACCCGAAGACCAACCGCGGGCGGTGGTGTTGCTGGCGTTGCGTGCCGATTTCTACGGCCACGCCGCCGCTTTGCCGGAAGTGGCTGCCGCGCTGTCGAATCGGCAGATATTGATCGAACCCATGACGCGACGAGAGTTGCGGGAGGTGATCGAGAAGCCCGCGGCAGCCGGCGGCTGGTCGATCGCCGACGGCTTGGCCGAGTTGATCCTGAACGATCTGGGTCCCGACACCCCCGCCGCGGCGAGCGCGCTGCCGTTGCTGTCGCACGTGCTGTCCTCCACGTGGCGCAATCGCTCCGGAAAATCGTTGACAGCGGCCGGTTATCACGCCACCGGCGGTATCGCGCATGCGATCAAGCGCTCCGCCGAAGCGATCTACACCCGCACCGACCGAGCCGGCCGAGACGCGTTGCGCGCGGTGCTGCTGCGGTTGGTGCGCGTCGGCGCGGACGGTGACGCCGACACCGCTCAACCCGCCGACCGCGAGGCCCTCACCCGCGCTACGACGGACCCTGTTGCGGCCCAGCGTGTTCTGGACGAGATGATCGCCGAACGTCTGATCACCTCGGAGCGGGACACCGTCCGGTTGAGCCACGAGGCGCTGGTGCGGGAATGGCCGCGGCTGCGCGAATGGATCGATGCCGACCGCGACCGACTCGGCCGGACCCAGCGTTTCCTCGCCGACAGCCGGGAGTGGCAGCGGTCCGGATACGACCGCGACCTGCTGTACCGCGGCACCCGTCTGGCCTCCCTGGACGATCTCGACATCACCGCCGGCCCGGAGTTGGTCCGCGCCGATCCGATCGCCGCGGACTTCCTGGCCGCCTCGGTCCGGGCGCAGCGCCGGCGGCGCAACCGCAGAACCGCGGTATTGGCCATGGTGGTCGTGTTGCTGATCGCCGCGGGTGCAGCGGTAACGCGGGCGGTGAGCGCCGAAAAAGAGCGCGACGCATTGTTTTTCGCGAGTGTGCTGGCCGAGGCGGATCGCGTGCAGAACAGCGATCCCACGCTGGCGGCGGAACTGGATGTGCTGGCGCAGCGACTGCGGCCCGGCGACCCGCAGGTCGTGACCCGCCTGCTGGCCAGCACCAACCTCCCGGTGGCCAGTTCGTTCACCGACCACACCGGCGCGGTGTCGCGAATGCGCTACCTCGACGACGGCCGTCTGGTCACCGCCGGCGACGACCACGCCCTGCGGATCTGGAACAGCGACCCGGGCACGCCCCCGACGCTCGCCGCCCCGCCCATCCCCGAAGACGGCGACCGGATCGTCGCCCTCACCGCGCACGCCCACACGCTGATCTCCGGCGGTTCCAACGGACCCCTGCACATCCGCGACATCTCCGATCCCACCCACCCGCGCCTGCTGTCCAGCCTCCATACCGACACAGCCGTCAGCGTGGCGGCCGTGTCGGCCGACGGCCGGATCCTCGCGATCGCGACCACGAACGCCATCGAGGTATGGGACATCACCGATCCCACCCGACCCGCTCGCAGCACCGTAATCCCATCTCCCGCAGGCCAAATCGAGACCGTGGGTTTCGCCGGCTCCGCCGCGATCGTGGCCGGTACCACAGTGGTCACCGGCCCCCTCGTCCAGACCAGCACCGCCTGGGTCTGGCCGGTGCCCACCGACTCCGCTACCACCAGCCCGAAAGAACTCGCGCACGTCACCGACGGACCGCTCGCCCTGGCCACCAACCCGGACAACCCCACGATCGCGGTGGCGGGACGGCTGTCGGACCAGCCCTCCTCCGGAGACGCCCGGCTGCGCCTGTTCGATCTGCACGACCCTTCCCATCCCGACCCCATCCCCACCACGATTTCCCTGCCCTCCGACTACGACCTCGAGGGCATCGCGCTGAGCCGCAACGCCCGAGTACTCGCCACCGTCACCAGCGCGTCGACCAGGCTGTGGAATCTGGCCGACCCGGCCCATCCGACCACCCTCGGCCCGCCGCTCACGGGAGCCTCGCCCTGCCGGTCCAACCCAGGCCGGTGCACCACCACACCCCAATCTCTCACCATGACCGCGGACGCCACCCAGGTAGCGATCGGGTTGTCCGGCGGCGTCGTTCAGCGATGGTCGGTCCCGGCCGCCGCGCTGGCCGGACAAGCCGGTGATATCCAGCGCCCCGCCGTCAGCACCGACGGCACTCGGATGCTCACCGTCGCCACCGGCGCTCCCGCGCACTTCTGGGATATCGCCGACCCCGCCCACCCCCACCTGCTCGGCACCATCGGCGCACCAACGACCCCGGTGCACAACATCTCCGGCACCAGCTTCCCCTCGCTCAGCCGCGACGGACGCCTTGCCATGGACCCCACCGATGGAATCGTCACCATTTACGACATCTCCGATCCCACGGCCGTCAGCGAAGTATCCCGGTTCCCCAACGCATTGGGTGCGACCTTCATGCCCAACGAGCCCCTGCTGGTGCTCGTGGAGGCGGTACCGGTCCCGGAAATCATCTTCTGGGACTACACCGATCCCGCACATCCTCTCCAGCGAACCGCACCCCAGGTCCTGCCGCACATATCGCTCAGGCAGGGCGCCGGCCTGCAAGCCGCCGCCAGCCCGGACGACGAACTCGCCGCCGCACTCACGGATCGGCTGCAGATCTGGGACGTCCAACGCACCTTGCGTGACCATGCCGGCCCCATCGGCGATATCGCCGTGGATTGGAACGGCAACGGCACCGGCCTCGTCATCAGCCGCGACAACCGCACCGTCGTCGCGGGCTGGGATAACGGGACGATCCAGGTGTTCGACATGGCCGACCCGAAACACGTTGTCGCCGTGGGAAACCCCATACAAGCGAGCAGCACACTCATCGCCGGTGTCGCTCTCGCCCCCGACGGTCGCTTCCTGGCCACCGGCGGCACCGACTCCACTGTGCGCCTGTTCGACTTCACCGATCCCCGCCACCCCACCCCCTACGGGCAATCGCTCGCCCCACCCGGCCCGACCCGCTGGCAACTGGCCTTCCATCCCCGCCCCGGCTACCTCATCGGCACCGCCGACCAAGGCACCCTGCGCATCTGGGACCTGGATCCGGACCACGCCACCGCCCGCACGTGCGCCCTCACCAGACCGACCATCACCGACGACCTCACCAGCTACCGGCCCGGACACCGGCTCCCGCCACTGTGCCCGTGACAGGTACCCGAAAGACCATGCCACATGAACCGAAAGCGTTGCCTCACAACCACTTCCAAGCGCATCGTAACGCTGGCCGCAGCCGCGCTGTGCCTCGGAGCACTTCTCCCCGGCCCGGCCGCGGCCCGGACGCGGACTACACCAGCGGCGCGGGAACCCTGCACTACATCGCGTACGCACCGCCGGGAGACAACCGCGGACGCCCGCTGCTGGTATGGCTGCACGGCTGCAACGACATGCTCAGCACCGACTCTCCCCCACCCGCCGACCTCGTGCGCAACGACATCCTGGCCCGGCTCGCCCGTGACCGCGGATTCGTCGTGGTCTACCCCATCCAGTCACCCGCCATGAACCCATTCGGCTGCTGGAACGTCATCGATGGCCGCAACCAGCACCGCGACACCGGCGAGCCCGCCCTCATCGCAGGTATCACCGATGCCGTCCGAACACGATTCCACCTCGACCCCACCCGCACCTATATCACCGGACATTCCGCCGGGGGGATGATGGCCACCATCATGGGCGCGGCTTACCCCGACCGCTACGCCGCCCTGGGCACCTGGTGCAGCGGCGCGTACGCCGCCGGCTCCGACATCACCGGAACCGCCGCCTTCCACGAAATGGGCCCCCGCGCACGCCCCCTTCCGGTCCTGCTGATCGAAACCCGCACGGATCCCTTCAGCAGCCTGCCCATCGGCAGAGCCGCCACTACCCAATGGATCGGCACCGACGAACTCGCCGCAGGCCACCCGCAGCTCCCCTTACCCGCACCAGTAGCCACCGAACACCGAAACCCCAATCCCGCCAGCGGATTCCGTGATAGCGCGACATCGGAAATTTATCTGGTCGGGCACACCAGGATAGAACTGATCACCCTCGACGCAGGAGGGCACAACCTGTCCGGAGACCTCGATGGAGTAGCCCGCACCACCATCGACTTCCTTCTCCGACAACGACAACCATGACCGCCCCGGATGTACGCACCGGGTCTATCCCGCTAGCGGACACTGTCATCTCAGAGGGCATCCGAGAACTCAGGTCGAAGGTGGGAGGTCCCATGAGCCGGTGGTGGTGAAGCGTGCCAGTGCTGCGGCTGGTTTGGTCAGGTCCCAGCCTTTGGCGGTGATCCAATCATCGTTGTAGTAGGTGTCGGTGTAGGGCTGGCCCGAATCACCCTGCACGATAACGACCGTCCCGGTTCGTTCCTGCTCGCGCATGCGGGCGATCAGCTGCAGCGCCCCGAAGAGACATGCACCGGTGGACGGTCCGGCGGCGCGGCCGGTGATTGCGTGTAGGTGGCGCATGGCCGTGATGCTGGCCGCGTCGGCGACGGGAATGACCGCATCGATCACATCGGAGTCGAAGGCGGGTTCGATGCGGGGGCGTCCGATGCCCTCGATCATCGAGGGCATTCCGGTGGCATAGTCGGGACAGTCGCTGGCCCAGCCGGGGAAATACGCCGAGTTCTCTGGGTCCACGACCGCCAGCTGTGTGGCATGTCCGTGTGCGCGCAGGTAGCGGCCGATGGCGCGGGAAGTTGCTCCGGTACCGACACCGGTCACGATCCACGCGGGGGCGGGGTGCCCGATCCGGCGGCAGTCGTTCAGGATTTCCGCAGTGAGGTCCGGCTCGTCGTGGTCTACCGCGTCGCCGAGGGTATTCAAATGGTCGACGTAGTATCCGCCGGTCTCGTTCGCCAGCCCGGCGGCCTTGTCGTAGACAGCAAGCGGGGGTTCGATCAGGTGCCAGCGCCCGCCCTGGTCCCGGATCCGGTCCAGCTTCGCCGCTGCGGTGCGGTGCGGCACGACCGCGGTGAACGGTAGTCCGAGCAGCCGCGCGAAGTACGCTTCGGCCACAGCCAGATTCCCGCTGGTCGCATCGACCAGCATCATGCCTTCACCGATCCGCCCGCGCCGCAGCGCGTCGGTGAGCAGACTGCGCGCGAGGCCATATTTCAGGCTGCCCGTCGGCCGCTGCGACTCGTCCTTGACCAACAGCGTTATCGTCGAGTCGCCCGGAAGCGGATACCGGTAGACAGGTGTGGGTTTGTCGGCCGACCGAGTGCCGGACAAGACCGCCAGCGCAGAGCGTGCCCACTGGCTCGGAGCGGGTGTCACATCGAAATTCGCCTCGCCGCCCACCACCGCAGTGTAGGTGGCGTTCGGCATCGTCCGTGAACGCATCCAGATCGGCACCGGGTCACTGGTCGGCGTGGGATGCCGGGGAGTGGAGGGAAACAGCGCAACCCGTCACGCACGATCGTCCGGCCGCATCGAAACCCACCTGCGAAGGCCGGTGAAACCTCGCTCGATCCGAACGACACACCAGAGAAGAACTCCTCCGACTACGCGCCCAACTCAGCGTTGCAGGATGTACTCGAGCTGTCAGGTATCGCGCCTGCAGACCAGAGACAACGCCAGTGTTGTCGCGGCCGGGTCACAGTGTGGTGGGCACGCCTTGGGCGAGCCACTGCCGGACCTGCTCGGCGGCTTGGTCCGCGATGGGGTGACCGGGCGGGCGGGTGAGCAGGTCGCTGAGGGCAAACATGTCCAGCACGCGGCCGAGGTAGCCGAAATCTGGAGTGTCGAGGTCTTCGGGGAGGTGGTCGCTGAATGCGTCGGCGAAGGCATGCACGAAGGACGGTGGGTAGTCACGGTCGAAGCGCATCATGTTGGCGGCGTCGGCGAAGGGGCATCCGGAGTAGCTGAACTCCCAGTCGAGCACTGCGGCGACTTGCCAACCGGTCGGAGTTCGGGTGATCAGGAGATTTTTCGGGTTCATGTCCGAGTGCACCAGGCGGGCATGATGGTCCACCGCGCTCAGGGCTGGAGCATGGGTAGCGCACAGCTCGGCCCAGTCGTTGCGCTCCGAGAGGTCCAGACGGCCCTCCGGGATTTTCGACACACACCTGTCGGCGAACGACGGCAGCTGCTGCGACCACGGCGGCATCGGCGGTACCGCAAGCTGGGAATCAGCGAAGAAGCCCGGACGCTCGAACCGCACCGCACCGATGCCGGCCGCCACCCGGCCGACTTCGCTACCTATCAGGTGAAAGTCTTTGCGGTCCAGCGACATGTCCGAGAGGATCTGGTCGAGCGGAGTGCCCGCGACATAGTCGAGCACCATCGACGAGCACGGTTGCTCGCGGGTCGGCGGCAGGACCGCGATGACCGCGGGGACCGGGACGTGTCCTCGGACGGCGGCCATGACGGCGGCCTCGATCGCGTGGTCGGCGGTGCCGGTACGGACCGTCACCGAACGTTGCGAGAGCGCGAGTAGCGAGGTTTGGTGGGAATATCCGCCGGTCAAGGTTCGAATCGCAACCACCTGCTCCCCGAGCAGGTCGCCGATCTGTTCCGCTTCCGTCCACCGCACGTGGCCAGTCTCCCGCATGGTTCTGTCCGGGCACAGGTCGACGACCAGCGACCCGGTATCGAATATCCGTGCGGCAGGCGACGAGCCGAGGCAATCGAGCGGCCAGCCGCACGACGACAGCACAGGCCCGGCCACGTAACGCTGCGCTGCGCGAAATCTACCGAAACAGCATGGCGGGTCCGTGGGCTCGAGCTCGCAGCCGATGCGGCTATCCAACCGGCCGCCGCGCTGCAGACTGCCTTTCGGATCGAATCCGACCGCGCCCTCTTCGGTGGCGTCGCCTTCTTCGCCGACTACCTCCGTCTCGCCCTGGACGATCAACCCCTGCGCGTCTTCGTCGCCCGCCGCTCGGGGAGTGCTCACTGCATATCGCCACCGACGGCGCCGAACTCGGGACGAGGGGGATGCTCACTACCCATGCTCGAGGCCGTCGATCTGCTCGAGCAGGGGTTGCCGCTGTAGCGAGAGCATGGGGGTCGTGCCACTGCGGCCCGGTCAGCGTCTGACGTGGGCTGATCCGTCCGCGATGAGGGCCTCGACCTCGGCGAGCGAGGCCATCGATGCATCCCCCGGTGTCGTCATGACGAGGGCTCCGTGAGCCGTGCCGTAGGCAAGAGCGCGCTCGACCGAGACTCCGGCGAGCAGACCGTAGATCAGGCCGGCGGCGAAGGCATCGCCGGAGCCGACTCGGTCCAGGACATGCAGTCCATACATCCGGGGGCCGGTCACCAAACCGGTGTCGGCGGACCAGGCAGCCGAGGACCAGTCGTTGACATCGGCGGAGGAGACCTCGCGCAATGTGGTTGCCACGACCGATGCATGGGGGATCCGGGAGGCCGCCTCCATCAGTGCGTCCGCCAACCTCATCGGCACCGACACGCACATCACCCGGGTGCGCACCGGCCAATGCGAGGGCACCCACGACGACGTCGGCATGCCGGGCCAGACGCAGATCGACCTCGCGGGCCCGGCCCGGGCCACCCCTGTCCGCCCAGATGCTGGGGCGGTAGTTGGGGTCGTAGGAGACGGTGAGGCCAAGGCGGCGGGCGGCCACCATGGCCTCCTCGGCCACGTCGACAGTGGTTTCCGACAGGCCTGCGAAGATACCACCGGTGTGGAACCACCGCGGGCCGGCGCTTAAGACCGCGTCCCAGTCGAAATCACCCGGGCGCAGCCGACAGACCGCGGTGTGCGCGCGATCGCTGACACCGAGCGCACCACGGATGCCGTAGCCGCGCTCGACGAAGTTCAGCCCGTTGCGAGCGGTGCGGCCGATGCCATCGCCCGGGACCCAGCGGATCAGAGAGGTGTCGACTCCTCCTTGAAGTATCAGATCCTCGACCAGTCTGCCGACGGGGTTGTCGGCCAAGGCGGTGGCGACGGCGGTTCGCAATCCGAAGCAGCGGCGCAGGCCTCGCACCACGTTGTACTCACCGCCGCCCTCCCAGACCTGGAAGGTGCGGGCGGTCCGGATGCGGCCCTCGCCCGGGTCGAAGCGCAACATCACCTCGCCCAGGGCCACCACGTCGGTCACGGCGCGCTCCGATCGACGGCCTCGGCCGTCAGCCTGCGGATTTCCGCGTAGTCGCCCCGCTCCAGAAGCGTTGCGGTCGCCATCCAGCTGCCGCCGACGGCAACGACCGCCGGATCGGCGAGATACGACGCCAGGTGGGAGTCCTGAATCCCGCCGGTCGGAATGAAACCGGCCTGCGGGAACGGCGCCGCGAGCGCCCTGAGCGTGCGCAATCCGCCGAGTGGTTCGGCCGGAAAGAGCTTGACTGTGTGGCAGCCGGCACGCAAGGCACGCATCAGCTCGGTGGCGGTGGCTATGCCCGGCACCACAGGCACCTCGAGCTCCCGGCACCTGGCCACGACCTCCTCGGCGTAGCCGGGTGAGACGACGAAGCGGGCACCGGCGGCCACAGCGCGGTCCACCTGCTCCCGGGTGAGCACGGTGCCCGCGCCGACCGTCAGCGAGCCATGCGCCGCCATCGTCTCGAGTACCTGCTCCGCGCCCAGGGTGCGGAAGGTGACTTCCGCGCAGCGGGCACCGCCCGCCACGAGGGCCTCGGCCAAGCGGTCGGCCGTGGCCGGGTCGGGCACGGTCAGCACCGGCAGGATCCGAGAACCCTGCAACACGGAGTCCATGGGACTCGTCATCGGCCGAACCGTCCGCCGTGCACAGCGTCAACCCCGGGCTTCGCTGCGACCAGGCCCGGCGCCGGGCTCGTTGACCGGGAATCGTGCCGGTTGGCCGGTCAGAACCCGTACGGCCTCTTCAGCAGCGATGGTCCGCACTGTTGCGATGGACTCCACGGAGTAGTAGGCGGAGTGCGGTGTGACGATGACGTTGGGCAGCTCGAGGAGGGGGTTGGTCGGGCGCCACATGCGCTGTTTCGCGGGTTCCTCCTCGAGATCGTCCAGTGCCGCGGCGGCGATCCAGCCTTCGGTGAGCGCCTGCTGGATCGCCGCGTCCTCGACGATGGGTCCGCGTGCGGTGTTGACCAGGATGGCGGTCGGCTTCATCCGGCGCAGCGTCGCGCGGTCGAAGGCATGGTGTGTCTGCGGGGTGAGTGGCATTTGGATCACCACGCAGTCGGCACCTTCCACGAGGTCGTCGAAAGACGTCGGCCGGACCTGGGCCGCTCGGATCTCGGACTGGTCGATGAACGGGTCGTGCGCCCAGACCTCGACGCCGAATCCTTTCGCCCGTTCGGCGATGAGCTTGGCGATCGCGCCGAAAGACAGCAGGCCCAGCACCTGACCGCGCAATCTGTGGATGGGCTCCCCCGTCTTCCAGTGCCATTCGCCCCGCCGGGTCGCCCGGTCGTACTGGCAGATCTTGCGCGCGGCCGCGAGCCAGAGCGCGATCGCATGGTCGGCGACCTCGTCGGCGCACCAATCGTTCGGTGCGTTGGTGACCTGAATTCCGTGCCTGGTCGCGGCCTCGACGTCGACGATGTCCACACCGGTGCCATAGCGTGCGATCACCCGGCAGCGGGGCAACGCGCCGATGGCACGCGACCCCACCTGCGCGTACTGGGTCAGGATGCCGGCGGCCTCGCGTCCCGCCTCGATCACCTCGTCCTCGCTCTTGCACTGCGCGGCGAGGAGCCGCAACCCGGCGGCCTCGACGATCGCGCGTTCGATGTCGACATCGCCGAAGTCGTAGTCGGCGATCAGGATCGTGGCGCGAGTGTCAGTGTGAGTCACGGGGAATCCCCTTGGTATGGACGAGATCCTGGTATGACACGGCGAGTTCCAGGCAACCCCCGCTGTCCAGTTGACCGACCGTGGAACGGTAGATCTCCTGCCATGGTGTCTGATGTTCGAGCGCCGGTGGTGTGTAGTCGGCCCACCGCGCCGCGATCTCCTCGGCAGTCAGCAGGACATCGACGCGCGCGTTGTCGATGTCGACGCGGATCCGGTCACCGGTGCGCAGGATGGCGAGATTTCCGCCGGCCGCGGCCTCGGGACTGGCATTGAGGACGGACGGTGCGTCGGATGTGCCGCTCTGCCGACCGTCTCCCAGTGTGGGCAGGGCCATGATGCCTTGCTGGATCAGCGCGGCGGGAAGCTCCATGTTCACCACCTCAGCCGAGCCCGGATATCCGATGGGCCCGGTGTAGCGGATGACCAGAATGCAGTCCTGGTCGATGCCCAGCTCAGGATCTTCGATGCGGGCGTGGTAGTCCTCGGGGCCGTCGAAGACGATGGCACGGTAGTCGAACGCGGGTGGCTTGCCGGTGATGACCGATGTCTTCATGATCGCGGAGTCGAACAGGTTTCCGGTCATGACCAGCAGTCCGCCGTTTGCGGTGACGGGGTCGTGCACGGGTCGGATGACCGCCGGGTCGGCGGGCGGGACATCCTCGAGGTTCTCCGCCACGGTTCGGCCCGAGACGGTGACGGCATCGCCGTGCAGGTATCCCGCTTCCAGCAGCGACCGCATGACCGCGGGGACCCCACCGGCGCGGTGGAAGTCCTCGCCGAGGAACTCACCCGCCGGCGCGAGGTTCACCAGCACCGGGATGCCGTGTCCGACGCGCTGCCAGTCCTGGTTGGACAGCTCCACTCCGACATGGCGTGCGATGGCGTTGATGTGGATGGGCACGTTGGTCGACGCCGCGATGGCCGATGCGACCACGATCGAGTTCTCGAAAGCCCGCTCGGTCATGATCTTGCGGGGAGTCAGGTCCTCGCGGACCATGGACACCGCCCGGACGCCGGTGGCGTAGGCCATTTGCGCACGCTCGTTGTAGGGGGCCGGAATCGCCGCGCAACCGGGTAAGGACATGCCCAGGGCCTCGGCCAGGCTGTTCATCGACAGGGCCGTGCCCATGGTGTTGCAATGCCCGATGCTCGGCGCGGAGGCGGTCACCCGCGCCATGTATTCGTCGTAGTCGATCTCCCCGCTGGCCAGAAGCCGCTTGGACTGCCAGATCACCAACCCCGATCCCGTCCGCATACCCTTGTGATAGCCGTTGAGCATGGGCCCGCCGGACAGGACGATGGCCGGCATATTCACTGTCGCCGCCGCAGTCAGGCAGGCGGGTGTGGTCTTGTCACAGCCCGTCGTCAACACCACCCCGTCGAGTGGATATCCGTAGAGCACCTCGACCAGCCCGAGGTAGGCGAGATTGCGGTCCAGCGCCGCGGTCGGACGCTTTCCGGTCTCCTGCAACGGATGGACCGGGAACTCGAGGGGAATACCGCCGCCGTCGCGGACCCCATCCTTGATCCGGTCGGCGAGGGCGAGATGGTGCCGATTACAGGGCACCAGATCATTACCGGTCTGAGCGATCCCGATGATCGGCCGTCCCGACTGAAGTTCGGCCCGGGTGAGCCCGTAGTTCAGGAACCGCTCGAGATACAGAGCGGTCATCTCGCGGTTTCCCGCGTTGTCCCACCACGCCTGGCTGCGCAGCTCCCCCGGGGCGTGCTCGGCCGATGGCGTATGTCGTGCACCCATGGGCGACGGCGAGTTCGGCTGGTTCATTGCCGGCGGTCTTTCCGGTGCGGGGTCCGGCCAGATCACCTGCGCCGCCGAAAATGACGAGTCGTCGGATCATCGTGTGGCCGCCTTTGCGCGTGCGAGGTTCACGCCACTGGCGATGACGCCGATGTGGCTGAACGCCTGCGGGAAGTTGCCCACGAACGCCCCGGTGGACGGGTCGATCTGTTCGGAGAACAGGCCCAGGGCGCTGGAACGGGCACATAGGGAGTCGTAGCGCTGCTCGGCCTCCTCGATACGGCCCTGCATGGTCAGGTTGTCGATCAGCCAGAAGCTGCACAGGACGAACGCGCCTTCGTCACCGGGCAGGCCGTCGGGCGATTCGTCATGCAGATACCGGTAGAGCAGCCCGCCTCCGGCGTCCAGGCGGGCAGCGATCGCCGCGGTCGTCGCCGCCATGCGCGGATGATCGGCTGGAACGACATGTCGCAGCGGCAGCGCCAGCAGACTGGCATCGAGTGCGGCACCTCCGTCGAGATGGGCACTCAACGTCTGGGCCCGTTCGTTCCAGGCGCGTTCCAGGATGGACTCGCGGATGTGCGCAGCTGTGGAGCGCCAGGTCCCGACGGGACCGGGTAGCCGGAAACGCTCGCCGATCGACGCGGCCCGGTCGAGTGCGACCTGGCACAGTCCCGCGCTGTAGGTGAACGCCCGCCCCTCGCTGCGGACCTCCCAGATCCCTTGATCGGGTTGCGCCCACGCGCGGCCGGCCATATCCGCCAAACCGGCCAGGCCGGCCCACAGGACAGGCTGCAGCTCACCGCCGGCCCGCAGCCATTGGTCGGCGCAATCGAGAATCTCGCCATAGAGGTCGTGCTGACGCTGGTCGGCGGCCCCGTTGCCCCACCGGACCGGCGCCGAACGCCGGTAGCCCTCGAGTCCGGCGTCCACTATCTCATCGGGTACCGGATCCCCGTCCAGGTCGTACATGATCCGCGGCCGGTCGCCACGTTCGACGGCGTCGAGGACCCAGCCGAGGAACGCATCCGCCTCGCCGCGAAAACCGATGCGGCGCAACGCGAAGACAGCGTAGGCGGCGTCGCGGATCCAGACATACCGGTAGTCCCAGTTGCGAACACCGCCGATCGGCGCCGGCAGCGAGGAGGTCGGCGCGGCGATCACCGACCCGCTCGCCCAGTGATCGCACATCTTGAGCGCGATCGCCGCGCGCCGGACGAGGGTCTGCTGCGGGCCCGCGTAGTCACAGCCATCCAGCCACGACCGCCAGGCATTCGCCGTGTCACGCAGCATCGCCCCGGCATCGAACCGATGATGCCGGTGAAATCGCCCCCACGACAACGCCAGGTCCACGTTCTCCCCCTGCGCCAAGTCGAACACGGTGTGCAACTTCGAGATCGGCCGGGTGCTGCGCAGATGCACCCGTAACCGCGGCTGCGCCATCGAGCGGATCTCGATTCCGCTCAGCAGCGGCCGCAGCTCGGCCCCGCCTCTCGGCGACACATCGACGGCCAACCGGACTCGGCCTTCGATGACGAGGGCGCTGCGAACGAGTTCCGCTCTGTCGGCTGCGGCGTCTTCGCCGAGGTCGGCACCCGAACGCAGGACCATCGCATCGGTTATCCGCACGACTCCGGTGGCGCACCGCAGCTCGGTTTCCAGCACCCCGGTGTCCGGCCGATAGCGTTGGCGACCCTCACGCAGATTCGCCGGTGCGATGGTGAACGACCCGCCCCGAGCGTGATCGAGAAGCCCGCAGAACAGAGGTTCGGCGTCGAACCGTGGAATGCACAACCAGGGAATCGAGCCGTCGACGCCGACCAGGGCGGCTGTCGCGCCGTCTCCGATAAGGCCGTAATCCTCCAGAGACAGGTAGCCATCGGCCCGGTGTATCGGGCGAAACGGTGGATCGGGATCGTGCATCACACCTACTCCACGGCACACGCGGCGAAGCGGCGGCGGATCAACCGAAGCGGGTCAGCACCTTCACGAGATAGTCGATCTCCTGGTCCACAATCTAACAGTCGCCCACCTGTCCGCCGGCGATCGTTACCGTCGCGCGACCCGCCGCCGACGGACACCCCGCCACCACGTGCACGGCACCGAGTACGACGCCTCCTGCCGCTCCCGCGAATGTCACCCGGACGTCCGCCACCATAACGCTCGCGTGTGTGGCCCACCCGTCCACGATGGTCGGCCCCGCCAGACCTGCGAACTACGCAAGAGTCACAGCGATGGACTACCGGCGCCGCAATGTCGCCGTCGCATCGTGGCCAGGGGCGACCCGGCTCGAACGGCGCTGGCTTCGACCTGCCACGACGTGGTTGTCCGTTACCTCGGCGGGCTGCTCGGTCGCCGCCATTGTCGAGCGGCGCGGGCCGGTTGCCGGTGAACGGATGGACCACAGTGCGGGATTCGGTGCCATGACTCGATCATCGGCAGACCGGCGACGGGCCGTAGTACCGAAAGTCCCTGCCGCAGAGCCCCTTCGAACTTTCGAACGACCGAGGTGGCTTCGCGGATCGGACCAACACGGGAAACGCGATACTCGCGACACTGCGCCAGGGGCTGGGGGCCGGATTGCGCACTCGCCCACCGTGAACGTAAATTCCGCGCAGGCTTTTTCGTCGCGCGATCCGATGATGGCTCGGCAAAGTCGCACGCGCATAAGGCAGTTCGTTACCAACGGCCGCGGATCTTACCGAAATCCCCCCGCGCAGAATAGTACCCGTACCCCTGATCCGTGAGTGGTCCAATGGCCTGCTGCCGGTGACAATCGGCAGCATCGGGACCGCCGCGGGCCTGCCTACCGTGTGCTGTACCGGACCGATCACCCACGGCCGGTTCGCACTTCGGGAGGCCGCAATGTCAGCACGGGACACCACGCAACAGAACCACGACGACCCACAGGCGACAGGCGCCGCGCCGATCGTCGTCGGCGTCGACGGATCGGACGGCTCGGACGCGGCCGTCCGCTGGGCCGCCGCCTACGCTGCCGGGCACGGCCGGGAACTGCAGATCGTGCACGGGCTCGGCCTGGTCGGACTCAACACCGTCGCGGGCGCCTACGCGGTCACCGTGGAGGCCGTCGTCGACGCGGCTCGCACCCAGGGCGAAACCGTGATCGCGGACGCCGAACGCGCGGCGCGGTCTGCCGCACCCGAGGTACGGCTGTCCTCGTCCCTGGCCTCCGACAGCCCGGCCGGTCTCCTCGTCGAACGCAGCGCCGGGGCGTTCGCTCTCGTCATCGGTTCGACCGGTTCGGCCGGCACCCTCGCCCACCTGGGCTCCACCCTGCTGGCCGTGACCGCGCACGCGCACAGCACGGTCGTCGTCGTCCCCACCGGTTACGCCCACCGCGCGGCGGGGCCGGTGGTGGTCGGTGTCGACGGCGGTCCGGTGAGCGAACGAGCCATCGCAGCGGCGTTCACCGAAGCCGCCGACCGCCACACCGGCCTCGTGGCCGTACACGTATGGGCGGACCTGGACCTCGGCCGCCTCAGCGGCATCGGCGGGCTACCCGTCGACACCGGGGCGGAGCAGGCCGAACAGGCGGCCCTGGCCGAACGTCTCACCGACTGGCAGGAAAAGTATCCGGACGTCCTCGTCGTGCGGAAGACCTACATGTCCGCACCCGGCAGACGCCTCGCGGAGTTGTCGAGTTCGGCACAGCTCATGGTGGTCGGTAGCCGCGGCCGCGGCGCACTCACCGGGTTACTGCTCGGATCGACCTCCAACTTCCTGGTCCAGCATTCGGATTGCCCGGTGATGGTCGTACATTCGACCGCACACTGATCGTCACGACCGGAACGGCAGCGACAGGAATCGCCAACGGGCAAGCCGTCGGCCTATTCTCCGCGGACCGGGACGGCCCACCTACCCGAGACCGCCCCCCGCGGCACGGCGATCACCCTGATCCACCGAAACCCGCTCGCTGCCGATGAGATCGCTCATGATGGCGGTGGCCTGGTCCAGGCCAACCGCGAATCGCCTCGGCACCGTGGAACTGCGCGGCAATCTTCGAAGCGGTGGATTCGAATCCTACTGCCCAGCAACGGCTTCGGCTCAAACGCTGCGTTCCCCCTCCGCCGTGTCGTCCAGCGCGGCAGCACGGGACCGTTCTCGAGTGCTGCGGAACGCAGGATAGCCGCGTGCGATGACACCAGTCCGAGCGGGCCACCTCATCCGAACGTTCGGCCCGGCCGTGGTCTCGCAGGTGCCCGCACCACTGCCGAGAGCGCGGCCGATATGCCGCTGATGAACTACACCTTCACCTCGGGAATGCCGTGATCATCATGCGTGATCCACTCGGTGACCTCACGCTGATTCGGCCCGAGCGCCCGGACAGGCCGAAAAGTCTTATCCGCGATGGGCGCAAGCGGCCACAGTGACAGCGGTTGCCTCGGCAGAGGTGGTGCGGTCCGAATCACAGCCGAGCTGGGGCCGCAAGTTCAGCGCGGCGGTGCAGTCCATCGTAGCCGGGTGCCCGGGCCCGCACTGCCCGGCTTGGTGGCCGGGGTGATCTCGAAACGTCCGCCGCATTCGGCGCCACCGGCGGCGAGATTGGCCGACGACCTCGCGGGTGACGTGGAACTCGGCACTGAGATCCCGTGCGCCCCAATGCCGCACAGCGTTGCTGACCGCTTCGCGGACCACTGCCTCGGCATGTTCGGCGAGGTCGGCCTCCAGCAATGCGAGCGAACGGGCGCGGCCGCGTCATCGGGGCAGGGGTGGCCCGGAATCGGATTTGCCTGGCGCCGTGTCATATTCGAGGTCGTCGCCGAGCGTGAAATAGTTCTCCTCTTCCTGCCGGAAGTGCAACTGCAGCAACGTATACAGACCGTACAGGCATGCCAGCAGATCCTCGGTCTGATCCGCGCCGATGCGGCCGGCGCCGCGGGCCACGCGCAGATGATTGCCGATCCGCATGCTCAGGCGCTGGATCTCCGCGTGCGTGCGGCTCATGGTGGCAGTCGCCTCGCGGCTACCGAGCGGTGCGGCCAGCGCGGGATACAACTCGGTCTCCTCGGCCTGTTCGTGCGGCAGTAGTTCATCGACCAGGAACCTGTGCGCGTCCTCGACGGCGCGGAGCGTCGTCCGACCGCCGCCACGCGCGGCGAGATCGTCGGCCGCGGTGCGCAGCAAGGCCAGCGTGTCGCGCAACGTGTCGTGCTCGCCCGCGAAGCGGTGCAGCAATGCTGCTGTGTCCGAACCCAATTCGGTGTGCAGCGCCGGATCGCCGCGCAGGGCGCGCAAGGCGTTCGCAATCACCGCCACGTCGATACCCTCCTGCAACAGCGCGCCGGCGGCAGGGGGTAACCAGCCCAGCGCGGCGACGATCATGGCCAGCAGCGACAGGCCCATACCGGCGACCGCGCTCTGCACGGCGATCCGACGCGACCATCGGGCGGTGTCCATGGCATCGGCGAGGCGATCCAGCCGGTCGCCGGTGAGCACGATGTCGGCCGCCTCCGAGGAGGCGGTGGATCCGCGGGCACCCATCGCGACGCCGACGGTGGCCGCCGCCAGCGCGGGGGCATCGTTGACGCCGTCGCCGACCATCACGGTGACCGCCCGCTCGCGTTCACGGTGGACCGCCTCCACCTTGTCCGACGGGCTCTGACCCGCATACACCTCATCGAGGCCCAGGACGGTGGCCACCTCGTGTGCGGGCTCGGGCCGATCTCCGGTGAGCATGACCAGGCGGTTCAGGCCCGCCTGCCGCAGGCGGCGGATCGTGCGAGGCGCTTGACGCCGCAACGGGTCTCGCAACAGGATCGCGGCGCACAGCTCACCGTCCGCGACGATCCACGCGACCGCAGCCGAGTCCAAACTCGCACGATTGATCACCTTACGAGCCCACTCCGTCCCGGTCAGGGTCTCCGGCAGTTTGCCGACATCTACGCGGTGGCCCGCGACGGTCCCGGATACGCCGCGCCCGGCCTGCTCGGCCACATCGGCCGGGGCCGACAGCTCGAGGCCGCGAGCCAGCGCCTCGGTGACGATCGCTTCGGCCAGCACATGCGGTGACACCTGGTCGACCGAGGCGCCCAGCCGCAACATCTCCGCAGCGTCGCCGCCCGGCGCGGCAACCACATCCACGACCCGTGGGCGGCCTTCGGTGAGCGTGCCCGTCTTGTCCATCACCAATGTCGTTGCGTGGCCGAGGTTTTCCAGCGCGCCGCCACCGCGCACGACGACACCCGAACGCGAGGCCCGCGACAATCCCGAAACGATCGCCACCGGCGCGGCCAGCAGCAGCGGACACGGCGTCGCCACCACCAGCACCGCGACCGCGCGCACCGCCGAACCGCTCCCCGCATAGGCCACGCCCGCGACGAGCAACGCCAGCGGCAGGAACCATGCGGCATACCGATCAGCCAGCCGCACCACCGGCGCGTTCTCGGCCCCGGCCTGCTCGGCCAGCCGCACGATTCCCGCATACGTGCTGTCGGCCGCGGTCGCACTCGCCCGCACCTCGAATACATCGCCCGCGTTCACCACACCACTGCGCACCGGCTCACCGGCTGCCCGCTCCACCTGCAGCGGCTCCCCGGTCAACACCGATTCGTCCAGCACCGCAACGGTATTCAGAATACGGCCGTCCACGGGCACCACCTCCCCCACCGCGACCACGAGCACGTCACCGACCGCGACCTCGTCCAGCGGAATCACCGCCACCTCGTCACCGACGCGGCGGCGCGCGGAACGCGGCGCATGCTCGAGCAACGCCCGCAGATCTCGCGACGCCCGCCGCTCGGCCGCGGCGTCGAGCGCACGACCGCCGGCCAGCATCACCGCGATCAACGCGCCGGCCAGGTACTCACCGACCAGAAGCGTTCCCGCCAAGGACAACACCGCGATCAGGTCGACACCTGCTCGGCCCTTCACCAGCGTCGCGATCATCCAGTAGAGCGCCGGGACGAAAGCCGCCACGGTCGCCGCGATCCAGAACCCGTCCGCCACATCGCGCAATCCCAGCAGCCACAACAACGCCCCGATCACCAGCGGCGCCACCGTCACCACCACCAGTGCCGGTCCCAGCCACGCACTCAGCCGATCGGCCCACGACCGCGCACCGGATCGCGTCGACGACCAGGGCCGCCACCGAGTGGTTCCCGCCTGGGCGGACATCGGAGCGCTCATCCGAGGCGAATCCGAAAGCCCTTGGCAGCCAGTCGAATTCGCAACCGCTGCTGTCGGATCGTACGGCGATACAGGTGAGTCGACATCGCTCGGCGCCGATCAGAGGTCGCCGGCCAGAGCCGGGAACGCCGAAGATGTCCGGTCCGGGATATTCGAGGTGTCGGCGAGGTGATCGCTCTCGAGCCGTCCGAACAATTCGGCTATTCGCTCCGGCGTACCAGGGCTGCTCCCTGGTGCGTCCAGCGCGGCAGTCGCGGCGGCTACGCCCAGGCGTACCGAATCGCCGAGTGACATGCCACGGACCATGCCGACCGTCATTCCGCCGACCAGCGCGTCACCGGCGCCGATTCCGCTGCGTACGGGCACTTCGATCGAGGGGAAGAACTCCTGTGAATCGGACGTCACCGAGAGCGCACCGTCCGCGCCGAGCGATACCACGACGATCCGGGCGACGTGATCGGAGATCAGTTCTCGTGCCGCGGCCACCTGCTCGGTCCGGTCGCTCAGCCGATGTCCGACGAGTTCACCGATCTCCCGCACACTCGCTTTCAACAGGAATACGCCGCTGCGCACATGCCGCAACGCGTCGCCGCAGGTGTCCAACACCAGTGGCACGCCTTCGACCGCCGAGCTGTCGGCGAGCGTCTGATAGAAATCGACCGGCACACCCGGCGGCAGGCTGCCGCTGGCCACCAGCACCTGCGCGGACGCGGCAGCCTGTTCGGCCGCGGCGAGCAGTTCTCGTTGTTCGGCACCGCTGAGTTCCGGCCCGGGCAGTACGAATCGGAATTGCTCACCCGAGGTCCGGTCGGTGACGGCCACACTTTCCCGAGTCGGACCGGCAACCGGAACCGGGCGCATCGGCACCCCGGCCGCCCGTACCAGCTGTTCGAGCCGCCTGCCCGGATACCCGCCCGCCGGGAATACGGCGGTCGTGGTCCCGCCCAGCGCCAGGATCGTTCGCGAGACGTTGATTCCGCCGCCGCCCGGATCGAAACGCGGTGTCTCACAACGCATCTTCTCCACCGGTGCCACGTGCCCGACGCTGGTGCAGATGTCGATGGCGGGGTTCATCGTCAGAGTGATGATCGACATGCGGTCCTCGTCACCCGACCGATGCCGATTGCCCGGGAACGGTCGTCGCCGCCCGCGCCGGAACCGGGTCGTGGCGCCGTTCGACGTCGAGGATGGTGCGCGTGGTGGCGATCAGCGTGTCCGGGTCGAGACTGATGGAGTCGATGCCGAGTTCTACGAGAAGTTCGGCCATATCCGGATAATCCGAGGGTGCCTGTCCGCACAGCCCGGAGTGAATTCCGTTGCGCCGACAGCCTTCCACGGCGAGCCGGATCATCTCCTTCACCCCGGGATCGCGTTCGTCGTAGTCGAACGCGACGATCTCACTATCGCGGTCGACCCCCAGCGTGAGCTGGGTCAGATCATTGGAACCGATGGAGAATCCGTCGAACAGCTCGGCGAACCGGTCGATCAGCACAACATTGTTCGGAATTTCGCACATGGCATAGATTTCCAGGTCGTTCTCGCCGCGGGCGAGCCCGAGTTCGGCCATGCGCGCCAGCACCTGCTCGGCCTCGGCGATCCTGCGAACGAACGGCAGCATGAGAATCACGTTGGTCAGGCCGAACTCCTCGCGCACTCGCCGCATCGCCGCGCACTCCAGCGCGAAACCTTCGGCGTAGGCGGGGTGCGTGTAGCGGGACGCACCGCGGAAGCCGATCATGGGATTGGCTTCGACCGGTTCGAAGTCCTTGCCGCCCAGCAGGTTCGCGTACTCGTTGGTTTTGAAGTCCGACATTCGCACGACCACCGGTTTGGGCCAGAAGGCCGCGGCGATCGTCCCGATTCCTTCCGACAGCCGGCGGACGAAGAAATCCGCACCGTCGGCGTACCCGTGGGTCAGCCGCGCCAGCTCCGCCCGCACCTCCGGATCACCGACCTTCTCCGGATACATCAGAGCCAGCGGATGAGCCTTGATCGAGTTCGTCACCACGAACTCCATCCGGGCAAGTCCCACACCGTCATTGGGCAGCATCGCTGTCGCGAACGCCCGATCGGGATCGGCCAGATTCACCATGACCCGCACGCGGGGGCGAGGGAGTTCAGCGATCGTCAGATGCTCGACATGGAAATCGAGTGCGCCGCCGTAGATCCGCCCGACATCGCCCTCGGCGCACGACACGGTGATCACCTGGCCCGCCGGTATCGCGGTGGTGGCGTCCCCAGTACCGACGACCGCCGGAATTCCCAGCTCCCGGGCGAGAATAGCGGCGTGGCAGGTGCGCCCGCCCCGGTTGGTGACTATCGCGGCGGCGGTCTTCATCACCGGTTCCCAGTCCGGCGTGGTGGTATCGGCGAGCAGTACCTCGCCCGGCCGGAATTCGCTCAGCTGGGCCACGGTGTCGATGCGATGCGCCCGGCCGGTCGCGATCCTCTCCCCCACGGCCCGCCCCGTCGTCAACGCCGGAGCGCGAGCATCCAGTGTGTAGGTCTCCAGCGTGTGCGCCGCCCGCTGTGACCCGACGGTCTCGGGACGGGATTGCACGATGTACAGCGTCCCGTCGACGCCGTCCTTGGCCCATTCGATATCCATCGGACGTCCGTAGTGGCGTTCGATCGCACACGCGGCGGCCGTCAAGGTGAGCACCTCGTCGTCGGACAGGCAGAATCGGTCGCGGTCGGCACGAGGCGTGGGCACATTGCGGGTCGTGTTGCCGGTCCCGCCTTCGGCGTAGACCATTTTCACCGCTTTGTCGCCGAGTTCGCGTCGCAGCACCGCCCGGTGTCCGGCCTCGAAAGTCGGCTTGTGCACGTAGAACTCGTCCGGATCGACTGACCCCTGCACCACGTTCTCGCCCAAACCGTAAGCGCCGGTGACGAATACGACGTCCCGGAAGCCGGTCTCGGTGTCCAGGGTGAACATCACCCCCGAACACGCCAGGTCCGACCGGACCATTTTCATCACCCCGACCGACAGCCCGACCTTCAGATGGTCGAAGCCCTGATCGACGCGATAGTGAATCGACCGGTCGGTGAACAGGCTGGCGAAACAGCGGCGGACCGCCTCGAGCAGCTGTTGCTCGCCGCGCACATTGAGAAAGGTCTCCTGCTGGCCCGCGAAACTGGCCGTCGGCAAATCCTCCGCGGTCGCGGAGCTGCGCACCGCCAGGCTGATGTCCGGGCCGTATTCGTCCCGCAGCTGTCGGTAGGCGTCCAGGATCTCGTGCACGAGCGGGTCGGAAAGCCCTGCGCCATAGATGATCTCGCGCGCACGACGGCCGCACTGCGAAAGTTCGGACAGATCGTCGGGGTCCAGGCCCGCCAACGCTTCGGTCAGCGGATCCCAGGCATCGGCTTCGGTGAGCATGTCACGATAGGCGTCCGCGGTGATCGCGAAGCCGTTCGGCACGCGCACCCCCGCCCGCGACAGCGAGCGGTACATTTCCCCCAGTGAGGCGTTCTTCCCGCCCACCGACGCTACGTCCGCTATGCCGAACTCGTCGAAAAATCGAACGTAAGCGGCCCTGGTCATCGCCGCGCACCTCCCACCGTCGTCGTCCGCGTATGGCAGCTGCGCTGCCGTGTCCAGGGCGTCGCGCCCCGCATCACCGCGACGCACATACAACTCAACCGCTCGGGACCGCCACAGCCCAGGGGCCGAAGTCATCACCGCTACGGCACACCGGCCCACGTGCGGGAGAAGGGCACGGAAGCGGAACGGCGGAAGGTCGGCGTTACAGCTTGTAGCCGATGCTGCGGAGCAGCTGTTTGCGGTCGTCCTGATCGGCGGCGGTTTCCACCCCCACCGGCGCCGGACCGTCGACGACTCCCACGATTGCACGGCCCAAGTCGGTTTCGGCGATGAGCACATCGACCGGATTCGCTGTGGCGCAATATATTCCGCAGACCTCCGGAACGTGGCGTATCGCGTTCAGCACGTTCACCGGATAGCCCTCGCGCAGGAATATCACGAACGAGTGGCCCGCGGCGATCGACGACGCGTTCGTCGTCGCGAGTTCGACAAGTGCGTCGTCGTTGCCGGAGCGGCGCACCAACCGCGGCCCGGACGCCTCACAGAACGCCAGGCCGAATCGCAGGTGCGGCCCGGTTCCGGCCAGCGCCTCGTGCACGTCCTCGACGGTCTTGATGAAGTGCGCCTGCCCGAGGATCACGTTCAGGTCCTCCGGCTTGTCGATCCGCACCGACACCAGTTCCATGGTCATATCGTGCTCCGCACCGAGTCGTCCCACGCAGGGTCGAAGGTCCGCAACACACCGGGATCTTCGGTGCCCCGCGACTCCCCCCTGGCAAGAGGCGCTGTCAGGGTGACCGGAGATGCCTGGGTCCGCCGCGTCCACGATCACACACCGAACCCCGAAGGCCCGGGCCGAACGCGGTAGAGGCCGTCGGTAAGGGGCCGGTGGGACCTTCGCCCCTGGGCCGGGTCGTGGGCGGTGACCAGACTCTAGGGCAGTCCGCGAATGGAATGCGAATCGAGCCTGCCATGGTTGCCGGGGATACCGCAGTGATCGATCGAGCCGGGCTGGACCGGCTGATCGACGTCTTGCGTCACCGTGGGTACCGAGTGATCGGGCCGACGCTGCGGGACGGCGCCATCGTGCTCGATGAATTGACCTCCGGCGCGGGGCTTCCCGATGGTTGGGGGGTCGACGTCGCGCCGGGCCGGTACCGGGTGCATCGGCGCACCGACAACGCGGTGTTCGCCCATTCGGCAGGGCCTGGTTCCTGGAAACAGTTCCTGCATCCCCCACATCGGCAGCTGGCCACGATCGGCCCGGACCTGGCAGTCAGCGTGACCGAGCCGCAGCAGCCGGTGCGGTCGGCATTTCTCGGGGTGCGCGGCTGCGACCTGGCCTCGATCGCCATCCTCGGACGGGTGCTCGGTGAGCCGGCGCACCCCGACCCGTCGTTCCCGCGGCGCCGCGACCTGTTCGTCGTCGCCGTGAACTGCACCGAGCCGGGCGGCGTGTGCTTCTGCGCATCCATGGGCACCGGCCCCGAGGTCTCCCCGGGATACGACCTCGCTCTCACCGAACGCATCGATGAGTCCGGACACCGGTTCCTCATCGATGTGGGCACCGAGGCCGGGGCGGAGATCCTTGCCGAGGTGGCGAACCGGGCGGCGACCACCGACGAGGTGCACGAGGCCCGGGCGGAGGTGTCGGCCGCCGCGAACCGGATGGGGCGCACCATGCCGGAGACGGATCTGCGCGACCTGCTTCGTGACTCGCGGGAATCGCCACACTGGGAAGATGTCGCGAGCCGCTGTCTGACCTGCGGCAACTGCACCATGGTGTGCCCCACCTGCTTCTGCACCAGCACCGAGGACGTCACCGATCTCACCGGCGACCACGCCGAACGCTGGCAACGCTGGGCGTCGTGCTTCGAGCCGGACTTCTCCTACCTCCACGGCGGCAGTGTCCGGCAGTCCGGTGCGAGCCGCTACCGGCAGTGGCTCACCCATAAACTCAGCACCTGGTACGACCAGTTCGATACGTCCGGATGTGTGGGCTGCGGCCGCTGCATCGCGTGGTGCCCGGCCGGCATCGACCTGACCGCCGAGGTGGCCCGGCTGGCCGAACTGGCCGAGGGAGCCGATCGTGATCAGCGTTGACGAACTGTCGGAGTTCGCCCACCTGTCCACGCTCGGCGACACCGAACTACGCACCCTCGCCGGCGCCGGACGCGACATGTCGTATCCGGTGGGACTCCGTTTGCTCACCGAAGGCGATGTGGCGGACCGGTGTTGGCTGATCCGCCACGGCCGGATCCTGCTCGACGCGCACGTTCCAGGGCAAGGCGAGGTCATCGTGGAGAGCCTCGGCGGCGGCGATCTGCTGGGCTGGTCGTGGCTGACGCCGCCGTACCGGTGGCAATTCGGCGCCCGCACGGCCACGCCGGTTTCCGCGATCGAGTTCGATGCCGCGACACTGATCGAACTGGCCGAGGCTGATCCGGTATTCGGGCGGGCGCTGACATTGATGCTGTTCGAAGCACTGCTGCACCGGTTGCAAGCCACCCGCGCCCGGCTGTTGGACCTCTATCGCAACCCGGCCGACAATCGCAGCCCCGTCGCCCCGCGAGGTGGCCGATGACCGTCGGCCTCCCTGCCTCCGCACCACCGGTCGGCGACGTCATGCTGTCCTATCGCGTGACCGCCCGCAGGCCCCTGACTCGGGACACCACCACTCTCGTCCTCGAGCCGACCGATCTTGCGGCACAGCGCTTTCGGCCTGGACAGTTCATGATGCTCTACAGTTTCGGCGTCGGCGAGATCGCGATTTCGATCAGCGGCGACCCCGCCGAGGAGGTTCGGCTCGAGCACACCATCAGATCGGTCGGCGCGGTGAGCGCGGCGCTGCACGACACCTCGGTGGACGGCCGCGTCGGGGTGCGCGGACCGTTCGGTACCGGCTGGGATCCGCGCTCGGCGACAGGCCGCGATCTGGTGATCGTGGGCGGCGGCGTCGGAATGGCACCGCTGCGGGCGCTGGTGCTCGCGGTGTTGAGCACCCGCGCCGACTACCGCCGGGTCACGCTGATCACCGGCGCCCGCACACCGGCGGACATCCTGTTCCGCCACGACCAACAGTGTTGGGCCGCAACCGGTTCCATCGACGTGCATCAGACCGTCGATCGCCCGGCCGCGGACTGGACAGGTCCGGTGGGATTCGTCACCGAACCCCTCGCCCGGCTACGGCTCGACCCCGCGCACACCACGGCGTTCCTGTGCGGACCGGAGCCGATGATGCGATTCTGCGCGCAGACCTTGCAGCGCAAGGGAGTTGCCGCCACCGATATCCGCGTCTCGCTCGAGCGCAATATGCAGTGCGGCGTGGGCCGGTGCGGGCACTGCCAACTCGGCCCCCTGCTGCTGTGCCGAGACGGGCCGATCGTCGACTACGCCACCGCCGCACCGCTGCTCGCGGTGAAGGAGCTCTGATGGACGCCACCACACACACCGCTGAATCGACGGCCGCCGACACGGAGAACGGGCCCACGCTCGCGGTCTGGAAGTTCACCTCCTGCGACGGCTGCCAGCTCACTCTGCTCGACTGCGAGGACGAGCTGCTGGCCCTGGCCGCGCGGGTACGAATCACCCACTTCCTGGAAGCATCCAGCGCCGTGCAGCCCGGCCCCTACGATGTGTCACTGGTAGAAGGTTCGATCACCACACCGCAGGACCTGCAGCGCATCATCGAAATCCGGGAGCAGTCGCGCATTCTGGTGGCGATCGGGGCCTGCGCCACCCACGGCGGGATTCAGGCGCTGCGCAATTTCGCCGACGTCGCCGAATTCACCTCCGTGGTCTACGCGAGCCCGGAGTACATCGATACCCTCGCGACCTCCACGGCGATATCGGACCATGTGCGGGTCGATTTCGAGCTGCGCGGCTGCCCGATCGACCGCCGTCAGCTGCTGGAGATCCTCGACGCCTTCCTGGCCGGCCGGACCCCCGACCTTCCCGATTCCAGCGTCTGCACCGAATGCAAACGCCGCGGCACCACGTGCGTGACCGTCGCACACGGCATTCCCTGCCTCGGACCGGTCACCCACGCCGGGTGCGGTGCTCTGTGCCCGGCTTACCGGCGCGGCTGCTTCGGCTGCTTCGGACCGATGACGAAACCGAATGTCGGTGCGCTACTTCCCATTCTGCGGGTCAACGGCATGTCCACCGGCGATATCGACCGGGTCTTCGCCACCGTCGCCGCCGCGGCGCCGGAGTTCACCGGCAGGAGCCGAGATGAGCAGCCGCGGTAGACAATTGCGCATCAGCTCACTGGCCCGGGTGGAAGGCGAAGGCGCCCTGCGCATCAGCGTCCGCGACGGTGCGGTCGAACGCGCGGAACTGCGCATCTACGAACCACCCCGCTTCTTCGAGGCGTTCCTGCGCGGGCGGGCCTACACCGAACCGCCCGACATCACCGCCCGCGTCTGCGGCATCTGCCCGGTCGCCTACCAGACCAGCGCCTGCAATGCCGTCGAGCAGTTGTGCGGGGTCGAGCTGGACCCGCCGCTGGCACAACTGCGCCGGTTGCTGTATTGCGGCGAATGGATTTCCAGCCACAGCCTGCACATTCATCTGTTGCACCTCCCGGACTTCCTCGGCTACCCGGACGCCCTCACCCTCGCCGCGGACCATCGCCCCGTGGTCGAGCGGGGTCTGGCGTTGAAGAAGGCCGGGAACGCGCTGCTCGAGCTGCTCGGCGGCCGCTCCATCCACCCGATCAACGTCCGGGTCGGCGGTTTCTATTCGCTGCCTTCCGCCACGGAACTGGCGCGCCTGGGCGAACAGCTGCGCCACGCACTCGATCTCGCCGTGCACACCGCGCGCTGGGCCGCCGATCTCGAATTCCCCGACCTGGAACTCGATCACCAGCTCGTGGCACTGACCGATTCGCAGCGCTATGCCATCGAATCCGGCGCCGTGCACACCAGCGCCGGCCACACCTTCCCCGCCGCAGAATTCAGCGAACATGTTGTCGAGCAACAGGTTTCGTATTCCAACGCACTGCACGCGACCCTCGACGGGCACTGCTACCTGACCGGTCCGCTGGCTCGCTACAGCCTGAACTCCGCTCGCCTCACCCCGCTGACACGGCAACTCGCCGCCGAGATCGGACTCGGCGTCGTATGCCGAAACCCGTTCCGCAGCATTCTGGTTCGCGCCGTCGAAGTCGCCTACGCGGTCGAGGAAGCACTGCGGCTGCTCGACGAATACGAAACACCCACGCGCGCGGCGGTTCCGGTCACCCCACGAGCCGGTGTCGGCTACGGGGTCAGCGAGGCGCCCCGCGGACTGCTGTACCACCGCTACGAGCTGGACGACGACGGACTGATCCGGGCGGCCACCATCATCCCACCGACCTCGCAGAACCAGGCCGCCATCGAAAACGACCTGCGCCGCGTCGTCGAGAAGCATCTCGACCTGGACGACGCCGCCCTCACCCGCCTGTGCGAACGCACGATACGCAACTACGACCCGTGCATCTCGTGCTCGGCGCACTTCCTGCGGCTCGACCTGGTACGCCGATGACGAACCCGCACGCGGTGGTGATCGGCGTCGGCAACGACTACCGGCGTGACGACGGCATCGGCCCGGCGGCCGCGCGCGAACTCGAAACATACGCTCTCCCCGGGGTTCTCATCGCCGTATGCGACGGCGACCCCACCGAGCTGCTGCAGGCGTGGGACGGGGCCGACCTCGCCGTCGTCATCGATGCGGTCCGGTGCGAGCCGGGCACACCGGGCCGCATCCGGCGCACCACCGTCGACGCGCTGTCCGCGACCAGCACCGCCACCAGCTCCCACGCACTCGGCGTCCCCGACGCATTCCGCCTCGGCCGAGTACTAGGCCGCCTCCCGCGCGAACTGGTCGTCATCGCGGTGGAAGCAGCCCGCCTCGACCTCGGCGCAGGCCTGTCCGAGCCCGTCGCCGCGGCACTCCCACTGGTGGTCGACACGGTGCGGGCGGAATTGGCGCACGTCGGGGTCAACGCCGACCGAACCACGGCAGCGTCCGTTTCGCACATCGGCGCTTCGCAGGACCGGGTACCGCGGACGCCCTGACCGCGCACCGCGAGACGACCTCTCGGATTGTCGTCACCAGGCCCCGGGTGTGGCGGCCGATGCCGCGCCCGGGACGCGGGGTGCGGTGGGTTGCGCGGGCGCTACGTGAGGTGCCTATCCGATGGTTTCGTCGGCCTTGCGGTGCAGCCACTCCGACAGCGGCATCGCCGCGCCCGTCGCGGGAGCGGATGCCTCGGCGACGGTCTCCGCGTCCTCGACTCCGTCGACGGTCAAGGCCAATGCCGAGACCGTGCGCTGTTCGACCGCGTCGGCGAACCATCCCCGGATACTCGCCCGGCCATCGGTGACGGTGACCGACCACTGGCGGCGGCTGCCCGCGTAATTGTCGAGCCGGGCACGCACTTTCGCCTCGGTCGCGGCGTCGTCACGGATCAGCGCGTGCAACAGGTCACGCCGGGCGACGATGCCCACCAGCACACCGGCCTCGACGACGGGCATGGATCGCAAACGCAACGCCAGCATCCGGGCGGCGATGGTCGCGGTGTCGGTGCTCGGGCCGACGACCTCCGCCGGTGTGGTCATCACCGCACCGGCAGTGACGGTGGACCCGGCGTCATCGTCGACGGCGAGGGCATCGGACTCCGACAGCATGCCGATGACGTGGTCCTCGTCGTCCACCACCGGGAGCGCCGCGAAACCGTGATCGGTCAGCAGTGCCACCGCAGCGCGCAGCGGTGTTCCGGGTTGGACCGTCACCACCGGGCGGCTGAGGATATCGCGGGCATACATCGTCAATCGCCTCCTGCGGTCAGTCGGCCGATCTCACGTCGACCTTGGTGACCTTCTGCTTCGGCTCGCTGATGGGCACGCCGACCGGGTCGATACCGGGATCTCGGCCCGGACCACATAGTGGCCATACTTCGATCTCACCGCTCCCGCCTCCGGGCTCATAGGGCACCGTGTCTTCTCGCCGCGATGACACAAGTCACCGACCAGTGCCACGGAGCCTGCGCCGCACACGGCGATCTCTCACAGCGGTCCGGTGACTTTCGCCCATCACGAAATCGACGCTCATCGGGAAGGCTGTAGTCGATGGAGACCACTTGACGTTTCGCATTTCCACACCACGAAGCGCACGGACCCATCGCGATGTCAAGGAGCACCGATCCTCATGACCGAGCGAACCACGTCGCTGCCCGGCGTCACCTATCGCAAGCTCACTCCACGAGATACCTCCGCCATCCGCGACCTGTACGCGTCGCTGGACGAACGCGACGGCTACCGCCGGTTCTTCGGGCCGCTCCCGGCGGATTTGACCCCGGTCGCCGCTGAGATCGCAATACAGGACACCGCACACTGTGCCGTGGGCGCGTTCCGCGGAGACCGGCTGATCGGCGTGGCGAACTACGTTGCACTCCAAGATTTCCGGCGTGCGGAGGTGGCCATGGTCGTCGCTCACGACGATCAGCACTCGGGGGTGGGGACCGCACTTCTCGGCCGCCTGGCCGACGAGGCCCGCGGGAACGGCATCGAAGAGTTCGTCGCCGAGATCATGTCCACCAATTCGAAGATGATGGAGTTGCTGATGGATATCGATATCCCGATTCGCGTGCGACGGCAGGACAATGTCGTTCAGGTACTCTTCGAACTCGCACCGACGCCCCCGAGCGAACGATGATCACCCGCGACGGTCCCTGAGCGGCAACCGGATCGTGCCGCCGGCCGCGAGTCGATGACTGCGGTCGTCGAATTCTATGGTCAGGGCGGGAGCCACGCCGGGATCGGAGGCGAGCTCCAGGATCTCGCTGTCGATCCGCACCGACAGCCGGTGGCCACGGTAGACCATCGGAAAGCTCAGTTGCCCGAGGGATCCGGGCCAGCGGGGGTTGAAGATCAGCCGCCCGGAGCGGATCTCCAGTCCGGTGAAACACCGTTGCAGCAGGTCGACACTGCCGGCCATGGCGGCGAGATGGATTCCCTCCCCGGTGGTTCCGCCCTGGATATCGTGCACGTCCGAATCCAGCACCGTGTCGAAGAACCGCAGGGCCCGATCGCGATTGGCACGTGCCAGCACCCACGAGTGCACGACCGCGCTCAGTGTCGAGCCGTGCGAGGTGCGGGACAGATAGTACTCGACGGTTCGCGGAATCATCTCGGGCGCGAGCCGATATCCCATGTGCCCCAGCAGTTCTCGCAGCTCATCGGCCGAGAGCAGATAGAACAGCATCAGTACGTCGGCTTGTTTGGCCGCGCGGTACCGGTTCACGTCGTCGCCCTCGGCCTCCAGGATCCGGTCCAGCCGGCCGATGGCACCGTACTTGTGCCGATAGGCGGGCCAATCGAGTTCGGCGAGCTGCTCGTAGCCGGCGAACTGGCTGATCACCCCGTCGTGGAACGCGAGGTACATCCGGTCGGCGACCGCGGTCCACCGTTCGGGTTCCTCGGACGAGATCCCCAGGGACTCCATCAGTTCGGCTCGAGCCCGCGGTGGAATCCGCCGCAGCGCGTCGTGTGCGCGCCGGATGACCCAGGTGGCCATGACGTTGGTGTAGGCGTTGTCGTCGATGCCCTCCCCCGGCGCGTCCGGGTAACCCGAATGGAATTCGTCGGGGCCGATCACGCCACGGAGGTGGAACCGGTCGTCGCGGGGGTCGTAGATCGCCGCGGCGGCCCAGAATCGCGCGATCTCCACCAGCAGCTCGGCCCCCGTCCGGGTGAGGAACTCGCGGTCGCGGGTGAGCTCGTAGTACTGCCACACGTTGTACGCCACCGCGATTCCGGCATGGTGCGCGCGCCGACTGGGATCGGGGATCCACCGCCCCGACCGCGGGTTGAGATGCAGACGCTGGCTCTCCTCCCGGCCGTCGCTGCCGGACTGCCAGGGGAAAAGCGCTCCGGGGCAACCGTTTTGCGCGGCCAGCCGGCGCGCCTCGGGCAGCCGGCGCCGACGGTACTCGAGCAAGGATCGAGTCACCGAGGGGAATCGCAGGTTCAGAACAGGCAGAACGAACAGCTCGTCCCAGAACACATGGCCGCGGTACGCCTCGCCGTTGAGGCCGCGTGCCGGGACGCCGACGTCGAGATCCGCGGTATTCGGCGACACTGTCTGGATCAGGTGCAGCAGATGCAGCCGCACGGTGCGAGCGGCGGTCGCGTTGCTGTCCAGATCGATGCGCAACCGCGCCCACAGATGCTCCCATGCGAGAGCGTGACGATCGAACAACGCGCCGAAGTCTGCGGCGCCGTCGAGCTCCCGGCGCGCCTGATCCTCCGGGGAACAGATCGCACGGTCGCGACCGGTGAACAGAGTCGCGATCTTGTCCACCGACACACACCGCCCCGCGCTCATCGCGAGATCGGTCTCGATACCGAAAATCCCACGATCCGCGACCGGCTGCCAAGACGCGGACGGACCGGTCTCGTTCTCGTGCACTCGGGTGCGGATCGCGGTGGCGATCGGAATCTGCGAACCGCGCGTGCGGACGAGGGTGACGACCGTATCCTCGACGGGCCTGCGCACGTCCGGCGGGCCGATGTGGTGTCCGGACAGATCGCGATAGCGATCCACCAGATCGTTCCGTACCGCCGTATCGATACCGGAGCGCACGGTCAGCACACCGTCCCAGTTCTCGGCGGTGATCGCGGTCCGCAGCGCGCACACATGGGGCGCATGCACAGCGGCGAACCGGCGTTCGTGCACCGCTGTGATCCGCCCCGCGCTGTCGCGAACGCGGAAGGTCCGGCTCAGCAGGGCGCTGCGCAGGTCGAATTCCGTTCGGTAGGAAAGTATTTCGACGGAGTCGAGGTCGAACCAGGCACCGCCGTCGATGCGCCAGGTCAGCGGAAGCCAGTTCGGCAGATTCACCAGGCTCTCGTTGTCCACCTCGTGTCCGTCGACCTCGTCGTGCACCCGGTTGTAGATTCCGGCGACGTAGGTGCCGGGATAGTGATGCCGGCCGGGCCCGCATTCGGGAGCGGCGGCCCGGACGCCGAGGTATCCGTTGCCGATGCTGCACAGTGCCTCTCGCAATCTCTCGGCGGCAGGGTCGTAGCCATCGAAGGCCAGGACCCACGATTCCGGGGCGGCCGACGTGTGCGCCTCGGTGAGCAGAACCGCGAGCCGGACGAGCAGATCACGGACCCGGCCGGGACCGTCCAGGCCGAATTCGGCGGCGGTCCTGCGGTCACCGGCCTCGGGGTTGCGCACGCACACGGTGATGCCGCCCGCACCCACCGCGTCGAACGCGTCCTCGTCGGTGAGATCGTCACCGACATAGACGGGTACGGCCGGGGTCGCCAGATGTTCCAGAATCCAGTCGACCGCACGGCCCTTGTCCCAGCTCACCGGCGGACGCAACTCGGTGACCTTGCGTCCGGCCGTGACCCGCAGACCGGTGGCGTGACCGATGCGATGCACGGCGGAGACCACCCGAGCGACCTGGTCCTCGGGAACACCGCGATGATGCACGGCCACGGCGAAGCGCTTGTTCTCGACAAGGGCCCCGGGAATCTCGCGCAGGTCGTGGTCGAGCGCGGCGGCCGCGCGGGCGACGGCACCCTGCGCCGACGACCCCGCCGAGTACACGTGCCTGCGGCCGTCCGGCCCCATCAGTTCGAAGCCGTGAGACCCCGCGTACCAGATGCCGGGCACCGCGACACGGGCGCGCAGATCCTCGAGCTCGCGGCCGCTCACGACGGCCACCGGGCACTGCCGCGCCAGCTTCTCCAGGGCCCGTACGGTTCCCGCGTGCGGTGTCGCGGTCCCGGGATCCGCGACGATGTCGGACAGCGTGCCGTCGAAATCCAGGAGGACAGCCGGTTTGCCGGTCTGCAGCCGGTCGGCGATCCGCGGCCAATATTCCAGGGCGTCGGGGGTCTCGGACATCCGGGGATATCCGCTGTGCAGCCGCACCTCGGCCAGATCGGTGACGATCGCGTCCGCACCACCCGAACGCAACCGCTCGCCATGTCCGACCCGGTCCACCCCGATCACCAGGCCGAAGCCGCCGCGACGGCCGGCCGCCACGCCCGCTTCGGCATCCTCGACGACCACGGTCCGCTCGGGCTGCGCTCGCAGTCGCCGGGCGGCCTCGACCAGCATCGCGGGATCCGGCTTGCCCCGCAGTCCGAGTTCCTCCGCCACCAGTCCGTCGACCCGGACGGCGAACAGGTTCGCCAGACCGGCCGCGTCCAGCACTTCGGCGCAATGGCGGCTCGCGGAGAACACCGCGGTGCCGATGCCCGCGGCACGCAGAGCCCGCACCAACGCCACGGTCGATTCGAACGCGGGTACGCCGGTGCGGCCGACCCGGTCCAGGAACAGCGCGTCCTTGCGGTTGCCGAGACCGCGGACCGTCGCCGCGCCGGGCGGATCCGATCGCTCTCCGCGCGGAAGCGAAATACCCCGGGCCGCAAGGAAATCGGTGACACCGTCGGACCGCGGCTTACCGTCGACGAAACGCTCGTAATCGTCCCGGGTGAACGGCGAGAGGTCCTGCCCCGGCCTTGCCGTGCGGTCCCGGAGGAAGGCGTCGAACAGCTCCTTCCACGCTGCCTCGTGGATCGAGGCGCTGTCGGTCACGACACCGTCCATATCGAAGACGACCGCGTCGAACGCGCGGGAATCGATCACCGGCCCCCGCTGCTCGTCGTCCATGACCACAGCCTCCTCCGCCTCGTACGCGCGGGCCAGGGCCACAGGTCGACAAACGACCCGCTGCCCCGGGCGATGGTTCAGCGGCGGGCGCGGCGGGCGGTGGTGCGCTCGTCGCGTTCGCGTTCTTCCAGTTCCAGGTCGAGCCGGGCCAGCGCAGCGCGGAGCGCGGGAATGCGGCGGCGGCGTAGTGCCCGCGCCCGGATCCGGGTGGCCGCCAACTCTCCTTCGACCGCGCGCACGGCCGCGGTGGCGGCGGCGTGCTCGGCCGCCGCGGCGAGTGCGCGACGGTGTGCCGCACGGGCGGCCACCAGACTCGCACTGTAGGCGACCGGGCTCCGATCCTGCTGCGGCAGAGCATATTCGACCCGTCCCGGATAGCTCACACCCGCCAGCGTCTCGGTATGCACCGTGACGTCGGCGCAGCTCGGCGACGCAGCAGCGATCAGCGCTCCGGTGCCGCCGAACAGGGCGGCGCGCGCCTGCCATTCGCGCGCCGCGGCGCATGCGGCCGCCCAGTCCCGCGCGGTCCGGTCATGGTCAGCGCGCAATCGGCGCAGTTCGGCCTCGAGCAGGACCCGCTTGCTGTCCAGCAGCGACAGCGCCGAACCGGCCACCGCGGACCGCTCCGACAGCCACGCGCGCCCGGCGCGGCCGGGAGGAAAACGTAAGGGCGCCATGTCATCTCACCTCGTGAGCGTCGAGCAGGTCGTCGGGAAGCATCGTCAGCGCACTGCGGGGCAGCCGCCTCAGCACACCCCAGGCGCGATCCAGGGTGGTGTCCAGCGAACGGCATTCGTCCGCCCCCTGGTCGACCAGTTCGACGGCGAAGGCGTCGGCGAGTTCCAGATGTGCCCGGTCGACCGCGGTGAGCGCGCCGACGCCGATCAGCTCGGTCAGTTCGCGAACCTGCCGTGCGCGCGCCAGTGCCGCCAGGAGCTGGGCGGCCAGCGGCAGATGGTCGGCCCGGGTCCGCCCGGGCCCGGCGCCGGAGCGCATGAGCCGCGACAGCGAGGACAGCGCGTCCACCGGCGGATAGATCCCGGCGGCGTGCAGGTCGGGCGAGAGCACCAGTTGCCCCTCGGTGATGTAACCGGTGAGATCGGGTACCGGGTGGGTGATATCACCGCCGGGCATGGTCAGAACCGGCAGGATCGTCACCGATCCCGCCTGCTTTCGCACGCGCCCGCACCGCTCGTAGAGTGCGGCCAGATCGCTGTAGAGATAGCCGGGATATGCTCTGCGGCTTGGTATCTCACCGCGCGCGGCCGACACTTCGCGTAACGCTTCGGCATAGTTGGTCATATCGGCAAGGACCACCAGGACGTGCCGTCCGCCCGGCTCGCCGAACGCCAGATGCTCGGCGATGCTCAGCGCCACCCGTGGCGTGAGCAGCCGCTCGATCACAGGGTCGTCCGCGAGATTGATCAGAAGCGTCAATTCTCCCGCGGCACTGCGTTCTTCGAGAGCACTGCGGACGAAGTCGGCGTCGGCGTGCGGCACCCCCATGGTGGCCACCACGACGGAGAACGGCTCCGAGCCCGCACTGGCCTGCGCGGCGATCTGGCAGGCCAGGCGCAGATGCGGCAGGCCGGGCGCGGAGAAGATCGGCAGCTTCTGCCCGCGCACCAAGGTCGTGAGCGCGTCGATGACCGACACCCCCGTCAGCACGGGATCGGCCGGAGGATCGCGCCGGGTCGGGTTCAACGGCGCGCCGGCGACCGGCGTTCGACGGCCCGGCACCGGCGGCCCGCCGTCCAGCGGCTCGCCACGCCCGTTGCAGATGCGGCCCAGCCAGTCGTCGCCGACGGGGATATCGAAAGGCGCGCCGGAGAATTCGACGATCGCCGCGGACGGGTCGATTCCCGCCGTACCCTCCAACACTTCCAGGACGACGAGGTCGTCGGAAACGTCCAGCACCGTGCCGTGCCGGACGACCCCGTCACCCAGATCGATCCGGGCGAACTCGTCCCATCCCACACCGTCGGCGCCGCCGACCACGAGCAGCGGGCCGCGCAATTCGCGGATATCGGTATAGCCCACCCACTGCCGGGACATCAGCGTCTCTCCCGCCGGGTGAGCAATCGCCCGGCCCGCGCGGATCGCGGCCTCACGGCGCTGTCCCGAGTCGTGCGAGCATCACGGTCCGCACGGAGCCGGCCGCGGTGGTGTCCTCGGGGCCAGCCGCCTCACGCATCCGGATCAGCGGTCCGAAGTCCACCGCCTCGAGCTGCCCGGCGGGGACACCGGACGCGGCGAGGTCGCGGCACCGGTCGATCACCGCCAGGACAGTGTCGGTGAGAGCGGCGGACTTGGCCATGGAACAGTGCGCATCGTTGGCCGACAACCCGTTCTGCTGGAGTACCGCCTCGCGCAGCAGCCGTCCACCCAGCACGACCATGCGCTGATCGGGCGGCAACGTGTCCAGGCCGACCAGTTCGATGAGCGCGGCGAGCCGGTCGGCCTCGGCGAGCAGTTCGACGACCCGCCCGCGCCGAGCCGCCCACAGCGGATCGCCGCCGGCTGCGCGGTCGGCGGCGACCACGTCGACGTCGTGGGAGAACGACGCCGACCACGACACCGCCGGATAGTGCCGGGCGTAGGCGAGGTCGCGGTCCAGCGTCCAGCGACAGCGGACGAAGCGCTCGGTCTGGGCGGTCACCGGTTCGGACAGGTCCCCGCCCGGCGGCGACACGGCACCGATGATGGTCACCGATCCCCGCGCGCCGCCCAAGGTGGTCACCGCGCCGGCCCGCTCGTAGAACGCGGCCAGGTCCGAGGCCAGGTCCGCGGGATACCCCTCCTCCGCCGGCATCGCCCCGAGCCGGGAGGCGAACTCGCGCAACGCTTCTGCCCATCGCGAGGTGGAATCCGCGATCACCACGGCGTGATAGCCCATGTCCCGGAAGTGTTCGGCGACCGTGACCCCGGTGTAGACGCTCGCCTCGCGGGCCATCATCGGCATGTTCGAGGTGTTGGCGATGACGCAGGTTCGGTCCATCAACCGCCCGCCGGTGCGCGGGTCGGTCAACGCGAACAGTTCGGCCACGATCTCGGCCATCTCGTTACCGCGCTCCCCGCACCCCACATAGACGATGACATCCGCATCGCACCACTTGGCGATCTGCTGCAGCAACATCGTCTTGCCGGTGCCGAATCCGCCCGGCACGCCCACGGTGCCGCCCTTCGCGACCGGGTACAGCAGATCCACCGCGCGCTGCCCCGTCCGCAGCGGCTCGCCCGACTCGAAACGCCCACGATGGGGTCGCGCCACCCGCACCGGCCAGCGCCTGCCCACAGTGACGTTTTCGCCCCCGATCGTCGCGACAGGATCCGCTGCGCCGCAGAAACATTCGCCCGCGATCCACGTCACGGTCCCGCCGCCGTCCACCGGGACGAGTACGCGGTACTCCAGTGGCCCCGCGTCATCGATCGCGCCGACGACCTCGCCGGGGCCGAGCCGATCACCGACCACCGCGCTGGGGCGAAATCGCCAGCGCCGCTGCGTATCCGGTTCGACCGGGCCCGGGACCAGCCAGGTCGGAGCCCGGTCCAACGGGCGCAACAGCCCGTCGAACACGCCGCCGAGCAGATCCGGGGCCAGCCGTGCCGACAGTCGTCGCCGGACGGACCGGACCGCGGCTCCGGGGCCGAGTCCGCCGGTGTATTCGTACGCCTGCACGGTCACCCGATCGCTGCCGATCGCGACCACCTCCGCCTCGGAGGCGTTGTCCCCCAACGAAACCAGATCGTTCATCGCGACGCCCGCGAAGCGGTTCACCTCGACCAGCGGGCCCGCGACGCGACGGATGCGGGACGCCGCCCGTGCCGAATCGGTGATATCGGCGCTTGCCGACTCCGCCACGGGCGCGGCACCGTCGCGGGCGGGCGCCGGACACGAGCCGGAGCGGCCGAGCGGCGGCCTCGCGGTCATATCCACAGTCCCCCGATCCGCGGCACGACCTGTTCCATCGCTCGGGCCGCGATCGTGCCGAACCGAAGGTCCAGTGACCGGCCGTCGCCGTGGGCGGTCAGACCGCCGGCGGGATCCTCGGCGATCACTGCCTCCGGGCCGAGTGCCCGGCGCGCGAAATCGCGCAGGCCGGTGCGGATCTCGGCGTATCCGGGCTCGTCGGCGATGCGCGCGGCGGCGTTGGTCGCCGCCATCCGCCACCGGTCGTACGCTGCGCGCTGAGCGCGCAGTACGTCCGCCCGGCGTTGCCGTGCCACGGCATGCAGCCGGGCGGCACGCGACGCCGCGGCACGCGCACGTCCCGCCGCAACGGCGCGTTCGGTGATCGTCGCCGCGTCGGCTTCGGCATGTGCTCGTTCGGTGGCCGCGGCCGCGTGTGCGTCGGCCAGGATGTTCGCGGCCGCCTCCCGAGCCCGCCCGATGATCAGCGCGCGGATCGGTTGCAGCGCGGCGTCGACGGACTGCTGCCCGATCGGCATGACGCTGGAATCCGTTGCGGCTTCTCGTATTTCAGCATCAGGGCCGGTGGCGACGACCGTGCGGGCCGAGTTCATTCGGGCATCACCACCGTCAAGAGAGCGCTACCCCGTATTTCCGCGGTCAAGGATTCGGACGCAGCGCGGGTCAGCACCACCACTGTGGTTCGCTCGTCCAGCCGACCCCACGCCCGGCGCACCGCGTCGGGTCCCACCGCCGGAACCACGATCGCGCCGGCGAGTGCGTAGCCGTGAACTCGTTCGGGCTCCCCGAGCACTGCGACCGTGCCCATCTCACGCCCTCCCGATGAGCATGATGGCCACGATCAGCCCGTAGATGGCGATGCCTTCGGCCAGGCCCACGATCACCATCGCACGCCCGAACATCTCCGGGCGCTCACTCATCGCCGCCAAGGCCGCCGCGCCCGTATAGGCCACGCCCAAACCCGCGGCGATCGAGGACCCCGCCACGGCGACCGCGGCGCCGATGAGAGCCGCGCCGTTCGAGCCGCTGGACCCGGCAGCCGTGGTCGCAGCCGTGGCGGGCCCGGCGCGCACGGCGACGGTGAGCAGCACGACACCAGCGATCAGCACGATCGCGCTGGTCCCGGCGAACCATCGCAGCGCGGTCCGGCTGGGCCGGCGCACCAGCAGGATGCCCGCCACCGACACGACCACCAGAACGGGAAGGACGACTATCCACGTCATCACGAGACTCCCTCCGCTTCGATCACAGGGATGTGCCAGGGCGTGAACGACCGTCCGGTGTCCACGAAGATGCGGGAGAACAGTTCGTAGAATTCCAGCCGCAGCGCCTGCACACCAGCGACCAGCGCTTCGAGCGCGAAAGCCAGCGCGTTGCCGACCGCGAACACGGCCACCGCGGCCACGATCCCGCCCGCACCCCATCCGGCGGCCGCCGTGGTCGCACGCCACACCACCCAGCCCAGGGCGGCGTGAGTCATGCCGAATGCCGCGAGGCGGGCGAACGAGATCAGGTTGGCTCCGACGTGAACCACCAGGTCCATCAATCCCACTCCGGAACTGGCGACCCCGGTGGCTCCCCCGCCGGATTCGGTGAACATGCCGACCGTCGACAACGCCAGCCCGGTCCCGGCAACCGCCGTGCCGGCCAACAGGATCGGCAACCGGTGCGTCCACACTCCCGCGGCCCCGGCTCCGAGGCCCAGAAATGTTGCGGCTCCGGCAATTCCGGACGACGAATACAGCGCCACCCGCAGGCCGCCTTCCCGCCAGCGATTGACCACCCCGAATCCATACGCCACAGCGAGCATCACGGCTCCGATGGCAAGTGCCGCGCCCATCAACCGCACCGGCTGATCGAGCGGGCTCGTCCACAACACCGGAAGCACCCCGGTCGGTCCGAAGAACTCGCCGTACAGTAGTCCGAACACCGTCGCCGCCAGCCCCGCCCCCGCGACGAAAACCCATAGCCGGCGAACGCGTGCCAGCCGCTCGACGACCCCGCTTCGCAGCATCAGCGCGGCCACGATCAGCAGCAGCCCGTGCCCGGCGTCGCCGAACATCATCCCGAACATCGTCACGTACGCCAGGCCCGCCGCGACGGAGGGATCGATGTCCCGGTAGGGCACGACGCCGTACAGACCGACCAGCGGCGCGAACGCGCGGCGCGCCGACGGCGAACCACTCAGCAGTGTCGGCGGGTCGATTCCGGCCGGGGCGGTCAGCGGCACGACAACCGCCGAGGGCGCCAATCGCTCGCGCAGGCCGGGCACTTCGTCCTGCGGGCACCACCCCGCGAGCGCGGCGACCTCGCGACGGCGAACCGCCGCATCGCGGCGGGTTCGCAATTGCGCCTCGCCCGCCACCAGGTCGGGGCGACTCGCCCGGCCGAGCAGGTCCGGATCGGGTTCGCGCGCCGACAACGCCACCGACGTCCCCGGCTCCGGCACCGGGGCGGGCTCGCCGTAGTCCAGATCGACCACTCCGGCCGCGGCCACCCGCACCAGGGTGTCGCGCAGCAACGCGACCGGTGTCACGATAGCGATCCGCCGCATGCGCACCGGAGTCATCGACTCAGACCAGTTCATCGAGCACCCCCGTATCCGCCACTCCCGCCGCGACCTGAAGTGCCGCACGCACCCGCCAGGCGTCGGCGGCGAGCACCGCGGTCGTCCCGATCGGAACCGCCGGACCGAAACCTCCGTCCGCGAGCAGCTTCGCCCCGTCCGCCGCGAGTCGCCGCCACCAGGAGAATTCCGCGCGCCACAGGTCGGCGGCGGTATCCGCATCGCGAAGGGCCCAGCGCGCCGTGGACGGCAGCGCCGCCCGGTACGAATCCAGCTCGCTCGCCGACACGGCCCGTTCACCGAGCATGTGCGCGGTTCGGCGGGCGATCGGCGCGGACAGCGGACGGTGCTCCGCGAACCGGCGGCGCGCCACCAGCAACGCGGCCGCACCGTGCGCCCAGGCACGGGCGGCGGAGATCGAGTCGGCGACCCGGGCCGCCCACACCAGCGCGAGGGCATCGGCGATGTCACCGCACGACTCGTCTCCGGGATCGCCCCAGACCGAATTGCCCAGCGCCGCACGCAGTTCGGCAGAAGTCCGAGCACCGCGCAGCCCACGCCAGGCCCAGTCCAGTGCGCCCAGTTCGTAACTGCTTCGCGCGGGACCGCCGGCCAATGCTGTGGCGAGCGCGGCGATATTGGCCACCTCGAAGCCACCGGCCAGGGTGCGCACGAGCCCCGCACCCGCACGAGGCTGCCACCCCGCGAGCACCCGCAACTGCCACGCCAGCGTCGCCGAGACGGCGAATTCGGTGTCCGGCAACGAGGCGCCGAGCCGGATGTCGTGCTGATAAGGGCCATGGGCCAGCATTCGCTGCGCGCCGGCCAGCGAACCGCTCGCGGCGAGGCTGCGCGCACCGTTCTCCCCCAAGCGCCGCCGACTCAGCCCGGTCGCACGCACGCTACCCGCGACCCAACCCACGCTCATCGCCGTGCCGTCCCGGACGCCGGCGCGCACAAATCGGCAATGAGCTCACGCATTCCCGCCACGACCTGAGCGACATATTCGGGCAGACGTTCCCGGGCCCGGCGGGTCACTTCCGCCGCGACATCGCTGTCATCGGCCAGGTCGTCGTCCCGGCCCGTCGCAGCGTCATCCGCCGACTCGGACCAGGCCGCCTGCGCGGCAGTGGTTTCCGCGGCATCCCGAGCGCACTGCACCAGGGCCGCCGCCTCCTCGCTCCCGGCGCGACGAACCTGTGCGGCCTGCTCCCGCGCCGCCGCCTCCAGCCGGCCCGCCTCGTCCTGAACACTGTCCAGCCGCTCCAGCAGCGGCATCAACTCCGCGGCCGCTGCCGCTGACCTGTCGACCGGTATGCTGCCCGGCGAAGGGGCTCCGGGCGCTCCCGCAGGCCTGAACCGATCGAGGAAATCACGCCATCCGGGCATTCGATCCTCCGAATCAGGGTCCCCTCTACCTGGACCGATTCTCGGTCGCCGCCGCCCCCGCTCAGTAGAGCCGCGAGTCGGCTGGGTCGCAGGACCTTGGACCCCTCGGGCATCGCTCGGCGCAGCTCACATAACCGGGATAACCACCGAGCCACGTAGCGCCGCAGCCGGGCCGGGCTCCGGGCGCGTGCTCACATGCGCGTGAATCGATCTGTGCAGCAACCATTTCCACCCGAATCAGGGTCGCGGCAGCCCGCTGCGGTCCGGGCGTTGTGCACGCGGGCTCCGAATCCGGTTCCAGCGACCGACCGGTGACCTACGACCTCCCGGTTGACGACCACCGAATCTGACGCGCATCGAATCGGAATCGCATCCTGGGGCACAGGCGGCAAGCCCGGCGCGGTCGTTCGCAGCGCGGAAGATCCGTGCGACGACCGGGCGCGAACTACCGATTCGGTCGCGAGGCGGGAGGTTCACCGATCACTGGTTCGGAAATGTCCACTTCGGCACCGAATCACTCTGTGGCACAAAGTTGTTCGTATGTCCCTTCAGCGCCAGGGCAGGCGCTGCGGGCGAACGGGGAGCGCGAGGCGCGAGGAAGGGAAGCTGCGCGGTGATCACCTCCGAGGTCGACAACGGTCATCGCCCGAGCAGGGCGACGCCGATCAGCAGTGCCGAGGCGATGCACCTGCTCGCCGGCGCCGCGTACGGACGCGTCGTGTCGACCAGGGACGCGATGCCCTCGGTCCGGCCGGTCAACCACCTGGTCGAGGCGGGCATGATCATCATCCGCGCACAGCTCACCGTCCGGTTCACCTCGACGGTGCACGAAAGGTCGCACATCGTCGTCGCCTATCAAGCCGACGACATCGATCCGGTCCGCCGCGTCGGATGGTCGGTCGTGGTCACCGGTCTCGCGCATGCCGTCACGAATCCCGACCGCATCGCCCGGTACGAGACGATGCTCGAACCATGGACCGACGGCGACATGGACGTCGTGGTGGAGATCGAGCCGTCCATCATCACAGGCATCCGCCTGCGTGGGGATCTCGTATCGGGTCCGGCCGCGCAACCGTGAGAACCCTGCGGAACCGACGACCCTCGTATCTCGGAAGCAGGTGCTCACCATGACGCATTCGAGCCCGCTGGGCGTCGGATTCCTGGAACTCGAGGACTCCGACCCGCACATCGGTCTCGCCATCGGTGTGGCGGCGATCATCGCCGGTCCGGCACCGAGCCAGGACGAGGCGCGGATATGGCTCGACCGAGGCCTGGAGTCCCATGGCAGGCTACGGCAACGGATCCGCCGCACTCCCTGGACGTGAGCGGACCGGTATGGGAGGAGGATCCCGATTTCGCGCTGGCGCACCATGTTCGCCGGGTCGCTCTGCCGGAGCCGGGCGGTGAGCCGCAACTGCGCGAGCCGATCGCCACCGAACTCACCGAACGACTGGATCGCGACCATCCGCTGTGGCGGATCACGCTCGTGGAACATCTCGCCGAAAACCGGTGGGCGATGATCATAAAGTTTCTGTGACAGTCCGGCAGAGCCGGCCCGGCGCGGCACGAGAGGCGAAAGCCGTTCGGACAAAGGTTATTTCGGTTGGCGGAAGGAGGTACTCCGGCTGCCCGTGACTGTGCCGCTGAGTACCGTCGGGGCCATCCGCGCACTGGCGCCCGTGCTGTATTCGACGATCGTTCCCTCGGCCGAACCCTCGTTGAACGGCGTCCTGGGGCAGCAACGCCGATACGCCGTGGCGCGCGCCGAATTGTCTCAGGTGGACGAGTCGTGATACCCGTGTCCACGAGAGCAGCGAGCGCGAAACAGGTTCTCGACAACCGGCTTTCGGCGACGATCACCGTGACCGGCTGACTTTCGGCATCACCGCCGATTACGACAGCACACCCGACATCGAGACGATCCCCTCGGCCATCGAAACCGAGATCTCGGTGCTGCTCGGCCGTGCCCGGAGTCCGCGGTCGTGACCGGATGCCCCGGCGGGTCCTTGGTCCACGAAGACGGGTCCGATTGGTCTCTGTCGTCTCGGTGTGGACCGGCCCAGCATGTGAGACGTGCGCAGTCAACACGAGCTGTGGGTGCGGCCGGCCGGACTGAATCCGGAGGAAGCCGCCGACCGGTTGCTGCGGGACCTGCGCAGCAACCGGTCCGGTTTGACGAGCACCGAAGCCGAGCGGCGGCTGCTCCAGTACGGGCCGAACGTGCTGCACGAGCGAGGCGGTCGGCAGTGGCCCGGGCAGCTGACGCGCCAGCTCACTCATCCGCTGGCATTGCTGCTGTGGCTCGCCGCGGGCTTGTTGCTGCTGGTGGGTTCGTATGTGGTTGCCGGGGCCGTCCTGCTGATCATCGTGCTCAACGCGGCACTGTCCTTCGTCCAGGAGGTGCAGGCGGGGCGCGCGGTCCAGGCGCTGGCCAAATATCTGCCGCAGCGCGCCAAGGTCGACCGCGACGGGGAGGTGCGTGCGGTCGACGCGACGCGACTCGTACCCGGCGATATCGTCGTTCTCGAGGAGGGCGATCGCATCGCGGCCGACATTCGCTTGCTCGCGGGCGCTGTCGAAGTCGACATGTCGGCGCTGACCGGCGAATCCGTCCCTACGCTGCGATCGGCGGCGATGGTCGAGGTGGACGTGCCGCTGCTGAGCGCCCACGATCTGGTGTTCAGCGGCACCCACTGCACCGGCGGGCAGGCCCGCGGCATCGTGTTCGCCACCGGTATGACCACCGAGATCGGCCGGATCGCGGCCTTGTCCGAACGCGTGGCCCCCGAACCGAGTCCGCTCGAACGTCAGGTTCGCAGGGTCGCGTGGCTGATCGCGACGGCGTCGGTGCTGCTGGCGCTGGCGTTCATCCCGCTGGCGACGCTCGCGGCTCATCTCACGCTGATCAACTCTCTCGTGTTCGCCGCCGGTTTGCTGGCCGGCATGGTTCCCGAGGGGCTGCTACCGGTCATCACGCTGGCACTGGCAGTCGCGGTACGCGGCCTCGCACGGCGCGGCGCACTGGTCAAACGCCTGTCGGCAGTCGAAACACTGGGGTCGACCGACGTGGTGTGCACCGACAAGACCGGCACCCTCACCCAGAATCGCATGACCCCGGTCGCGGTCTGGACCCTCGCCGGGCGGCTCGATCTGGATACCGGCACGGCCGCGGAGGCGCCGGACCGGATGTCGAGATTCTCGCCGCTGTATCGGTCGCTGGGCCGAATTGCCGCCCGGTGCAACAACGCTCGTCTCGACGAGTCCGGCCAGACCGGCGATCCGACCGAGATCGCCGTGCTGACGACGGCACGGAGGTTCGGCGCCGACATCGATCCCGCCCACCGGGAGGCACACCGCCGCTGGCAGTTCCATTTCGATCCGGAACTGAAAATGATGTCGACCATCGACGAACGCGAGGACGGCACTCTGCTGGTCCATGCGAAGGGGGCGCCCGAAGCGCTGCTGCCACGTTGCACAGGCGTTCTCGACACCGATGCACGCCTGCTCCCGCTCGACGCCGACCGCCGCGATCACGTCGCGCACGCCGTCAACGCCTTCGCCGCCGAAGGGCTCCGCGTACTCGCCCTCGCCCAGCGCGAACTGTCCGCACAGCGGCGCCCGCCACACCGCCGCGCAGATGCCGAACACGACCTGTGCCTGACCGGTCTGATCGCGATGCTCGACCCACCGCGCCCGGGTGTCGCGGATGCGGTGGCGAGCTGCCGGACCGCGGGCATCCGCATCATCGTGATCACCGGTGATCACCCGCTCACCGCGGCTGCCATCGCCGAGCGCGTCGGTATCACCGGGCCGGATCCGACGGTCGTGACCGGTGAGCACTTCGACCGGCTCGGCGAGAAGGAACTGGCCGCACTGATGCGGGACCGGCCGGAGATCATCTTCGCCCGCGCGACACCCGAGGCCAAACTCCACATCGCCGAGGCGTTGCGTGCCGACGGGCACGTCGTCGCCATGACCGGCGACGGCGTCAACGACGCGCCCGCACTCCATCGCGCCGACATCGGCGTGGCCATGGGACGTTCGGGAACCGACGTCGCGCGGGAAGCCGCCACCATGGTGCTCACCGACGACGACTTCAGCTCCATCGTCGCCGCGGTCCGGGCCGGTCGCCGAATCTACGACAACGTCCGCAAATTCATCATCTACATCTTCGCCCACGCCACCCCGGAAACCGTGCCCTTCCTCGTCTTCGCGCTGAGCGGCGGCGCGATCCCGCTACCGCTGACCATCCTGCAACTGCTGGCCTTCGACGTGGGCAGCGAGACCCTGCCCGCGCTCGCGCTGAGCCGGGAGCCTGCCGAACCCGGGATCATGGCCCGTCCGCCACGCCCGCGCAGCGAGGGCGTCATCCGCGGGCCCATGCTGATCCGCGCGTGGCTGTTCCTCGGCCTGATCGTCACGACCCTGCAGCTGGCGGGATTCTTCTACGTCCTGCACACCGCGGGGTGGCGACCGGGAGTGCCGACCGGGCCCGGTACACCGCTGCACCACGCCTATGCGCAGGCCACCACCATGGCGTTTCTCGGCATGATCGCCGGGCAGATCGGCACCGTCTTCGCGGTGCGCACGCAATATGCCTCGCTGCGTTCGGTCGGTGTGTTCAGCAATCGCTACCTGCTGGTCGCCATCGTGGCGGAGATCGCGCTCGCCGCGCTGTTCGTCTACACCCCACCGCTGCAGGAACTGCTGGGCACCAGCGCACTGCCCGTCCGCTACCTCGCCTTGCTACTTCCCTATCCGGTCATCGTCTGGGGCGCCGACGAATTGCGCCGCTATCTGAACCGGCGGCGCGTCACAGCGGCCGCACGACCTCTTCCAGGGGACGCCGCGGGGTGACCGGAATCGGCTCCGCACTTTGGCCGGCCCAGCCGATTCGGATGATGATTTGCGGAAATCCGCTGTCGTGCAATACATCCGATCGAATCTCGGCCCGCGTCCCGGCAAGTTCGAGCGGTTCGGTCAGCGGGCACGATGCCAGACCCGCGGCGGTCGCGGTGAGCATCACCGCGCTGGCGGCCTCCCCGGCGCGAAGCCGCGATATTCGTTCATCCCCGGGTGTTGCCAGAACCAGGATCGGCTCGTCGCCGTGGATGTCCTCGATCACCGCCTGCGGCAGATCCGGTCCGGCGAACGGGCGCACGATCGGATCGGTGGACACGACCGCACTGTGCGCCGGCACCCCCTGCGTAGTGGCGTGAACACCACTCCATTGATGCAGTTCCGCACCGTATTCGAAATCCTGGGCGTGCTCGCGGGCCGCGTGCTCGAAGGCTCGGTGCAGCCGCGCCCGTTCGTATCCGTCCTCCACTCTGTGCACCAGCACGCCGTTTGCCCGGCCCGCCTCCGCGAGCGCGTCGATCCGGCCGGCGGGCACCTCCCACGAGGTGTACCGGCGGCGGTCGCTGCGGCGGCGGCCGATGGCAGCGGACATGCGTATCGCTTCGGGCGTCACGGATTCCCGCTCGAACTCCACCGCGGCCAGGTGATCGGGTTCGGCGGGGTTGGGCAGGCGATGCACGCGCGTCTGCCAACCGGATGCCAGTGCGCCGACGCGCAGATGATGCAGTGCGGCGCCACAGCTGATCAGCAGATCGCGCCCATCGGGATCGGTGCGCGGCAGGCGCCGGGTGGGGTCGGCGTACAGCTGCACGGTCTGCTCGCCGACGCGCCACAGCCAGGGCTGGGAATTGTGCACCGAGGGCGCGCGTACGGCCAGCCGCAGAATGGACCGCAGCGTCTCCGGGTCGGGATGCTGGTGCGTCATAGTTGTTGTCTCCGATCAGGACTCGCCGGACATGGCGAGGGACTGTCCCGCTGTGGCTCCGCCGTCCAGCACGAACTCCGAACCGGTGGAGAAGGTGGCCTCGGTGACGATGAACCGGACCATGGCCGCGACTTCCTCCGGCTCGCCGAAGCGCGGCAACGGCGCGGTGGCGACCTCGTCGTCGGCGAACGGCGCCGTCATCGGCGTGTGGATCGGGCCGGGATGGACCGAGCACACCCGGATCCCCGCCGCCCCGAACTCGAGCGCGGCGGTCTTGGTCAGCCCGCGCAGCCCCCATTTGCTGGCCACGTACGCACCCAGCCCGGCGTAACCGACCAGCCCCGCGGTGGAGGAGATGTTCACGATCACCCCGCCCCCGTTCTCGCGCATGCGAGGCGCGGCAAGGTGCATGCCCAGCCAGGGGCCGTACAGATTGACGCCCACGACATGGCGGAAGGCCACCGGGGTCTCGGTGTCGACGCCGCCGAAGTCGATGATTCCCGCGTTGTTCACCAGCACCGCGACCGGACCGAAGAGCTCTTCGGCGTCATCGAGTACCGATCGCCAGTCGGCTTCCTCGATGACATCCAGACGCCGGAAAGCCGCGTTCCCGCCGAGTGATCGTGCCGTCGCGCTGCCGTCGCGCTCGAGCAGGTCCGCGACCACCACCCCGAATTGTTCCTTCGCCAGTGCCGTGGCCACGGCTGCGCCGATCCCACGGGCGCCGCCGGTGACGATCGCGCTTCGACCACTGAATTCGGTCATGATCCGAGTCCTTCCGGAAGGGTCCGTCCGCGCAGCCCGAACTGTGTCCACCCAGCATCAGCTTTCCGCTTCGGCGGCGCCGTAGAGACTGCCGAAGGTCACCGCACGCGAGGCCATCGGAGGGTACTTGTCGACCGGCTCCTTCCCGTGCCGACGACGAGGCCCGACGGCCCGTCGATCCGGTGACCTTCGGCAGTGCCGAGACCGGTTCGCAGCTCGCACGATGAGGACCGAGACGTTTCGCCGGAGAATTCGGGAGAGCGCGATGACGGGCTTGTTCACAAGGCGCACCAGAGGAGAACCGGGTGAGCAGGGCCACCACCGGCTGGTGTCGGCGAAGGTGGTCGTCGGCGTCGACGGGTCGCCCGGTTCCGATGCCGCACTGCGGTGGGCCGCGCAGTACGCCGATGCTCATCGGCGCGAGTTGCACATCCTGCACGGAATGAATCTCACCGGCACCACCTGGCCGGGCGGCGCCTATTCGGTGGGAAGCATGTCGGTGGTCGACGCCGCCCGTACCCGCGGCGAACAGCTCATGGCCCACGCCGAACAGGTGGTTCAGGCCGTGACGCCCGCGGTATCGGTGAGCACCGAAATCGTCACCGACAACGCGGCCGCCCTGCTCGTCGACCACAGCACCGACGCGTTCACCGTCGTGGTCGGCGCGACCGGATCGGCGGGAACCCTCGCCCATCTGGGCTCGACGCTGCTCTCGGTCGTCGCACACGCCCACGGGACGGTCGTCGTGGTCCGGACCGATCCGGGGGGCGAGGAGACCGTCCACATGTCCGGACCGGTCGTGGTCGGCGTCGATGGCGGCCCGAGCTGCGACCCGGCGATCGAGGCCGCCTTCGCCGAAGCGGCTCTGCGCGATGCCGAACTGGTCGCGGTGCACGTGTGGAACGACCACAACTTCGGTCGCTACGCCGGATACGACACCGTGCGGTTGGACGGCGATCCGGGCGAGGCCGAGAGCGCCATCCTGGCCGAGCGGATCGCCGGGTGGCGCGAGAAATTCCCCGAGGTCCGCGTCCGCGGAATCTCGTACGCCTTCGACCCCGCCGAGCATCTGCTGCAGTGGTCGGAATCAGCGCAACTGGTAGTCGTTGGAAGCGTCGGCCGCGGCGGATTCACCGGAATGCTGGTGGGTTCGACGGTCAACTCGCTCGTGCAACATGCACGAAGTCCGGTCATGGTCGTCCATCCGTAGGCGCGAGCGATGAGCACTCGCATGCCACCCCGCAGGCCGCTGTCGGAGACCTTCGAAGTCCGATACGGGCCCGCACAGGGACGGACCGTTCCGGCGTGATTCAGTCGCGCTTGCGGGCGACGACGATCGGGCATTGCACAGAGTGCACCAGCGCATTGCTGGTCGCGCCCAACAACATTCCGGCGAACCCGCCCCGGCCGTGACTGCCCACGACCACCAGCTGTGCCGATTCGGACCGCTCCAACAGCGCGCGAACAGGCCGGTCCCGCACCAGGATTCGCTGTACCGAAACATCCGGATACCGCTCCGACCACCCTGCCGTACTCTCGGCCAGCACCGAGTTCTCCGTCTCGTGCATCGCCTCCGCCACATCCACCGACAGCGGATGTGCCAGCGAGACATCACTCCACGCGTGCACAGCGATAAGACCGACCTTGCGCAACGACGCCTCCTCGAACGCCACCGCCACCGCCGGCATACTCTCGGCGCTTCCGTCGACACCGACCACCACCGGCTTTCCCGCACCGAGCGGATCACCCGCCTGCCGATAGTGCAGCACCGCCACCGGGCACCGGGCGTGCTGCAGCATCGCGGTGGTGACCGATCCCAGGAGCCCCCGCTGCAGAGCGTTCGCGCCGTGATTCCCCAGCACCAGCATCCGCACACCCCGCGACCGCTCGATCAGATCCGGAATGACCGGCGACCAGCTCACCTCGGTGCTGATCGGCGGCACCGCTCCCGGCGAGCCGTCTCGTGCGACCCGTGCCGCCTCGGCCAGCACCCGCTCGCCCTCGATCCGCAGCCAGTCGGTGTCGGTCCCGGTCAGAATCGCGCCGGGCCCGTATCCCGCCGGCAGCGCCACCGAGGTCACCAGGTGCAGCTCGCATCCGTGCAGCGCCGCGGTGGCCGCGGCCCACTCCGCGGCCTGATACGAGACGGCCGATCCGTCGACCGCCGCGAGTATCGGCCGGTTCGAGGACGTCTGCGACGAGGTGGCAGGTGTGGTCATGGCGTTCTCCTCGGTTGCCTCACCGGTTGTCCTTGCCCGGCGACAGCGCCATCAGACGCCACTCGTGTGCCCAGGCGGCGCTTCGTCGGCGATTCAGTGCCCACTGCGCGGCGCCGAGCACCCCCGCGACGCCGGCCCAGACGACCATCAGAACCACGACAGCGGAACCGATTCCGGCGAATGCCGCCGTATCGGAGGGCGTCGGGGGCGGAACGGGAACGCCGCTCGGCCCGATCCATACTTCGATCACGTTGCCGCGCACTGTGTTCCGGGGGACGTCCACGCTTGCCTGGCCGCTGCTTCCGTCCCGGATCCAGCGCACCGGAGCGCGCCGGATGTCAGTGGTCCCGCCGAATCCGGGCACCGTCACCGGATCCGCCAGTACGGTGGCCTGGACGGCCACCTTCGTCGAATTCTCGGCCCGAATGCGGTGTGCCGCCGCGGTGTACTCGATGGTGCCCACGGCAGCGGCGAACGGGATCATCGCGACAGCCACGATCAAGGCGGCTATCCGCAGGAGCCCTTCGATCCTGTCGGAACACCGCATGAGCGGGTTGCGGTTCACCGGTCCGCGCCGCCACCACCGCAGCGGCGCCGACGGAAAGCTCGGAAAAGAACTACCGGGTCGCCTTCTGCTCATGGGGAATTCCGCACCGCGGACCGCTGCTGGGGCGAGGTACTCGAGTGCACCACCATCACCGGGCACTGCGCATGCTGCACCAGCGCGTTCGATGTCGAGCCCAGCAGCAGACTGCGCAAAGCACCCCGGCCCCGGCTCCCGACGACCAGCAGCTGCGCCGACCGGGACCACGCCAGCAACGTTTCCGCCGGACCCGTCGGGTACACCCGGCGATCGACCAGAACCTCGGGATATTTCTCCTGCCATCCGGCCAGTCTCTCGGCGACGAGGGCCCGCTCGGTCACCTCCACCTCCGGGACCGGGAACAGCATGTGGGGCTCGCCGGCGTACTGCCCCAGATTCATATCGTTCCAGACGTGTACCGCCACCAGTTCGGCGTCCCGCTCGGCCGCTTCCTCGAAGGCCGCCCCCAGCGCCGCTTCGCCCGCCGCCGCGCAGTCCACACCGACCACGACCGGTCCCTGCGAACGCACCCGCCCACCCGAGTCGGGATCGGTCCGCACCACGACGACCACGCCTCGCGCATGTGAACTCACCGTCAGCATCGTCGAGCCCACGTGCGCGGCCAAGCCGCTGGCTCCCGACGCACCCAGCGCGGTCAAATGCGCTGTCGGGGCGTACCGCAGCAACAGCCCGATCGCATCCGATTCGGATACTTCGGTGTCGACCCGAAGCCCCGGCGCGGCGTCTCGCGCCCTTTGCGCGCATCGATTCACCAGTTCGTGGCCGCGCACCCGCAACGCATCGAGTACGGGTGGTTCCAGCGCATCGTAGGGTTCGAAGATCCGGCGGAGTGCCTTCAGATCGATCCCGTGCACGATGCGCAGGTCACGGCCGCGATCCGCCGCTGTCACAGCCGCCCATACCACCGCCGCATCCGCGGCCTCGGAGCCGTCCACCCCCACCACGACGGGCGCGGAAGCCAGGTGGCGCACCTCGTCGCTGAAGCCGGTACTCATCGCAGACTCCTGTTCACCGTGTGCCACCCTCAGCCTCTCCCCCGGCCGCCGCTCGCTCCAGGGCCGAAAGGCCCGATGAACCGACCGAAAACAACCTGATCTCCCGGCCCGGCCGCCATCCGCGGGATCGGGCCGGATAGACCCCGCTCGAACCTCCGACACCAGGGCTCGCGTACTCGGTCAGGCCGGATGGACTGATTGCGTACCCGCGACAGCGCTCGTCGATGCCCGCTACGGCGCGATCGGCGTCCGCGGCAGCGACACGAACTGGGTCCTGGATCGCCCCGCTGCGGTGAGTTCCGAGCCCCGCAGCACGTTCGTTCGCATCGCTCGACAGCGCCATCCGCGCCACGCTCCCCGGACGAACAGCAGCCGCGGGACCGCGTGTGGCGGCAGACCCGCCGCGTCATCGTGCCGAACCAGGGTATGCCGCTGCCGGACCAGTCGGACGAACAGTGGGTGTTGTGACGCATGATGGCCGGTGTAATGGATCGAACAGCGGATTTGCCGTGCCGGTTCCGGCGATAGGCTGCCCCGACCGGGACGGAGCATCATGAGGATCTTGTTCGCCGCGACACCGTTGATCGGGCATCTGTTCCCGATGATTCCACTGGCACAACGCCTTCGCGATCGCGGCCACGTCGTGCTGGTGGCCAGCGGCGGCGCAGCGGTCGCCGCAGTCGACGGCGACATCGATGCCGTCGATGTCGCGCCCGGTATCGGGAATGTGCGGGCCGTGGTGCGGGGACTCGGCCTGCATCCTGTGCTGGCGGCCCGATCGGCGAGCGGCAGGGCCGATCCGCGCGGCGGCGCCCACGTCTTCGCGGTGATGAACAGACCGATGATCGCCCCACTCACCAGGGCCGCCGAACGATTCCAACCCGATCTGGTCGTCCACGAGCCGTTCGCCGCGGCGGCGGCGATCGTGGCGGCCCGGCTCGGCGTCCCGGCCGCCTTGCACAACATCGCCCTCGACAACGGCACCCTGATCCGCCGGGAGCTGCTACGACTGCTGTGCGGCCGGGAAGAGTCCGGTGCCGCGGAGACGTTGTCGGTCGCCCCGCCCAGTATCGCGTCCGTGCCGGGTCGGCCTGTGCGGTACACCCCCTATGCGCCATCGGGCGCGCCGGTCCCGCCGCTCTTCCTCGATCCACCGGTGCGTCCGCGCATCATCGTGACTCGCAGCACCATGCTCGGCGACGGACCGGACGCCATGTTGCGCAGCATCCTTCGCGCCGCCCCGCAGGTGGACGCGGACATCGTCATCGTCCGCCCGAATCGCGCGATCGCGCGCTCGTCGCACCTGCCACGCAACGTACACACCGTCGGATGGATTGCGCTGCACCGTGTTCTGCCCACCTGCACCGCGATGGTCAACCACGGTGGCGCCGGTTCGGTGCTCGCCGCCCTGCACGCGGGAATCCCGCAACTGGCCACCCCCGCCCCCGGAGACCGCCGCTGGAACTCCGAATCGGTCGAGCGCCGCGGTGCGGGTCTGTCCGTCCCGGCATCCAAAATCACTGCGGCACACCTCGATAAACTGATCACGGAGGCGAGGCTGACCCACTCGGCCCGGGCGGTAGCCGCCGAGATCGCCGCAATGCCCACCGTCGAGAACGCCGCGGACCGCCTCCTGGAAGTCTCTCGGCGGCAAGACTTCTCGGCCTGCCGCCCGGCGGGACCACGGGCTCCTCGAGACGACAGCTCGTACACGCCCCCGGCATAGGTACCGCCCGCGCCGCTCACAGCATCGACCGTCGGCGGCGGCATGTCAGCCCGATGAGCCGCGCGGACAGAGTTCCCGATGCCGACGCGACCGAGGTGGCGAAGGAATCAGCCTACGCGGGAAGGGTTTTCGTCCCCAGAGGCGATGGCCCTGACGCGACGGGGCAGCAACCTGGCACCTCGACGCACGATGATCAGTTCGTCCCCGACGCATGCGCGTCCGGTATGGGTTCGTGCTGTACCGGGGAGAGCCGGCCCTGCGTCACCATCTCCCGGGCACGCACTTCATCGGCGCTCAGGACATGGGAATCGGGGCCGGGAAATACGAGGGCCCGATGTCCGGTGTCGGCCCAGTGCACAAGGAACGGTGGCTCACCATCAGCGCCGTGGACCTCCTCGATCAACCCGCGCCGTACCGTCCCGCCTACCGCGCGTCCTTCCGCAACCAGCCAGTCTCCGACGTCCGCATGCATGACCCGACCTCTCGCTCGTTGTGTTCACGGCCCCCGAGCCCCATATTCGGCCTGCCGAACGACGAGCGACAGAGCCGTTCGTCACAGTCGCGACGATGCCCGTTGCGCTGGCCGCCCGCGTGCAGAATCCGGCCGTCAGAGGACGGTCCGGACGAAGTCAGCCGATCATGTGCCGACTGGCCGGGACCGCGGCGGGCAGGCGGGTGGTGAACCAGTCCCGGGCCAGTTCGGCGGCTCGGCTCAACGTGCCCGGCTCCTCGAACAGATGAGTCGCGCCGGGCACCACGGTCACCACGGTTTCGCACGGCATCGCTTGGGCTGCACGGTTGTTCAGATCCAGCACGGCAAAGTCGCATCCTCCGACGATCAGCAGGGTCGGAGCCCTCACCGCGGCCAGGACGCGCCCGGCAAGGTCGGGGCGTCCGCTACGGGATACCACGGCCCGGATGTGCACGCTCGGGTCGGCAGCCGCGCACAGGGCCGCAGCGGCACCGGTACTGGCCCCGAAGTACCCGATCGGCAGCCCCGCCGCGTGCTCCTGCCCATCGAGCCACTCGGTCACCTGCACCAGTCGCCGGGTGAGCAGCTCGATATCGAATACGTTGGCCCGGTTGATCTCCTCGGCTGGTGTCAGCAGGTCGAACAACAGCGTGCCCAGTCCGGCTCGCTGCAGCACCTCGGCGACGAAACGGTTCCGGGGGCTGTGCCGGCTGCTGCCGCTGCCGTGTGCGAATACGACCAACCCGACCGGATGCTCCGGGATGGTGAGATGCCCTGCCAGCTCGATCGTCCCGGCGTTCACCCGCACGTCCGCATCGCACGACGGCGGGTTGTCGGCGGGCACCGGTCGCGAGTGTGGTTCGTTCGCGTCGGCGCGGCGCAGCAGCTCGACGACCTCGCTGTCGCTGGTCTGGCCGAAGTGCCGGTACCACTCGCCGACCGCGTAGAAGAACATCGGTTGTGCCAAACAGACCACCTCGTCGGCCTCGCGACGCAGCACATGCAGCGCGGCCCGGGACGCGACGGGCACCGCCAGCACGACCCGGGCGGCCCCCTGTGCGCGGGCGACCTGACATGCGGCGCGAGCGGTCGCGCCGGTCGCGACACCGTCATCGACGATCACCGCGGTCCGGCCCGTCAACTCGATGCGCGAACGGTCGGCGCGGAATCCGGCGGCGCGGCGTTCCAACTCCGAACGCTCGCTGCGCTCCACACGCGCCATCTGGTCACCGGTGAGCCCCGACTGCGCCACGACACCGGTGTTCATCACCCGGACGCCGTCCTCACCGATGGCACCGAAGGCGAGTTCGGGCTGATGCGGGACACCGAGTTTGCGGACCACGATGACATCCAGCGGCGCGCCCAGCCGCCGAGCCACCTCGAATGCGGCCGGGACTCCGCCGCGCGGCAGCCCCAGCACGACGACATCGTGTCCACGCAAGGGTTCGAGGCGTTCCGCGAGGCGGCGGCCCGCTTCCATCCGATTCTCGAAATACATCGAAACCTCCTGAACCCCGGCTGTTTCCGAGCCGTCGGGGAACCCGCGACATAGGCGGATCCGGTAGTCGTACGCGCTGCGTGCCGTCGTCAGTACGGTGAACCGGCGTTGCGAGTCGGCGACCGGTCGGCGGGTATCCCGCGCGAACTCCGGTCGGTGTGGTTGCGAACCAGCTCCAGGTGACGTCGACGTGGCTCCCCCCGGGCGTGCGCCAGCAGCACGGCGACCTCGGTGGCGATGCCGGAGGCGATCGCGTCGACGTCCAGAGCGGTGTCGCGGTCGCCGGTGATCCCGAAGGTCAGGGCGTCACCGTAGCTGAGAATCGCGATCGTCGTACGCACTCGCATCGCGATCGGGATGCACGGCCACATCTCCAGCACATCGCGGCCGCCCAACCTGAGCCGATGTCGCGGTCCGGGAATGTTGGTCGCCAGCGCGGAGATTCCGCGCTGCGGATACCACGACGCCAGCCGGAAAACCATTCCGACCATTCCGGACGGCAGCCATCGCGCCAGCCGCAGCAACGACTGCTCGGCCTCGGGCTCGCCTCGCTTCCGATGTCGTGCGATCCGCCGGTGCGCGGCCAGCAGCCGTTCGACCGGATCGACGATCTCGATCGGAAGATACGGGACCATTGCCGAAACCCGGTTGTCCAGAACATATTTCGCGTCCGGCTTACGCATCGACACCGGCACCACGATCCGCAGGCTGCCCGGCGCCGGATGCTCACCGCGGCGCAGTAGCAGCGACCGGTATGCCGCCGCGATCGCGGCCACCGCCACATCGTTGACCGTCACGCCGTACGCCGCGCCGATCTCGCGCACTCGGTGCATTTCGGTCCGCGCCACCGCATAGCGACGTTGTCGGCCGATGGGCCCGTTGAGTGAGGTATCGGCCACCGGTGTCACCGCGGCCAGCAGCACGGGCGCCAACGTGCGCGCGGTGCCGACCACGGCACGAGGCAGGGTGTAGGGCAATCGGAGCGCATCGGACAGCAGCCGCAGGGGACGCGGACGCGGAGGCTTCGCCGGTACCGCGGCCGGGCCATCCGGTGTCGGATCGCAGAAGCTTTCGAACAGGGTGACCCCCGCGATCCCGTCGATCACGGTGTGGTGAGCCTTCGTGATCAGTGCCCAGCGCTGACCGGCGAGGTGCTCGACGACGACCACCTCCCACATCGGGTGATCGCGGTCCAGCCGTTCGGTGAGTTCGGTGGCGACCAGTTCCCGCAACTCTTCCTCGCCGCCCGGATCCGGCAGCGCGGTCCACCGGATGTGGTGCCCGGGATCGAAATTCGGGTCGTCCTCCCACACGGGCGCTGTCAGATCCAGCGGAGTACGCCGCACCCGCTGACGCAACCGGCCGTGTCTCTCCAGACCCCGATCGATCCAGGTACGCAGTTCCGCACGGGTCGGTGGTGGATCGTGCAGAATCGATACCGTCCCGATTCCCATGCTGACGTGCGGGTCGCTGTCCTCCATCGCCAGAAACCCCGCATCCAAGGGCCCCAATTCCGCCATCGTCTCGCTCACACCTATCGTCAGCCGGGTACTGCATCGTCGTCGACCATCTGCTTTCCACGAGCATTTCCAGTCGACCAGCTCCGCGCCTGCCACGGCAGGGGCGAACGTCCCGCACCACGCGGACATTCGGTTATCTCCCAGGGCAGTTCGTCGCCTGCCCGGACCCGACCGCCGAGCAGTGCCCGGCGCCGTCCGATCGCGCTCACACGCTGTACAGCGCGGCGACCTCCGCGGCGAAATCGCGAAGCACGATATTGCGCTTGAGTTTCAGCGACGGCGTGAGATATCCGTTGGCTTCGGTGAGATCGGCGTGCAGTATGCGGAATTTGCGGACGGCCTCGGCCCGGGACACCGCCTGGTTGCCGTCATCGATCGCGGCCTGGATCGCGGCGAGCAGATCCACGTCCGCGGCCAGGTCGTCGATCGTGGCGTCGGCGGGTTTGCCGTGGAGATGCTTCCAGGTGGGAAAGTTCTCCAGGTCGACGGTCACCAGACAGCCGACGAACGGTTTCCCGTCACCGACGACGATCACCTCACCGACGATGCCGTGGGCGCGGATGCGGTCCTCGATCACCGCGGGAGCGACGTTCTTACCGGCGGCGGTGACGATGATCTCCTTCTTGCGTCCGATGATGGTGAGGTATCCGTCGTCGTCGAGAGCACCGAGGTCACCGGTGGCGAACCAGTCGTCCCGGAATGCGTCGGCGGTGGCGCCGGGATTGTTCCAGTATCCGGTGAACACGTTCGGTCCCCGCAACAGGATCTCGCCGTCGTCGTCGATGCGGACCGAGGACCCCGGCAGCGGTTGGCCGACCGACCCTATCTTCGGGTGGTCGTCCGGATTGAACGTGGCGGCCCCGCAGGTCTCGGTCAGGCCGTAGCCCTCGAGCACGGTGAACCCGATCCCGCGGTAGAAGTGGCCGAGCCGTTCACCCAGCGGGGCGCCACCGGACAGGGCGTGCGTGGCGCGGCCGCCGAGCGCGGCACGCAGACGGCGGTAGACCAGAAGGCCGAACAACGCATGCCGCAGGCGCAGCGACACGGGGACCCGGCCACTGTCCCGAGCTCGGCTGTGCGCGATGGCAGCGGTGGCCGCCGCGTCGAAAATCCGGGCACGACCAGCTAGTTGCGCGCGGGTTCGAGCGGTGTTGTACACCTTCTCGAACACGCGTGGAACACCCAGGATCAGCGTCGGCCGAAAGGCCCCGAGTTCGGCCGTGACGTTCGCGACATCACCGACGTGCGCGATGCGGACCGGGGCGAACGCCGCCGCTACCTCGACGATCCGGCCGAGCACATGTGCCAGTGGCAGGAACAGCAGCACCGAGGATTCGCCGGTGCGGAACAGGGCCGGCATCCGAGCCGTGATGTTGCCCAGTTCGGCCAGGAAGTTGCCGTGGGTCAACTGACACCCTTTGGGACGACCGGTGGTCCCCGAGGTGTACACGATCGTCGCCAACGCATCGGCCGTCACGGCTTTCCGGCGTTCGAGCACGGCCGTGTCGGCGACATCGGCACCGTCCCGCACCAGGGCGGCAATGGCGCCCGCGTCGATCTGCCAGATATGCATCAGCTTGGGCAGTTGATCGCGCAGACCGTCGACCACCGCGGTGTGGCGATCGGTCTCGGTGAACATCGCGACCGCCCCGGAATCCGAGACGATCCACCGCACCTGTTCGGGCGAGGAAGTCTCGTATACCGGCACCGTGACCGCCCCCGCACACCAGATCGCGAAGTCCAGCAGCGTCCACTCGTAGCGGGTGCGGGATACCAGGGCCACCCGATCACCCAGCTGAATGCCATTGGCGATCAGCCCCTTCGCCACCGCCGAGACCTCGGCGAAGAACTCCGCGGCGGTCACGTCCTGCCACCGGCCGTCCACCTTGCGGCTGATCACCGCGAGATCCGGAAATCTCTCGACGTCATGTTCGATCAGATCCGTGAGATTCCCGTCGGGCGGGACGCGATACAGAGCTGGTACGCCGAATTCCTGCATGGCCGTTCCTCGAATAACGTCGCCGATCTCGACCCGAAGGTCCAGCCCCCAGTCTCGCCGCAGCGCCCTGCACCGGACAGAGCAGCACGACTCGCACGGCCCAGGACTTTGGTCTCCCACACTTCGTTCCACGGCCGTGCCGACGGGTGAGCCATCATGATGTCCGATACCCCGCCAAACGCCACGATTTACATGATTCCCTTTCGGCAGCAACAATTTTCGCGTGGCATCGAGAATCCTGCGTCTCGTCGGAACTGTGCCGGCCCACGGTCTTGCGCAACGCAGCACGAGCGGTCCGATCGATCGCGGCGTACACGTACTGGTTCGGGCGTGACGTTTTTCGGGATCGCCGGTGACCTTCGGCACGCGCGCGCACGTGCCGAGCCGGCGCATGCTTTCAGTGCCGGGAAACCCGGCAAATGATCTACACATCACCCCCGGCGACCATCGGGCGATGGCCTGCGCCGCACGTCCGACCAGTGCCCTGCCGATATTGGCGTCCGCGGAGTTCTCGAGGTGAGCAGTGGCCGAGAAGAGGTCCGGGGCCCGGATCGTGGTCGTGGTCGACGGTTCGGATCCCGCGTATCGGCCACGCGATGATCGGCTTCGATGGGCGTTGCCGCGACCGGAGATTTCGCAGGCGAAATGATGACCGATCCACGCGAATCTCATTTGACCCAGTCGGATTTGTTCTCCTGGTGCATGGAGCGCGATGCGATTCTGCGCTCCACGGTCGTGTCGATCCTGATCCTGGACGCGCTACCGGAGGTGGACCGGTTCGTGCGGATGGTCGATCGCGGAGCGCGAATGGCACCGAGGTTCCGGGACACACTGGACGCGTTGCCGATCGGCTTGGCCCCGCCCCGGTGGATACCGGACACCGATTTCGATCTCTCATGGCACGTGCGCCACATCGCGCTGCCCGCGTCGGCGGATATCTCATCGGTGCTCGAGTTCGCGCGCCACGAAGCAATGACCGCCTTCGACCCGGTGCGGCCATTGTGGAAGTTGACGCTGCTGAGCGGCCTGGCCGGCGGCAAGGCCGCGCTGGTGCTCAAGTTTCATCATTCGCTGAGCGACGGCCTGGGCGGCATCCAGCTGGCGAACGAGATCGTCGATTTCTCCCGATCCGGCGGCGACCGTGGTCCGGTTCCCGAGCAGCCGACCGAAAAGCGCGGAAAACTGGCCGATGTCCTGGCCTGGAACTGGACCGTCGGTTCGGCGTTGGCGCGCAGCGGTATATCGCACGTGCCGCGGCTGGCCCTGCGGGCTGTGACAGACCCGATTCGCACCATCCGCGACAGTGTCGCGATGGCCGTTTCGTTCGGACATCTCGTACGCCCGGTGACCGATACCTGGTCCCCGGTCATGACGGGTCGTGGGCTTGGACGGCGCTTGGCGACGGTCGACGTGCCGGTCGCGGAATTGCGCGAGGCGGCGCACGTCAGCGGCTCCACGCTCAACGACGCCTTTCTGGCGGCGGTCGTGCTGGGCTTGCGCACGTACCACGCCCGCCACGGCTCGGTCATCGAGCGGCTTCGGGTGACGATGCCGATCAGCCTGCGCAAGGCCGGCGACCCGATCGGTGGCAATCGACTCACGCTGGCGCGGTTCGCACTCCCAGCCGACAGCGCCGACCCGGTGAACCTGATGCACGCGCTGCACGCAGCGGTGGTCGGGTGCCGACGCGAACCTGCCATGCCGTATTCGGCCGCGGCGGCGGCCGTGCTGAATCGGTTGCCCGTCGGCCTGGTCACCACCATGTTGAAGCATGTGGACTTCGTCGCGTCGAACGTCCCGGGTTCACCGGTGCCCATGTACGTCGCCGGCGCGAAAATAGAGCGCATGTACGCCTTCGGCCCCACCATCGGCACGGCGTTCAACGTAACCCTGATCTCGCACGCCGGAAATTGCTGCGTCGGAATCAACGCCGACACGGCCGCGGTACCGGATCCGGAAGTCCTGAAGGATTGTCTGGCACGGGGATTCCGCACCGTGCTCGATATCGCGAAGACTCATCTCGCCGCCCGCACCACCGACGGTGAGACCGGCTCGCAACGCTGCGAGCCGCCGACGCCGTAACGAACCTCGCCTTCGAAAGCAGCCCTGCAAATATTCGTGAACTCGGACCGCCCGGCCCAGCGGCATCACCTCCCGCCTACCACCGGACCTGGATCGTGCTCGCACACGACGATGATCGGGCATCCGGCCGACTGCACCACTGCGTGGCCGGCGGAGCCGAGCAGTACACCGGTGAATCCGACGCGGCCAGCGCCTGGTCGCCGCGCGATCGATCGACCGGCCACTGGACTACGTCGCGGTACGTAGGAGGGAGGCCGATCATGTGCGGATGTGCGCAGGCAGCCTCGTACGGTGGAGTTGCAGCATGGATGTCATCCAGCACCGCACAATCACTGTCAATGGTCTGTCGATGCACGTGGCCGAAGCGGGAACCGGCCCGCTGGTGTTGTTGCTGCACGGCTTTCCCGAACTCTGGTATTCGTGGCGGCATCAACTGCCGGTCCTGGCTGAAGCCGGGTACCACGCCGTCGCACCGGATTTGCGTGGACACGGTCGGACTCAGGCCCCGGTCGATGTCGAGGACTACGGCATGGCCGCGCACGTCGCCGACGCGGTCGGTGTGCTCGACGCTCTCGGCGAGTCGACGGCCGTGCTGGTGGGCCATGACTGGGGCGCGAACACGGCGTGGGCCGCCGCTGAACTGCATCCCGAGCGTTTCACGGCGGTCGCGGCCCTGAGCGTGCCGTACCGGCCGCGGTCGCCGCGCCCGCCACTGACCGAACTCCGCTCCTTCGCCGGTGACCGGTTCAACTGGATGCTGTACTTCCAGGAACCGGGTGTGGCCGAGGCCGACCTGTCCGCCGACGTCGCACGCACGATGCGGCTGATGATGTACGGCTTGTCCGGCGACGCGGGTGACACGGGCGTGCGGTTGGTGACCGGGCTGCCTCGGGACGTGGTGCTGCTGGACCAGATGCCCGAACCGCAAGCACCTACGGCCTGGCTCACCGAGACCGACCTGGCCTACTACGTCGCCGAGTACGAGCGCACCGGATTCACCGGCGGGCTCAACCGGTACCGCAACGCCGACCTGGACTGGGAGCTGCTGCCCGAGCTCGGCACCGGCGTCATCACCCAGCCCGCCCTGTTCGTCGGCGGCGAACTCGACACCGCTGTCCGTTTCGCCGACCCGAACCGGATGCGGAACCACGTTCCCAACCTGACCGGCCCGATCGTGCTTCCCGGTGCCGGCCACTGGATTCAGCAGGAACGACCGGACGAGGTGAACCACGCCCTGCTGACCTTCCTGCGCACCCTCGACTAATCCGAAGCTCCCACCTTCTGCGGGCGGAGTCGACCGAGTGCTCGGCACGCCCGCGATGTCATTCGACACCATCGAGTAGATGCCGAGGTGCGGCCTGCCGCCACGAGTCGAGAACGATGACTTCCAGCTCGTCTTGGTCGTCGATGGCCGCCAGGCGCACTCGAACCCACGCATTGCTCGCCTCGTGCGCGGCGATCCAGAATTTATCCGGCTCGGCGGCCACCAGTTCGTCACGGTCGATGATCGGGCAGCGGACCGCCGCCGACGTTTCGGCCTCCGGGAGAGTGAGAAATAGTTTACCGGCCACCCGGAAAGTCGGCATACCCCACGCGAACTGCTCAGAGGTCTCGGACAACGACAAAGCAAAAGCGCGGACATCGTCCCCAGCAGCACTCATGCACCGAATCTTTCCAGATCGGACACAGGCCGCGCAGAACCTCGACCACCACCCGACTACTTCCTCGCCGCCTCAATGGGATCCGGCACAACAAGACCCAACGAAACATCCGGTATTGGCTCCTCTTCATGTCAAGAGGCGGTTGGTAGTTCGGCGTCAGGCTGCGGGGTGGTAGGTCCGGGTTGCGGCTTGTCCGAAGCGCCCCGACCATTGCGGCTTCCACCACACGTTCAGGGGCACTCTCGCTGTCCCCGTCCGGTCCCGGACTCACCCTGGCTCTCTCCGGACCGGCAGCTGCTGATCGGCCGTGACCTTCCGAACCGGTCAGCCGCAGTGCGACGGGCCACCACCAGCGGAGCCGCCGTTATTGGCGCCTCCGAATGAGCCGTACCAATAGATGCAAGTGTGCGGGGCGTACCAGTAGACAGGGCCTGCATAGTACGAGTACGAGCCCGCGTCGATGTCCATATTGTTGCTCACACCGTGGAACGGAAATGCAGGGAGGCCGAGACCGTTACCCCCGGTACCCACCGCTGCCACCAGCGCTGTCGGCGTCCCGATCTGTGCCGTCTTCCATGTGACAACGCAATCGGTGGAACCGTTGTACATCAACCAGACGGTCGCATTCGCTTCTATGTTCCCGTGGTCGATCGCGTAATACCCTGCGCCGCAAGCTGCTTCAGGCGAAGAGGCTGCCGCCGCGGGCCCGGCCGCCACTACCGACGCAACAAAGAAGACAGCCGCCGCGAACCCCATGGCCAGCCGGACCCGCAGCTTCGGAATTTTCATAGGTACTCCCTTGTCCCGCAATACATCCGCCGAGCGCTTGTCGCACAAAGTGTGACACTCCCGCGCGGCATTTCCCAACTGGGAAGGTCCGCGACCGACACTCGCGCCGCCGGGACCTCTCCAGCGCATCCCGACGCGCCGCACCTGCTTCTGCACGCAACATGCTGCCCTCCCCACGATTCCGATGCCGCGATCCCGGTTGGCGACGGCCGAACCTACGAGTGAAACACCTTGTCCACCAGAGTTTTTGCGGCCGACGAACAGCATCTCGGATCGTCGGGTTCGCCCGCTCGCCGGTCTGCATGTCGCCCGAAAGTTCCGGAAGTTAGCGGATATCGGTGGCGGTCAGGCCATTGTCATTGGTTTCCGCGCGATCCGAAAACCCCGACAGGCGAGCAGTGTCGATCTCTACGTGTTTCGAACGTCGGGAGGATTGACGGCTGCACGCCAGGCCGCCGTTTGTCGTCGATCAGCAGGAGGTATAACAGTCATGTCAGTCGAGGCCACCCGGACCGCGCCGAACGCCAGGTTGGTTGTGCTGTGGGGTGATCCGTCCGATCCCGAAGCTTTCGAACATCATTATCGTGAAGTGCACATCCCACTGGGCCGGCAGCTCCCGGGACTGCGCCGGTACTCATTGAGCCGTGCCATGCGCGGTGTTCGTGGCGAGCAGTACTACCTGATAGCGACCCTGGAGTGGGACGATCTGGCGGCTTTGCATGCCGCGTTCGAATCCGAAATCGGTCGGGCGGTCGCGGCCGACGTTTCACATCTGACTCGCTTTGCCGATGTCCGTAGCATGACCTTCGAACTCGATGACCTCATGCGGTGAGACGGTGTCCTACGCCTGGAGTGCAGGGATTCTTCGAGCCCCCTCGCGTGTCGGACCTTCGCGCCATACTGGCCCGCCTGGGGTTCGAAGCGGTGCGGATGCACGCTGCGCATCGGCCACGCTTCTCGACCAGGGCACCTACCGGTGTTCAGCGTCGACGATGTACCGTGTTGCCGGATGCGCTACGCGAGCGCACGCGCCGGGTGATCGGACGTCTCGGAGCACTGGTTTTCCTCGCTCACCGGAGCCTGAAGACGCTACAGCGCATACTCGCGACCAGGATCGACCACGGCGTGGTGATCCCGAGCCCGATCAGGCGCGACCTCACCAGGCCGGTCGCATGGCCGGACTCGGCGGTGCCGACCATGGCGTGCGTCGCTCGGCTGAGCCCGATCCAGAAGGGGCATGACCTGCTGCTGGAGGCTGATCACGGTAGTTGCGATGCCGATCAGTCCCAGTCGTCGTCGTGCCCGGCGAGCTGCCGCCCCAGCAGCCTGGCCGCGTCGACGATTCCTGCCAATGGTCGTTCGTACCGTAACGGCGTTGTCGTAGTCGTCATCGGGCTCGAGAGCTTCGGCGAGCAGGAGCGCGTGCCGGATCATGACGTCGAAAGTCCTGCTGCCACGTGACACAGGCCTACCGATCCACGCCTCGAGGAGGTCGCTACGATGCGCGTTCCGCGCGCTGTTGCCAGGTTCAACCGGTCAGCGAAGGAAAATCCCCGCACCATACGTGAGTTGCAAGACAAACCGAGGACATGGAAGCAGGACGTCGAGATCCACACCGATCTCGACAACCTCGTGGGATGTCAGCGTGCGCTACACTTCTCGCCGCGGCAGGCTGTTCACTGTGCGATACCAATACGAGGACTGTGGCCTGCCGCCCAGGGTACATGCGGCCGGCGAGCAGCGCCGAGGCGTAGGACCGCCGCTGCGGCCTCATCCCTGGCGTCAGCCCGTCCCGGCGGTCGCCGACGCCGTGATCTCCGCTTCGCAGGCTGCCGTTATCAGTCGTGCGGTCATTTCCAGTACCCGACTGCGTTCGTCGGTGCCGAGCTCGAGTGTCGCGGCGCGCAGCACGGCCGCGAAGCCGGTGTTGATCATGGCGAAGCTCATGGCGTCGTAGCGGCGTTCGTCGCCGGGGCCGAGGGTTTGCACGATCAGCTCCATGGACAGATCGCGCAGGCGGGATTCGAAGTCGGGGATGCCGCTGCGGTAGTACAGCACTCCGGCCATCAGCGCGCGGACCAGGTCGGCGTTGGGTGTCACCTCGTTGACGATGATCTCCAGCGTCCGATGGGTCAGTGCCAGGACGGTTGCGCCCTCCCGGTCGTGCCAGCTTTGCCGCAGCCGTTGTTCGGCGTGTTCCAGCAGCCGCTCGATCAGCTCTTCGACGATGACCGCGCGGTCGGTGAAGTACCGGTACACGGTACCGATGCTGACGCCCGCTTCGGCGGCGATCCGGTTCGTCGAGGTACCCGCGACCCCGCGTGCGGCGAAAAGCGTTGCGGCGGTGTGCAAGATGTGATCCCTGGTCGCCTTGGCCCGCGCCTGGCGGGGCCCCTCGCGCCGGCCGAGCGGTCGTGCCGGTGTGAACTCCGCCCGCCTGGTCAGGGTGCGTGCGTCGGTGCGCGACAGAGCCTGCAGTGATGCCGGGGTCTCACGTTCGGTGTCGATCCACGCCGCGATCCCGCGTGCGGTGACGGTGAACAGTTCCTCGCGTTTACGGTCGTCGATCGCGGCCCGCATGACAGCCGCGAATCCGGTGTTGACCAGCACGATGGTCATGATGTCGTAGGTGTGGTCGTCGCCGGGGCCGAGGATCTGGATGAGGAGTACCTTGACCAGCAGCCGCAGGCGCCGTTCGAGTTCGGGAAGACCGCTGTCGGGCAGGTGGAGCCCCGCTGCCAGTGCCCGGACCAGCCCGGCCTCGGCCACCAGTTCACCAGCGATCGCCTGCAGAACGGCCACGATCAGCTCGAACACGGATTCATCGGCGATCCCGAACAACCGCTCGGTGAAGCACCGCTCGATGTTGTCCTGCATCCGCCGCAGCAGTTCCTCGACCACGGCGGCGCGGTCGGCGAAATACCGGTACACGGTGCCGATGCTGACGCCGGCCTCGGCCGCGATCCGGTTCATCGAGGTATCGGTGATCCCGCGTTGCCCGAACAGCCGCGCCGCGGCATCCAGGACGCGGTCGCGTGTCACCTTCGCACGCTCCTGCGTCGGTCGGCGCTGACCCGACGGTTTCGGCGACATAGACGTCCTTGCCCACAGTCACGAGAAAGATCCGCAGGCACACAGCCTAGCGGCTCCCGAGCCATTATCTGCCGGTAAACGGCGACCGACCCGTCGACGACGCAATGTGTCGTGGGGCCGGTTCGTGTTGTGCCGCAGGGCGATCACCCCAGGCACTACGCCAGAACGCCTCGAGCCCTGCGGAATTCGAGCACGCTCTCGCGGCGCTGGGCGGCCGCGACGGCTGCACCAGCGTGCAGGTCGTCGGCGGCGCGGCCGACCTCGGCGCCGACGTGCTCGCAACCGCACCCGACTGACGGCGGAACGTGCTGCAGGCCAAGCGATACCGCAACAGCCGCGCAGCGTCGGCAGCCAAGACGTCCAGCGGTTCGGCGGGACCGCGCGCACCATCCACGGCGCCGACATCGCCGCGGTGGTGACCACCGCCCACGCCTTCACCCCACAGCCCCACGCGTACGCGGCCCGCGCCGGAATCCTGCTCGTAGCCGCCAAGCAGCTCGCCGCGTGGGAGTCACAGACCGGCCCGGCACCATGGCACTGATCCGGAACCGACGAACTGAAAAGGGCCGCTTCGGGTTCTGCCTCCGGTCGATCGGCTCTACGAGTTGGTACCGGAGGGCGGGGCGGTGAACCGCACCAGAGCCTGTCCGGCGATGTGCTCCATACCGTTGAACGTCATACACGGCGACCCGTACAACTCGTAGCCCTCGGCGAGCAGCGCGTTGACGCGCTGCTCGAATCCGGCGTAGTCGGCACTGCCGGGGATCATCGCGACGAACCGGTAGTGCGGCACCCGCGCGTGCTGCTCCTGTTGCTCCATCAGGTCATTGAATCACCCGGCTACGCCCGAATCGGCGAGTTCCGATGGCGTGCAGGAGATTCCCGGCTGCCCGAATCGGGTCGTACTACCGGAACCCCAAATTTCGTTGCACCCGCGCGCTTTTCACGAGATTGGCCTGGTCTGGTCCGCCGGACCGGCCCGCCGGTGCCGGCCGTCCGCGCGTTCGGCGACTATGTCGAGAGCGGGGCCCTGGGTGCCTGGTCGGTGCGGGCAGGCCGCGGCCCGATCGTCCTCACCGCGTGACGGGCTTCGGGCCCGGTTGCGGGCCGGTGTTCAACTGTTCGGGTAACACCGTGAAGTGGCGGACGAAACCGGACAGGACGGGCAGGTCCTTCGGTGTGGTCCACTCGCCGAGCAGGTCGCCGGTGACGGTGTCGCTGTAGAGATAGTGACCGTGCGTGGGTTCGTCGAGGTCGTAGGCATCCAGGTAGATCCGCCATCGGCCGTCGGGGAGCGGGATCACGCACTGTCCCTCGCGCGGTTGTCCCGGGCCCGGTCCGCCCCAGCGCGCCCAGTTCCCGGTTCGCGCGAACGTGTACGGGCCGACCAGGCGGTCGGCCACCGCGACCTCGACGTTCTTGGTCGATTCGTTCTTGACGAACGCGTAGTAGCGTCCCTGCGACAACTTGACCGTGGTGTCGATGTAGCCGAGGCCGCCCGGTGCGGGAATGACGCCTGCCAGCGGTATGGGCGTGGTCCAATGCAGCCGGCTCAGCGATGAGGTGGTCGCGGTCATGACGCAGGGCCGGAAGACCGTGCCGTCGTTGATGTTCACCAGGACGCTGACCGTGCCGTCACCGTCGACGAACCATTCCGGCGCCCAGGTATGGGTGACACCGCCGAACGGAATCGTGTACTCGTACAGGAACTCCCAGTGGATCCGGTCGCGGCTGCGAGCGAACCCGATGGTGTTGCCGCCCCATGCGGTCGTGTACGTCACGTAGTACTCGCCGTCGATGTGCCGAAAGACGCTGGGGTCGCGGCACAAGCCCTTCTTGGTCGTGGCCGCCGCTGCCGGGGTGCCGGCGGGGTCGGCGTCCGGTGGACGGTAGGCGGCGGCCTGGACGAGCCGGAAATTCGTTGCGTCGGTGGATTCGTAGACCCACATATCGGTCTGGCTGGCGTTGGTGAACGCCGTCATCGTGTATCGGATCGGCGGGGCGGCGGCCATTGCGCGTCGGGATGCCACAACGCTCAACGGTACGCTCGCCGCCAGGGCGAGCATCGCTCTGCGGGACAGCCCGATCGACGTCATATGCGGATTATCCAGCCCGTGAACGCTGAATGATTGCTGACACACCGCGCATGGTGAGTAGGTCGATATGCTGCTGCTGTTGTGGTGGCAGCACAGGCGCCGACGCCGGCCGTCCCGGGCGGCCACCGGACTCTGCCGCGTGGGCCGTGGAGATGAAATGGCATGCGCGCCATCGGTTCTGCGAGCCGGGACGATACCGTCTCCACAGGGGTTCAGGTAGTAATCGCGCGAAAGACAACGACAACGGCTTGACAACCAACGATGTGCCGTAGCGGCTCGGGCTGCGGACGTGCTCGGTTGATACTTGGCTTGGCTGCCGAGAGGTCAATCGGTTGCTGGAAGCCAGAATCGGATCAGCGGCGAGATGCGCGATTTCGTGATCAACCGCTAATTGGTATTTGCATCCTCAGCAGTACAGAAGCCCTTGATTCACTCCGAACAATCGGTCACGGCAGGCTTGCCGCCTGATTGCGCCGATTCCCGTTGGTCGGCGATCCGCCGACGGATCTCGTCCCACGACAGCGGCAGCTCGTGAACCGGTGCGCTGAAGAACACGAAGGTGCTTTCCCGCATGACCTTTCGCTTGCGCTCGACAGTCGACTTGTGCGGCTCCGAGCCTGCGTAAGCGGAGATGGCGTCCTTGTCGTCCCAAGCCGAGTAGGTCCAGAATGTGCGCTTCAGCATCTCGGCCTTCAGAGTCACGCCCAGCACTCCCGGGGAGCGGCGGGCCTGCCGCCACAACGCCAGCGAAGAGATCAGGAAACCTGGTGTGCTGAGCAGCGATTTGACTTCGAGACGTGAGGCCATGCATTGAGCTTCAGATGTGGTGGACGCGCCTATTGTCATCCATGGGAGCGTGGGCATGGAACCCTCTTTTCGAACGGTAGAGCGACGGCGGATCGCCGAGCGGCGTCCACTATATTCCACAGTAGGATATAGGTGGTGTCAACGACTGCGCTCACTGGCGACGTGCGGCAACCCCAACAGCATCCGGGACAAGATAATCCACCTGTGTCGAGAAGGTCTGACCCTACAGCGGGGCCATCGGGCCCGACCAGGATCAGTTCACTGTGACCCCACCATAGGTCACTGTGAAACTATCGACTGCCTGATTCGGGCGAACGAAACCCACGCCTCCAGCAGGGCAATGAGCCGAGCCGGGACGACACCCGGCTGCAAGTCCTGTGGGTGGACGTAGACGGAGTGCTCGACGCCGACGATGCGCGGTATTGCCGATTGCGTATGCCGAACCGCGGGCCACAGCACATGGCGTGTCGGCGATCTCGCGTACTGCGAGAGAGGCTGTGCACGATTGTGGCCAGCTCGGGTGTACTGGCAGCATGACGATCGCACCGGTAGATCTGAATACTGCTGGTCCTGCCGATCTGGCCGCAGTGTTACCGCTGGCCATGGCGTTTTATGCGGAGGACGGCTTCAGCGCCGACGAGCGTGCGCTGCGCCGCAACCTCTCGGTGTTGCTGGCTTCGCCCATGGCACGGGTCGCCGTGGTGCAGCTAGCGGACCAACTACTCGGTTTTGCTGTCACCACAACCAGTTTCGGTCTGGAGAATGGGCTGATCGCCGAACTGGAGGATCTTTTCGTAGTGCCGATAGCACGACGGCAAGGGCTGGCCGGCCGGCTGATCGCCGACAGCGTCGTCTGGGCGCGCGAGCACGGTTGCCGGTCCCTGGAGCTGATCGTCGCGCCGAGCAGCCGAGACGTCGGCCGCCTCCTGGACTACTACCGCGCACACGGTTTCCTGGACGAGGGCCGCCGCCTGATCAGCCGCCCACTCTGAATCGACGAGTCTGCTCGCTGGCCCAAGACATCTCCGAAATCGGCTATCCGCAGGCCCGCTGAGTTGAGAGCGTGCCCGCAAACTCTGAACGGGCATTCGTCCGAGTTCCTGAACACACTTTTCAAAGCGTGGTCAGCCAGTGGGTTAGGCGGCGGGCCGCGGTTGTGAGGATGGTGGGGTCGCGGAGAGTATTGGACAGCAGGGCGCTGCCTTCGTAAGCGGCCATGAGCTGGAGGGCTAGGTCGTGGGCGTCGGCACGGCCGAGGGCGCGGAACTGGGTTTCGGCCCAGGCGATGGGGAGGTGTATCAGGTCGGCGACGGGGAACGCCTCGTGCGCGGGGCGTTTGTCGAGTTCCGAGCAGAGAGTGCCGATAGGGCAACCGTATTGGGTGACGGTCTCGCTATCGGCGGTGAACAGATCCACGAGGGCTTTCAGGCGGCTTCTCGGCGAATCGAAGCGAGCGTCGATATCGGCGAGGGCTCCTCTGATCTGCTGGAGGTGGGCGTCGATGGCGGCGGTGACCACCTCGTCCTTGGTTTTGAAGTAGTAGTAGACGTTTCCGGGCGGCACCTCGGCCGCCTGCGCGATGTCGGCGAGCGTGGTCCGCTGCACTCCCTGCTGGTGCAGGAGTTGAACGGCAGCGGCCACGAGCCGCTGCCGTTTGCCTGGCCGCGGTGCGACGGCCGCAGTCTGGGTTGAGTCAGCCATCTCACTCAACAGGATACGACGCTCCGGCGTCGACCATTACCAGCGGGGCCCGCATACGCGTATTGCCGGAGCGCAGGGCGATCAGGGCCGCGACCGCCATCAGGATAGCCCCGACGAACAGCGCCCGATGGTAGCCGGAATCGGCGGCCACGGCGGTGGACGCGCCGGCGGCGATCAGGTCGTTGGTGCGGGTGATGGCGACAGCGGACAGGACTGCGAGGCCGAACGCGCTGCCGACCTGCTGGAACGAGTTCAGCAATGCCGCCGCCAGCCCGGCCTTGTCCGGCGGCACGCCCGCGTTGGCCGCAGCAGTGACAGCGACGAACACCGGCCCCGCCCCCAACGACATCACGAGAAATCCCGGCAGCAGATCTCCGATATACGAACCGTGCATCGGCACCCTGGACACGTAGTAGATGCCTGCCCCGGCGAGCAGGCAGCCCACGATCATCACCCAGCGGGTGCCCACGCGCGTGATCAGTTGCGACGCAACGCCTCCGGCGATGGCGAACCCTGCGGTGATCGGAAGGTAGGCGGCTCCGGCCCGGATCGGCGAGTAGTGCAGGATCTCCTGCATGTAGAGGGTGGCGTAGAAAAGCAGCGAGAAGAACCCGGCGAACGCGATCAGCTGCGTCAGATCCGCTGCGACCAGCCCTTTCACCCGGAGAACGGCCGCGGGCACCAGCGGATCGCGGGTGCGCACCTCGTTGAGCGCGAACGCGACGAGCACAGCGGCCGATCCGCCCAAGCACAGGACGGTGGAAAGCGATCCCCAGCCCACGACCGGCGCACGCACCAGTCCGTACACCAACAGCAGCATGCCGCCGGTCACCAGCACCGCACCCTGCGCATCGAATGCCGCCCGCCCGGCCCGGCTGGGCCGGCCGTCTGCCAGAAGCATCACGGCACAAGCGATTACCGCGACGCAGATTGGCGGGTTCACGAAGAACACCCACCGCCAGCCCGGCCCTTGGGAGATGACTCCCCCGAGGAACACACCCGCCGCCGCGGCCACGCCGCTGATGCCGCCCCACACCCCGAGCGCCGTGTCCCGATCCTTGCCCTCGCGGAAACTCGTCGTGAGTTCGGACAGCGCCGCGGGAGCCATGAAAGCCGCCCCGAGTCCCTGCACAAGCCGCGCCGCGATCAACAGCCCGGCACTGTCGGTCAGTCCAGCCGTCAATGACGCTGAAGCGAATACCACCAGACCCGCGAACAGCATGCGCCGTCGGCCGAGTAGATCGCCCAGACGGCCACCGAGCAGCAGAAAGCCGCCATAAGTCAAGATGTAGCCACTGGCCACCCATTGCAGATTCTGCTGTGTGAAATGCAAACTGTGCTGGATGGACGGCAGCGCGACGTTCACGATCGCCGAGTCCACAATGTCCAGAAACTGAACAGTACACAAGAGCACCAAAATCGCAACCCCCAGCCTGGACCGCAGCACCAACCGCCGCCCGGACTCTTGTCCCAAAGCCGCACGCATACCCGCGTCCTCTCCTGCTGAGTGAGTTTACTCACTCAGTCTTGTCAGCGCCTCTCGCCCTGTCAAGTGAGTACACTCACTAACTAGGAAAGGCCTGTTGACCTGCCCTCTTACTGTCGAGACCGCCACTCAGAGGGAATCAGAGCTAGCGTCCGGGAACCCGGTCATGCTCGAGTGAGGCTGCGTCATGGTCATGATGGTGGCGATGGGCTCAGGTCAGTGCGATGCCGGAGAACCGCTCGCGCAGCCTTGCCAGCAGCGGGACCGCACCGTCGCGGTCCTGGGCGGCGACCGCTCGTGCCTCCTGCGGCCGGACCTCGACCGAGGTGTCGAAGTGATGACCGATCAACGGCGATGCTCACCGATCATCTTGAACAGCAGCGGATTTCAGCGTGGACAGATCACCGGCCATCTCCGGCCGCCGCGATATCGGTGCCGGTGAGCATCGCGATGCGCTGGGCGTGGATCTGTTCCAGCGGCTCAGATGTGGAACAGCGGTCCGGTGAGGGTCAGTCCGAGGTCGCCGCCGACGTGAGAGAAGAACGCGAACAGCATCAGGGCAGCTCCCGCCAGCCCGATGTCCTTGTTGAAGTGGATCATCTCCTGCTGCTTGACCCCTGGATCGGTTTCCTTCCAGAAGGCGTGCATGAGCACCGCGGTCGGCACGAGGAAAACGGTCAGCAACAGCGAGCCCAGATCGGCCCACACACCCAACAGCACACTCAGCGCGCCCACGAGCAGCAGCAAGCCTGAGGCGAGTACCGACAAGCCGGGAGCAGGGATTCCCTTGTCCCGGGCGTATTCCGCCATCTGCCCGCGCTGGGCGAAGTGCCCGAACGCGGAGCCGAGGAACAGCAGGGCGAACAGGATCCGTCCGATGAGTACCACTACATTCATGATTGCGCTCCTTACCGACCTGTGCGACGAGGGCAGGCACGCGGCTCACAGGGCAAGACTCGACGCGCCGACCGGGATCATCGCGGCGCCCGCGAACTCTCCGCCGATATCGCCGAAAGGGGCGGTGGACTCGACTCACCGATAAGGATTTTCCGCAGTCCTTCTCGCTGAGCCGGATCCGCCCGTTAGCCGATGACAACTGCTGCGTGCCGTTGCCCTCGGCTAACCTCACCCGGCCAGGGCATGAGCACCGCCCAATCCAGACCGCCGAGATTCGTGTCGTTGAAGTTTACCTCCTCGATGTGGCCGCACATCAACTCCGCGCAGCGCCTGTAGGTTTGCACCGAACCGACACGGACACCCCCAGTCGCAGAGGCAATTCGCGAACTCCTTACCGCGAACCATCCATCGGTCAGCCACCGAATTCTCCCGTTCTCACAGGTAGTGCCGACGACGCCGAATTCCGCGGCTCGTGCGGTGATAATTGCGGCGACGCCACGAATGGCGATGATGGACGCTTCCTGCAGCCCCAGGACATACGTGAAATCGTCCGGAAGTTCTCGAGAAACGTCTCCTCGTCGACCCTGGATCACCGAAGATCGTGGTCAGGCGAAACGATCTCAGCAAATCGTATGTGACGCTCTGCACGGACGATTTCGCGGTCGTGATGATCGGTCAACTCCCTTCGCAAATGGGCGTCGGCAATCGAACCAGGAATATCCGTGTCCGCACGGAAATGATGCCAACGACCTTCTCGGCCAGGAATGCCACACAATCCACTCCAGGCTGCCGACCGCGGGGGTAGCGCTGCGACGAAGATCGATAGTACCCACTCGAAGCGCAATTCCGAACAGCATCAGCCGCTATTGGCAACTATTCAGCGACAATGCCACATGCCTTGCGGCGCAACGACTACCACCGGTGCTTACGCGCTGCGCGGCCGCATGGGCGACGGCCTCGGCTCGAGACGTGAACGAATGCGACGGAGGAGTCGGCTTCCATGCTCGATACCACGAACGGCATTCTCGGGCGGGAAATATCGGCCACGCGGTCGCGGACAAAGCAGTCCGTCATGGCCATGAGGTACTCATCGGCAACAGCCAGGGCCCGCAGACGCTCCGAGCCGTAGTGGAGCGGTTGGGCCCAAGTCCCGCACGGGGACCGCCCGGGAGGCGACGCATCCGGATCTGATATTCCTCGCGGTGCCGTTCTTCGTCTTGCCGGATCTGACCGGCCCGACCGATTGGTCCGGGACGATCGTCGTCGACATGACGAATCAGTTCGCCACCGCGAACCCCTGGCAGGGCCGCTACCACGTCGATGACCTCACCCGCAGCGAGCGGGTCGCCGAGCAACTGGCCGGCGCACGGATCGTGAAGGCGCTCAACACGATGTTCGCCGGGTTCATCGCCGCGAACCGCCGGCACACCGAGGGGCGGCAGGCGAACTTCTACACGGGCGACGATGCCGAGGCGAAACCCCACCTGGCCGCCCTCCTGGGCGAATCCGGATTCGCCGCACTGGATCTCGGTGGTCTGCGAGAGCGGACAGCTGATGCAACTGGACGGCCCGCTCAACGCCGAACACTTCCTGCTCCAGGGAAGCCGATCGACGTCCCTGATCCTCCCGGTCGACTCGGCCGGTCGTGATGCACCTGCCCCATCCGGAGACAAGGAGTGCCGATGACCACGACTGGACCCGGCAGCGCTGGATATCGACGGGCTCGCCGAGCAGTACGCCTCCACCCTGTACCGGCCCGTCACGGGAGTGCGGCTGCCCAACGATCAGTGGTTGGACGATCTGAGCAGAGCTGGACTGGACGCGCATGCGCAGGACCACATTTCCACGATGGCCCGCCTGCACCGCGACGGCCGCTACCACCACATGACCCACACCGTCGAGGACATCACCGGCCACAGCCCGCGAACCATCGAACAATACGTCGCCCGAAACCGCGCTCTTTTCACGTAATTCCAGCGGAGTCAGCCCGATCAGGCAATGTCGTTGCGCGGGTTGGGTTCCCGGCCGGAGGGCTGGTGCGGGCGGGGTGCGGGGATCGGTGGCGGGATGGGGTGGGTGACGGTGTCCCCGAGGGCGAGGGTGAAGGGCGTGCGGTGGTGTTCGAGTGTGAGCGGCTGGCCGTCCCGGAGCTCATATCGAGCTTTGTCCGGGGTGATCTCGATGTGGAGCGCGCGATGACGGTAGTGCAGCCGGAAAGCGAGCCGGGACAGTTGAGTGGGCAGGCGCGGTGCGAAGCAGAGTGTGCCGGTGTCGTGACGCAGTCCGCCGAATCCGGCGATCAACGCGGTCCAGGAACCGGCCAGCGCGGCGATGTGCAAACCATCGCGGGTGTTGTGCTGTAGATCCGCCAGATCCAACAGCGCGGTCTCGCGCAGATAGTCGTAGGCCAGATCGGTGTGCCCGGTTTCGGCGGCGATGACCGCCTGGCAGGGCGCGGACAGCGAGGAGTCGCGGACGGTGATCGCTTCGTAGTAGGCGAAATTGCGCGCCTTGTCCTCATCGCTGAACGCCGCACCGCACAGATACATCGCGAGGACGAGATCGGCTTGTTTGACGACCTGTTTGCGGTAGAGGTCGAAATACGGGAAGTGCAGCATCAGCGGATATCGGTCCGGGCCGGTGGTGTCGAACGGCCACACGGCCTGGCGGGTGAAACCGGCGGCCTGCTGGTGGACCCTCAGATCGTCGTCATAGGGCACGGCCATGGCCTCGGCGGCGGCCCGCCACCGCGCGCGTTCGCCGTCGTCCACGCCGAGGCGCTCGGCGACCTGGCGGTGACGTTCGGCGACATCGGCGGCAGCGCGAAGGTTCGCCCGAGCCATGAGGTTGGTGTAGACGTTGTCGTCGGCGATGGCGCTGTATTCGTCCGGCCCGGTGACCCCATCGATGTGGAAACAACCGTCGACCCCGTGGCAACCCAGCGACTCCCACAGTCGGGCCGTCTCGACCAGAAGTTCGGCGCCGACGCCGCATTCGAAGTCCGAGTCGGCCGCGACGCGGACGTAGCGGACGACCGCATCGGCGATGGCGGCATTGAGATGGAAAGCCGCGAGACCTGCGGGCCAGTACCCGGAGCACTCCGCACCGGCGATCGTGCGCCACGCGAACGCGGCACCACGCAGACCGAGTTGGGCGGCACGGGCGCGGGCCTCGGGGAGCGTGCGATGCCGCCAGCGCAGCACATCTTGCGCGGCGCGCGGTGTGGTGTGGGTGATCAGCGGCAGCACGAAAGTCTCGGTGTCCCAGAAGCTGTGGCCGTCGTATCCGGGGCCGGTGAGCCCCTTGGCGGGCACGCCGCGTTCCTCGGCGCGGGCACCGGCCTGCAGCACCTGGAACAGCCCGAACCGCACCGCCTGCTGCAACTGTGGATCACCATCGACCTCGACATCGGACCGCGACCAGAACTCGTCCAGGAAGCCGCGCTGATCCTCGACCAGTCCGGACCATCCACTGTCCTCGGCAGCCGCCAACGCCGCATCGACCTGATCGCGGACAGCCGGCAGTGAGCGGTGTCCCGACCAGCCGTAGGCCACTGTCTTGTCCACGCGCAATCCTTGCCCGGCAGCCAGCACGCAGGTCAGGGTGAGGCGCGCCAAGTCCGGATCCGATTCGACAGACGTGGCGGTATGCACGGGAGCGTGGACGTGGTGATGGGCGGCCACCCCGACACGCAGTCCACTGACGCGGGTGCGGTGGATCAGCCGCAGGCGGTTACCGTGCGCGTGGTCCTCCTCGGCCACCAACGGTGCCTCCAGCGCTGCGGCCACACGAGGATCGCCACTGGTCGCGGGCACTGGTTCATTGGCGACCAGTTCGGACTGGACCACCACCCGCGCCGGCCCGTCGACGGGTTCGACCTCGTAACGGATGGCGCCCACCGCTCGCTGGGTCAGCGAGACGAGCCGGGTGGTGCGGATACGAACCCGCCTCCCTGCCGGCGAGGTCCAATCCGCCTCGCGCGACAACAGCCCGGTGCGCAGATCCAGGATTCGCTGGTGTGCGTGCAGACGCCCATAACGCAGGTCGAACGGTTCGTCGTCGACCAGCAGCCGGATGATCTTGCCGTTGGTGACGTTCACGATCGACTGATCCGATTCCGGATAGCCGTACCCGCTTTCGGCATACGGCAGCGGACGCACCTCGTAGTAGCCGTTGAGGTAGCTGCCGGGCACACCGTGCGGTTCGCCTTCGTCGAGATTTCCGCGCCAGCCGAGGTGTCCGTTGGACAAAGCGAACACCGATTCACTCTGCGTCAGCACATCCAGCCGCAGCCGAGTCTCCCGTACTCGCCACGGTTCGCACGCATACGCCGGATCCGTGATCACGGCACGACCTCCAGCAGCTGGCTCAGCTCGGTCACCACGACATCAGCGCCATGAGCACGCAACGCCTCGGCCTGGTCCGCCCGGTCGACGCCGACGACGAAGCCGAACCCGCCCGAGCGCCCGGCATCCATGCCGGCCAACGCGTCTTCGAACACGGCCGCGGCGGCCGCCTGCACGCCAAGCGCCCGCGCGGCGGCCAGGTAGGTGCCGGGGTGCGGTTTACCGACCAGATGATCCCGGGCAGCGACGATTCCGTCGATGCGCACCTCGAACAGATCGGCTATCCCGGCCGCCGACAATATCTGCGCGCAATGCACACTCGAGGAGACCACCGCGCGATGCATACCCGCCGCGCGGACCGCCCGGACGAACCGCACCGACTCCGGATAGGCGTGCACACCATCCTCGGCCAGTAAGCGCAGGAAAAACGCATCCTTGCGCGCGGCCAGCGCATGCACGGTTCGCGCGTCCGATGGATCGCCGGGCCCACCGTCGGCCAGGGTGATCCCGCGAGAAGCCAGGAAAGTGCGCACACCGTCCTCACGGGGACGGCCGTCGACGTAAGCGTCGTAATCGGCGACCGCATCGAAGGGGCGCTGCGGTTCGTTCGCCTGCGCGAGCAGTGGATCGAAGGCTTGCTTCCACGCGGCGGCATGCACGGTCGCGGTACGGGTCAGCACCCCATCGAGATCGAACAGGCACGCGGTAATCGTCGAGGGCAACGAAATCCGATCCGGCATCGGGACCTCCGGCCTCTACGAGTGCGACCGGCGGCGGGCGCCGGCGCACAATTGGAGCCTACGACGCACAGACGCCACCCGACAGACCGCAGCAGACACAGGAGCCGACCGTCACCTCGGAGCAGGTCGATGTCCACTACCCATGCAATGGACTGATGGGATGCGTCCATGTCCAGCCACACCGGCGCTGCCGCCATATCGGCGATGAGGCCAGCAGTTCCGGCGCCGGGGCGGGGAGCGCCTCGCAATGCCCGGCAGGGGCCGCGATGCTCAGGATCCGGCTCGGTGACGTCACCGCTCACGACCTGACTGTCTATCGCCACTGAGGCGTAGTCCCCACCGACGCGGGCTGCGTCGATGTACACCGGCTCGTCATGACTGCGGGGACGACGGCAACCATGGCGTCCAGTCCCCGCTCGCGTCCGTCGTTTGCCCGACCTCGATGATGTGACCGTCGGGATCGCGCAGATAGCAACGGATCTCGTACTGGTGCTGCTTGGGCGGTGTCAGGAAGCGGGCACCACGGGCCTTCCATTCGGTGTACACCGCGTGGATGTCTTCGACCCGGATATTGAGGAAGCTGCTGACCCGGTCCGGGTCGCGTGGCGTTTCCAGGGTGACCGTGGGCTTGTCGTCGGTCGGGCCTCCACCGGTGTTGATGATGATGAAACTGTTGGCCAGTGCCACGTAGACAGGGCCTGCGGAGAACACCTCCCGGCCGCCGAGGACTTCGGTGTAGAAGCGCCGCGAGCGATCCACATTGTCGGTCACGATGAAGTGGGCCAACACCATTCCGGTTCCGGGCTGTGACACGTCGGTCAACTGGCACCTCCACTGGTCAGGCTCGCATCAGGGTGCGCGGGCAATTCATCTGAACCCCGCAAAGATAGGGCACCGGGCTCGATCTCGACCGGAGCCGCTATCCGGCGAGTCCCACACCATCCGACCTCGCCGAGATCACAAATGCCGGACCTCGACACGTCGTGGTGGATGACCGAACAAGCGTCGATCTGAAGCTGCCGTCACGCAGTGCGACGTGGACGCCTTCCTCGGCGTAGTTACTCCTCCTGGTCGGCGATGTAGGTGACGAACTCCTCATGTGGACCTCGCCCGACGTACGCGAGATCGATCGTGTGCACGAACGTATCCTGTGATGTGACGGGTTGCTGAGACGGTGCGCTGGATACGATCCGGTACCCGGGAGGACCGGGAAGTATGGCTCCGCGTGTCAGGAAAGGGTCCAGGAGATGCTCATCCCCGTCGTGACCCCGCCGCGGTGCACGGCCACCGCATGGTGATCGCTACGGAGTGCTCAGCGGTAGAAGTCGGCCGCATCGAAACGGGCGGGCACACCGAGCTCGGCGGCGACCGCGGGGATCGCGCTGTCGGCGATAACCGGATCGACCGTGCCGTCGGTGGTGTAATACGGCGCGATGAACTTCTCGTAGTGGGCTCGGACCTCCTCGGCGGTCTGGCCGCCGAGGAACGTCCCCATATACCGAACCGTAGTGTCGGGATCCTCGTGGATCACCCGCAGGGCGCGCCGGTGGGCGCGGACGAGTGCCTGTACCGCGGGGTCGTCCGGGTCGGTGTAGGTGGGGTCGACGGCCACACCCACGGTGGGGATCTGGAAGTGGTCGCCGACCCAGCCCAGTACCTGCCACCCGTACTCCGCCGCAACCGCCTCCGGCGCCATGGTGCTGCCGACGTAAGCGGCGTCGATGCTGCCCTCGCGCAGCCGGCGCAGGTCCATGGCGTAGTCGCCGGGCGACCGCACGATGCAGTCCACGTCGCGGTCCGGGTCCAGGCCCGCCCGGCGCAACACGATCCGGGCGAAGCACCCGGGCGGGGTATGAGGCGCGTGGACCGCGAGCCGTTGGCCGGCCAAGTCCGATAGCGAGGTCGGGCCGGGGCGGGCGAGGAACCAGAACAGCGGACGGTGCGTGTTGACGCTGAGCGTGACCCACGGGATGCCGCCGGTCAGCCGCGACAGCAGCCCCCGGCCGAGCCCGATGGTTGCGCCCCGACGCAAGCGTTCCTCGTCCCAGGCGATGCCGTCGTGCAGCGCGACGTGCACCCCCTCGTCCGTGTAGTAGCCCTCCTGGTCCGCGATAAAGGCGACCAGCTCCTCATGCAGGCCCCGACCGACATAAGCCAGATCAATGGTGTGCATAATCGTGCCTTCCTTCAGTACATCGCCATGCCACCGTTGACAGCGGCGGTGGTGCCGGTCATGAATGTGTTGTCTTCGCCGGCGTAGAACGCCACCGCCTGGGCGACATCGGCCGGCACCGCCAGGCGGCCCAGTGGGGTGGCGGCCACCTGCCGCTGTTTCACCTCATCGTCAAGGACGTGCGACATCCTGGTCTCGGCCACCGGGCCCGGCTCGACGAGGTTGACCGTGATACCCGCGGGACCCAATTCCTGCGCGAGAAACCGGGCGAACTGCGCCAGCGCCGCCTTGGCCGTACCCAACGCGATCATCCCTTCTCGCGGCCGGCGGCCCGGACCCGCACTGAGATAGATGAGGCGCCCCCAGCCCTGGTCGGTCATAGCGGGTAGCACGGCCTTGGTGACCACATACGCCGCCCGCATCTCGTCGTCGAGCTTGCCGCCCAACTCCTCCCACGTCATATCGCGGAACCGCTTGATCACGTACGGGGTGAGCGCGTTGTGCACGAGCACATCGACGCCGCCGCCCCAGGTCGCCCGGATCTGCTCGATCACGCCGTCGACTGCGTCCACCTCGCGTACGTCGGCCTGCACGGCCATGGCCTCGCCGCCGGCGGCCTCGATCCCGGCCACGACATCCTTGGCCGCGTGCTCGCTGTGCAGGTAGTTGACCACAACGCGCATTCCGCGGTCGGCCAGCAGTCGCGCGGTCGCCGCGCCGATTCCGCTGCTGGCCCCGGTCACCAACGCCACCCTGGTCATGATTCAGCCTCCTGTTGATGAACTGCCCCGTACAGAACCGTGTCGACGGTGATTCGCAGTAGATCGGCCGCGCTGCGGTCGAGCCTGCCTGGTAACGGCGAGTTCAGCAGCCGCTCCGCCGCACCGCGGATGATCTCGCTGAGCAGCTCGGGCGGCGCCGACAGCAACCCGAGCCGGTGCCCGTGCTGGAACAGCTCGTCGAGCCGTCGGTAGATCACCGCGTCCATCTGCTGTTCCACGTGCTTGCGCAGCACCGCATCGCCCCGCCCGGTGACCCGCTGAGCCGCACCGATGCGCCCGAGTTCGCCGCACGTCGCGTGCAGGAACCGCTGCACCTGCTCACCGAACGGCCGGCCTGCGGCCTCTTCGCTCGCGGCGAGCAGCGTGTGCTCGACCGCCCCGAACAACCGGTCCAGCACTGCGGTCATCAGGCTGTGCTTGTCCGGGAAGTGCCGGTAGATCGTCTTCTTACTCATCCCGAGCTCACGGGCGAGATCGTCCATGCTGACCCGCCCGAGCCCCGGCGCGAGGAACAACCGGCTGGCCGCGTCGACGATCACCTCGGCACGCTGCACGACGGAAACTGAAGAAACTAATTGCGTCTCCATAGTTTCCTATGGTGGCCCGCCGGCGCTGCACTGTCAAGGCACAACCTTTGGAGATGCGGTGTGTGAGTTGACCCACAATCTGTGCGCCGAATAGCCGAGGCGGGTCGCCCGCACGATCAAGCACGGTCGGCATCGCCATTCAGAGACAGGCAGACTTGTATATGGCACGACAACCGCCACCTCGTTGTCCATTCAAATGCATGGCCGTCTGCAATCTCTGGGCAAATTACGAAACTAGTCGTATAGTTTCTGTGGCTATCCGAAGATGCAGTGTTTCGAAGGTGTCACGACCACCGAGGCGCTCGGTTATCACAACAGCTGGGATCCACCGGCAAGCAGATCACCCGCGTCGGGTTCGGTATACAGCCGATCAGCGCGAGCGAATGGGAATTCGGGTGGGACCGTAGTAGGACGCGGAATCGATCGCGACCGAAGACCTCGACCGGATCCAGGCATAGAAATCAGATCCGGAAAGGAAAACCACATGGCTACAATCGGTTTCGTCGGTCTCGGCACGATGGGCAGCCGCCTCGCCCGCCGACTGCTCGATGGCAACACCCTCTACGGCACGAACCGCACCCCCGCCAAGGCTGCCGACCTCATCGCGCATGGCATGGTCTGGCGCGATACCCCCCGCCAGGTCACCGAGGCCGCAGACATCGTGTTCAGCATGGTGACCGACGATGCCGCCCTGCACGCGATCACCGCAGGCCCGGATGGCGTCCTGGCCGCTCTCGGCCCCGGCAAGATCTTCGTCGACATGAGCACTGTCGGACCCGACACGGCCGACGAACTCACCCAGCAGGTCGAGGCCCGAGGCGCTCAGATGGTCAGTGCTCCGGTCACGGGCCCGGTGCCGGCTGCAGCCGACGGCAGCATGCTCATCATGGCCGGCGGCCCATCCGACGCGGTCACCGCGATCGAACCGCTGCTCTACCGGCTCGGCCGGCAGGTCACCTACGTCAGCACCCAGTTCCAGGCTTTGGTGCTCAAACTAGCGATCAATATCAACCTCACAACCCAGATCCTCGCCTTCAGCGAAGCGCTGCTACTGGCCGAACGCGCCGGTATCGACCCGGTCCAGGCTGCGCATGTCATGACCGACAGTGTCATCGGATCTCCTGCCATGGCCACCCGCGCCCCGCTCGCGTTCTATCTGCCCGAACACGCCTGGTTCGATATCGATGCGATGAGCAAAGACCTCCGCCTGGCCTGCGCCGCTGCCGACAACCTCGGCACACGGATGACGACGGCGGCAATCGCCTCCGACGCAATCGAACACGCCGTACAGCGCGGCTTCGGCCACCGCGACCTCTCCGGCCTGTACGCATCCCTGCGCACAGAACAGCAGCAACCGAACAACCACATCGACCAGATAGCGAGCTGATCGTGGCCGATGAATCCACGAAGGTCCGCCGCAGCGGTCGCCCCCGCAGCGAAAGAACACACGACGCCATCCTGGACAGCGCCATGGAACTGTTACTCGACCGCGGGCTGGCGGCCATGAGCATGGACGCGGTCGCGACCACCGCCGGGGTCAGCAAGGCCACCATCTACCGCTGGTGGCCCCGCAAGGAGAACCTCGCCATGGACGCCCTCTACCGGCAATGGGCCAGCACGCCACCAGCGCCCGACACCGAAACGCTCCGCGAAGACCTGCGAAACCTGTTCTGGCCGTGGACTCGACAGATAACCCGCCGACCTTACGCCCGAATCATCGCAGGCCTGCTCGTCGAGGTGCTCACCACACCCGAATTCGCCCTCGAGTACCGCGCCCGATTCGTCGAGCACCTCCGCGACCAGGGACGACTGATCCTGCAACGCGCCATCGGCCGCCGCGAGATCTCCCCACACACGCACACCGAAGTCGTCCTGGACCTGCTGTACGGCTCCATCTATCACCGTATGTTCCACGGACACGCCCCCCTCGACAGCACCTTCATCGACCAGGCCATCGACACCGTACTCGACGGAATCCGCTCGAGATCCGACGATGCCGCAGCCGCGGGACCATCTGTCTGACAGCTCTGGTGCAGATTCGGTGGGGGGCAACAACCGCATATCCGTCCCGCGCTCGGGCCCATCAACCCCCGATCAGGAAGACATTCCCTTGTCCGGTCAACCACCCTTTGCCCTCGCCACTACCACATACGTGCGCCCTCGTGTCCCGTTGAACACGCTCGCCATCCCCCTGAGCTTGGCCGGCCTGGCCCAGGTTTGGTCCACGGCGACCAGCACGCTCGGCGCGCCGTTCCAACTGGGGCAGGTGTTCTGGATGATCGCCGGGATCGCCTGGAGCTGGACCATCCTGGTGCATTTGTATCGCGGCACGCTCACCGATCAACCGCTCTCACATCAGCTCACGCACTTCGCCCATGGTCCACTCGCGGCACTGGTTCCCATCGGCGGAATGCTGGTCGGAGCGGGCCTTCACCGCGCGATTCCGGTTGCCGGAACAGTGCTGACCTTGATCTCCATCACCGCCGCTGCCGGGTTCGGCGTATGGATCCTGAGCTTTTGGATGCGCGGCGAACTGCCCCTCGAATCCGTGCACGGCGGCTACTACCTGCCCATCAGTGCAGCCGGTCTGGTCGGCGCACTCACCGCCGCCCAGACCGGGCTCGACTGGCTTGCGGTCGGCAGCTTCGCCGTCGGCATCTTCTTCTGGCTGGTGATCTCGATGCTGTTCTTCCTCCGGCTCGCGCTCCGGCCAACCATGCCCGCACCGCTCGTTCCGACACTCGCGATCATGATTGCTCCGCCTGCCGTCGCGGCGGCAGCATGGCTGACGATCTGTGGCGATCGACCCGATCACGTGTTCGGGGCACTGACAGCACTGACGGCGTTCATGGTGCTGTTCCAAGTGGCGTTGTTGCCGCGCTACCGCGCTCTTCCGTTCTCGCTCGGCTTCTGGTCGTTCATCTTTCCCACCGCGACCGTCGCTGGGCTCGCCATCACGTGGCTGCGGCTGTTCCACCCGTTTGCCTGGCAGGCCATCACGGTCGGATTACTCGTCGCTGTGACGCTGCTGGTCGTGGTGGTCGCGGCGAAGTCGATCGCCTTACTGTTCGCGAAGACCCGTCCGACCGGACGACACCGGTCATCCGCTGGGAACCGGCCCATCGGCGGACCGACGATGTCGATTCACCGAAGTGGAAACCGGCGATAGCTCAGCGGTTTTCGGGGCGGTGTGGCCCCAGACCCTTAGGCGCGCACGGGTGTTGAGGACTGCGATGGTTTGGCGGGTGGCCTGGTCGATCTCGGCGTGGTCGGCACGGGCCCTGCCTGCGAGAGCTTCTCGCCGGAAGATCCGCCACAACGGTTCTCGGAGGTCGAGTCAGCATGTCATCGGATCGCCGTGGCAACCGCCCCGGTGCCGTGGTCACGACCAAGGCCACGACACGACCGTGTTCTGTCTCGGTCAGGCGAGGTTCGCGGCGCAATCCCAGCTGATCGCCTGCCCCCTTAGGCTCTGAATGTTGAACCGGCGCAAGCATTCACGCACCCTGCGCGGATGACAACCCACCTCTACGCGACCCAGGCGGTGGACGTGCCCTCCCACATCCGCGCCCGGCGAATCCAATCCCCTGAAGCATGACTCGCCGCAGCGGGCTTGCGAATCTTCCGCTCCTCCAACGTATCCCGTGGAGCCTTGCGGCAAGCACCTTCGGCAGAACCCGCCCACTGCATCCGATTTCGCGATCTGCCGCGTCGCGACGACGAGCCGATTGCTTGTCTCGCGCAGCAGTTCGCGAGCTATCGCCAGCCTGGCCGCGAAGCCGGTGCCCGCGGCGGTCGATCACCCGGTCTACGGTGCCGCGATCGTGTTCGTTCGTCCACGTCGCGTGGAGACAATCGGAGCCGCCGCGGCGACAAGCGCGACAGCGACGACCACGACGCCGGTGATTGCAGAGGCCGTACCGCCGCCGACCCACGGCACGGTCGGCAGCAGCGCGTCGATGCTGTACCGACCAGGCCCGGTGAAGCCCGTGGCTGCCGCCAGAACCGCGAGAACAATCGGAAATTCGCCGCCCCCGGCGGCATTCCAGAAACTGCCCGAAAGGTGGCTCAGCGAGAACCCCGCGGCCAGCATTGTCCCTGCCGCGATCGCAGCACCGAGGGGCGTGATGACGCCGAGTGTCAGCGATACCGCGGCTGCGATCTCGCACCACACCGCCAGCCAGACCTTGGTCTTGGCCGGCCGTTGCCCGAGTTTGTCGAACAGCGCCGTCGCGCCTTCCGGACCTGACCCACTGAACCAGCCCAGCGCTTTCTGCGTGCCGTGGGTGAACAATACGGCACCCAACAGCAAGCGAATTAGAAGCAAACCGATGTCCATGGTGTCCCTTTCCAGTGATGAGAATGTTTCTGCTCTATAGCGGCGAGCGATCTCCGCGAAAGGTTCGGCCGACAGCCGAATCGCCCGATGATTTCCGAAACACCCGGCCGGGGTATAACCCGACCGGCAGGACTCATCGAGGAATGCGCCGCGGCGGGATCAGCGCGCGCGGTCGAGCACGAAGGTGCGCACGACAAGATCGAACGAACCTTCCTCATCGTCCCGCGAGTCGCGCTGGTACAGCAGCGACCGCCTGGAGCCGAACACCGGGTCGTTGTCGAGATAGGGGTCGTCATCACGGAACAGCATCGTGGTGACGGTCGAGAATCCAGGTGCGGCGATCCGGATGTGAATATGACCAGGGCGCATCACCGGCCGTCGGGTGGCCCGCATCAGCTCGCCGACGGGCCCGTCGTCGGGAATCGGGTAGGGGGCGGGCGTAATGCTTCGGACCGTGACGGTCCCGTCCTCGCCGGTACGGAACAGCCCGCGCATCGCCGGGGCGTCCAGCCCGGATATTTCGGAGTCGTAGTGGCCCTCGCCGTCGGCGTGCCAGACATCGAATTCGGCCCCGGCCACCGGCGCCCCTGCTACGTCGACCACAGCCGCGTGTAACAGCAACGGCGTGCCGGGCAGCCCGTTGGAGATGTCGTCCCCGTCGCCGAACTCGGACCGGTCCTCCCGGAAGAACGGGCCCTGGACGCTGTTCTCGGTCGCGCTCGAGTCGCGCCGGTGGTTGACCGCGTCGACGAGCATCGTCACTCCGAGCACATCGGAGAGCAGGATGAATTCCTGTCGCTGCTCGTCACACTTCTGTCCGGTCCGAGTCAGGAAGTCGATCGCAGAGGCCCATTCGGCCTCTGTGGGCTCCACCTCGCGGATGAAGTCGTGCAGATGCCGCACCATACTGCTGAGCACGGTCTTGATTCGCTGGTCGGGCGTGTCCGCGATCGTCCGCAGCACTGCCTCGGTGATGGTCTTCTCGTCCAGGTCCAGCATCGTCGCCTCCTCGCATTCAAGCCCGGAAGTTAGCCGGACGGGCGTGAACCCCGGCGAAATCGGCTGTGAACGCGGATTCACCCGAGGGACTCGGGCTCGTCTCACCCCGTTGCCGGGAATCGTCGCCACCGGCGCATGGAGGCGCCGCTGATCGGAGAGGAAATGACCTGTGCTGCGAACGGGTAAGCAATATTTGGAGGCGCTCGACGACGGCCGCGTCGTGTGGGTCGGGGACGAGCTGGTCGAGAACGTCGCCACCCACACGAAGACGCGTGACTACGCCCAGCGCATCGCGGACTTCTACGACCTGCACCACCGCCCCGACCTGCAGGACGCCGTGACCTTCGTCGACGACGACGGCGAGCGCCGTTCGATGATGTGGTTCCGTCACACCGACAAGGATCAGCTGCGACGCAAGCGCGGTTATCTGGAGACGGTGATCCGCGAACTCGACGGCGGGGCGGTGCCCCGGACGCCGGACGTGAACAACTACGTGTTGCTCACCTACAAGGACGATCCGGTGCCGTGGAGCGAGCAGTCGCAGGGCACAGGCGGGCGTGACCTGACCCCCGGGATCCTGGATTTCTGGGACGAGATGGTCGCCGGTGACCTGAACGCCGCACCGGCGTTCGTCGACCCGCAGGCGGACCGGTCCCGCGAGTCGGCACAGGCGGAATCCCCCGCGCTGCGGGTCGTCGAGACCCGCGAGGACGGCATCGTGGTGCGCGGCGTGAAAGCCATCGCGACGGGCGCGGCATTCGCCGACTACATCCACATCGGGGTGTTCTTCCGGCCGGGCATCCCCAGCGAGCAGATCATCTTCGGCGCTGTCCGCACGAACACCCCCGGTGTCACCCTGGTCTGCCGGGAGAGCACCGTGAAGGACGGAGAGTACGAGGAACATCCGCTGGCCGCCAGAGGCGATGAACTGGACACCGTGATCCTGTTCGACGACGTGTTCATCCCCTGGAACCGGGTCTTCCACATCGGCAACCCGAGGCACGCCTCGCTCTACCCCCAACGCGTCTTCGACTGGCTGCACTACCAGGCGCTCGTGCGCCAGACGGTGCGCGCCGAGGTGATGGTCGGCCTGTCCCTGCTGATCACCGAGCACATCGGCACCTATCAACTGCCGCCGGTGAAAGCCCGGCTGGCCCGGCTCGTGGGCTTCCACCAGACGCTGCGCGCCCACATGCTCGCCGCCGAAGACGACGGGTTCCACACACCGGGCGGCCTGTACAAGCCGAGCGTGCTGCTGTTCGACTTCGGCCGCGCGTTCTATCTGGAAAACGTGCCGCGGATGGTCAACGAGCTCGTCGATCTGGCCGGGCGCTCTTCGCTGATCTTCCCGACCGAGGTCCAGTGGAACCAGCCGCAGTTGCGCAGGTGGCTCGAGCCGTTGCAGACGGGTCCGGTCGGGCGGCCGCACGACCGGCTCAAGATCAGCCGCGTCATCAGGGACCTGTATCTCTCCGACTGGGGCGACCGGATCACCGTGTTCGAGAACTTCAACGGAACCCCGCTGCTGGCGGTCCAGATGCTGACGATGCAGCGGGCCGAGATGGCCCCCGAGGGGCCGATGACCGACCTCGCCCGGAAGATCACCGGCATCGGCCGGCCCGGCGATGACGCGGAGACGAAAACGGAGTACACCGAGCAGGCCGGCTATGCACGCCGACAGGACGCACGTAACAACTGACTCGAGGGGTCAGGGCCCTGTCCGGTGGTCTACCACCGGACAGGCCCCTGGCACATCGCTGAGCCGGAAACAAGCACCACCGGGCCGAGCGAATACGCCCCGCATTCGCTCGGCGATGTCACCAACGCAACGCGGTCGCCGACGACCCCACCACGGGCGTGGCCTCACCCACGGGCCCGGGCCGCCGGGCGGCGACCAGACCGACCGCGGCCGCGCGGGTAACGGCGCCGGCGCGATCGTGGGCGCCCAATTTGCGGAACACCGACCGCACGTGAGTTCTCACGGTGTTGTGCGAAACGTTCAGCTCGGCGGCGATCTCGCGCAGGGTCAGCGGCCCTGACAGGGCACGCAGCACTGTGCGTTCACGGTCGGACAGTGCGGTCGGACGCAAATCCGGAATCGCATCCGCCCGTCGCTCCTCGAACAATGCGGCGAGCACCGGACCGCACGGCACGCCGGCGAGGGCGGCGCGGGCCTGCGCGCGGGCCTGCCGTACCCGTCGAGCGTCCCCATGGGCCTGAGCGGCCCGAGCGAGCAGGAGCGAGGCGAACGCCTCCGCATGCGGAGTGGGCGGTTCCAGCGGTTCCAAGGCTCCTCCGTTGTACGGAACCATCCCGGGGCCCGCGCCCGACGCGGCGGCCAGGTATGCGTAGGCGACGACAGGGGCCACGCACCGCGTCGGGTCGAGCTCACGCATGGCCACAACCTCCCTCGCCGACGCGAGCGCCGCTGTGGGTTCGCCCGTCAGGAGCAGGCCCGCGGTGCGTGCGTCCAGTGCCCGCACCGCGACGTCCCGGTAGCCGATCTCATCCGCTTCCCGAGCTGTCGCGGCGAGTTGCTCGACCGCGTCGGCTGCCTGGTCCTGCCATACTCCGACCGTGCCGAGCGCGGCGTCGGCCATGACCAGCCACCAGTGCCGAATTGCCCGCGGCTCTCGTGTTCCAGCCGCTCGCGTGGCGTCGTGCCGCGCTGTGGCGAGGTCGCCGCTCTGCAGAGCCAGCCATGCCCGGACCGCCAGCGCCGGGCGGTCGGCCGCTCCGGCCAGCCGGGCCGCCCCACGGGCTGCAGTCCCGCAGGCCAGTTCGGCGGCTGCGGCGATCGCGTCAGCGTCCGCGGCGTCGGCGGCGCCGTGCGACTCGTCGAGTCGTGCAAGCAGGGTCCGAGGATGCGCCGCGGGCCACGAGTCCAGTACCGCCCGCATCGCAACGTCGTACAGCCCGGCCGCGCGGGCATGCTCGTACACTGCGTCCATATCGCCTTCCCGCCGCCGCCGTTCCGCTGCGCGCGCGTGCAGAAGCGCCATGGTGCCCGGCGCCTCCACCGACAGCACCGACTGCAGCACGAGCCGTAGCACTGGATGAGGGCGCATGCCGGAACCTGTCCGCCGCAGCAGCAGCGACGAGGCAGCCAGCGCAGCCAGCGTCTCGCCGGCAGCGGACACACCCGTCACCTCCACGCAACAGTCGGTTGCCAGGTCCGTCAGCACACTGCTGTAAAGGAGCAGTCGGCGTTCGCGTGAGGTGACGCGTTCGAGCACTTCCGCGCGGAAGTAGTCCTCGACCGATGGAAGGGGATATCGCAGGGGGCCGGCGGTCGGCTGATTCCGCAGCGCGATGCCGGCCAGCCGTATACCTGTCGCCCAGCCGTCGTAGTCGCGCCGCAGAGCTGCCGCCACAGCGGGATCGATCGGCCTGCCGACCGTGCTGGCGAGCAGTTGCCGCGTCTCCGCCTCGTCCAGCCGGAGGTCGTCTTCGTCGAACTCGGCCAGGCGCCCGGCAGCACGCAGAGCGGCGACGGGACCGCTGGCCGGGCGAGCCGTCGCCAGCACGACCCGAATGGTGTCCGGGGCCCGGCGCACGAACTCGTCCAATGAGGCTCTGGTCACCGGATGGTCGACGACGTCCAACCCGTCGAGCACGAGTACGACCGGACGGGCCGAACTCAGCGCATTGAGCAGTTCGGGGACGATCTCGCCGTACAGGGTCGTTTCGTCGTCGAGCAGTACCGCCGGAGGCGCCGGCACATCGGCGCAGTAGGGCCGCACCGATTCCAGTACCGCGGACCACACACCCGCCGGGGAGTCGTCATGGCTGCTCAGGCTCACCCAGGCGCACCGGTCGGGGTCGACCCATTGCGCCAGCAGCACGGTTTTCCCGGCGCCGCGGGGCGCGGCCACCAGAATCACTGGTTCGCGGGCCGCGTCCAGCCGGGCCAGCAACCGCACGCGGCGCACGTCGTCCGGATGCGGTGCGGGTGGGCGCAGCCGAGTGCGGACGACGATGGCCGAGTTCGTTCCGGGCACGGTCACATCGCCGACGCGAAGTGCCAGTCCCCTGCTCGACTGGCGTGGGTGTGGGTGACCGGGTCGTGCAGTTTGCCGAACGTGCGCGCGAAATACACCAGCGGGTTCGCCCCCGGGATGTGGTCGCACACGAGCACGTCACCGATGACGATCGTGTGGTCGCCACCCGGCAACGCGTCCCCGACCGAGCAGATGAAGTGCGCGATCGCGTCGGTGAGCACGGGGATCTCGCTGTCGCCGCGCAGCGTGACGCCCGCGAACTTGTCCATCCGGCGGGTGGCGAAGTGCTTCGCGAGGTGCTCGTGGCCCTCGCCGAGGACGTTGACGGCGAAATATCCGGACTCGACGATCGCCTTGCAGGTCGGGAGGTGCGAGCCGATGCACACGAGCAACTGCAGCGGATCCATCGACAGCGATGCCACTGCGCTCGCGGTCATGCCGACCGGCCCGTCCGCCCCGCGGGTGGTGATCACGGCGACGCCCGTGCTGAACCGGGAGATGGCCTGACGGAAGCTAGGGCCCAGGGCCGCGGGATCGGCCGGCACGGGAACGGGTTTCGGGCTGTCCATTGTTACCTCCAAGTGGAGCGCGCCGATGTTGTCGGATCTGCACCCACCGTGCCATCGTGGCCGTTATACCCCGGGAAATCAGCGCCTCACGCCCGCAGCCGGGTCACCAGCCGATGCACTTCCGCCGACGGCGGAACAGCCAGCTCGCGCATGGTCGCCACGTAACGCTGGTACAGCGCCAGCACGTGGTCGTCGTTGCCGCTGGCCTGGGCGAGGGTCAGCCGTAGCAGCCAGGCCTGCTCCCGGTAGGGATCCAGGCGCAGCACCGTGTCGACGTGGGCCACCGCCTCCCGGTACCGGCCGAGCCGGAACGCGACCCTGGCCAGGTCCAACCGCGCCCGCAGGATCCGCTCGTCGACTTCGGCACGCCGGGCCAGCACCCATTCACCGCACAGGCCACGCAGGTAGCTGCCCCGCTCGGCCCGCAGCAGCGCCGAGGTCAGGGTGTCCATCCTGACCTCACCGTCTTGATGGTCGGCCTGCGCAAATGCCGCCAAGACCTCGGCCGCGGTACTGCCCGCGAGCGCGGGCTCCGGCAGGCAGATCCGGTCGCCTCGCAGCACGGGTGAGAGGTCCTCCGGCAATACCTCACGCAGGCGGTACAGCGCCTGCCGCAGGTAGCTACGCGCAGCCGCTTCGCTACTCGAGTCGAACAACGCGTCGAGCAACTCCTGTCGACGCGCCTCGTGTTCGGGAGTGGCCAGCAGATATGCGAGCAGTTCGACGCTCTTGCGCAGCCGCGGCGTCACGATGTCGCCGTCCACATACAGCTCGGGCTCACCGAAATCCTCGAGTATCAACCGCCGGGTCCGGCCCGCGGCCGTGATCCGGCGGCCATCCGCGAGTGACGCGGTCAGCTCATGCCAGCGGGAGAGCCGGTTCGATTCGGTGTCCGCGCCGCGCACCGCCACCGCCGGCACGTCCGAGAGCGCGCTGAGCAGCAGATGGACCGAATTCCGCTCCTCGGCCACGGTGACCGCCAGTGCCGCGGACTCGTCGGAGCCGTCTTCGTCGCCGAGCCGCCAGAGGGCTTCGGCCAGGTAGCAGGCGGCCGTAGGGAACTCGAGCAACCGGTCGGCACGACGCATGCTCTGCACGCTCTGTTGAAGCACGTCACGCGCTTCGGCGTCGCGGTGGTGGAATAGAAAGGCGAGTCCCCGCCACAGCCAGGCCAGTTCGCGGGTGAAGGCGTGCCTGGTGGCTCCACTGGCTTCTGCTTCGTCCAGCATGCGATGCGCCGCTTCCGGATCGTGGTGCAGGCGCAGGCATATCTTCGCCTCCATCAACTGCAGCAGAACCCGATATATCTCGGACCCGGTCGTCACCACGAGCTCACGGCCGCGCTGCAACGCCTGCCACGCGTCCTCCGCGCGGCCAAGATCGATCATGAGCTCTGCGGCATCGAGCGAGTGCAGCCACAGTTGCTGCGGTTCATCGCGGTGCGCCTCGTAGCGGGCCATCGCCTCTTCGATCCGCCCGGTCGCGCGCAGCCCGGCGATGACCCACGGGGCACCGAGAACACCGCGCCACGGATCGTCACTGCCCGGGGCTTCCAGACCGGCCAGCCTCCCGCGAGTGAAGGCCAGCCGCATGAGCAGCCCATCCAACGGTCCCGATGGGGTCGTCGCGAACGCCGGGAACGCGGGCGGCGGCTCGTCCCGGCTGAGGGCGATCATGGTGAACGCGATGTCGCGGGTCCGGCCCGCCGGCAGCAGGTCGGCAACCTGCTCGGCATCCGCCGTGCGGCCGGCGTGCCACAGGCACCACGTCAGCAGCACCAAAGCCTCGCCCGAATCATCCTCCTGATCGCCGCCCGCCAGTTCGGCGATCCAGTCGCGGCCGTACCGCGTGAACAGCTCCACGCCGCGTGTGGTGTGTTCCAGGGCGAAGGCGACCCGCAGGACAATTCCGCCGATGCGCGGGCTGAGGGAGCGTTCCGACGCCTGCAGGTCGTCGAGCCATCGCGCGGCAGGCCCGAAGTCCATCCGCTCGATCAGGTGCGGAAGCAGCTCGGCCGCGAGCGCCCATGCCTCGTCCACCGCGCCGATGCCGAGGAGGGCGTGCACCGCCTCTTCCCGTTCGCCGCGGCGCACCAGCAGCCGGGCGTGCCGCAGCCGTAGCTGCCTCAGCTCATCGGGATCCTGCTGGGTCAGCAGTTCCTGAAGATGATCGCGCAGTTGGGGGCTGACGATCAGAGTCCTGCCGTCGGGCCACGCGACGGGCAGGTACCGGCGCCGCAACGATGCCATGATCCGGGGCGCGTCCTCGAGCTCGAGCGCGGCAGCGCCGTCGATCGTCACCTCATCCAACATGCTGGTGCACACCAGGAACCGCCGCTCCTGTTCGGACAGCCCGGATAAAACATGCATGGTGAGATAGTCGCGGAGCCGGTGGGGCGCGTCGGTGGCCGCGCCGTCGGCGAACAGCACTCCCGCAACCCAGCCCCCCGTGACGCGGATCGCGTCTGCCGCATCAGAGGTCGGCCGCCCGGATTGACGCATGGCCTCCGCGGCCTCGTTCAGGTCGAAGTCCAGGTCCGGCCCGGTGAGTTCGGCGACGCGGTCCAGTTCTCCGGTCGATCCGGTGTCCAGCGGCAACGCGGTCCGGGAGATGAGGATGATCCTGACGTCCGCGGGCGCGTAGCGGGCCAGGGCGGACAGAGCGGTCATGGCCTGCTCGCTGCCGGCGACCCGCTCGGCGTTGTCGCAGACGAGGACCAGCCCGGTACCGTGCAGGCTTTCCGCGAGCAGGCCCGCCGCCTCCCCGATCAGGATGCCGGCGGCCAGCGCGTCGGTCGCCGCGCCGCTCGCCTCGGGCGCGTGCGGCGCGACCGCCGCCTCGACATAGAGCAGCAGCCGCCCGGCCGCCGATTCGGTGCCGTCCAGCGACAGCCATGCCACCGGCCGGTCGAGGTCCCCCAGCGCCATCGCGACGGCGGTGGTCTTGCCCGATCCCGCGGCGGCGTAGACGGTGAGCACATTCGCCTGCCGGAACAGCGCGTGGATCCGGTCGGTCACCCGATCCCGCTGGACCAGGCGGTCCCCGAGCAGGGGCGGCGCGAGCTTCCTGCGGATGATGGCGCGCGAAGCCGGTGCCGGGGATGCGCCGGCATCTGAGGGTGCCATGGAACGCACCTCCCATCCTGCTCGTGCCCAGCCTTGCGGCTGCCTGCACTGCAACCATGCCCTCGCGCCGCCCGGATGCAACCTGCGATTTCGCCTGAATTAACAGCCCGAAATCGTCAGATGGAGCGCACGAAAGACAATTCGGCCGATCGCGTGGTCGACCATCACCCAGGCTCGATGTAACCATCGTCGCACACGGTCAGCTGCGTCGTTTCGCTGCCGACGGTCCCGCCATATCGGCTCGGGCACGGGGACCGCGAACCCGCACCCGATCACCAGATAGCCGCCCACAACGCGGGCGGGCAGCGTTCGCGGACAGCCGAGCAGCCTGTTCGACGTCATCCCCGGCGACGAGTTGCCTGACTTGTGAGGGAGACACCACGCCGCCTTCGATCGTCATCGGTGGCGCCACAGTCGTGACGGACCGCGGATCGTCCCGCAAGGTCCGTGTCTGGCCGAGACCACGCGCGCCGAAGTCGGGCCTCAGGTTCGGCGCGCGAAATGTGAACGGCCCCGTTAAGCCGACTTGCTGACCACCGCCTGAGTTGGTTGGAGTGGAAGCACCGTTCCGGCGCGACCGCCAGGAACCAGCCGAAGGAGACACGAATGGTGTCGGGCACCGAACCGACTGAGCACACGGCGTCGTCGTCCCGAGCCGATCGAGAAATCGGGCACGCCGCCGTGGGAAGCGACACGACAGCCACCACAGCGTTCGAGTATGTGGGCTTGCCGTACCGGATCCTCTTCGGCCGAGGACGGCTGGGTGAGGTCGCCGCCGAGGTGGCAAGGCTCGGGCGCGCCCGAGTGCTTCTGCTGGCCAGTCCGGACATCGCCGAGCCGGGCGACCGGGTCGAGAAACTGCTCGGCCCGCTGTGCGTCGCCCGCTACGGTGGTGCCGCCATGCATACCCCGGTCGCCGTGACCGAAGAGGCGCTGGAACGGCTGCGCACGCACAACGCGGACTGCGTCGTTGCGATCGGCGGCGGCTCGACGACCGGACTCTCGAAGGCACTCGCCGCGCGGACCGGCGTCGACCAGATCATCCTCCCGACCACCTACGCCGGCTCCGAGGTGACCCCGGTGCTCGGCGAGACCGCCGACGGGAAGAAGACCACTCGCTCGTCGCCGTCGATCCTGCCCGAAACTGTGATTTACGATGTGGAGCTCTCCAGCGGGCTGCCCGTGCCGATGGCCGTCACAAGCGCCGTCAACGCGCTCGCACACGCGGTGGAGGCGTTGTATTCGACGCAGGCCAACCCGATCGTCGATGGCTGGGCACTCGGCGCGATCTCGGACATCGGCAAGGGCCTTCGCCGGCTCACCGGCGAGCCCGCCGACCTCGAGGTGCGTTCAGCCCTGCTCCGCGGCGCCTGGCTGGCCGGCAGCTGCCTGGCTTCGGTGGGCATGGCGCTGCACCACAAGCTCTGCCACGTGCTGGGCGGGAGTTTCGGCCTGCCGCATGCCGCGACGCACACCGTCATGCTCCCCCACGTGCTGGCCTACAACGCTCCGGCCACGCCGGACGCGATGCGGCGGACCGCCGAAGCGCTGGGCGTCCCCGACGCGCCGACCGGGGTGTTCGACCTCATCGAACAAGCGGACGGGCCGACGAGCCTGCGCGAACTCGGCATCGACGCCGATGACCTCGGCGAAGCGGCGGACCTGGCGACAGCATCGCCGTATCCCAACCCCGAGCCGCTGACCCGAGACGGGATTCTGGCCGTGCTCACCGATGCCTGGCACGGTGTTCGACCGGCCACGGGAACGCCACGCGTTTGATCCGCACACCGCAGCACACGCACAAGACCTGCGGCGGCATCCCGACAGGACTGACGCGCGGCGGCCAGCAGCATTTGCCGGACTGTCGTCTGGGATAGAGTGCAGGTCGTTTATCGGCGGGCCCGAACCACGGCATCGATGCTGAGCCGGCCAGGACATCATCCGCAGCGCTTTCGAGCTGATGCGGGACGACGGTGCTGAGAAGGACGGCTGACGACGAGTCCGCGGAACGGAACCACAGCGGCCCAGGACATGATCAACGCCGACCAGCGCCGCAGTCGCGAAGCTGGTCGACGCCTGCGTAGCCAAAGGCACCATCGCCGCCGGCACGACCCCGCGGACATCATCATGCTGATGAGCTTCCTGTGGCGCGTGGCGAACAACGAGGACGGCGTAGCGCAGGGACGGCGCCTGATCGCCACAGTGTTCTCCGGCCTGCAGCATTCCGACAGCCTGGCACAAAAGATGCGGTAGTGGGAGTCATGGCCACGCATGTGGTCTACCGCTCGGTGCTGCAATCCGCGATCGACCTCACGTGTAATCCGAAAGGGCACGGAGGCGTCTACCGGATCGGGAGACCTCACGAGCGATCCTCATCGGATCGACCACTATAAGTATTTGGCAGACCTTCCGGAAGTCCATGCCGGCGCGGTCGAACTACGTGATGTCCGCACCGACCCGGTCCATGGTTCCCTCGATCTCGAACACCACACAGTGTTGCCGGTACAGCCTCACCGACAGCGATAGGCGCGGCCGCCGCAGCAGCAGCCGACCAGGCGCACGATCCGATGCTGATCTTTTTCGCCGGGCACGGGGTGCTGCGCCGACGGCGCGAGAATTACATCTGGCTGTGGCCGACCCGCACCCCAGCCGCCCTGGATTATGTAGCCCAGCCCATTACGGCAAACCGCATGTCGTAGGTTGGGCGGGCTTCCGCATGGTTGCCTGTAAGCACGGTGGGTCCCCGAACCACAAGAGAGCGGGTACGGGTTTCGAAGTCCTGACCTGCGCCTAATGCGACTTCGGATAGCCGAATCTCGCTTCGAGCGTCAATGTCCCCACGAAAACCGTTGTTCAGCATCGGTCCCATCCTACGGAGCGAGCCCGCCTCCGGCCTCAGGGCCCTGACGAACCACGAACACATCCGGCTTGCGAGCCTCCAGCACCACCTCCACTGGCAGCACCACCCGTCACCGGCAAATGATCAACCCGACACCCCGGTCAACCGGTTACAGCATCACCTTCTCGGACACGGCACCAGGACTCCTGGGTTTCAGAGCCGGGTGTAGTTCGCTTGGTCATCGTCGAACGCGGTCAGGATCTGCGGCGTCAGGGTCAGGCGAGTATTGGCCACGGCCGTCAGATAGTCCGCGAGGCGGGCGGCTTCATTCGTTTTCTCGCGTATCGCGCGTTCGAACGCCGACTGCGCCCCTGAGCGGGCGGCGTACTCGATGTCCGCGGGCGTGAAGTGATCGGTAGCCCGCACCAACTGGTCCAGGTCGAGAGTGTCGGCAGCCGGGCCCAGGTACCGCTGCCAGATCGCTTTGCGCGCGGGCTCGTCGGGCGGGCCGATCGGTATCACGTAGTCGAAGCGGCCCGGCCGCAGGAACGCCGTATCCAGCGAGCGAACCGAGTTGGTGGCGCAGATCAGCAGGCGGCTGTAGTCCTCACGGAAGACCGGTATCAGCTTGAGCAGCTCGTTCGTCACACCATGGGCCGGACTGGTCGCCTTGCCGTCGCGGGCACCGGCAATCTCCTCCACCTCATCGATGAACAACAGCACCTCGTCGAGTTCGGCCAGCTCCGCGAACACCTCACGCAGCGCTGCCGCGAGGCCGCCACCCGCCGTCGTGGCCAGTCGAGCGGGAAACAACTCCACGAACGGCCACCCGAGCCGTGAAGCGACGGCTTTCGCGAAGCTGGTCTTACCGGTGCCGGGCGGCCCGAACAGGACGACGCTCTTGGGTGGCCGAACCCGATAACGCTCAGCGACATCGGGATTCGCCAACGGCAGCACGATCCGTCGCTCGATGATCTCCTTTTCCCGGTCCATTCCCCCCATCGACTGCCACAGCCCAGGCGGCAACAGACGCCCACCCAATTCGGTCAGCAAACCGGCCTGCGCCGGCGCCAACGGCTCGACCAGTTCGTAATAGACCAAACCGGCTCTGCGCTGGTATCCGGAATTCTCGAACGCGACCGATCCGGTGGCTCCCTCGGGAACCAGCGTGCAGATCCGCCGCACGCCACCCGCGCGCAGCCGCCGCTCAAGTTCGGTCAGCAACGCACTGCCGATACCGCGACGCCGCCACTGCGCGCCCAACGCCACCAACAGCACCCACGCACGCTCACCCTGAATCTGCGCGACCGCCATACCAACGATCTCCTCGCCGACCTCGGCCACCACCGCCGGCTGCCCCGCCCGCGCGGACGCGAGCACCTCCGCCAACGCGAATACCGGCTCATCCCCACCGGCCGCACGGCTCTGCTCCCAGATCTGAATCGCCTGATCCAGATCAGCGTCACGAAATTCGCGCAGTCGCCATACCGGCATACAAACCTCGAACGGCCATCGAAGAGTAATCGCACCGAACCGCTTCCCCCAGTAAACACCCACACGGCATTTCAGTATGGGGCGCACCGGGGGGCGGTCGGAACAGAAGCGCCGCTGGGTGTGGTCGGTGCGACCGAGTGAGTTGGGTGCCCGTCTACCGGCTCAGCAACGGGAGAACCTGGTGCTCGACCTCGACGCCCGTAGTCGTGCCCAGGCTCACGGGGCGGTAGGCATTCTCGTGAAGCTCGCCATACCCGGCAAGACTCGACGAGCGAAGCGACTCGGCCCAGACCTTGTCCAAAAGCCGAGCCACTTCATAGATCGCACAATGCCCTCGATGCCGTGATCGGCGGCAGGTCGACGCGGAAAGTGTTGTTATACATGCCGTCCGAGAGTTCGACCGCGGAAACGATGCGGGTGCCAGCCCCGAAGACCCGGGCCGCCATCGCCTGCAGTTGTTGCTCGGTTGGCGGCTGCTCGAACGCGTCCACACTCCGTTGGATCGGCCGACGACATCACCGCGGCCGCCGCGCAGGCACTCGACGCACTGCAGCGCTACCTGGACCGCTGTGATTACTGTGCTGTGCGCTCCGCTGATTATGCGGACCCCCAGCACAATCAATGCGCTCAGCAGTAAGCGCTGAGTGAATTCGCGAGAGCGTCGACGGCTGTGTCGGTGCACGCGCGAGCCAGCAGCGGCGCCACCGCGCTGGCGAACACGCTGCCCAGCAACAGCTCGTGCACTATGTACGGCAGATTGTCACTGCTGGAATGATTTAGCTACTCACTCGGTAGGCGGTGGGGTCGTAACTCGAGCACCATAGCGGTGAACATTCGTTGGTTGTGGAAGGTATCGCACCCAGGGCTGTGGCACGGGATCGGAAGCACATCCGGATCGAAAGGTCGCGGGCCGGATGTTCCACCGAAACCTTTAGCGTTCAGGGTATTCGGACGAGGCCGCGACGCGCCTGGATGTTGCGCTCGCCCCCGTCGCACCGTCCCGCGGTGCGGCCTTGATGGACAACCATTGATTGTGGAGCTGAGACGGCCGGTTGTTTGCCCGACGGGACCGGCATCGGCTTTGATCACCTCCCATGGCATGGGGAACGAGCTTGCTGCGGGCGGTTGTGCGGGGCCGGCGCTGGGCCGGGAATTCCGGTATCTGTGGGCCGCGTATGCGGCCAGCGCTTACGGATCCGGGTTCGGGCTCGGGGCATTTTCGATCGTCGCCGTACTCGCGATGCACGCGGGACCGGCGGCGGTGTCGGCCCTGTCGGCGGCCGGGCTGGCCGTGGGTGTGGTGCTGGCGGTGCCGCTGGGCCCCTGGGTGGAGGCGCGTCGCAAGCGGCCGGTGATGATCGCGATGGACGTGGGCCGCTTCGCCGCGATGCTGAGCATCCCGGCCGCCTACCTCCTGGGAATCCTGACCTATACCCAGGTGCTGCTCGTGGTGGTGCTGGTGGCCACCGCCAAGATCGCCTTCAACGCGGCCAGCGGCGCCTACCTGAAAACGCTTGTGCTCGCGCAGAATCTGATCGTCGCCACCGGGCGGTTCGAGGCAACCACCTGGACCTCGGTGATCATCGGTCCGCCGCTCGGCGGCGCGGCGATCGGGATCTTCGGCCCGGTCGTCACCATGGCGGTCGACGCGATCAGCTATCTGCTCTCCGCGCTGGGCATCTCCGCGATCGGCAGAGGTGAAGCATACCCCGGCAATCCGGCCACGCCGGGCATGCGCGTCGCTGATCTGCTCGACGGCTGGCGGCACATCCTGTCTCATCCGTCGCTGCGACCGCTGCTGTTCAACACGAATCTGTGCAACGGACTCATCATGGCCGGCGAGCCGCTGATAGCCGTGCTCATGCTCCGCCAACTCGGCTTCGCGCCATGGCAGTACAGCCTGGCCTTCGCCGCACCGTGCGTCGGCGGACTGATCGGCGCCCGCAGCGCGGCCCCGCTCACGCAGCGGTTCGGGCAGCACAGGGTCATGATCGCCTCCGGCATGCTGCGCGCGTTCTGGATAATCGGCCTGGCCTTCGTCCCTCACGGCGTCCCCGGCCTCGCACTCGTCATCGCCGTGCAGTTCGGACTTGTCACCAGCTGCGGTGTCTTCAATCCGATCTTCGCCGCCTATCGCCTCGAACAAACCCCCAAGGAACTCGCCGCACGCACGCTGTCCTGCCTCCTGGATCCGCCAGCTCCGCAACCGAACTCACACCGAGCCGACACACGAGCCCATGCACACAACGCAATCGCCGCGACCCTGCGGCCATTGGAACGCTCCGACGGGGTGATCCTGCCCGCCACCTGCCTGTGCTACACCGCACATATCCGATGACACAGACCCAGCCTCCACCCCGATCGAAAGATCAAATCCTTCCGGTGGCCTTGCCCGATGCGGAGCCGTCCTCGCGGTCGCGGTATCCGTCCAAGCGCGCCAACCTGCCAGCACCGAAGAGTCGTGGGTGGGACCGTCCGGCTCAGTCCCACCAGAATGTCCACGCGTCGGCACCGATGAGGCCCTTCGCGTATGCCGTCACCGTATACGGTGGTGCGCCTTGCCAGACATTGTCCGGGCAGAAGGCAAAATGCTCACACGCCACCGCGAGCGCATCCACTTCGTTGTCGGGCGGCGCAGCCACACTCAGATGCAGCTCGCTGCCCCCGACACCGACCACGCGAGCACCGAAGCGCTGCTGCCAGTTCGCCACAACGGCCGCGAACTTACCGGTGTCGTTGTCGTAGTTGACCGGTCCCTGCCAGCCCACGGCCGACAGGGCATGAGCACCGCTGTCTGCGGCTACCAAGCCCAGCCGCGCATGCGGATGATGCTGGAGAAAGCTGTCGGCAATCCTGTCTGCGACCACCGCCGACAGGACAGCCGTCGGCCTGATCTCAACGGGCGGAAAGGCATCGGGGTCTCGCACCGGCGCCCGCGTGATGCCAGCGGCCGCAGACTTTCCCGCATACCGCTCCCACCAACCCACAAGTAGATCGGCCGCAGCGTGGATGTCCGGCGAGGTCACACCGTGCGGATAGAGTTCGCCGCTCCCCCAGGGACGGAACTCGTCAGACGCCGAGATACGGTCATCCGAGTCGAGCAACAGCGGCCACACCCCCGTTGTCGCGTGTGCAGCGCGCAAGCCGGCCCAGACCCCGGCAAGCGGCGGCACGCTGCTCATCCACAACGGATGGTTCTCAGCCGCACCCTCCTCCGCAGCGATGAGGCGACCAGCTGGAAGTTCAACAGGAAGGCGTGCGAGATGGTCGGGATCCACGGCGCGAATATAGTCTGGTGACCCCGAAAAGGAGGCCGCCACCGGTTCGTCACTGCTGGGCGGGCCTCGAGCCGGCGGCAAGCGGGGCCGAGAGGTGCTCAGCCGTGCGGTCGGCATTCACTCGGGGAACCTGCGGAACCCTGACCACCTCAGTTGTTGGTGTTGTCGTTGTCGAGCATCTGCTGGTAGTCGGTGATTCCGGAGGCGCCCCGGAGAATGGGGTGAGCACCGGGCCCGCAGTCACAGACCATGATTTCGGTGGAATTCGGGCCGATTCGTTCGGTGTGGTACCACTCGACTTGCAGATTGGTGCACAGCACCGAGTAGTTCATCGTGCCGGCACCCAGGTCGGGTTGGTACAGGTCACTCGGAGCTGGCTGCCGACCGGCACCGAGCCACAGTCGACCGACCCGATCGGTGACGCTTGTGCCGCAACGGAATCCGTGAGGGCGATACATCCCAGAGCCGCGCCGGCCGGTACGGTGATTGCGGCGATCCTGCGTACAGCGGGCCTCCGACTGCAGATACGAACCGTCGGCAAGCTCGGTGACCACCGGCAGAACCATATGAGAACGAATGCGCCTCGTCACACCGTAGGTCACTGTGCAACTATCGGCTGCCTGATCCGTACAAACGGAACCCACTCGTCCGACAGGGCGACGAGCCAAGCCGACACCCCGTTTGCAGGTCCTGCGGGGACGTAGACCGAGTGCTCGGCACGCCCGCGATGTCATTCGACACCATCGAGTAGATGCCGAGGTGCGGCCTGCCGCCACGAGTCGAGAACGATGACTTCCAGCTCGTCTTGGTCGTCGATGGCCGCCAGGCGCACTCGAACCCACGCATTGCTCGCCTCGTGCGCGGCGATCCAGAATTTATCCGGCTCGGCGGCCACCAGTTCGTCACGGTCGATGATCGGGCAGCGGACCGCCGCCGACGTTTCGGCCTCCGGGAGAGTGAGAAATAGTTTACCGGCCACCCGGAAAGTCGGCATACCCCACGCGAACTGCTCAGAGGTCTCGGACAACGACAAAGCAAAAGCGCGGACATCGTCCCCAGCAGCACTCATGCACCGAATCTTTCCAGATCGGACACAGGCCGCGCAGAACCTCGACCACCACCCGACTACTTCCTCGCCGCCTCAATGGGATCCGGCACAACAAGACCCAACGAAACATCCTATGCTGGCCGATTCCGACTGTTCGATATGAGTCGGCATCGGGCGGGCCGGACCGGGAAATCGGCCTCACGTCCGGCCCGAAACGAGGCGTCCGCCCCACGAACCCGCTGACGATCATCAGGTCCTCATTGGCTCGAGATCGTTTCGTGGTAAGTCTTGCCGCGGCTCAAACCCAAGGCCTTGGCGATAGGCCGCCGGGTCAGCGCGGTGGCGATCAGGTCGCCGATGCGCGGTGACACGGCCTCCCCGAGCAGCAGCATATTAGCCGTTCGTGGCAACACGACCCGCTGTTTCCCGCGTCGGACCGCGGTCACCACAGCTCGCGCGACATCCTCGGCCGGCAATGGAGTCATGTGCCGGAACGGGGGAGGCATCTCGGTTTCCGTGGCCTCGCGCAGCAGGTCGGTGGCTGTGAGGGCGGGATAGATCACCGAGACACGGATACCGCCGTCGGCCACCTCTTGGCGAAGGCTGTCCGAGAACGCGGAGACCGCGTGCATGACGATCGCGTACGAGCCGAATCGGGCGAATGCTTTGCGTCCCATCACCGACGACATGTTGACGATCGCGCCCGACCTTTGTTGCCGAAATATCGGTAGTACGCGTTGCGTCACGTCGATCATTCCGAAAAGGCTCGCTCTCAGCGTTTGCTGGACGTCGTCGGCAAATGCCGTCGAGTCGACCGTGCCGACCTTGCCGATTCCCGCGTTGTTCACCAGCACGTCGATTCGTCCGAATCGCGTGATCGCGGCATCGACCAGGGCCTCCACGGCGTCGTGATCGGTCACGTCGGTCGGTATCGACACCGCCACGGAACCGAGTTCGCGCACTTCGTTCTCCACCTGAGCGAGGTGTTCGGCCGAGCGGGCCGCAAGCACCAGCCGCGCCCCTTGCCGGGCGAACGCCAGCGCGACTGCCCTGCCGATTCCTCGCGACGCACCCGTCACCAGAACCACCTTGTCTGCGAAGTAAGTCTCCATACTCGCCTCCCTGTGATGTATATACAACAATTGATGAGCAGAAGTGGTGGCCGCCCCTGTTTATGCCTAGCGACCGGGCGGATATCCAATGTTGGTCGCGATCGTCTGGATCGCACTCGCGCCGGTCGCCCCGAGAAGCTGTATGGCCTGCTGCTGAGCCTGCCGCCACTGAGGCATCACGGACTCGATCTTGTCTCGGCCGGCACGGGTGAGTACCACCTCCCGTACCCCTTTTGCGTCCGACGACACGGCCTCGATCCAGCCGTGGTTCAGCAGCAAATTCACATTCCGGCTGACCGTGGACCTCTCCAACTGCAGCACCTCGCCCAGCTTCGAAGGTGGGCACGGACCAACCTTACCCAGCGCGGCCAACAGGTTGACCTGGGCGATCGTCACATCGTGACCACCGAGGGCGCCGTCATAGAGGCTCGTGAGAGCCCGGCCGATCAGCCGGACTCGCACCGCCAGGCAGTCGGTCACGATCTCCTCGATCGAGGAACTACTCATGCCAATAAGTGTTGTATATACATCAAAGTTTGTCAACGGCTCGAGCCGGACGGATGACACCCCAGACTCGTCCCGACCCGGGCCGGCGACCAACAGATGCCCCGCCTCATCGACCCTGTCCCCAGACAGGCCACGCCGACGCATCGAGACTCCCTGACGACGCAAAATCTCCGGCACCCGGACCGGCCCCGCCAGGACCAAATCATCACCAGCACAACCAGAAACAGCCGTCAATACCACCGATCCAACCACCAGCGGCCGACGGCTGCGCGTAAACGCAGCGACCTCATCAGGCGCAGACACACCGGTTCTACACCAGTCACCCACTAGCGGCTATCAGCCACACGCTAGGAATGTTGCCGCAACAACAGTTATGGTTGTCGCAGCAACATATAGGAGGACCGTGATGTACTCGTTCACCGTAGAAGCCGTGATAGCAGGCGATATCCACCGGATCTGGGCGGTGGCCACGGACGTCGCACGTTGGGCCGAATGGGATCCACACGAGGAGAAGGCACGCATGGACGGGCCGTTTGCCGCGGGAACCAAGGGGTGGGTGAAGCCCAAGGGAGCACCTGCGGGTCCTTTCACGATCGTCGCGGTCGAGCCCGGACGGTCGTGGACCAGCGAGGCGGGCATCCCGTTCGGTAAGTTGCGGGGCCGGCGCACCTACGAGTCGCTCGGCGACGGCACCGTGCGGGTAACGGAAACCGTGGAGGTCCACGGTCCGATGGGACCGTTATTCAAACTCATCTGGGAAAAAGGAATGCGCGCGGATATGCCACGCACCTTTGCGGCCCTCGCGGCGGAAGCGGCACAGCGTGGCTGAGCGACCGGCGCGGTCCGTACCCCAGGGACCGCTGATGTCTCCGGGGTTCTGGTTGCATCACGCTGCCCTGGAATGGCGAGCAACGCTGGAACGGAATCTGCGCCCGCTCGGGCTCACGCCGACTCAATTCAATCTGCTGGCCTCCACCGGATGGCTGGCCCGCCGCGGCGCGCTCCCCACTCAGCAGCAGTCGGCGGATATGGCGGGTATCGACCGGATGATGGCGTCCCGAGTGATCCGCGTCCTGGAGGAGCGCGGCATGCTGCGGCGCCACCCCGACCCCGCCGACGCCCGCGCCTTCCGGCTCGAACTCACATCCGCGGGAAGGGAATTGGCGGCCGTGGCGATCCGGGTCGCGGTAGACACCGACGAGCAGATCTTCGGCGCCGATGCTGAACTGCTGCGCGAACACCTCCGGCCGATCGCCGCCCACCGGGTGCCGGCGAAACGGCAGGCCGAGTGAGGCCCTTACCGCGCAACCCGATCCGAGAACGGCCGAACGGGCGTCCTTGCTGCGGCGCGGGAAGGTTCGCTGTCGCCAAGGCGAACCCTTCGTTCGAACTCCGCGAGAATCAGCGGAAGCAGGCTGCCAGGAGGCCACCCTGGCAGGCGACACCCAGCACTCGTAATCCAAGTTGGTCGGCCGAAGGGGTGATCATGACCGCAGGGTGAGTGGCGGAAGAGCAGCTACAGCGCGAACGGTCACTGCGTCGAGATCAGGCGGCCCGAGGTAGGCGCGGTTGTACGAGCTTCCAAGAATCCGGAGGCGCCGGTGCTGAGCTTCTCGGTCATCGCCTGGCGGGTGTTCTTCACACCGGATCGCGGTAGGGCTGGGTGACCGAGTAGACCAGGCTCGTCGTCACGCTCCCGAAGTCGGCCAGCTGGTCGACCACTTCCTCCAGGTGCTGCATCGAGCGGGCCGCCACCTTCAGGACATAGCAGACATCACCCGTGACGCGCATGCATTCCAGGATCTCGGTGCGCCCGGCCAATAGCTTGCGCAGTGGATCGTGGTGGCTGCCCGGGTACTTCAACCTGAGGTCGGCCAGGATCGGGTAGCCGAGTTTGCCGAGATCAATGCTGGCCCGGTAGCCGGTTATCACGCCGGACTCGGACAGCCTGCGCACCCGCTCGGTCACGGCCGAGGCGCTCAGGTTGACCCGCTTGCCCAGCTCGGTGAACGATATTCGGGCATCCCGCTGCAACTCGGCGAGAATCGCCAGGTCAATCTCATCCACCGGGATTTTCTCGGTCATCGGGCGAATATACCCGGGTTTTCCCGGCGGAACCGGCTCAACTCCGGTCAATCTCTCTTCTGCTCCGCCGCATTCCGAAATACGCTTCCTCCTGGATCTGCACCGGCACTGACCAGGGAGAATGCGATGAAGTTAGGTGTCTACCTGCCCAACAACGGTCCCGGCACCGACCCCGATCTGCTCCTGCGCTGGGCGCGGACCGTGGAGGGCCTCGGCTATGACCTCTTACTGACCTCCGACCATGTCGCGGTCACCGACGACGTGGCCGCGCAGTATCCGGCCCCGTTCTACGAGCCGTTCACCTTGCTCTCCTGGCTCGCCGCGGCGACCACCCGGATCACGTTGGGCACAACCGTGCTGATCATCCCGTACCGGCATCCGCTGGTGACCGCACGGATGGTCGGCAACCTCGACCAGCTCTCCGGCGGGCGGTTCGTGTTCGGGGTCGGTTCCGGCTGGGCCGAGCAGGAGTTCGAGGCGCTGGGCATCTCGCACGCCCAGCGGGGAGCGATCACCGACGACTATCTCGCTGCCATCCGCACCCATCTGGCCAATGACATCGCCGCGCATGACGGTAAGTTCGCGAGTTTCTCCGGCGTGCATACAGCGCCGCGGTCGACGCCGCCGATCTGGGTGGGTGGCAACAGTCCGGCCGCGCTGAGCCGGACCATCGATTTCGGCGACGCCTGGCACCCGCTGGACCGGTCGGTCGACTGGCTGCGCGAAACCCTGCCGCAACTGGCCAGGCTGGCCGCCGACAAGGGGCGGCCGACCCCTGGCCTCGCGCCCCGGATCAAGGTCCGCGGCAATGTGCCGCACACGCTGGAAACCCTGCGGGCACTGAAGGATTTGGGCGCGGAAGCCGTCATCCTGGATACCTACGATGACGACGATCCACAGCAGACCCCGACCCCGAACCGGGCCTGGCGCGACCTGGCCGAAATCATCAACACCGCAAGGAACCACGATGTCATCCGACAGTGAGGCCAGCACGAAGTTCGACTCGGTGAACCAAGCCGCGACGATCAACTTCGAGAAGGGCTTGATCAGCGGACTTCGGAGGCCAGCTTCAGCCCGGCACCGATGAGCACACCGGCCGTGACCCGGTCGAGCCAAGCACGGATGCGATCGCGGAGCAAGATGCCGCGGGCTTTGGTGGCCACCGAGATCAGTACAGAGAACCAGATCCTATTGTCCCTATTGTCCCTATTGTCGCTGTGCCCCTGGGCAGGAACTGGGGCAAGATGCTGATGTAGAACAACCCGACCTTCGGGTTGAGCAGGTTGGTCATCAGCCTGCTAAGGAGAGCGCTGATGCTCCGGATGGGAGCAGCGGTTAACCTTATGGTCAAGAGTCGAAGTATGAGATCGATACCGGGGCAACGATTTCCAGACAGCGACGCTTCCCAGCCAGATCAAGTAGATCGCTCCCGCGATGCGGACCGTGTTGTAGGCGGTATTCGAAGCCGCGAGCAGCGCGGCGAGCCCGGCAAGGCCAGCGGTGGCCCAGACCAGGTATCCGAGGGTGATACCAACGACGGTGAACGCTCCAGCCCGACGGTCGGCGAGCAACGTGTGCCGCAGCACAACATGGTGTCGATTCCCGGGGTCACCACACCCAGCATGGCAACAAGTGTCCAGGTCGAAATGGCGGTGCTCGACATCGCGTCCTTCATCGGTTGCCTTGTGCGGGCCCCAGATTCGATAACAGCACGAGTTGACGTCGACGGCCAGGGCGGCAATTCAAGACGCTTTCCGCGTAGTGGTCCCTGCTGCTGGCCAGCCCCTGAGACGAGGAGAACGGCGGCGACCCGGCCTGCCGTGGTCGTGCTGTCCGAACCGACGGTCAGCCACCACCTCGAGCCAGCTCCGCAAAGCCGGGCTCATGGCGCCGAACACGCCGTCCTCACCGGGCACACCGGCTCGGTTGGGCGGTGGCCTGCACCACGCTCGACGGACACCCGGTCGCCGTCACAGCGGTCGGCATACCAACGTTAGATCGCGATCTGAGACCGGATGCGAACCCGCGATGAATAACGGTTGCTATCGCCATCTCGAACAGCTCCACACCAGGGTGCAGGCCGGTTGAGATCCGGGTCAGGACAGCGCTGTCGGCCGCAGTGTGCTGTCGGGTTTCAGGTGTCCGTCAGGGTCGAGGTCGGCGAGCACGGCGGGCAGGCCGGTGGCAAGCATCGTGCGGCGGACCCTCCCCAGCAGTGTGGACAACAGGAAGCCACCGACACCGGTGTATCCGGTGTGGTCGTAGGTGAAACGGGTGCCGTCGGCCGTGGGCTGCAGGCGGTAGGTCACCGTGGTGAGCCGGCCGTCCTCGCCGCTGGTCCAGGTGTAGCGGAACAAATGCGGTGGGTCGATGTCGAGAACCTCGCAATCGACGACGCCGTTCCAGCCCGGGGTCGGCTTACCAATGAACTGGAACCGGGCGCCCGGTTCGGGCCGAAAGCCCACGGGACGACCGCCCCGGCCCGTCGCGGTCCACAGCGGGACCAGGTCCGGGTCGGTGACCGCCCGCCAGACCTGAATCGGCGTGTAGGGGTAGTCGCGAACGATGCGGATGTCGCTCATCAGATGCTCCTGAACAGCAGAAATGATCAAATTTTTTCTGTGACTGTAAAATAGTAACAGGAACTTTCAGTGACTGAACTAATGTGGGCTCATGGCTGGGCGGAATGCCGCTGAGGCGGTCCCGATGGAGGGTGTGCGGCAGCGCAAGAAACGGTTGATGCGCGAGCGACTGTCGGATACCGCCACCCGGATGTTCCTGACGCGGGGATTCGATGCCGTCACAGTGTCCGAGGTGGCCGCCGCGTGCGGGGTGTCGGAGAAGACGGTGTTCAACTACTTCCCGAGCAAGGAAGCTTTGATCCTGGACCGGCTCGAGTCCGCGGTCGATTCGATCCGCGACGGACTGGCCAACTCCGCAACCCCCCCGGTCGCAACACTTGTGCGGATCCTCGAGCGCCAAACACGCGCCATCACGGCCACTCTGATGTCCGGTCGGCCCGAAGATGCCGTCCGGGTCCGACGATTCAGCGACCTGTTACACAGCACCCCTGCGCTGCGCGCCTACCAGAGCGACATGATGGGCCGCTTCGCCGAGGCCGCCGCGGCCACGCTCGCTGCTCGGGCCGGCTTGTCCTCCGGCGATCCAGAACCACAGATCGCCGCGCATGCGCTACTGGGTCTGTGGCGGGTGCAAGCCGACAGCCTGCACCGACACCTCGCTCAGGACCACCCGCCCGAACTCATCTGCGAGGCGGTCATCGCAGACCTTCACCGCGCCGCCCGACTGCTGGAAAACGGTGTCGGCGCATGGGATCGGTCGCCTCGACGAGCAAACCACCCACCGCGACCGGATACCGCATAGCGCCCACCGTCGCCACTTCGGCAGGCACAAGGCCTGTTCGATGTGAGCATTGCACGCCACGCCACCCCTCCGACCCCCGGCTGTGTATCACATTTCGTACCATCCGATAATTGACTGATTCTGGCCGGGATCAAGCCCCACCGCCAGTCCTGAGTAGCCGATGAGCGTGTGCCGCAGGTCTCGAGCGCACGCACCGCTGGTCGGGCCGCTGGCGTAGGGCAATCCGGATCCGCCGGTACGTGCGCACCCGAACCGGGACGAGATGGCCCGCGGGCGGCCGGAGTACGCGCGACACGAAACATGATCGCGCGCAACATCACCGACCTGGAATCCAGACAAACGAACCAGCACCCTGTCGGAGACACGACCTAGTTACCGAGAACTGCTTCGTGAGCAAATGACCTCGCCGCTGTCGGCTGCCAGGGGCAAGGGACCACTTCGGAGCCGTTTTGCCATCGAGTATGGGTTCTGGCGCACGAAGCGTGACGGCGCCGGTCGGCGTGTTGCTGTCCGACCGCCGCCGGTGGTAATAGTGGCACGCGTGCGCTGGTGATCTTGTGCGAAAGTTGTTGCCACACTTGGACTCTGTGGCGATCGGCGATGTCCGGAGTGACGCCGACGGGGTGGTAGTGGAGGCTGTGGTTGCCACGTCGATGGCCCGGTGCCCTGGATGTGGAACGGTATCCGGGCGTGTGCATTCCCGTTACCGGCGTCGGTTGGCCGATGCTGCGGTTGCCGGGCGGACGATGGTGCTGTCGCTGGTCGTGCGGCGTTTCTTCTGCGGGAATACCGATTGTGCAGCAAAGACTTTCGCCGAACAAGTGGATGGTCTCACCACCAAACGGTCACGCCGGACCACTCAGCTGACCTCGATGCTGACCACGATCGGGCTGGCCCTGGCCGGACGCGCTGGTGCACGCTTGGCGCGGCGGCTCGGATTGTCTGCCAGCCGCGACACCCTGCTGCGACTGGTCCGTGGAGTACCCGATCCGCCAGTCGGCGCTGTAAAAGTCCTGGGTGTTGACGATTTCGCCATCAGACGCGGCCGCAGGTACGGAACCGTGTTGCTGGACATGGCCACGCACCGCCCGATCGACATCCTCGACGATCGGGAGGCCGACACCTTGGCAGCGTGGCTGTCGGCGCACCCAGGAATCGAAGTTATCACCCGGGACCGCGCCGGCGCCTATGCCCAGGGAGCCAGACGCGGTGCGCCGCAGGCCATTCAATGTGCCGATCGCTGGCATCTGTGGCACAACCTGGGCCAAGCGGTGGAGAAAACCGTCATCGCACACCGTGAGTGCGTGCGCGAAGCATGCACTGCAACAATAGTTTCCCGAACCCAGCTTCGACCAACCCGATCAGCCTGCCTCGACGCCGATTCGGTTCCGCAGGTACAAGCATCCGAGACCGGCGATCGGTTCGGGCAGTTGCGGGCCCGCACCGTCGAGCGTTACCAGGCGGTGCAGGAGTTGCGCAGCCAGGGCATGGGCCTGCGCACGATCGCGAAAGAGCTCGGAATTGACCGGAAAACGGCCCGGCGATTCGCCACCGCGGCCGACGCGGAAGACGTGATCGCCGCTGCCACCTCCCGGGCTGCGTTGCTGGACGATTTCGTTCCCCACCTGCTCACGAGCTGGAACGCGGGATGCACCGACGTCGCGGTCCTCACCCAGGAGCTTCGTGGGCTCGGTTATCGGGGCAGCCAGCGCACCGTCTACCGCTACCTACAGCCCTACCGCGCCGGCCGGAGGAGAACACGGGCAGCCGCGGTCCCCTCCGCCGCGCCGAAGATCCGGGCTGTGACCGCGTGGATCATGCGGGACCCGGACACGCTGGCCAGCGAAGACGCACAGCAGCTCACGGGAATTCTGGCCAGCTGCCCGGAACTCGGGGCCACCCGCCGCCACGTCGGCGCGTTCGCCGTCATGATGCGCGACCTACGCGGTGACCGTCTTCCCGAATGGATGGCACAGGTTCGCGCCGACAACCTGCCCGCGCTGCACTCGTTCGTCACCGGGCTTCAACACGACTTCGCCGCAGTCACCGCCGGACTCACTCTCCCGTGGAGCAATGGTCCTGTTGAAGGCACAGTTAATAAACTCAAGCACCAAAAGCGCCAGTGCTTCGGCCGGGCCAAACTGGATCTGCTGCGCAAGCGCCTACTTCTCAGCCACGCCACCGTCGGCCAGGACCTCCCGGTGAAATGATCACGCTTCCCGCGCCAGAACCCGAGTATGGGACCACCCTGTTTGCCACTGATGGGACCACCTGACTAGCGGTTTTGCCAGTTATGGGACCATCCGGCGTGGCACGGGGGTTTCCGGTCGCTCGGCCGCTGTATTGGCCAGATGAGCTACCGGGAGGTTTCGGTGATCGAGATCAGGGAGATGCTGCGGCTGTGGCTGCAGGGTCGCGGGTTGCGGGAGGTGGCCCGCCTGTCGGGCACCGACCGCAAGACCGTGCGCCGGTATGTCGAGCGAGCCCAGTCGTGTGGCGTGGACCGCGACGAGGGCGTGGAGCAGTTGACCGACGAGTTGCTGGCGGCGGTGATCGCCGGGGTTCGCCGGTCGCGGCCGAACGGCAAGAGCGATGTATGGGAGACACTCGCGGGTCAGTCCGAGCAGATCAAGGAGTGGCTGGATCAGGGCCTGACCCTGACCAAGATCCACATTCTGCTCGCCCGCCGTGGCGTGACAGTGTCGTATCGGACGTTGAACCGTTACGCCACAACCGAATTGGGGTTCGGCAAGCGGCGCACGACCGTGCGGGTGGCCGACTGCGAACCCGGCGCGGAAGTGCAGGTCGACTTCGGCCGGCTCGGGCTGCTGACCGATGTCGAGGGCCGTCGGCGGGTGGTGAAGGGGCTGATCTTCACCGCGGTGTATTCGCGGCACATGTTCGTGTTCCCGACCTACCGGGAAACGCTCAACGACGTCATCGCCGGGTTCGAAGCCGCCTGGGTGTTCTTCGACGGCGTGTTCGCTGTCGCGATTCCGGACAATATGAAGGCGATCGTGGATCGCGCGAACGCGACCGATCCGAGGTTGAACGATTCGTTTCGCGAATATGCCGAGTTTCGTGGGTTCGTGGTGGATCCGGCCAGGGTCCGCAGCCCGCAGGACAAGCCGCGCGTCGAACGCTGCGTTCCTTATGCACGGTCGAATTTCTTTGCCGGAGAACAATTCCGGGACCTTCAGGACTGCCGGAAACGCGCGCAGCGGTGGTGCCGTGAGACCGCGGGAATGCGCATCCACGGCACCACGCGGCTACGCCCGGCCGAAGTGTTCGCCACCGACGAGCATCCGAAGCTCACACCGTTGTCCGACACCGTATTCGACGTCCCGACCTGGGTGAATCCGAAAGTTGCGCCGGACCGGCATGTTCAGATCTCCCGGGCTCTCTACAGTATCCCCGGTGATCTGGTCGGGCAGCGGCTCAGCGCCCGCGTCGATTCGCAGACCGTCAAGCTCTACTTCCGTGGTGAGCTGATCAAAGTCCACCCCAAGGTTGGGCCCGGTCGTCGGCAGACCGATCCGGCGGACCTGCCCAGCGAGCTCACCGCCTATGCGATGCGGGATTTGAATACGTTGCAACGCAAAGCATTAGACCACGGCGCTCATGTCGGCGCCTACGCGGCGGCGGTGCTCGAGCATCCGCTGCCCTGGACCAAGATGCGGCAGGTCTATCGGCTGCTCGGGCTGGTGCGCCGCCACGGCGCCGACGCCCTCGATGACGCCTGCCGCCGCGCCCTGGACGCGGAGGTCATCGATGTCGGGGTCATCGACCGCATGCTCACCCGCGGCACCACCGGCCAGCAACTGACCCTGCTGCCGCCACCGGCACCGTCCCGGTTCGTCCGTTCCACCACCGACTTCTCTGTCAGGAGGCCCTCATGAGCACCACCCGCCGTCCCGCAGCGGCCCCGGCGGTCAAACCGATCGAGGTCACCCCGGAGCTGAAATCGCTGATGCGCAGGCTCAAGCTCGGCCAGCTCCTGGACACCCTGCCCGAACGCCTGGCCCTCGCGCGGTCGAATCGGTTGCCGCACCACGACTTCCTGGAAATGCTGTTCGCCGACGAGGTCACCCGCCGCGACCGGCAATCCGAGCAACGCCGCGCCACGACCGCCCACCTGGACCCGCAGATGCACCTGGCCGCATGGGACGATTCGACTGCGGTGACCTTCGACCGCGAACTCTGGGCTGAGCTGTGTTCGCTGCGGTTCCTCGCCGACGCCTACAACGTATTGATTATGGGTCCGGTCGGGGTCGGAAAGACGTTCCTGGCCAACGCATTAGGACACATCGCGGTCCGCCGCCACCATACCGTTCACACCGAACGTGTCGACAAACTGTTCAAACGGCTGCGCGGCGCGCGTCTGGACGGCAGCTACGAAGACGAGATGCGCAAACTGCACCGCGTCGACCTGCTGATCCTCGACGACCTGGCCTTGCACCGGCTCGAAGCGGTCGAGACCAACGATTTCTACGAGTTGATCGTCGAACGCCACCGCAAAGCCTCCACCGTGATCACCAGCAACCGCGAACCTCCCGAGATCCTGACCATGATGGCCGACCCGCTCCTGGCCCAAGGTGGACGTCACCATGGATCATCGGCGCTTTCGCGGCTGGTTTCCTGCTTTTCGTTGCATTCGCGATCATCGAAAAGTGGAGCAGCGATCCTCTGGTGCCTTACCGGCTGGTGCGCAATCGACCCCTGCTTGTCGCCACTGCGATCGCCTTCATGTTCATGGCTACATTCGGCTCGTTGCTGTACTTTCTATCCCTCTACTTTCAGGATGTTCGCGGCTACAACGCCCTCGAAACCGGTGTCGGTTTTCTGCTTCCTACCACAGTGGTCGTCGTGGGGTCCTCATTGGCAGGCAGGGTAATAACCAGGTTCGGGCTCAGCCGCACATTGCTTGCCGCCCTGGCAATCGGGGCTATCGGCGCGATCGGTCTGGCTCTGGCACTGACACGTGAAAGCTCCTACGCCACGCTCGTACCCGGCCTGATAGCGGTCAGCATCGGTGATGGCGTGGTGTTCACGGGGGTCTTCATTGCCGCCGCGACCGGGGTATCCAGCGACGAGCAGGGCGTCGCGTCCGCAATCGCATCAACCGGCTCCGGCATCGGGGCCGCCACTGGGCTCGCGGTGCTGGTTCTGGTCGCGAACATCGGAGTCCGCCAAACCTCCGGCGAGGACCTTCGAGCTGCGCAGGCCGCGGGTATCGGAATGGCCGTTTTTCTCATCGCGGCGGGAATCGTGTTCACACTCGTCCTCGCCTGGCAACTTCGCTCGCCGCACGACCGAAGCCCGACCAAGTCTGATGCCAGCGCGAAATCCGTGTCTGGTAGGGCGACGTCGCCGGGTAGCGTCGGTGCAGGCGACCAGGTCGCGCCGCCCCGATGGCGGCGTTCGACGCGGTGGAGAGTGCGGCGCTGATGTGGTCTCGTCTCGACCGACGACCTACGCAACGGCGCGGTAGGCGGCGAGTTCGGCGAGGTAGGCCGGTGTGGTCGCCTCGTCCGGGAAAGCCGCCTCGAAAAAGCTGCGGGCGAGCGTGAAGATCTGATCATCGGTCGGCTCCAGCGCTGCCGCGGCTACTTCCAGATTCTCCTGCACGTAGCTGCCGAAATAGGCCGGGTCGTCCGAGTTCACCGTCGCGACAAGTCCAGCCTCCAGCAGCGGGTGCATACCGAGATGTCCTGCATTCGCCGTCTACAGCGCCACGAAAGCCACGGTCAGCTACCTCTTCCGCGCGCTCTGCAGCGAACTCGCACCGACCGGCGTGCGCGTCACCGACGTCGAGCGCCCGGCGGCGTCGCTACCGAACTGTTCGACCACGCCACCCACCCCAAACTCCGCCAGCGCACGATCAGCGCAGCAGATAGCGGGACCCTGCTCACCGCCGACGCCGTCGCCGACACCATCAGCTGCGCCGTCACCTGCCCCGCCCACATCTGCCTCAATCTCAGCTCACGGTCGTGCCACGCACCCAACCCCACTGCGCGTGAATGCCGTATTACGTGATGCGAGTGCGTATTTCGCGTCCGAGCTCGGCCAGACCCGGAGGTGCTTGTGCGGTTCGTGAAAGATCACCCGCAGCACTCGGTCGAGCTCGTTGCGGGTGCTGGGCATCGCGTCGTCGACATTCTATGGCTGGCTGGCCCAAGCGAAGAGCCCGTCGCAGCGGCGACCGGCCGATGAACACTTGCTGGCCGAGATCGTCGACATCCACACCAGTTCCGGTGGCACTTACCGATCCCCGCGAGTGCATGCGATGCTGCGCCGCCGCGGTATCGCTGTCGGCCGCAAGCGAGTCGAGCGGCGATGCGGCAGGCGGGACTGCAGGGCGCGTTCCTGCGCAAGAAATGGCGCATCCCCTCGACACGGCAGGATCGCCGCGCTACGCCGGCACCGGATCTGGTCCACCGCGACTTCACCGCCGACATTCCGGACCGGTTGTGGGTGGCGGATGCGACGCGGATCCAGACCGGTGAGGGCGTGTTCTGGCTGGCGGCGGTCCGCGATGCGTTTTCCAACTCCGATCGTGGGCTGTAAATGCTCGGACCGCTGCGACACCGAGCTGGTGCTCGGCGCGCTCGAGTACGCGGTGTGGGTGCGCGACGGGCAGCTGGTGCATCATTCCGACCGCGGCTCGACCTACACGGCGATACGCTTCGCGAACCGATTGGCCGACAACGGAATTGCCCAATCGATGGGGTCGGTTGGCGACAGCTACGACAATGCGCTCATGGAGAATTTCTTCTCCATGCTGAAGACCGAGCTGGTCTATCGAAACTCTTGGCGCACAAGGGAAGACGCGGAGAACGCCCTGTTCTCTACATTGATGGCTGGTACAACACCCAACGCATCCAGAAGAAACTGGATTGGCGATCACCGGACGAGTACGAGGCCAGCTACCATCAAAGAGTTCCAGCCGGAACCAGATAATCCACTCTCCGGCTCAGCGGGGAGAACCTCACCGACCCAGCCCATGGACTGCACCACCCCGAACGCCCGGCATACCGCGCCGAGGGCGGCAGCGGTGTATTGCTGCTGCCGCGATCGGAATGGAATTTCACCCCATCCACGGCGTCGACCCCGCCGCGCGTGACAGCGGCCATTCGCGGTGCCGCGCAAGACAATTCGGCATCATCGTGGGAGCTGGTGGCGTAGCCGAGCAGCCGGCCGGAGAACCGGTCCTCCACCGTTGCCGAATACAGTTTCCCCTCGATCGTGGAAATTCCGGTGACGTCGCCGACCACAACACGTCCGGGGCGACCGAGGTCAACTGGCCGCCGCACCAGATCGCGTGCCCCGGGCCGTTTCCCTTGCCGGGGCAGGCTCCTGCGCCTCGGTGGCTCCCTTGCCATCCAACCGTTTCCGGCCATGAACCTCGCGATAGTGTCGTCCGACACGCGCCAGCCGGCCGCGCAACTCATAGCCGATCCGCGGGCTGCCAAAGGTGCGACCCGAATCCACGAAGATCCGCTCGATCTCCCCGGCCACCCGGTTACAGCGCTGCTGGCGCGGTGTCACGGGCCGGTCGTTCCACTTGCAGAACAGGACTCCGACACGTTCAGCGGCCCAGCAGGAAACAGCGCGGCACACCGTGATCGGTCCTGTGGGGGCGATGGGCACGGCCACGCTAACCGGGTCGCCTCCTTCACCCACAGAACTACCGATCGCCCCAAAACATCGCGCTCTGGAGCCGGCTCGGCATTCTCACCGCGCAGCCACAGCAACTCCTGACACTCGGACTCACTCAACCAAACACCAGCGCCCTCATCGCGGGCTCGCCGGTCACGGGCCATCAAGCCTTTCCTCTATGATCCGGCCTCCACGACAAGAGGGGGATCGCAATTTGCTGGTCAGTCGGACGGTTGCGGCGTAGGCAGGGCTGCGTCAAGCAACTGGGAACCAATCTCCGATGCCCCTGGCAAGCAGGTCGAAGGCGCGTTCTGCCTCGGCGACTGCTACCGGATGCCGCTGGGATGCGCTCTGGCCGTTGACCAGTGCGTGCCAGTTGGCCTCGCTGAGGTTGCGTTGCACCGCGATGATCGCGCTGGCCGCCAGCCGCGGGTCCAACTCCTTTGATGGCCCGAGTGTCTGGGCGAGTGCAACCTCTCCGCTGGTGAGGAAATGGGCGAGGCGAGCGGTCAGCGCTGGGGTACTCAGCACCAGTCGATAGCAGGCCAGCACCTCGGGGGCGTCGCACAGGCCGGTGCTGGGTTCATGATTGTCCAGGCCGGCGCGGAAGGCGGCTCGCAGGGCAGCCAGGGGCGTCTGCCCGTGTGCCCGATTTCGTACCACGCGGGCAGCCTCATCGACATGGTCGGCGAACCGGTGTACGACGAGGTCCTCCTTCGAGGGAAAGTATTTGAACAGCGTGCGCTTTGACACCTCCGCGGCGGCTGCGATGTCCACAACCGACACCGCGTCGAACCCGTCAGCGAGAAACAGCCGGAGAGCGGCGTCGGAGATAGCTGCGTGAGTGTGCTGCCTCTTGCGCTCACGCAGGCCCGGTTCAGGGGTCATGTCAGGTAGTCTAACCGAAATATAAACCGAGTATATATGTAAACTTGGTGTACTTTGGTGGTATGCGAATCGGCGTTGCCCTGCCAACCGACTACTACAGCCAGCTCACCCCGGGTGTGAATCCCGTTGATTACCTGCTCGACCAGGCCCGCAAACTGGCCGGGCTCGGCGTGCCCGCGATCTGGCTGACCCAGCGGTTCGACTACGACGCACTCGCGGTTGCGGCGCTGATCGGGCGCGAGCTACCGGACATCACGATCGGGACGGCGGTCGTCCCGATCCACCCACGCCACCCCAACGCACTGGCCATACAAGCGCAAACAACGCAGGCGGCCAGCAACGGTCGCTTCGAACTCGGCCTCGGCTTGTCGCTGCCGGAGATCGCCGCCGGCTACGGCAACACCCACCCACGCATCCGCTACCTCCGCGAATACCTCGCCGCCCTACACGATCTGCTCCACACAGGCGCAGTCGACCACACCGGCGAGACACTGGTGGCCAAATCGCCGACACGCAGCATGATGCCGACGCTCCACTCACCGGTGCCCGTGCTGCTGGCCACTTCTGGCCCGCTGACCCTGCAGGTCGCAGCCGAACTCGCCGACGGTGCCCTCCCGCTACTCACCGGTCCCAACACCCTGGCCGACTTCACGATCCCCACACTTGCCCGACACGCCGCGGCAGCCGGTCGGCCGATGCCCCGTGTGATCGGCATGGTGGGCGGCGTGGTCACCGCTGACGTCGCCGGCGCACGCGATCGCGCTGCGCAGCAGATGGACAGATACGGCCGGATGCCGACCTACCGTGCGTTGCTGGGCCGTGAGAAGGTATCCGATCCAGTGGAATTGGCCGTCATCGGCGACGAACAGACCCTGGCCGACGCGGTAGCCCGCTACACGCGGGCCGGCGCCGACGAGCTGATCTTCGCGCTGACCGCGATAGGGTCGCCACGCGACGAGGAGCGAACCTGGGCATTACTCGGCGAATTGAGCAGAACCAGCCGCACCTGACGGCGAGCTGACCCGGGCTGGTGTCGTCGATACTCGACACCTGTGACGGGCAATGCCATGAACATGGGCCCGACTGCGGAGGTTGTGGCGTGTACCCCCGCAGCATCCTGCTCCAACTGGGGAGCTTCGGCCGAGAGGAGTGTCGCTTGCTCCTCTGGCGCTACTTACTGCGTCGACCTCGGCGAGCTGCCGGTGCAAAGCCTCGGTCGTCCTCGGTACAGTCCCCATGACGTTCTGCCTACGACGCCACCGACCACACGCCGACGTGTCACCGCCTCGATCAGCAGGACTCTCCGCAGCCCTCGTAGGCGACCGGCTTGTCGCTGAGATCGGCACGATCGATCGTCCATTCGAGCAGGCTCTTCAGGCTGCCGGGGATCATGTCCGCGTATTCGGGGGCGCAGAACGGTAAGCGGATTCCCGGGGCGCCGCCGAGGTCAACCGGGTGCCAACTGTGAAAGCCAGCTGTCACCCCGAGGCGGGCAACCGGACAATCCGGTGGCGGGTCCTGCGACATCAGGCGAAGGCCGATCGATGTCGAGTGCTTGGAGGACAGAGTATTCACCGGACACCGGACCTCGAGTCCGCACAGCTGCCGGAGTGGTGCGCGGCAGGTGTGTTGGAAGGCTTGACATCACGGTGCGCCAACCCGGCATCGTGAGCCGCCTGCAGCGCACCAGCCACCTGGGCAATGATCGCCACCGCACGCCGTGGTGACAAGGCAACGCCGCTGCTGGGGTGGTGTCCCCGCCACCCACTGACATATCAACCATTGTGCGCTCGGGAGATCCGCCCCACACATTGCCGCAATAAAACCCGACCATCCGAACCTCGGTCTGCGCCTGCCCCGGCCTGCCGGGACGCTGTTCGAGAGTCCCAGTGATTCAGTGCCGATCCGCCAGACGGACCACGAAGCGCAGACCCGACCACGTCTCATCGATGGCGCACGTCTTGTTGTCGACGAGCCCTGCGGCCAAGCCGAATTCGCGCACGACGGTATCGCTGAGATCGGTAACCCGCTGGACTTCTTCGGCCAGGCGGCCCAAAGCCCGCCCGCCTGCGTGAGGCGGGCGCGCCACGTGCCGAATCCTCGATCCAGCGACCGGCAGTCGGGCAGAAGCCGACGATCACGTCATACTGCCCGCGCCCGGCGCGCAGCTGCAGGCAAACCCGCTCCGGGAGCGGTTCGCTGTGGTATGGCCGATCCAGACGAGGAAAGCCCCATCCCACTGGACCCACATGCCGGCCCTGCGGACGCCTGATGCCGGTCAATTCCCCAGTGTCCCATTGATGTTCAGGTAGAAGCTCGGTAACGTCACCGCAGGCTTCCCGCTGCGAACCCGGATCCGAACCACCGCATCCGGCGCATTCGCGGCGACGAGAATCTGGGTCTCCACCATGCGCGACCCTGGTGAGTCCGACAGTTCTCCGCGTGCCACAACCGCTCCGTCACACTCTATTTCGAGCAGATCGGCCTCGGCGTCCTCGTCCGTCCGTGCCCACGCGAACAGCCGATAGGCGATGCCGGGCGCGAGACCGCCGCCGCCGAGCCGGACCGTCACACCGTCAACGGCGATCAGCGGAACAACGTCGCCGGTCCGCCCGAAGACGTCCTGGTCACCACCCGAGATGCTGACACGGTCCCACGGCAGCGGTGAACCCGCGCTCAGCTGCACACCGGCCCGACCGTCGCCACCATGGAGGGACGCGCGCGGCGGCCCGCCGTAGCGATGCGTCCAATCACCGATCATCGTCCACCGCACGCCGAGTGGGTCCAGTACCGAACGGGCATAACGGTATTCACCGGTCACGAATCCGGTCAGGAAGTCGGCCATGGTGCCGTCGTACCTGGTCCAAATCGCGGGGCCGTGCAGATGCGCGAGCACCGTCCAACCATCGGGATCCGCACCCTCGGTGACCCAGAAGAACATGTCGCCGTTGGTACTACCGCCCCACTGGAGCAGACCTCCCGGCTCCGGATAGCCGAACAGCGGATTGCCGTCCTCGTCGTCCTCGTAGAACGCGTCGTTAGCGATCAGGTCCTGCGCATTATCGATCAGCGACGTGAGACGAACCTGACCATTGGTCCGGCGCGACACCGGATACAGCACATACAGATCGCCGATCCTGCCATTGCCGTAGTTATCGATGAAATCCCGATAGTCCGACGGCAGCCGGAGTCCACAGGCCGATTCGATGTCGTCCCACGGCGGCGGCACCGCTGCAGGCAGCGGTGACGGCGCCATGATCGCCTTCAGCCGGGCAACCGATCCGTGCATCCTCGAGTTCCTTCCGCATTTGTTGCGCCACCATCGCGTCGACAACGCTCCCATCGCCATCTGGGAGGCACGCCTACCCCTCGCAGTGCCGAACGTTCATCCGCTATGCCTACCGCTCGACGAGGCGGCCATGCTCTCCAGTAGTGAGAACATGCAAGGGGTCCCGCCTGTACTCCGTCCTACGGAGTCGAGGCCGCTGGGCTGGATTGTCGCCAACTGGCGGTCGGCGGCGGCGCGGCTCGCGCGCGTTCGGCGGCTCCCCCACGGCTGCGGGCCGGCCAGCTGGTCGCGGATCCTCCGTGCCTGAGCTGAGGTGCGAACCGAAAACGCCAGAAAGGGCCAATGGCGGGATCAGAGCGCGTGGCAGAAAATTCCCAGCAAGGCAAGGCTCGGCCGGTTCACCGCGGGCCATCCCCGGGACATGGCACCAACCACGGTCGCGCAGGTGAACTGCCCCGCCCCTCGCGGCGAGTGGTCACTCGAAGCGACGAATGGGGTGCGACCCGGGCTCTCCGGACGCCGATAGCCCCTACAACTAGAAGGCCGGACGAGCTATTCCACCGGTCGCGTTCCCCTGCGCTGGATCCTCGGCGTCGTTGCCGACGGGTCTTCGAGATCGACTCCCCCGCCAGAGATTTGGGCCTCGGCTGCAAGCCGACGTCCTCGGACTGGAGGGCCTCGCGACGGCTCCGGATGAAGTCCGCGAGTTCCGACTGGTCCATGCTCTCCCTTCCGGCTGCGATGTACCGGCGATACGCCGAGATCGTCGTCAATGATCAGTGTGACAAGCAGCTGCGGGGTTATCCACGTCCAGTGGAAGTCGTGGCCATTCCGGCGAGCGCGCTCGCGTTGATCGCATAGGTGCTGGCCGCGGTCACGTCGGGGCCGGGGTTGGCGATAGCTGTGAGGACGGCGCGGTGGGTCAGCCAGCCGACGACGGTGTGGCCGGTGGTGTCCAGGACGGGGATGCCGGTGGTCGTCGCGGTACCGAGGGCATCGAGCGCGTCTGCGAGAGAAGCGGTTTCGGTGATCTTCGGCGGGATGACCGCGAGGTCGCCGACAGCGGCACGGTCGGAGGCGGGGTCCGACAGGGCCTCGGCGACCGATTGCGCAGTGATACAGCCGTGGTAGTGCTCGTCGGCGCCGATCACCGGCAGAACCCCGTTGGCCGACAACCACACCGCCCGCCCGGCCTGCTCGATCGGCGTGTCCGCCGTGATCGGCTCGGGCATCAGCTCCATCACCGACGCGACGGTGGATTTCTCGAGACGAGAAGACGAACCATGATGCGCCGCATCGAGATCCACTCCCCGACGCGTCAGTTTCAACGTGTAGATCGTCTCCTTCGACAGCACCCGTGAGGTGAGTGCCGCCGCGACGATGGCCAGCATCAGCGGCAGGATGATGCTGTACTCACCGGTGAGCTCGAACAAGATGACCACCGCGGTGATCGCCGCGCGGGTCGCGCCCGCGAACGCGGCACCCATACCGATCAGCCCGTACATGCCAGGAGCGGCAGTCGCGGCCGGGAACAGCTGGTGCACAACAACTCCGAACGCGGTACCGGCCATCGCGCCGATGAACAGCGAGGGCGCGAACACTCCGCCCGAGCCGCCGATCCCGATGGTCAGGCTGGTCGCGACGATCTTCCCCGCCATCAGGATCAGCAGCATCCACACGACGTATTTGCCGTCGATCGCGTGCGCCAGCACCGGATATCCGACCCCGTACATCTGCGGCAGGACCAGCAGCAGCCCACCCAGCAGCACCCCACCCACGGCGGGGCGCAGCCATTCCGGTCCGCGCCACGCCCAGTCGCACGCGTCCTCGATCCAGTACAGGATGTGCGTGAACGCGACCCCCACCGCGCCGACCGCGATGCCCAGCACCGCGAAGATCAGATACTCCCACCCCGACTTCAGACCGAAGGCGGGCAGATCCAGAAAAGGGTTGTCCCCGAACGCGGCTCGGCCGATCACGCTGGCGGTCACCGACGAGAGCACCACCGCGCCGAACGATTCGGCCGCGAAGTCCCGCAGGATCAGCTCCATCGCGAAGAACGGTCCCGCGATCGGTGCGTTGAACGTCGCCGCGATACCACCGGCCGCACCACACGCGACCAGGATGCGCAGCCGGTTCTCCGGCACCCGGGCGATCCGGCCCAGACTCGAACCCCACGCCGACCCGATCTGCACGATCGGTCCCTCCCGGCCCACCGAACCGCCCCCGCCAATGCACAGCGCCGAAGCCAGCGCCTTGACCACCGTCACCTGCGGCGGAATGCGGCCGCCTCGCGCGGCGACCGCGTACATCACCTCCGGTACGCCGTGTCCGCGCGCCTCGGGCGCGAACTTGGTGACCAGCGGCCCGTAGATCGCCCCGGCCACCACCGGAGCCAGGATCACGAACCAGATCCCCAGCGCGGGCAGATGCGGGTTGGCGACCCGGCCCGCCGCCGAGTAGTCCGCATGCCCGGACAGGATCTGGGTGAAAGTCGTAATCAGCCAACGGAACACGATCGCCCCGAGACCGGACCCGGCACCGATGATCACCGCCAGCAACACGATCCCGCCGCGGCTGGCCCGAACCCACTCCCCCAGCGAAGCCCGCGCCGGAACCGGCAACGACCACCGCCTACCGGACACGGCCTCCCCGGTTTTCGCCGTTCCGGCCTGTGTCGCTGTCATACGGGAACCCTCACCACCTAAAACATGCAGTACGCAACAATTGTAGTGGGTGCGTGATTCGCGGTGGTGGCGAGGTATGCGACTAACGCCGGGCTTCGTGGTGAAATCCCAGCTCTGCCCGGGAACAAGTCGAGAACCCACGGTGAGGAGGCACCGGATCACGGCTGGGGCCAGTATTCGGACGGACCAGAGCATCAGGCGAACCGCGCCCGCGCGGGCGATATGACGATGGACGCAGTCACCCGCGCGGGCTCACGCAGCAGAAGCTGTCATCCAGCAGCGCGCGGTCGCGCCGGTGACGGCGACGCCCATCCCGATCAGCCGATTGCGCCGGTTCTCGGCCGGCCCAGTAGCGTGCGGTGAATCGCCCTGTGTCGCATGGGCTCGGCGATGCGACTTCACGTCGATGGGTACAAGCGGCAGGATGAGGGAACGGCGGGTTTCGGTGATGGAGGTACTCGTGGCGGGACGGGGTCGTCAGCAGGTGGCGCAGGAGTCGGTGGATGAGCTCACCGATGCCCTGCTCACGGCCTCGCGATTGCTGGTGGCGCTCTCGGCGCGGTCCATCGCCCATGTCGATGAAACGCTCACCATCGCGCAGTTCCGCACGCTGGTGATTCTGTCCACCCATGGCCCGTCCAAGATCGCCGCGCTGGCCGAGGCACTCAACGTGCAGCCGTCGACGGCCACCCGCATGGTCGATCGTCTGGTAGCCGCCGCTCTGATCGACCGCAGACACAATCCGGAATCGCGCCGCGAGCTGATCATCGAGCTGACCCCGCGCGGACATGAGATCGTGGCCGCGGTGACTACTCGCCGCCGCGAAGAGATCGCCGCGCTGGTAGCCCGCATGCCAGACCAGGACCGCTCGGGCATGGTGCGTGCGCTGACCGCGTTCAGCGCCGCCGGGGGCGAAACGCACCCCGTCTCCGATATCGACGGGTACCAGCTCTGAGACATTTCGGGGCCACCCCGTTGTGAGTGACCGTCGGAGCCCGACTGGCGTTCGGCATCCGGGCGTAGGTGATCACCAGGTCCGAACCGATTACGCACCCCAGGAATCCAGGGCCGAAGAGGCAGCTACTCGCGCCCGCGCCGGCACCGAATGACCGCTATTGCCGTGCGGCATCACCACCTGCGCCACCTGGTCGTAATAGCCTCCTGAGCCGACGGGCAGCGCGAAAGAGCCTGCGACGCAAGCATTCTCCGGCGTCGCCGGGTCGGGTGTGCGAAGCGAACAGCGGGCCGGTATTGCCTCACCGACACCGCGAACCGCCAGCTCGGCCTGTACGGGCTGCGCGAGGGCCGAGTGGCGGTGTTCGCCCTGCATCACTGCGAGAAGCCGTCTACCTGCGCAGATACCGCATTGATTGGGAGTATCACCAGTTGCGTCGAGCGTCTGAATCGGCGTCGGCGGCGTACTCTGCCAGAATCTCGGTCCCGCCGGAGCGCGGTGTTCACCCTCGCCAGATCGCCCGGATCCATCTGATGAGCGGCACCGAGTCGGCCGATCCGATCTTCTGTCGGAGTGCCGCCGTGGAGATCCGGCGCGACGACGAATCGGCTCGATGTCGCCGGTACGACACCGGCCCGCGCTGCCGCAGAGCCGCTGCTGGGACAGGGCCGAGCACGGACTCGCCGTGCGGCTGAGTTCGGTCGCCATGACCGGTCAAGGCGCCCACAACTATCTCGCGCAGCCAGGCCACAGCCGAACCGATCGGACTGATAGTTACCGATGTCCGGTGGGTGGCCCCGGCCATCGGCTCGGGGTTACCGCTGCAGCGAGTTACCGGGGCTACTGGTCCCGGGCAAGGTGAGGACTGCTACTGACATCCAGCCTGAAATTGATGGTGATGACAACTATTGCATAGAGCACTTTTCCGAGTATCGTTGGTCATACGCCCAAGGTGATTGACCAAGGCGATGGGTTTCGAGGAGTGACGGCATGGTGACCTCTGCGGAGCAGGGTCGTGACACGCGTGCTCGGCTGATGGACGCGGCGCTGGAGTTGATCGCCGAGCGAGGCTGGGGTGCGGTGACCACCCGTCTGGTGGCCGAACGCGCGGAGCTACGGCCTGGCCTGGTGCATTATCACTTCAGCTCGGTGAACGACCTGCTCATCGATGCCTCGCTGCGCCTTGCCCGGCAACTGGGCGAAGGCGTGCTCGGCGACGCGCTGAGCTCGGCCGGTCCGGCAGGATTGGACTCCCTGCTGGCCGCTGCGGGCGCCTACAGCACCGCGGATGCCGACACTCGTGTGTTCAGCGAAATGCTTTTGGCGGCAACGCGGTACGAGCGGTTGCAGCGCGGTCTGCGGGAGGTGCTGGGGGAATTCCGGCAGGCGGTGTCGGCGTGGCTGCGGGCCGGGAGGACGGTGGCTGATCCGGAGGCGACGGCCATGGTGCTGGTGGCGATGTTGGACGGGCTGATACTGCATCGGCTCATCGATCCCCGGCTCGGCGAAATCGGCCTCGAGGGACCACTGCGCCGACTGACCGGTATGGGCGACGACAGCGCAAGCGCAGGTACGCAGCGATGATCGAGCGCGATCCGGAGATCGACCGTGAGCGGGCCGCGGGTCAGCGCGGCGGCATCCGATTACGTGCGGTGCACAAGACCTACGGCACCGGCGAGGCGGCCGTGCATGCCTTACGTGGTGTCGATATCGACGTCGCCCCAGGGCATTTGGTGGCGGTGCTGGGTGCCAGTGGTTCGGGCAAGACGACGCTGCTGAACGTCATCGGCGGCATCGAGTCGCCCGACAGCGGCTCGATTGTCGTTGCCGGACAGGAGATCTCCGGCCGCGCTCCGCGGGAGCTGGGTGAATTCCGGCACACTCACATCGGTTTCGTATTCCAGTTCTTCAACCTGATTCCCAACCTGACCGCGCGTGAGAACGTCGAGGTGATCATCGAACTGACCGGCCGCGGCGACCGCCGCCAGGTGCCGCGACTGCTGGCGGCGGTCGGATTGTCCGATCGTGCCGGGCATTTCCCGGCGCAACTGTCGGGTGGGCAGCAACAGCGGGTCTCGATCGCGCGAGCGTTGGCCACCGACCCGGATCTGCTACTGGCCGACGAACCCACCGGCGCATTGGATGTGGCGACCGGGCGCGGGGTGCTGACACTGCTGCAGCAAACCGCCCGCGCCGGGCGCGGGGTGGTGATGGTGACTCACAACGAGGCGGCCGCGCAGATCGCCGACCGGGTCATCCGCATGCGTGACGGGGTGATCGTGGCCGATGACAGCAACCCCGCCACGACCGACGCCGCAGTGGTTCGGTGGTGAGCTCGATGCCGATCGCGTATCCGGTGCTGGCCCGCGCGATCGGTCGTGACCTGCGCCGGCGACCGGCCCAATCGATCGCGGTCGCGATGACGGTCATGCTCGGCGTGCTGTTGTTCGTCGCCAGTTACGACTCGTTCCGTAACCTGTCCGCCTCCTACGAGCACACCTATGCGCGACTACATTTCGCCGACCTCACCGCCACCACAGCCGATCCTGCCGCCGTGGCCGCTGCCGTGCGTGAGGTACCCGGCGTCGCGCGCGTGAGCGTCCGGGTTCAGGCCGAGGTGCCGATGAGCATCCACGGGACGAAGCTGCTGGGCCGGATCACAGGGCTGCCCGCAAATCCCGGTTCGGGCGTGGATGCCATCGCGCTGACCGCCGGGCACCTCCCCGATCCGGACCATCCCGATCAGGTCGTCGTGGAGCACCACACCGCCGCCACCTTCGGCCTCCACATCGGTGACACGCTGACGATGTTCGACGGAAGTGCGTGGAACTCGGTGACCGTCGCCGGAATCGCGCGCTCACCGGAATATCTGTGGCCGGCACGCAGCAGGCAGGACGTGCTGGACGACCCGCACTCGTTCGCGATCGTGTTCGCCCTCGACGCCCACGCAGCGCCGCTGGCCGGGCAACCCGGCCCGAACCAGGTGCTGACCCGAATGTCCTCTGCCGCGAGCAGAACCGACTACGACCGGGTGGCCGCCCGGATGCGCGAGGCCGGCGCGGTCGACGTCACCACCCGCGTGGACCAGCCCTCCGACGCCGCGTTACACGAAGACCTCGACGGCTTCTCCGAGATCGCGATCGGCTTCCCGCTGCTGTTCCTGATCGCGGCGGGGATCGCCGAGTACGTCATCATCACCCGGCTGGTGCGCAGCCAGCGCCCGGTGATCGGAACCTTGCTGGCGATGGGTGCACGACGCCGCGCGCTGGTACGTCACTACACCGCCTACGGCGTGCCGGCGACCGTGTTGGGCGCCCTCGCTGGTGTGCTGCTCGGTGCCCTGGCCACCTCGGCGATCACCGCCGCCTACACCCACGCGATCGGCATCCCCGACACCATCGTCGAACACCGGATCACCACCGCCGCAATAGGTTTCGCTCTCGGACTGGCCACGGGCGTGCTGGCGGGCCTGGTCCCGGCGCTCACGGCCGCGCGCACCGCCCCCGCCCAGGCGATGCGCGGCGCCAGTGCCCGGCCGCGACGACCGGGCCCGCTGACGCGGCTGTCCGCCCGATGGACCACCTTGCCGGTCGTCGTGCGCATGGCATTGCGCTCGCTCGTCCGCGATCGCCGCCGCACCGCGGCGACCATGATCGGGACCGTGCTGGCGATGGTGCTCGTCCTGGCCTCGTCCGGCATGGTCACCAGCATGACCAGCGCCGTCCACGAACAGTTCGGCCAGGTCGATCGGCAGGACGCCACCGTGCTCACCGCACCTGGCACGGCTGATCTCACCGCCCCGCTACAACAGATGCCCGGCATCGCAGCGGTCGAGCCGAGCTCGACGGCCCCGATCATCGTGCGGTTCGGCCGGGATACGTACTCGACCGTGCTGCACGGCCTCCAGCCCGACACCACCATGCACGGATTCCGCACCGTCGCCGGCGCCCCGGCCCTGCCCGCTGCGGGCGTGATCGCCGGTTCTGCGCTCGCCGACCGCCTCCACGTGCAGGTCGGTGACATGCTCACCGTCACAACGGCATTCGGCACGCCATATCGGGTGCGGCTGGCCGGACTCGTCGATGAGCCGATGGGCACCGTGCTCTACGCCCGCGAGCCCGTCGTGAACCGGCTCGCTCCCACAGCGTCGCCCGGCTACCTGCTGCGGTTCACTCCTGGCGCGGACCGGGCAGCGGTGCGGTCCGCGGTCACCACCACTCCCGGCGTCCTGGCCTACACCGACACCCGTTCGCTGCAAACCGAATTCGACAGCTTCCTGGGCCTGTTCCGGGTATTCATCGCCATCATGCTCGTCCTCGGCACAGTGCTGTCGTTCACCGTCATCTACGTGACCATGACCGTGAACCTCGCCGAACGCATTACCGAACTGGCCACCCTGCGCGCCGCCGGAATTCCCATCCGCCGCCTGACCGCCGCACTGGCGTTGGAAAACCTCACCGCCACAATCCTGGCCATACCCGTCGGCCTCGCCGCTGGGACCGCGATCTCGGCGACGTTCCTGCGGTCGTTCAACAGCGACATGTTCACCCTGCACCTGTCCGTCGGCGTGCTGACGCCGACACTCGTCGTGGCCGCGGTCATCGTTGCCGCGGCACTGTCACAGCTACCAGCCCTGCGATTCCTGGACCGGATGGACATCGCCCGCGTCGTGCGCGAACGCGCTCTTTGATCATTACGAAAACTGTTGCAGAAAAGGACAATCCCATGCCCCTGACTCAGATCGCCGCCGGACTCGGCTCCCGAGCCCTGCACACCCGATGGCTGGTGCGCGCACCCATCGGCCTCTACCGGGCCGGGCTCGGATTCCTGCTCGGTACCCGCATGCTCATGATCGAACACATCGGCCGCCGCAGCGGCACCCGCCGATACGTCGTCCTCGAAGTCGTCGACCACCCCGCACCCGACGAATACGTCATCGTGTCCGGCTTCGGCGAAAAATCCCAGTGGTACCGCAACATTCAAGCCCACCCCGAAGTCCGGATATGGAGCGGGCTGCGCCGCGCACAACCCGCCACCGCGACCCCGATGACCGTCCAGCACGCAGCGACCACCCTGAATCGCTACGCCGAACTGCATCCACGAGCCTGGAAGAACCTGCGCGCCACCATCGAACACGCCACCGGAGCCCCGGTCGACACGCTGCCCATGATCCGCGTACACATCGACAAGACCACACCCACCGAGAACCTCTCGGCGACATCGTGACGACTCCTCGGCACCGACGTACGAGAAGACGATCGCCCTCCTTCGGTTCGATGCGGGCGATCGGCGTGCTTCGTGACCCGACCGGCTAGACAGCGATCAGGGTGTCGCGTGTGGTGCGGATGTAGCAGGCCCACGTGACCACGGCGCACAACACGTAGAACGCGATGAACGCGAGATAGGCGGCATCCCCGTTGCCGAAGCTGAGAAACGACTGCCGGAACACGATCTGCACCAGCACACCGCCGAAAGCGCCGATCGCCCCCGCGACACCGACGAGCGCGCTGGCCAACCGGCGGGCCTGGAAACTGCCGGATCCGGTACCGGCGGCCTCGCCGTGGAAGATCGCCGGGATCATCTTGTACACCGAACCGTTCCCGATACCGGTCAAGGCGAACAACACGGTGAACGCGGCGATGAACAGCGGCAGCGAATCCGATTTCGCGGCGAGGAGCACCGCGGCGGTCGCGGCGACCATAGCGACGAAGTTCCAGAACGTCACTGTCGAACCTTTGAATCGGTCGGCGAGCTTTCCGCCGATCGGGCGGATGAGCGAGCCGACGAAAGCGCCGATCCATACGTAGTAGGCGGGCGCCTTCACTCCGCCCGCCGCCAGCACTTGGCCGAACGCGAAGCCGAAACCGATGAACGACCCGAATGTGCCGATGTACAGAAACGAGATGATCCACGTGTGCGACCGCTTCGCGACTTCGCGCATCGCGCCTTTGTCGTTGGTGGCCTCGGCGAGGTTGTCCATGTTGAACCACGCCAGCGCGGCGACCACGGCGATCAGCGGCACGTAGATGTACAGGATGACCCGCGGGTCGATGTTCTTCGCGTGAGACGCGATGATCAGTGCGCCCACGATCTGCACCGTAGCGACTCCGATATTGCCGCCGCCGGCGTTGAGGCCCAACGCCCAGCCCTTGAGACGTTGCGGATAGTAGTTGTTGATATTGGCCATCGAGGACGCGAAGTTCCCGCCGCCTACGCCGAACAACGCGGCAACGACGAGGATTTCGCCCAGCGAGACGCCCGGTTCGACAACCACGATGGCGATCAGAGCCGGGACCATCAACAGAAGCGCCGAAATGACGGTCCAGTTCCGGCCGCCGAATTTGGCGATCGCGAACGTGTAGGGGAGCCGGACGAAAGAGCCGAGAGCCGCGGGCACGGTGGTGATGAGGAACTTGTCGGCCACCGAGAAACCCCACGTGTGCTTGGGCATGAACAGCACCATCACCGACCAGGCGACCCACACGGAGAACCCGACATGTTCGGACAGGATCGAGAAGACCAGGTTCCGCCGCGCTGTGGATTTGCCGACGGCTTCCCAGAACCGGTCGTTCTCGGGATCCCAGTGGTCGATCCACCGGCCCTGTCGCCGCGCCAGCGACGGCGGCTCGGCAGTCGCGGAAGGCATCGAAGTCGTTGAGGTTGTTGCGGTTGTCGAGTTTGCGGCAGTCATCCCGGGCCTCCTGGGCATGCGCTGTAGCGGTATCGGCCACGGATATCGACCGATCGAGAAGCGCCTCGAGAATGACAGGGGAATGTTTCGACCGACCGCGCTGACGACTGGGCTATCGGAACATTCCCGATACAACATTCGCACCGAGCCCTCAACAGCTCGGTGCGCACCGAGTAGCACGAACGAAACATCCGGCTCGAAAATGTGCTGGGACGCCCGCCCCCACCGGTTTCCCGACATCGCCGGAGCGGGCGCGAAACCGGATGTGGTGCGCACCGCCGTACCCGACCGCGCGCGCTATCGGCAGCGGTGCGAAAAGCACTGGCGGATCTCGGATTCGATCTCTCGGACGCCGAGAGTCACAATACCCGCAATGCCGCCATGCCCGACTGCTCGTATCGGATAACGAAGCCGATCGGCTCGACGTTGGCTACACTCCCGCGCATGGCAGAGCCGCTCTTCGACGCCGTTGAGCGAGAACACCTTGCCGACCTGCTCGAGGAACTCGGCCCCGACGCACCGACACTGCTCGAGCCGTGGACGACGCGTGACCTCGCCGCTCACCTCGTGCTCCGCGAGCACGAACCTCTCGCCGGACCTGGACTCGTCGTCCCGGGCGCATGGGGTCGCTTCGCGGAACGGCGACGAACGACCCTCGCGCACAAGGACTTTCGCTCGCTGGTGGCCACCATCCGGTCCGGACCGCCACCAGGCTTCTTCCGCATCGGATGGGTGCGGCGCGTCCCCAACCTCAACGAGTTCTTCGTTCACCACGAGGACGTGCGCCGAGCCAACAACCACGGCCCCCGCACGAACTCGCCCGCCCTGGATGCCGCACTCTGGCACAACCTCGGCCGCGCACCATGGTTACTCGCCCGCCATCTACACGGCGTAGGACTCGAACTCGACTGGGCAAGCACACCCCAGACCATCAGAGCCCGACGAGGGAACCCACAGCGCACATCACCGGACTGCCCGGCGAGCTACTGCTGTATCTGTTCGGCCGTCGAAGCGCTGCGCAAGTAGAAATCAGCGGCCCCTCCGAAGCGGTCGAAGCTGTCCGGCATGCCCGCTTCGGCATGTAGGCACTAAAGACACCGTCGGCATCCCACGCACGACTGAAGTCGCCGAGTGGTAGCTGGATCGAGCGCATGCCACCCCGCTCTGCTCACAAGCGAATCGGCTCACCCCGCGGCACTGGGGTCTATCGTCGAGCGTGGGCGTGCCGGGAAGTCTTGTCGGCGAGTACAGGTTTGCCGGTAGGAGTTCGCGGTGAATGGCAAGATTCTCGATTTCATTCTGATCGCTCTCGTGGCAATGGTTTTCCTCGGGTTCGCGATCGTTCATCCCGGTCTGGGAAATGCCCTTGTGGCGTTGCTGGGGCTGGTGATCCTGGGCTACTACAACATCCGGCGTTCCGCAGAATTCAGAGCGCATAGAGCATCGAAATAGGCGCTCACCAGCTCGTTTTCAGATATGCGGCCAATTCGCCCGTGTCTCTAGGGGCCGAGCCTTTTCGCAGGTCACGACGTTGGTCGCCACTCGCCGGCGTCACCCAGTACGACACGAAAGCCAAACCGCAGCCATCGGAGTGAACCTGGATGAACCGAGATCGATTGTGCCACAGCGGCCAAACCTGTACCGCCCCTCCCAGGCAAGCCCGTAAGCAGTCATCACGCCGATTCAGCTGAGCGGCTCGACGTGGAGCCCCTGACCTGCAGAGATGGGCATCCCTAGAGACACAACTCCAGCTCTCCACTGGAGAGTATCGGCAGATCAGCCAGCATTTCGGCCCTCTATTGCCCGCGAATTTTGCGGAACCCCGGAACATGTTCGTGCGTCATGACCCTGTACTCGTGCACAGGCTCGGTCGCCTGGAGCGGGCTGCCGAGGTAGAGATCGGCGGTGATGGTAACGCCGTCTCGGGTCGTCATCTCGACACCGGCGTCGATGTGCGGGCGGTACAAGTGTTACTCCTGGGGGGTGTGAGAGGGGGGCCGAGCGGGGCGCTGCGACCCGTCCGGTGGTGAAGGGCTCGGCGACTGGTTCGGATAATCGGTTCAGACGAGCAGGACCCGCCGGCCGCGGGAGTGTCCGGTCTGACTGTCGGCGTGCGCCGACGCGGCCTTGGCGAGGGGATACGACTGCTCGACCGGGATGTGGAGCTTCCCACGCGCGATGAGGTCGACGGCTGCGGCGAGCGCTTCGGGCATGTTGCCGCCGACACCGGCGAATCGGATACCGAGCATCGGCGCCTCGAGGTCGGCGATGGTGACCACTTTGTCCGGATCTCCGGTGAGGTCGAGGAGTCCGCGGATGACGCCCGCACCGTTGAGGTCGAGGGCGGCGTCGACGGGGCCCAGCCGGCGTGCTCGCTCCTCCCAGCCCGCGTCGTAGGTGATGGCGACGGCGCCGAGGCTTCGCACGTAGTCCTGGTTCGCGGCCCCGGCGGTGCCGATCACCGTGATCCCCCGCTCGCGGGCGATCTGCAACACCGCCGATCCGACTCCGCCGGCCGCACCGCTGACCAGCAGCGTCTGTCCCGACTGAACGCCGACCAGGCGGATGATCCGAATCGCGGTCTCGACCACCGACGGGTAACCCGCCGCTTCGGCGAAGCTCAATCCCTCGGGTATGCGTGCCCATGAGGAGAGGACGGCGAACTCGGCGTAGGTGTTCGAGCCCCGCCCGAATACGGGCTCGCCGACCTCGATGCCGACCACACCTTTGCCGACCTCGTCCACCACACCCGACGCGTCCTGTCCGACACCGGCTGGCAGCCGCATCGGGCGGATTCGCCGGAACTGCCCTTCGCGGACCCGCCAATCATGCGGATTCACGCCCGCCGCCCGCACGGCGATGCGTATCCGGCCGGGGCCGGCATGCGGCTCGGCCACCTCTACGGGTTTCAGGACTTCCGGGCCGCCGTACTCGGCGAAGCGCATGCTTTCATGCCCACACGTTAAGACTAACTGTTAGTCTTTCGCAACCGTTATTGTTTTGTCTCGGCTGGCGCCGCAGTCGAACACCTAACCGTTAGGAGTTCGAAACCGATGCATTTGCACAGTTGATAGCATTGAGCGATGACCGTGCCGACCGGACGTCGTGAGCGCAAGAAGGCCGCGACCCGCCAGAAGATCGCCGACATCGCGCTGGCACTATTTCTGGATCGCGGATACGACGCGGTGGGCATCCGCGACGTGGCCGCCGAGGCCGACGTGGCCGTGACCACCGTCTTCTCCCACTTCGCCTCGAAAGAGGCCCTGGTCTTCGAGCAGGATGAGAACTTCGAGCAGCGCCTCACCCAGGCGGTCACCGACAGGCCGGCGGACGAGCCACTGATCCCCGCGCTGCGACATCAGATCCATGCCATGGTGCGACATTGCGCGGACGAGGGCGCCACCCCGGTCTGGCATCTGATCGACCGAACACCCGCCCTGCGGGAGTACGAGGAGTCGATGCGGCTGCGCCACGCCGAGTCACTGGCGGCGGCCATCGCCGCGGATCTCGACCAGCCGCCGACCGACACGGCATGCCGGGCGATCGCGCGGTTCGTGATCGACGCCTACGCACTGGCCCGCGAGTCGGCCGATCCACAGGCCGCGGTGGACGAGATCTTCCGGATGATCGAGGCGGCCTGGGAAACCACGACGCTCACCTGAACAACCGTCGACCATGACCCGGTCGAAATCGATCAACCGAAGTCGTCGATCAACTGCTGCCGCTGGGCGTCTGGCATATCGGGGTGCTCGGGCCAGTGCGGCAGGTGGTCGCGGCTGCAGCTCCACGCCAGCGCCCGCAGCCCCAGGAAATCCTCGTCCTCGGTGCGGGGAAAGGTCATGTCGGTGATACGGAGAGCATGCGCCAACCCGGCCAGCACATCGCCTACCGGCGCTTGCCGCAGCGGCATCGGGATTTCCTGGTCGACCTGAAACGCGTCCCACTCCTGAGCGCCGTCGGGTGCCAGGATGCCGAGCTTGCCGACCACGAGTCCGCCGGCCTGGGTGAGCTGCGCGAGCACGGTGTGCGGGCGAACTCGATGAACAGCACCCGCTCGCTGTCCCACACATCCACCGCCCGCCACGCCGCAGCCGGAGACCACCCCGGCTGGGCATACCAGAGCGGCAACGCTTGCTGTTCGGCCAGCAGATCGATCGTTTCGGCCAGCAGGGTCGTCTCTGACGGTGGAGCCACTCGAGCCAGTGCGGCGACCGCCGCCAACCCATGCCGGTTGGGCGTGGTGCATGCCCGGCCGACCACCTCCATGCACAATTCGTGCTCGACGTCGCGGTCGGTCACCGCTGCGGCACCCCACCCCTCACCGAACCGCCCGCTGGCCCACGCCTCGGCTGCGAGCGCATCGTCACAGTCGAGCAGATCGGCGCGGGCCCTGCGCGATAGCATGTCGGCACGGTGCGGTGCACGGGGAACACGCGCACGAGCCCGGACCGGCTTGCCTTGCTTACGTCGACCACGACTCTTCGGCACAGGAAAAGCTCACCACACTCGAAAATCGAACGCACATCTCATGATTCGCACTCGCCTTCGAGGTTCTCGAACGCGCGGTATGCCGGGCGGAGCAGGTCGGTCAGGGGCTTGCCGCGCACGGTAATCGGTGTCTCGGGAAGTTGGTCGAGCAGCGGCGACGCAATCGATGGCCGGGGAGGAATGCCGCGTTCGAGGCGTGTGAAGAAGACATCCATACAGTCCGTCAGGGGGCGTGCACGGTACTCGCTATCGGCGGTTGCCGGCCCGTCGGACCGTGCAGCCGCCAGATTGGTCATCAGGTCGTCGCGGGCACGTCCGCGCCAGGCCAGGATGGCAAAAGGGTCGTCGTCGAAGGATTCGGCGAGCAGGTAGAACGCCGCGGCCACATGCTTGCACGGCACCACGAAGTCCGGGCATGAACAGTCCAGCGACAGCTCCGCCGCCGTGGCCGGGAACAGCGACAGCCCGGTGTCGATGAAGACAGCCTCGATGTCCTCGGGCATCTCCCCTGCCAGCAGTTTCGCCGCGTACCAGGCATTGTCGGCCAGACCTCGTTCGATGCTCGCCCACTCGGCCTTACCGTAGGCCGTGATACCGATGCGCACCCGATACGGCCGCGGGCGCGAGCCCTGCACCAGGGCGGTGACCGATCCTGCGGCCACCTCCAGCGACATCACCTGGCCCTTGCGAGCATAGGTGCGGCCACGCTGCAACCGGCTGCCCATGCCCATACCCTCGAGCACCGCGATGAACCGGTCCGACCACCAGGTCTGCGCGATAGCGCCGCGGGTGCTGCGCGCCTTGATGCCGTCGGCCACCGGCCGCGGCCGCGACGGCGGATACCAGCCGAACCTAGTCATCGGTGGCGTCCCCGGACAGCGCGAACACGGACCGCAGGTCGTCGGTGGACAACTCGGTGAGCCAGCCCTCACCATCGCCGACCACCAGATCGGCCAAGGCCTGTTTCTCCTCGATCATGGTGTCGATCTTCTCCTCCAGCGTGCCGGTGCAGATGAACTTGTGCACCGCCACATTTCGCTGCTGTCCGATGCGGAACGCGCGGTCGGTGGCCTGGTTCTCCACTGCGGGGTTCCACCACCGATCCAGGTGGATCACATGATTGGCAGCGGTCAAGGTGAGCCCGGTGCCGCCGGCCTTCAACGACAGCACGAAGATCGGCGGACCGTCGCCGGACTGGAAACGCGCCACCATCTCATCACGCCGCTTCTTCGGCGTGCCACCGTGCAGATAGGCCACATCGACGCCGAACCTGGACGCCACATGCGGCACCAGCATCTCCGCGAACTCGGTGAACTGGGTGAAACACAACACCCGATCGCCCTCGGCCAGAATCTCCTCCAGGATCTCCTCGAGCCGGATCAGCTTGCCCGAACGCTGCCCGATCACCGTCCGGTCGTGCAGCAAGTGCGCGGGATGATTGCAGACCTGCTTGAGCTTGGCCATGGCCGCGAGAACATTACCGCGGCGGGCGATTCCATCGCTGCCCTCGATCCGCTCCATCATGTCGTCGACGACCGTCCGATACAACGACGCCTGCTCGGCGGTCAGCTTGCAGTACTGCTTGATCTCGATCTTCTCCGGCAGATCGTCGATGATCGCCGGGTCCGTCTTCACCCGCCGCAGGATATAGGGACGGGTAATGGCACGCAGCCGCTCGGCAGGCTCGGCCTGCCCGTGCCGCTCCACCGGGATCGCGAACCGCGTCCGGAACTTCTCCGGCGAACCGAGCACACCCGGATTGAGAAAGTCCATGATCGACCACATTTCGGCCAGCCGATTCTCCACCGGCGTACCCGTCAATGCCACCCGGTGCTCGGCTTCGAACTCCCGCACCGCTTTCGCGGCACGGGAGAGGCTGTTCTTCACGGCCTGAGCCTCATCCAGAACCACGCGGCGCCAATGATATTCAGCGAGTTCATCCAGGTCGCGGGTCGCGGTGGCGTACGTGGTAACAACCACATCGATGTCGGCGAGGTGCTCCGCCAACTTTTCACCCGCCAGACGTTCCCGGCCGTGGTGGGCGTAAACCCGCAGTCCTGGAACAAATTTCGCAGCCTCTCGCTGCCAGTTGCCGACCAGCGACATCGGGCAGATCAGCAGGGTCGGGTAGGACTGAGCATCCTTGCGGCGCCCGCGCTTTCGGATCCCGCGCTCGACCGCTTCCAGCGCCAGTAGTTGCACGGTCTTGCCCAGGCCCATGTCATCAGCCAGACAGCTGCCCAATCCAAGCGAGGACAGAAACGCCAGCCACGACAATCCGCGCCGCTGATACGGACGCAACGTAGCCGAGAAACCTGTCGGCGGATCAACCGGACGCAAGGATTGCGCGGCGGTACCGGCCAGCAGGTCTCCCAACCAGCCGTCGGCACGAACCTCGATCACCTGCAGCGGCAGGTCGAGATCATCGGGGTGGGCCGCCGCCAACGCGAGGATCTCGCCGACGCTCTTGCGGCCGGACGGCGCGCGCTGCAGGAACTCCAGCCCGCGACGCAACTGTTCGGGATCCACCGCGACCCACTCCCCGCGCAGCCGGACCAGTGGAGCCTTGGCCGCGACCAGCGCCGCGATCTCCTCCTCGGTGAGCACGTCCCCGCCCACTGCCAGCTGCCAGGAGAAATCGGCCAGCTGCTCACGCCCGAACGCCCCCTTCTTCGACACCACCCCGTCGACCGGCGCGGACGCCGACAACGCGAGCCCGAGCTTGCGACGCCCGTTCCACCACGCGGGCAACAGCACCCCGAATCCGGCCTCGTCCAGCATCGGCGCTGCCGTCGAGAGGAACCGATACGCGCCCTCCGCATCCAACTCCAGACCCGACGGTCGCGCCACCCGCAACCCTTGCGCCAGGTCGGGATACACCCGAGTGGCCCGGCCCAGTTCGCCGAGCAATACCTCCTGTGGGCGGGCGATCCAGCGGCTCAGACTGCCGTCGTCGTCCCACGCCCGCGCGGCGGGCACCAGCAGACTCGGGTCCGCACTGGACTGCAACAGAAACTCCAGCCGCCAGCTCGGGGCCGGGACCGGGTCGGGTTGCTCGCCGTCCCCGGCATCCGGCGAACCCTGCGCATCCGACAAACGAAAGGTCGCATGCGCGGGACCGACGACACCCGTCCCCACCTCGTCCCACTCCGCCAGTCCCGCAGCCAACACCCGCACCTGCGCCGGATCCGCGTCGAACCGCCCATCGAGCCCGGTCAACGCAGCCACCCAAGCCTCCACCGCCGGCAGACGTTTCGGCGCACGACCACGACGCGCCGGCAGCAGATCGAGATCGGCCGGCAGTTGCCTCCTAGCCAGCGCGTCCACCATCACCAGCAGTTCCGACAACACCAGCTCATGCGGGTCCGGCTCATCCAGAGTCTCGGCGAACGCCGCCCGGCACACCGGCGGCATCGAGACAATCAACGAATTCAATGCTGTGATATCCAGGCCACGCAACACCGGCCGCCAGTAGGCGCGCGGACCGTCCTCGGCATCGGCCAGCGCGGGCAGCACCCGACCCCGTTCGACCAGTCTCGCGCATACCCGGCAAGCTCGCCCAGGAAATCGACCGACGCACCATAACGAAAGCCGGGCAATCGCTCGTCCGACAGCGACACCTCCGAGGACACACCAAGCCGCACGGTTGGCACCGTCCACGCCAGCAGTGCCGCCTCCGACGACGGCGCCGGACGGGGTGTCACCCGCACCAGCTCCGGGGAATCCAACGGCGCCGAACGCAGCGACGGCAGCCGCAGCACCGCCGTATCGAACTTCCCCGGGTGCAGTCCCCCGAGCACTTCGGCGGGTGCGGCAAAAGGATGCGGCCGGGCAGACCGCAGCGCCTGACTTGGGCTTTTCACCGCCCGGTCGGAGTCCTCCGCCCACAGACACAAACCCGATCCCACAGACCAGAAGGCATGGACCGCCAACATGCGATTCTCTTCTTCCCAACTCGACACGCGACGAGACGGGACGACCTTACTCCCGGGCAAAAGTGAGACGTCAGTCGGACAACGAGAAGTCAGCCTCGACCACCAGCTGTCCACCGGAACCGGCAGATCACCATCGGTACCACCTGCACACAGCCCCCACCCGCAGCTGTAAAGGGTGTAAACGGACGGGACCGGCTGCATAATCGGCACAGGGCATCCCGATACCTAGATCGGGTACGCACCCACGATGACCAGGCGTTTTCCGGTTGCCCATGTTTTGCATGTCCTGCCGGGGGCACGAACCTGCGACAGCATTTGCGCAGGTAAACGCGATTGGCCATGTCGCAGGTCCAAATATCTTCGACGAATCCCCAGCTCGCACTTCGCAGGTTCGGGCCCTCCCAGGGCACCACTCGCGCTCGGTTCGAATCCCCGATTCGCTCCGAGCAGGACGTCGGCGGTGATCGACGGTTCCACCATGTGTAGCAGAGGCTCGCGGATGTGTTCGTCGATCATCGATGCGATCTTCACCGTCCGGCCGTCGACCGTGGAGTCGAACTGGAAGTCCAACGCCCATAATACTTTCGGTGCATCAGCCTTGGTTCTGATCGCGAACGTGGGTAGCTTTTGGTCGTGAATCTCGAGAGCGCTTGGGTGGGAGATGTTCGTGGTCGTGAATTTGGGGAGCGCGGTGAGACCCGCGGCTCTGCGCTGCGATCGTCGACAGGCTCACCTTCGGCGGCCACATCATTGAAACCGACACCGACTCCTACCGACTCGCGCACGCCCGCGCCACCGAACCTTGCGACTGGCGCAGAAAACAACGAAACTCTCGTAAGGCCTGGTCGGGGTAGGTGTTCGCGAGTCAGCGTGTGTCCTGGCTGCGGCCGCAGTGCCGAGATCTACAGTCGATTTCGGACCGAAGAATTATCCGTGTTCGACGTGGAGACGAGGTGAGCGCATGGCTGCCAAGTTCGAGCTGTACAAGGACAGCGCCGGCAAATTCCGGTTCAGGCTCAAGGCAGGCAATGGCGAGGTAATCGCGCAGGGGGATGCCTACGAGAGCAGGACCGCCGCCCTCGACGGCATCGAGTCGGTCATGAAGAACGCGCCAGTTGCCAGGACCGACGACCAGACCTAAACCATTGTGCTGATTCCTCCCCCCTGCCCCCGAGCCGCGTCGAGCGGCCGACCGAGGCATGGGCGGACCCTAACTCGGATACGCGGGGGCGAAATGCCGTGCGCAGGAGTATCGCGTCGGATCCTGCTCGACGAGTCTCTGGACGATACGCCCACCACCTTGCACCGTGTGGCGGCTTCGGGAGCTCGGGGCCGTCTACGCCACAATGTTTTGTCTAATACAGACTGTCGGTGCTGGATCGTCCGTCCCATAAGGGCGAATCGGTGCGCGCTCTCAAACGCGACATGTTCTACGCCCACGAGGGCATATCCGGGTCCGGCAAACGGAAACTGCCTCTCACGGCGCGCAAAACAGGCCAACCAACCGCGGCTCCGCCGACACCGCGAGCCCGGCCGACCTCGCCGAGGAACACAGTGTCAGCCGCTCCACCATTCACCGCACCATAAGTTGGCCACATCCTACGGACATTCCAACCACACCCGAAGTCACTGTCAGCCAACCGATTACGTTGAGTTCGAAGCTCGCACACATCACTGGGGCCGACGCACTGCGGTTCGAGGGGCGCCGACCAACGACTACCTGAACTTCCTTGGATTTCGACGATTATTTCCGGAACCCCCTACCACCAAACCAACCGGATGCGTGCGACTTGCCTTCACCTGATCGTGGCTCGGGTTACCGCGGCCGGTTTCCGCCGCCCGGTCGAGCCACCACACCCGGCTGGCGCAACGAAACAGGCAAGCCGGGAGGTGCTGCTGTCAGGAGAGCCAGTCGGTGTAGCTGGTGGTGGCGAGGTGGGCGTCCTTGTCGGTGAGGATCTCCCCCTTGACGATGGCAAACATGCCAGCGGTGGGGTCGGTGACCACGGTGCGGTTGTCGCCCTTGCGGGACAGGGTGATCCGGCCCAGCTCGTCCAGGGTGAAGATCTCGGGCCCGGCGATGTTGCGAATGCCGTTCAACGGGGCACCGACGGCGACCTGGGCCACCGCGACCGCCACGTCCTTGGATGCGATCGGCTGGATCGGTGTGGCGGGCAGCCGGACGATGTCGCCCTCAGCGGTCCAGGACAGGACCGCGTCCATGAACTCCATGAACTGCGTTGCCCGGACGATCGAGTAGGGGACAGCTCCGGCCGCGAGGAGGTTCTCCTGGAGCGCTTTGGCGCGGTAGTAGTCCAGCTCCGGTACCAGGTCCGTGCCGACGATCGACAGGATGACGATGTGACCGACACCGGCCTTGCGGGCCGCGGCCACGAGGTGGTCCATCGAGGTCTGGAAGAAGGCCAGGGAAGCGTCGTCGAAGGTCGGGGAGTTCGTCAGGTTGACCACGACATCGGCTCCCGCCACCGCCTCGGCCACCCCTTGGCCGCTGATGACATCGACGCCAGTGGACTTCGAGTGCGGAATCGCCTCATGTCCAGCGGCGGTCAGGTTCTCCACGACCTGCGATCCGATCAGCCCGGTGCCGCCGATGACTGCGATCTTCATGCCATGCCTTTCAGAGAGGTCATATGCGGAACAGGCATATGAGTGGTTACCCGGGTAGCGCAAGGAATAGTGCGTTGATCAGCCGATAAGGAGCCGCGCCGCAGGCCGTCGACGAACGTGACCGTCTCATCGAGCGGAGCTCGGCCTGTACGAGGCTCACCTGCGGTGAGGTCCTCGAACCCGATCGACATGCCGCAGAACAGGACCAACTCGGCCGGTGGCGAGAGGACCTGCGCGACGGTCCTGTGGAACTTCGCCCACGCCATCTGCGGGCAACTGTGCAGCCCCTCGGCGCGCAGCAGCAGCATGACGGTCTGCAGATACATGCCGACGTCGGACCATTGCGGCCGACCCATGTCACGGTCGACATAGCAGAACAAGGCAGCGGGGGCACCGAAGCAATCCCAGTTCGCCGCAGCCGCCCTGTGACGCGCCTCCAGGTCCTCTCGCGCAATGCCGAGCGCGCCGTATCGCTGCTCCCCGAAAGCGGCCCGGCGCTCGCAGTAGGGGGAATTCAGTGCGGGCGGATACATCTCGTACTCCGGCTCGTCCCACGGCTCGCCCGAGGCCAGACGATCGCCCGCACGCTTCTTGATCTCAGCCAGCGGCGTGCCGGTCACCACGTATGTGTGCCACGGCTGAATGTTCGATCCGGACGGCGCCCAGGCCGCGGCGGACAGAACCCGCTCCAGCGCGTCCCTCGGGACAGGGTGGTCGGTGAACCCACGCACCGCTCGCCGGCTCGTCACCGCTTCATAGATCTCCATGACTGCCCGGCTCCATCCACTCGGTCGCCATCTTCGTTACACACAATATAGTATCATTCAATATCATATCGTTCGATACCATCATGGAGATATCGAATCGCCGGCCCCCGGCTCTGCCGTCGCGGGCACTTACACCTTGGAGAAAGCTCATGGCCACACTGCTGCACATCGACTCATCCGTATTCCCCGGCGAAGCGTCCTCGTCCCGGACGGTCACCGCCGCCTTCCGCAAGACATGGCAGGAACAACACCCGCATGGCACGGTGATCTCCCGCGACCTCGCCACCGACCCCGTCCCGCACATCACCGCCGACGCCTGGTCCGCCGGATACGCCACCCCCACCCAACGCACCCCGGCGCAATCCGCCGCGTTCGCCGCACGCGCGCAGCTCATCGAGGAACTGGAGCGCGCGGACACCGTGCTGATCGGCGCGCCCATGTACAACTTCTCGATCCCCTCAACCCTCAAGGCATGGCTGGACAACGTGCTGCTGCTCGGCCGAACCGCCGGCGAAATCCCGTCGGCCCAAGGCACCCCGGTAGTCGTCGTCGCCAGCCGCGGCGGCTCCTACGCGCCGGGCACCCCACGCGAAGGCTTCGAGTTCGTACAGAACTACCTCGAGGCCGTCCTCGCCGACACCCTCGGCCTCGACCTCGACTTCATCGTCCCGGAACTCACCCATGCCCCCAGAAACCCGGCCATGTCCGAACTGATCCCTCTCTACGAGGCATCCCGGCAGCGCGCGCTCGAGGAGGCGACCACCAAAGCCAAAGAACTCGCAGAGCGTCTCGCCGCCTGACCGTCCCGAACCCGAAAACGCTGTCTGCTCCTCGCCCGAGGGCATCGCAAGGTATATACCCAGCGACCACGCCCTCCCCAACGGTGCCAGCGGCACCCTGGAAATGGGCACGTGCAGCCGAGAATGTCGATAACCGCCGGTTCGGGCGTGGGCGCGGCTCGCATCGAAATGACCGTGATGTCGGGTAACCGTGAAATGTGTACCGTCCAGGTATGCGGCCAGCCGCGCCGACCGCGCCCCTCCGCGACAACGCCGCGCCGACGGTCACTACCCGACGGAGACATCCTGATAACCAGCACCTCTCGAAGCCGGGTTCGCCGCGCAACCGCATCGAAGCGCCGACGCGGCCGACAACGGGAGCGCGGGGACACGCCTACGCCTCGGCATCTGCGGGATGGGCAAGTCGGGTCAACAGATCGGCCAGCTGCTCGGACTCGCCGTGACCCAGTTCGGCAACAAGACGTTCAGCCAGCGGCTTCGCCGCCACATGGGCAGCATCGAAGAGCTCCAGCCCCCGGGCTGTGAGCTCCACTGCCCGGACTCGGCGGTCGCCCGGAACCGCCCTGCGCACCGCAAGACCCTTGCGCTCCAGGTCGTCCACGATGCGCATGATCCCAGCTTTGTCCGACCCCGTGGCCGCCACCAGATCCCGCTGGACCGTGGGCCCCTGATTGACCAGCTCGATCAACACCGCGAAATGCCGCAACTCGATGCCCAGGGGCCGCAGCGCCTCCTCCATCACCGACGCCGCCCGCCAATGCGCCCGGCGCAGCAGCAGGCCGAGAGCGAAAGGCGAAGGATCCCCGGGACGGTCCGTCGCACGCGAGGCGGCGGTATGGCGAGGAACATCGGCGGCCATGCCGCCAGACTACTTCATTCGATACGGTATCTATTGCAACCATTACGGGACAGCAAGCTGCTCGCTGCCGATAGCATTCCGGCCGAAGGGGGTCCGATGTTCGATCTCGATGAAACGATCAGACTGCGTCGCTCTACGCGAATGTTTCTCCCAGCGCCGGCACCCCGCCACCTCGTGGAAGATGCCGTAGCGCTGGCGATGTGCGCTCCATCGAACTCCAACGTGCAACCATGGCATTTGGTGCTGGCCTCGGGCGATGCTCGTAATCGTCTGGTCGCTGCCCTGACCGATCAGTGGGGCAGTCGGATCCAGTCCCGGTAGTGCGTGGGCGCCAAACGGGCATCCGGCCCCGCGATCAGCACATCATCGTTGACGGCCGCGAACATGCCCGCCTCATCGTCGGTGATCACCGTGTGTTTGTCGTTCCGCGCCGCGAGAGTGATCCTGCCGAGTTCGTCGAGCTGGAAGACGTCCGGGCCCGCGATATTGCGTATTCCTTGCAACGGGGCGCCAGTGGAAACCTCGACAACCGCGTCGACGACATCCGCGGCGGCGATCGGCTGCACACGAGTGGCGGGCAGGCGAACAGCATCACCGTCGGAGGTCTCGAACAACAGCGCGTCCATGAACTCGAAGAACTGGGTGGCGCGCACGATGGAATACGGCATCGGGCCCTGCCGGAGCAGATCCTCCTGCAAGGTCTTGGCCCGGTAATAAACCAAGTCCTGTGCCTGGTCCACACCGACGATCGACAAGACCACCAGGTGCCCGACGCCGGCCTTGCTGCCCGCGGCAAGCAGATTGCTCATGGACGTGCGGAAGAAGTCCACCGACGCCTCGTCGAAGGTCGGCGAATTCGCCACGTTGACCACGACATCGGCGCCCTCCAGCGCCTGATCCAGACCCTTCCCAGTGATCACGTCGACACCGGTGGACGGTGCCGCAGGCACGGCCTCATGCCCGGCCGCGATCAGTTTCTGGACCACCTGCGAGCCGATCCGTCCGGTACCGCCGATGACTACAAGCTTCATGGTTCGCACCTTTCACACCGCGATAACCGAAAGCCGATTCCGTGATTCCTGCGCCTTATACCCACGAGTAGCCGGTTAATCCTCCACCTTTACGGCACCCTATCAGCCTGCGTCGTCTAGTTGTTGTGGGTCATGGCGTTGTTGACACCGATCGCGCATGACGCGCGGCGTTGCCAGGTGTCGAGTGGTTGTGGTGAGCAGCGGATCACGGACGATTGGTCAGCGCACGTGAGGTGGCGCGGATCGCGTGGACGAGGTCGTCTTGATTGGTCGGGCGGCCGGCGTCGAGCCAGCTGAGGATGAGCTCGATCGTCAGCTTCGGCAGCAGGGTGGCGACCCACCTGCGGTGCGCGGGCTCGGTCAGAGTGTCATGTAGGTAGTGATCGGCGATCTGAGCAGCGACGGCATCACGTTGCCAGGTATAGCCGGCGAACTCCGGCTCGTTCGGCGCATGCCGGAAAAGCAAGCGGAAGCCGTCCGGGTCGTCACATGCGGCAGATACCAGCTCGCGAACAGTGTTCCCGGTGTACTGGTTGGGTGCACCGACGCGCTCACGCAGCCGGTTCTGTGTGTCCTCGAGTACCGCCTGGTACAGCTCAGTCTTCGACGCGAAGTGTCGGTAGATGATCGCACGCGTGACTCCGGCATGTCGGGCCACGTCATCCAAGCCTGTCGCTGCGAAGCCGTTGTGAGCAAACGCTGAGGCGGCTGCTCGTACCAGCTGATCACGCCTCTCGCCGCGAGATAGTAGTCGCCGCCGCCCGCCTTCCGTGGTGCTCATGCTCACCATCTTCACATCCCATCGACTCCAAGTGTACACTCCGCTGTATACACCAGCGCGTATACAGAAGGGCACCCCATGGATCCCAAGCAAAGAGGCAGCTTCACCGGACTCCTGCGGAGCCCCGCCGTACTGCTCAACTTGATGGCGCCAGTGGTCGCCTACCAGGCGCTGACGAGGCACGGGATGTCGTCGGCAGGCGCCCTTGCCATCTCGGCTGCCTTCCCTGCGACCGGCGGTGCGCTGGTGCTGCTGCGGCGCCGCGAGGCCGATCCGCTCGCCCTGCTCTCGCTGATGACAATCGCCATCGGTCTCGTCGCAGCAGTCGCATTCCATGATGGGAGGGTGCTGCTGGTCAAAGAATCTGTAACCACCTGCGTCCTGGGCGTCGTGTTCCTGGGGTCATTGTTGTGGCGACGACCATTGATCTTCACGCTCAGGCGCCGTCTTTACGTGTCAGGCGACGAGCGAGACCGCACCGACTACGAGAACCTCTGGGATTGCGCCGCGGTCAGAGCGGAATGCCGTCGCACCACAGCGCTGTGGGGCCTCGTTCTACTGGCCGAGTCCGCCGCCCGGATCGGCCTGTCGTACCTGCTTCCGGTAGGGACGATGGTCACCGTCTCCGCCCTCATTCCGATCGTCACCCTCGCGCCCCTGGCCGTCTGGACCCTGCGACCGCGCGATCGCAGCGAGGACCGGGGGCCGTCCCCACAACGGACAACTGACCTGGAGGCCTCCGCATGACTGAACCCGTGGACCAACTCCCGTTCACCCGTACCGGAGGGCTTTTCGAGATCGCTCAGCGCTACTTCGAACTGCAGCACGCTGCACCGGCCACCCGCGTCCGGACAGTCACTGGCGACACGGCATGGCTCGTCACCCGCCATGATGATGTAGCGGCGCTGTTCGGAGACGAACGCCTTGGGCGTTCGCACCCGAGGCCCGAACGAGCGGCGCGACTGTCGGACTCGCCGCTGCTCGGCGGGCCGATCGGCGACTATGACACCGAACAAGATCAGCACCGTCGAATGCGTCGTCTACTCGGCCCCGCCTTCTCACCCCGACGTATGGACACATTACGAACCAGGATCGGGGACCTCGTCGAGCACCTACTCGACGAACTGCCCAGCCCACCGGCGGACTGGCATCACGCGTTCTCCGTGCCTCTACCGGTGTTGGTGATCTGCGAACTGCTCGGCGTGCCCTGTGAGGACCACATACAGTTCCGGCGATGGGCGACCGACCTGACCTCGCTCACAGACCCGACCCGTGTCAAGACTGCCCAACGTGACCTCACCACCTACATTCACGACTTGCTGCCACACAAGCGGAATCACCCTCGCGACGATGTGATCTGCGATCTACTAGCAGCCCAGCACGATCATGGCCTCACCGACGGCGAGGTCGCGCAGATCGCAGCCATGCTGCTGTTCGCCGGTCACGAAACCACGGTCATTCGTATCGACCTCGGACTCCTGCTCCTGCTGACCCACCCCCAGCAGCTCGCCGCGCTACACAGCGACCCCGCACTCACACGCAGTGCCATCGAGGAGATCCTCCGTCTGTCCACCCTCAGCGAGTTGGGAGGACTCCTGCGCTACGCCCGCACAGATATCGCCATCGGCGACACTGTCATTCCCGCCGGTGACGCGATCATCCTCGCCGCCCAGGCCGCCAACCGCGACCCTCACACCTTCGAAGCCCACAACGCCTTCGACATCACGCGCACCCCAAATCCCCATCTGACATTCGGGCACGGCGTCCACTACTGCATCGGTGCCAGCCTCGCCAGGCTTGAACTCCACGAGACCTTCGGCCGGGTCCCGCGACGCCTGCCCGAACTCCGACTCGCCGCGCCATCCTCAGCGCTACATCTGAATACAGACCGACTCACCATCTCTCTAGACGAACTGCCCCTCACATGGTGACCCGCGACGGCACTTCCAGTCCACATTCGCGTTCCCGCAGGATAGTCGATGCCACAAGGCCACTCACGAGTCACCACAATGCTCCCCTTCGTCGAGGGGCGCCGCCGTCTCGACGACCGCTGTCCGAACTACTCTCAGACGAGAAGGCCGCCACCGGCGATCGGGTTCCTCGAGGTGTCCGGTTCTCTCCGGAAAGTGATGCCACATAGGGTGGTTACTGGAAGTGAGAGGGAAATAGTTCGTGGGCCATCAGAGGAGAAAGTACTCGCCTGAATACAAGCGCGGCGCGGACGGCCTCGGTGACCAGCTCGAGCCGGGTCACATCGCACCGCGGCCGACAGATGGGTGGAGTCGGTGCGCTGGGGCCGTGGTACCGCGAGGATTGCTGACGCGGGCCATCCGCGCCGTCAGCGGCGGGACCGTCTTGGCCGGTCCGGGTCCGAGTGACGTTCACCTGTTCCTCCAAGGGATGCAGCAGTATTCGCGCCCGCGGAACGACAGCTGTCAGCCACGACACACCGAATCCAAGATCACCGACAGAGTCAATAGCCTCGATACGACCACGAATATCCGCCACTCGATGGAGCAGCTGCAGCCGGAATTACTCTGGGGCGCGGTCAGCTGGTGAGCGGCGCGTCGAGTTGTCCGCGACACAGGATCTACTCCGTGGACTCCGGCAGCTGCAGCAGACCGCGACCGATCAGCTCAAATACCCGAGCGGAATAGAACTCGATGTCGGCCGGTGTAACGGAAAATGAACCGTTGAGCAGAAGACTTGCCAGACCGTGGACAGCCGACCATGCGGCGATCTCGGCACCCGGCCTGCGCTCGGGCGCCAATTGCCCGGCCGCCATCGCGGAGTCCAAAACTTCGGCGAGGATATCGAACGGCTCTTCACCACCGTCCGATATGTCACTCGACGTGTCGGACGATCCGTTTCCTGTGCCCGATGTCGTCGGATGGGACGTGAAAGCCGCGCGAAATAATCCGGATTCGGTCAGCGCGAAGTCGATGTAGGCCGCGCCGACCGCTCCCAAAGCCTCACCCGGAGTTGCGGCCATATCGACCCGCCTGCGCATCTCGGCGGCGAGTTCGCTGCGCGCCCGACGCGACACGGCCGCCATCAGTGCGTCGCGATCAGCGAAGTGCCGGTACGCCGCCGAATGCGAGACACCGGCAACCCTAGCGGCCTCCCGCAGGATCACCCGGTCCGGACCGCCTTCGCGCGCGAGCGAGACGCTTGCCTCGACCAAGGCCGCATACAAGGAACCGTGATGATACGACTTTCGGCGTCGCGCGTCAGCGCTGGCGGCACTCATACCGCAAGGATCGCAGAAAATGAGCAGGTTGACATGGTCACATGCCGGTTACATACCTTCTCCGCGCCTCCCCGGAATCTGACATTCCGAGGTTTCCCGCACCAGCACGTCATCCCGCTAGATCACCTACCGGTCCACACCGACGTCAAGCCGCAACGGTGTCAGTTTTGACGTCGTGCTCGCTGCGCCAGATCTCCGAGTCACCGGACAGACGCGGGACCGCGGGATGCGGATGTTGCTGGACACGCTCGAAGCGCGTGATGTTGCGCGCCGGGGTGGCCATCATGACCAACGAATCCCAGCCCCCGCGCAGGAAATTCCCGATCGATCGCTGACACTCCGGCCGACCAGCGTGGCGGCGGAAAATCGTGACCAAGTCCTCCGGTTCGACCCCTGCCACGTCCCGGACATGCGTCGTCGGCCCGCCAAACCCAAAGGTCCCCAATCCGGTTTCGGCAACATAATGGCTCAAGCACGATTCGACGAACGGATCGAAGCCCATCCGTTTCGACCCGGCACGTACCGCCTTCAGGAACATCTTCGGCGGAATATCCACGTGACGAACGCGGCGCCCCAACGCTTCCCCCATCGCCGCAGCGATCTCCGCACCGGATAGCAGCTTGGGTCCGGTCGGCCGGTACCGCTTGCCATTGTGACGACGCGGGTCAAGCAGCGAGCCGACGACAACCCGAGCGATATCTTCATTGGACGGCGGCGCGTTGAGACCCCCGCCCGTCGGAAACGGCAGCACCCCGGTCTGTGCGGCGACCGGCATGACGTTCAGGTAATTGTCGGCGAAGAACCCCGGATCAACAGCGATATGGGCAGCGTCCGGCAATAACTCGAACAAACGATGTGTCAACCAGATCTGCCGTGTCAGCAACGACGGATGCTCCGGACTGGACAGCCACTGCCCCAGTGCCACCACCGTCTCCACTCTCGACTGCCGCGCGGCCACAGCGAACGCCACGGCACCGTCAAGCATGTGCGAGTGGTACGGAGGATTGAAATACACCCGATCAACGCCCTCCACAGCGGCCCCCACCTGAACGATATCGAGCATGTCGCCAACGACAACCTCGGCACCAAGAGCACCTAGCCGCGCGCTGCGCGCATCCTCACGATGCACCATCGCTCTGGTCGCTACACCCTTCTCCAGGAGTTGCGTGGTCACCGCGGTACCGATCCGGCCCGTAGCTCCGGTGACCAGGACCTTCGTGCCTGCCATCAGATTCACCTTTCGTCCGTTCTCATCCCCAGCCAGTGTGACCGGCGGAAACATTCGGGTTGAGTGTGCCTCCCGAAAGTGACCGATGTCAACATAGATTGGTGGCGGGCAACCCCCATAGATGAGACCGATCGGTATCAGAGTCCTTGTTTGGCCTGGTGAGGGCCCGGCAAGACCGGCGAAGAGGTAGCCGCCCAGATCGAGGTGTCGACGGCGACGTTGTACAACTGGCGCCACCAGTACGGTGGCGTGGACCCGAGGCGGCCAAGGAGCTCGAAGAACTCGCGAGCAGAACGCTCGGTTGAAGCGGCTGCTGGCGGATGCGGCAGATTCAGTAACTCCGGGCAGCGCCCACCAGTCTCGACATGGCACGTTCACCGAAGCGTCAAATCGGATACACACCCACGATGACCATCCGTTTTCGGGTTGCCCATGTTTTGCGTTCCCTGCTGGGGGCTCGAACCCGCGACGCGCTCTGCGCAGGACACCGCCGCGCCCGCGAGCGCGATCAGCAGCCCGGACCCCGCCGCCTCGGCTGCGGGGGCGAGCGCGGTGAAGATGCCCGCCCCGATCATCCACTAGTCCTTGCTGCGATGACCCTTCGAACTGAATTGACAGCTTGCTGGAGCCGTGGTCTCTGAACGAGTTGCTCACCGCGGCACGGTATGGGACCGGTGGCGGGACAGGTTAGTGCGCCGCGGTGCCCCGATGGGCGTGGGACGTTCACGTTTCATCGGTCTCTGGATGCACTGTTGGGCGATGCGCGACTTGATCGCGGGTTTGCGGCTGGGCGGATCGATCCATCGTCGCGGCGGCCGGTTCGAGGCCGCGGCCGCGGCATCGATGACCTTACTTCTCTGGTGTGGTCCCGGCTGTTCGGTGTGAGCTGGTGACCCAGGCGCTCCGCCCCTTCGCCGCGCCGCATGTTCCGGCAGCCTCGAGGAGAAGGCGCAGACTAGTGAGGAGTTCCGATGTCGCCGGTGGTCGTTCTCCGAGATCTGTGCAAGACGTTCGGGCAGGTACGAGCTCTCGACGGTCTCGACCTCGACGTCGGTGTGGGGCAGATCCACGGCTTCCTCGGCCCCAACGGGGCGGGCAAGACCACAACGCTTCGGGTTCTGCTGGGGATCCTGACTCGCAGTTCGGGTGAGGTTCGCGTACTCGGTCGCGATCCGTGGTCCGATGCGGTCGCCCTGCATGCCCGGATCGCGTACGTTCCCGGCGATGTGGCTTTGTGGCCGTCGCTGTCCAGCGGCGAAACCATCGATCTGCTGGCGCGCATGCGTGGTGGCCTCGACCCGCAACGGCGGCGGAGTCTGACCGAGCGTTTCGAACTCGACCCGAGTACGCGCGCCCGGGCCTATTCCAAAGGCAACCGGCAGAAGGTCGTGCTGATCTCGGCATTCTCCTCCAAGGCCCGGCTGATGCTATTCGACGAGCCGATCTCTTGCCTGGACCCGCTGATGGAGAAGGTATTTCGGCAATGCGCCCGAGAGGCCGCCGATCGCGGGGTGACCGTGCTGCTGTCCAGCCACATCCTGTCCGAGGTGGAAGCACTGTGCGACCAAGTCACCATCATCCGCGCTGGCCGAACGGTGGAAAGCGGCACGCTGGCCGAGATGCGCCACCTCAGCCGAACCTCGATCGAGGCCGAATTGACCTGTGACCCAGGCGATCTCAGCCGGATCCTCGGCGTCTTCGACCTCGGCATCGAAGATCACACCCTGCGCTGCCAGGTCGAGGGCGAACACCTCGGCGAGCTGATCCGCGTACTCGGCGACACCCGAGTCCGAAGCCTGGTCAGCCGGCCGCCGACGCTGGAAGAGCTTTTCCTGCGCCACTATTCGCTCGCCCATTCACCGGGCGCCGCCGACACGGCCGCAGCGAACCACACGGCCGCGAAGGCGTCGAAATGACCGCGGACACCGCAACCCCGCACCGCCCGCCCGCAACCGCACCCAGCCGCGGGCCATCGGATTTCGCTGGCACTCGGCGGTTGTTGCGGCTGTATCTGAGGCGCGACCGGGTCGTGTTGCCGCTGTGGGTGCTTCTGCTGTCGATTCCGCTGGGCAGCGTCTATGTGAAGAGTATCGAGAAGGTCTACAGAACGGTCGCCGACCGAGCAGCGTTCGCCCATGCGATCAACACCAGTCCGGCGCAGCTGGCGATGTACGGGCCGGTCTACAACACCACCCTCGGCATGGTCGGAGTGTGGAAAGCAGGCGTGTTCCACACCCTCATCGCGATCGCCACCATCCTGGTCGTCATCCGGCACACCCGCGCCGAGGAGGAAACCGGACGCCAGGAGCTGATGGCCTCGACACAGGTCGGACGTCTGGCCAACCTCACCGCGGCGCTGCTGGTAGCCTGCGGCGCCGCGCTACTCACCGGTCTGATCGGCGCCGCGAGCATCACCGTCGCCGGTGTGCCGAGTAACGGCGGCCTGGCATTCGGGCTCGCCGAGGCCGGCTCGGGCATCGCGTTCGCCGGTGTCGCCGCGGTCGCCGCACAGCTGAGCGCCAGCGCCCGCACCGCACGCGGCATCGCGTTCGCGGTACTGGTGACGACCTACTTCCTGCGTGCCTTCGGCGACGTCCACGCCACCGACGGACCGGCCGATCCGCTCACCTGGCTCTCGCCGCAGGGCTGGTCGTTGCAGGTGCGGCCCTACGCCGGCGACCACTGGACGGTTCTGCTGCTGCACATCGCGACGGCCGCTGTTCTCATAGGGGCCGCCTACACCCTGCTGCGCCACCGCGACCTGGGGGCCGGACTGATCGCCGACCGGCCCGGCCCACCCACCGGCGGGTCCACGCTGACCGGGCCGTTCGGACTGGCCTGGCGCCTCCAGCGCGACACCCTGCTGATGTGGACCCTCGGAACCAGCTTGATCGGCCTGGTCTTCGGCAGCCTCGTGCACGACGTCGGCACCGAACTCGGCTCCAACCCGGCCCTGCACGACATCATCGCCAGGCTCGGCGGCACCCAGGCACTCGAGGACGCATTCGTCTCGATTGCCTTTGTGATGGTCGGCATTGATGGCGACCGCATATTCGATTTCGGCTGCGCTACGGCTGCATTCGGAGGAGAACGCGGACCATGCCGAAACCGTGCTGACCGGCGCTGTCGGCAGAATGCGCTGGGCGGCATCACATCTGGTCTACGCGATCGCTGGACCGGCTGTGGCACTCGCGGTTCCGGGCCTTTGCGCTGGACTGGTCTACGGTGCCTCCGCGCAGGACATTCGCGGGAAGCTGCCGCGGGTGCTGGGCGCGGCTTTGATCCAGCTACCAGCGGTGTGGGTGTTCACCGGTGTCACCGTCCTGCTGTTCGGGCTGCTGCCGCGCTGGACGCCCGTCGCATGGGGAATATTCACCGCGGGCATCGCACTATACTTGCTCAGATCGATTTCTGGTGTGCCGCAATGGGTCTGGATATCTCCCCGCAGGGTCACGTCCCCAAGCTGCCGGCCGATTCGTTCCGCGCAATGCCAGTGATGATCATGCTGCTGGTCGCGACGGCACTGCTCACGGCCGGGGTAATCGGTTTCCGCCGTCGCGATCTGCGCTGACTGGCGACAGCCTCTGCGGCCGGACTGTGTCATCACCGGACGACCGAATGTATCGCGGGCATGCAGGATGAGTCGGCGCATGCCCGGTGACGATGGTCCCAACCGCACGGGTACGACTCCCCTGTCCGCCCGGCAAGCCGAGCGAACAGGCTGACCTATGCAGCCGGACCACTGGCTCGCCGATGACCGTCCGGACGTGACGGCCGTCTAATTGTCCACTACGACCGAAGAGTAGCTCGATGTTGCCGCAAACCTTCCCGTTGGGGACGATCGCAGGAATCCGGATCGGCGCACACTGGTCGATCGTAGTCACCATCGCGGCGTTCGCCTGGATCCTGCGCATCGAGCTGGCCGGGCGCGGCGCCTCGGGCTTCCTGTGGGCCGTGGCGACGGCTGGCGCGGTGGCACTGTTCGCCTCACTCATCGCACACGAACTCGCGCATTCGATCGTCGCCCGCCGCAACGGCGTCGGCGTGCACCGCATCGTACTGTGGCTGCTCGGCGGAATGTCCGAACTGACCGAGGAACCACGCGACGCCCGGGCAGATCTGCGTATCGCCCTCGCGGGGCCGCTGACCAGCCTTGGGATCGGGATCGCGGCGTTCGCCGCGGCGGCGCTGACCGCCACCGTCCGGCCCGGCGGCGCAGTCACCGCCGCACTGGTGTGGCTAGCGCTGATGAATACGATCGTGGCGGTGTTCAATCTGCTGCCCGGCGCACCCCTCGACGGCGGCCGGGTGTTACGGGCAGTCTTGTGGCGGCGCAGCGGTGACCGGCTGCGCGCGGAGACTTCCGCGGCACGCAGCGGGTACTTCATGGGCACTGCGCTCATCGTTCTCGGCATCCTGGACGTAATCGTCTCCCGCCAGCTGGGAGGATTGTGGCTGATGCTGCTGGGCTGGTTCCTGCGCAGCGCGGCCAACAGCGAGCTCGCCACCGCCGGCCTGCGACATCGGCTGGGCGAGATCAGGATCCGGGATGTCATGTCGGCTCCCGCGATTGTCGTGCCGCGCACATGGACGATCGGACAACTGCTCGCGTCGGACGCTCCGGACAGCGGGCACCGGGTCTTTCCCGTGGTCGACGCGGACCGCAGTCCGGTCGGTGTCCTGGCATGGTCCGATTTGGTGCGGGTTCGGGCATCCGTTCGGGCTGCAACCCGGCTGGCGACCCTGGCCCGCCCGCTCCCACCGGCTGCGATCGTCGATGCGGACGAACTTCTGAGTAATGCGGCCACTCGCGTGGTGTTGCGTCCCGAACTCGATGCCATCGCCGTGGTGGACGCGCACCATCGCATGATCGGCATCGTCACCTCAACCGACCTCGCCACCGCCTGCCACAGGTCAGCTCTGGGCCTTTCGGCGCGTCCCCCTCGCGCCACGCACGACCTTCCACCCACATCACATCAGTGAATTGGTTCCTTGTCTCACGAAAGGGAGACACCATGGGGCACACGAGAATAGCCGATGTCATGACTCGTGACGTGGTCACGGTGCAGACCCGAACTCCGTTCGAGGAGGTGGCGCGAACGCTGGCTGCCCATGAGATCAGTGGTGCACCAGTCCTCGACGACGACGGCCACCTGGCCGGCATGATCACCGAGGCGGACCTGCTGGACAGACAAGCCCAATCCGCCGAGTCCAGCAGCGTACGCCGCATGTTACGACACAAACACGTTGCGTCCCAAGGTGTCCCGCCGATTGCGGCAGATCTCATGACGAGTCCGGTGGTGACGTTGACACTCGACGACCGGTTGACCACCGCTGCCGCGGTCTTGGCCCGCCACGACATCAAGCGGGCGCCGGTCCTGGACCGGACCGGCGAGCTGGCCGGAATACTCGACCGCAGGGACCTGTTGTCGATCTATCTACGGCCGCCCGAGGAAATCGCGGCCGACGTCCGGGATGATGTTTTGATTCGATCGATGTGCGTGCCACCCGCCGATGTGAATGTGGCAGTCACCGACGGCGTCGTCACGCTCACCGGGCAGGTGGAGCGGCAGAGCATGATCGAGATCATCTCGGCGCTCACAGGCGCCGTCGACGGAGTGGTCGACGTGCACAACGAACTCACCGCCCGCGATAACGACACCCATATCGCCCGGCCAGAACCGGAGAACACAGGAATCCTCTACACGCTGCTACACCGCGGGCCCGCTTCGTCCGACTCACATCAGCGTTGAGAATATCCGCTGTTCACCCGACTTGACCTCGACCTCGGTGACCTCGTATGCGGGCTCGCCCACGGGAACGCTGACAGTCAGGATCCCCTTGGCGTATGTCGCGTCGATGCCCTTGTTCTGTGCGCCCTCCGACAGTGAGACAGTGCGCCGGCAAAAACCGTGTTGCCGAACACCGAATGCCCGCCTTCCTCATGGCTCTCGCTGCGTTCGGCCGTGATGGTGAGCAGCCTGCTGTGCACGCGGGCTGACGGTGAGCCGCCGTTCCTGGTGCACTGGTCCGACACGGGACACCGAGCCCTGGTGTTTCCCAGCTCCGATTCCTATATCTTGACCACCGACGAACTACGTGCCCGGGAGACGGTGGCGCAGGCACGGTTTTCCTCGATGCAGCACCAGCCCGCACCACACGCTCATGCGCACGGGTCGAGTTGATCGCAGGGCCGCGCCACAATATCCACGGGCCGGCGTTAGGTGTCCTGCTGTGCAGGATGGACTACCATCACCGGGCAGAACGCGTGCTGTACCAGCGCATTGGACACCGAACCCAGGAGCATTCCCAGGAAACTGCCGCGCCCGCGGCTGCCGACCACGAGTAGTTGCGCCGATTCGGAAAAACGCTGCAGCACCGCCACAGGATCGGACCAGTACACCTTACGGGTCACCGCCACATCCGGGTACTTCTCCTGCCAGCCCGCCAACCGCTCGGCCAGCATCGCACGCTCCACCTCCCGCACGTCGGTGGCCGGTCGGGCTATCGAGGATTCACCGGCGAACCGCCCAGGGCCCAGATCACTCCATACATGCACCGCGAGCAGATCAGCGCCCCGCTCGGACGCTTCCTCGAACCCCGCGCCGATCGCGGACTCGCTCACCGAACTGCCGTCGACACCCACGACCACCGGGCCGAGCTGGGGCACCGTCTCGCAGTCGACGCCGGTTCTGACCACCACCACGGCTCCTTCGCCGTGGCCCGATACCGACAACAGGATCGAACCCACATGCGCGGCCAGCCCGCTGGCTCCAGCAGATCCCAGGGCTACCAGATAGGCCGTGGCGCTCGCCTCGATGAGCGCCGCGGCCGGGCCTGCGTCGGACACCTGGGTCGACACCTGAACACCTGGCGCCGCCGCCCGCGCCCGCTGCGCGGCCCGTTCGGCAACCGCCGCACCGTGGTCGCGAGCCCCTTCGATCATCTGCGGCACTCGCCCGGCGTACCCGCCGTACATCCGCCGCACGGCCTGCAAGTCCAGCCCGTGCACGATCCGCAGCGTACGGCGACGCCGCACCGCGACATCCGAAGCCCACACCACTGCCCGATCAGCGGCCACCGATCCGTCCGCACCCACCACAACAGCCGCCGACGCCACATGATGTACATCGTTCCGCTGCACCGTCACCGAACCCCCTTCCCCAACCCGGAACTGGAGATGGATACTCCAACAGTAAAAAGCGCGGCACGAGCGACAACGCTGCCGAAGGTCCCGCGGCCTGAGGTCGAAAGGCCGCTGGTCACGATCATCATCGCCGCCGAGCTCGCACCGTTGGATCGCATCCGCGAGCGCATCCCATACCCCCGGCAGCATCCGGGCGTCCTCCGAAGCGCCTGGCATCGTAGGGACACGGTGTGTGACATCGGAAACCAAGCCGTCGACCCCCTGTCGAACACGCCGGATATCAACGGCGCCAAGGATTTCCCTGCGGCAATGCTCGCGAACCGCGTGTCGGAGCGGGCGACGTGCAGCGTGCCTTGGACCCAATGAAGTACAGCAGCGCGGCGCCCCACGTGGCGGCGGGAACGACCCGCAGACCCACCTGAATCCCGGCGGTGGTCACCACCGAGGACTTAGAACGTGTTTGTGATCTTGGTGGCGGCTCGTTCGTGGCGCGTGAGGTATGGGTGAACTCCTGGTAGAGCAGTGATTGCTGAGATCTACTGCACGCCACCAGGAGTTCGCTTGTCATCATCGTCGTCTATCGCCGTGTGTTCGTCGTGCCCGGCCCGCGGCTCAGTGCGGGGCATCGATGCGCGGTGTATCCGTCCTCGTCGCTCACCGACGCGCAATGGGCCGTTCTGGAAGCGGTGCTGCCGGCGCCGGGCAATCAGGGAGGCAAAGGCGGCAGGCATGAAAAATACTGCAGGCGTGTGATTCTCGATGCGATCTCCTACGTGGTTCGTGGTGGAATCGCCTGGCGTCAGCTGCCACGCGAGTTCCCGCCCACGATGACGGTCTACGCGATCTTCCGCCGCTGGGCCGCCGCAGGGACCTGGCGGCAGGTCCACGACGCGCTGCGCGACCGGGTCCGGGTCCACGCCGGACGGGCACCGCAGCCAACGGCGGCGATCATCGATTCGCAATCGGTGCAGGGCAGTGACACCGTGCCCGCGGCCAGCCGCGGTTACGACGCCGGGAAGAAGACCAACGGCCGTAAACGCCACATCGCTGTGGACAGTCTCGGACTGCTACTGGCAGTGGTGGTGACCGTCGCCTCGATCCAGGACCGCGACGGCGCGATCCGGCTGCTGGCGGCGATGCGCGCGAGGTTCGCCACCGTGACCCTGGTGTGGGCCGACGGTGGATACGCCGGAAGGCTGGTCGAATGGGCGAAACACGTTCTGGCACTGACTATTCGGATCATCAAGCGCACCGATGACCTCAAAGGATTCCAGGTACTTCCCCGCCGCTGGGTCGTCGAGCGCACCTAGCCTGGATCACCAAACATCGCCGCTGTGTCCGCGACTACGAGACCAGACCCGACCACTACGAAGCCATCGTCTATATCGCCATGATCTTCACCATGACCCGCTGCCTCGCCAGAGGCGGCGGGTCATGACTCCACCGTTCACAAACACGTTCTGAGAGGCATTGCGGCAAGATCAGGTCGGCATCTTCAGCACAGCGTCGGGGACATCGGCCCGTCGTTCGTTCTGCGGCCGTGGGACTGTGGTGGCTGCGATTTCGCGGGTGATGAACGCGGAGATGTCGCTGATCGCGCTCATCACCGGCGCCGGGAACACCACTGTGGTGTTCTTGTCCACGCCCAGTTCCAGCAGCGTCTGCAGATTGCGCAGCTGCAGTGCCAGCGGGTGGGCCATCATGGTGTCCGAGGCGTCGCCCAACGCCGCGGCGGCCAGGGATTCGCCTTCGGCGGCAATGATTTTCGCGCGCTTTTCCCGTTCGGCTTCGGCTTGCCGGGCCATCGCGCGCTGCATGGCGTCGGGGAGTTGGATGTCCTTGAGCTCGACCAGGGTGACCTCGACACCCCATTCCAGGGTGGTGGTATCGAGAATTTTGCGGATGTCGGCGTTGATGGCGTCGGTCTGCGCGAGAGTTTGGTCGAGGCTGTGCTGCCCGACGACCTTGCGCAATGTGGTTTGAGCGATCTGATCGATCGCCGCGTACACGTTCTCGATGGCGACGACCGACTTCTCGGCGTCGACGACGCGGAAATAGGCGACCGCGGAGATGTCGACGCTGACATTGTCACGGGTGATGATGCCCTGGGACTGGATCGGCATGGTGACGATCCGCATCGACACCCGCCTCAACTGATCGACGACCGGGATGATGAACCTCAGCCCCGGTTGCCGGACCCCGATCACGCGCCCGAGCCGGAACAACACACCACGTTGATACTGAAACACCACCCGGATCGAGAGTGCCGCCAGGATGAGCAGCACCACCAGGACGGCGATGACGATTCCGGTAATCATGCTGATGGCCTTCCCTTCTCATGGCCGGCCGCCTGCTGCCGCATCGGGGTTCAGCTTCCCGCCGGGTGCGGGGTGTCGTCCTCGACGATGCGCGTGGTACGGGCCGCCGCCCAGGGCCTTCCGGTTCCTTATCGCCGGGCGAACGTCCCAGCCGAAATCCCATCACCCGAGCCGACCCACTCGCCACTGTTCGCAAACCGGTGACACGGCTCCGGTTCCGGTTCCGGTTCTCACATATCACACGACTGTGTGAATGCTTGCCGGCCGCACAGCTGTGCTCATTCGGCTGCGGTGATTAGCCCGTAGTGACCGTCGTAGCGGTGGTAGAGGACAGACCTAGCGCCGCAGACCTATGCGATCACTTCGCCCCAGCGGACTGTCCGAAACCGGATGCGGGCGAACGTCACCGTGCATCACGGCTTCCCACCAGGAACTCAACGGACTGGGGTCGGGCCATACGGCCGAATTCCGTGAATCATCGACGTCCTGGTACTTGGGCATGTTCTGGACCATGGCGTACTCCTGTCATGAATCGACCGCCCCGCGCCGATCACGACCCGGACATCTAGCTGCCAGTCTCGCCGCAGCGCGGCTCGTCGGACAGAGCAGCACGACTCGCACAGTCCAGGACTTTCGTCTCCGGCATCCCGATCCGCAGCTGCGCTCCGATCGCACCGCCAGTGATCGCGCTGCACGCGAACACGCCCAGCGACAACTCCTTACTGGCCGCTGTCGCTACAGCGGATGCACACATCGGCGAGTTCGGTTTCACTGGTTGGTTTCGCGGAGTGTACGGTTCTGACAGAAGTCGCGGAGAACATCGTTGACTTCGGTATCGGCGCTAACCCACCGCCGGGTGGCCTCGCACAGGTCGCCGCAGGCCGTGTTCGCCTGCAGCGGTCGTGCGGGCGTCGACAGCAACAGATACATCACCCCATGCGCTCATCGATGCCGGACGGCCCGCCGCACGGTGACTTTCGGCAGTCTCGGCGCGGTTCGCTGCCGCGCGATGCTGAATACGGATCGTTGAGCCCAGCGGGGATGAGGCCTGGCAGAAGAGGATACGCTGTTGGTGGCGCCCGCTGGACCTGTGTCGTATACGCGCTGTGTGGCGCGAGGCCAGGAACGAGAAGCGGGTGATCGAGGTGATGAGGTCCTCGACGGCAACGCTGCGAATTTGGCGGGCATTGCCGTGGAGCACGAACCCGCTGATGCGATTGTCGGACCGGTTCGAGGGGGTCGTTCGTATCGTGGCGGTCATTGCGGTACTGGCGGCGATTCCGGTGGCGGGAGCTCTGGGCACCGCCACGTATTCTCCTGCCGCGGTGCATCTTCGCATGGAGAATGCGACGGAAGTCGAAGTCACCGCGACGATCACCACAGCTCCGGTCTTTGTTCCCCGCTTGTCTACGGGAGTCGCGGCGTACACGGTGGCCGATGACCGGTTCGATGCGATGGTGTCGTGGAACGAGAACGGACGCTCAGGGCAGTCGACCACTGCGGTCGGCGGTGATGCGAAGCCCGGGGATCGGATTCCGTTGTGGCTGGACGCGCATGGTCGCCCGACCAGGCCTCCGATTCCATCGGATTACGCGGCGATCCAGGCCATCGCAACCGGCATCGGCTCATTACTCGGAATCTGGTGTGGTGCTGCCGTTGCGGTGGTGTTGACGGTTCGGATTCTCGAGGCATGTCGCAGCGCCGCGTGGGCACAGGAGTGGCAATTGGTCGGCCGTTCGATCGGACAGGACAAGTAAAGCCGCCGACATCCAGCCATCGAATCCCGGGAGTGCACAATGACCGACCGAACCGAATCCCGACCAGAGAAGTCGAATCCACCGATCGTCGCCGCTGTCGACGGTTCAGCGGTGGCATATCACGGTGCGGCGTGGGCCGCGGTCACCGCGGCGTTGCACGGCTGCGCCCTGCATCTGATCACCTCGACCGCAGTATCGACCGGTTTCGGTCCGACTCCGGTGCTGACCGATGACGACCTGAGCTGGCTCGAGGCCGAGGGGGAACGGGTCATGGCCGAAGCGTGTCGCGTCACACGGGCCGCCGCGCCGGCCGAGACGCTCGAGATCGACACCGAAGTGATCCACGACCCGATCATCGCGCACCTGCTCCTCCGGTCGCGCAAGGTTCGTTTGCTGGTTGTCGGCAGCCGCGGGCTCGGAATGCTCAGGCGCGGGATTCTCGGCTCGGTCGGCACGGCGCTGACGCGGCACGCACATTGCCCGGTCGCGGTCGTGCATTCGCCCGCCACGGACGCTGTCTCGGCGCACCGGCCGGTACTTGTCGGTGTGGACGGAAGTCCGAACAGCGTGCCCGCGATCGAGATCGCGTTCGAGGAGGCATCGCTGCGCAGGGTCGCACTCGTAGCCCTGCACGCCTGGAGTGACATCACCGGGAGCGAGGTTCCGCTGTTGGGCTGGGATGAGACCGTGCACGAATCGGAAGGCGCGCTACTGGCGGAAAACCTGGCGGGCTTCAGCGAACGCTACCCGGACGTGCCGGTCCGGCGAATCCTGACGCGGGACAGGCCCGCTCGCGCACTACTGGAGGAATCGGAGAAGGCTCAACTCGTCGTCGTCGGGAGCCACGGCCGCGGCGGATTCACCGGCATGCTGCTCGGTTCCACCAGCCACGCCGTGGTGCAGTCGGCCGACTGCCCGATCATCGTCGTGCGCGAGCACGATGCAGGTCTCCTCACACGCGGAAAGTGATGGGCGCTGAGACCACCCCCCAGCAGGTCCGGCGGATGCCGCACCGACCTCACCTGCTGACCAGGGTTTGGCATTCAGTCGGCTCGGCCGGGGATCGGTGAGCCGCCGGTGTAGTGGCCGTGGACATCGACCTGTCGGGTCTCGGCCTGTGGGGCCCGCAATACCTCGTCGGGGCGACTGCCGCTGCGGTACACGGTGATTCCCTTACAACCCTGGCGCCAAGCTTCGCCGAATATGCGCAGGACGCCATCGATCCCGGTGTCTTCGGGAAGGTTCACCGTCTTGGCGACGGCGGTATCGGTGTGTCGCTGAACGGCGGCCTTCACCCGAATATGCCAGATCGGGTCGATCTCGCGCGCGGTGACGAAACATCTTCGCAGGTCATCGGGCAGCCCGGGGCATGCCGCGGTACCAGTGGCGACGACCTCGGCAGCCACCTGCGGCGTCCAGACGCCGCGCATACGGGATTCCAAGGACCGCAAGCGTTTCGGCGAATCCCACGACACCCAAACCGATCTTGCGGGTTGCATGTGCGGCGGCGGCGAGTTCGGGCGCGGGATAGTTCGCCATGTCGATCACGTCGTCCAGAAACCGCACGGCCGCGTCTACCGTATCGGCCAGTCCGTCCGTATCGAGCCGGCCCTCGGAAACGAAGCGGGGCAGAGCGATCGAGCCGAGGTTGCACGATTCGTAGGCGGCCAGCGGCACCTCACCACACGGGTTGGTCGCCTCGATCCGCCCCGCACAAGGCAGCGGATTGGCCCGGTTGATGGTGTCCAGGAAAAGGATTCCAGGTTCGCCGGTCTGCCATGCCTGTACCGCAATATCTTTCAGCGGACCCTGGGCCGGGATCTCCCGTACGATGGCTCCGGTTCGCGGGTTGATCAGCGGAACCGGCCGATCCGACGCGGCTGACGCGATGAAATCGTCGGTGACACCGCCCGACAGGTTGAACGTGGGCAGAACGGCAACGTCGGTCTTGGCATGCACGAACGCCGCGATATCGGGATGATGGACATCGAGAACAACGGCCATATTCGCCCCGCGCCGCCGCCCGCCCAGCCGAACCACCTGTGCCGCGGTGTCGTAGAGGCGGATAAACGATACCGGTCCGCTCGCCCGGCCACCTGTCGACGACACCACATCCCCACGAGGACGCAACCGCGAGAAGGAAAATCCTGTGCTGGCACCGAATTTGTGCAGCACGGCGGTCGTACCCAAGGTATCGAAGATCGATGCCAGCGAATCCTCGATCGGCAGCACGAAACACCCGGACAAGACCCTCGAAGCGGTGCCGGCATTCATCAATGTGGGCGAGTTGGGCAAGAATTCGAGCCCACGAAGCATTGCCGAGAATCGCGCGGCCCATCGGGCGGCGTTACCGCGACGATAGGAATCCTCCGACCGCGCGACGAATTCCGCTACCCGGTCCCTCATCCGCCCCGTCGACTCACACACCCGCCCAGTCGCATCGCGACGCAGATACCGCGCCGTGACAAGCTCGAGCGCAGCCGGAGACAGCCCTATCTCGTCGACTACCGCTGCCTCCGTGTCGGTCACATCACCCACCTCCGCGCCGGCCGGACTTCACCGAGCCGACGACCGCCGCACCGCGATTCCCGTCTGTGCGGTCCCCTGCGGCCAGTTCGTTGTGCCGTCAACTCGCGGTCTGTGAACTTGCGACAGTGTCGGCCGCGACGAGTTCGTTACGCACGTCGACGACGCCCTCGATGGCCTCGGTCAATGCGATGACGATGGCGATCAGCATCGGATGCGGCACGGTACCTCGCAGGGTGACGACACCATCCACCACCTCGACCTGCACCTGTTCGGAGGTCGTACGAATCATCATGCGCAGGACCTCACTGCGAATGTCATCGGCCAGTTCCGCATCGGAACGCCGATACACCGACAGCACATCTCTTCGGCTGATGACGCCGACCAACTGCTGGTCGGCATCGACAACCGCAAGGCACTTCACACCACGGCGAGCCATCGTCGCCGCGGCCGCGGTGAGCCGCACCCCCGGCTCGACCGTCACCGCCGGTGAACTCATCAACTCGGCCGCGGTCCGAGCCATCGTTCCGGTGACAGCCTGACGCTGCAGTCTATGCCGCATCGCCGGACCGACCACTCCCCCGACAGCGGCCTGCTTGACGATCAGGTCGGCTTCGGTGACCACGCCGACCACGTGCCCCCGCGTGTCGAGCACCGGCACGCCACTGACGCCATGATCGACCAGAGCGTTCACCACATCTCGCATCGGTGTGTCCAGACGCACGGAGACGACATCGCGAGTCATGACATCAGCAACTATTTTGTGCTTCACGTTTTCCCCTTTCACGCCGACGTTCACCCAGTCTGCCCGCCGATGTGATCACGATCAGGAGGCCAACATCCCGACGCTGCAGGACCAATGGACACCGGACAGACGACCGCCGCTGGCGGCGAAAACCGCGGCTCGAGAATGTCCGCAGCCCACAGAGGTGCCGCGGACACCACGATCCGGCAAAGTCAGTTCCTACCACCGGCAGGCCCCACGACGCATTCGCCCACACGACCGCGCTGACGGGGAAGACCCTCCACCTCTCGGCCGCATCCGGCACTCCCGGCCCCACCGACCGGGCGGTCCGCCCGCGCCGCCGATCGAGGCAAGCGCGCAGCAATGCACCTCGGCATTCGCGGCCCCGGCCCATCGATCTGAAGATCCCGGCGGTATACATCGATCGTCCGCAGGGATCCCATACATGGGGCAGTTCGAGACCGATCTGCGTGATTCCTGGCCCTATCTGGCCCGAGCCATCGGAGCATGAAGGAAACTCCCGGTTTCGCAGGCACGATCAGGACCTCCTACGCGCACCCGCTATCGCACCGATTCACGGAACAGACGCCCCATAGATAAGAGCCGTCTCGAGACCCAGCGATGATGCCACCGGCTCGAACACAATTCCGCCGGACACGTCACGAACTACCCCGCAAGCGGTGACTTTCGTCCCTCGCATCCGTGTCTGCTCACACGGCACACTCTTCTCGGTCGGCGTCACTTTCCCGTCCCCGGTGACGCCGACGACGACTTCCTCGGTGAATCGAGGCCAGCAAGGCGCGGGCAGACTGCTCGTGGGCTACGACGCTGCGCACCACGACCTCCGGATAGCGATCGCGGTGCCCGGCCAGATTCTCCGCCAGCGCAGCGAATTCCTTGTCCTGCACCTGATTCCAGCTGACTGCGGGAGATATTCTGCCACTCGCATCGTTCCAGCATCGCAGCGCGACCAGGTCCACGCCGCGCAGTGCCGCTTCCTCGAAGGCCAGCGCCACCGCGGGCGCGTTGTTCGTACTGCCCTCCCGTGCAGTGCCGCGCCGGTCGCGGCCAAGGCCACCGCCTGGCACGATATCGCCGAACCGTCGGTGCTCACCACGATCGGCGACACGAACTCCGATTCCGGTGTCCCCTCGCTCACCCGCTGCTCCCGAGGAAATCGACACAGGAGCGAATCGTGGTCAAACGTGGATAGTCGCTTTCGGCGATCGCCTCGCCGCGGAGGGCGGAGAGTCTTTCGACGAAGGTCAGGAAGTCCAGGGAGTCCAGTTCCAGTGCGGTGCGCAGAGGTACGTCCTGGTCCAAGGTCGCGAGTTCGGATTCGGTGGCGAATCCGCGCAGCGCGTCCCGAACGGCTGCGCCGGCGGATTCGCGGGCATCGGTGGTGGCCATGGCTTCACAGCTCCTGGGGATGTTGTACGAGATCGGCGATGGCATGCAGGAAACGAGCGCCGGTCGCACCGTCGCTGGCGCGGTGGTCGGCGGACAGTGTGGCGGTCAGTTGTGGTCGCACACCGAACAATCCGTCCACGGCGCAGGGGCGTTCGCGCACAGCTCCCACACCGACGATGGCCACCTGAGGGACGGCGATCACTCCGTAGACCGAATCCACGCCCATATCACCGAGATTGGTCACGGTGATGGTGGCCGCGGTGGTGTCCGAGGATCGCAGGCGCCCGGCGCGGGCACGCGCCACGACCGAGCGCAGCGCCGACATCATCCCCGGGAGGTCCAGACCGTCCGCATCGGGGATCGTCGGCACGATGATGCCACCACCGCGCAGGGATACCACAACGCCCAGGTGCACCGCCGACGCGGGCTGGAAACCGTCGTGCAACCAGTAACCGTTCAGCTGCGGCACCTGCCGGGCAGCACTCGCGATCGCGCGGAAAAGTACTGCGGGCAACAGGATTCGGTTTTCCACGGATGCCGTCGCGTTCCTGCGCAGCAGCCAGTCCGTAGCGGCGGACACGTCGATGGTGTCGGACAAATAGTAGTGCGGGACGGTTTGTTTGGAGCGCACCATCGCGGCTGCGATCATCGACCGCATGGCCGCGATATCGCGGCCGGGACCGACGGATTCGGGTGTTTTGGTCGCGGTGTCGGCCGACGTCGTCTCCGCAGACGTCTCGACTTCGCCCTTGGGTGGTGCCGACGGTAGGTCACCGGCTCGCACCGCACCGCCCGGACCACTCCCGACCGCCGCGGACAGATCCACGCCGCTGGTATCGGCGAGCCGCCGGGCCAGCCCCGACGCACGGGTGTGCTGCGCGGAACCCGGGCCCGTCGATGCGGCCGGACTCGGACCGTTCCGAACTTTCCCGTCTTCCGGTTGCACGGCGTCGTGCCGCCGGATAGCCGAGTCGATGTCCGAGCGCAACACTCGCCCCGCGGGCCCGGTCCCGTATAGCGCGTCTGCATCGAGACCGGCCTGCTCGGCCAGGCGTCGGATCAGCGGTGTCATTCGTTGTGGCGGATGAGTGTGTTCGAGTTCCGCTGACGAAGCGGCAGGGGCCTGCGACCCGGTTTCGGCGGCGATCCGGGGGGATTCCTGTGACGCGGGCTCGGCGGTGGTCTGCGTGGGGGCCCGCTGTGTTCGGTCCGGTGCCCTCGACACTCCGTCGCCGATCGTGGCGAGCACCTCCCCCACCGGCACGGTCCGGCCTTCGGGGACACGGATCTGCTCGACGACGCCGTCGTCGAAGCATTCGATCTCGATCGCGGCTTTGGTGGTGTCGACCTCTGCGACGATGTCACCACGTTTCACCGGGTCACCGGGGTGAACGAACCAGTGCAGCACGGTGCCCTCGGTCATGTCCGCGCCCAGCGAGGGCATCCGGAATTCGATCACCTCAGCCCACCGCCTCCCGGATCGCGGCCATGACCGTGGCCGTCTGCGGCAGCGCGGCCTCCTCGAGCTGACGGGCGTACGGGATCGGCACCTCGGCGCTGCAGACGCGGCGGATCGGTGCGTCCAGGTCGTAATAGGCGTGTTCGCAGGCGCGAGCCGCGACTTCCGCGGCGATGCCCACGCTGCGCCAGCCCTCGTCGACGACGACCAGCCGATGCGTCCGGCACACCGATTCCAGCAGCGTTTTCTCATCGAGCGGGCGCAAGGAACGCAGATCCACCACCTCGACCGAAATTCCGTGCGTGGCCGCCTCTTCCGCGGCGGCGAGCGCGACCGGCACGGTCGCGCCATAGGCGACGACCGTGACATCGGTGCCGCAGCGCCGGACCGCGGCATTGTCCAGGTCGACCACACCCGCATCCTCGGCGAGTTCGGACCGGCTGTTGTACAACGCGATCGGTTCGAAGACGAGAACCGGGTCCGGGTCCAGCAGAGCGGATCCGAGCATTCCGCGCGCGTCGGCGACGGTCGCCGGACACACCACGCGCAGGCCCGGGATGTGTGCGTAGAAGGCTTCCAGGCTGTGCGAATGTTGCGCTGCGAGTTGACGTCCCGGCCCGGTGGCCATCCGGATGACCAGAGGCACGCCCAGCTGCCCGCCGGACATATGCCGGATGGTGGCCGCGTTGTTGAGTATTTGATCGAGCGCGAGGAGGCTGAAATTGACGGTCATGACCTCGACGATCGGCCGCAGACCGCCGAGCGCGGCGCCGATCCCGGCTCCGACGAACGCCGATTCGCTCAGTGGTGTGTCGCGAATGCGTCCCGGCCCGAATTCCTCCAGCAGGCCTCGGGTGACGCCGTAGCAGCCGCCGTAGGCTCCGACGTCCTCACCCATCAGAAACACCCGCTCGTCTGCGAGCAGGGCATCTCGCAGGGCTGCCCGCACCGCATCCCGGTAGGTGGTCATGGCCGCTCCGCGTAGACGTGGCGGGTCAGTTCGGTAATGGGCTCGACCGGCGCCGCTTCGGCCGCGGCGATGGCGGCGTCCAGTTCCGCATCGGCGTCCGCTTCCAACGCCGCCGGCGTCCCGTCGTTGAATTCGCCGGTGTCGCGCAATTGTTCGGTCAGCAGCCGGATCGGATCGCGCTCGCGCCACCGCGCGATCTCGGCCTTGTCACGGTACCGGTCGGCGTCGTAGAGCGAATGCGCCCGGAACCGGTAGGTCCTCACTTCCAGGAAGCACGGGCCGCCGCCGCCGCGAATGGAAGTCAGCGCGCGACGCGCCGCCGCGGCAACGGCCATCGCGTCCATGCCGTCGACCGGCCACGCCGTCATACCGTATCCGGCCGCCCGCAACGCCAAATCGGTCATCGCATGCTCACGGGCCAGCGCGGTGCCCATGGCGTACTGGTTGTTCTCACACGCGAACAGCACCGGAAGCCGCCACAGCGCGGCCAGATTCATGCACTCGTGGAATTCCCCTTCGGCGACGGCGCCGTCGCCGAACAGGCACACCGTGACTCGATTCCGTCCAGTCAGGCTGTCGGCCAGCGCCAGGCCGGTAGCGACCGGCAGTCCTCCGGCGACTATCGCATTTCCGCCGTAGAACCGGCGACTCGCATCGAACAGGTGCATCGATCCGCCGCGCCCGTGGCTGCATCCGGTGGTTCGGCCGAACATCTCGGCCATGAGCGCGGACATGGGAATCCCGCGCACCAGGGCGTGGCCGTGCTCGCGGTAGGTCGACACGACCGCATCGTCCGGTTCCATCTGGCTCAGCAGCCCGGCAGCCACCGCTTCCTCTCCGATGTACAGGTGCAGGAAACCGCGGATCTTCTCGGCGCTGTAGAGCTGCACACAGCGTTCCTCGAATCGACGGATCCGGATCATCTCGTGCAGCAGTCGCATCGGATCGGGCTCGGGCTCTGCCCCGATTTCCGGCTCCACAACTGCGGGCTGCATGTCGGTGGTGCTCATCGTGCCGTCTCCAGAGTGGACAGATCCCCTTCGGGCAGGCCCAATTCGCGGGCTTTGAGCAACCGGCGCATCACCTTTCCGGAGCGCGTATGCGGCAGGCTGTCGACGAACTCGACTTGTTTGGGCGCCACCGCGCCCAGCGCGCGGCGGCCGAACGCGGTCAGCTCGGCGCGCAGGGTCTCGCTGGGCGCGACCCCGGGGCGCAACAGTACGAACGCCTTGACCAACTCCCCGGCGACCGGATCCGGGGTGCCGATCACGCCGGCCTCGGCGACTGCCGGGTGGGACATCAACACGCTCTCCACCTCGAACGGCCCCACCAGATGCCCGGCGGATTCGATGACGTCGTCCGCACGACCGACGAACCAGTAATAACCGTCCTCGTCGCAGCGGGCCAGGTCGCCGGTCAGATACCAGCCGTCGGCGAACGCGTCCGCATACCTGACCGGGTCGTTCAGATAGCCGCGGAACATCGACGGCCAGCCCGCTCGCAACACCAACTCACCGACTTCACCGGTATCGGCCGCGATCACCGCACCGCCCACTACCGCGGCCCGCCCGCCGGTGCCGAGTCGCAGTATCGTCGACTCCACGCCGGGCAGTGGACGTCCCATCGAACCGGGGCGTATCTGTGCCGCAGCGATATTGGCGATCATGATGGCGCCTGTCTCGGTCTGCCACCAGTTGTCGTGCACGGGATGCCCCAGTACCCGCTCGCTCCACACCACGACCTCCGGGTTCAGCGGCTCGCCGACGCTGGCCACGAACCGCAGGCCCGACAGGTCCGTTCCGGGCGGCAACTCGTTGCCGTGGCGCATCAACATCCGCAACGCCGTCGGCGCGGTGTACCAGACCGAGACGCGTTCAGCGGTCAGCACGTCGTACCAGCGTTGCGGATCGAACTCGGCCTCGTCGCTGATCACGGTCGCCCCGAGGCTCAGCGGTGCGATCACCCCGTAGGACATGCCGGTGACCCAGCCCGGGTCGGCTGTGCACCAGAACACATCGCCGCCGCGCAGATCCAGCGCGGCTCGCGCGGTCGCCCGGTGCGCCACGATCGCACCGTGCACGTGCACTGCCCCCTTGGGCATGCCCGTGGTACCGCTGGTGAAATGAAGTAATGCCGGATCCTCGAAATCCGTTCGCACAACGTTGAATTCGGCCTCGGCCGCAGCCATCGCCGTGGGTAACGAGACAACTCCGGGCAGGTCACTGTCGGCGTCGATGACGATGACGTGCCGTAACGCGGGAAGTGCGTCCCGCACCGGCGCGACCTTGCGGCGATAGAAGGCAGAAGTGGTGACCAGTGCGCTCGCCTCCGACAGGGCCAGGCGCTGGCGTACCGGCTCCGGTCCGAATGCCGAGAACAGCGGCGATACGACGCAACCGGCTTTCCAGGCGCCGAGAGATGCGATGTACAGCTCAGGCGTACGGCCCAGCAGAGTACACACCCGCTCCCCACGATAGATCCCGAGTGCGTGCAGGACGTTGGCGAACCTGTTGCTCAGCGCGACCAGGTCCGCACAATCCAGGGTGGTACCACCGCCGGTTGCCGACAACCATCGAAGCGACGGCGCGTACCCCACCGGCGAATCCAGATGCCTGTCGACCGCCTCCACAGCGATGTTGACCCCACCCCCGGTAAGACCGGACAGCTCGGCTCGGGCGGTGTCCCAGCAGAATTCACGTCGCGCTCGCGCGTAATCGCCGATATTGGCGGAGCCGACGTCGGCAGCCGACTTCTCGATCGGCGCGTACCGCGCGGTGCCCACGTCATGCCTCGCCGTGCCCGTCACGTCCACGCTCCCGCCATGGTTTCCTTCTCCCCGCAACTCGAGTCAACGACGCGCGGCTCGCGGGTGGAAGAGCGTAAAGGCACCGGGAAATGGTGACCTCGGTCGTGCGGGCTGTCAGCCGGCGAGTCGTGGCCCGCATACACGGTGCAGAACTCATTCCGCAGGCCGGCCGAGACATTGGTCCCGCCCGGCCGGGCACGAGTCCTCTCACTTGCGCTTCGACGCAGGGCGCAGGCTGCTTGGTATGGAACCGCAGCTACCCCGCATCGCCGTGATATACGCGACCGCCCAGGGTTCGACCTGCGAGATCGCCGAATTCATCGCCGAGAGCCTGAGGGCACGCGGCGCCACCGTCGAATTGGCCGATGTCGAGCATGCCCCCGACTTGACGCGTTTCGATGCCGTAGTGCTCGGCAGCGCCGTACACGACATGGCCCTGCTGCCGAACGTCGATGATACGTACATCACCACATCGAGGAACTGAACGCCATACCGGTGTGGCTCTTCAGCGTCGGCGCGGGACCGGCATTGCGCGGGCCGATCGGCCGCAGAATCGCTGCATACGTGCCGAAAAAGATTGCCGCAGTGCGCGATACGATTCAGCCGGTCGGGTATGCGGCATTCGCGGGCACTACGAACGAGTCGGGGTCTCGCTCGCTGCCCGCACCCTGTACCGGCTGATGGGTGGCGGTCGCTACGGCGATCTGCGTGACTGGAACGCCATTATCGGCTGGGCCACGTCCATCGCCCGGACCCTGCGGCTCCCGCAGCCCCTGTCGACACCGACCCATCCCGTCGCACGAGCGTGAGCAGCGGCCGCACGAACCTGATAGGGCAGGTCGACGAGGTACAGCTGGGGGTGTGGTGTGTCCAACGGGCACGTCAGCGCGGCGCGTAGGGTGGTGCGCTGATGTCCGGGGTCGTCGACCCAGCCAGGTGTTGTGCCGCGACCGGCCGATCCGATTGACGATGGCAGTGGTGTTGCCCAGGTCGTAGCCGAACTGCACGACTCGCACACCTTGTTCGTTCGACGTGGCGGGCCCGGGCCTTGGCCCGGTCGATGAAAGCGGCATCCTCGTCGAGTTCGATGAACTCGGTAAGCGTGTTCGTCCCTTGCACGCGGCTGAGAAATCCTTATCGCGCATCGTTGTGCGGGCATCGAGCGTCATGAACTGATCGATCGGCACACCCAGAACGGGTGGCCAGCAGCGAGGGGTATCCATGTGAGTCATCCCGTGCCCAGGTCGCGGCGGCGGAATGCCAAGAGCGACAGGGCGATCAGGGCGAGGCCCGTGACAGTCAGGACTGCGGCGGGGGTAATGGCGAACTGTTGCAAGGGGACTCGGGACAAGGCGTGAAAAGGGCTTATTTTCAAGGACCATTCGGGGGCTTTCAGGGCGGTGCCGAGTGCGTCCCAGAGATAAGTGGCGGCGACCACGCCGTCGGTAAAGGAGACGGCGCGGGGCCAGATTGCGAGGATGGTGGCGGTGAAGCCGGTGGCGATCACGATCAGGGGAATCGTATTGCCGACGGCTGCGGCGAGGCCGTTCACGCGGACGTGCTCACCGGTTATCGACGCGCCGATCCAGATCGACCCGGTCGCGAGTGTCGTCGCCGCCAGTGCGGCCGTCGCCGACAGCAGGATGCGGCCCGCCGAGCCAGCCGGTGCGTGAGCGGGGCATGGCGAGCACGAGTTCGAGGCGGCCGGTGGATTCCTCGCCGCGGGCGGCTACCCCGAACCTGCGGCGATCGATGACTACGCAAAGGTCCTGCGGGACTGGGGCTTTGAGTCGAGATCGGTGACCACGCCCTGGAGCGGCACGGTTACCTGGCCGGTGCCGCCGAAGACCGGCTCGCCGACCTCAACGCCGCCTATGCCGATCCCACGGTCAGAGCGGTGATCACCACACGTGGTGGTGCCGACACCTACCGCATTCTCGAGGGCCTCGACTTCGGCGCTATCCGCGCAGACCCCAAACCGTTGATCGGATTCAGCGACATCACCTACCTGCACCTGGCGATCTGGCACAACTGCCGAGTCCCGGGCATCCACGGCTGCCTGGTCGGGACAACGCAATCGCGACCGTCACCAGCTACTCACCAGCACCGTCCGAAACCGCCCCGAACATCGTCCGTCCGGCCCGCAAAACGGTTCCGACCGCGGAAGCGCCCAGGCTGTTGATAGTGCCCGTGATTCGTTGTTGGACATGAAAGCGCTCGTCGAGTCTGCCGATCACGCTCGAGTGGTTCTGGGCCTGTTGGAGCAGGTGCGGGGCCTGTTCGTAAAATTGGTGCGTTTCTCGTATCAGCGGCGTTATGGCCGTGGCGAGGACTGCGGCGAGGATACCGAAGACCACCACGATCACCAGGCTCACCGCCGCCCATCGGGGGACCTTGCGGTTCACCAGCCCAGACACCGCGGGCTCCACTCCCAACGCGAAAAACATAGCCGCGGCGACCAACACCAGCACCGAGGATGCGGTGCCGAGGAGGCGCACCGCGCCGTAGGTCACCGCGACCCCTGCCGATGCCATCAATCCGATATGAAACGGTGAGCGCCGATCGAATCGCCGACCGCGTGCACCGAGTGGCGGACTGTCCGATCGTAATTGTGCCGCAACATGTTCCGCGGACACGATCGCGCCTTCGTCATCACTGTGCGGGCGGCCCACACGGCGATGGTGTCCTTGTTCGGCAAGGGGGTGGCCGTCGGCCCGACTGTGCTCGTCTGCGTCCAATGCTGCGACCCTGTTCGCGCTTACCCACGCATCATCGCCAGTTCACTGGTGCCACTTCCCGTCGATACCGCCGCGCGCTACAACAGGCGCGGCGCCTGAGCGCGCGACGGCGGTATCGACCAGCTTGAACCGGCCGTCGGTAGCGGCCTTCGAGTGGTCCCGGATTGCCGCCGACCGGGATCACCGGCCGGTGTGTGCCTTTAACCCTTGTTGGTCAGCGCGTCGGCCTCGGCGCGGGTGAGCCCTGCCTCGATCGTGGCCCATTCCGCGGCGTCGAGGCAGTATTCGGCCAGGACGATGGCTGCCGCGGCGTCTTGTTCGGCGTCCTGGGCTGCCTGCTGTGCGTGCTTGGTGTCCAGTTCCTGCTTACGCTTTTGGAAGTCGGTCCGCATCGCCGTCATCTGCTCGTCGATCGAACTTCTCGTCTGTGACCACCGTTCGCGCATCTGACCGCGCGCCCTCCCGATTGCCGCGTCCAGTTCCTTTCCCGAGCGGTCGAAGTCGTTTTCGAGTTTCTGGCGGCGTTCTTGTAGTGCGGTACGGTTCTTCTCCCGTGTGGTGGCGGCCGAGTCCTCCACTCGCTTCATGCGGGTGGCGAGATCCATCAGCGAGTCCGACAACGGTTTCATCTCCGGTTCCTTTCTCCTGAATGGACGCGTGCGCTGTACGGGAAAAGCCTGCGCCGGGTGAACACACACAGCCAAGGGCCGAAGGTCCCGGTGCTGTCCGCTGGTGGATGGGTGTCGCCCGCAAGCCGGCAGACCTGTCGCCGGGGCACCGGCCGGTTGTGCTCAGCCGTGGGATGGGATCGCGCCGCCGGGGGTTCGTTGGGCCCCGAAGAGTCGTCCCGAGGTCTTCTGCGTCGTTGTCACCGCCCTGCGGGTCGTGAACGCGGAGACGATCTGGAAGCCGCCCAGCACCACCAGCCACACCCCGGTGACGATGGCGAGCACGACGATCGAATGGAACGGCCACGCCAGCACCACCAGCCCGGCGAGCATGCTGATGACGCCGAAGAACAGGTGCCAGCCACGGCCGGGCAGCTCGGGAAAGCTGATCGCTGTCGCGGTTTCCGCGACGCCCTGGAACAGGAATCCGATCCCGATCCAGATGGCCAGCAGCAATACCGCGTATCCCGCACCGAAATGACGGAAAGCCAACACTCCCAACCCGATCGACAGGACACCGGCAAGGAACAACAGCACCCGGGACGAGACCGATACGTGCAGGATGAACGCGAATGCGATCTCGGCCAGGCCCGACACCACCAGGTACACCCCGAACAACACGGCCGCGACGAGGATCGAAATGCCGGGCCAAGCCAGTACCAGGACTCCCAAAACCAGAGCCGCGAGGCCGGAGACGAGCTTGACTTCCCAGAGATGACGCAGGAAACCCGGTGTTTCGTCTGTCTTCATGACAACTCCTTCCGACAGCTGTGGTGATTCCCATGCTGTCGTTGTCCCGGGTCGCCTGATAGGGACCAACGCCCTCGAAACACCACTGCAGGCGGCTGCGTCGTGCTCGCTGAGGCGGAACTGCGGGAAATGACCGTGGTCGTTTCGACAAACCTGCGACGCGGCGGCTGCCACCCCTTCGTCGCCGGTGCCGCAGTGCCGCGGACTGTCTGATGACAACCAGACACACCTTTCGCTGATGCCGGCCGGCGGCTGGCGTTCGGGGTCTGGAATCGCGGGAGCTGAATCAGAGGGCTGCGAATGGCCGAGTCGATGCGTGTGCCACGCCTTTGCAGGGGCAGCAGCTACCGGAAGCCCGGCCAGGTGAAGTGTCCGCGCCTCGGCCGCTTACTTCTCAGGCGAGCCGGTCCAGCAGCCACCATCCCTGTTCCTCGGTCATCCACGAGGAATCCGCGGGAGATGCGGAGGCGTGCAGCGCGTCATCGAACATCGACAGGCTCCGATCGTCGCTCGCGGTCAGTCCTTCCGCATCAGGGACGCCGTCGGTGGTGATCTTCAAACTCCTGGGCAGCAGAGGCATGTTGCCGACGTCGAACAGCGCGTTCGTCGCGGTGCCTCCGCGGGCGACGCGGTGGATGTCGTAGATGAATGTGTCGAGGCCGTGGTCGTGGACGCGCTCTTTGAGGAGGTAGCCCAGGCCGTCGGTGCCGCCTGGGCCTGTGGTCAGGTCCATCAGCTGGTCGGTGTAGATGTATCCGGACAGCAGCAGCACGGGTAGTGCACGGGTAGGTGGTGCAGATCCGCTGGGCGGCGTCAATGCCCGCGGCGTCGGTTCGGCCCGGCATGGCGCACTGTGCGATTCGGAGCTCCCGCGCGGCGCAACCAATCATGAAAGCCGCCAGAATCCGTCCCCCGAGAAACAAGCTATTTCGTCGGCATATCCCCAGTCGCTCACCTCAACTGGCCTGGCAATCGCGGCATCGAAAGCCGATGTACTGCAACGACATTCCCACCCTACACGGGATTGGGGAGACCAAGAGCGGTGTTCAGGCGATAGGCCCCGCGGAGTCCGTGGAACACCGCCATAACCAGCGCACCGACCGATGCACTGCCGATGCCCGCAACAGTGTGTGCACCGAAATCGGCCCAGTAGCCGATCATGACCGCCAACACGAGACCGAGGGTTCCGGCCACCGCGTTGCGCAACGCGGAGTTGCCCCACACGTTCGGGAATTGTTCACCGACCATGCCTTTGACGAAATGCGGGACAGCGTTCGCGCCCATCAGGCCGGCCATCATCGCGAGAAGAACTGTGAGCCACACCAGGAATCACCCCTGTTCAGTCAACAACGTTGACTGAAATCTACAGGGCAGGGCCCGTTCGGTCAACGCCATAGACTGAGCAGGTGAGTCCCCGACCAGCTACTCGCGCCGAACAGCGCCGCAATACCCAAGCGCGCATCCTGCAGGCGGCACGCAGCCTGTTCGCCGAGGGCGGATACGAATCGACCACCATCCGGGCGATCGCGGCCGAAGCGGCCACCGATCCCGGACTGGTCATGCGCTACTTCGGTTCGAAGGCAAACCTGTTCGCGCGGGTCGCGGGGATCGAACCGGACGACGAGGTGACGGGTACTCCCGAGCAGGCAGCTGAACAATTACTGGCCGCTTTGGAACACAAGCTCGCCGAGCAGCCGATAGACGCGCTGGCAGCGATCCGATCCATGTTCACCCACCCCCAAGCCGCCGACGACATCCGTTCGGCTATGACCGCTCGGCAGCGACAGGCCGCAGACCACATGGCCGCCACCGACGCCGATCTGCGCGCCGGACTCATCGGCGCAATCACCATCGGCGCCGTCATCGGACGCCACCTGCTCCAACTCGACGGACTACGCGACGCCGAACCAGAACGGATCACGGCCATGCTCCGACACGCCTTCCACGACATCGCCCACGGCACACCGGAATCCGCGCGCGAGGATGCTGCACCGGGCACACCGAACGAATAGGCACCCATTTCCGCGCGGGGCGGTCACCGAGCGCGTCGCAAACGACATGAGACATGAAACGGTCTTAAGAGGTCGCGCAGATAGGGCGCGGGCGAGCAATGTCGTCAGGGGCTTGCATCGGCTTACCGCCCATGGCGGTATGCTCGGCGGTATGGCAGGACGGAAGACGTCGGTGTCGTTCGACGACGAAACCCTGGAAATCCTCGCGCGCCGAGCCGCGGAAGACGGCGTGGACCGGTCGGCGTACCTCTCGGACCTCGTGCGCCGCGATGATCTGCGCCGTCGCATCGCCGCGGACAGCGCCACTCTCGACGCGGCCGGCCACACCCCGGACCGGGCGACCACACTCACCGCCGCCCTGATCACGCAGCGCCGAGCCGTCGGCTGATGACCCAACCGCGATTCGGCGAGGTCTGGAACGCCCCGTCGGGATCGGTGCTGCCCGGCGGAATGCTCTGTCTCATAGTCAGTTCCGACGACTACAACCGGATCCGGCGGCAGTACATCATCGTCGAGGTCATCGCCGAACCACTCTCCGGCAACGCGATCATCTGCGACCTCGGGCCGGTCGGTGTCGCGCTCACCGGCGCCCCGTTCACGGTCGGGCCGGGATGGTTCGCCGAAGCCGAGGAACCGATCGTCATCCTCGAGGAACACATCGCGAGCCGAGCCGCCGACCAGATCCGCGCCATCCTCGGCCCCTAGTAGGCAAGGTCTGGGCTTTTCGACACGTTTTTCCAACATTCCGGAGAGGGCCGACCAGGGATTCCCCATGTCGATGTTCGGAGTCGGCTGCACGGATGTCCGAACTTCTGTGCACATGCTCACGACGCGGTGCGCTGTACCTCGACCCGGGGGTACGGCGAGGACCGGCCGACCAGCAGCGGTTCCGGTAGGCCGCGGGCCACATGGTCGACGAACGCGACCAGGTAAGCGTCGGTGATGTCCAGCGCGTCGTCGCCGTCGATCGACCCGAGCCCGACCACAGGCCGGATCGGCGCGGCCAGGTAGTACGCGCCGTAGTCGCTGAAGTTGAAGTGCCCGGCCCCGTTGAGCCGGTAACTCCAGACGGGCCCGGTGCTGGCGGTCAGCAAGGCGTGAGCGGCGTCGCGTTCGGACTGTTCGTCGGCATTGCTCGGCCGGCACGTTCCGGTGATGCAGGAACTCTGGCTGGCCAGCAACATCATTGGTTTGCCAAGTCCGGAGTGGACGACCGACCCGAACTGGGTTCCGTCCAGATCGGCTGCTCCGGCACAGTGCGGGTCATCGTGGCAGGCTTGCAATGCGGCGGCTCCGCCGAAGGAATGGCCCAAGTACATGGTGGTAGCCGCGTCGATGTGCCCGGCGAACCGCCCCGTGCTGTCCAGTGCGGCGACCTCGGTGGCGGCGAAGCGGTCGTCGGCCGCCCATACACCGACCAGCCGGTCGTCGACCGGGCGCACGGCGGCCGCGTCGGAGTCCTGCGGATTGCCCGCGGGAGTCGCGCTCACCGGCCGTCCGTTCAGCACCGTCAGCTTCGCGCTGTAGGTGGGGGTGATCCCGGCAACCAGGTATCCGTGACTGGCCAGATTCTCCGCAAGCGTGGTGTACTGCGGCGCGGCCAGCCCCAACCCGGGTTCGAGCACAACCACGGGGAACCTGACGGCGGCGACCGGGGCGTCGGCGACGGCGTGCACCCGGATGTCGCCGAAACTGGTCTCGCCCAGCCCGGGCAGGCCGCCCATGTGCAGTTTCGACCAGGCGCCCGGGGCGTAGGGCGCGGGTGACGCGCCCGGGACGGGTGACGCCGGGTACCACAGCCACACGGACAGCTCCCGCGGCATGCCCGGCCCAGGAGCGAGCGGATCGGTACGAGTGTGGTCGGTCAAGTCGACCGTGGTCCGGCCGACTGGATAACGGCCGGTCGGGGCGGGCAGGATGACCTGCCGGCCACTCCGGGCCGCCACATAACCGAGGTAGCCACCGAACGTCACGACCAGCACGATCGCCAGGACGAGCAAGGTCTTCAGGATTCGGCGTAACCGCCGGCGGTCAGTACGCATCAACGCTGGCCCCAGGTGCGTGCGCCGGGGTCACCGCCTCGCCTGCGATCTCGTCGACCGCGGTGTGCAGCCGGCGGCGCGAACTCAAGATCGTCAAAACTCTTATGCCCCATACACGTGACGGTATCGACCCGAGCACGCGAATCATGAGCAGTCCGGCCGATCACCTCGATACTGGACGAAATCCGTTGTGGACTGCGGCAAACGCGTAGGTGGACGAGTTCATCGACGACGTCCCGTGCCAGACGTGCCCGCAGGAGCTCGGGTAAAGCCCGTAATGCCAACAGCCTGACGGTCGTTCGCGGCTGAATTCACCTGCGGCTCAACGTTTCCACTCTCCGGTACGCCAGTACTCACCCATGGCGGCGTACATCTCGGGCCGAAGCATGGGTTCGGGGCGCAGCTCGAACTGCACACCGCGAACCTCGACGATCGTGCCGTGGTGGCCATGTCGGATCCGCACCGTCGCCGGGCCGCAGGACAGTGGTCATCTCGTCGTCGGCCGCCGCGCCGGCCAGGTACTCGGCGACCTCGTCCTCCGCGGGGACGACGCCGTGCCAGGACAGCACGTACCCGCCGCCGGCCAGCATGGGCCACAGGCGAAATGCGAGGCAATCGCTCAGCGGACCTGGAACATCGGACAACATCGTCATGACCCGCCGAGCACCTCGAAGGTGTGCGGATCGTGACGCCGCGACCGGATCTCGCTCTCAGCTTTGGTCCATGCTGCATGATCCTCCTCGCCCGTCCACACGACAGCGCGGTGCCACGCCGCCCGACCACGCGCTGGCCGTCGGCGGCAGTGGTCGGGCGCCGGTCGTCCGGGGCGGACACATCGCCAGAGCAAGCCCGGCCGCCGGGCCCGCGGCGCGCATATGCTCGGCGGTATGAACAATGCTCGGCCAGAGGCTATTCGGCGTTGTCCAGCATGGTGTTCCGACCATTACACCCCAGACGAGGGCGATGATCTCGACGCCGGCCATGCACACGAGGGGCTGGAGTTGACCCAGGAGCTGAGTTCGCTGGGTCTCAAGCAGCTGACATCGTCGCTGCACCGAAACGACAATCTCGCCGGCGAGCCCGTGGGGTACAACGTCGAGCTGCGCGAGGGCAAGCAGACGGTCCTGTTTCTCAGCCTCGACGAAGCCGAACAGCTGGCCGACCAGATGCACCGGCTCATCGCCGAAGCCCGCCGGACTCCCGCGGTGCCGCGGGACAAGCCCGCCGGATGACCAGCCGCTGCCGCAACTGCCGGTGAACCACCAGCTCCGAGCAAGTCCGAGGCACCGGCCCCAAGGGCCGCACCTTGCGCATCTCCACCGACGTCTGTGGGATCCGGTCGGCCGCCTGCCACCGCTTCGCCAACACCTGGATCGCCGACATCAAAGCCGCGGCCGACCAACCCCGGCCGAACTGCGATCTGTTGTACGCACTGCAACTGACCGACGCACCCGCGCAATCAGTATCCGGCCGGCCCCTGCCCCCGTTAGACATTGATGGAAACGCTCAGCTGGCGAATCGGGCGACAGCATCGAGGATGGCAGTTTGCATGGTGGGGCTGCCGGTGTGCCCGGAGTCGTCGATGATCCGCAGTTCTGCGTCGGGCCAGGCTTGGGCGAGTTCCCATGCGGTGAGCAGGGGTCCGGACAGGTCGAGACGACCGTGGATGAGAATGCCGGGGATCCCGGCGAGGCGGTGGGCGTCACGGAGCAACTGGCCGTCGTCGAGCCAGGCGGCGTGGGCGAAGTAGTGGGTGCAGATCCGCACGAACGGCAACCGTGCCGCATCCGGTTTGGCGCTGTATTGGCCTGGTGTGCCGAGGGTTTCGTGCGCGATCACCGCGTCCTCCCAGGCGCACCATTCCCGCGCGGCGCTCTCGCACACTGCCGGATCCTGGTGTTCCATCAGTCGCCGGTACGCCTCGACCAGATTCCCTTCCCGGTCCGCGGCGGGCGCCCCGTGGTGGAACCGCTCCCATTCGACCGGTAGCAGCAACCGCAGGCCGTGGTAGAGCCAGTCGATCTCCGGTGGTCGAGTCATGGTCACCCGACCAGCACGATCCCGGTGACACGGCACAATCCGGAACGCGGCCGGATCGAACAGTCTGCGCGCTCCGCGTCGCCCGCCGCTGCCGGGTCCGCCGTGCACCACCAGAACGGGCTGGCCGTGCGGGCTCCCGCTGGTTTCCCAGTAGATCCGGTTGTGGTCACCGACATCCACTAGCCCGGACTCGTAGGGCGCGATCCCGGAAACGGTTGCCGCGCTTCGGAAACAGACACAACCCGCAACGGTAGTCGTGCCGGATCGGGTACTGCACTGCTCGCTAGGCCACCCGGCGATCACACCGCTGACGACGGACACCGCATACGAGTTCGGGCATCAGTGCACCTACATCGAACACCGACAACGGGTTTACCTGCGTTCGGAAAACGAACGTTTGCTCTTCCACCGCCGTGGCCGCCGACTTCGCCACCACCGCGGCCTCGGCCCTGACCGGAGATGCCGGTGCTCACCTGGCCGGGCTCGCCCACACCTTCACCGCCGCCGCTACTCCCGGCACCAGCACCGCGCTAGGGGATCTAGCCCGCCAGAGCAGCGACGCGGCCCAATTCGCTCCCCCGGGAGTGCACCACCACGGCGGATACAGCACCGTCACCAGGCAGGTCTCGAGCTGGCTCGCCAACCGAATCGACGCCCCCAGATAGGCGAAATCGCCTCTGTTGTAGAGATTCTCACTTTTGATGGCACCTTCCAGTGCCGCAATGGATTACATTCGGTGTTCCCGGGAATCGAGTCGCGAGGGGGACCGGCGATGGCGGACGGTGACGGCAAACAGACCCCGAACTGGCCGCCGAGCGTGTCCTGGGTTGCCGTCACGATCGGGTTGCCTGTCGCACTGGGTGCGATGCTGCACGATCTGGCGTTGCGCAATCCGATGCTGGCGGTACTGCTGCTCCTGGGGTATTGGGGCCTCCTGTCGGTCTTTCGGGTAGTGAGCTCGATCGTCAAGGAGTTGGCCGAGAAATGGCGCCCGGACGCGGTAGCGGGGATCGATCGCTTCCTGGGGTTCCGGCTCACACCGTTCCGGCACGAATACCCGCACTGGATGTTGAACCGGCTCAAAGAGATTGACCTCCAGGGACTGGGCACAGCACCGCACTCCGCACCGCTGCTGGACACCGTGTATGTCGACGTAAGTCTGGTGGAACGGCCACACCATCTGGTGAGTGCGGATCCGCTGCGGGACAAGGTGCCGTCGAGTATCTCCGAACGCTTGTCGATCACGTCGCTGCTGCGGACGAAGACGCCGGTGGTCCTGGCCGTGCTCGGTGCGCCGGGCAGCGGCAAGACGACGCTGCTACGACATGCGGCGCGCCAGACGTGCAGTGGACGCCTCGGAGCTACCCGCCGGGTTCCGATTCTGCTGTACCTGCGCGAACACGCGGCGGCGATCGCGGCCGACCCTGCGCTGGGGCTGCCCGATTACGCGATGCCCAGTGACTGCGGGTTACGCAAACCGGAGGGGTGGTTCACATGGCGGCTACGCCGCGGCGAATGCGTCGTACTGCTGGACGGACTCGACGAGGTCGCAAACCAGAAACACCGCCACGCGGTGCTGAAATGGGTTGAGCACCAAATTCATATGTATCCAGAGAATCACTTTGTTATCACCTCCCGTCCACATGGGTACTCGGTGGCAGCGATCAATCGGGCGACGGTCCTGCAGGTTCGTCAGCTCACCGAAAACCAGATGGAAACCTTCGTGCGCAACTGGTACGGCGCGGTCGAGAAGGAGCCGGCCCGGGCTCAGACCCAAGCCCGCGCACTGTACGAGCACGTCCGCAGTCAACCCTCGCTCCACGAGCTGGCCGTCAACCCGCTACTGCTGACGATGATCGTCAACGTGCATCGGGAACGGCGAGGCGTTCTGCCGGACAATCGAATTCAGCTCTACAGCGAGATCTGTGACGTGCTGCTGTGGCGACGACGGACCGCCAAAGGGCTGTCTTCGCCGATCAACAACACGCACAGCCGCGGGATGCTGCAGGTGCTGGCGCTGGCGATGATGGAGCAGCGCGTTCGCGATCTATCCGTCGGCGACGCAGAGGAATTGATCAAACCTCTCCTGAACCGCCTGGATACCGATATGAACGCAAGGGAATTCCTGACCGAGTCGATCAACGACGGTTTGCTCATCAGCCCGGAGACCGGTGTCGTGTCGTTCTTTCATCAGACGTTTCAGGAATATCTGGCCTCGCAGCAGATCTACCATCGCGACCAGGTGCGTCTGCTGATGAGCAGCGTCGACGACGACTGGTGGCGAGAGACAACCATTCTCTATACCGCACAGTACGACGCGGACCCGATCGTCGAGGCGTGCCTACGCTCGCAGACGGTGACAGCACTGACACTGGCATTCGACTGCACGGAACAGAAGTCGGGCATGTCGGTGGAAATTCGGCAACGAATGAACGATCTACTGACCGAGGTAGCCGATTCCCGTACCGCACCGGAACGGCGGGAGCTGCTCATGCGCGTCCTGTTCACCAGGTTCGTGCGGCAGCAGACGACGGAAACGGTGAGCGGCCAGAGGTGTACCAAACCGGTTCCCGCGTCGCTGTATCGCCTGTTCGTCGAGGACGAATCCCGCATCGGGCGCGATCGCCGCCCGGACATCCCGTGGCCCGAGCAGGACAGCGCGCCTGTTCGCGGGGTGCGTGGACGCGACGTCGTCGACTTCGTGAATTGGATACAGGCCCGCATACCAGATCCCCCACTCCGATTGCCCAAGCCAGTGGAGGTCGAAAACCTCGCGGCACGAGGGATTTTAGGCGACCCGCCGGCCACCATGTGGTGTGCTCATGAGCAGTGGCGGGGTGACACGAACCGAGCGGCGACGAATGCACCAGTCGTCGAATCTCTGTCCCCTGACATCTTCGAAGAGCACCAGAGATCCCTGTGGACCGAGCCGTCGCCCAGCCACAGGCCACTGCGCTGGGCCGAACAGACAGGTCCGGAAGACGTCGATGCCATCACCACAGCCGATTTCGCTGCCTACCTGGACGAATGCCTCGACATCCAAGGCCCTCATAACCCGCTCAATTTCGCCCGATTGGCGTTTCCATTGGCTCTTGCGAATGTCCTTTGTAAGTACGGGGTTTCCGAACCACTCAACCAACCGCACCTCAATCGATACTCGAACTCCATTGCAGGACATAGACTTCGGGAGCACCGGGATCGGTTCATCACCCAGGCCGTCGCTGATCTACCGACACTGATCACAGACGCCCGCACCGGAACTGGCGGCCTGTCCATCGAGCCGTCGGGCCCGAATTCGGTGGCTATACCGAGCGTGGCAGACCTTCTGATAACCGCCGCAGCGAATGCGCTGGAGACCTTGGCGAGACGGAGGAGAGGCGCAAGCACGGCACCTTTCCGCAAGGCGTTCATACTGGAGATTGCACGGTTGGCCGACATCGAGACATCGATGCTGTACGCAGGATCGGAGTATTTGTCCGAATGGCTCTCTGTCGGAATAGAAATGACGCTGACAACGGAGTCCATCCCCGACGGTGTACAGCGTCTCGCCGAGGATCTGAGGGCGGACGCCGCGCCGTTGGTCACCGGCCATCATCGCCTACTCACCCGCAAGCATGCGATGCTGTATAGCCTGGCCGCCCTGTGCATCGCGCATGCGGCTGCCTCCGGCGACACCCTCGTGGACGGTAATGTTCTTCGTAAGATCGGATATTGCTTCAGGCAATTCGCTGTCGGCGTTGTACTGCGGGAACGCCGCCTGTCTGCCGAACCCGACGAGATGATCGCACTCGCCCTGGACTAATTCGACTATGCAGCCACGAAAGCGGACGCAGAGGAAGGTGACCGCGCACCGCTGCACGTCACAGGCTCGCCCAAGGCCGCGGTGACGCCGTCGTCACACCGCTCGAACGGCACCTACTCACCTTTGAGTGAGCAGACCACAGAACACCACCGCGGGCGCATGTTCAATCGGGGGTGCGCACCCGCCGAACCTGCCCCAGGGGTACCGCTGCCGGGGCCGTGCGGGTTGTCGGTTATCGGGGCCGGGCGGCCACCGCGCCCGGTGACCGGATGGGCCGGTGCGCTGAAAACGTTGCGACACAGCGACCTACCGGCGAGCCGACACATCGCAGCCTGCCCCCTCGGTCACGCACGTGAGTTCTCGGATGAAGCCGTCCGTACGCCCGGCAAGGTCATTGAGCGCGAGGCCGCTGACCTGGCCGGCTGCTTCGCTCAGTGCAACGGGGAGAATCCGGCGGGAATGGCGATGGTGGAGGTCGCGTGGGCGATGTTCTCGGGGCCGTTCTCGGGTGGCCAGATTCCGCGTTCGTAGGACTCGCGGCGGATGGCCAGTCGTTGATCGAGACTGGGAAATGGCCAGATGTGCGTGATGCGCGGGATGCCGTCCAGTCCGTACATCGCGGTGGTGAGCGGGAAAAGCGCGGTACGTTCGGGCAGTGCGGCGGCCCAGCCGGCCATGGTGGGTGTGAGTCCACCGACCTTCAACTCGTAGGTGCGGAATTCGTAGACGTCGCCGTAGCGTCCGGTTTGGACGGGAGGGACGAATGGGAACGGCGCGTAGGTCTCGACCGTGAATGAATCCAGGTACTCGCCGACCCCGAAAGGGTCGGAGCTGGTGAGGATCCGCTGTCGTTCCTCGGCGAGCGCTTCGGCATCCGTGAACTCGCGGAGTAGAAGTACCCGGCCGACGATGACACCATGCTCGGTTTCCCAGCAGCCGAGCAGTCTGCCGCGCGCTGGTGCGCCCGTGGTGTAGTCCCGCAGGGCGGAAAGCGCTCTCGGCACCGTGTAGAGCTTCATTGCCAGATGGGTAAGTTCATAGAGCATTGCCACGCCTCCGTGTAGGTATGTGTTTCTCCCGCGCTGTCGGCGCATCGACGGTCGCGATCGGGCACCGCCCCGGCCGATTTGCTGCGGGGCTGTTCAGCCGTGGTGATGCTCGGCTTCGGTCGCGGCGGTGTACCCCGCGGCGCGACCGAATACCGCGGCGCGCATGAGCGCCGCACCGCCGGGGTAGTCGCCGTAGAACAGGCCACCGGTCGCTTCACCCGCCGCGTATAGGCCGGGCACAGGCACGCCGTCGCCGCCGAGTGCTCGTCCGTCCGGGTCGATCCGCACACCGCCGAACGTGAACGTCAGTCCGGCGACCGCGTGGTAGGCCACGAACGGTGGACGATCCAGCGCTGTGGCCCACCGCGATTTGGCCGGCGTGCAGCCTGTTGTGCTCCCGTCGTCCCCACAGGCCCGATTGAACTCCTCGATCGTGCGCACGAGCTTGCCGGGAGGAACTCCGATACGCGCGGCGAGTTCGGCAACGGTCGGCGCGGTGACCGGGACTGCGGCCCCGGCGAACTGGTCGGCCACACGTTCCGCGGTGCGCTGGTCGAAGATTTCGAATGCCTCGTGGCCGGGCTGGCCCATGATCGCTTTGCCCATCTTGGAGTAGTTCTTCACCCACGGGCCGGGCCCCTCGTCGACGAACCGCTCGCCCTCGCAGTTGACGAGCACTCCGAGCCAGAACCCGTGCAACGGGAACGGCGGTGACGCCGCGCTGCGCTGCGGCGAGGGCATGCTCGGGTCCACGGCCGCCGAATGGCAGCTCGACCAGGTTCCGGCCACGTCCGCCCCGGCCCGCAGCCCCGCGATGATTCCGTCGCCTGTGGCGAGCCGGGTGCCGCGCAGTGTGACGTTCTCCCATTCGGGTCCGAGGTGTCGGCGCCGTAGCTCGCGGTCGGCCTGGAATCCGCCGCTGGCGATTACCACCGCGTCGCCGGGCACCACGCCGTCGCCTACTGCCGCGCCGGTAACGCGCCCGTTCTCGCGCACGAGGTCGATGAGCGGGGTGGACCAGCGGATCTCGACGCCGATGCGTTCGGCGTACTCCAGCAGCGGCTCGATCACTTCGAAACCGCGCGACATGCCCTCACCGGTGCTGGTCAGGATCTGCCCGGCCGGGATGTGCAGCACACCGTTGCGCACGTGCGCGCCGACGGTGCGGTTGAAGGTGAAGCGGACACCCTTCGAAGCGAGCCACCGCACAGTGTCCAGCGACCTTTCGGCGAGCGTTTCCACCAGGCGCGGGTCGGCCCGGCCGTCGCTCATCGCCATCAATTCGGCGGCGTAGGCCTCGCTCGTGTAGGGCGGAGCCTCGATCCGGTCGGCGCGCATCCCGGGCTCGAAGTCCTGGGTGATCGACGTCAGGTCGTCGGGTCCGCGGTAGTGGAACAGGAACAGCCCGCCCGAGAAGGCGGCATTCCCGCCGACGTCCGCGCGGCTGCCCTTCTCCAGCAGGACGACGTTCGCTCCGGCTTCGCGGGCGGAGATCGCGGCGGAGAGCCCGGTCAGGCCCGCTCCGGCGACGATAACTTTCGGCACTGGTTCTCCGTGACCTTGGTGTGTGTAATAACGCTGTCGAATCAGTTCTGGTCGAAACCGCTGAAAACCCGAGGTGGGGTCGTCGCCTCTCCCGACCGGGCGGCGACCGCCGTCGGGCCTGTTACCAGCTGAAGGCGAGTGGTTCGGCGGTTTCGTGCCGGGGTACAGGGCCGGTGTGTCGGACGAACCCCTTGCATGGGGTGCCAGCTTCGGTGGCCAGCCAGTTCGCGGTGTCGATCAGGCGCGGCAGGTCGATTCCGGTGCGGACGCCGGACAATTCGAGCAGCTGCACGGCGTCCTCGGTGCATACTCCGCCGCCCTGGGAACCCGGCATGGCCGGGTGGCCGCCACTGCCCGCGAGCGCAGTGTCGATATTTCGCACGCCGAGATCCAAGACCGGAAGCAGGGCGGCCAGGCCCATGCCGCGGGCGTCGTGGATCTGCACGGTGAGGTTCTCGGCGGGTATGTGGTTCAGTGCGGCGGTGACCACTTCGCGGATCTGCGCTGGTGCCGCATAGCCGGACGAGTCGGCGAGAATCCAATGATCCACGCCTATGTCGAGAAGCCGGCCGGCCAGCGGTTCGAGGTCCACCCCGCCGCGGGCGGGTCCGGTGGGCCCGCCCCAGGCGAAGATCACATATGTGCCGAGCACGATGTCGTGGTTCGAGGCGTAGGCGGCCATGCGCTCGAGTTCCGCTAGCGAGTCCGGAGTGGAGAGCCCGATGTTGGCGCGGGCGAAGTCCTCATCGGCCGACAGCAGGAAGGACGCCGTATCCGCGCCCGCGTCGACGGCGCGCCCGAGGCCGCGCGTGTTGCCGACGCAGCAGCCGAGACCGAGGCCCGGCACGCGCGGAACCAGCGCGAACACCTCCTCGGCGTCGGCCAGGCCGGGGATCAGGTCGGGGCGGACGAACGAGGACAGCTCGAACGTGCGCAGCCCCGCGTCGACGAGCCGTCGTACCAGCTCGACCTTGACCTCGGTCGGGACGCGATGGCTCTGAAACGTCAGGCGTGGCGCGATCTCGCGGATGCGCACATCGGTGGGCATCGTGCTGGCCTCAGACATGGCGGGTCGGTGTGAAGCCGGCGGCGTGCGCGTCCCATGCGTCCAGGTGTCCATGGCCGCGCAGCTCGGTTTTGCGGACCTTGCCGGTCGGTGTGACGGGTAGCCGATCGACCACGCGGTAGTAGCGCGGCACCATGAAATGCGGCATGCCGCGGTCACAGTGCGCGAACAGATCAGCGAAATCCACCTGCCGCCCGGAGTCCATCTCCAGTACGGCGAGCACCTCGTCTTCACCCAGCTCCGATGGGGTGGCGACGGCGGCCGCTGCGACCACACCGGGATAGGCCAGCAGCAGCGACTCGACCTCGTGGGAGGAGATGTTCTCCCCGCGACGGCGCAGCGCGTCCTTCTTGCGGTCGACGAAGTAGAAGTACCCGTCCTCATCGGTGTAGCCGAGATCGCCGGTGTGCCACCACAGATCGCGCATCGTCGCGAGAGTCGCCTCGGGATCGCGGTGGTAGCCGGCGAACATGACGTGGGGTTCGCGTGGCCGGTACACGATCTCACCGGCCTGCCCGGGTGCGGCGCGTCGGCCGGACTCGTCGTGCACCTCCACGATCGAGGACTCCGTGGGCAGCCCGATCGAGCCGACCTTGCGCGAGTCCAGCGGGTTGTAGAGCACGTTCTTGATCTCGGTGAGTCCATAGCCTTCGACGATGTGGACTCCGAAGCGTTCTTCGAATGGATGCAGTACCTGCGGGGGTGCGGGCGCCGCGAAGACACGTCGCACCTGGTGGTCGCGGTCTTTTTCCGACGGTGGCTGCGCGAGCAGCGCGGGCAGGATCGACCCCAGCGCGTTGAACTCGGTGACACGGTGTGCGCGCAGTTCGTTCCAGAACCGGCTGGCGGAGAATCGGCGGCCCAGTACGACGGTGGCGCCGGCGTACAGGCCGTGCAGGGTGATGTTGATCTGGGCCGCACCGTGGAACAGCGGCAGGCACGTGTAGAGCCGGTCGTCGGACGTGGTGCCCATCTGGGCAGCGCACTCCCGTGCGGCGGTGACCTGCATACGGTTCGGGTACACCGCTCCCTTGCTGCGCCCGGTGGTGCCGGAGGTGAGCATGATGGCCACCGGATCGGACGCGCCGACTTCGGGGAGTTCGCGTCCCGGGTCGCCTCCCGCGATCAGCGCGCGCCAGGTCAGCACGCGCACGCCGGGCGGGGTGCGGCCGGGTGCGTCGTCGTCGAGCAGGACCACCGCGGTCAGTGTTCCCGGCACTTCGGGCAGGTCGGCGACGAGGTCGAGCAGGGCGGCCTCGGTGACGAGGATCCGCACATCGGTGCTGCGCAGCGCGTGGTCGAGGAACTGCCCCTTATATGCGGTGTTGACCGGGACTTCGACGAGCCCGGCGCGCGCGGCGCCGAACCAGGTGAGCAGATACTCGATGCGATTGGGCAGGAGGATGCCGACCGCATCGCCGCGCGTGGCGCCGAGTGCGAGCAGGCCACGGGCCACCCCGGAGACAGCACGGTCCAGCCCGCCGTAGGTCAGCTCGGTACCGTCGACCACCAGCGCGGGCTTGTCCGGATGCGCGCAAGCCCGGGCGGCGAGCAGCCCGCCGACGGTGTCTTGCGCGAGATCCTCGGACCGCCTAGGGGTTTCGGTCATGCCAGCTCCTTCTTCGCCCTCGCCAGAAAGCTCTCCAGGGCCGGGTCCCAGGACGCCTCGGCGCCGGTGGTCACCAGGAACGCGTCGATGCCGAGGTCGCGGTAAGTACCCAGCGTGTTCAGGATGCGCTCCTCGGTGCCGACGAGCGCCTGCGAGTTGGCGAAACCACCCAGCAGCTTCGTCAGGCCGGTCCAGAAGCAGTCATCGTGGAGTTCCTCGTCGGTCAGCGCGAGCGCCCGCTGCCGTCCGACGGAGGTGTCACTCGACGACGAGCGTAGGAACCGGCCGCTGTTCTCTGCGATCTGCCGCTCTACCGCACGCGCCCGTGCCCAGGCGTCGTCGTCGGTGTCGCCGAGGAACAGTCGCAGGCTCAGCGAGAAGGGCATCTTCCGGTGATAGGCCTCGGCGGCCGCGCTGACTCGCTCGATGCGTTCCCTCGTACCCGCGAACGGCTCACCCCACAGCATGTACAGGTCCGCGTGGCGCGCGCCGAAGTCGACGGCATCGTCGCTCTCGCCGCCCATGAAGATAGGCACTTGCCCCTGCACCGGCCTGGTCATGATCTTCACCGCCTCGGCGGTGTAGTACTCACCGTGGTGGTCGAAGGGCTCGGTCGAGGTCCAGGTGCGTCGGACGACGTCGAGGTACTCGACCGCGCGCCGATAGCGTTCGGCTTTGGGCAGGTCGTCGGATTCGCGGCGCAGATCCTTGTCCGACCCGCCGACGACCACATTGATCGCGAGCCTGCCACGGGCGAGGACATCGAGTGTGGCGAAGTAGCGCGCGGCGGCCACCGGCGGCATGACACCGGGCCGGTGCGCGACGATCGGTGAGAACTTCTCCGATGCGGCGAGGGCGAAGGGGGCGGTCGCGTGATTGTGCGGCCACGTCGAGGAGTACCCGAGCAGGACCCGGTCGATCACCTCCGAGCGGTCCAGCTGGTGGATTCGCTCGATCATCCGGTCTGGATCGGTCTCGTCCGCTGCGAGGGGCTGTGCCCCGGTGAAAAACTCGACCATTGTTCTCCTCAGTTGCTTGTCAGCCAGGCTTGGTGCCTGGCGTAGTGGTCGGTGCGGCGGGTGCGCAGCTCGGCGTGCGCGGTGGCCAGGGTCGGTCCGTTATCGCCGAGTGCCAGCGTCGCCGAGACCGTCCAATCCCTACCGCTGTGGGCATCGACCGATGCCGTGGCCGTGAGGCACTGCTCTACTGGAACCGGGCGGTGATAGGAGATCGCCAGCGACTTCGTGACCAGCCGCGGTTCGGTGCGCAGCACGGCCATGGTGAGCACGTCATCGAAGACGGCCGCGATCCAGCCGCCGTGCGCCACCTCGGGCCCGCCCTGCCAGTGACGTGGGCAGATGACGTCGAACCGCAGCGGGTCATCGTGTGCCTGGACGCCGAGCCGGCAGCGGTCGTCTCCGGAACAGCCGCCGCAGAGCAGGCGACCCGACGCGGACGGTTCGATCGTGAATTCGTCCGGGTGTTCACTCATGGGCGGCTTCCCGCAGCGCGGCGACCACCGTCTCGGGCACGTCGATCGCGCCGCGCCGCAACGTCTCCGCCCGGCACGCCGCGGACCGGTCGAACGGCACCCGAACGGCCCGGCCGCCTTCTACGGGTCTGGTCGCGCGGATCGACGCGGCGAACTCGGTGACGCGGCGGCGGTAGTCGTCCGGGTCGGTGAGGGCGGCCGGATCGACCAACAGTACGAAGAACCCGCAGTCGGAGATACCCGGCGGATCGGCCGCCGCTCCGCTCATCATCCCGAGCAACTGCACCACCACGGCCAGTCCAGAACCCTTGTGCCCACCCCATACCCCGAATGCCCCCGCCAGTGCAGCGCCTGGGTCGAGTGTCGGGGACCCGGTGGCGTCGTAGGCTTGGCCCGGCTCCAGTTTCTCGCCGAGCCGGGCCTTCAGCACCACTTCTCCGTACATGACGGCGGAGGTACCGATATCCCAGATGACCGGCGCCGGGTCGGCGGGAAAACCGAACGCGATCGGGTTGGTGCCGAACCGTCCTTCGGTACCACCCTGTGGAGCCACGACTGCGGGCCCGCTGCCCGCGATCACCCCGGCGAGCCCGGCCGCCGCAGCCTTCTCGAGGTAGTAGGAGAACATGCCGGTGTACCAGGTGTTGCGTGCGCCGACGACCGAGATGCCTTGCGCGCGAGCTTTTTCCATCGCCAGCTCGAGCGCTCGCATGCCGACGAGATAACCCACCTGATCGCCACCGTCGAGGGTCGCCGACACGGGCGTCTCGCCGACGACTTCGATCGGGCGCGGCGCTTGGGTGGCGGCGCGGATCCGCTCCGTGATCGACACCGCCCGCGCGAGCCCGCCGAACGACAGTCCGCGCAGTTCACAGTCGAGCAGGTGATCCGCAATGACGACGGCGCCGTCCGGGGTATGGCCGGCGGCGGTCATCGCGGCCACGGCGAGAGCGTGGGCGTCGGACAGGGTCAGAGTGGTCATGACATGCCTCTCCATCGAGGTGGGGATGAGCTCCGAAAGAGGATCGGATCGCACGCAGAGGTCTGTGTGGGGTTCAGGCGGCCGCGAGGCGGTGGTACCGGCTGCGGAAGAACAGCAGCGGCCCGGCCGCCGGGTCGGCGGCCAGATCGCTGACGCGGCCGACGACGATGCGATGGTCGCCGGCGTCGTGCACAGCCTCGATCGCGCAGCCGATCCAGGCAACGGCACCGTCGAGCACGGGATCGCCATGCGGCCCGGGATGCCAGCTCAAGTCGGCGAACTTGTCCCCACCGGAAACCGCCAGCACTCGGCAGATGTCTTCCTGTCCGGCGGCGAGCACGTTGACGCAAAACGTGCCACGCCGGGCGATAGCGGGGAATGTCGAGGACGTCTTGTCGGGCAGGAACGCCACCAGCGGCGGATCGAGCGAGACCGAGGTGAACGACGAGACGGCCATGCCTGCTGGCTCGCCGTTCACGTCACGCCCGGTGATCGCCACGACGCCGCTGGGGAAATGTCCCAAGACCGACCGAAAGACTTCCGATGTAAGCATGCTAACACGGTATAAGCATTCTTATGTAGATGCAAGCATGCTGATTCATCCACTTCGGCGAGTGCCTCTACGCTGCAGGGATGACCGACCCATTGCCCTATATCGATCCGTTCGACGACGGTCGCTCGCCCGCACGAGCGACCACTGGCATGGATGAGGCGTCGTCCCTGATCGACGCCGCGTTCCGGTTCGAACGTGCTGTCTCGAGGATCGGGAACGCGCGCCTACGGCCGTGGAACATGACCCTGTCCAGCTACACGGCGTTGCGGATACTGGCCAACCAACCGCACCTGACGCTGGCTCAGCTGTCCCGGCGTTGCTACGCCCGGCCACAGACGATGACGCGCATCGTGACCCAACTGGAGAAGCGAGGTTTCGTCGCACGCAGCGCGCACCCGGAGAGCGAGCGAGCGCTGTCGCTCGAAGTCACCAAGGCCGGTCGTGCCGCGCTCAATGAGATGGGCGCCGTTGTGCTCAAGATCAGCGACACGCTCAACGAAGTCGTCGGCCGAGAAGAGATCGTCGCCACCGACCGCCAGTTGCGGCAGGCCGCGCTCGTCGTCGAGAGCGAGCTTCGAGAAATGGGACGCTCAGATAGCTAAGCATGCGGATTCAATGTAAGCATGCTTATACTGGCCGGGTGGATCGCTTGACGATGGCGCTGGAGGCGCTGCGAGAGGGTCGGCCGGTGCTCGTGACCGACGCGGCTGACCGGGAAAACGAGGGTGACGTGGTGCTCGCCGCGCATGCCGCCTCAGCACACTGGGTCGGGTGGACCGTCCGGCACACTTCCGGTCTGTTGTGCGCGCCGCTGACCCCGCGCCGCGCGGCCGACCTGTGTCTGCCGCCGATGGTGGAATACAACGAGGATCCGCGCGGCACGGCCTACACCGTGAGCGTGGACGCGAAAATCGGGGTGACCACGGGGATCAGTGCCGCGGACCGGGCCCGCACCCTACGGCTGCTCGCCGATCCGGCGGCCACGTCCGCGGATTTTGTGCGCCCGGGGCACATTCTGCCGCTGCGCGCACGAGCCGACGGCGTGCTCGAGCGACCGGGGCACACCGAGGCGTCGGTCGACCTCTGCCGGTTGGCGGGTTTGCCTCCCGTCGCGGCCATCGCGGAACTGGTGGACGCCGACGGCTCGATGCTTCGCGGCCCCGCCGTCGATGCGCTTGCTCATCGCTTCGACCTGCCAACTCTGACCATTGCGGAGCTGATCGGCTATCGCCGCCGGAATCCCTCGTCGGTCACGGAACAGCCACGCGTCGTGCGGACCGCCGAAACCGAGCTGCCGACCCGGTACGGTCGCTTCCGCGCGCTGGGCTATCTCGACCTGCGCACCGGCGCCGACCACCTCGTCCTCGTGCACGGCGAGCCGCGCGGCGAGGTGACCGTGCGCGTGCACTCCGAATGCCTCACAGGCGAATCGCTCGGCTCTGAGCGTTGCGACTGCGGCCCGCAACTCGACGCCGCACTAGCACAGATCGGGCGCGACGGCGGCGTGCTGGTGTACCTGCGCGGGCACGAGGGAAGGGCCATCGGCCTGCGAAAGAAACTGGCCGCATACAAAATTCAGGACGGCGGACTCGACACGGTGGACGCCAACCTCCAACTCGGCGCACCGGCCGACGCGCGCGAATACGGCGCCGCCGCAGCCATACTGCTTCACCTGGATATCACCCGCGTCGGGCTGCTGACCAACAATCCCGACAAGATCCGGGATCTCGAAACCGGCGGAGTCTCCGTCGCGCGTCGCCTTCCGCTCACGGTCGGCGCCATGCCTGCGAACCTCCGGTACCTGACCACCAAAGAGCACCGAATGGGCCACCTGTTCGGCAAACGCGAAGTTCCCTGAGCAGCTCGTGTTTCGCGGTCAGCCTGCAGTGTTTGCCCAGGCCAGCGGATGGTGTGGATTTGTTCGGGGGTGGGGTCGCCGGGTAGGTCGGCACAATATTGGGCGGCGATCAGCGTGCGCCGCAGCTTGGCGAGCATGTCGGGATAGCTCGGATGGGTTTTCCTGGTGTACCAGCGCGCCCGGGTGACGGTGTTCGGTTACGACGGCGGGTGAGTGCCCGGCGAGGTGGTACCAGAGCACGACCAGGGTTTGGGTGAGCATCCCGAACGGGACAGTGCGCTCCACCGCCAGGCGGGTGCGGTTGCGGGCCTCACCGGCACCGGTGACATGCTTCGCCGAGAAAAATGCGACCTCGATGTATTCCGCACGCATGACGGCAGCAAGCCGGACGGGCGGCAGCACGGCGGTCAGGAATCGGCTATATGCGTGAACAGCGCTGCGGCGCGGGCGATTATCTCGCGGTCTTCTGCGCTGAGGGTGTCCAGCTGTTCGTCGAGCCAGGCATTGCGCTGCGTGCGGGCGGCGCGAGCGAGTTCATCGCCTTCCGGTGTGACAGTGAAGAGCACCTTGCGGCCATCGTTCGGGTCGCGGGTGCGTACGACGTACCCGACCGAGGCGAGGCGGTTTACGGTCTGACTCATCGAGGCAGGCGACACCCGGTCGTGTTCGCTGAGTTCTGTCAGGGTCTGCGGCCCGTGCTTGTGCAGGCGGGTGAGCACGGCCAGTGCCGAGTCTCCGAGGCCGCCTTCGGGGCGCTCGCTGCGAAAGCGGCGGTAGAGGCGCCCCACGGCCAGTCGCACGCGCCCGCCGAGGTCGGTCTCCTCACCTTCGCTCGGCTGTCTGCTGGTTGACCACTCCTCCACAGGTTATTAATATACCTAATGATGTCTTTCTTATACCTAAATAATTGGCGTTCGGCGGAGACCGATCGCTACCGGTGGGTGGCGCTGACGAATACGACGATGGCCGTGTTCATGTCGGCGCTGGACGGGTCGATCGTGATCATCGCGCTGCCGGCGATCTTCAAGGGCATCGGTTTGGACCCGCTCGCTCCGTCGAACATCGCCTACCTGTTGTGGATGATCATGGGGTACCGGCTGGTGCAGGCGGTGTTCGTGGTGAACCTGGGCCGGCTGGGCGACATTCTGGGGCGGGTGCGGATCTACAACCTGGGTTTCGTGGTTTTCACCGCGGCCTCGATCCTGCTGTCGGTGGATCCGTTCACCGGCGTGCACGCGGCGTTGTGGCTGATCGGCTGGCGTTTCCTGCAGGCGTTCGGCGGCTCGATGCTGACGGCGAATTCGGCTGCGATCCTGACCGATGCGTTCCCGCCGCAGCGGCGTGGTCTGGCGCTGGGGGTGAACCAGGGCGCGGCGATCGCCGGGCAGTTCCTCGGGCTGGCCGCTGGTGGGCTGCTGGCGGTGTGGGACTGGCGGGCGGTGTTCTGGGTGAACGTGCCGGTCGGCATCGCTGGGACGTTGTGGGCGTACTTCCGGTTGCGGGACAACGGGATACGGAGTCCGGCGCGGGTCGACTGGTGGGGCAACGCTACTTTTCGCGATCGGCCTGAGTGCGATTCTGGTCGCTGTCACCTACGGGATCCAGTCCTATGGCGGTCACACGATGGGCTGGTCGAACCCTGCGGTCGTCGCGGGGCTCGCCGGCGGCGCGGCGCTGCTGGCCGTGTTCGTGGCGATCGAGCACCGAGCCGAGCAGCCGCTGTTCCAGCTGCGCCTGTTCACGATCAGGGTGTTCACGGCCGGTATCTTCACCGGATTCATCGCCCGGCTCGCGCAGGGCGGCTTGCAGTTCGTGTTGGTCATCTGGTTGCAGGGCATCTGGCTGCCGTTGCACGGGTACGACTACAGCCAGACGCCGTTCTGGGCGGGCATCTGCCTGCTGCCGCTGACGGCCGGGTTCTTTGTCGCAGGCCCACTGTCGGGCACCCTGTCCGACCGATTCGGGGCGCGCTGGTTCGCGTCCGGTGGCATGCTCCTGTTCGCGTCGAGCTTCCTCGGACTGATGGTGCTGCCGGTCAATTTCCCGTACTGGGCGTTCGCGCTGCTGATCGCCCTGAACGGGGTGGGTATCGGGATGTACAGCTCGCCGAACTCCTCCTCGATCATGTCCAGCGTCCCAGCGCAGTATCGCGGCGCCGCTTCCGGGATGCGGTCCACCTTTCAGAACACCGGCACTTCGGTGTCGATCGGGGTGTTCTTCTCCCTGATGATCGGTGGCCTGGCCGGCGCCCTACCACACACTCTCACCAGTGGCCTTGCGCAGCATGGCGTTTCGCCTCAGGTCGCCTCGCAGATCGGCGGTCGCCCGCCGGTCTCGTCGCTGTTCGCGGCCATGCTCGGTACGAACCCCATCCACTATCTGCTGGCGCAGCACGGGGCGCTCGCGTCGCTGACGTCGGCAAACCGGGACCTGCTGACCGGCGAGAGTTCTTCCCGGACCTCATCTCCGGTCCGTTCCACAATGGATTGGTCGTCGTATTCGCCGTCTCCGCAGCCCTGGGCGTTATCGCCGCGATCGTCTCTCTCCTACGCGACCACAGCAGGCCATCGGCGCAAAAACCGCCCGCGTTCGGCCGGCTCGCCCGCCTGGCGATCCTGAGTCCCCGATATCCCAAGGAGTGCACACCATGCCGCTGACCACCCTGGACCCCACAGTTGCCCTCGTCGTGGTCGATCTGCAGAAAGGGATCGTCACCGACGCGTTCGCGCGGGTCGTGGCGAACTCCGCGGCCCTGGCGAAGACCTTCCGCGCCCACGACATGCCGGTCGTGCTGGTCAACGTCACCGGCCGCGCTCCCGGGCGCACCGACGCCGACCGCCATGACCGCAGCACCGGCGGGGCCGGCACGCTGCCGCCGGGCTGGGCCGACATCATCGACGAACTCGAACCACGGCCCAGCGACCACCTGATCACCAAGCGGCGCCGCAGCGCCTTCCACGACACCGGCCTGGACACCCTGCTGCGCGACCTCGGCGTCACCCAGACCGTGCTCGCCGGCGTCGCCACCAGCAGCGGTGTCGAATCGACCGCCCGCTCGGCCCACGACCGCGGCTACCACGTCGTGCTCGCCACCGACGCCATGGCCGACCGGGACCCCGACTCCCACCGGCACAGCATCGAACGCGTCTTCCCCAAACTCGGCCAGACCACCACCAGCGCCGAAATCATCGACTTCTTCAGCCGCCGACCAGGCGGCCGCACCACCCATTGAACTGATAGGAGCAGTCATGCCCGCTAATCCCCTTGGTGTCGCACTGCGCAACCGGCGCGCCGGACACCACACCCTCCTCTGGGCCCACCCCGACCTGCAGGCACCGCAAAACTTCACCCTGACCAGCCCCGCCTTCGATCACAAGGCCCCCATACCGGAAAAACACCGCGGCAGACTCTTCGGCGCGAACCTCTCACCCGCCCTCGACTGGACGCCACCGCCCGCCGACAGCGTCGAACTGGTGCTCATCGTGCAGGACCCCGACGTTCCCATCGGTAAGCCCGCCACGCACGCCCTCACAGTCGGTATCGACCCCGCACTCGGCGGCATTCCGGAAAACGCCCTCACCCACCCGAGCCCCGTGCCGGGCATCCGGCACGGCAAAGGTCCGCTTGGCCGCCGCGGTTGGGCGGGGCCCATGCCGATCCGGTCACACGGACCCCACTCCTATGTCTTCCAGCTCTTGGCCCTCGACCAGGCCTGCGGGCTGTCGGCGGGCTGCACCCTCGATCAAGTCACCGCCGCCGCCGCAGGCCATGTCATCGGCCGCGCCCGGCTGGACGGGACATACGAGATTCGCTAACCGACCCGCGACCGCGCAGATGTGCCGATCGTCCCGTCCATCGCCGTGATCACCCCCGGCCCCATGTGGCACACCGTCACCACCGCGCGGCAACCCCCTTCGACCCAAGGAGTCGATTCCATGAAGCCCTGGCGACTACTACCGTGCGCACTCGTCTTCGCTGCGTTCACCGTCCCGGCGATACCAGCGGCAGCGGCCCCACCGATGACCGTGACCAGCACCAGCATGCCGAACGGATCGACCGTCGCCGCTGCTCAACTCTGGTCGCTGTGCGGCGGCCAGGACCGCTCGCCGGACCTGCACTGGTCCGGGGCGTCCCGATCCGTCGAAAGCTACGCCGTGACGATGTTCGACCCCGATGCGCCGTTCGGCGGCGCGTGGCATTGGGTGGCATTCGACATCGCGCCGACCCTCAGCAGCCTGCCCGAGGGCCTACCGGCCGGCAGCCCGTTGGCACGACAGGCCGACAACACAGGTAACCAGCCGCACTACGACGGCCCGTGCGCGCCCCCTGGGCCGCCACACCGCTACATCGTCACCGCATACGCCCTCGACGTCGCGTCCCTGCGGCTGCCCGACGGCGTCGACAACGCCACCGCCCGCGCCGCCATCTCCGCCCACACCCTCGCGACCGCACAGCTCACCGCGAGCTTCGCACCGCACATCGAGAGGTAGAAAATGACGCAGCCGACGACCACCCATCTGGACGATCACTTCTTCGCCGACCCCGACGAGCTGTACCGACGCCTACGGCGGGAGTCCCCGGTCGCGCGTGTCACAACGCCGGCGGGGATGACCGCGTGGGTGGTCACCCGTTACGAGGACGCCCGGCTCGCGCTGAACGATCCGCGGCTGTCCAAGAACGCCACCAGGCTCACCGGAATCCTCGACGGGCAATCGATCCCACACGGACAGCAACGACTCGGCGACGCCACGGCGCCGAGCATGCTCAACACTGACCCGCCGGACCACACTCGGCTCCGCAAGCTGGTCACCCGGGCATTCACCGGCCGAGCGGTCGCCCGGATGCGAGCCCGGATCGAGGACATCGCCGACCAGCTCGCCGATGCGATGGCGACCAAGAGTGCCCTGGGGGAAACCATTGATCTGATCGATGAGTTCGCCTTCCCGCTCCCCATGACCGTGATCTGCGAGCTCCTCGGTATCCCCGACGGTGAGCGAGACGACTTTCGCACCTGGTCCAATACCGTGCTCTCCTTCTCTCCCTCGCACGAACGCCTCGCCGCCGCGGCCGCGATGCATAAGTTCCTGGCCCAGCTCGTCCGCGACAAGGCCACGAACCCGGGCGACGACATGCTCTCGGCGATCGTGCAAGCCTGCGAGGATGGTGACTCACTCTCGCCCGGCGAGGTTCTGTCGATGGCGACCCTGCTGCTCGTGGCCGGGCACGAGACAACAGTCAACCTCATCGGCAACGGTGTGCTGGCCCTGCTCGGCCACCCCGACCAACTCGCCGCGCTGCGCAACGACCCGTCCCTGATCCCCAACGCCGTCGAGGAGATCCTGCGCTTCGACGGCCCGGTCAACCTCGCAACCCTGCGCCACACCACCGAGCCGGTCGAGCTGGCCGGGACCACGATCCCGGCCGGCGAGATCGTGCTCGTGTCACTAGTGTCGGCCAACCGCGACCCCGACCGCTACCACGAGCCCACCGAACTGGACATCACCCGCGACGCCTCCGGACACGTCGCGTTCGGCTACGGGATACACCACTGTCTCGGCGCCCCCCTCGCCAGGCTGGAAGGCCAGATCGCCTTACGCACGCTCATCGAACGCTTCCCGGACCTGGCCCTCGCCGAAAACCCCCAGCACCTCGCCCGGCGCCAGAGCACACTCATCCACGGCGTGACACGGCTACCCGTCCGCCTCCAGCCCCGGATGCGATCGATCCGCAAATAGACTGCCGCACTTCCTCTTCCGGCCCGTTCCTCTGCATTGCGACAAACGGAAATCCCGCAGTTGGACGGCGTTTCGATACGACGGCACCAATGAAATCCCGCTTCCAACTTTCCTGGTCTGCGATCCGTTTGGATCTACACAACGTCAGCAGGACGTCGCGGACTCGCTGGTGTTGACTGCAAATACGGTAGGCCGCGTCAGCGCACCTCATACATTCCTGGGTGCGTGTGTTCGATGTGCTCGAGGCAGTGTCGCCGGTGATGCGTTACACCGGGCGTTGGAGTGCGTCAGCGCCGGGTCGCACTGCCCCTCTCTCAGGCAAGACCAGGGGCCGCGGCGGCGAGCAGTCGGCCCCATCGCGGCGGAAGTGCCTGTGCACTGAGGGCTCGCAGGCACTGCCACAGCGTGACGGCGACCGAGTCCAGCACGGGCACTCCGGTTCTCGACTCGACCTCGGCGGCTATCGGTGCGCCGTACATGTTCGTGCAGAGGTAGGCGAGGGCATCGGGATCGGCCGCCGCCAGTTCGATGGAATGTGGCAGCAGGTCCGCGGGTGGGATGCGTGCGAAGGATTCGTTGTCGCTCAGGCCCAGGCCGCGGTGGTTGGTGATCGCTATGCCCTCGTCGGAGTAGCGGGCGGCGATCCGCGCGTTGACGTCGTCGGTGTACGGGGTGAGCAGGGCGAGGGTGCTCAGGCCGGAGGTGTGCGCGAGATCCAGATAAGCCAATGTGGTTGTCGTCGAGGGGATTCCGGTTGCGGCGGTGATGTTTGCGACGAGAGCGCGGTCGTGGTCGGGGCCGAGCCAGGATCCCGAGGTGCCGTTCCAGGCGATGACGTCCACGTCGGCCGTTGCCAGCAGTTCGGCGGCGCGGCACATGGCGTCGGTGTCGAACTGCCGGTCCGAGCGGGTGTCCAGGGCGATCCGGGTGACGGGTACGCGGGTGGCGTGGATGGTGACGTCCTCGCGGTCCGCGAGCATTCGATGGGTCATCGGTTCCAGACAGGTATTCGATGACGGCACGATCATTCCGATCCGGCCCGGACGGTCCCGCGGCGTCATCGCTGTTCCCTGTTCGTCATGATCGCGCCGTTCACCTCGCGGTAGCCGCCCCGTCGCAGGAATCGCCCAGTCGGTCCCGGATCGTGGAATATGCCGTCCTGCACGACGATTCGGCCACCCGACACGACGACCCGCGGCCAGCCGCGCAGGAGGCGTCCGTCGAACGGTGAGAAGTCCGTGCCCATGTGCAACCCCGCCGCCGCGACCCGGCGCGTCTGCTGCGGATCGAACACGACGAGGTCCGCGTCGTATCCGGGGGCGAGGACGCCCTTGCGGGGAATCGCGTTGATGCGAGCCGGCGCCGCCGCGAAGACCTCGGCGAATCGTTGCAGGACAGCGGGATCGGATGGATCGCCGAGTGCGTCGGCCAGGGCGGTGAACGCCACCGGCATCCGGGTCTCGACGCCGGGCAGCCCGTGCGGCATGTTCCGAATGTCATTGCTAAAGGCCCGTTTCTGGGTCAAGTCGTAGCAGGAGTGATCGCTGGCGACGGTGTCGATCGTGCCGCGCGCGAAGCGTGCGCTCAGCGCGGCGACATCCGCCGCGGATCGCATCGGCGGGCAGCAGGCGAACCATTCGGGGAATGCCGAGGCGTATACGCTGTCGTCGAGAACCAGATAGTGCGGGCAGGTCTCGGAGTGTACGGCCTGCCCCCGCGCGCGGGCCGCCTCGACGAGATCGACGGCGCCCGGCGTGGACTGATGCACGAAATACACCGGCGCACCGACGTATTCGGCCATGGCCAGTACCTCGCACACCGATGCCTCCTCGGCCGGTCCGGGGCGGGTCCGGTGCAGGTGCTTGACGCCGATTTCGCCTGCGGCCGCGTGCATCTCGGTGCAGTCGGCGATTATCGCGTCGTGTTCGGCGTGTACATAGGTGAGGCCGTCGAGCCGGACCATTTCCCGCATCACCCGCAGCACGGTGTCCTCGTCGGCCATCGTGGTGCCGCGATTGGTCATGTACAGCTTCACCGAGCGGACCCCGAGCGCCGCCAGCTCGGTCAGCTGAGCGGGAACCGTTGGATCCCAGGCGATCACCGAGCCGTGCAGGGCTACATCGCAGCGCGACGCGGCGGCGAGGGCGATCTTGTTCCGGGCCGCGGCCAGCGGCGTCTCCGTCGCGTCGCGCGGTATGCCGAAGTCCAGGATCGTGGTCGTACCGCCCCACAGCGCTGCGGTCGAGGTGACCGCGTAGTCGTCGAGTGTGCGGTACGGGCCGGTGATCTGGGCGATGTGGCAGTGACCGTCGACGCCGCCCGGGACGACCACCAGGCCCGCCGCGTCGATCGTCCGGGTGGCCGCGGGAACGGGCTCGCGGGCATCGACCAGGGCGCTCACCCGCCCGCCGTCGACGACGACGTGCGCGAGGGCGGAGCCGGTCGAATTGACCACGAGCCCATGGGAGATGACGAGATCGGGCATCAGCTGGCCTCGTTGACGCCGGGATACTGGGCGCGGTACTTGCCGACGTGATGGGCCGACTGGGCGACCGCGCGGTCGGGATCGCCGCTGGCTATCGCCTCGACGAGATCGCGGTGTTCCTGCACGAGCTCCGTCATGTCGGTCACGTGTCGAAACAGCCAGTGCATGCGTCCCTGCAGCGGTTCGAGCGCGGCACGCAGGAATTGATTCCCGGCGACCGCGGTGACCTGGTCGTGCAGTTCGCTGTTCGCCCGATGCGCCGCGGCGAGATCGCCGTCGGCCACCGCCCGCGCCGCGGTGTCGACCAGGCCGCGCAGCGTGGCGATGTCCGCGGGCGTGGCCCGTTGCGCGGCGAGGCGGCAGGCGAGCACCTCGAGCGCGGACCGCACGTCGAAGAGCTCCCGCGCCTGTTCCTCGGTCAGATCGGCGACAACCGCGCCCCGTGTCGAACGTTCGGCGAGCAGACCCTCCTGAACGAGCATGCGCACGGCCTCGCGGACCGGCAGCCGCGAGACGCCGAACTCGGCGGCGAGATCACGTTCGATCAGGCGCGTGCCGACCGGATAATACCCCTCGAAGATCCGCGCGCGCAACGTATCCCGGATTCGCACGCGCAGCGGCGCGGCCCGCCGCGCCCCCTCGGGCGACTCTGTCACGGATTCCCCCTACCAGACCGGAAACTGACGATGGCCGCGATCGGGGCATGCCCCGGTGGGGTCTGATGTTCTGTGCCACCCGAGACGAAGATGCGTGCGTCGCCGGTCTGGCTGGCGATGATCGCGCCGACTGCGGCGCGGGAGTGGCGCTCGTAGTTGATATCCGCGTCCGACAGCATTGTGGTCCGATGCCCGCGCAGTGTCCCGCCCACGGGCGCCTCCGCCTTGGCGAATACCGCCGCTACTCGGTCGCGAGCGGAATCATCGGGTTCACAGTCGAATTCGAGTCCGGCGTGGCGCAGGGCCGAGCGGACGCCGTCGATGTCGATCGCATCGGCGAGGGCGGCGTGCCCGATCCGGAATCCGCTCGAGGCGCTGCTCGAGTTGGCCAGGACGATCACCTCAGCGGCGACCAGTTCCCCGCCCGCGGAGGTCGAGGCCACCGTCGAGAACAGCGTCATGTCGTTGGCGATCACCTCGTCGGTGATCGCGCTCACCGGGACCTCACCCAGCGCCAGGGCGACCCCGAGCGCGGTGGCGCCCCGCGCGTAGGCCTTGGACCGGTTCGGATCGGTGGTGACCACCGCCGCACCCCGCCCGTGCGCATCGGCGATGCCCGACGGGGTCAGCAGCGGCCCCTTCACCTGCACGTAGTGCACGTCCGCGACGTCGCAACAGAGGTCGTCCAGGGCCCGGCGGACAGCAGCGGCGACCTCGTGCACCGTGGCCATCCGGCCGATCTCCTCGGGCAGCAGATCGCGGGTCCGCTGCACCGAGATGGCGAGGCGCTTGCTGCCGTCCGGGGACCCCTGTGGGGATTCCTTTCGGGTGAACACCGTGACGTGCGGTGACAGCACGCCCTCGCAGCCGCCGGACCAGACGAACGCGACCTGCGCCTCGACCTCCTGCGGGGTCTGGCCCCGCACGGTTGCCAGGTACTGCGCGAAGCTGCTCGTGGCGAACGCACGGGTGAAATCGTTGGCGCCGCCGTTGCCCTCGGTCTTGCCGATCGTCGCGACGATCGCGGCCGGATCGATCGCACCGGATTCGACCAGCGCGCGTAGCTCGGTGACGTCCCCGGGATGGGCCATCGACAGCCTGTGCACACCGACATGCATGATGTTGTCTCCCTTGTGTGATCAGATCGCCCGGACGGGGTTGACGAGGCCGCCGATGCCGGTGGCGCGGCATTCGACGATGTCGCCGTCCTGCAGGAACTCCGGCGGCGTGAGCTGGTAGCCGCATCCGCCGGGCGTGCCGAGTGTGATGATGTCGCCGGGCTCGAGAGTGATCCCCTGGGACAGCCAGCTGATCACCGAGGCGGGGGAAAACAACATGTTGCCCGCCGATTCCTGTTGCCGCACTTCGCCGTTGACCAGCAGCTCCACAGTCACGCCCGTGAGCTCGCCGAGCTCGTCGGGTGTCACGATCGCCGGTCCGATCGGGCAGTAGGAGTCCTGGCCCTTGCCGTAGAGGAACTGGCTCGTCCGGAACTGCAGGTCGCGGGCGGACACATCGTTGGCGAGTGTGTAGCCGAAAATGTGGTCGGGGGCGTCGGTTTCGCTGATCCAGTTGCCGCCGCGGCCGATGACGATCGTCAGCTCGACCTCGTAGTCGAGTTTCGCGGTGAGTCGCCGATCGAGGATTATCGGGGCGCCCGGGCCGGTGACCGCCGTGACCGGCTTGGAGAAGAACAGCGGGACCTCGGGTATCTCGATCGTCAACCCCAGTGCGTGTGCGTTCATTTCGACGTGAGAGACGTAGTTCAGGCCCACACAGAACACGTTCTTTCGCGGACGCGGTATCGGAGACAGCAGGGCGAGGTCGCCTAGCCGGTGAATGTTCGCAGCCACGGCCACATCCCCGCGAGTGGCCGGGTCGGTCCATTCCCGTGCCTGCTTCATCGCCGTGGGCCCGCCGTCGATGAACGCGAGCATCGATTCGAACGTGGGATTTCCGCCGCTCACCCCGGACAGATCCAGGATCTCATGCTCGGTGAGGTGCGCGCCGAGGTGCGCGATTCCGCCGTGGGTGAATGTCACGAACCTCATCGGCTCGGCTCCATTTCGTCGAAGTGCGTTGGGGTGGTTCGGATATGGGATCAGGCGGGCAACGCGGAGTCTTCGTCCGGATTGCGCGCGTCACGCCGTCGCCCGAGTCGGAGTTCGTTGAGCAGGAGATTGAGGACGATGGCCGTGATCGCGCCCGAGGCGATGCCCGAACCGAAGACGGTCTGGATCCAGGACGGGAAGTGCGCGTAGAAGTTCGGAGCCGCGATCGGCAGGATCCCCATCGTCAGCGTTGCGGCGACGATCAGCGCGTTCACCGCGCCCCGCTCCTCGTCGTGGAAGTCCACCCGGCTCAGCGTCTGCAGGCCATTGACCGCGACCAAGCCGAAGATCGCCACGCCCGCACCGCCCAGGACCGGCAGCGGCACCACGGCCACCAGGGCAGCGACGATCGGGAACAGCGCGAGGGCGATCAGGATCAGCCCGCACGCGGCGACCGCGAAGCGGCTCTTGACCCGGCTCATGACCAGCAGGCCGATGTTCTGACCGTAGGCGCTGGCCTGGAATCCGTTGAGCCCGCCGCTGAGTACGGATCCCAGGCAGTCGGCGCGCAGGCCGTTGGCGATGTCGGCAGAGGTAAGCGGACGCTCGACGATCTGCCCGATCGCGAGCATGTCGGCGGTCGTCTCGGTCATGATCACCAGCATGACGATGGTCATGGAGATGATGGCGGCGAGATCGAAGCGCGGCGCGCCGAAGTGGAACAGTCCCGGCACGGCGAATATCCGGGCCGCGTCGAGCTTCCCGAAATCGACCATGCCGAACGGAAGCGATATCAGGGTCCCCAGGATCATTGCCACCAGCATGCCGACCCGCCTGGTGAAGCCCGGGACGTATTTGGTGATGAACAACGTCAGGAACAGCGTGATGAGCCCGATGAATACGTTTGTGGCGGAGCCGAATTGCGGGCTGCCCTGGCTTCCCTGCAGCCAGCCGATCGAGATGGGGATCAGGCTGATCCCGATCACCGTAACCACCGCGCCCATTACCAGCGGCGGGAAGAACCGCAGCAGCTTGCTGTAGAGCGGCGCCGCGCAGAACATCAGTGCCGCCGCCACAATAACCGCGCCGACAATGACACGCATCGCGTCCGCGCCGGTGGCCTGCCCCTTGCCGATCGCGATCATCGAAGCGATACCGGAGAACGAAACACCCTGCACCAGGGGAAGTTTGACGCCGATCTTCCATATGCCGACGGTCTGCAGCAGGGTCGTCACCCCCGACGCCAGCAGGCTCGCGCTGATGAGGAAGATCAGGTCCGCGGTCGGCAGGTGCAGGGCCGTGCCGATGATGAACGGCGGCGCGATGATCCCAGCGTAGGCGGCGAGCATGTGCTGGGCGCCCAGGGCCAGCAACTTGCCGACGGGGAGCAGTTCGTCGACTGGGTGCTCGCCGCCGGTCGGCCGGATGCGCAGCGAACGTCTGAGATTGAGCATGGGCTTACCTGGTTCTGCCGAACGATTTGGGATCCCAAGCTTCTCGCGAGTCCGTTACCAGCGGGTTTCGCCGATTTGTCGTGCAGTAACCACTGCGAGACGATCTAGTTTCGCAGTGTGGCCCGATGAGATGCCGGGATTTGGATCGTGCGCCCTGTCAGTGTCTCGACGGCGCGTACAACCTCCACGCGGACCGGGTCACCGCCTGGGTGGCCTCGTCCAGGCTCGACACCTACTGCGGTGTGGGCCCCGGACCGGATATCGACACCCCGCAGACCGTGGCGTCAACAACGTCCTGACCCGCAAGAATTAATTCGAAAATGGGAGTGTTGCTGGGCGCGGGCGTAGATGAGGGCGTCGGGGGCATTGCACCGCCCTCGTCCGATCAGCGACTCGATCGCCGTCGCGCCACCGCGTCACTGTCGGCTTGGAAACGTCGCAGTCCCTCATCGAGGCTGCGCACCGATGTACTGCCCGACAGTTTCGTCGATACCGGTGTCGACGCGCCTTCTTCCGCAGCATGTGTCAGCCGGGAGTGACGCAGTTGATGCAACGCGTAGGGGCCGCCTGTGTAGGAGGCGGTGTGGGCCTCGAACAGCTCGGCCGCACGCCGGTACGACAACCGCGCCGGCACCGTCACCGGGTCGATATCGGTGGTGGACACCGACGGGCGGGCCTTTCGGTCGGTCAGAAACAGCGGCCCGGACTTGCGGCCGACCAGCATCCGCGGCAGCAACCGCGCGGTACACGCGATCACCTCCCGCACACCACCCTTGCGGGTCACCACCGCACACCGATTCGCCGTATCGAGATCAGGGACATCGAGCATCAGCACCTCCTCAGCGCGTGCCGAGGATTCGTAGAGCATGTGCCACAACACCCGTTCCCGCAGCGGCGTATCCGAGCCCAGGATCTCGGTGACCCGGTCCCTGGGCAGCGCCCGGCTGGGTGTCCGGCGGCGCGGGCCGGGCCCGCAACCGGACCAGCGGATCACCGGCGCTCGGGTCGGGGCCTTGCCCGGTGGCGCGAGCCGGGACGCGCGCCGAGGGCAGCGCGCCGACGCCGGCCCAGCAGGCCACCGCCGCTCGAAGTCGCGGTCGATGACCTGCTCGCCTTGGCAACGGTATCGCCATCCAGCCGCGGCCCCCGGAGTTGACCACGCGCCTGCTGCGGCTGGTCAGCAACGGCGCGCACCCCCGGCTCGAGCCGCCACCCGCGCACCCGCGGGTAGGTCCGGGTCCGCTCACCTGCCGAATCCGGCGGTGAGCCCGGCGACCAGATAGCGGCGCCCGAGGACGTACAGGGCCAGGACGGGCAGCGTGGACAGTACGACGGCGGCCAGTACCGCGGGGATGTTCACCCGGAACTGTCCCTGGAATGCCCACAGCGCCATGGGCAGGACCCGTTGATTCGAGCTCTGCGTGAGGATCAGCGGGAACAGGAAGCCGTTCCAGACGGTCAGCCCGTCGTACACCGCCACGGTCAGGACGGCCGGGCGGACCAGCGGCAGGACCAGGCTCCACAGGATTCGCCAGTGTCCGGCGCCGTCGACGCGCATCGATTCGAACAACTCGTTCGGCACGTCGCGCAGGAAGTTGGCCAGGATCACCACCGTCAGCGGGATCGCGAACGCCACCGACGGCAGGATCACCGCGAGTAGCGTGTCATACAGGTGAATCCGGGTGATCAGGTAATAGACCGGAATGATCGTGGCCTGCAACGGTATTGCCAGCCCCAGCAGGAACGCCCGATAGGTGAGCGCGGCGAACCGGGTCCGGCCGCGCACCACGAAATACGCCGCCATCAGCGATACCGCGACTGTGATGACCACCGTGCCGATCGTGACCAGCGCGCTGTTGCCGAGGTAGCGCGGAAAGTCGTTGCGCAGCACCAGCATATAGTTGTTCAGGGTCGGATGGGTGGGTACGGACAGGGGATTGGCGTCATAGAATCCGCGCTGCTCGCGCAGGCTGGTCACGACGATGTAATACACCGGAACCAGCACGATCACCAGCCAGGCGAGGCCGGCCAGGCCGCCGGGAATGTTGCTGTCCCGCAGTGTCTTCGAAGCCATGTCACGCACCGTCCAGCTGGCTGCCGCGCGAGAACCGGGCCAGCCGGGCCAGGCCCAGCGACAGGGCCAGGCCCGCGACCACGAGCAGCACCGCCACGGTGCTCGCGCGTCCCATATCGTTGTTGGAGAAGCCCTGCAGGTACATATCCAGCGCCAGGATCCGGGTCCCGTTGCCCGGTCCGCCGCCGGTGAGCACGAACACCAGGTCGAAGTAGGTCAGCGAACCCACCAGCATCAGCGTGGACGAGGTCAGGATCGTATAGCGCAGCTGCGGCAGCGTGATGTGGGCGAACTGCCGCACCCGCCCGGCGCCGTCGAGCCGCGCGGCTTCATACAGCTGAGCCGGGATCTGCCGCACGCCCGCCTGATACAGCAGCGTGTGGAACGGTACGAACTGCCAGCCGATCACGAAGATCACCACATAGAGCGCCAGATGCGGATCGCCGAGCCAGTCCTGGGCCAGCATGCCCAGACCGAACGCGCGGCTCATGCCGAAATTCGGATCGAGCAGCGCCTTGAAGGCGATCGCGATCGCCGCCGAGGACAGCAGCAGTGGAACGAAATACATCACACCGAGCATCGACCGGTACCTGCCGCGGCCCGCAATCAACACACCGAGCAGCAGCGAGATCGGCGTCTGGAACAGCCAGCTGAGCGCCATCACCTGCATCGACAACCAGATCGCGTGGTAGGTGACCGGATCATGCAGTGCGGTAGTCCAATTCGTCAGCCCTGTCCAGCCGGGTGCGGCGACGCCGTCCCATCGCAGCAGGCTCAGCGCGACCACGCCCGCCATCGGCAGCAGAGCGAACACGGTGAAGAACGCCAGCGCGGGCACGGCCATGAGCGGGTGGGGGCCGGTCCGTGCCGGTCCCCGGCCGCGTACCCGAGTAAGCGGGGTGACCATGAGCGTCTCCGTCACTTGCCGATCGCGGCATTCATGGTTGTGGAGAACTGTTCCGGCGTAATCTGCCGACCGAACAGCTGATCCAGCGCGGTGAGCAGCGCATCTGCCTGTCCCGGCGAAATCGCCTGGTCCCAGGACAATTGGAAGCTGGGTGCATGGCGCGCCAGGCCGTACACGAACGAGAGATACTGCGGGTCCTTAGCTTTGGCCACCTGTGCCTCGATGCCCGTGACCGGGGGCACCGAGCCGCCGGCGAGCAGGTTCTCGACGTACGCCTCGTTCATGTCACCATCGCGCAGATACTTGACCGCCGCCTGTTGCTGGGCCTTGCTCGCCGCGGCGGACACCGACCAGAAGTTCGCCGGGTTGCCGACCACGTCGGCGGGGTCGCCCTTGCCACCGGGAACCGCCGGAAATGTCGTATACCCCAGCTTGGTCGCGGCGAAATCCGGATCGGCCTGTTTGATCGTCGGGAAGGCCCAGGAGCCCATCAGATACATCGCGGCCTTGCCGGTGTAGAGCAGCGCGGTGTCGGCATTGGAGTCGGTGGCGATGGAATCGAAGCCCTTGACGAATCCGCCCGCGTTCACGAGTTGCTGGATCATCCGGTTCGCCTGCAGCACAGCCGGATCGGACCAGGCGCCGGGCTTCTGCGCGGCGATCGCGTCGAACACCCCGGGCCCGCCGATGCGGTCGACGAGGTACTCCTCCCACATCAGCTGCGGCCACTTGCTCTGCCCGCCCAGTGACAGCGGGGCGATCCCGGCCTGGTTGAACCGCGGCACCAGGGCCATCAATTCGTCCCAGGTTGTGGGCGGTTGTGCGCCGATCCGGTCGAACAGCTCCTTGTCGTAGAACAGCATGACCGGCTGCATGCTGTTGTTCGGTACGGCATAGGTCTTGCCGTCGATGGTGCCGGTCTTGGCTACCGAGGGCAGGAACCGGCCGGTCAGGGCCGGATCCTGCTGTACCAGCGGGGTGAGGTCCATGATCTTGCCCGCATTCACCCAGGATTTCAGCGTTCCGGCCGCGCCCCAGCTGAAGATGAGTGTCGGCGCCTGACCGGACCCGACAGCGGAGCGGATCTTCTGTTTGTATGCGTCGTTGCCGAAGAACTGGCCGTTGATTCCCTGGCTGTTGAACGAACTGCGGAACACCTGCTCGTCGCCGCCGGTGAGGGCCCAGGCGCTGGGTCGTCCGGAGGATGGGCCCGCGGTGCCGCAGGCCGCGACGAGGGTGAGCAGAGCGGTCGCGGCAGTCGCGCGCAAGACGGTGCGTCGAGTGAGCAGCGCCATGATGTCACTTCCCCATTGAAGATTCGAAAACTTTCGAAAGTAAATAGCTCGATGGACGGAAGATAGGCCGTGCGCTGGGACCGGTCAAGGGCTGTTTATTCGAGAAACCTCGGCGTAAAGTGTGTCGAAAATTTGCGATTTGGAGGTACTTGATGGGCGACGTGCCGAGCAGGCAGGTGACATTGGCGACGGTGGCCGACCTCGCCGGGGTATCGCTTGCGACGGTGTCGAAGGTCGTCAACGGTCGCGCGGACGTCGCGAATACCACCCGGGCCCGGGTCGAGGGGGTGCTGCAGGAGTCCGGCTATGTACCGCAGCGCGGGCGGCGCGTGGCCGTGCCCGCCCGCACCATCGACGCCGTATTCGACTGTCTGGACAGCCCGTACGAGCTCGAGGTCATTCGCGGCGTCACCGAGGCCGCGGCCGAGATGGCGGTGGATGTCGTCGTGGGCCGGGCGCGCGACGCGGACCGGGGCGGCCCCTTGACGCCCCAGGACCAGTGGGCCCAGCGGCTCAAGAGCAACGGTCGCGCCGGGTTGATCGTGGTCACCTCCGAGCTGACGCCGGCGCAGGTCGAGGCCTTCGCTCGGGCAGGGTTGTCGCTGGTCGTCATCGACCCGCTGAACTCCCCGCGCACCGAGGTCACCAGCGTGGGCGCGACCAACTGGACCGGCGGGGTCGCCGCGGCCGAGCATCTGCTGGGCCTGGGGCACCGCCGGATCGGATTCGTCGGCGGGCCAACGCAATCCGTGCCGGGGCAGGCGCGCCTGCACGGTTATCGCGCCGCGCTGGAGGGCGCCGGCGTCGCCTACGATCCGGCGCTCGTGCTGCACGGCGGCGCATTCGACTATCCCGCGGGCGTCGAGATGGGCGGGCGGCTGCTGGGTCTGGCCGATCCGCCGACGGCCGTTTTCGGCGCCAGCGACAAGACCGCGTTGGGTGTCATCGAAGCCGCTCGCCGCCGCGGGCTGCGAGTGCCCGACGACCTGAGTGTCATCGGGTTCGACGACACGGTGCTCGCGCGCCTGGCAACCCCCGCACTGACCGCGATCCGCCAGCCACTGCGGGATATGGGCCGGGTCGCCGTGCGCACGCTGCTCAAGCTGATCGATCGTGAACCACTGGATTCCCATCATGTCGAACTCGCGACGCAGCTGGTCGTGCGCGACTCGACCGCGGCTGTACAAGGACGCCGATGAATGAGCCTGCGAATGAACAACGGGTACGGCGCTGGCACGACAGCTCCCTGCCGCCCGGAGAGCGCGCGCGGGCGCTGCTTGCGGAGATGACGCTGCCGGAGAAGCTGGCCCAGCTGGGCAGCTCCTGGCCGGGCAGCGCTGAGATCAGCGGCGACGTCGCGCCGATGCAGGACGTCTTCGCCGATGGATCGTCTCGGTCCGATGGCGCCTACGAACACGGAATAGGCCATCTGACAAGAGTTTTCGGCACCGGCCCGGTCAGCGCCGTCGAAGGGGTGGACCGCCTGATCGCGCTGCAACGCGAGATCGTCGAGCGGACCCGGCTGGGTATCCCGGCGTTGGTGCACGAGGAGTGCCTGACCGGGTTCACCACCCTCGGCGCCACCGTATATCCGACCGCGCTGGCCTGGGCCGCCACCTTCGATCCCGCGCTGGTGGAGCGGATGTCGCGGGCGATCGGGGCGGATATGCATGCGGCGGGCGTACATCAGGGACTGGCGCCGGTTCTGGACGTCGTGCGGGACTACCGGTGGGGGCGCGTCGAAGAGACCCTCGGTGAAGATCCCTATCTGGCAGGCATTCTCGGCGCTGCCTATGTGCGGGGGCTGCAGGACTCGGGAGTCGTGGCGACACTGAAGCATTTCGCCGGATACTCCGCGTCCCGGGCCGCGCGTAACCATGCGCCCGTATCGATCGGCCCGCGCGAGCTGCGCGATGTCATCCTTCCGCCCTTCGAGATGGCGGTCCGTGAGGGCGGGGCGGGTTCGGTGATGAACGCCTACGTCGACCTGGATGGCGTTCCGGCGGCGGCGAATACGGCGCTGCTCACCGGAATCTTGCGGCAGGAATGGGGTTTCGAGGGTGTGGTGGTGTCGGACTACTGGGCCATCGCCTTCCTCGACACGATGCACCGGGTGGCCGACGGCACCGGCGCGGCAGGCGCGCTCGCGCTGCGCGCGGGTATCGATGTCGAGTTGCCGCAGACCCTGTGCTACGGCAAGGAATTACTGACAATGGTTCAGGAGGGGGAGGTATCCGAAGAACTGGTGGATCGCTCGGTGCTGCGGCTGCTGCGGCAGAAGGCCGAACAGGGTCTGCTGGATGCGGGGTGGACGCCGCGCGCCGAGCCGGTCGATCTCGATTCGCCGGGCAACCGGGCGATCGCCCGGGATATCGCCGAGCGGTCGGTGGTGCTGCTGGCCAACGATGGCGCGCTACCGTTGGCCGCATCGGCGTCGACCATAGCGGTGGTGGGACCGTGCGCGGACGATCCGCTCGCGCTCATGGGTTGCTATTCCTTTCCGAATCATGTGCTGCCGCGCTATCCCGGCCTGGGAATCGGTGTCGCCGCAGCATCTTTCGGCGAGGCGCTGCGAAACGAGCTGCCGGGCGCGACGATCGCGGTTCACCCCGGTTGCCCGATCAGCGACGTCGACCGCTCCGATTTCGGCGCGGCTGTCGCCGCCGCGCTGGAATCCGATGTGTGCATCGCGGTCGTCGGCGACCGGGCCGGAATGTTCGGCCACGGCACCTCCGGGGAGGGATGTGACGCCGAGGACCTGAATCTGCCCGGCGCGCAGGGGGAACTCGTGCAGGCGCTGCTCGCCACCGGCACACCCGTTGTGCTCGTGGTGATCTCGGGTCGCCCGTATGCACTGGGCCGGTACACCGGATCGGCCGCGATGATCCAGGCGTTCATGCCCGGCGAGGAGGGCGGCGGCGCGATCGCCGGGGTCGTGTCGGGGCGGATCACCCCGTCCGGACGTCTGCCGGTGCAGATTCCGCGATCGCCCGGATCGGTGACCACCTATCTGCAGCCGCCGCTCGGCGGGAACAGCGCGGGCATCAGCAATCTCGATCCGGCCCCGCTGTTCCCGTTCGGCCACGGCATCTCTTATACGGCATTCGCCTATTCGGAGGCGGCGCTGAGCGACTCCGCGATCCCGACGGACGGCACGGTCGAGGTCTCGGTAACAGTGCGCAACACGGGTGACCGCGCCGGAGCGGAGACGGTGCAACTCTACCTGCACCACACCCGAGCTCAGGTCACCAGGCCCGTACGGGAGCTCGCCGGATTCACCCGGGTGGCGCTCGCGCCCGGGGACAGTGCGCGGGTGAGCTTCACCCTGCACGCGGACCGCACCGGATTCACCGGTATAGATATGCACCGCATCGTCGAGCCGGGCACCATCGAGATCTTTGTCGGTCGCTCGGCCACCGACCTGCCCTGCACCCTATCCGTCGAGCTCACCGGCCCGCGGCGGATTATCGGCCACGACCGGATCCTGGTCACACCGGTCCGGATCGACTGACTGTGCTCCGTGGATACGCCCGGGACGCACCGGTTACCGAAATCGTCGGAGCGATGTCGGCCCGGCACGGTCTCGGTCGGTATCCATACCCGTTGCGGTCCAGCGAATGTCGTCGCTGCGGCCACAAGCATGCCGGAACGACGACGGTAGGGGCGACATCGCGCATCGAATCTCGGTAGACCGGAGGTGATTACGCCGCGCCGTCGGACGACAGCGGTCATCCGAATCCTCGTGGCGGAACCGGTCTCTGCTCCGAGACCGGACGCCCGGAGTGCCGGGGCCCCTCACGCCCCGGCACCGCCCGCGCGGACCGTTCACGGCACGGCGTGCTCGGCGATCACCCGCGAATACCAGTGGGCGCTGGCTTTCGGGGTGCGAACCTGGGTTTCGTAGTCGACGTGAACAATGCCGAACCGCTTGGCGTACCCCTCGGCCCATTCGAAGTTGTCCAGCAGTGACCAGTAGAAGAACCCGCGCAAATCCACTCCCGCCGCCAGCGCCGTGTGCGCGGCACGAAGATGGCTGTTCAGGAAGGTAATCCGGGCATCGTCGGCGATCGAGCCGTCGGCGGTGATCCGATCGTCGTAGGCCGCACCGCATTCGGTGATGTAGAGCGGCACCCCGGGATACTCGCGATGCAGCCGCAACAGCAGCTCGCTCAGCCCGTCGGGCACCACGTCCCAGCCGCATGCGGTGCGTGGCAGGCCGCGGTCGGGGAACCGGACGTGCTCGGCGCTCACCCACGGCGTATGTACCGGCTTCGTCCCGTCGGGTCTCGCGGTGACGAAATAGTCACGGTAGTAATTGAATCCCAGGTAGTCGACCGGGGCGCCGATGAGTTTCGCGTCGTCGGCGCCGATCAGCTCGGGCATGCCGAACGGCGCCAGGTCGGCCAGCATGTCCTCCGGATACGCCCCGCGCAGCAGCGGATCGAGGAAGATCCGGTTCTGCAGCCCGTCGATGCGGCGCGCCGCGTCCAGGTCCGCCGGATCGGCGGGATCGGCCACTCGCACCGGATACAGGTTCAGCGCCAACCCGGCCTGCGCGTCCGGCGCCAACTCACGAATCACCCGCAGCCCCAAACCATGTGCCAGTAACAGATGATGGGTGGCCGCCACCGCAGCCGCCGGTTCGGTGCGCCCGGGGGCGTGCGTGCCCTGGGCGTAGCCCATGAATGCCGAGCACCACGGTTCGTTGAGGGTGCCCCAGTGCCGCACCCGGTCGCCGAGCGCGCCGATAACCGCCTCGGTGTAGTCGGCGAAGCGCTGCGCGGTGTCTCGATTCGCCCAGCCCCCGCGATCCTCCAGTGCCTGGGGCAGATCCCAGTGATACAGGGTGATCCACGGATCGATTCCGGCTGCCAGCAGCGCGTCGACGAGCCGGTCGTAGAAAGCCAGCCCGGCCGGGTTCACCTCCCCGCCGTCGGGCCGCACCCGCGGCCATGCGACCGAGAAGCGGTAGGCGTTCAAGCCCAGTTCGGCCATGAGCCCGACATCGTCCTGCATCCGCCGGAAGTGGTCGGCTCCGGGCTCACCGGTGTCGCCCCCCGCGATGGCACCGGGCTTGCGGCAGAACGCATCCCAGATCGAGTCGGTCCGCCCGACGGCCGTCGTCGACCCCTCGATCTGAAAGGCGGCGGTCGCCGCCCCCCACACGAAACCGGGAGGGAAATGGAGCTGGGTCACGGTCGTCCTTTCGCATCAGCCCTTGACGGCGCCCTGCATGACGCCGGCCACGATCTGGCGGCCGAGCGCGACGAGGACGATCACAATCGGAATGGTGGCCAGGGTGGTCCCGGCCAGGACCAGCGAGTAGTCCACGTAGTAGCCGCTCTGCAATTCCTCGATGGCGACCTGCACGGTCGGGTTGTCGGCATCGAGCACGACCAGCGGCCAGAAGAAATCGTTCCAGGCCGTCATGAACGTGAACATGGCCAGGAACGCCGCCGCCGGGCGGACCCCGGGCAGGCAGACGTGCCAGTAGATACGGATCGTCGAGCAGCCGTCCATACGCGCGGCCTCAACCAGCTCGTCGGGGATTGCGTCGACGATGTACTGGCGCATCCAGAACACGCCCAGCGCAGACACCAGGCTGGGCACGATCACCGCCGTCAGGTGCCCGGTCCAGCCCAGCTTCGACATCGCGATGTACAGCGGGATGACACCCAGCTGAGTGGGCAGCGCCGGGGTCGCGACGACGAACAGGAACAGCGGCTGCCGCCCCCGGAACCGAAGTTTCGCGAACGCGAATCCGGCCAGGGTTGCGAACAGCACCGTGGACGCCGCCACCGTGCCGGACACGATCATGCTGTTGCTCAACGACTTCCAGAACGCCACCGCGTGCACGGCCCGGCTCGCGTTGGCGATAAAGTTGCCACCGGGCAGCAGCGGCGGGATCTTGTCGCCCAGCATCCCGTTGTCCCGGCTGGCGACAAGGAACGACCAGTAGAACGGGAACGCCGAACCGAGTACGAACGCCAGCAGTAGCCCGTAGATCCAGAGGCCGCGCAGCCGGGTCCATCCCGATCGCCTCATTTCTCACCGCCCGCGGCCAGCCGCCTGGTCAGCAGGAAATTGAACAGCGCGAACAGCATGATCACGATCATCAGTGCGCAGCCGATGGCGGCGGCGTAGCCGAGCTGCTGGGTCTCGAACGCCGACTGGTACAGGTACAGGGAAATGGTCTGGAACTGGTGTTTCGAGCCACCGTTGTTGGACCCTGGCTGGGCGTCGAACAGTTTCGGTTCGGTGAAGATCTGCAGGCCCCCGATGGTCGAGGTGACGATGACGAAGATCAGCGTCGGCCGCAGCAGCGGCAGCGTAATGCTGACGAACCGCCGCACCGCGCCGGCGCCGTCCACTGTGGCCGCTTCGTACAGCTCCCGGGGAATCGCCTTCATCGCCGCCAGCACGATCAGCGCGTTGTACCCGGTCCAGCGCCAGTTCACCATCGTCGCGATGGCGATGTGGCTGGCGAATCTACTTGCCTGCCAATCGATTCGGTGCACACCGACGACCTCCAGCAGGGCGTTGATCAGGCCGTAGGTTGGCCCGAACAGGTTGGCGAAGATGACGCCGACAGCGACCAGGCTGGCCGCGTACGGGAGCAGCACGGCCGTCCGCCAGACCGTAGGGAGGCGGGTGACTCGGTCCAGCAGCGCACCCAGCAGTACCGCGATCACGATCTGCGGCCCGCTCGATAGCAGGAAGATGCTCACGGTGTTGAGCAGCGCTGTCCAGAACTCGTCGTCGCCGAGCAGCGTGCCATAGTTGCCCAGGCCTGCGCACCGGGGGTGGTCGGTGCCCAGTTCCCAGTGGAACAGCGACACGTAGACGGTGTAGAGCAGCGGGAACACACCCACTACCCCGAAGATCACAAAAAATGGCGCGATGTAGAGGTAGGGCGACAGCTTGCGATCCAGCTTCGCGAATCGGGCGGTGCCGGACCGTTGTGCGAAGAACATGCCGGGCCGCTACTTGCCGACGAGCTTCTCGGCGCCGTCGACGACCTGCTTCCAGCCGTCGGCCGGCGAGGTGCCCTGTTCGACTGCCGTGAGCGCGGGTTTGACGACGCTTTCCTGGATCTGGCCGTCCTTGGGTCCCTTGTACTGCGCGTGTCCGACCTTCATGGCCTGCGCGGCGAACAGCGCGCCGGAGTGCACGCCGCCGAAGTAGTCGTCGGTGGCCGACAACAGCGCCGGATCCTGCAGTGCCTGTACCTGGCTCGGGAAGGGGCCCTTGGCCTGGAACGCCTTGGTCTGTTGCTCGGGCGCGGTCAGCCATGCCGCGAGTTCCGCGGCCTCCTTGGGGTGCTTGCTCTGCGTGGGCACGGTCAGAAACGAGCCGCCCCAGTTGCCGCCGCCGCCCGGGAAGGCTTCGGTGACAGCCCATTTCCCGGCGTTGCCGGGTCCCGCGTTCTCCTTGATGACGCCGAGCATCCAGCCCGGGCAGACCGTGGTGGCGAAGGCGCTCTGCTTGAATCCGGTTTGCCACTCGGGGCTGAACGAGGTGAGCTTGGCGGACTCACCGTCGGCGATGGCGGCGGTCACCTTGTCCCAGGCCGCTTTCAGCGGCGGGTTGCTGTTGATGGTGAGGGTGTCGTCGGTGGTGAAGTAGCCGGTGTCGAGCTGGTTCACCATGGAGTTGAAAACCTGTGAGCCGGAGTCGAACCAGGGTTTGTGGGTGGCGGCGACGTACTGCCGCCCGGCCGCGAAGTAGCTGTCCCAGGTCGCGAACAGCGGTTTCACCGCGTCGGGGTCGGTCGGCAGTCCGGCCGCGGCGAACATGTCCTTGCGGTAGCACATGGCCAGTGGTCCGATGTCGGTGCCGTAGCCGATCCATTTGCCGTCCTTGGACTTTCCTTCCTGGTACTTCCACGGCAGCCAGCGGGCGGGGGTGACGTCCTTCGGGCCGATCGCGGTGAGGTCGTTGAACTTGCCGGATTTATCGGCGATGTCGGAAAGGTGCCCCTCCTCGATCGCGACCACGTCCGAAAGTCCGGATCCGGCAGCGAGTTTGGTGAGCAGGTCCTGGTGGTATGGGCCGCCCTGGCCGGTCTTGCGCAGCGTGACGGTGATGCCGGGATGGGCTTGCTGGTACTCCTTCACCAGGTTCTCGTAACCGAATTCGCCGAACGTGGCGACGGTCAGAGTGATGCCGCCGGCACCGCCGGCGCAGCCGCTGATACCGCCGGTCCCGACTGCGAGCACGGCGCATGTGATGAGCACTTTGCGGAGTATGTGTCGCACGTTCGAACTCCTCGTTGATCAAGCTGGGGACCGCGCTGGGAGCGCTCTCAGAGATGGATGAGAGTGTGACTCTGCTCTCAAATCCCTGTCAAGGGCCTATTAATCGGGTCGAAGTGGCGAAGAATTAGCTATGGAAGCGCTCTCAGAGATGTGTAACCTCGAGAGCGTTGACGGTCCGATCGGCGGGAGGTGAAACGAGTGCCTGCTCGGCCTGGGCCCAACCGGCCCACGCTCGAGGACGTTGCCGCCTACGCCGGGGTCTCGCGGTCCACGGCATCGCGGGCCCTCAACAACGACGCCTACGTCAGCGCCCCGGCGCGCGACGCGGTGCTCGCCGCGGCCGCCCGGCTGGGCTACACCACCAATCTGGCGGCCCGGTCGCTGGTCACTCGCCGCACCGGGGCAATCGCGCTGGTGTTGTCGGAGCCGGAGGCGAAGGTGCTCGACGACCCGTACTTCGGTGCGGTGATCCGCGCCGCCTACGCCGAATTGTCCGCGCACGGTGGGCAATTGCTGGTGATGTTCGTCGACAACCACGCCGATGTGCCGCGCGTGGTCAGCTTCCTCGACGGTGGCCACGTCGACGGCGCATTGGTGTTCGCCCCGCACCGCGGTGACCTCCTGCCCGGCGCGCTGGGCACGCTGCGGATCCCGGTGGTGTTCGGTGGCCGCACGCACAGCGGCCGGCGGGCCCAGCACGTGGTCGACTTCGACAACGCTGCCGGCGCCCGGCTCGCGGTCGATCACCTCGTCGACCAGGGTCGCCACCGGATCGCGACGGTGTCCGGCCCGGCCGAGCATCCCGCCGCCGCCGACCGACTGGCCGGCTGGCGCGCCGCAATGCGCGATCGCGGGGTGCGGGGGCGGAATCTGGTCGAGTCCGGGGACTTCACGATCGCCGGGGGCGAGGAGGCGATGCGCCGGCTGCTCGACCGCGCCCCCGAACTCGACGCGGTGTTCGCCGCCAGCGACCCCATGGCCGCCGGTGCGCTGCGGGCGCTGGCCGCGGCCGGCCGTCGGGTCCCCGCCGACGTGGCCGTGATCGGTTTCGACGATCACCCGACCCTCGCCCCGGCAACGACACCGCCGCTGACGTCGGTGCATCAGGATCCCCGGGAACAGATCCGCGCGATGGTGGCGATCCTGCTGCGGCTGACCACCGGCCAGCAGGTCCCGGGCGAGCGGATGGTGCTGCCGGTGTCGCTCACCGTCCGTGCCTCCACCTGACCGGGCGCAAACCTGGACAACTTCGCCGCTGTCCGCGACCTGGCCGCCCCACGATCGGGGAGCCGCCAGCGCTGCCTTTGTGACCGATCCCGAGCGCTTCCCTGGAGTTGATCGAGTCCGAGGGTCTGGGCGCGGTGAGCTTGTGTAAGGTTGCCCGCGAGGCCGGCCTCAGTCCCGGTGCCCCACCATCACTTCGCCGATCGGGCCACCCTGATGTCCGCCCTTGCTGCCCACGGATTCGAATCCTCGGCGCGGCAATGATCCGCCCGGGATGGGCGCCGAGCCCGACCGTGTCGTCGATACCTTCGCTGGCCCTGCAACCCGAGTCGCTCACGCTTCCCTCGAGACGGTCGACGCGGCGTCGAAATCCGGCCAGGCCGCCGCGGGCAAGCCGGACTGGCCATCAGCCCTTCCTCGCCCGGCCGATCATCGTGGCATCACGATTATCCGGAACCCGAATGGGTGGCCGGCGTCGACGGGGATGGTGGTGAACAGTTGGGCCGAGCCGGTCCGCTCGGTCTCGCTCGGCCCGTTATCGGACCGTCGGCGTCGAGGCGGTAGACGCGGCACGCGGTTCCGCCGAAAATGTCGGCTTGTTCGGCAGGGGCGAGGTGCCGGGTCAGCTCCCGTGCGGTGGCGGCGATCTGTGCGTAGGACGCGGCCAGGAGGCAGACGGGCCAGTCGGAGCCGAACATGATACGGCTCGGTCCGAACGCATCGATTGCCTTGTCCGCGTATGGACGTAGATCTTCCGGACGCCAAGGCCTTTTCGCCTCCGTTACCATGCCGGACAGCTTGCAATGGACGTTCGGCTCCGCGGCGAGTTCGGTGACGAGGGTAGCCCAGGGTTCCGATTCGCCGGTTGCGATCGGGGGCTTGGATAGATGATTCAGCACGAAGGTCAGCTCGGGCAGTGCCCGCACGGTTGCTATCGCCGCGGGCAGCTGATGAGGCAGCGTCAGCAGGTCGTATGCGAGACCGGCCGCGGCCACCGCGCTCAACCCGCGCCGCACATCCGGCCGATTCAGCCAGTTCTTATCGGGTTCGGCCTGAACCAGGTGTCGGATTCCTACCAGCAGCTCGCCGCCTCGCCCGCCGCGCAGATCGGCGAGCGTCGCGGGCAATTCCGGGTCGGTCAGGTCCGCCCAGCCGACCACGCCCGCGACGAGCTCGGTCGCCGCGGCCGTGGCCAGGAACTCCCGCGTTTCGGTGACGTCTGGCAGGACCTGGACCAGGATCGTCGCATCGACGTGGGCGCGCAGCGCCTCGGGGGCGAGATCGGCGGGGGCGAAATTGCGCCGGATAGGGGTCGCCTCCGGTCCGTCGAGCCACTGCTGCGGCCGCCGGGACAGGTCCCAGAAGTGTTGGTGGGCATCGATTCTCACGATTTCGGCGCCTCACTGTCCGACGTCTCGCGCAGGTGCTCGATGAGCCACTGCTCGGTGGTACTGACATGGATGAGAGCCGCGGCCTGGGCAAGTGCCGGGTTACCGGCGGCGAGCGCGGCGTAGATGGCCTCGTGTTCGTGCAGCGTGCGCCCGGCAGCGTCGTCGTCGACCAACCCCCGCCAGATCCTCGCGCGGAGCGTGCGTCCCGAGATGCCGTCCAGCAAGGTGGCCAGGGTCGCGTTGTGGGTCGCCGCGACGACCGCCCGGTGAAACGCCGCGTCGTGATGGTTCAGGAGCTCGACGTCGTCGCTGGCGTCGCGCATGGCGATCAGATGACCTTCCACGACCGCCAGCTCCCGGGCGGTGATGTGGGCGGCGGCCAGGCCAGTGGCCACCGGCTCGAACAGCCTGCGGACCTCGGTCAACTCCAGGAGTGTATCGCCGTGCAGCAGTTCGACCGCCGCGCCCAGCCCTTCGAACAGGACCTCGGGATCGAGGCTCGTCACATAGGTGCCGTCGCCGCGCCGGATCTCGAGTACGTTCGCGACGACCAATGCCCTGACGGCCTCCCGCATCAGATTCCTGGACAGGCCCAGATCGGCGGCCAACTGCGGCTCGGGCGGCAGCTTCGCGCCGGGTGTGAGCTCGCCGGTGAGTATCAGCTCGCGGATACGCGCGATGGCCTGGTCGGTCAGTGACATCGGTCCTCCATACGGCCGGAGCCTAGCAGGACATCCCATGTTGAAGGATGGATCTCTATAAATTGATGGGATGTTGTCAACTCTATAGCGTTCGATGCGAGCCAACCTAACTCGTCGGAGCTGGCAATTTGCAATCTCTTCTCTCAAAGTGCGGCCGCGTGGTCCGCGGATGGCGTATACATACATCCCATCTCAACGATGAGGGGAGCGGATGTCTTCCGAGGCGGAACATCTCCTGCTCCCAGACCAGTGCGAGGAAGAAATACCCATGAGATTCAGAACCGCTCTCTGCGTCACCGCCGCCGTCCTCTCGGTGGTGGGACTGCTCAGCGCATGCGGCAGCTCCGGAACGTCCTCGAACGGCGAACCGGTGGCAGGGGTCGACTACCCGCGTTCGGACACCGACTTCTGGAACTCCTACATCAAGTACACGCCACAGTTCGCCAAGCAGCTCGGGCTCTCGTTGAAGACGACCAATTCGCAGAACGACGTCGCCAAGCTGACCGCGAACGTGCAGACCTTCATCAGCCAGGGCGTCAAGGGCGTCGTGATGGCCCCACAGGACACCGCCGCCATCGCGCCGACCCTCACGCAGCTGTCGGCCAAGAAGATCCCGGTCGTCACCGTCGATACCCGCCCCGACAACGGCAACGTCTTCATGGTCGTCCGGGCCGACAACCGCGCCTACGGCGAGAAGGCTTGCAAGTTCCTCGGCGCCAAACTCGGCGGTAAGGGCAAGGTCGTGATGCTCGAGGGCGGCCTCGACTCGATCAACGGCCGCGACCGCACCGAGGCGTTCAACCAGTGCATGAGCGCGAACTACCCCGGCATCAAGGTGATCGGCGAGGCCACCAACTGGGACGGCGCCGTCGCCGCGCAGAAGCTGCAGACGGATCTGACAGCCGATCCCGACGTCAAGGGCGTCTACATGCAGTCCAGCTTCGCCCTCGCCGGCACGCTGCAGCTGTTGAAACAACGCGGTCTGGCCGTCCCGCCGACCGACCCCAAGCACGTGTTCGTGGTCTCCAACGACGGCATTCCCGAGGAACTCCACGACATCGCCGGCGGCAGCATCGACGCGACCGTCTCCCAGCCCGCCGACCTGTTCGCCAAGTATGCCCTGTTCTACCTGAAGGCCGCGATCGACGGAAAGACCTTCCAGCCCGGCAAAACGGACCACGACAGCACGATCGTCCAGGTCCGGGCCGGCCTGCTGGAGGACCAGTTGGCCGCGCCGCTGGTCACCGCTGATGGCGGCGCCTACGACGGGGTTCCGAGCGTGAAGAGCACCGACACCTCTCTGTGGGGCAACGCCGGATAGGGACCGTCCGGCCCGGCCGTAACCGGCGACAATCGATCAACAGCAAGGCGAGAGAGATGAGCGACGGGGAACAACCGAACCGCCCCGTGCCCGCGTCGATGGACGACGGGCAGATTCCACCGGCCCCGCCCGTCGTCGAGGCGACGGGCATCGTCAAGCGATTCGGCCCGACGGTGGCCCTGGACGGCGCCCGGATCACCATCCGGCCCGGGGAGACCCACGCACTCGTGGGCCGCAACGGGGCCGGTAAATCGACCCTGGTGAGCGTGCTCACCGGACTACAGGCCCCGGACGAGGGTGCGGTGACCTTCGCCGGCGCCCCGGCGCCGCGATTGGCGGACCGTGACGGCTGGCGGCGGCGCGTCGCGTGCGTCTACCAGAAGTCGACGATCATTCCCACGCTGACCGTCGCCGAAAACCTCTTCCTGAACCGGTACGACCACAACGGCGCCCGCCTGATCGACTGGCGGGGCACCCGCCGCCGCGCCCGGGACCTGCTGTCGGCCTGGTCGGTGGACGTCGATCCGCAGACCCTGTCGGTCGACCTGAGCGTCGAACAGCGCCAGTTCGTCGAGATCGCCCGCGCGCTGTCCTTCGGCGCCCGCTTCATCATCCTCGACGAACCGACGGCTCAGCTCGACGCGGCCGCGATCAACCGGCTCTTCGGACGGATCCGCGATCTGCAGTCCCAGGGCGTGACCTTCCTGTTCATCAGCCACCACCTGGAGGAGATCTACGAGATCTGCGACATGGTCACGGTGTTCCGCGATGCCCGGCACATCGTGACCGCCCCGGTCGCGGAGCTGTCCCGCACCGAACTCGTCGCCGCCATGACCGGGGAGGCGGCGGCGAACCGGGCGAGTGAGCGGACGAGCACCCTGGATGCCCGGGCGCCCGCTGCCCTGCGGGTCAGGGACCTGCACGGCGGTTCGTACGCCGACATCTCCTTCGAGGTGGGCGCCGGAGAGATCGTCGGACTCGCGGGCGCGGCGGGCAGCGCGCGCACCGAGGTCGCCGAGACCGTGGTGGGGCTGCGCGCCGCCGACGGCGGCGAAGTGGAGATCGCGGGGAAGCGGCCACAGCCGGGCAGCGTGCCGACCGCGCTTGCCGCGGGCGCCGGCTTCGTCCCCCAGGACCGGCACCACCAGGGTTTCGTGCCCGACATGTCGATTGCGGACAACGCCACGCTGTCCGTGCCCGGCAGGCTCGGTAGAGGCGGGTTCATCAGCCGCCGACGCCGGGACCTGCTGGCCGGCGACATCATCAGGAGACTCCAGATCAAGACGCCGGGCCCCGAGCTGCCCGTCTCGGCGCTGTCCGGCGGCAACCAGCAAAAGGTCGTGATGGCCCGCGCCCTGGCCGACGATCCCCGGCTGCTGGTCCTGATCAACCCGACCGCCGGCGTGGACGTCCGATCCAAGGATTTTCTTCTCAGCAAGGTCGAGGAAACGGCGACGAGCGGCACCGGCGTGCTCATCGCCTCGGATGAACTCGACGACCTGCGCATATGCGACCGCGTCCTGGTGATGTTCCAGGGCCGCTTGACCACAGAAATGCCCCGCGGCTGGCACGACCACGAGCTCGTCGCCGCGATGGAAGGAGTGACACTTGATGCCGAGCACCGTGCCTGACAGCGATTTAGAGAACGCACCCGCTCCCGCGAGCAACCCCCCGGCGGTCAAAACGCCCGGTTTGCTCGGCGGCCGGATTCCCGTGGCGCGCCTGCGCGACCTCGCGCTCGTCCCCGCCATCGTGGCGATTGCGATCGTCGGGCAGATCATCAATCCGGTCTTCCTGCAGCCGGACAATCTCATCAACGTGCTGCAGACCATGTCCGAGATGGCACTGCTGGTCCTGGCGCAGACGATGATCCTGATCGTCAAGAAGATGGACCTGTCGATGGAGTCGACCATGGGCCTCGCGCCCGGTGTCGCGGCCTGGCTGGTCGTCCCGGCGGGCGCCGGCCACGGACTCGGGTTGCTCCCCGGAGGCTGGGCCGTCCCGGTCACCCTCGCCGTGGGCGCGCTCGTCGGCGTGATCAACGCCCTGCTGATCGTCCGCTTCGGCCTGAACGGGTTCATCGTCACCCTCGGCATGCTGATCGTCCTACGTGGCGTGCTGACCGGCATCTCCGGCGGACAGACCTTCTTTCAGTTGCCGCCGTCGATGCTCTACCCGGGCACCGCAGTCTGGCTCGGGGTTCCGGCCTCCATCTGGATCTGTCTGGCGCTGTTCGCCGTTGCCATCGTCGTGCTCGGCTGGACCAGCTTCGGGCGCTCGCTGTACGCGATCGGCGGCAGCGTCGATGCGGCCAAGGCCGCCGGCATCCGCACCGATCGGGTGCTGTGGATCGTGATCATCACCGGCAGCGTGCTCGCCGCCCTCGCCGGCCTGCTGCTGTCCGGGCGTCTCGCCTCGGTCGCCTCCGCGCAGGGCAACGGCTACATCTTCACCGTCTTCGCCGCCGCGGTCATCGGCGGCATCAGCCTCAATGGCGGCAAGGGCACCATGTTCGGAGCCTTCAGCGGCATCCTGCTGCTGTTCATGATCCAGAACGTGCTCACCCTCGGCGGTGTACCCGCCCAATGGATCGGCGCCCTGAACGGACTCATCATCCTCATCGCGCTCACCATCTCGCGCATCACGGGCGGCAAGGTCCAGGAGTGAGTTCGGCGAATCCCCCCGTGTCCCCGTCCGTATCCGCTTCGGGCGGAACGCTTTCCGGCCCGATCCAGTAGGAGTCGTTGTCCATGTCCCCCGTTTCACCCCAATCCGCCAGAATCACGGCGCTGGACGTTCTCGATGTGCGTTTCCCGACGTCCGAACATCTGGACGGCTCCGACGCGATGAATCCCGAACCGGACTACTCGGCCGCCTACGTCATCCTGCGCACCGACGCCACCGACGGGTTGGAGGGCCATGCGCTGGCCTTCACCACCGGTCGCGGCAACGACGTGCAGGCTGCCGCCATCGCGGCACTGGCGCCGCACGTGGTGGGGCGGTCCGTCGCGGAGGTCTGCGCGGATCTCGGCGCATTCTCGCGCAGCCTCGTCCACGATCCGCAGCTGCGCTGGCTGGGACCCGAAAAGGGAGTCATCCACATGGCGACCGGCGCGGTCGTCAACGCCGCCTGGGACCTGGCCGGCAAGCGCGCCGGTAAGCCGGTGTGGCGGCTGCTCGGCGAGATGTCGCCCGAGGAACTCGTCGCTCAGGTCGACTTCCGCTGGCTCTCCGACGCCCTCACCCCCGAGGAGGCGCTGGACATCCTACGGCGCGGCGGGCAGGGCCGGGACGAGCGCATCGCCCGCCTGCTGGCGCGCGGATACCCCGCCTATACGACCACCCCGGGCTGGCTCGGCTACTCGGACGACAAGCTGGCCCGGCTCGCCTGCGAGGCTGTCGCCGACGGCTTCACCCAGATCAAGCTGAAGGTCGGAGCCTCGCTCGAGGACGACATCCGGCGGATGCGCACGGCCCGCGCGGCGGTCGGCGACGACATCCGGATCGCCGTGGACGCCAACCAGCGATGGGAGGTGCGAGAGGCGATCGACTGGATGGGCGAGTTGGCGCTCTACCGGCCGTACTGGATCGAGGAGCCCACCTCGCCCGACGACATTCTCGGCCACGCCGCCGTGCGCGCGGCCCTGCGTCCGATCAAAGTCGCGACCGGTGAGCACGTCGCCAACCGAGTCGTGTTCAAACAGCTGCTGGAGGCGGGCGCGGTCGATATCGTGCAGATCGACGCGGCACGGGTCGGCGGGGTCAACGAGAACATCGCCATCCTGCTGCTCGCGGCGAAATTCGGAGTGCCGGTCTGCCCGCACGCCGGCGGTGTCGGGCTGTGCGAGATGGTGCAGCACCTGTCCATGTTCGACTATGTCGCGGTCTCGGGCACGGTCGAGGACCGCGTCCTCGAATACGTCGACCACCTGCACGAACACTTCGTCGACCCGGTGCGCATCGAGGACGGACACTATCGCGCACCGCTGTTGGCCGGGCTCGGCGCGCAGATGCACCCGGCATCCCTCAAGGAGTACGCCTACCCGGACGGACCCGTATGGACCGCTCGGGCCTGACACGACGCCCCGGGGGGAGACGCTTGCCCCACCGCACCCGTATTTTTGCGAATCTGTTGCCGCTCATAGGCGTTCGCACTGAAAGACATCAGGAAGACGATGACACTCGCCGTTCGATACATAGCCGCGCGGACGCTGGACACCGTTCCGGTCGACGCGCCCTCACCCGGTCCCGGTGAGGTCGAGTTGGCCCCCGCATACGTCGGCATCTGCGGTACCGACTTGCACATCTACCACGGCGATATGGACGCGCGGGTCGATGCACCCGCCGTGCTGGGGCACGAGATGTCGGGCCGTGTCGTGCGTGTCGGGCCGGGCGTATCCGAGTGGGCACCGGGCGATGCGGTGACCGTCATGCCGTTGCGCTGGGACGATACCTGTCCGGCCTGCCGTGCCGGGCAGCGGCACATCTGCCAGCATCTCGACTTCATCGGCATCGACTCACCGGGCGCGATGCAGCAGCGGTGGATCGTGCCGGCCGCGACCCTGATCCGGTTGCCCGGCTCCCTGGCCCTGGATCGGGCGGCGCTCGTCGAGCCCACCGCCGTCGCGGTGCACGATGTGGGACGCGCCGGGGTGCGGCGAGGCGACCGGGTGGTCGTGGTCGGCGGCGGACCGGTCGGCATACTGATCGCCCTGGTCACCCGGGCGGCAGGTGCCGAGGTCCGGGTGGTGGAGCTGTCCGGGCACCGGCGGGCGCTGGCCGAAAAAATGGGCCTGACCGCTTGGGATCCCGCCGCCGTTGATGTGCCCGACCTGGTGCGGCAGTGGACCGGCGAGGCGGGCGCGGAGGTCGCGTTCGAGGTGTCCGGTGCGGCGGCCGGCGTCGACACCGCCGTGGCGGTACTGGGGGTGCGCGGCCGGCTGTGCCTGGTGGCGATCCATTCCGCGCGCCGTGAGGTCGACCTGCACCGGTTCTTCTGGCGCGAGCTCACCCTCGTCGGCGCCCGGTTGTACGAGCGTTCCGACTTCGAGCGCGCGGTTGAGCTGTTGACGGACGGGACCATTCCCGCGGAGCTGCTGATCAGCCGGGTGGTGCCGCTCGGCGAGGTGCCCGCGGCCTTCGCGGCGCTGGAGGCCGGCGGGGACGTGATGAAAATTCTCGTGGACTGCGGCGCCGGCGGGCAGGAGACGTCCGCATGACCGAGTCAGGGCCCGGAGGAGGCAGCCTGCGTAACCACGTCGGGCCCCGCGGGCATGCGCAGAAGGGCACCGCATGACCATCTTCGATCTAACCGGCCGGCTGGCCGTCGTCACCGGTGCCCGCCGCGGCATCGGGCGGGCGGTGGCCCGCGGGCTCGCAGAGGCGGGCGCGGACGTCATCGGCGTCAGCGCGAACCTGGAGACGTCGGGCAGCGAGGTGGAGGCCGATGTCCGCGGCACGGGCCGTTCCTTCGAGGCGATACGGACCGATTTCGCCGACCCCGCCGCGGTCCGGGCGCTGGCCGCCGATCTCGCCGGACGTGAACGGCCAGTGGACATCCTGGTCAACAACGCGGGCACGATTCGCCGCGCCGCGGCGGCCGAGCACTCGGACGCGGACTGGGACCTGGTCCTGCAGGTCGATCTCACCGCCCAGTTCGCCCTGTCACGCGCCGTCGGCGCCGCCATGATCGCGCGCGGCCGGGGGAAGATCATCTTCACCGCATCGCTGCTCAGCTTCCAGGGCGGTATCGCCGTTCCCGGGTACACCGCCGCCAAACACGGTATCGCGGGCCTGACCAAGGCCCTGGCCAACGAGTGGGCCCCGCACGGAGTCAATGTCAACGCGATCGCCCCGGGCTACATCGCGACCGACAACACGCAGGCCCTGCGGGACGATCCGCCGCGCAGCCGGGCGATCTTGGACCGTATCCCGGCCGGGCGCTGGGGCAGCGCCGACGATATGGCCGGCGCCGCGGTCTTCCTGGCCTCGGACGCGGCCGCGTACATCCACGGCGCCGTGCTGCCCGTGGACGGCGGGTGGCTGGGCAGATGACGACCGAGGTCTTAGCCCTCGGCGAGGTGATGCTCCGCTTCGATCCGGGCGAGGGGCGGATCCGCACCGCCCGGCACTTCCAGATCTGGGAGGGCGGCGGCGAATACAACGTCGTACGCGGTCTGCGCCGCTGTTTCGGCCTGCGCGCAGCCGTCGTGACCGCCCTCGCCGACAACGCCGTGGGCCGGCTCGTCGAGGACCTGATCCTGCAGGGCGGTGTCGACACGTCCGCGATCCGGTGGGTACCCGACGTGCCCAGCCACGGGGTGCGCAACGGCCTCAATTTCGTCGAACGCGGCTTCGGCATTCGCGGCGCGCTGGGTGTCAGCGACCGATCCCACACGGCGGTCTCGCAATTACGCCCGGGAGATATCAACTGGGAGAAGGTGTTTCCCCCGGCCTACGCTGGTTTCACACGGGCGGGATCTTCGCCGGCCTCTCGGATACGACGGCGGAGGTCGCGCTGGAGGCGATGACGGCCGCCCGGCGCCGGGGCGTCACGGTGTCGTACGACCCGAACTATCGAGCCAGTCTGTGGGTCGGTCGGGGCGGACCCCAGCGGGCCCGCGAGGTGGACCTGCGTTTGGCTCCGCACGCCGATGTGGTCGTCGGTGCGCTGGGGCTGGCCGGACCGTATCCCGGCGCGGAGGCCGTCGACGCCGCCGGGGTGCGGGACGCGCTCGCCGAGGTTGCCCAGCGGGTGCCGCGGGCGCGCGTGCTCGCGACGACCGTGCGAGCGGTGCCGTCGGCCGGGGTGAACGACTGGTCGTCCGCCGCGTGGTCCGCAGGGGCGGGGTTCCTCCGCGGTCCCGAGATGGCCGGGCTGCACGTCCTGGACCGCATCGGTTCGGGCGATGCCTTCGCGGCCGGCCTGATCTACGGCCTGATGACCGGTGACGGCGCGGATCCGGATTCGGTCGACCGGCCGCGACTGGAGCGCGCCCTCGCGTACGGCACGGCATACGGAGCGCTCGCCATGACCACGCCCGGCGACACCGCGATGGCCTCACAGGCCGAGGTCGAGGCGCTCATGGCGGGCGGCTCCGCGACCGTAAGCCGGTGATCGACAACATAATCGAGGAGTCGTACGTTGATTCATCCGACCATCGGACGCCGGCGGGTCACGGGCACACAGGTCGAACTCACCGGGCTCGGCTTCGGGGCGTCCGGCATCGGCAATCTGTATACGGCCACCCCCGACCGCGACGCGGAGGGCGCGGTCGACGCGGCCTGGGAATCGGGTATCCGATACTTCGACACCGCACCGCATTACGGTCTGGGCCTTTCGGAGCGCCGCCTGGGCGCGGCCCTGCGGGACCGCCCGCGCGACGAATTCGTCGTGTCGTCGAAGGTCGGCCGGCTGCTGGTACCCAATGAGCGACCGCGTGGGACCGACGGCGAGGGCTTCGCCGTGCCGGATGACCTGCGCAGACAGTGGGACTTCAGCCGGGACGGGGTGCTCCGCTCGATCGATGCCACCCTGGCGCGCACGGGCCTGGACCGCCTGGACATCGTCTACCTGCACGACCCTGACGAGTTCTGGCGGCAGGCCGCCGACGAGGCGATGCCCGCACTGGCGGAACTGCGCGCCCAGGGTGTGGTCGGCGCGATCGGCGCCGGAATGAACCAGTCGGCGATGCTGGCCCGCTTCCTGCGGGAGACCACGGCGGATGTGGTGATGCTGGCCGGGCGCTACACACTGCTCGACCAGTCGGCACTCGACGACGTCCTGCCGGTCGCGCGCGAACTCGGCAAGAGCGTGGTCGCGGTCGGCGTGTTCAACTCGGGCCTGCTCTCGCGCGATCGCCCCACCGAGGGGCTGAAGTACGACTATCGGGCCGCGCCGCCAAATCTGGTCGTTCGCGCCCAGGCGATCGCCGAGATCTGCGAACGACATGGCACAACGCTGCCAGCCGCCGCGATCGCCTTCCCGTATACCCATCCGAACACCGTCAACGTCACGCTGGGCATGCGCCATAGAGAACAGGTCGTGCGCAATGTCGAACTCTATCGCCAGCCGATCCCCGACGGCCTCTGGGAGGATCTTCGTACCCGGGGACTCGTCAGACTCTAGGCCCGGTGGCCGCTCCGGCACCGGCGTCCTCGACGGTCCCATCCAGGCGGCGCCGTCGCCCTCGGGGATCGCGCGGTATATCGCCGCGTGTGCCTCGACGGCGCCGGCGGCGTGACCGCCCGCGGCGCCGCTCATGCCTATCGCGCTTGACTGGCGTTGCAGGCGAGGCTGGTCCCGGCCATCGTTCGCGCGCCCATGCAGATCACCTCATCGTGCCCGACATCGGTTGCCGCGACTGTTCGACGCCCCGTCTCTCGGCCGACCGCGTCGGCGGCGACGATGGTATGGGTTCGTTGTGCCCATCCACGTTGGGGGGTTCTCGAGCGCGTTGATAGAGCTGACGTTCACTATGAGCGCTTTGCCGCGCTCGGCGCCCGCGCGCTCCAGAGCCGGGATGCTTGCCTGGATCAGGCGGAAGGCGCTACGGCCGATCGTCTATATCGATGCGCTGTGGGTGAAGATCCGGGCTCTGTCGCACTCTTCGTGATGGTCGGGTTCGGCGTGTTGGTGTGGGATCCTGGCCGCGGCTGGTAATCCTGGCGGGCGTGTTCGGGTGATCTTGTTCGGAAGTTGTTGCCACACTTGGGTGATCTGGTGATTGGTGATGTTCGCAGTGACGGTGAGAGGGTAGTTGTCGAGGCCGTGGTGGCCGCTGCCGCTGGTCGGTGTCCTGGATGCGGAACCGTTTCTGCGCGTGTGCATTCCCGCTATCAACGTCGGCTGGTTGATGCGGCAGTCGCCGGGCGGGTGGTGATCCTGCACTTGGTCGTGCGACGGTTCTTCTGTCCGAACAGCGATTGCACGGCAAGGACTTTCGCTGAGCAGGTCGATGGACTTACCGGGAAGTGGTCGCGGCGAACTGATCAGTCCAGGTCGATGCTGATCGCGATCGGGTTGGCGCTGGCCGGTCGCGCCGGTGCGCGACTGGCAGCTTGTCTGGGGTTATCTGCCGGTCGCGACACATTGCTGCGGTTGGTCCGCCGACTACCGGACCCGCCGATCGGCACGATCACGGTGCTCGGCGTCGACGACTTCGCCACCCGTCGTGGACACCGCTACGGCACCGTCATGATCGATCTCGAGACACGACGCCCGGTCGATCTGATCGCGGGCCGCGACGGTGATGCCCTGGCCGCTTGGCTCAGGCAGCGACCACGGCCGCAGATCGTCTGTCGAGACCGAGCTGGGGGTTATGCCGAGGGAATCCGGCAGGGAGCCCCGGATGCACTGCAGGTCGCCGACAGGTTCCATCTCTGGCAGAACCTCGGCCAAGCCGTCGAGAAGGACGTGTCCGCGGCCCGCCGCGACCTTGCCGCTGCCCTGGCAGCACAGGCAGACTCGCAACATTCCGACCGAAAGCCCCCGACCGTCCACCACCGCGAGTTGAAAGTCGTCACCCGCATACGGCAGCATCACGCCGCTGTTCACCGGCTGCTGCGGCAGGGTCTCAGCAAATCTGCGATAGGTCGTGAGTTGGGTTTGCATCCAGCGACGGTGCGGAAGTTCGCCAACGCCCCAACCGCGGATCCGGTGATCGCAAAGAACCAGCAGCGCTCGAGCATCCTGGACAACTACTACGAACACCTGCATCGGCGCTGGAACGACGGGATCCGCAACGCCGCCGAGCTCACTCGGGAGATCACCCCGATGGGATACACCGGCACCGAACAGCAGGTTCAACGCTACCTGCGCCGATACCGCACTGGCACAAGCCAAATCGCCGTGCCGCCACCGCGACCGCCCTCGGTCCGCGAGCTCACTCGCTGGATAATGTCCGATCCCGACAACCTCGAACAGAAGGACGCCGCCGCTCTGGCGAAGATCCGAAAGATCAGCAAGGATCTGAACCGGCTCACCGGCCACGTCAAAGAGTTCGCGGTCATGATGACCCGGCTCGAAGGCGACCACCTCGACGCCTGGATCAGCACCGTCGAAAAGGACTCGCTCACGGCCATCGCCTCGTTCGCCCGCAACCTGCGCCGCGACATCGACGCCGTCCGCAACGGCCTGACTCTGTCATACAGCTCCGGGCCCGTCGAAGGCCACGTCAACCGCATAAAGATGCTGAAACGACAGATGTTCGGCCGAGCCAACCTCGACCTGCTCCGCAAACGCACACTGCTACAAGGGAACTGACCATCACGAAGAGTGCGACAGAGCCAAGATCCGTGACGGTGCCGTCTCGAACCGGCCTGTCTACCTGGCCGTCGGAGTCGATCTGGACGGTCGCAAGCATGTGCTGGGGTTGTGGATCGGGCCCGTCGATTCCGGTGAGGGAGCACGATTCTGGGCCAGTGTTCTGGCTGAGCTGCGCAACCGCGGTATCACCGATGTACTGATCTGCCGCGATGGGCTGACCGGGTTGCCGGATGCGATCACTGCGACATGGCCGCAGACCACGGTCCAAACCTGTTGTGCGCACCTCATGCGGGCCAGCCTGCGGTTCGCGTCGAAAACGGACTACCCGCAATGATTCCGCTGCTGAAAGCCATCTACACCGCCCCAACCGAGGCCGCCGCCGAGGAAGCCCTCCAGGAGTTGGAGGACTCGCCACTGGTCGGCGATATCCCGCGATCGGCCGCACCTGTTCGCCATCGTGCGGACCGCTGCGGGACCCGTGGCGCCGCAACTGTGTCGGTGTGGTCGGGCGCCGTTCGGCCTTGTGGTAATTCTGCCAGGCTCCCCCGGGCACTCGGCAGCATCGGTCTACCGGCGCCCCGGCCACGACGAGGCTATCGAACAGGCGCCTTGCCATCACCGAATACCTTGCAGCACATCAGCCGCGGCCGGAATTCACACCCCTGCCACCCTCCCCGCTCCGGATGCCGGACCACGTCTCGTTGATGTCGTCGCGCACCCATTCGACGATGTCACCGTCGGCGCGGACGTCACCGGTGAGCCAGAACATTTCGTCGGGTGCCCATCCCGCGATCACCGACGCCGTGTCGCCGTCGACATCGATAGCGATGCCCGCAGCCGCCAGATAGCCGGCGACGGTGAGGTGCACTCCCCCGTACTCCTCGGCCACGGCATGCCAGCGGCCTGGGGTGTCCTCGGCGCCAGAGGGCGGCGCGGTCCCAAGCCGGCGCACACGGTCGAGGAGATCGTGACGGTCGCGATGCAACTGGCCGACGAGGAGGGCCTTGCCGCAGCTTCGCTTCCGAAGGTGGCCAAGGGTATCGGCGTGACCACCAACGCGTTGTACCGCTATGTCGACTCGAGAGATGAGCTGATCACGCTCGTGGCCGACCGCGCCTGGGGCGACCCGCCGGCGCTGCAGGATGGTGACTGGCGAGACGGGGCCGCGCTATGGTCGCGTCAACTCTTTCGACGTTTCTTGTCGCGTCCATGGCTGTTGGACGCACCGACGACCATCCCGCTGACACCGCACACCGCAGCCTGGCTGGATGCTCTCATCACCGTCCTCGAGCCGACCGGCATGGACGCACAGCAGATGCTGAACTGTGCATACCTCCTCGACAGCCACGCACGGTACGGCGCCAACCTGCAGCGCAACACTCCAGCCCCGGCAGCGCTGCGGCGTGCGAATCCCGATCAACGGCGGGCGATCCACGCGATCCGTCTGTTCTTGAACGAGCAGCTCCGCGCCCGCAACCTGAACGCGGTTGCAGAGGTGCTCGAAGACCCGGCATACCTCACCGACGAGCCACCGCTCGACGGCTTCGAATTCGGCCTCGCCAGGATCCTCGACGGCACCGAGGCGTACATACGGCGATAGCCGCTCACAGCGAGGCTCGCCGTGAGCGGCTACACAACCGGAACGCTGACAGCCATGACCAGCGCGAGGGCGGCACGCACGACACCGCCTATGCAGTGCTGAGTCATCCGCTGGTGATCTGGAGATCTCTGCCTCATCGCCATCCCGGAGACGACGGTGCACCTGGAAAGCATCGAGAACTACGATCCGCCAGCAGACTTCGGCCCACTCCCAAGAGCGGCCTGGGCCTTCGGACTCCGACCACTGCGGTACGACGAGGACGAAGGGTCCGCAAACACCCTCTATCTGGACGATGACGGCAAACCGATCGAAGCCGGGATTTTCCTCCACACACAGAACCCGGAGTGCCTCATTCGGACAAACGAAACCCACTCCTCCAATTCGGCTGAACCGCAACAACAACGACACCGCGAACACTGGTCACTGCTGATGGGGGATCTCGCGGGGTTGCCGTTTCGGCAGCTTCGGGTTGTAACGAATCCACCCTTGGCCGGAACGGCTCGAGCAAGGGTCGCGAGCCTGCGCGCGACGGTGGCGGCGGGGCCGGCTGTGTCGCGTAGCCGGGTGGCTGCGGTCGCTGTTACCGGATGCCATTGTCTTTGCGGCCGCCCCGGCCGGTGACCCAGGACAGCAGTTCACCGATCGTTCCGTCGAGCGGGGAACGGCCTTGTTCGAGTGACTTCTTGCCGGTCACCCACGAGACCAGGCCACCGAGAGCGCTGTTGACTGCGGAAGGGCGTTCATCTCGTGCGGTCATACTTCTTCCTTCGTTATGGCTCCGAGAAAGTGTTTGATTGTCAAACACTACAGTGAACAGATGCTACCTGTCGAGGACAACAGTGCCGAGTTGCGCGTCGCGATCGGTAACACCATGGCCGAACTGCAAGCGGCCATCGACGCCGACGATCAGGCCCTGGCCGATCATCTGGGCATCGGGCGAACCGATCTGCGCTGCCTGGACCTGGTGTTCCGGCACGGCCCGCAACCAGTGCGACAGCTGGCCCGCATGCTCGGGCTGACTCCTGGTTCGGTAACCACCCTGACCGACCGGCTCGTCTCCGCCGGTTATGCCCGCCGAGTCCCCGACCCCACCCACAAACGCCGGGTGCTGGTCACACCGACCGAACGCAGTGTCGCGATCGTGACCGAACTGTTCACCGAGCGAATTACCAACGCGCACACGGAGTTGTCCCAATTCGGCGACACCGAACTGGCGGCAATCCATCGCTTCCTCACCCTCAGCCTGCAACGGCACCAGGGATCGGCAGCGCATCTGCGCGCATTGCCAACGATACGCAACAGCAGCAAACCCCATCCGGCGCAATAGGCAACAGGGACAAGCAACTTCCTGTCGAGTTCCGATCGTTCCCAGCTCAGACAAGTTGAGCTACCTGCTGAATGGGAGTTCATCCGGGCAGTGACCACGTTCGGGGACTCCTTGCGGACCCAGAGTGATTGACAAGTAACTGATCAGGGCATCGTCGGGGGCGGCGCGACCCGTGGAACCTCCGCATCTGCCGCATGGCGAGCGGTTCTCTGCTCGGCATGGTGAGGGCGCCGGGGCCTGTGCGCCTTGCTCGCCGGGACGCGATAATGGCCGCGTGCAATCGGATTCGGGACGTAGTCGGACGGCGGAGGGAGCGACCGCATTGCGTGCCGCGGGCGCGCGGGAGTCCGATCCTGACGCGCGCAATCCGGACCGGCTGGCCGAGCGGCTGATCGGGTGGCGGTATCGCCTTGTCGTTCGGTTCCGCCGCTGCGCAGGGCGGGCCTGCGGGCCACCGAGCGGCGTATGCCGGGCCTGTACTCCTTCGTGACCGCCCGTACCAAGTATCTGGATGGGGCATCGGTTCGAGTCGAATACGCCAGTCGGAAACCCATCCCGCGCCGAGAGCCCGACGGCTGCACGATGAGGTCCCTATGTCGCAAGGAGTGCGAAACCTGTCGGCTGCGACCCTACTGAACCCCTCGAAAACATCTATAGGCTGTCTTCCTGACAGCGCACCGAGCCGTCGAAGGTCGCAGCGGCAACTGTTTGCCGGCCCACCCTGCCGCCGATCGTGACTGTTGAAGCTGTTGGCCGGTCATTGGGCCTCTTGCGATCGAGCGACAAGGAATCTTTGGCGGTGTTGGTTTTTCAGCGCTGCTTCACCGATGTATGGAGCGAACATGACCGCTGTCGATACTCCCGAGTCGGGAGCCTGCCCGGTCCAGTACGGATCACCGATCCGTCCCGAAGTGGCGGACATCTGTCTACGCAGCTACAAGTTCAACGCTGATCCGCACAGCGGGTATCGCATGCTGCGCAGCCGATACGGGTCGATGGTTCCGTTGGAATTGGCTCCGAATGTGCCCGCGACGCTGGTGCTCGGGTATCGCATCGCGTTGCGTATCCTCCATGATCCTGCCCATTTTTCGGCCGATCCGCGGACTTGGCAGCAACGCATCCCCGAGAATTCTCCGATTCGTCCGATGCTGGAGTGGCATCCGAATGCGCAGCGGAACTCCGGTGCGGCGCATGCTCGCTACCGGCAGGCGTACGCCACCAGTATCGAAGGGATCGATCTGCATTCTCTTCATGCGACAGTCGAGCAAATCGCGATTCCACTGATCAACAGCTTCTGCATGGATGGTTCGGCAGACCTGTTGTCCCAGTACATATTTCCACTCGTCTTCGAAGTGCTCAATCAGATGGTCGGTTGCCCGTCGGAGCTGGGCGCGCGGGTCGCGACCGGTATGGCCGCGATCTATGACACCATCGATGCCGACCTGGGCGCACAGATGGTCCACGAAGCGCTGATGGAGCTGATTCAGTTGCGACGTGCGCACCCGGCCGACGACATCACCTCGCGGCTCGCGCATCACCCGGCCAGCCTCGACGACGCAGAGTTGCTGTCCCAATTGTTCGGGTTCTACGGCGCGGGGATCGAACCGCAGCAGAACCTGATCGCCAACACCCTTCTGCTGATCCTGACCGACGACCGGTTCGGGGGCAGTGTGCTCGGTGGCAGCCTGTCGACTCGCGACGCACTCGACGAGGTGTTGTTCAACGATCCGCCGTTGGCCAACGTGTGCGCAACCTATCCACTGCAACCGGTCCTCGTCGATGACACCTGGTTGCCCGCGCATCAGCTGGTCCTAATCAGCTTGAGCGGTTGCAACAACGATCCGACGATCCGCCAGGGCGACCACACCGGTAATCGTTCGCACCTGGCCTGGGGTGCCGGCCCCCATTCCTGCCCGGCCAAATCTGTGGCATTCCTGATTGCCCAGGATGCCATCGACCAGCTTCTCGATGCGCTACCCGAGCTGCGACTGGCGACATCACGAGAAGATCTTTCCTGGCGGCCGGGACCATTCCACCGCGCCTTGGAAGCCTTGCCGGTTGTCTTCCCCGAATCCGCAACGTTGAACGTGTAACGCACAGGCGCGCTCGTCCGGTATTCGGTGCCCCATGATCGGAGCCGTCAGTGGCATTCATGTCTCCCGTGACTGATTCACCACAGCGACCGCGCTGGCGGTGACCGGTTCGGCCCGGCACCATCACGGCTACGTCAGGGCGGTCGTCGGCGCCTTGCGGGGCTGCCGGCGCCGCCAAACCCTCGGCGTGCTGCGCTCGCTGACGCGGCACTGCAGGAAAACGGCACCATCTTCGCCGACCCGGCAGCACGAGTCCGCCTCGAAAGCCGTGGCGACCCGATCATTATTCCCTTGCGCGGCAAGCAAATCGACGACGCGACCAAGGCTGCGATCACCACCGCGCGGCCCGGATCGCGCTCGCCCTGGCCGCAGTCCGCGCCGCGCCCCCCGAAGCCATCCGCACCCTACGCCTGGACGATATCGACCTCGGCAACCGGCGGCTGACCATCAACTCGGTGACCCCCGCTCGACGAACTCACTCACCGGCTCCTGCTCGACTGGCTCGAATACCGGCGGAAACGCTGGCCGAACACCGCCAACCCGCACCTGATCATCAACCAATAGCCCGCTTCGAATATCCGAGCCATCAGCGTCGACACGCTGACCGCGCCGTTCGGCCGACAATCCGCCACCCTGGAAGCCCTGCGCGTCGACCGTCAAGTCGACGAAGCGCTCACCCACGGCCCCGACCCGCTCCACCTTGCCGTCGTATTCGGACTCGACGAGAGCACAGCGATCCGATACTGCGCAGCCGCGCGGCAACTCCTCCAAACCCCCGCCGAGGAGCACGAGCCGCCGAGTTGAGCACGAACGCAAGGGCAGACTCGCCCCAAATCCCTTGAACACCCTGCGGTTCCCGCCGAAGGCGGAGCGCCGGTTCAGGGGCTGTCCAGTAGACACTAATCCGAAAATGACAGTGACCGGGCAGGCGACAGCTGTCGGCGGAGCCGACACGGTTGTTGCGGGTGTGTGGGTTAGGCGGCTGGAGTGAGGGTGACGGTGTAGCCGAGGGCTTCGAGTTCCCGGATGTGGCGGCGTCTGGTGGTGTCCGGATTGGTGCGGCGGGTGAAGTGGTCGCCACCGAGGTCGGTGAAGACTGTGTTGTCGTCGTGCAGGAGGTGCCAGACGATGACGAGGATGGAGCGGCCGACCGCGACGATGGCGCGCTTCTTGCCGCGCCGTTTGGCCAGGCGGCGGTAGCGTTCACCGAGGAAAGTGCGGGTTCGGCCTGTAGCGACCACTGCCTCGCCCAGGACTCGTGCGAGGTAGCGGTTGCCGTGCCCGGTGGATCGGTTGCCCTTGGTCTTGCCGGCCGAGGACTTGATACCGGGTGAGAACTTCGCCCAGGAACACAGGTGCGCGGCGGTCGGGAACCGGGACATGTCGGTGCCGACCTCGGCGATGATGATTGCGGCGGCGACCGGGCCGATACCGGGGATCTCATCCAGGCGTGCCGCCGCCGTGGCGAAAGGGGCCAGCTGCGCCTCGATCTGCTCGTCGACCGCAGCGATGTCGGCGTCGATACCGTCGATCCGGGCCAGCATCCGAGCCAGCAGGAACCGATGATGGTTGCCGAAGTGCCCGTTGAACGCTTCCTCGAGCTGGCCGAGCTTGGTGCGCATCCGTGATCGCGCCATCTGCGCCAGCACTTTCGGGTCGCGTTCACCAGCGATCAGGGCGGCCATCATCGCTCGCCCGGACACCCCGAAAATGTCTCCAGGCCACGACGGAGAGTTTGATGCAGGCGGCCTCGAGCAGCTTTTCGACCCGGTTCTTCTCCGCCGTGCGGCCCCCGATCAGATCGATTCGATAACGGGTCAGGTCCCGCAGCCGCCGGATCGGGACCGATGGAACGAAACTCGGGCGAAGCATCTGACGCTCGGCGACCTTGCACAACCAGATCGCGTCCAGCACATCGGTTTTGGGGCGGCCCCGGGGGATGCTTGACATCGCGGGCGTTGACCAGCCATGGGTCGAGCCCATGCGCTTCGAGCAAGTAGAACACCGGCTTCCAATAGTCCGATGTCGCCTCCATCACCACCCGCTCGATCCCCAAATCGACCAGATGATTGGCCAATTCGGTCAGCGATCGGGTCATCGTCGAATGCGTCGAGACCTCCTGCAACCGCTTGCCCGAGCCGCTCTCGGCGGGCACCCGGACACAGCACACCACCTCGGCCTTGCCGACATCCAGAGCAGCGACCCGGGCGATGATCTGTTCCTCATCATGGGATTCAGCCAGCATCGTGTTGTCCGTCCTGTCCTCATCACTCGAACCGATCTCGGGTGGCCGCCCCGTGGGACCACAAGGGAAACGCGAATCTAATCCTCGTGCTCGACAACAACATTCGGCAACAATGAAGGGCCCACACGCGACCCCAACGCCCGGCTAGACGACGGCCTCAACGAACCATAGAAACAACGGCGTCGGCAAGGCGACCACCCCACCATTTTCACCCCGGAACGGGACGTCCTACCAGGACACATTGGCTAGACGGTGTAACTCGGTTTGATTCGGTTATTTTCGTCCGGCGGTGAGGCGGCCTTCGAAGGTGATGTCGAAGGCGTTCAGCGCCGCTTTCCATCGGATGATCCAGCGTTGTCGCTTCCGGCTGGAGACTCACCTCGGATTCCGCTTGTGGGTGTGCGGCAAATGCAGCAGTATGACGAACCCTGTTACGCGCTCGACCAGCGTGCCGATGGCCGAACGTTCGCTGTTCCGGTGATGAGGTCACCTTCCCAGTGTCCCAGCACTGCCCCGGCCTCGACCTCGACAGGCCGTTCGCGGATCGGCAGACGAAAGGCCAGCAACCATGGTCGACGATAAGTCCGAGCGCATGGTGACGCCCTCCGAAATCATCCTTGTCACAGGCGCCGCCGAGCCTGCCGCCAGCTGTACGGAAGTCCCCGACCGGTGAGACAGTGCATTTCGGTATCGATGCTGTGATGTACGAGATCGACCTGTCGGCGAAGCACGCCGGCAAGCTCCGCGAGGTTTTCCAGCGGTGGCCCTGGTCGGCACGGAAGGTCGGCCGAAACCGTAAGAGCATCACCGAGTCCCACGCAAGCCGCGCGACTGCGAACCGCGAACCGACGGCCGCGATCCGCAACTGGGCCCGGGCAAACGGCTATCAGGTCTCGAGCCGGGGCCGGATCCACAAAGACATCGTCGAGGCCTACAACAAGGCCAGCTAGAACGATCGGACAGCAACAGTTCCACCACCACGCCGCGCTGGGAACAACCCCGCTGCTGAGCGCTGTCCGATCCCGGCGCGCCGTTGACAAAACCAGCCAGCCCGGCGGCAAACACGTCACCGACTTGCAGCCGACTCCCCCGCCCCATTCTCGAGTCCCGACATCGCCGACCATCAAGGTTTCGGAATAGATATTTAAATGCGCATATCCCATACAGTAAGAGGGCGACAAGAGTTGCGGTAACGGCCCGGCTTCGCCCAGTTCAGGAAACTCGCGAGACCCACTGGCGGATTTACAGTCTGTGTTACAGTATGTGACCTCAAACATGTCGGCGTGCCCGCCTTCCGAAAGATGGCGAGCAGGTAGCCGAACCAAAGGTCGACAATGAAACTGTAACTATTACCGTATAGTTCTTCGCGAACATCGTGACCGGACACTGGAAGGAGCAGCGCTGTCGGGCCTACTCGACGGCGTGCAGGCTGTGGAACTGGCCTCGGGACACATGTCACCTCTGACATCGTCAAGTTTTTCGAGAACTACCGATTCGCCTACTGTAAAGTAGACAGTCACTTTCGCAAGAAAACGGCGGCGGAACTGGTGCCGCAGACACGGCGCCCCACGGTACGAATGCACTGCGGTTGCGTTTACCGTGACAAGTACGATCGTTTCCACGACGCCGCGTGGTGCGGGGCGATCGACGGACGATGCAACATATTTCGAGGAGGTGGCTACGGCGATGGCGAAGCGAGTAACCGCGGAGAAGCGACCACGGCGTGAGCGCGGTTCCCTCAATCCCGAAGACATCATCAACGGTGCCTTCGAACTGGCTGAGCAGGTCACCCTCGACAACTTGAGCATGCCGATGCTCGGTAAGCACCTCGATGTCGGCGTGACCAGTATCTACTGGTACTTCCGCAAGAAGGACGATCTGCTCAACGCGATGACCGACCGCGCGTTGACCCAGTACGCCGAGTTCGTCACCCCGTTCGTCGAGGCCGACAACTGGCGCGATTCGCTGCGACGTTACGCGCGCGATATGCGGAAGACCTTCCTGGGCAACCCTATTCTGTGCGATCTGATCCTGATCCGCTCGGCGTTGAGCCCGGAGGCAGCGCAACTCGGCGCGCAGCACACCGAGCAGGTGATCGCCAATCTGGTCGAGGCGGGACTGTCCCCCGAGGACGCCGTCGACACCTATTCGGCGGTCGAGTTGCACATCCATGGAACCGTCGTGCTGCAACGGCTCTACGACAAGAACAAGGAATCCGACTCCGGCTCGACGGCCTACTACGAGAACCTCACCATCTCGCCCGAGACCACACCGCTGCTGGCCGAAGCGAGTGCCAAGGGGCTGCGCAGCGGGGCGCCCGACGACCACAATTTCGAGTACGGCCTCGAGCTGATTCTCGAGCACGCCGACCGGATGATCGCGTCGAAATCGGGGAACCGGTCGAGCACGTCGACCCGGAAGACCGGCGCGGCCAAGACGGCACCGAAACCGCAGGCGAAGAAGGCCGCTGCGGCGAAGTCTCCCACCAAGAAGACCTCCGCGGCCAAAACCACCGCGACACGGCGTTCGTCGAAGGCCGGATCCAAGTAGCCGCTCCGGTCCGCGACAGTGGCAACCTCCTCCACCGCGGTCTCGGCCGGCCCTGAGCATATTCAGTCGTTCGTATTCCGGTCACCGAAAAAGAACTCCCGGGCGTTGGCATAGAGGTAGTTGTCGAGCACCTCGGGCGAAAGGTCGATATCGCCGCGGCGGCCGGGGTCAGCCGCTCGGCGTTCTACTTCTATTTCGAGGACATGGCGGCCTGCGTCGCGGCGATATCGCATCGAGATGTATCAGGAAATACTCACTGCCACAAGCATTCTCGTGGACGGACGCGGAACACCGAGAAGCGGCTGGCAGACACGATCGTGAGCGTCTTCACCGCCCGCGACCAGCACCGCCACCTGTTCCGGACGATGCTGGCCGCCCGGCAGCGCAGCCAGGCCGTGCGCGACCTGTGGGACGGGATTCGCCTGTCGTTCGTCACCCCGCTGGCGACGATGATCGACAACGAACGCACCGCGGGACTCGCCCCGGCGGGCCCGGACAGCGCACTGGCCATCGCGCTGCTCGAACTCAACGAACGCTCGCTGGAGCACTGCGGCGACGATGAGCCGCTCGCCGACGAGCAGCGAATCCAGACGCTGGTGTCGATCTGGCTCCGTGTGGTCTACGGCATCATCGACTGACGGCGCCCCGGACACAGATTGCCCGGGGCGCTGTCCGTCGTAGCCGCGCGCTGTCTACTTGGGCTGGAAGCTGCGCACCGTCGATACGAACCACCCCACCGTTGATGTACTGGTTCTCCAGCAGGTGCTGAGCCAGCGAGGCATACTCGTCGGGCGCGCCGAGACGCTTCGGGAAAGGCACAGAGGCAGCGAAATTCGCCAGCTTCTCCTCACCCACACAGTCCAGCCGGGAGTGCATGCCGCTGGTTGTGCTCCTGCTGGGAGACGCCACGACCACGGCGACCAAAGAAAGCAACGTTGCTGTTGAGCAGAACGTAGTGACTGAATCTCCGAAGTTAGGGCGCAACGCTGGCGAGCACGGACGTCAGAAGAAGTTCGAATGCTCGATCGTCGGGCGATACTGGGGCGCTGGTGAATCCGCCCTCGCCGGCGGACTCCGTCTGCTGTACTGCGTTGTGCTTTTGTGCCAATCTCGCGAGAAGTATTGACCCTCGAACGAGTTCCGACACCGCGGAGTACGTGTCGTGGGCTGTCTGCTCGTCGAGACCGGAATCGATCATGTTGGCGATCGCTTTCTGCGTCTCCTGTTCGCCGAGCCGTCGTGCCAGCGGGCTCAGTGCGCCTCGAATGAGAACCAGGTCCGTCAACACCGGATCGCTGAGGAAGGTCCGGCGCACGCCGCGTGCGTGCGCCTTCAACGACTCGCGCCAATCGTCCGACTCGGTGAACGCCGGTAATCCGCTGCGGCGCAACGCGCGGTCGGTCATTGCGTCGAGAAGCTCTGATTTGTTGCGTACGTGCCAGTAGATGCTGGTTACGCCGACGCCGAGCGATTTGGCGACCAGCGGAATGCTGAGCTCCTCGATTGAGGACTCCGTTGCTATCGCGAAGGCCGTCTCCACGATGGCATCTTCAGTGAGCGAGCCTCGCGCTCGTCGGACTGATTGTCGCTGCGACTTCGAAGCCTGCACCCTCACCCCTCACCCGGCGTTGACATTCATCGTGTCATGATCGGCAGCTTCGACCACCCCCGCACGCTGGCGGTATGGGCCTTGGCCGCGCGCGCGTAGTCGACGTCCCACTGCGGCCACCGCTCGAGAAGCTCTTCCAGCACGACCCTGGCCTCCATGCGTGCCAGCGAGGAACCGAGGCAGAAGTGCAGACCTTGCCCGAAGCTGAGGTGACCGCCTCTGCGGTGAATGTCGAACTGTTCGCCGTTCGGAAAGTGCGCTTCGTCGCGGTTGGCGGATCCGTTGATCAGCAACATGATTGACCCCTCCGCGATCAGCTGGCCGAGGCATTCCGTATCGTGGGCGACGTATCGCGCCTGCACCGGTGAGGGCGCTTCGTAGCGCAGCACCTCCTCGATGGCACCCGGGATCAGTGCGGGGTCGGCCACGAGCTCGCGGCGCTGATCCGGGTAGTCGGCCAGTAGCTGGCACGCGAATCCGATGAGCCGGGTGGTGGTTTCGTTGCCGGCACCGGCGATCATGCTCGTGTAGGTGAGTACCTCGGTGCGCGTCAGCTTGCGTACTTCACCATCGTCTTCCACTTCAGCGTTGAGCAGTTGTGTCATCAGGTCGTCGGATGGATGGTCCGCCCGCCAATCGATGTATTCGGAGAACAACAGGTACGACTCCTCGAACGCGTTGTCGGCGACCGCGAACTGACCCTCCTTCAGGTCGATAGCATTGTTCGTGGTATCGCGGATCAGCTGCTGGCCGTGTTCGGGGATGCCGAGCAGATAACCGATGGTGCGCATCGGGATCAGGGCACCGAGGTCGGCGATGACGTCGAATTCGTTCCGCCCCATCAACGAATCGAGAGCCCGCACACAGAAGTCGCGCGTCAACGGTTCGATGGCAGCCATCCGGCGCGGGGTGAACACCTTCGACAGCAATCGCCGATGCAGATCGTGTTGGGGTGGGTCCTCGAACAGGATCACCCCCGGAGGCACCTCGATGCCACTTTTGATGACATCCATGATGGTGCCGCGCCCCGACCGGTAGGTCTGCCAGTTCGGCAGCTCACGAGCGACGTCATCCCATCGGCTCAGCGCGTAGAAGTCGTGGCGCTCGTTGTAGTACAGCGGCGCTTCCTCGCGCATCCGCCGCCACACCGGATATGGATCGTCGTCGATGTCGAAGTCGAACGGGTCGTAATACAGGTCAACGATTTCCTGGTTCATCGTGTCAGCCCCGGATCTGACGGGTCACGATCGACGGGCCGGCCAGTGGCTCGCCCAGCAGTCCGGGCGCGGCGTCGATGACCGCGGGGATGGCGTTGATCGCCGCCATCGCCGTCGCGGCGACGCCGGGGTTGGTGGAGTCGCCTGGTGCGGGGTCCAGATGTAGGTCGAGGGTCATGTTCGGGTTTCCTTCGATGCGAAACACCATGCCTCCCTTGCCGGGTTGTGCTGGGCGCGGCCAAGAGTCGGGCCACGGCGTCGAGGTCACCGCGGCGAAGTACTGAACCGAGACGACGGGACGCTCGTCGTGCATCGCGGCGAGTTGCCAGCGGTGGCCGCAGATGGTGTCCTTCGGGACCACCCCAAGTGCGGTGTCCAGATCGTGCGGGGCCAGGATCGTCTCCCAGTCCAGTGCCACTCGTTGGACGTCCACGCCGAGTGTGTCGGCGATGTAGCGCACGACGGGTTCCCAGTCGTTGTTCACCTTGCCGACAGCGATGCGAATCGGGACGTGGCCGTCAGGCTTTCCGAAGCCCATCGACTCATGCAGCACCTCCCAGATCGGGTAGGACAAGTCGAGGTCGAGGGCGTACTCGTCCATGCGGTAGGTGTCGATCACCCCGGCACCGGCCAGCAGGGCGGTGGGCAGATTGAGGCTGACGAAGCCGGGTTCACACCCGGTGGCGTAGAACGTTGAGCTACCTTGACGCGCGGCGTTTTCGATCGGTTCGCGCCAGTTGGCCGGTGCCGCCTTCGGATACACCATGGGGATGGCGGAGATGGTGACGACGTTGATGCCGGCTTCCAGGTAGCCGACGATGTCGGCGATCACCTCGTCCTCACGTCGGACGGCGGTCGCGCAGTAGGCGATGCAATCGGGCTTGGCGTCGAGGACTACCCCCAGATCGTCGGTGGCTGCGACGCCGATATCGGGACGACCGCACAACGCGCCGGCATCCGTGCCTACCTTCGCCGGCGAGGAGACCTTGAGCCCGGTCAGCTCGAGTGCGGGGTCATCGATGATTGCGCGCAACGCAACGCTGCCCGTCATGCCGGTGCCGACGTGAACGACGCGACGCTTCGCGGTATCAGGGGATGAAGTCACAGGTCTTGCCTCTCAGGGCGTTAAGAGCGGTTGCCAATTCGACTGCTCACAACTTACTATAGGTGACACCAGTATGGCTTACCAGTCGCCGTTGCAGTAACGGTGCGGACGAAGGGTATGGCGCACGTGTCGGAGCGGACCATCGTCATCACCGGGTCCAGCGACGGTGTCGGTGCAGCAGCGGCCCGGCGGTTGGCAGCCGCTGGCGACAACGTCGTCGTCATCGGTCGCTCCGTGTCGAAGACGAAGGCGATTGCCGACGAACTCGGTACCGACTATCTCTGTGCGGATTTCTCCGACCTCGCCCAGGTGCGTGCCTTGGCCGGGATCCTGCGGCAGCGTTATCGGCGAATCGACGTGCTGGCCAACAATGCCGGAAGTGTCTTTGCGTCGGATGGCCTCACCGTTGACGGGTTCGACAGCGTGCTTCAGGTGAACTACCTTGCGGCGTTCCTACTCACCACCTTGCTGATGGACGTGTTGGTCGCCTCCAAGGCGCGGATCATCTGCACGTCGAGCTCGTCGCAACGGTTGATGCGTCCAGGTGTATCGGTGGACGACCTACTCTGCGTGAAGCCGGTGCGCCCGACGGTTGCCTACGGGCGCTCCAAGATCGCGCTCGTCATGTTCGCCCGCGAATTGCACCGTCGCTACGGCGGACTCGGTGTATCCGCCGCGTCGTTTCACCCCGGTTTTGTCAACAGCAACTTCGGCCCGGCGTCGGGTTCGCGCGTTCTGAAGGTCATGGAGCGAGCGCACACCGAACGGCTCGTCGGCATCACCCCGGAGGCAGCCTGTGATCAACTGGTGTGGCTGGCCTCGGACGACAGTCGACACTTCGGGCCCGCCGGCGAGTACTTCGTGAAACGCCGCGTCGGTCGCGCGCACCGGATCACTTATGACTTGCAACGCTCGCGTGAGTTATGGGAGCGGACGTCGGCGCTGGTCAGTCAAGAACCGTAGGCGTCGCAGTGATCAAACCCATCCGATTCGGAGTGGTCGCCTCGGGTGTTGAGGTGCACGACCTCGCCGCGACCGCCAAGCAGGCGGAAGGCATGGGGTTTTCGAGCATTGCGCTCAACGATCACTTCAACTCGGCCGCGGCACCGATGCTGGGTCTGCAGGCAATGGCAGCCGCCACCTCGCAGATTCGAATCGCGACATCGGTGCTGAATCAGGATCTGCGCCACCCCGCCGTTCTCGCCAAGGAGGCTATGACGTTGGACGTGTTATCCGGCGGCCGTCTCGAACTGGGACTCGGTGCGGGCTGGGTCCGAGCAGATTACGACGAGTCCGGGATTGGTTTCCATACTGCGCGAACTCGTATTGGCCGTCTCGAGGAGAACATCACCATCATCCGCGGATTGTTCGGGCCCGATTCGCTCACTTTTCGCGGCGATCATTACGCGGTGGCTGATCTCAGCGGCATCCCGAAGCCAGCGCAACCCGGCGGCCCGCCGATCATGGTCGGCGGTGGGGGACGCCGTCTCCTCTCGATGGCGGCTGAACGGGCTGACATCGTTCAGGTGCTGGGTGCCGCCTTCGGCACTCAGGGTGCTGTGGTCGACGACTTAACCAGCTTCCGGACCAGAGCCTTCGAGGAAAGGCTGGACTGGATGAGGTCGGCGGCGGGCACTCGGTTCGATGCGCTCGAACTGTCGTTGATGCTCGTCTTCGTCGCTATCACCGACAATTTTGAGACAACTGCCACAGGGTTTCTGGAGACGCTCACCGGAGCCGTCGCGCGCTACGGCGGGAAGGTGAATCGCCACCTGGACTTGAATCTGCAGACCTTGTTCGATTCACCAGTCGTCGCCATCGGCACGCTCTCGGAGTCTGCGAAAAGCTCGTTCGCGTGCGAAACACACTGGGCTTCAACTACTTCGTCACGCCCCACGCGGCCAGCATGAAAGCCCTCGCCTCGATCGTCACACGACTCACGGGTGCCTAAAGTGGACAGCGTCAACGCCGCTAGCCGAGCAACCATCCTCACCACCCAAGGCCGCACAGACGAAGTCGGTGGCGAAACGCGCAGCGACGAAGAAGACTGGGGCCAAGAAGATCCCGACAGAGAAAAAGCCAGCCGACTAGCCGCCGCTGGGAAGGTGCCCGGCGTAGGCCCAATGCTCGACCAGCAGCCCGTCGACGACGCGAATCATGTCGATGCCGCCGATCTCGAACGGCTTGCCGGTCGGCGCGGTGCCGAAGAACTCGCCGGTGTGGGTGCCGCGGATGGTGTAGCGGTTGGCCACCCACTCGCCGTTCTCGACGCGGTGCTCGATGGTTATCTGCATGTCGGGGCAGCCCGCTCGCATCAGCTCCCACTTGCGTCGCCAGTCGTCGCGGGTGACCCGCACGCCCTGGTCCAGTGATTCCGGCGCGATGAACCGCAGGCGCGCGTCGATGTCACCCTTGCCGTTGACGATGGCGTCGACCACGGCGGCCGGGGACTTGTTCTCGGTCATGATGGCTCCTCTCACGGAAACGGGGACTTATCCCCGCCTACTTCCGCCGAAGATACGGGGAGTGTTCCCCGGTTGGCAAGTACGATGGCCCGCATGACTCAACCGCAGCCGCGTCGGGCTGATGCGCAGCGCAACCGCGAACGCCTGCTGGCCGCGGCCGAGGCCGCCCTCAACGAACGCGGCGTGAATGCTTCGCTGGACGACATCGCCAAGGCGGCAGGAGTCGGCAACGCCACGCTGTATCGACACTTCTCGTCGCGGGAGAAGTTGCTCGAGGCCGTCTACGACCAGCGGATCCGGACGCTGTGCGAGACCGCGGGCGCGTTGGCGGCCACGTGGCCGCCAGGCACGGCGCTGGTTGCGTGGTTGCGGGAACTGGTCGCGCACATCACCGAGAGCCGGGTGCTGGGGGAGGCGGTCATGGCCGGCTACGCGGGCCCAGGCGACGTCGAGCCGCCGCAGGTCGCCGCCTGGCACCGCGAGATCCGCGCGGCCGCAGGGCCGTTGGCAGCAGAGGCGCGGGCCGCCGGCGCGATCCGCGGCGACCTCAGCGAGAACGACCTGCTAGTCCTCACGACCGCCGTCGCCCGCGCGGGCAGTCCTGCCCAGGCCAATCAGTTTCTCGATGTGTTGCTCGAAGGCGTCGTGCCCCGTGCGGACAACACGTCCGGCGGAACCAACCTCATGAGATGGAACAGCTAGTGTGTCGTCCGAGAACACCAACCTTGTGCCCTGGTCTCGGTCCCGCCGTCCCCGCTATCCGACCGGAACGATGGGGGTGCCGGTGGCGGGGCCTGGAGGTGGTGGAGTCAATGCCGAGGCGGCCGGGTTGCCTGATCCGGGTGCCTCGCCGGCCTTGGGGGCCCCGAGGAACGTGCGCGGCAGGACCGCAACGCCGCCGACCAAGGGGCCTATGCCGCCGGGCAAGACCTCTGCTCCGCCGCCTCGAGCGGTTTTGACCACTGTGACGGCGGTAGTGCGGACCGAGGTGTCGGCGTGTGCGACTTGAGTGACGCTGAACGCCGACGCTATCGCGATGGCGAGCACGCCGGTGGTCCCGCACACGCCTGACATCGCGATCACAGCGAGATCGGGTCGCCGTAGACGGCGACCGAGTTGTCGGCAGTGGCCGTGGACGTCGAGACAATGGCATACGAGCGCAGGCTGACCGGGCCCGCGCACGAATCGACCTTGATCTGTACCTGTTCGGTGGTGATCGTGGCGTGCCCGCCGGCCAACGCCTTCGTCATGAACGGAATGGTGGTGATCGTGCCCGGTTTGGGCGAGACCGAGACGCCGGGGATTGCCAGTGCGCTCCCACCGACAGTGATCGCTACGTTCGGCGGACTGGACATGCTCGGCGTTGTCGGGCTGATGCTGTCACCTGCGTTCGGTGAGGCCGAGGGATTGGAGGCGCTCGGTGTGTTCGCGCCGGTGGTGTTCCCTCGGTTCGGCGCCGCCAGGATGCTGAAGTTCGGGCCGAACACCCCGGACAGTCCAGCGGTGAGACCGTTCGAGACGTCGATCTGACAGCCGACCTGGTAGCCCACCGTCAGGCTCCCCGAGTTCACCGGCACACGCCCGTGCCCTGAGATGTCCGAGATGGCCTTGAGACTGACGAATCCCTCCCGCGTGAACGGGCTCGCAGCGAGGTTCGATACCCGGTCCAGAGTTTCATTTGTTTTGGTGATCCGCACCTGCCAACCATCGTCGGTCGTCACGGTCCGCGACTTGTCCGCCGTCGTGTCGGCCGACGCCGTCCTGTCGGTACTGATACTCAGCGTTGCGGCTGCCATTAGGCAGATCACCGCAGTGATTGATCCCTTCATATGGAGAGGTCCTTGTCGCGAATGCGTTCCAACTGGATTGCGTCACTGCAGATAAGCCAGTGGCAATCAGCGTAATGGCGGCTGTCGGCTGTAGCCGGTATCTAAGCTTGTTTTTTGAGCGTGTCCGGGTGGCCTCATCGTCCGCCGAAGCCACTAGCCTCCACTAGCCCAGGGTTAGTCGGCGTGTATCAAATCGCTGCACGTCAGGTCAGCGCGCAGGTCCCGCAGTTCGGCGAGTTCTTCGTCGAGATCGCGGGCGGCGAATTCGGTGGTGGCCTCGTGGTCGGGGGCCGGGAGTTGTTGCTGGCGCAAGGTGATGGCTATCGCCGCGAGTCGGCAGGATAGGCCCTCGGCTTGCTCGGCCACCTGGTTAGTGCGCTGTCGCAGGAGATTGCGGGCGTCCGCCCGTTGGAGGGCATGCAAGATGTTCATCCGCTGGTGCCATTGCTCGTCCGCGCCCTCGGCGGGCTGGAGTGTCCCCGTTTGAGTGGACACGGGATCAAGCCGCGATCTGACTGATTTCCCTGTACCTGACGAAAATTCTTGCGGTGTCAAATAATTGAGCGTCGAATGCCTTCGATGAGTGTTGTAGTAGTTCTCGATCCAGTCGAACGTCACCCGCCGCACCGACTCCAACGTCGGCCACGGGCGGGTATGGATCAGTTCCTTCTCATAGGTCGCGAACAGCGATTCCGAGACGGCATTATCGAAGCACGAGCCGGTGCGGCCAAGCGACCGCCGGATACCGATCCGACGGCAGTAAGCGTCGAATTCCTTTGACGTGTATTGCGTTCCGCGGTCGCTGTGGAAAATCACTCCCGGCTCCGGTTTCCGGCGGGCCAGAGCCATATCGAGCGCGTCGGTGACCAGGCCAGCCCGCATATGATCGGCGATCGCCCAGCCCACTACCGAACGGTCGTGCAGATCGATCACCGTCGCCAGATAAGCCCAGCTGGCCCACGTTTTCACGTAGGTGATGTCGCCGCACCAGCGGCGCCCGGCACCGCCGCCGACTGTGAAGTCGCGGCCGATCAGGTCCGGCGCCCCGACCGGGCTGCTGCCGTGGATCATGGTACGCCGGAACGCCTTCGGATGCCTCCCGCGCAGGCCGGCGGCCCGCATCAACCGCCACACCCGCTTACGCGCCACCCGATGCCCGGCCACGACCAGCGCGGCATGCACCCGCCGCACGCCAGGGTTGCCCCGCAGCTTGTCGTGGATGGCGCGGATCAACCTCGTCAGCGCCGCATCCTCGCGGTCCCGGCCCGACACCTCGCGTCCGCGCCAGGCATAGTATCCCGACCGCGACACACCGAGCTCGCAGCACATGAACTCGATGTCGAATTCCCCGGATTCCGCCCAGTCCGCGATCGCGGCGAATTTCACCGCTGGTCTTTCGCGAACCAGGCGCAACTTTTTTTGCGAACGCGACCTGCATCTTCAACTCCGCGTTCTCCGCACGCAAACGCTCCAACTCGGCCCGCTCCGAGTCGGACAACCCCCGATCCGGAGAATCATCCCCAGACCCGGACTCCTTCGCCTTCTTCACCCATTTCCTCAACGTCATCTCATGCACACCGATATTGCGTGCCACCTCGGCCACCGGCCGACCCTCGTCCAGAACGAATGCTACCGCCTGCGCCTTGTACTCCTCGGTGAAACTACGCCGCGCCGAACCCACCTGCGAACTCCCGTGCTACCAAGCGACTTTCAACCCCGTGTCCACCGAACCGGGAACAGTCCAGTGTCGACGACTTCGCGCTCGGACAAGGCGCGAACTATTGGCGCCCGCCTTGGCGCGCGTTCGTTGGACGGCCCCCGCGTGTGACGACCCTCGGCGAGGGCCGTGTGTGATCATGGCGTCCCTGCCCGACCCAGACACGCCCCAGTGGCCTCAAGTCGTTCGCGGCGACGAGTGCCGACCGAGATACCCAGCGCGCCAACTGATTTCGATCGGCAGGTTGAAGCAAAGCGAAGTGGCTGCACAGTGTGATCGGCGCCTTGCGAGTTGCGGCAGTCACCAGGAGCTGTCGTCGCTGGGGTGGACGTCACCGGTGTGGTGCTGGTCGCCGGTGAGGTGGTGCGGGTCGGCGTCGTCGTCCCAGTGCGTGTCGGAGTGATGGGTGTCGTCGAATTGGTGGTGCGGGTCGGCGTGGCCGGAGTCGTGTGGGACGTCGGCGGCGTTGTCGAACATGGTGTGGGTGTTGGCGGCGAGTTCGTCGAGGGTGGGTGGGTGGCCGTCGGGCCAGGCGACGGTGATGGCGTGAATTCGAACCACATCAGCAACAACTCTGTCTCGCAAATTTTGAACAAGGGTTCTAATTTCCGGCGCCCGGCGGGGTCCGGCGGGCCCGCTGTCGCTCGAGACGGGCGACCAAGCGACTCATAGCCGCGCGTGCCTGCTTGTGCTCGGTCTCGTAGCCTGCGACCTCGTCCGCGACAACGCTGAGAGCCAGGCCTTGCATCGCAGCGGCGATGAGCGCCGGTGGCAGTTCGTCCGGGTCGAGGCCGTACTCGGGAAGGATTTCATCCAGAACCGCCATCTGGGTGCGCCTGACCTCTCGCGCGACCTCGCCCATCGCAGCTTTCAGCATCGGTCTGTGGTTGGCCGCGGCGAGGAATTCGATGAACAGCGCCGTTCCGCGGGGATCGGATGCCAAGTCCCACCACGCCTGTAGCGGACGCGGTGACGCCAGCGCCGCCTTCATCCGTTCCACGTTCTGCTCGGATCGTCGTCGCAGCAGGGCGAGGAAAAGATCGTCGATGGTCGGAAAGTAGTAGTGCAGGAGCGAAGGCTGCATACCGATCCGCTCAGCCACGTTGCGCGAGGTTATCGCCGCGTAGCCCTCGAGCAGCATGATCTCCTCCGCTGCGTCCAGAGCGCGACCCACCTTCTCTTCGGTCGCCGCGCGTCGACGACGGGGTTCGGCCATCCGCCTTCGTCTCCTTTCCGTCGTTCCATCTTGCCCGACCCGCGGAACATATTGACAACTCCCACCACCAAAGTTTGAATAAGTGTTCAAAGTTGCAAGCGCGACGTAGTCACACACCACGAGGTGTCGGAGTGAGCAATACGAGCCCGGTGTACTGGGATCCTTTCGACCGCGAGATCGCGCGTGATCCCTACCCGATCTACCGGCGGATGCGTGCGGAGGCGCCGCTCTGGTACAACGACCGCCACGACTTCTGGGTCCTGAGCCGCTGGGAGGACATCAACAACGCCCTGCTGGACTGGAAAACCTATTCCTCCTCCAGAGGCCCGATCCTAGAGGTCATCAAGGCGAACATCGAGATCCCGCCGGGCACGCTGCTCATGGAGGATCCACCTATCCACGACCTCCACCGACGCTTGCTCGCCCGGGTGTTCACACCGCGGCGGGTGCTGGCGCTCGAACCGGCGATTCGCGAGTACTGCGTCCGCTGCCTCGACCGGCTCGACGGGCTCGACCGCTTCGACCTCATGACCGAGTTCGCCAACGAGGTCCCGATGCGCGTCATCGGCATGCTGCTGGGCATCCCCGAAGAAGACCAGCTCACGATACGGGAACGCGCCGACGCCAAATTGCGCACCGTGCCCGGTGAACAGATGCGGGTGTCCGCACGCGCACTCATGGATATGGACCTGTTCGCGAACTACATCGACTGGCGCGCCGAACACCCCTCCGACGATCTGATGACCGAGCTCCTGAACGCCGAATTCGTGGACGAGACAGGGACCAGACGCACGCTCACCAGCGAGGAGATTCTGACCTACGTCACGGTCCTTGCCGGGGCCGGCAACGAGACCACCGCACGCCTGATCGGCTGGCTCGTCGCGGTGCTCGCCCGCTACCCGGACCAGCGCACCGATCTCCTGGCCCACCGGGAGCTGATCCCGAACACCGTCGAGGAAACGCTGCGCTTCGAACCCACCGGACACGCCATCGCGCGCTACGTAGCGCGCGATGTCCGACTGTACGGCAAGACAATCCCGGAAGGCAGCGCGATGCTGCTGCTCGAGGCTTCGGCCAATCGCGATGAGCGGCACTGGGACGACGGTGAGCGCTACGACATCCGTCGCGAGATCAACCAACATCTCACCTTCGGAATCGGTACCCACTACTGCCTCGGCGCGGCTCTCGCCAGACTCGAGGGCCGGATCGCCCTCGACGAATTTCTCAACAGGTTCCAGGCGTGGGACGTCGACTGGGACCACGCGCGACTGTCCTCCACTTCGACGATGCGCGGGTGGGAAACCCTTCCCCTCTGCATCGGCTGAAATCACCGACCAGAAATATCGAGCCCGCCACATTTCGACGGCCGGCCGACCACGAATGGAGAAAACACCATGGGCAAGCTCGACGGCAAAGTAGCGTTCATCACCGGCGCGGCACGCGGACAGGGACGCAGCCACGCCTTGCGCCTCGCCGAGGAGGGGGCCGACATCATCGCGGTGGATATCTGCGCCCAGATCGAATCCGTGCAGTACCCGATGTCCACCCCGGCCGACCTCGACCATACGGTTTCCGAGGTCGAGAAACTCGGCCGGCGCATCGTCGCGTTCCAAACAGATGTCCGTGACTACCCCGCGCTCCAGAAGGCCTTCGACGAAGGCACTTCCGCGCTGGGCCCGGCCGCCATCGTCGTCGCGAACGCAGGCATCGGCGCCGGAGGCAAGGGCATGGACCCCGACCATGAATGGGAGGATGTCGTCGCGGTCAACATGAGCGGTGTATGGAACACCGGTCGCGTCGCGATTCCGTCGCTGCTGAAGCACGACAACGGCGGTTCGATCATCCTCACCAGCTCCACCGGCGGACTCATCGGCGTCGGCATTCCGACGGCCGGTTTCCTCGGCTACACCGCGGCCAAGCACGGCGTCATCGGACTGATGCGGTCCTGGGCCAATTACCTTGCCCCGCACATGATCCGGGTGAACAGTGTCGCGCCCACAGCTGTGCGGACCCCGATGGCCGCCGATGGCGATCTCGCCGCGATCATGGAGCGCAACCCGGCATTGGCCAACTCGCTGACCAACGCCATGCCGGTCGACCTCGTCGAACCGCTCGATGTGTCCAATGCAGTTCTGTGGCTGGCCTCGGACGAGTCGCGCTATGTGACCGGAACCGTCGTACCGGTGGACGCGGGCATGCTCAACAAGCGGTGAACACCGTGGGCCCCAATTCCATCAAGGTGGTCCGGGCTGTCGATGGCGCGGCAGTCCTGGCCGCCGTCGACGAGCCGCCGGGCTCGGGCGAAGTCATTTCGATGCGTGCTGCCGGAATCTGCGCGTCGGACCTCATCGCTGTCGCGAACGGCACGCCCTGGATCATCGGACACGAACTTTCGGGTGCCCGTGCAGACGGGACACCGGTCGTCATCGAAGCGCTGTACGGCTGCGGCACGTGCGAGTCCTGCCGAACCGGGCAGTACAACCTGTGCCACACCGCCCTCGGCCGCGGCCTCGGCTTCGGCGCGGACGGCGGGATGACCGAGCGATTCCGAGCGCCGAGTCGTCATCTGGTCGAGCTGCCTGAGAATCTCGACGTTCGCAACGGATTCCTCGCCGAACCCGCCGCGGTTTCCTGGCACGGGGTGAGGATCGCCAGCGCAGGTCCGAACACGCGCGTGCTCGTGATCGGCGGCGGTTCCGTCGGACTACTTGCCGTCGTCGCCGCACAGGCGCAGGGAGCTGCCGAGATAGGTCTCCAAGCGCGTTACCCCCACCAAATTGAGATAGGCGAACGTCTCGGCGCCACTGCGCCGAAAGGCCGCTACGAGATCGTAATCGATGCCGCCGGTTCCAGCAGTGCCCTGCTCGATGCCGCACAATGGCTGGCACCTGGCGGCATCATATCCGTGCTCGGGGTCCTCTACGACCACCTCGAGGTCCCTTCGACGGTGCTCATGATCAAGGAAGCCCGACTGGTCGCTTCCATGGGCTACTGCACCCATCCGGACGGCCGCGATATGCGTCAAGCGGCCGAAATGCTGGCTGCCCGACCAGAGATCGCGGATGTACTCGTGACACACCGCTTCCCACTGGCCGATGCCGCCGAAGCGTTCCGCGTGGCCGCCGATCGCAAGTCGGGCGCGATCAAGGTAGCGCTCGAACTCGGGTAACCCTCTGCCGGAACAGATATCGGAAACACCGGGCATCACCTCATGCGCTGACTACAGCTCGAAGCGAATCAGGTTTGATCGCCGAGAAGTGTGTTGCGGACATGACGTAGATGGGCCCGCATCGCGGCTCGTGCCGCGTCCGGGTCACGGTCGGCGATTGCTTCGACGATCTCGCTGTGCTCGGTGCAGTACTCATGTTGCAGCTCAGGGCGGAACGTGCGCTTCTTCAATCCTCCCCAGACAGGTTGCCGACGGCTGTCGATGAGGAGTTCGCTGACACGGATCAGCACCATGTTGTGGGTGGCCAGAGCGAAGCTGTGATGCAGTGCGGTGTCCCAGTGCTCGAATTCCTCAGAGGAGTTGGCCTTTCCCCCGCCTCGTAGGCAGCGACGCATTTCGGCGATATCCCCCTGGGTTGCGGCCGCCACGGCAAGAGGTAGGAGCTCGGGTTCGAGGGTGAGCCGCGAGCTCATGATCTCGGCGGGACTCGGTTGATTCTCCGATTCCGTGTGCACTCCCACAGACGCGCTCGGTGCCAGAAAGGTGCCCCGGCCGACATGCCTGATCACTGCCCCTCTGCTCTCGAGGCCGTTCAGCGCTGAGCGCACCACTGCGCGACTGACTCCGATCGCGGCGGCCAGCTCACGTTCGGTCGGCAGCTTGTCACCCGGACCAAGCCCTTCTTGGGCGATCAGCGCATCGACATGCTGCAGCACCGACGCCCCCAGGCCGACCGGCTCAGCCATCACAGCTCCTCTCCTCCGAGTGGACCAATGATAGACATTGGTTCGCCACGCGCGCCAATGAGCCCTGACCTCGCGTCTCCAAGAGCCTATTGACTCCACTCAGCCCCCAACCTACTGTGACCAATACAGACCTATCAAACGTATTGGTTCACATTGGTATAAGGAGGCTGCTGGTGCGCTTTGCGCGGGTACAAGGTACGGATGGTGCACGGATCTGTGTGGTGGACGGCAACGGAGCAGCGCGAGCCGCTCGGTTCAGCGACACCGGCGAATCGGTCCGTTCACTGCAGCAACTGATCGAGGCGGGCGCCGATGCCTCGGCACGGCTGGCGATCGCGGACACCGTCGAAGGCGGCAAGGTGCTCGCGCCGATCGTGCCGCACCGCAACATCTTCTGTGTGGGCCGCAACTACTCCGAGCATGCCGCGGAGTTCGCCCGCAGCGGATTCGACGCGACCGATTCCGCCGACGGTCAGCACGTTCCGCACTATCCGGTGGTATTCACCAAGCCTGCCGCGACGGTGATCGCCTCCGATGACATGATCGACCCGCACACCGATCTGACTTCGGCGCTGGACTACGAGGGCGAGATCGGGATCATTATCGGCAAGCGTGCCTCCAAGGTCGCGAAGGCCGATGCTCTCGAGTATGTGTGGGGCTACACGCTGATCAACGATGTCACCGCACGTGACCTTCAGCGCGACCACAAGCAGTGGTTCATCGGCAAATCGCTCGACACGTTCTGCCCGCTGGGCCCGTGGGCAGTGTCCGCCGACGAAGTCGACATCACGAACGTACAGCTCCAGACACGCGTCAACGGCGAGCTCCGTCAGGACGCCAACACCGCACAACTGATCTTCGACGTGCCGACCATCATCGAAACCCTCTCCGCCGGAATCACTCTCGAACCGGGCGATGTCATCGCCACCGGCACACCGGTCGGCGTCGGCATCGGGTTCGACCCACCGAAATTCCTGCAGACCGGGGACGAGGTGATCGTGTCGGCCACCGGGCTCGGCGAGCTTCGCAATGCCGTCGGAGCCGTCGTCGATCGCGATCACCTGGTGCCCGCAGCCGGACGGCGACTGTTCCGCGAGAAAACGGGAACCGGCCCGGCGGTGGTCCTCATTCACGGCTTGGGTGGTGCCACGACGGTCTTCGAAACGCAGGTCGCCGCGCTCGCCGAGACCCATACCGTACTGCGATACGACTTGTCCGGACACGGCCGATCACCGTCAGCCGGCGCAGCCGGTATCGATGCGTGGGTAGAGGAACTGCATGCGCTGCTGGATGCGGAGGGGATGACCACCACGGCGCTGGTCGCGCATTCGATGGGCACTGTGATCGCCACGACATTCGCGACTCGCTACCCGGATCGCGTCAGCAGCATCGCTCTGCTGGGGCCTGTCAGAACTCAGAACGATCAGGCCCGCAAGGGCACTTATGCCCGTGCCCGCGCCGTGCGCGAGGGCGGCATGTCCGCGGTGGCGGACACGATCGTCGCAAACGCCTTGTCTCGCAAGACATTGGAGACCCAGCCGCTGGCCTCGACACTGGTCCGTGAGCTCCTACTCGGCCAGAACCCCGAGGGCTATGCCGCGGCCTGCGAAGCCCTCGCCGCGGCCATCGAGCCCGACATCGCTTCGATCGACGTTCCGGTCCTCCTGGTCACCGGCGACGCCGACCCGGTCAGCCCGGTCTCGGTCAATGAAGACCTGCTCTCGATCTACCCGAACGCCCGGCTGCACGTCCTGGACGGTGTCGGCCACTGGCATCCCATCGAAGCCCCGGACGCGGTCACCACCCAGCTCGTCGAATTCCTCACCAAGCCTTGATCATTCGCTCGAAAGGAGGGCGACAATGACGTCCGCCCGCACCCACGACACCGACACGCTGTTCACCAATGTCCGGATCTTCGACTCGACCGGCTCCGACCCTTTCGACGGTGAGGTCCTCGTTCGCGGCAACTACATCATCGCGGTGCGTCCCGGTGCCGATGAGCTTGCCCGCGAAGGAGTTCGCGTCATCGACGGCGGCGGAAAGTTCCTGATGAGTGGCCTGTGCGACGCGCACACGCACTTCTCGTGGGTCAACTCCGCCGATCTGCCCGGCCTGGGTTCCATGGGAGTCGAGGAACACACACTGTTGTGCGCCCGCTCGGCGCGGACGTACCTCGACTTCGGCTACACCATGTGCGTCGGCGCCGCCGCCGCCAAACCCCGGCTCGACGTGGTCATTCGCAACGCCATCAACGACGGCCAGATCCCCGGCCCGCGTTACCTGGCCAACTGCCAGGAAATCGCCGTGACCGGCGGCGCGCTCGTCGAGGGCATCACCGCCTTCGCCGACGGTCCCGAGGAGATGCGCAAGGCGGTGCGCCGCAACGTCGAACTCGGCGCGGACCTGGTCAAACTCAGCATGTCCGGAGAAGAGATCACCGGCAATCAGCACGCCGAGGACAACTACTTCTCCGACGAGGAGACCCTCGCCGCAACCACCGAGGCGCACCGCCGCGGATTGCGGGTGTGCTCACACGCCCGATCCGGCGAATCGGTGAAGATGTCGCTGCGCAACGGTGTCGACATCATCTATCACGCCTCCTTCGTCGACGAGGAAGGCTTGGACATGCTCGAAGCGAAGAAGGATGAGGTCTTCGTGGCACCGGGAATCAACTGGCTGGTTGCGACCCTGCACGACGCCGCCGATTTCGGCTACCCGCCCGAAGCCGCCGAGGCCGCCGGATACAAATACGAGCTCGAATGCGCTATCGACGGATTGAAGAAGATGAAGGCGCGCGGGATCCGCGTCCTTCCCGGCGGTGACTACGGTTTCGCCTGGACTCCGCACGGCACCTACGCGCGCGACTTGCAGCATTTCGTGGAGCTGCTCGATTTCACGCCGAAGGAAGCCCTACTGTCGGCGACCGCGCTCGGCGGCCAGATCATGCGTCGGCCCGACGAACTCGGCCAGATCAAACCCGGATTCCTCGCCGACATGATCCTCGTCGACGGCGACCCACTCACCGACGTCACCGTCCTGCAGGACAGTGACCGGATCGTCGGGATCATGAAAGATGGTGTGTTCCACAAGGATCCGGGCAGCACCGAAGTGCACCCGCGTTGACACGCCTCACACGACGCGTCGGTCGCATGCCGCCTGGTAACCCATGGTCAACCAGTACACCGTGCGGTCGACAGCGGGCACGATCGCGGACACTTCGATCTCGCCGCACGCGAAGCGTCCGAGCAATCCGTAGACCAGGCTCGACAGGATGGTGTCGAGATCTCGGACGAATTCCGCGTCGACGCCATCGAGCGCCGCCATCGCCGCAGGGACGACAGCATCGAGCCCGTGACGCAACAACAGCTCGCCACCAGGTGCCGAGCGGGCTCGGAAATAGGCCGTGAGCAGGGCGGGATGTTGTTCCCATGGCTCGAAGATGGAGCGCAGCACCCGCATCAGCCCGACGTAGTGGGTTTCGCCCGGCTCGGGGTCACGCACTTCCAGACCGGAATACCGGTTCTCCTCGAGCCACCAGTCCAACGCCGCCAGGATCAACTCTTCACGAGAGCCGTACAGCTTGTAGATCTTGGTCAACGACACTCGCGCATGTCGTGCGACATCGCGCAGCAACATCGTCTCGTAGCCCTCGGCCTCGAGCAGTTCGATCACGGCTCGACAGATCCGATCACTCGCCTCGCCCGGTATCTCCTGCCCCGCGTCGTGCTCGCTTGCCATCGAGTCGAACTTCCTTCCGGCACATCCCTGTAGTGGCCCGCTCGACGAGTGAGCCACTACAGGGCATATTTCCCGAGAGTGCCGCGAGACTGCAAGATGGCGATCACGGTCCGAGGACCACCGGGTTTCGTTCAGGCAGCCCGCACCTTGGAATCGAAAGTGATGTGCAGGTCTCGCAATCCGCGCAACAGGAACGTCGGCTCGTATTGGTAGCTGCGCTGATCCGACGGGCCGTGAACGCTGTCATCGATAGCGAGGTCGCTGATTCGGTCGAGCAGCCGATTGAGCGTGACCTGTCCCTCCGCCCGTGCCAGCGGTGCACCGGCGCAGGTGTGGATCCCGCGGCCGAACGCGATGTGTTCCCGGGAGTTTCGGCGGTCGAGCCGGAATTCGTCGGGGCTCTCGAACTTACGCGGGTCGCGGTTCGCGGCACCGATACACAGCATGAGCACAGTTCCGGCGGGAATATCCACCCCACCCACCTGCGTGCTCTTCTTCGCCAAGCGGAAGTCGACCTTGGTCGGGCTTTCGATCCGCAGCGACTCCTCGATGAATTGTCCGACGAGACTGCGGTCTTCCCGCAGCAGCTGCTGATATTCCGGCCGCTCGGCAAGAACCTTGACAGCCACACTGAGGAGTTTGGTCACCGTTTCCTGGCCTGCGGCGAACAAGAAGGTGGCAGGCCGGACGAGTTCGATGATCGAGGGCTCCGAACCGTCGGGATAGGTTGTCGAGGCCAGGACGCTCAGGATGTCCTCACGTGGTATGCGCTGCCGATCGGCGATGTAGGCGCTGAACGTATTGTCCAGCCACTCCAGCGGATTGAGGCCGACCGGCTCGTGATCGAGCGCGCCGACACGGCTACCGGGCCGCTCGTGCCCGGCCAGAGTGGCCCGGAACTCGTCACGGTCCGCATCGGGCACGCCGAGCAGATCCGCAATCACAAGCGTGGCATAGGGTTTCGCGTACTCACCGAGAAATTCGCACTTCCCGTTGGCGATGAACTCGTCCAGCTGGCGATCCGCCTGGCGCCACATGTACTCCTCGTTCTCCTTCAACCGCTTCGGCGTCAAGAGTTTGGCGAGCAGCGCCCGGGTACGCGTGTGATCGGGCGGATCCATCGTCACCATGTGCTCGTTGATCGGGAAGTGGTGGCGATTCGCTTCGATCTGCGCGGTGATGTCGTCGCCCTCGGGCTGAAATGGCAACGGCGGGAACGGACCGCCGATCGATATGGCCGCGGAGAACGTGCCGGCGTCGCGAAATACCTCGATCGCCTCCTGATAGCCGGTCACGGCCACGACACCGTAGTGCGGCTCCCGGAACACGGGGTTCTGGTTACGCAGGTAATCGAGGTACTCGTACGGGTTCTGAGCGACGTCCGCATCGGAGAAGTAGTCGACTGATGCCAGATCGGTCATTCGTGCGCCAGCCTTTCACGGCAGAGTGAGACAAGCCCTCGCCATCCATGACGGCCTTGGGGGCTCATGAGTCTCATGCTTACTGTTTCACGTTTCTGATCAGCGGTAATCTCGTTACCGGAACATGAGAATATCACTTCCGCGGCTCCGTGGAAAGCTCTCGCTCAGGTTCACCGACCGATGAGCGCCCAGCTCAGAGCAGCTTTGAATGGCAAGCACGCGATCCGGCCGCCGCGTGAGCAAGGAGGAAGGCCGGTGACGTCATCGAGGATCCGGGCAGCGCTGCTCCGGATGTGATCGGGAGTTATGGCGACAGGTCACCGCTCCCACTGGTCGTGGAATACGACTTCGGACAGTGGGCGACGACGAACCGGGCCGTAGGCGCCACGTGGCCAGCCAACGACCACATGTCCGGCGAGGATCCAATCCTCGGGTACTTCGACCGCGGCGCGCAGTAATGCTTCGCCGCCATAGGATGCCCAACTCGTCAGACAAGCCCCCAGCCCCGACGCTCGAGCGGCGAGCAGAAAGTTCTGCACCGCCGGAAAGATCGAGCCGCCCAGGAGCAGCTCGGATGCCGTATCGAAGTGCTGCTGAGCGAACAGTACCGTGGTGAATTCAGCTGCACGGTCATGGAGTTCGTAGACAGCACGATCGGCACGGGCTCGGCGGCTGTGGTCGTCATCGGCCGGACGGGTCATCCCGTAGACCGGCTCGATCACCCGCAATGCCTCGGCGGCAGCACGAGCGACCACCGCACGCACCTCTGGCGAGCGCAGCACGACGAACCGCCGAGCCTGCGCGTTGGCACCCGAAGGCGCCCACGTCGCAGCTTCCAGGCAGCGGGCCAGAGTCGTGTCATCGACCGGTTCGTCGGTGAATCGGCGGATCGTCCTGGCGCTGGACATCACCTCCCAGACATCCGTGACAATCGCCCGTCCCGAGCAAGCCGATGTCTCGGGGCCGAATTCGGTCATGGCCGCCGACCCGGTCAGACGGTGCTGCCGCCGTCGGCGAGCAACGTGCTGCCGGTCATGAAGGCCGACAGATCGGACGCGCAGAACAAGGCGACACGGGCGATGTCGTCCGGTACACCGACTCGGCCGATCGGCCCGCTGAGCATCAACGGTGTCGGCGGGTTGTCGTCACCTCCGGCGGGCATGTCCGCCGCGGCCTGCGCCATCATGTTGCCTTCGGTGGGCACGAAGCTCGGCGCGACTCCGAGCACTCGGATGCCCATCGGCGCGAGTTCGAGCGCCAACTCGCGGGTGAGACCGCGCACCGCATGCTTCGACCCCACGTAGGCAGCCAAACCCGGTGCGCTGGCACGGAATCCAGCGGTGGAGACGATGTTCACAATGGCGCCACCGCGCCCGGCAGCGGACATGCGCCGCGCCGCCTCGCGCGCACCGAGGAATACACCGCGGGCATTCACCGCGAATACCTTCTCCCAATCCGCATCGCTCATCTCCAGTAGCGGGATGCTGGGGAACACACCGGCGTTGTTGACCCAGATATCGAGACCGCCGAGCTCCGCGACCGCACGATCGGCCGCTGCCGCCACGAGCTTCCCGTCGGTGACATCCATGGCCATTCCGATCGCCCGCACGCCGTGCGCTTCGGCCACCTGTTCAGCGGCAGCGCTCGCCAGGTCGGCTTCGATGTCGGCGATGAGCACGTCGGCCCCGGCCTCGGCCAGCCGGATCGCGATCGCCTTGCCCAGCCCTCGACCGGCCCCGGTCACAACCGCCCGCCGGCCTCGGAGCGAAATCAGCTCTGCCAGGGGTTTATTCGATACATCAGGGATGGACACGCGATCTCCTCTTGCTCGCCAGAATCGGCCTCTCAACTTAAAAGTAACCACCATGGTTACTCTTGGCAATACTAGGATGGGACGACCGCGAAACCTGCCCGCTTGCCCCATTCCCGACCGAAGGACGTCCATGACCGCACCCCGCCGGACCGACTCTCCTGGTGAGCGCGGGGCCACAGGAAAACGTCGGCGCGGACCGAACGCCTCCACACCAGCGCGGCGCGCGCAGATCGTGCGCGCCGCGCTGGAGAGCTTCGCCCAGCACGGTTATGAGCGTGCGTCGTTGCGGGACATCGCATCCCGGGCACAGATAACCCACGCAGCGCTACTGCGACACTTCTCCGGGAAGGACGAGTTGCTCGTTGCCGCCTTGTCGCAACGAGACGAGGACGAGGAGAAGCTCGCAACACAGATCCGCGCCTCCGGGACGGCGGGGGCGAGTGTACTGAGCGAGGTACTGCGTGGCGAATTCGACAACCCCGATTACCAGCGCAATTGGATGGCGCTCGCCATTGCCGCCACCAACTCGGCCCATCCCGCACACGATTTCTTCATCGAGCGCCGCGAACGCCTGCGCGCACACCTGGCCAGCGACTCACTGCCCACCGCGCAGGACAGCGCCTACCTGTCTGCAGAGGAGAAGGTCACCCTCGTACTCGCGATGATCGACGGCCTGCGCATCCAGTCGCTGCTCGACCCCTCTCGCGAAGTCCTCAGACTCCTGGAGGTTTTCATGAGATCGGTCATCGTGCCCGGCGACAGCGAATCGGCACCCGCCGCCCCGCACGCAGACCGGGCCGGACACGCCCCTGGCGGAGCGACAGCAGAGCCAACCACCTCGTCGACACCCTAGACCCGGTCCGGATCCGACCGCGGACGCTCCGACTTCGTATCGACCACGGCGATCACAACGAGTAGCATCCGAAACCCCTTGCATACCGGGCAAATCCGATGATAATGACACACGGGGGTGTCTATTATTATTTTTCGGTAATGTGATTCTCGAGAGCCGACACGCACACCCACCGAAACCTGATCGAACAGCTACTACCCCTCCAGGCGAGAACACAATTCTCAATTTCGAGAGTTACATACTCTTTTCTGGTATACAGTGCGATCTGAAGCTGGATCCAGATGTTCTGCGAGTGAGGTTCCAATGACATCCACCAACTACCGTGTCGTCCAATGGACCACGGGTAATGTCGGCAAGAGCTCTGTGCAAGCCCTTGCCGCGAACCCACTTTTCGACATCGTCGGCTGTTTCGCCTGGTCGCCGGACAAGGTCGGCAAGGATATCGGCGAGCTGTGCGGAATCGACCCGATCGGCGTCGCGGCAACCGACGACGTCGATGCTCTCTTGTCTTTGAAGCCCGACTGCGTGGTCTACAACCCGATGTGGCCCGATGCCGACGAACTCGTACGAATCCTCTCCTCGGGCACGAATGTCGTTGCCTCAGCTTCGTTCATCACCGGCCACAACCTGCCCGAAGCTGATCGCGAACGTATCCAGCAAGCTTGCGAGCAGGGCAGATCGACGATGTTCGGCTCGGGAGTGAGCCCCGGTTTCGCCGAACTGCTCGCGATCGTCGCGGCCAACGCCTGCGACCGGGTGGATCGGATCACCATCGCCGAATCCTCCGACACCACCTTCTACGATTCGCCGGAGACCGAGAAGCCGGTGGGTTTCGGGATGCGGATGGACGACCCCGACCTTCCCGAGGCCGGGGCGCGAGGTACTGCGGTCTTCGCCGAGGCCGTGCGACTGGTGGCCGACGCACTCGGCACCGAACTCGACGAGATCACCTGCGTCTCCGAGTACGCGCAAACCACCGAGGATCTCGACCTCGGCTCCTGGATCATCGAAAAGGGTTGCGTTGCCGGTGTATTCATCAGATGGCAGGGACGCGTGGGCGGTGAGACCGTCGTCGAGCTGACCTTCCGGTGGCGCAAGGGCCAGACCCTGCAACCAGACTGGAAACTCGACCGCGAGGGCTGGAGGATCACCATCGATGGTCGCCCGACGGTCGATATGACCGTCGGGTTCGCTCCGCCACCGGACTTCCAGACCACGACCATCGCCGACTACATGGTCCTCGGACACATCATGACCGCGATGCCGCCCATTCATGCCATCCCGGCAGTCATCAGCGCACCGCCGGGCATTGTCACCTACAACGACTTGGCGCTTACCCTTCCGCGCGGCATTCTCCGCATGAAGTAGGGTGCGGCCGCCCGGGGAACCCGGGCGGCACTCGAGCTCCCCTGGTCGATGCGGAACGGCTCGACCAGGCCGCTGCGGGTGATGCGAGATTCCCCCCTTGCGGTCCGGTTCATCGCCCGGCGTCGATTCGAAATCAGATGACGCCAGCAGACCCGGCCGAAGCCGGTCCGGCAAACCGTTCCAGTTGCCGACGCAGGAATCCGCGCAACTCCGCGTGGCCCCTCTCGACGCCGACTGCGCTCTCGTCTGACACCATGCGCGCGGCAGCGGAGATCAGCATTGTCAGTTCCCCCGGCGAAAACTCGGCGGGATCGGCGCCGCAGGTCCGCAGGACAAGGGTGACCGCAGCGGTCTCGATATCTCGCGTCCGCCCGATATACGTCTCGAATTCGGTACCGATCGCCTTTCGGTGCCTGGCCAATGCCATGAATTCCGTATTCAGCCTGGCTGACCGAGAGTCGGTGCTGATCGACCACAGCGCTCGAAGCGGATCCTCAGCGACAAGCACGTTGCGCCGACGGGCCAGCTCCTGATCTGCCAGAGAGCGAAGAACCGCGAGGAACAGATCCTCCATCGTCGGGAAGTAGTAGTACAGCAGAGCAGGCCGGACTCCAGCCTCGGCCGCGACTCGGCGCGACGTCGCCGCAGCATACCCATGCTCACGCATGATCTTGGCGGTAGCCGCCACGATTCGCTTACGCGAACCGCTATTCATCCCTTTCGACGCCCGCCGCACAGCCATGGGCGACACCTCTCGAATTGTGGTTCGCCACGCCCGGCTTCACGGGCCAACACGTGGGGACTGGCTCGTGAACTGGTTACTGCGACGGCCGGAGCAGTGGCATGGCATCGAAAACATGATCCTCCCAAATCCGCCGGGAAGCTTCCTCCGGGTACCGCGCGATGCTCGGCTCGACATCGAAGATCTGAATCAGCCTACGATTCGGATCGTATGCGGGCCAACCAGGTTCGCCCGTCGCAGCGAAGCGGGCCCAAGCGAGCCGAATCATCGCCGACAACTGCTCGGCCTCGTCCGGTGGGGTCGATCCGAGTAGTAGCGGCCCCAGATGTGTCCCGTACGTGCCGAACAACAATGTCTCGTCCAGTCCGTGGCAGGCACCGAAAACCCCCTTGTTGTTCGGCGCCGGCCACGTCAGTTCATACATATGCACCCGGCCTCCCGCAGCCGCCTGTGCATCCGCCAGATGCACTGCGGGCATACGATATTGGCTATCGGACTGCACCAGTTCACACAGTCGCGCAGGCGTGGCATTCGGAAATGCCGCGCGGTAAGTTGCTTCACTGCCCGGTCCGGGCCCGTAGAGCCGCAGATCGAATTCCGCGCGCGTGTCATCTATCGCATCCATTTGCCCACCGAGCACGAAGAAAAGCCGACACTCGTCCTGATTATGCCCGACGATGAGGTCGACATCTCGCGCAGCACCATTTGCCAACGCCTGCCACGGCGTTGTCGGCAGCACATCACCATCGACCACAGGAGCAAACGGCGCCAACGTATACGCAGCTGCGCCCCAGAATTCGGCGTACCTACGCATTTCGGCACCCACCGCCATGCCCACTTCCGGCAGACTCCGCGGGTCGACCTCCGACAGATCCGCCACCGTAGGTCTGCACCCCGCAGCCTGCGCGATGACCTCGGCGACGTCGGTCGCCAATGCGTCCGAGAAGTACCTACCGGGCAGACTCTGCATGATGGCTCGCCGGAAAAGCCCTGCGGCACTCGGCATTGCCAGGAGCGCGGCCACCGATCCCGCCCCTGCGGACTCGCCGCACACGGTTACTCGATCGGGGTCGCCGCCGAAGGCCGAGATATTTGCTCGTACCCACCTCAGCGCCGCGACCTGATCCAGCAGGCCCCGGTTCGCCGGAGCGCCGGAAATCCGCGCGAACCCCTCAACACCGACTCGGTAATTGAAAGTGATGACGACGATATCGCCATCACGCGCGATTCGATATGCGTCGTAACCAGGGCTGCCAGAGAAACCAAGTTTGTACGCGCCACCGTAGATCCAGAAAATCACCGGGCGCCGCGCAGTCGAATCCGGCCGAGACGTCCACACATTCACAGTGAGCCAATCGTCGCCGTCGGGGATCTCGGACAAACCCGTGAGCCCAGCGATCCCCGCCTCCTGGGGCGGCGGTGGACCGAAGTCGAACGCATCGCGGACACCCGACCACGGGGCCACTGGAAGTGGCCGCGCAAACCGTGCTTCTCCGATCGGAGGTTGTGCGAACGGAATTCCGCGGAACACGGTGACGCCGTTTTCGATTCGACCCCGCACCCGGCCCGCAGCCGTGTGCACAACCGGTTCGACTGGTTCGTGGGCGAAGGTTCCGCTCATGGTCGACCTCGCATTCGATAGCTTCATAGACACGAAAGCAGCTCGTACACAGCAGCATCGGGCGAGCGCACGGGTGGGTGCGGCGTCCGGCCGGACGCCGCAGTTCCTACAGTCGAGCTTCGAATCCACCGGTGGTTGGTTTGTCGAAATGGCGCATGGTCACGAGGGCGAGTATCAGCGCTACAGCGCCCGCGATCGCGAACATGTAGAAGCTGTCGACGTACGCCGCTTCACTCGGCAGCTGCGCCAACGGGCCGGTGTCGAGCTTACGAGCTTCGACATGCCCCGGGGCGTTGATGTGCAGGATCAACGGGTGCGCCGAGAAGAGCGCCGCGGTCGCCGCGGCCGCGGCAGCGGTGCCGAAGCTGTTGAATGCCCCGTACATTCCCGCGCTGATGCCCTGCTGTTCCTGTGGTACCGACTCCACCACCATGTTCGGCAATGTGCCCAGGAACGCTCCCGCGCCGACACCCGCGATCATTGCGACCAAGGCCAACTGCCAGGGCTTTTCGTGGAAGAACGCGAACAGCACCGATGACAGGATGAACATGGCTGGTGAGATGAGGTAGGGCCGCCGCAGTCCGTAGCGGGTGGACAACCAGCCACACAACGGCGATACGATCACATACACGATCGTCATCGCCAGCAAGGCTCGCAGCGTGAACTGCAGCAGTGTCAGATTGAGCCCCGGCAGCGTTCCCTCCACCGAGAAGTAGTGCGCCACCATCGACGGCGGAATGTTCATATGGGTCTGCTGCGAAGCCTGCGTGGCGGCCTGCTGAGCGGCCCCCGCAACAACTTGCTGCTTGATTGCCTCGCCGGCGGCACCACCTGGCGTCTCGGCCAGATAGCTCATCAGGTAGCCGACGCCCTGCATGATTCCCACCGAGAGGAATGCCGCCGCCATGACGCTGACGAAGCGTGGTGTCCGCAGCAGCTTCGGATCCATGATCGGTTCACGAGAAACCAGTTCCCAGCAATAGAAGACGACCAGTAGAACGATGCCTCCGATCAACCACGAGAGTGCGGACAGACGGCTCCATCCCCAGACCCCTCCTTCGCTGAGGTAGATGAGCACACCACCGATTCCCGCGCCGAGCAGGACCGCGCCCGCCCAATCGATACGGCTCTTCACCCGCAGTTTGGTCTCCGGCACGATAATCGCGAGCGGAATGATCGTCACGACCGTCCACACCACACAGAACCAGAACAGTGACCGCCAGGTGTAGTGGTCGGTCAGCACACCACCAGCCACCGGCCCCAGAACTGCGCCCACACCCGTGCCGCCTCCAGCCAGGGCAATCGCCATGCTGATGTTCCGGCGCGGCACCAGATCCCGAATCAAACCGTAGGAGACGAACAGCGCAGGAAAGGCAATCGCCTGGAGACCGCGGCCGAGCAACATCAACGGCCAGGTCGAGGTGAGGGCGACCACCAGGCTTCCGATCAGCGAAACGGCCAGGCACGCCAAGACGATCTTCTTCTTACCGATGCGGTCGGACAGTTTGCCAACGACCGGAACCGCCACGCCACCGACGATCGCGTAGAGCGTGGACATCCACGTCAACTGCCCAGCACTCTCACCCGGGAAATCCGCCCCGATGTAACGCGTGGCCATCGACACGAACGTGAAGTAGAACGTGCCCACCTCGGTAGCGGCGACGATCGCCAGAATGATAAGGACCACCCGCAGCCGCGAGGCGCTCTCGAGTCGTCCGGTGTCGGCCTCGTCCGGAGGAGAGACATCGACGGAAGGTGTTGCCATGGGCTTGCTTTCTCCCTTCGCCCGCACCGAGCGCGGACTTCTGTTCTCCCCCGCCAAGTGCTACGGATCATCATTATCCGAATCGGAGAATCACATTTCCACCGTATGTGCGCATCACATATCTCCATGCGGCGGCGACATCTCGCAGCACCGGCAGTTCGGCATAATTTGATCGATCGAACAACATGCGACGAATTCGCCGCAGATACAACACGTAGCACTCGCACCCTCGTAACATGCACACTTGACGAATAAAGCTCGCTATGCTACGCATAGCCACACCAATATTTGGGCAGTCGCACAACATTGCTCGGCTACGCCCGCATCCTTCGGATCGAAGGCGAGGCTCGCCCACCGCCATGGACATCAAGCAGTTGACGGCCTTCGTGACCGTGGCCGAGTTGGGCAGTGTGACAAGAGCGGCCACCTCCCTGCACCTCACCCAGTCCGCGGTCACGCGCCAGATCCAAGGACTGGAGCACGAACTCGGTGTCATCTTGTTCGAACGAACCCGCGCCGGAATGACATTGACCGCCGAGGGACGAATCATGGCCGACCACAGCCGATCCGCCCTGGTCGAGCTCAGCCGAGCGCGTGCCGAAATAGCGCCCACTCCGAGCATCAGCGGCGAGATCGTCACGGTGGGGTTGCTGGAAAGCATCGCCGATGCGATCGGAGTACCTCTGACCGCAGCGTTGCATCGAGAGTTTCCCGAACTCGGTCTGCGCCTGCTGATCAGCGATTCCGGAAACTTGCGAGACCGCATGGGCGCCGCCGAGCTGGACCTGTCCCTCACTGCGGAGACCCCCGGCGGCCCGGCGGCGTACACGACACCGCTGGCGACGGAGCAACTGTGGACGATCGCCCCGGCGACTGCCCGACTCCGGCCCGGAGTTCCGGTTGCACTGCGCGATGTCCTGAACAACCCGATGGTGCTACCGCCCGCCGGAAGCGCCCTTCGCGACTTGCTCGACAACGTGGCCGGGAGCATCGGCGCAGACTTCCGGGTCGCAGCAACCACCGCCGCGGTGCACATGCAGAAGCGGCTCGTCGCCACCGAACGCTGCTGGGCGATTCTGCCACCGATCGCGTTCACCGAAGACCTTGCGGCACAGACGATCAGCGCCGCACCACTACACAGTCCACATCTACAGCGACGCATCGTACTGACCAGAAGCGCTCGGGAACATTCGACCCGCGCGATCGAGAACGTCGCCCGGCTCATCGCGCACCTGGTACGGACCGAGATTCGAGACGGACGATGGCCCACGGCCAAAGCGATCGGGTACCGCGGAGACGACAGCCGCCTGTGCGGATGACGCTCCGGCGCCGCCGACGCCGCGCCCTACCGATCCTCCACGGCCTCATAGCCCGCGGTCATCCAGTACACCGCACGGTCAATGACCGGCACGAGCGCCGAGATCTCGATCTCACCAGCCGCGCACCGACCCAGCAACCCATACACCAGGCTGGACAGAACAGCCTCGAGATCGTGGACGAACTCTGCGTCCGCCTCCCCCAGCACCGCCATAGCAGCAGGCACCACGGCATCGAATCCACGCCGCACCAGCCCCTCACCACTCGGAGACGAGCGCGCCCGGAAGTACGCAACGAGCAGAGCCGGATGCCCTTCCCACAGTTCGAAGATCGGACGCAGCACCCGCATCAAACCGGTATAGGGAGTGCCGGACGACTCGGGCATCTGCACCTCGAGCCCCGCGTATCGGTTCTCCTCCAGCCACCAGTCCAGCGCCGCCAGAATCAATTCTTCACGAGTGCCGTAGAGCCGGTAGATCTTGGCCAATGACACCCGGGCGCGACGTGCGACCTCACGCAACAGCAGTGCGTCGTATCCCTCGGCCTCGATCGACTCCAGCACGGCCAGGCGGATTCGATCTCGCGCCGGAGCCGTCCCCCACCCGGCTGCCACATCGTCACCAGAACCCACTTCCAACTCCTTCCCGAACCGCAACCTGAGTGCTATTCTCCGATATTGGTAATTGGATTACCACATGTCAGCGCAGTATGTTACGAAGAATGAAAACCGTGTTCTCGTCCGGCATCGGCCGGCGACACGGATCCACTCGGCATTGGAGCGAGGATCGATGGGTTCGTTGGATGGCAAAGTCGCCTTCATCACCGGCGTAGCGCGGGGGCAGGGCCGCAGTCACGCCGTACGTCTGGCGAACGAGGGCGCCGACATCATCGGCATAGACATCTGTGCCGATATCCCCGCCAACCCTTACCCTCTCGCATCCCGCGAGGAGCTCGACGAGACCATCGCGCTCGTCGAGGCAACGGGCCGCCGGATACTCGGCTCGGTCGCAGACGTGCGCGATTTCAACCAGGTCAAGACCGCACTCGATGCGGGAGTCGAGGAATTCGGCCGCCTCGACGTCGTCTGCGCCAACGCGGGCATCGCGCCGACGTCGTTCGACGAGGTCACCCTCGAGACCGAACTCGAGCAGTGGAACGCCGTCATCGACGTGAATCTCAGTGGCACCTTTCACGTCACCCGAGCTGCCATCCCGCACTTGATCGCCGGCGGACGGGGCGGTGCGATCATCCTGACCAGTTCCACCGCCGGGTTGGTCGGGCTCGGCGGCCTGGAAGGCGGCGGGCTCGGTTACGCGTCCGCGAAATCGGGCTTGGTCGGAATGATGCGCGTATTGGCGAATGTTCTTGCACCCCAAAGCATTCGGGTTAATACCGTACATCCGACCGCGGTGAACACCATGATGGCCGTCAACCCGTCGATGATGGAGTGGGTCCAGAATCACCCCGAATCCGGTGGACCGCATCTGATGAACCCGATGCCGGTGGCGCTGCTCGAGCCCGAGGACATCAGCGGGGCGGTCGCTTTCCTGGCCTCCGACGAGGCCAAATACATCACCGGCGTGGCACTTCCGGTCGACGCCGGCTTCTGCAACAAACTGTGAGCGAGGCGGAAATGACCGAGGGCACACACCCCTGCGGGCGTGCGGCGGGCAAACGAGTCCTGATCACGGGCGCGGCACGTGGCATGGGGCGCAGTCACGCGGTCCGGCTGGCCGAGGAAGGCGCCGATCTGATCCTGATCGACATCTGCGAATCACTGCCCGGCATCGAATACCAGTTGTCGTCGCCCGACGACCTGGCCGAGACGGCGCGTCTGGTGCAGAAGCACAACCGTCGTGCCATCACCAAGATCGTCGACATCCGGGATTCCGCCGCCATGACCGAGGCCGTCGCCGACGGTGTGCAGCAGTTGGGCGGGCTCGATGCCGCGGTGGCCAATGCCGGGGTGCTGACCGCGGGTACCTGGGACACCACAACGCCCGGCGACTGGCGAATCGTGGTCGACGTCAACCTCATCGGCACATGGAACACCTGCGCGGCCGCGCTCCCCCACCTCGTCGAACACGGGGGCAGTCTGGTCACCATCAGTTCCGCGGCCGCCATCAAGGGCACACCACTGCACATCCCCTACACCGCCTCGAAACTCGGCGTAGTGGGTATGAGCAAGGCATTGGCCAATGAGCTTGCGGCACAGAATGTTCGAGTCAACACCGTGCACCCGACCGGGGTGGCGACCGGAATGGCACCGGAGTCGCTGTTCGCACTCCTCGGCGAGAAGCGCCCCGATCTGGCACCACTGTTCGGCAACGCCATGCCAGTCCCGATGGTCGAGACAATCGATATCAGCAATGCGGTGCTCTACCTGGTCTCCGACGAATCCCGCTACGTGACCGGCCTGGAGTTCAAGGTCGACGCGGGCGTCACCCTCAAGTAGCACTTCGCTTCGGTCCCTGTGACTTTCGCGCACAGATCCGAACACCGACACAGAAGGCACAACCCATGACAACAGATACGGTGAGCACGGCCCGGTCCGAACGCGGCAAACGTGAATTCACCGATGTGATGACGTTTCCGGCACCCGTGGACTCCAGCCCGACCATAGCCAACGGCCTGGTGGACTTCGTCTTCGCGGAGATATGGACACGCCCCGGCCTGACCCGACGGGAGCGACGCTTCATCACCCTGTCCTGCGTCGCGGACGCCGACGCCGAGCAGCCGATCATCGACAATGTGTACGCGGCACTGAACAGCGGCGACATCTCCATCACCGAAATGCGCGAAGCCGTCCTGCATTTCGCGGTATACGCAGGCTGGCCGAAGGCATCGCGATTCAACATGGTCGTCGACCAGCAGTGGGAACGCATCAATCGTGAACGCGGACAGGAGATCCCACCACCTGAACCGCTGCTTCCGATGGTCACTCCGAGCGATCCGGAAGCCCGGCTGACAAGCGGCGAACAGTGCTTCATGGATGTGAACTGCCTGCCTTACTACCCCGATCGCAACAACCCGTACCAGGGCGCCGGCATTCTCAACTTCGTCTTCGGCGAGATGTGGCAGCGCCCTGGTCTGGGAATGAAGGAGCGGCGGTTGATCACGGTGGCGTGCGTGGCATTCCAGGACGCGCCCTATCCGATCGTGTCGCACGTCTACGCGGCGCTGAAGAGCCGCGATCTGTCCTTCACCGAAATGGATGAATTCGCACTACATTTCGCCGCGTACGCCGGCTGGCCCAAAGCCTCCCACCTCAATCAGGTGATCGCCGAACAGAAACCACGCGTGCAGGAGGAATGGCGCGCAGAGGATGCAAAGACCTCGTAGGAGTACCGATGTCGACGACAATCGAACCCACACCGCAACCTGAAACCCCGTTGCCGAGCGGATTGCTCATCGGCGGCGACAAGCTCACCTGGACCTCCGGAGGCACTCACGAGCACATCTATCCCGCCAACGGACGGCCGAACGCAACGATCAACCTGGCCGGCCCGGCCGAGATGGACCTGGCGGTGGAGTCCGGTCGGGAAGCACAGCGGGAGTGGATGTCGTTCACCGTCGATCGCCGCCGCGATCTGCTGATCGATCTCGCGGATGCGGTGCATGAGAACATGGCGGCCCTGTCCGGGCTGAACGTGCACGACTACGCGGTGCCGACGTCGCTGTCCATCAATACGATCCTGCTCGAACGATTCCTGCGTCACTTCGCTGGTTACGTCGACAAACCGCACGGTCAGATCACACCGGTCGCCGAGTCCTCCGATCTCAATCTCATCGAACGCGAGCCGTATGGCGTCGTCGGCGTGATCGCCCCGTGGAACGGTGCGATGGTTGTGGCCGCGTCGTGTGTCGCCCCAGCCCTGGCCGCGGGTAATGCCGTCGTGTTCAAACCGTCGGTACTCGCACCGATGGCGGCGTTGCGTTTCGGCGAACTGTGCACGGCCGCAGGCTTGCCGGCCGGGCTGGTCAATGTCGTTCCCGCACATGCCGAGGGCGGTGACGCACTGGTTCGGCATCCCGGGATTCGTAAGATCCACTTCACTGGCGGCGGAGAGACCGCACGCAAGATATTGACCAGTGCCACGGTGAATCTCACGCCGGTGGTGGCCGAACTGGGTGGAAAGTCCGCCAACCTCGTTTTCGAGGATGCCGACCTCGACGCGGCGGCCCAGATCGCCGCCTACCAAGGGCCGATCGTGCAATCGGGGCAGAGCTGTGCCTGCGCGAGCCGGATACTCGTGCACGAATCGATCTACGACGCGTTCGTAGAGAAGTTCATCCCCGTGGTCGAGGCTGCCAAGATCGGTGATCCGCTCGATCCGACCGTAGTTTTCGGGCCGGTGGTCAGCGCGAGGGATGCCGATCGCATTATCGGCGTGATAGATCAAGCAGCCGCGGAGCAGTCCGGCGAGCTGCTCACCGGAGGCAAGCGACTCGGTGGCGACCTCAGCGAGGGGTATTACATCCAACCCACGGTCTTCGGCAACGTCGACAACTCATCGGATTTGGCGCAGATCGAGACGTTCGGCCCCGTCGTATCGGTGATCAAATTCAGGGACGAGTCCGAGGCGATTCGGATCGCCAATGATTCCCCCTACGGATTGAACGCATTCATCCAGACCAACGACCTCACACGTGCGCATCGGGTCGCGCGGCGAATGGAGGCCGGAGCCGTCTGGATCAACCAGATCAGCGACATGTCACCCCAGGGCCCCTACGGGGGCTACAAGCACAGCGGGTATGGCCGCACCGGCGGCGTGGACGGACTGTACGAATTCCTGCAGGTCAAAAGCATCCGTATCGCGATGAGCTGAGACATCGACCCGACATCGAGGCGGGCCTGTCGAGCCAACAACCGGCAGGCCTGTCTGTCCCCTGGGTCGGGATGCTCATTCCGTCACTGACGGGCGTTTGCCTCCCGGGCATCTATGCGTATACTCCCGTTCGAACCATCTAGTTCGTTCTATCCGTGTGAGGCCCCTAGCGGACAACCGAGTGCCTTTCGCCCTCGCCACACATCCGGAAGCGTTCGAGATCTGCGGACCGCACGCAGCAAGGAGTCGTTATGACCGAAAAGACCGTCCTGATCACCGGTTCCACCGATGGTCTGGGCCGATACCTGGCTGTCCGATCGGCACAGTCCGGCGCGCGCGTGCTGGTGCACGGACGTGACAAGCCGCGCGCTGAACAGATACGCGAGAAGATCCTTGCCTCCGGCGGTCGCGAGCCGGAGATCCTGCTCGCCGACCTGTCCTCGCTGCGAGAAGTAGATGAGCTCGCCGGGCAGGTCCGGCAGCACACCGACCGACTGGACGTGCTGATCAACAACGCGGGTGTCGGGCTTCGGCGCACCGGGCGCGGCGCGGCAGGTCAGCGTTGATGGCATCGAAATGCGCTTGGCAGTCAACTATCTGGCCGTGTATCGGCTCACCCGGCAGCTGCTACCCCTGCTCGTCGAGTCGGCGCCATCACGGGTGATCAACGTCGCCTCGATCGGACAGGAACCGATCCACCTCGACGACCTGAACTTCGAACGTGACTACTCCGGCATGGCGGCGTATCGACGAGCCAAGCTCGCCGAGATCATGTTCACCTTCGATCTCGCCGAGGAACTGCGCACGACCGGGGTGCACGTCACAGCACTTCACCCAGCCACGTACATGGACACGACAATGGTCGCGGAATTCGGCGGATCACCGCTGAGCACTGTCGCTGACGGTGGCGAGGCCGTACTCCACCTGATCGAGGATGACGTTCCCACCGGCACATACTTCAACGGCACGAACGAATCCCGCGCCGACGAGCAGGCTTACGACCCGGCCGTCCGGGCAGCATTGCGGCAACGCACCGACGAGTTGATCGCGTCGGCCGTCGGGTAGCCTCGCTACATCCGATCACACAGTGCCACAACCACTTTCGATGCAGCGGTGACCGATGATGCTAGCGCCCTCAATGGCCCGGAAGCAAGAGGTCGGCGAGTTCCTCCAGGAGCACCTTGACGCGCCGAGCATCGGCCGAACTGCCGAGCGCGGCGACCAACGCCTCGTCAAGCATCGGCGCGGTACGCCGGGCAATCGCCTTGAACAGGACATCTGTCGGATAGACGAGGGTACGCCGCCGATCGGCGGCATCGACCTCGGTTGCCAACAGGGCACGATCGGTCAGCCGAGCCACGCATTCGGAGATGTGCCCCTGTGAGAATCCGGTCCTTTCGGTGATCTCACGCACCGAGCTGCCCGGACTGTCGATGACATCTGCCAGTACAGCGATCTCACCTTCCGGGATCGGCTCGTCGCTGGACTCGATGCCGACCTGGCGTGCCAGCTCGATCAGATGTCTGCCCAGTCGGTGGAGTCGCCTGCCGTCCATGCCGCAAGGATAGCTCCGAAGATCCCATCGCTGGAATTTGAATCTTGAAGATACATTGGCACCAATGGAATTTTGGAAAAGCGCTCACGCGCATCAGGGGGACAGCTATCCTCTCCCGAGAACGTCGTTACCGGACTGGTAACAAGCATTGTCAGAGGTAGGTGTTCCATGGGCGATGCTGCCCAAATCCATCACTCCCGATCGATCCGACATCGGACGCGTATCGCCGTCGCCCTGATCGCATTCGCGATGACCGGCTTGTCCCCGCAATCGGCATCTGCATCACCACCGTCCACAAGTCCGTCGTCAGCAACCACCGCACCGGCCACTCCCACCAGCACATCGGCGGCACAGACCGCGGCCCCCGCGACCACGACGTCGACGACAACCCAACAGGTATCCGCCGGACCCATCACAGCCGATCCGTCCGAGGAATTGCACGAGAGATTCACCATCAGCGAGCTACCCGCGCCGCCGACGGCACCGTCCACCGACGCGGGGTCGTGCACATCGACGATCAACCCGCACGGCACCGGTTGTCTCAGCCCCGCCTGGGGCGCGCTGGGCGCGGTGGGCACCTACTACCCATCGAGTAACTACGTTCTGGTGGGAGCACAACTTGCGGGCGCACCCTCGTCCGGAGCGGCCAGCACTTACACCGGCCCACAGGTGCTGCTGGTACACACCGACGGCAAGGCCTTCCCCAACGGCGACCCATGGAAGTGCCTGACCTGCGGGCTGGCCTACCCGGCGAATTTCGGCGGGACGGAAAACGCGCTCTCGCCGGGTCCGCCATCATCGATTGCGGCAACTACCAGTTCACTGATCCGCAATGCACTCCGGCGCAGATGCATGCCTACCCGCTGTACTGGGACGACGGCTCCGGGAAACCCGGGCAACTCCGGGAGGCTCGTTTGAATCCGGACGATGAGCACATCGGCTTCAACTACATCATCACCTCCGCGACGCAGTACGACGAGTTCGCATTCATGGGCAAGCTCACCTTCGATCAGTCGAACAGCCGCTACGACATCGGTAACGTGCGAATGCTGTACAGCCCCGCGTCGGCGTACCTGCCCTACGCGGTCGACTCCGGCAACCGTCTGCAATTCAATCCGGCGGGGATGATCGGCGAATTCCGCGGCTGGACCGCCGACGGCCGGTCCGCGATCGGTATCCAGAGCTACGAATCGGACAACGTCGACGCATGGGCCACCGACAACACAACCGGCCGGTCGCGCCTGCTCACCCGGCACGCGCTGTACACCGACCCGAATGCCGAATCACCGGACGGTAAGCACCTGATCTCCGAACAACTGCTCGGCTCGGGCCGGATGGACTTCCTCGGCGGCATGCAAGGCATCCCGCCCCTCACTGATCAGGCGGGTACCACCGGACTCGTCTCGGGCCTGCACGACAACGTGAACCGACGATTCTTCCTGCCTCACCTGGTGGACCCGAACACCGGCCGCAGCGAACAACTCGAACCCAACGGCAACTGGAACACAGCGGCGGATCCGGCCTGGCTCGCGGACAGCAGCGCGGCGGTATGGGCGGAAAACCTCGCCTGCGGGGCCAACCCGTCCCCGCACACCTGCCCCGGGGCTCCAGAACCGGGCGGTCGAAACAGTCGTGTCATGATCGCGCGCTTCCCGGGATTCCAACCGACCCCGGCGCCGGCCGTACCAACCGCACCTGATGCGACATGGGGGCTGCCCTATCAGCCCGGTCAGGCAATCCCGGCCCGCCCGCACTTGGCGGCCGGAACCTACACGGTACAAGGCTCGATACAGGGAACGGCCAAGGTCGTTGTCACCGAAGACTCGTCCAAAGCTCTCGTGATGAACTTGGCGGTCACCTACACCGACTTCAGTGACACTCCGGGGGTCGTGCTGAAGGGCACTGAGAGCGCGGTACGAAATTCTGATTCCGCGATCTCGGCAATGACCTTGCACGAGGATCTGCAGATGACCGGCCGGCACCACGGAACGAAGAAGACCAGTGAACCCAATGGATTCACCATGTCCCCCGCGCTGCTGCAGAGCAACTTTCAGGTGACCGGCACATTGACCACCACCATCGACGGCCGCACGTATACGCAGCCGGCCAACGGTACATAGCCGCAACAAAAGGTCGGTCCGGCGACCGATGGCTCGCGGTCATCCGTCGCCGGACCCGAAAACCTATGCGCCGGTTGCCAACCGCAATCGGCGATCAGTTGTGGAATGCACCGAAAATACAGTCGTGCTCGCTGCCGAACAGCGGTGACAAAAAATCTCTAGCGACCCTTGTCACATTCGACCGGTATCTCTAATGTGGCCTACGTAGCTATCGAATATAGGGCGCAGGTTCATCAACACCCCGTGACCAGTGAGACGAGCGGTCGACAACGAATCCGGTATTCAGCGAATTCGTCGTCCCGAGTACCGGCACGACATAAATGATTCGGACACCCCTCGCTGGATCGGCTACACAGCGCTGCCGCTTGTGAAGACCGTCGAGGAAAAACGGTGTCAGAAGCGACGCCACACCCGAATCGGCACAGTACACCGGCTGTGACGATCATCGTCTGCTCGACGGGATGGAACCGATGGACGCTCGAATCACCGATATCACCGCGCGCATGGCCACCTGGCCGCATCCGCTCACTCACGCGGCGGCCATGGCACGCAAACATCGCCGACGCTATCAACTCATTGTGGTGGCCCCCGCGGTCGACGATATCGTCCGGAACGCCGGTGGCTGGCTGTTCGATCGCGTCCTCGGCGGATGGAACGTCATAGCCATGGTCGCCGACCACGAGAATTCCCGCCCGCTCGATATTCTCGGTGTCCACGTCGTCGATCTCCACGAAGCGCTGGCATCGCGCGTACGGACCCCGCTACCGCAGGCGATCGCCATCGACACCCACCTCTACGCCACCGACAACCGCGTGCGACAGGGCATACTCGATATCTTCGAATATGCACTCATCGACCATGTGACACTGTGGGGCGAGCAGTACCCGAACGAAATCGGCGAACGTGTCACCTCGGTCCAGCACCAACTCAGCGGGGCCGCACAAGCATTCAAAACGCAGGCGCTGTCGGCGATCCCGTCATCGGCCGGCCGTGCCGGGCCCACCGAACTGTTTCGCAGTTGCAGGCTGCGGCCCGCACGAGACGGTTTCGACGATCTCGTTCCGGCGGCGGGATAACCGTCGCCGCCGGAGGAGATCGACCAGCATCGACAAGGTAACGGCGGCACGTGGGCCGAGGCGTGTCACGCGGCTCACCCCCACCGCCGCCAGCAGATCGATCGGCCCGGCGGCCACCCGCGACGGTGCGACCGCCGCGGCCTTCGCGGGACCGGAGGCGATCTGCGAAACTTCCTCCAGTGCAATGCTTTCCAACTCGGGAGAGGTGCTGCCGGAGGCGATCTCCTCGGCAAGATTCACGGCGAACTGCCCGATGGGCGTACCCGCCACATCGGCGAGTGCACTGCGGGCGAACTGCGCGGGTTTGCCGGTGGTAGCGAGATCGGTCTCCACGAGAACGTCTGTACCGCTGGCGGATTCCACCAATCTGCAGGTGATGATCGCCTGCGCCGTGCCGTTGCCGCGAGCTTCCCGTCCGCCACCTTCCAGTACTGCGATCCCGGCCACCTCGTCGGTTGAGTGGAATTTGATGACCCCCACACGACCACCTCGTCGGCGGAGGTAGATGTGAACAGCGCACCGATGCGCGATCGGTATTCGCTACCACTCCAGGTTCCACGACGCCGGCGAGGTGGTCGTGGACTGGCCGCATCGATTTCTCGGCCGAACCGAGACCGACACCCGCACTCCAGTGTGCATCCTGACGCACGGTCCGAAGGTCGATATACCCGCTCTGAAGCTGGCCCTGCGCCTGCCGATCGAATACGTCGGCGCCATGGGCTCCCGCCGCGCGCCGACAGCGAACGCCGATCACGTTTGGCCGCAGCGGGTCTCACCGAGGGGGATTTGGCCGCCTGACCGGCACCGGCGTAATCGTCCTGGTCAGCTGGGGCCGCCGGCCGATTCGGAAGCAGCACACGCCGCGTTGCCGAATCCTTGGTTCCCCGCCTGCGAGTGGACATGGTCCGAAGCTATCGCTGCGCAGTTGCGCAGCATCGGCGGGATCATCCGCGACCGGAGTCGGCCTCGGACTCGATTCGATCGTCGCCGCGGCCGAAATGCGCCGTGAGCACACGGGCGGCCTCCACGATCACTTGACGCAGATCTCCGGTGGAGTGATCCGATCCGAACAGCATGCGCCGCAATTGGGGCAGGGCCAGACCCCAATCGACCATCGCCAGGATCAGGAATACCAGGGCACGAGGATCCCCATCCCCGTGCCCCATCGCGCTCCGGGCCGCCCGGACCTTATCCGCGTAGTGTTCGGTGCGTGCGGGCTCGTCGGGAACCAGATCATCGCCCATCTCCAGCGCTTCCCACATCACGAGCCGCAACGCTTGCGGATGCGCCTCGTGGTAGTCGAACAACCGGGCCGCGTAGTTGCCCAGGTCGGACTCGTCCAGCGGAACGGCACGCGCCAGTTCGGTCAGTGATTGTTCCAGCACGACCGCGAACAGTGCCTTCTTGTCGCCGAAGTAGTCGTAGATCGCCCGCTTGTTGACCCTGGCCGCCGCAACGATACGATCCACCCGCGCACCGGCGATACCGTACTCGGCGAATTCGATCGTCGCGGAAGCCAGAATTCGCTTCTTCGTCGCCGCCGAGTCATATGCCATCCGTCCATGCTAACGAAACAGTTCGTTCGCCCAAGCTCTCAACAGGGCCGACAGTCCAACTCAACCCGCGTCGCGTTCGGATTGTGTGGCACAACAGGCCACAACGCGCAGGCCAAAGTGGGTGTCGCGGCATTCGTCGAGAGCCTCGGGCTGCGCCCACCGGACGTCGGCGGCCTGACAATGGCGCACTGGCCGGAAGTAACGGCGCTGGTCACCGTCGGCCTCGCGGGCACCTGGGTCGGCTGCTGGGACTTCGCCCAACCGCACGGGCGTGGCGGTTCACGCATGAACACCGGAACACACACCTGGCTCTCGGCCAGTATCGGGACGATCGTGGCGACCGCGTCGAACACCGACGCCACGACCCTGCTCGAGGCCGCGGACCGCGAGCTGTACCAGGCCAAGAACCGCAGCAAGGACCGATGGGTCTGCGCGTCCTGGACACCGGCCCCGACCAGCCATCAGACATCCGACGGCCCGAACAATCACGCTGATCCGGTAACCCGCATCAACAACCCCCGGGGCCGTATACCTAGAGCTTGAGGTTGCCGGCGACCAGGCGCCAGAACACGGTCCGGTCGATCGATCGGAAGTCCCAGCCCTCACTGAAGGCATGTGAGGCGGCAACGATCGCGGCGACGTCGAAATCCTCGCGGGTGGCCGTACCTTTGGCCTCCAGTTCGGCGATCACGTACGCAGTCGCGGTTTCCACGGTGTCCAACACGCTGTTCTCCACTCGCTCGAAGAAAACGGTCGATCACGAACCATCCCAACTTTAAGTCTCAACCAACCGTCGCGGAGCTAAACCTGCTCTCCGCCAACCGGTTACTGCACATCCGCCCGATTTCCGCGGGCTGCCGCAGGGGTTGCTGGGGGTACCAGGGCGTAGTTCACGCAGATGAGATGAGATCCGGCCTGGGCGAGCGGCGGATGAGCGGTAGAGAGTGGGCATCGCGCGGCGTGCACATTTCGGTGATGCCATCGCGAAGTTGCAGCGTCTCGATGACGCACTCGCAGCCAGGAGGCGGGGCCCGTCGAAGGACACCAAGCCAAGCGAGCTTCGGCAGGTAACTGGAGAACATGTTCCTCTCTGCGAAGCGCCTGTCCGAGACCGGGTCCCCCTGTTACATCAATGTTTCCCAATGGTTGCGACACAGTTGCCGTGGGTCGCTGAGGTTCGGTGAGAATTGCTTCGGCACGCGAGTTCTTCCAGGAACAACCTTCAGTCTCGATCCACACATCCATCAATGGAAGGGGTTCGACCATGGCGGTACAGGAGAGCAGCAGCGCGACCCAGAGCCGGGAGATCGATGTGCAGGCGGAGGTGGAGATGCTTCGAATGCGGCTGGACGAGGCCCGGCAAGAGTCGCAGAACGCCCGCCAGTACGCGATGCAGGCATCGGGGCTCGCACGCCAGGCCCAAGCGCAGGCACGGCAGGTGCAGCATCAGGCCCAGCATGCGCAGCAGGACGCGAACCAGGCCAACCAGCAGGCCCAGCAGGCCCGCCAGCAGGCGATCCTGGCCACCAACCAGGCCCAGCAAGCCCAGAGCGAAGCCGACCGGGCCCAAAGCCAGGCCCAGCAGGCCCAAGGCGAAGCCAACCAATCCCAGCAGCGGGCCAGCAGCGCCCAGGAACAAGCCGACCAGGCCACCCAACTGGCGCAGCAAGCCGAGGACCAGGCCAGCCGGGCCCAAGACCGGGCCGGTCAGTGGGAGATGCAACTTCACCAGATCCGCCAGCAAGCCCGGCTCCAACAGGGCCGCTGACCCCAGCAAGGATCACACAGTGATCGCAGTGTTGGCGACCGGCCGTACCCGAGAGCTGGGATGGCCGGTTCGCCGGGCCTGCCGCACGGGAGATCCGTGGTGAACGGCCCGGTTCCACCTCCCGCCGACGAACCCGATGTCGACGTCGAGGTCATCGTGCCGGAGATCCTCGGCGCCGGAGTGTACGCCAACGGGTTCACCTGCTGGTACAACCGCACGGACTTCACCCTCGATTTCCTGGTCTATCTCCCCAGCGAACCCGGCGGCGTGAACGAGACCGGACACGCGGCGATGCGACAACCGGTGCAAGTCACCTCCCGAGTGAAGTTCCCACCCGCACTGATCTTCCGCCTCATGCAGACCCTCAACGACAGCATGAACAACTACGAACGACAATTCGGCCCCATCACCCACCTCGGTGAATAACCCCGCCCGGAGACCGAACATGCAAACCCCCACATCGACCCCGATCACCCTCGTCGCCTGCCCCCGCGACCGCCTCGTCATCTCCGATCCGACCGTCCGGTACCGGCCCGACCCGATCCCCGCCCGCCACTACCTCGTCACCCCCACCGCACCACACCCGCAACCCGAACCCACCGAGTAGTCCCCAGAATCACCCGAGAAGCCCAGACGCGGGTAGTTCTTTCGGAGTCGCTCTGTCTTGAAACCTTGTATTCGAGACAGCTGCGGCTGGGGTTATCCCGAGCGACGTCCTGCAGGCCCGCTCGGTCTCGGAATCTGTGCGCATGGTGCGATCTCGCCGACCCTCTTGGAGTCGGTCCGCGGGATCCCGTGGCGTGCAGAGAAACGCTTTCAGGTAGCGGTGTAGGTAGTCCCACCGATGTGGGGATGTTGTCTCCGGGGCAGGGTGATCGTCGTACAGGAAAAGCACACCGATCAAGAACCGATTCACCATGACAACTGCTCTATTACCTCTGGCCTACGGCTACGTGCGCGACGATCTCCTCGATGACCGCGACGGCGGCGCGAGTGAAGACAAGCTGCGCCAGACCGCCCGCTCGCTCGGGTACGAACTGGGAACGGTATTCCACGAGCCCACACCGCAGAGCGCGACGTTGCCGCCCGCGTTCGCCGATCTGGTCCAAGAATGCCGGCGCGCTGCCGCGGACACGGTGATCACCCTGCGTGGACACATGTCGGACATGGCCGTGTGCCGGATGGTGCTGGTGGCGGTCCTGGACGTACGAGCCGGTGCCGCGGTCCACGAAATCGCGGTGTAGATCACCCGTCTGCCCGGCCGACTCCGGTTCCCGATGACCGGGCCGAACGCCACGGATTGGCGCACGTCAGATCGCCGCCGACCGGTCACCAGGGACCTGTCGGCGAGACCCGATCCGCCCCCGTCTGCACACCTTGCGACGTCGCGTATGCTGGCCGCCAGAACCCCGGAACGATCCCTACCAGCCACTTCGGTGTCAGCCACATCGCCAGGGTCTCGCCATTTCCACGAAATGCTGTCTGAGCCGACCAGTTGCAGGCCGCTGCGTGACTGCCGCTTTGCGGTGAGATACCGGCCATCAGCATGCGGGATCTGCTCACATACCGAGGGTGTCGCCCGGGGGCTTGCCGTACTCGCGGCGGTAGCGTGCCGCGAAACGGCCCGGATGACCGAATCCCCAGCCCGCGGCGATCGAGGTGACCGTGGCGTTCTCGGGGCCGCTGGCCAGAAGTTCCTCGTGCGCTCCGTGCAGCCGCAGCCGCCGCAGATTCCCCATCCCGCCGCATCCCTTTCCGCATGCCAGCAATCCAGAGCGAAGCGATCCACACCAGCGTGAGCACGCGTACACGCACCCCCCGCGGATACCCATTTCGGACACCCCTACCCCGACGCCGACACCGTCGCAGATCGTGCCGCAAGGATTCAGCAGGCCAGCACCAAGAGCGACGAGTCCGGACATGTGATGCGCATATTTAGGTACCATTGTGATTCTCTGCGCGCATTGCCTACCCAGACCGACGTAGCGGCTTCTCGCACATCGACCTTGACCTGTGGGGCATCAGGACATACTCACCCTGGCGCACTCAGGACATCTTGGTCATTACTGAGATTCCCCATCAACCTGTTGGTACGCATGAGCGGTGGATCATGGTGAGGTTCCCGATGAGCGCGCCGAACGCGCGAAGATGTTGTGGGAGCAGCGGTATCGCGCGGTGATGGAAGTCCGCGACGGGCAGCCGGTCGGCGAGGTCGCCGCTCGTCACGGGGTCTCACGCCAGACGGTCACCGCCTGGCGCAAGCGGTACGACCTCGAAGGACTCGACGGGCTGCGAGAGGTGTCCCGGCGGCCACACCACAGTCCGTCGCGGATCGCCGCCGAGGTGGAGGCCGAGATCTGCGAGATGCGGCGTGCGCACCGCCGCTGGGGCGCCCGCCGGATCGTGTTCGAGCTCGGTCGGCGAGGGGCGACAACACGGTCGCCGCCGCCCTCCTGGACCGCCTGCTGCACCGGTCGATGGTCATCAACCTCGACGGCGACTCCTACCGGCTCCGCGACCACCAAGCCACCGCCGACAACCTCCGCCGAGCCACAACCGGAAACCGCGAACCCCTATAATCGACACCGCTCACGGGTGGGGCATCTCGGCGAGCCCGGTTGGGGAGATTCGGTGAGCGCAGTCAACCATAGGTCACTGTAAAACTATCGACTGGTCGAGGTCTACATCTCGTACCCAAAATGCGTGCGCGCTGACGACCCGAACCGACAAGTGAATCGCGCAAATCACCGTCGTGAGCCTCAAGTGCCGAGTCTCGGCAAGTGCGAGTGCTGTAGCCAGAATCGGATCAGCGGCGAGATGTGAGATTTCGTGATCAACCGCTAATTGGTATTTGCATCCTCAGCAGTACAGAAGGCCTTGATTCACTCCGAACACGAGAAACTTTCGGAGATCGTCGGATTGCAATCTGTCTGACAGCAGACACAATTCTTCGAAGTCACATTCCTTACCGGAGGCCAGAGCGTGGAGCGCGGGAGCGAGCCGATAGTCCAGGCGCACACGAGTGCCGCCGCTGGCGAGCGTGACCTGGTCTCCGGATTCTTGAATTACCGGCCTTTCGCGACCGGAAAACTTGAATGACAGGTATCTGCAGTCGGCAGTCGGGTCGAGCGAAATCGGAAACTGACTGCCGGTTCTCTTTGCGGATCTGTGCGCATCTCGATCGCCATCTGTGAGGTGCGAGCCAACGCGACTACCGCTTTCCAGCCAGTCGAAGGCTATCGTCAGGTGGAGGGACAAGCATCCGAGGCCGGCGACCTTGTGCGGAGTGTTGGATGCGACGTATACGAATTCTCCGGCGGAAATCTCGTCGCCGACTGCTGGTGTTCCCGTGTCCGGGTGTTGCACTGTCCAAGCCTTGCTGCCGCTCACTTGAATGACGAAGAAGTTGTGATCATCGACGTGGGTGCCGAAGGCGGACTCGCTGGTACTGGTCAGATAGGCCTGGATCCAGACGCGCGCGTCAATTAGGTATTCGAGCGACTCCTGTATTCGCTGCACAATCCTGGACGTCTCGTGGAGGTGGTTGTAGATCAAGGTCGCGCCGTCCGACAGATATCGCTGAGTTCGATCCATGTCGAGGTATGAGTGCACAACCAGGCCGTCACCAATCCGCGCCGACATGAACTTGCTGGGGTGCAGATCCTTCCCTTGGTGAACAAGCCTTATATTCGACCACAGCGAACCGGCATAGACGACATCGCGCCACAGAGCACGCTCGAGTTCCGCCAAAGAAACCAGTCGATGGAGCCGTCCGCGTACCACTTTCGCATCGTTTTCAATGGCGCCTGCCAGTTCCGATGCAATGATGTATCCGAGATCTTTCACTATCCGAACTCCCCGTATAGGCACAATCCATGCAATTGTATGTCACTCAGGCAGGCAAGAATCCTGACAACGACATTCGCGAAGCGTCGCCAGCAAGCTGATCTACCCTACGAATTCGGTGGAATGTGCGTGCCTTTACCACTACCAACCGGTTGGGTCGAGGGAAAACCGCGGTGGCATTCAACTTCGAATCAATGATGATATCGTCGACCCCACGCCCCGGAACCGGGCTTCCGAACATGTCGACATCCGCATCGATGATATCCAGCTCACCGCCCCATGATGCCCGCCATCTCGGCGAGAGATAAAAAATGAACGCGGCTACGCGATCATGGCCGTCATCATGCCAAGAAAGCTTCACACCTGCGGGGTAGGACCAGTAGAGACTATCGATCTCGATGACTCCGGTTGGCTGAATATCCAGTTGAGATAACCCGTCGAGGACCGCTTGACCGAGTGCGTCTTGCCACCGATTCGACTCTGGATTCGCAAGTTTGATAGCGGGACCTTGCGCGCGGAACGCGAATCCGTCGTGATAGGGGTTTACTGTGCTGAGCACAGGCCGCAATCCAGCCTCATAGCAGTCGACCGCCGACTCACGCAGAGAATTATCGGCAAGCACATCGTCGAGCACTGCGTACCGATTGCCAATAGAATGTATATGCATTTTGCCCAAACCTTAATCCATGCTTACCGCAGCCGGCTGTACAGCATCCTCGGAGCGTGTCGTCGACGCAGCAGCGATAGCGGCGATACCGATGAGAAGTCCGCACGCGGCCGCGACGAACATCCAGAGCGAGGAGGTCGAAAGCGCGAGCCCGCCGACCGCCATCCCGACAGGGATGCCAACCGAGTTGATGAACCCCTCGACCGAGACGAATCGAGCGAGGCTGGCGGATTCCAGTGACCGCTGAAGCGAGGTTTGCCAGACTATGGCGCACACCGAGTTCGCTACTCCGGCCACGATGCATGCGGCGCAGAGTACCCAAATTCCCACAGCATTAGGCAGGACCGCATAGGCGGCGAGGCCGGCGGCCTCGCACGAAAAGGCGGCGCCGAGCAGGAGTGAAACCATTGACCATGAGAGCTGGCGAAGTCCTGCGAGAATCGACACCGATCCGATCAGGCTTGCTGCGGCCATCGCCGTGGCCAATATCGCCCATGATCCGCTACCTGAATGTTTGATGGTGAGCACGGGCCCCGCCACCGAGACCATGCCGATGGTGAACGACACGAGGAACCACAGTGCGGTCGACCATCCCAACCATGGCTGACACCGGATCGATGACCAGGCGGAGTACTCTGCACGGATGTCCCCGCTATCGTCCTGCTCGACCGATTCTCGACTATCGCACCGCGGCGAGTGGGCCACTCTCCGGGCGTAGGCCAACGCCACGACGTTCGCGATGAAGGTGAGTCCGTCCAGAATCAGGATCGGCTCGAATCCGATAGTCTCCATCGCGATGGCCGCGAGTGTCGGTCCGACGAGGACACTGACGTCCAGGTTAAGAGCCAGGACAGCGTTGGCCTTTTCTAGCCCGGTATCGTCCACTATTCGAGGAATGATCGACCACATCGCAGGACCGTAGAAGGCCGATCCGGCGCCGTATACGGCCGCCGATACGCACATGAACAGCAGCCAATGGTGACTTGTGACCATCATGGCGATCGCAAGCCCGAACTGTGCGGCCAATCGTGCGATATCGGAACCGATCATCACGAGGAATTTGTCGCGGCGAGCCGCGACTCTGCCGGCGATCGGGACGGCCGTGAATCGCGCGACCCACAATGACAGGAGTACCGCGGTCAGCGCACCTGGAGAATTGAGGGCGCGCACGACCTCCAGAGAAAAAGCCACGGGGATCAGGCCATCGGTGAGTGCTGAGCAGACGGCACCGAGATACACGCTCCGGAATACACGGTTTTGGAAGATGTTTCGCAGGGCGCCTGAAGGCGCGGTGGAGGAAGTCATGCGGCCACTACCCCACCTATCCGGTAGAGAAGTTCGACAACCTTCATGCCGCCGGTATGTCCGGTGCCCTCTATCGCTTTCGGCAGCGACAGGACATCAACTGCCTCGAGGCTGTTGACGATTTCCGAAATCGCCCCGAAATCGATGCTGGGGTCGGTCTTTATCGTACGACCGCGAGCAAGCAGGATGCCTGGTTCCCGTGCCGCGACCACTCCGCGGAATGCTCCCCTGACCTTGTCGGGTATCTGGCCGTGGCTTTCGATCGCCACTTTCTTGGGAATACCGGTGAATCCGCACGTGGCCTCGATGGCGAACTCGTCCTTTGCTACCGCGATGATGCGATCGATCAACCTCGAGTCGGCGTTTCCAAGAATGCTTGCGACTTCTGACATCTCACTGGCTGCGCTCACCAGAGGCAGCAGGGATTCTTCCGCGACCTTCGTGATCGCGGAGCGCAATGTCCTGTGCGAGTCGATCGGATATATCGTCAGGCCGACGAAGGCCGAGGGGCCATCATTCCTGAACAGGTGATATCGGCCACGGGGAATCGACACGAAATCTCCCGGGCGCAGGGTGATCATCTCAGCGCTGCCCAGGTTGTCCGAGAAATCGAATGAGATCCCGTTGAAAGAAGGGCTTCGAAGGAACAGACTATCGGGAAGAGCTCCATCCGGCCAGACCCAGAGGGTCTTGTCAGAGGGCCCGAGATGGAAGACCATCGACGGTTCGGCGTCGCAATGAATGCCGAAAGGAGTCCACTCACAGTTCGCTATGAACGTGTATACGTCCGCGCCACAAATGGGCGGATGTCCGACATCAGTGGTTATCCGCTGGATGACCTTTGCGAAGAATTCGGACAGCTCCAGCGACCACGCCGAGAATCCGTTGATCGCGAGGCAGGACGACGTCGTTTCCGAGACTCTGGCAAGCCATTCCGTCGGCGATTCCTCGTCACGGAGTGGCGTGTCAACAAGCTCGTTGACCAATCGATAGTCGAGCGCGTCTCTGCGGAACGCGCGCACCCGAGGGGCCCGGTCCCCGCTCCGGATGATGTTCTCGACCGCAGTCCGGAGCACAGCCGTCAGCCTCGCAACCTCTTCGTTCGGAAGAAGTGAAGGCTCATATATAAGCTTGTTGAATCGCGGCGCGTTATCAGCGAAAGCGCGCCAGTTTGTTTCAAATTTCTCGTTCACGTTTCAGGTGTCCCTCGGGGTACGTGGCGATCTAGTTGATTACAGGATTGAACGGAGATCTACTGGTTGCCCGCTGCCGAGCCGAGCAGACAACCGACAATTTCAGAACTCGGTTATCAGTGACCGGTATCCTGGCGGGGCGAACCGATGATGATCGGGCCGGGGCCCCGCTGAGTGTTGGATCCGTTGGATCCCTCGATAACTTCCAGAATCAGGTCGTCGTTTTCTTTGTACATATCAGTACCTCCCTTTACTGTGAACGCCACCCCGGCTGCTCCGGGGATGCCCCCGAGAGACGTTCTGAGCCTACACAGTCCAACTCTGCCATCAAAAGCAATTTTTCGCGATCGGATACGAATGTCATGATAGGACCACGTTTTCCTCTGTCCGGTCCGGATATTCGGCACGAGGCCAGTTGTTCGCACCCCTGATCGCCTCTGTCCGACAGACCGTCCAGAACTCGTAGGAGCACGGCCACGGGGACAGTGCAATACGCGCGATCACGACTGACGTGGTACGACGGAGTCGCCATGTGGGGCAACAAGTTCGCCCAAGATCTCGGTGACTTGTTCGAGCAATACGTCGGTCGGCTTCTCGCCGCGAGCGATTCGAGTACCGTCTATCCGGAAATCACCTACGGTCGAGACAAGAAGCGCTCAGTTGACTGGATCGTGGTCGAGGAGCGCGCGGTCGTGCTCATCGAAGCAAAGTCCGCCCGGCCAACCGAGACGATAAGAATGGCTACCCCCGAGGCAGCCGACGACCTCGTCCGCCTGCTGCGCAAGGCCCACAAGCAGATAGATACCACTGCAGCACTGATCACTGGCGGGCACCCGACTTTCGCGCATATCCCGACCGACCGTCCAATCTGCGGCATCGTGGCAACCATGGAAGCGTTCGACGTGATCCACCTGCCACTGTTGCGCGCCGCATACACGGCCGGGTCGTCCACTCCGACCGTCGTTGCCGACGTCTCGAACCTGGAGCGGCTCACCTCCGCCACCGACCACGGAATGCTGCTCACAGACCTGCTCACCCATAGCAGCGGAAACGTTCCAGATGACCTTAACGCCGTGCTGAATGAGTTGACTCCGAACCTTCGCCACCCCGTGCTCGAACAGGGGTTCGCAGCGTTTCCATGGGCGAATCAGGAAAACCAACAACATTTAGGTGATGTGGAGTCATCGACTGAATGATGCTGGCGGGCGTTGCGCTGATGGATGGTCCACCACGTACATGGGTGAGTCCCTCCAGGCAGCCGTTTGCGTCACAGCGATGCCCGGGATGTGCCTCCGCTGTCCGACGCAACTGCTCGAAGACTTCGAGAATCGTTCCCCCAGACGATCAGGTGTTTTCCCAGGTCAACTCATAGGTAACTGTACTAGAATCGGCTGCCCGATCGGACAAACGAAACCCACTCCTTCAGCAGGGCGCTGCACGCCGGATATAAAGCGATACAACGGAATCGGGTCTGGAGCCGTTCGCTGTCGAATCCTGATGATCAGCCTGGCCCGCCACGGCGTGGGCAACTTCAACTTCTCCCTCGACGTCGATCTTCTCAGCTGAGCGCACCTGCACCACCACTTCTCGCGCCACATTACTCACAAGGAGCGCAGCAGCATGTGCGTTTTCGTCACTGACGGGACCGGCCATTCCGGTTCGCACATCATCCCCGAGCTCATCGCCGCCGGGCACGAGGTCACCGGCCTGGCCCGCTCGGACACGGCCGCGGCGGCGCTGGCCGCGCTCGGCGCGAAGGCGCGTCGCGGCGACCTCCAGGATCTCGACGGGCTCGCGGAGGCAGCGGCGGGCGTCATCCACGTCGCACACCGGCAGGACCTCCTTCCGACCGGCGGAATCGATGCCGTGGCCGCGCAGAGCTCCCGATCATGCTCGCGTACGGCGAGGCGCTCGCGGGATCCGGAAAGCCGCTGGTTGCAGCGGGGAGCATTGGCTCACCCGGGCAGCACCTAGGCCGGCCTGCCACCGAGGAAGACCCGGCCTTCCGGCCGGCGATGATTACAAGGGCACCCTGCGGGTTCGTAACGTCGTGGAAGCCGCCGTAGTCGGCCTCGCCGAGCGGGGAGTGCGGTCTTTGGTCTCGGCGGGCACGCAGATGTCGACGTGGATGGTGTTGCAGGCCGCGGTGATCGGGACGCCCGGCGCGGGCGCGGGAAAGGGTTGCGGGACATCGGGACCCGTCGCGTGGGGTGCAGCCTTGCCTGCGGCCGTGGGTGCCCCTCCCTGCAACGTTCCCAATGCCGGTCAGACGTCTCGGACCAGATAATCAAATGCGAATATTTAGATACCAGAGTATTGTCGCTCGGGCGCACGCTGTCGGCCTACTCAGAGCGACGTAGCGGCTCCCCAGACATCGACAGCCTGGCCGAACTCCCGTCACGGATTTTCTGACACAAACCAGACGATCCGGTCGCCGGATCCGCGCGTCCAGCGCAGTTCCAGCGCCACCAGCACGCCCCGAACAGCACGGGACGTGGGCAAATCGGGTCCGTATCAGGACGTCCACAGGACGTCACAGGTCCACGAACAGCAACAATCAACAACCCGGCAACCCCCACCAACAACGACGAAGCCGCAGGTCACGCCAGTTCGCCGGACAGACCGGGCAGGTCACAAGTAGCATCCAAGGATGCGATCGATCTGGAAGGGTTCCATCGCGTTCGGCTTGGTGAATGTCCCGGTGAAGGTCTATACGGCCACCGAGGACCATGACATCAGGTTTCACCAGGTGCATGCCAAGGACGGCGGACGGATCAGATACGACCGGGTGTGCACCGTGTGCGGGCAGTCGGTGCAGTTCGCCGATATCGATAAGGCCTACGAATCGCCCGAGGGTGAACGGGTGGTGCTCACCGACGAGGATTTCGCGAAGCTTCCGGTGGCGGAGAAGCACGAGATTCCGGTGTTGCAGTTCGTGCCGGCGGAGCAGATCGATCCGATCCTGTTCGACCGGAGCTACTACCTCGAACCCGATTCCACGACGCCGAAAGCCTATGTGCTGCTGGCGAAGACGCTCGAACAGGTGGATCAGATCGCGGTGGTGCACTTCACGCTGCGGCAGAAGACCCGCCTGGCGGCGTTGCGGGTGCACGACGACGTGTTGATGCTGCAGACGCTGCTGTGGCCCGACGAGGTGCGCACGGTGAATTTTCCCGCCCTCGACGGTGTGGCCGAACCGCGGGCGCAGGAGATCAAGATGGCCCGGACTCTGGTCGAGAGCATGTCCGACGACTTCGATCCTTCGCAGTACACCGACGAGTACCAGATCGAGTTGCAGAAGGTGCTCGACGAGGCCATCGCCTCCGGGGAGGGCACGGTGGTCAAGCGCGAGGAAGCCGCTCCGGCCGAGACGGACGCCGAGGTCGTCGACCTGGTCGCGGCCCTGCAACGCAGCCTCGAGGCATCCGGGCGGCGCGCTCCCGCACCTGCCGCGAAGAAAGCAACGAAGAAGCCCGCCGAGAAAGCCGCGCGCAAAACCACTCGCAAGAGTCCGGCGAAAAGCACCGCGAAAACGACCCGCAAGGGCGCGTGAGGGAACACAGCACACCCACAGCGACAACCTATCCGGTAGCTAGGCTGCCACGGTGTGATCGAAGCTGTCATAGTCACAGCAGAGAAAGGTTTGCCCGATGGCACACCGCATCGCGAAGTTCGCCATGATGGGCGCGCTCGTCGCCGCCCCGATCGTGACGGCCTCGGCCCCGGCATTCGCCGATACTCCCCAGCAGCCTCAGGGCAACAACCAGTCCGCGCATCAGCAGGACTATCAGAACCAGAACAACAACCAGGACCAGAACCGGCAGGATCAGAACCGGCAGCAGCCCGCACCCCAGCAGCAGTTCGATCTGTTCCGGCTGCCGACCGGTAGCGCCGGATAGTCTCGGCTCGCCGAGCCGGCCCGACGAAGACCTCCGAGCGGATTGCGCGATCACTCGGAGGTCTTCGTCGTTCCAGCGGGATCATCAGCGCATTCCCCGCACGAGTCGTCGTGCAGGTCTAACCGGCGGCCTGATCGCCCCAGCTGGCCCGCGCGCCCGATTCGCCGATTCGATAGACCTGCACGGTCGCCGCGGCGCCCGCGGCGATGGTCAGCACCGCGACCGCCGCGACGAGGACGAGACCGACCCGCCGCTCGCCCCGCTCACGCAGATGCACGAACAGCAGCAACAGTGCCGCCACCAGCAGGCCGATCGCGAAATAGATCATGGTGTCGCCGAGATGCGCGTGCGTGTGGATGGCCGGCGAACGGCCGATCTTGTGTTCGAGCCACTCCCCCGCGTCGGTCGTGATCGGCGTCATCACGACGTCGAATGCCGCCAGCACCGCCACCAGCCACACCAGCCGCTGCCGCGCCGGGCGCCACACCGCGCACAATATGGCCAGCAGCGAGGTCAGCGGCACGAGTACGACGATTATATGGACGAGCAGCACATGTGCCGGCAGACCGTTGATGGTCGACATTGCGAGGTCACTCCTGAGAGACGAATGAGAATCGGATCGAGTGTCCCCGAGGTAACTGAGAACACGCTGTGACCCCGCTGGCGATTACGCTCGAGAACCAGCCCTGATGCCGTAGGTCCTGCAATGCCCGAACAATCGCCGTTGCCATCGCCACGGTTGTCACTACAGCGACTCTGGAGGCCGCCGCTCCCGCGATCGCGTCGGCCGCGCCGGCGACAGCTATCCGCCGGTCACCAGCGCCACCGCCGCCCAAGCGACGCGGATTCAGTGGTTCTGGGTGTGCCTCAACGTTCCGCTGGGGTCCGTGAGCATCAGCTTCTGCGTATAACGTGAATCGCGTGTGATACCAGCGTCGGCGAAACGAATACGCCAATACACATCTGCTCATTCGACGTTGGATTTTTCGACGCCGCCGGAGAAGAGCGGTGCGTTCGATTTCGCAGATAATGGACATCTCCGCGGAACTGTCGTATTCGGAACCGATGCGGATTCCCGAGCCGAACGACCGCAAAAAGCGCCCCCCGCAGGCGAATACGCTCGAGCCCCCTCAACGGGCGAGGCCGCGGCGCAAGGCGGCGTACAGTTCGGCGAGCTGTCGCCGCGACACCTCCGCCGACGTGATCAGCTGCGACCCGTGAAATGTGCCCGGCCACTGGTGCAGTTCGACCGACACTCCCGCCTGCGACAGGCGCAGTCCACATACGATGCCTTCGTCGCGAGCAGTGTCGAATTCCGCGGTGGCGATATAGGCCGGTGGCAAGGCGGACAGATCGACCGCACGCGCGGGCGCCGCGTACTGCGTCGCGGGCATCGAACCCAGGTAATACCGCCACGTCGCGATGGCATTTTCACGGTTCATCCCCGGCGTCCGGGTGAAATTCCGCGCCGACCAGGTGTCCAGCCTGTCGTCCAACTTGGGTTCGACGAGCAGTTGGAAGCGGATCGAAGGGCCCGCTGGTCGCGGGCCCGCAGCGCCACCGCAGCCGCCAGCCCCGCGCCCTCCCACGGCGATGCGATCGGAGTCGATGCCCGGCTCGGCCGCGTGCGCGGCGGCCCAGGTCATGGCGGCGTAGGCATCGTCGAGAGCGGCCGGGAACCGGTGCTCGGTAGCCAACCGATGGCCCACCGAGATCACCACCGCACCCGAGCCTTCGGCCAGCCGGATTGCCGCCGCGTGCTCGGTGTCCAGGTCGCCCAGGACGAACCCGCCGCCGTGTATCCAGACGATGCCGCCACTGGACTGCCGAGGCCGGTAAACCCGAACCGGCACAACGGGATTGGCGGGCACGCTGTGATCATCGATCGCCATGCCCGAGGTATCGGGTACCGGCTTGGCGGCAGCCACCGCGGCGCGGTTCGAGCGCGTGGCGGGAACGTCGGTCAGATCGAGCTCGGGAAACAACGGAACGAGCGCTTGCAGTTCGGGATTCATATCGAACATCGTCCCGATCGCCGCGCCGCGGATCGGCCGCCATCCGTCGCGAATCGCAACCTTTTCCCGCGCCGATCGGCGGCTTCCGGGTGCCGCGATCGCTGTGCGAGCATCTGGTCATTTCGGCGCCAGCATGAAGCTGATCGGCCCGTTCCAGATGTGCGGCGCAGAATTCCGACGCGATACCGACGTGCGCCTACAATAGACCCGGGCCGACCCTCCCATACTGTTCCCGCGAGGACGAGGAGGCGATTTGTGATGGCGAAAATACTTTTCGTGGTCTCGGGCGCCACATATCTCGTATTGAAGATGGCACCAGATATGCCACCGGCTACTGGGCCGAGGAGTTCGCTCGTCCGTACCGGACGCTCACCGACGCGGGCCACGAGGTCGTGGTCGCGACACCGCACGGGGTCACGCCGAACGTCGACATGATGAGCCTGCGGCCGGCCATGGCGGGCGGTGAGCAGGGCGCACTCGAATTGGAGACCATCATCCGATCCGCTGAGACGATGCGCCGGCCACTGCAGCTCTCCGATGTCCGCGTCGAGGACTACGACGCGGTGTACCTGCCCGGCGGCCACGGCCCGATGCAGGATCTGTGCGTGGACGCCGACGCCGGCCGGATACTGAGCGCACAACTCGCCTCGGGCCGACCACTCGCGATCGTCTGCCACGCCCCGGCGGCGATGCTCGCCACCAGAATTCACGGCAAATCGCCCTTCGAGGGCTACCGCGCGACGTGTTTCACCAACGAAGAGGAGCAGGCCGTCGGACTCGCCGACAAAGCGCAGTGGCTACTGGAGGACGAACTGAAGGAAAAGGTCGGCATCCAGTTCAGCCGCGGTGAAATCTGGAAGCCGTACCTCGTCGAGGACAGAAATCTGTTCACCGGGCAGAACCCCCAGTCGGCCGAGTCCCTGGCCGAGCGGCTCCTGAAAGAATTCACCTGACGCCAAGGTCACCCTCCGCGCGTAATCGTTCCACGCGCAACATGTTCGAACGGAGATGACCGTTCGTCCGGCCCGGATCGCGACCGGGCCGAACCGCCCCGGCGACGCTCGGATAACGCATTCACCCATGGACAACACACCGCTGCGGCACGGCGTCGCCGAGCAGACGCCGGCCCGCGGCAAACCCTGATCCCACAGCTTCCGCCCCGCGAATCGGCCCGCCCCGGCGACGTACGCCCGCGCCGGGGCAGTGCCGGCTTTCCGGAGTAGCCGGACGCGAGGCGGGTAGCCGCCCGCCGTACGCAGCCCACCCACAAGCCCAGGAGGAACCGATGGTCCAGTACGTCCGCGACCTCATGACCAGCAACCCCATCACACTGGCCCCGACCGCAACCGTGCGCCAAGCAGCACAAGCCATGCGCGACAACGACATCGGCACCGTGATCGTTGCCGACGGTGAGCACGTGCAGGGCATCGTCACCGATCGCGACCTGGTCGTGCGCGCGCTCGCCGATCGCACCGACCTCGCCGACTGCCACCTCGACGACGTCTGCAGCAGCGCACAGCTGATCACCGCGACCCCCGACGAACAGGTCGAGTCCGCCGTGCGGCGTATGCGGGAGAACTCCGTGCGCCGCATTCCCGTCGTGGAAGGCGACCACGCGGTCGGAGTGCTCTCCCTCGGCGACGCTGCCATCGAGCGCGACTCCGGCTCGGCGCTCGCCGATATCAGCGCCGCGTCCGGCAACACCTGAACCGGACCCACCGCAGCCTTGCGCCCACGGCAAATCGCCACGGGCGCAAGGGTGGTCGCGCAACGCGCCAGATCGCCAACCGATCGGAAATCCGGTGGCTGGACCGATCGCCTTCCGGGCCGAGGGACTACCACCTCGCCTCCGGTACATCCAGCTGTGGGTGAACCCGCCGCGGGCGAACAGGTTCAACGCGCCCCGGCAGCCGTAAGACGTGCCGCCGGAGATCATCGGCGGCTTCTCGATGTGCAGAATCCCGCCGCCTGCGGTCATCCACTGGGTGTTCCGTTGCTGTGGAGCCGCCGCCGTGGATGCGGCCATATCACACACTGGCCGTGTACGCCGGGCCGCTGAGGGCCCGATGCCCCGCGATTCCGTTGACACTCGAATGAAATCCACTGGGCGACAGTCATTTCGAACCGACTACCACCGGCGCCGACAAATTCGGCATACCTGTATGCCGGCTTCGCCCGAGGGCATCGATCGCGAGACGCTGCCCGCTCATCAATTCGGCAACGGATGCACCGGCCGGGTGCAGCCGGTCCCCCGCGTACAGGTCGTCGCGCGGTGACACGACGATCCGGCTCCGCCGGTTCGCGCACCGAAGGTCGGCATCCTCGCGACCGGGCCACTCGATCTCAGCCAACGGTGCCGGTCGCGGTCTGCCGCCCGGCCAGGTCGCGGGCGGCGACCTGCCAGGTGTCATCGTCGCCCGCGCGCGCGGCGACGACCAAGCCTTGGAAGTCGAAAAGCGGTGAGCGCAAACGGTAGTCGAACACGGCGCCCGCGGCGCCGCGGGCACGGGCCGCCTCGGCCATGGCGGTGGCTTGCAGCGGACCGTGCGTGAGCAGGCCCGGATAGCCTTCGGTCTCGCGGGCGTATTCGCGGTCGTAGTGGATGCGGTGCCCGTTGTAGGTCAGCGCCGAGTACCGGAACAGCAGGGTGGGGCCGACCGGGATCTGCCACTCGCCGTCCGCGGCGGGAACCTCGGGTCCTGCCTCGGCCGCCGGGGGCCGGGTGATCGCGGGCGCGTCGCGGTAGACGATGTCCTGGCGTTCGTCGACGACGAGGTCGCCGCGTTGGAGGATGTGGTGGCGGACCGTGACGAACGTCAACCGTCCTGTCCTGCCCTGCTTTTCGGTGATGGCCTCGACGGTGGTGCGCCGGGTAGCGGACTCGCCGATCCGCAGCGGCGCGAGGGAGCGGACCTGGCCACCGGCCCACATGCGCCGGCGACCCGGTTCCGGCGGAGTCGGCACGGTATTGCGGATCGGGTGGCCGTCGCGACCGAGGTCGGCCTGCGCCGGCCGGTCGAGCAGGTACACCCAGTGCCAGGTCAGCGGCAGCCCCTCGGCCTCCAGATCCGGTGCGGTGACGCCGAGCAGCCCGGCGAGGCCCTCGGCGGGGCCGGCGGTGAGGGTTTCGGTGCGTTCGACGGTCGTCATCGCGAAGCCTCTCGTGCGGCGCCGAATTCGGCGCGGATCGATTCGTTGTGCTCGCCGAGGCGGGGCACGTCCCGCATGGCCGCCTCGCGGCCGCGAACGGTGACGGGCGGGAGCAGGGCGCGCACGGGCCCGCCGGGGGTGCCGACGGTGCGCCAGCGGTCCCGGGCGGCGAGCTGTGGGTGGGCGACGAATTCGTCGGGGGTGCGCATCCGGGCGCACGCGATGCCCGCGGCGTCGAGGGTTTCGACGAGCGCGTCCGCGGTGTGGGCGGCGAATGCCTGCTCGAGCATCTCGGTGAGCTGCGAGTCGTTGGCGAACCGTTCGGGGTTGTGCGCGAACCGAGGATCGCCGGCCAGTTCGGGGCGTCCGATCACGGTGGTGCACAAGGTCTTCCACTCGCGGTCGTTCTGGATGCCGAGGAACACCACGCCCTCGCCCGTGCGGTACGGCCCGTACGGTGCGATGGACGCGTGCCGCGCACCGGTGCGGCGCGGCTTCTGCGGGCCGTACATGCCGTAGTACGCGGGCTGCATCGCCCATTCGCCCAGCGCGTCCAGCATGGCGACGTCGAGGGTGGCGCCGATGCCGGTGCGCTCGCGCTCGTACAGCGCGGTGAGGATCCCGGAGTACGCGTACATGCCGGTCGCGATGTCCGCGATCGAGATTCCCGCCTTCGCCGGCTCGTCCGCGGTGCCGGTCGCGGCGACGACGCCGGTCTCACACTGCACCAGCAGGTCGTAGGCCTTCTTGTCGCGGTAGGGGCCGTCCGGACCGTAGCCGGAGATCGAGCAGTAGATCAGCCCGGGGTGACGTTCCCGGACCGCGTCCGGGCCGAGGCCGAGACGGTCCACCGAACCCGGGACCAGGTTCTGCACCAGCACATCCGCGCCGGCGATCATCGCGTCGAGCACCGCCCGGTCGGCCGGCGCCTTGATGTCGAGTTCCACGCTCTCCTTGCCCCGGTTCAGCCACACGAAGTAGCTCGATTCGCCGTGCACCGTGCGGTCGTACCCGCGAGCGAAATCGCCCGCGCCGGGACGCTCCACCTTGATCACCCGGGCCCCGAGGTCCGCGAGCTGTCGGCTGGCGAACGGCGCGGCTACCGCCTGCTCCAGTGAGACGACGGTAATCCCTTGCAGTGGAAGGCTGTTCATCGGTCAGCTCCTCGCTGTCGCGGCGATCCGCCCGGCGCGCGCGAGCACCGGACGGTCGATCATCATCCCGTCCACCGACACCGCACCCGCCCCCGCGGCGGCGGCCAACACCCGCCGGGCCCAGTCGATCTCCTCGGCGGTCGGGGCGAACGCCTCGGCGACCGGGGCGAGCTGGGACGGGTGGATGCACAACTTGCCGCCGAACCCCAGCCCGCGTGACCGCCGCGCCGCCGCGAGAACCGCTGCCGGGTCGCGCGTCTCGGCCGACACACCGTCCACGGGCGCCGGCAACCCCGCCACTCGCGACGCCAACACCAGACGGCTGCGAGCGTACAGCAGCGTCTCGTCGGCCTCGTGCGCATCGATGTCGAGCGCGAAGTCGATGGCGCCGAACGCGATTCGATCCGCCACCCGGACCAGCTCGTCCACGCGATGCAGCCCCAGCGCGGTCTCCACCAGCGCCACCAGACCGGCGTCGGCGGGCAGTCGCGCCGCGATCGCGCCCAGCCGGGCGGGGTCCTCGGCCTTGGGCACCATCACCCCCGCGAGCCCGGGTGCGTCGGCGATCGCCGCGAGGTCCGCGTCCGAGTCGATGCGCACCCATCCGCAGCCGCCGGTGCGCAACCAGCGCGCGACGTGCGAGCGGGCGGCGTCCTTGTCCGGAGCGGCGACGGCGTCCTCCAGGTCGAGCACGACCTCGTCGGCGCCTGCCGCGGCGGCCTTGCCGAACCGTTCGGGCCGGTCGCCGGGTACGAACAACCACGTGAGGGCAGTCGAAACACTCATCAGCGCACCGGATTCCGCTTGATCAGCTGCTTGGTGATGACGTCCTTCTGGATCTCGTTGGTGCCCTCACCGACGATCATCAGCGGGGCGTCGCGGAAGTAGCGCTCCACGTCGAACTCCGTGGAGTAGCCGTACCCGCCGTGGATCCGCACCGCGTCCAGCGCGATCTTCATCGCGGTCTCCGAGGCGAACAGCTTCGCCATCCCGGCCTCCATATCCGCGCGCTCGCCGGACTCGTACCGCCGCGCGGCGAACTGCACCAGCTGCCGGGCCGCGGTCAGCGACGTCGCCATGTCCGCCAGGTAGTTGCCCACCGCCTGGTGCTGCCAGATCGGCTTGCCGAAACTCTCCCGCTCCTGCGCGTACCGCAGCGCGTCGTCGAGCGCCGCTCGCCCGACCCCCAACGCCCGGCTCGCGACTTGGATGCGCCCGATCTCCAGCCCGCGCATCATCTGCGCGAAGCCCCGCCCCTCCTGCGTGCCGAGCAGCGCCGTCGCCGGGACCCGCAAATCGGTGAACGACAACTCGCAACTCTCCACGCCCTTGTAACCCAACTTCGGCAGATCGCGGGACACCTCGAACCCGGGCCCCTTCTCCACCAGCAGAATGCTCACGCCCCGGTGCGCCGGCACCGCCTCCCGGTCCGTCTTGCACAGCAGCGCGATCAGGTCCGAGCGGCGAGCGTTGGTGATCCACGTCTTCGCGCCGTTCACCACGTACTCGTCGCCGTCCCGGCGCGCCCACGTGCGCATCGCCTGCAGATCCGAGCCGCCGCCCGGCTCGGTCAGCGCCATCGTCGCGCGGATCTCGCCGGTCGCCATTCGCGGCAGGTAACGGTCCTTCTGCTCCTGTGTGCCGAAGGTGAGCAACAGCTTGGAGACGACGGTGTGCCCGCCCATCGCACCGGCCAGGCTCATCCACCCGCGCGCCAGCTCCTCGGTCACCGCCGCGTAGCACGGGGTCGACACCGCGGCCTCGCCCCACGGCTCCGGGATCGCCAGGCCGAAGATCCCGATCCGCTTCATCTGCTCGATGAGCTTCTCGGGGTAGGTATTCGTGTGGTCGAGTTCCCGGGCCACCGGGCGCACCTCGCGGTCCACGAAATCCGCGACCAGAGCCACGATTTCGCGCTCGTTCTCGTCGAGTTCGTACATTCTTCGCTCCAGTCGTCCGGTCCGCCGCGCTTCAGTTCTCACCGGACATCGTGACTGATGATATGAATCAATCTGAAATAGAATTTTGTGATGTCGACATGCGGCGGTGCGATAACAGCGAGGTCGGGCCGGAGAACCGAACTGCCCCTCGAACGCGCGGCACCAGGGCGGCGCGGCTGTCCGGGGCGTCCGGTACCTCGGCCGCGCGGCCCCGGATCCGGGCTGGGACTGGGCGACGCGGAGATCGACTCGCCGGACGACATCGGTCTCGTCCGATCATCCGTCCTCGTCCCGCATCGAGACCGCGGGCCACACATTCGTTTCCACCAGCTCCTCGATGAGGGCGGCCAACTCGTCCGCCACGACCGATACGGCGGGGGCGATACGGCGGGTACGCGCGAGCCCCAGCACGACGTCGCGCACGGCCGCGGGATCGTCGAGAGGCGCGGCGACGAGGTCGCCCGCCGCGACGTCCTGCACCACCGCCGCGGCGGGAAGGATGGTCCACCCGATCCCCGCCCGAGCCGACTCCTTCTGCACCGCCATCGAATTCGTTTCCAGGGCGACCTCGGGGACCGTATCGGCGCGCTCGAACGCCTGGTCCACCAGAACCCGCAGGCCGTGTCCACTGGCAGGCATCACGAGCGGATGCCGGGCGAGCTGCGTGAGCCCGACCGGCCGTCCGGCCTCCAGGCCGGAGCCCGGCGCCGCGATCGCTTGCAGCCGCTCCCGCAGCAGCGGCCGGACCTGCAGTGACGGTGTGCTCCGGAGGTTGTACAGCAGGGACACCTCGACGTCGCCTCCGTCGAGCCATCGCTGGAGGTCGCCGGAATAGGCGCTGAGCAACCGGAGGCGGATGCCCGGATGGTGTTCCCGCAGTCGCTCTACGAGCGGCGCGGCGACGATGTCGACCGAACTCTCCAGCAGGCCGACGGTGGCGATTCCCGACACCGACGCGCCGTGCGGCCGGATCTCGGCGCGAGCCCGTTCCAGCTCGGCAAGGGCGCGGCGGGCGCGGTCGACCAGCACCGCGCCGGCGTCGGTCGGTCGCATCCCCTGCCGCGTCCGCTCGAACAGCGGCACCCCGAGTTCGTCCTCCAGCGTCTTGATCTGACGGGTCACCGCCGGCTGCACCAGATGCAGCAGCTGCGCCGCCCGGGTCACGCTGCCCGCCTCCGCGACCGTCACCAGGGCGGTGAGTTGCTTGAAATCCATCCGTGCTCCTCGGCTGCGTGACCACCCGCCCTCGGGCGGTATCAAAGTTTTCTATTTCACAGCCTGTCAGATCAGTTTCAGGATTGGGCGCTGGTCACCGAGTGCAACGTCGCGATTTCGCCGCCCACTACAGCTTTGTCCCGAACCGGGACAACAGGGCGGGCAGCTTCGACGCGGCCATCAACGCACGGAACTGCCAGCTGTCATCACGCGGCAGAACGCCGCCGCGCTGAGTCGCGTCCAGGAAGTCATAGAGGGTCTCCCCCTCCTCCATCAGCCCGGCGGCGTTGAAATGGTAGCGATCAACCGCCGGGCACTGGATGAAACGCCCGTTGCCGTAGATCACCGGCGCGGACTCGTCATACGGGTACAACCGCAGCGGACCGGTCCAATGACCACTGCCGATATAGCGAATAACGGTGCGCACCAACCCATCCGGAGTCACATCCAGATATGCCTGGCCGGGCAGCGGGTCGTAGCGCCAGTCCGGGATCGCGTCGAAGAACGCGAAGTTGTACTTCACGAACTCGTCGATCCCCACGATCGTGCGGCCGAACGTGGTCACATCGGTGTACCGCACATCCGCGGCATACAGCTCCTCGCTGAGGCTCATATCGCGGACCAGGAAGCTCCACCAGTACTTCTTGGCCCACTCCATCACCCAGCTCAGGTCCACCCCGAGCTTGCCGTAGAACGCCAGTTTGCGGTCGAAATCGTCGAACCAGGCCAGCGTGCCGGCCTGCAGTTCCTCCTCCGGAATCACCCGGATCGGCACCGCGCGATTGGAATTCAGGAACTCCGGCACCGGTCCGGACAATCGCGGCTGCCGCAGTGCCTGCTGGAACTGTTCCTCGTCGAACATGACGCACCTTTCCCACGACCAACGCGGCCACCGGCGATGTGATTGTCCCGCGCGTTAAGATGAATCATATGATTCATGTAGAATCAAGTGATGTCAATGTGGCGACGGCACCGGATGCGAGAATGAGACCGTGACCGCCACTCCCAAACTCTGGCGAGGCCAGACCCTCGAGGACCGATCCGGCGAGCGCCGCGAACAACTCCTGGACTGCGCGTTCGACCTGCTCGGCACGGGCGGCGCCGGCGCGGTCGGCATGCGGGCGGTCATCCGGCAGGCGAATCTGAGCCCCCGGTACTTCTACGAAAGCTTCGACAGTCGCGAAACGCTCATTGCCGCGGTCTACGACCGCACCGAAGCCGCTCTGCGCGAACGTCTTTCGAGCATCACCCCGGGCACGGACCCGCACCCGGCGATCCGGGCGGCCCTGGAGATATGCGCCGACTTCTTCGAAGAGGACCCCCGCCGCGCGCGTGTCCTGCTGCGCGAGCCCGCGGCCGACGATCACCTGCGCGGTCACATCACCCGCCGCACTCCCGCGGTGATCCGGGCGCTCGCCCCGTTACTCGGCCCCGGCGCGGAGTCCTTGTTCACCACCAACGACACCACACTCGCCACCATCGGCACCGCCCTGGCGGGCGCACTGACGGCCGTATACCTCGATTGGACCGATGGCCGACTGACGATCGCACGCGAAGATCTCGTCGACAACGCGGCCACGATCGTCGTCGCGCTGCTCGGCACCACCTTCCTCTGAATTTCACCGGGTGGCAACGAAACACCACGTGCCGCCCGGAAGATCCGGTGCGAGAGGCCGAATCCAGGCGTAGCCGAGTCGAGAAGCGTTCTCGCTCAGGGCTTCTCCAGCCGTCAACGCGACATTCGCCGCGCTCCTCGTCCCCGCCTGCCCCGGCCTGATCGCGGCCCCGATCCCGAAGAGATTGTGGCACTTCATTATTGCGAATAGGCCGTACTCACTCCCCGGCCGCGGTGTCCAGTGCGCGCAGTACCCATTGGTCTTTGCCTCTGGACTTGGCGCGGTAGAGCGCGCGGTCGGCCGCGTCCAGCAGGGCCGCGGCGGGGGTGTCGGCCGGAGTTGTCACGGCCCCGATGCTGGCCGACACCTGGAGTTCGTATTCACCGATGACGATCGGGGCCGACAGCGCGGCCAACAACCGGTCGGCGACCGCGGTGATGCGGAAATCCTGGGCCGGTGGTGCGAGCAGGACGACGAACTCGTCGCCGCCGATGCGCGCGATCATGTCCTGGCCGGCCGGCAGGCTGTCGCGCAGGCGGGCAGCGGCAACGGCGAGGACTCGGTCGCCGATGCCGTGACCGTACCGGTCGTTGATCTGTTTGAATCCGTCCAGGTCGACGAAACACAGTCCGATCCGGTCATGATCGGTGACCGAGGCGGCGATGGTTTCGAGCCGTTCGAGGAAGTGGCGGCGGTTGGGCAGACCGGTGAGCACGTCGTGTCGCACCTGCCGGTGCAGTTCTGCGTGTAGCTGATGCCGCTCGGTCACATCCTCTCCGACGGCCAGGAGATAGTCGGCTCGACCGGCCGAACCTCGCACATAGGTGACCGCGAACGAGGCCCACCCGGTGCTGCCGTCGGTGCGGTGGAATCGCTGCTCGAATTTCACGGTGCCCTCGCGCGCCGGAACCAACGTGTCGAAGACCAGTGCGCAGATCTCGCCGTAGGCATCGGGGTGAGCGAACCGGTAGACCGAGGTACCGCGCAATTCCTCGGCCCGAACCCCGATCATGGCGGCCAGGCCGGGGTTGACGTCCAGCAGAGTGCCCGTGGTGTCCGCGATGGCGATCGCGATCGCGGCGTTGTCGAACACGATCCGGAACCGTTCCTCACCTGCGCGCGACGCCTGCTGCCGCGTGGCACGGCCCGCGTGCGGCCACGGATTGCGCGGCGAGTGGCGTTGCGCCCGGTAGTCCCGGATCTCAGCGGCGAGCAACGCTGCTACACGTCGGGACAACCGGTCCACAGGACCGAATATGTGCCGCCATCGCGATGTCGAAGCCGCCCGGTCGGGTCCGGCCGTCGAGGTCGGCCCGCAACCGTGGCCCGCAACCGCGGTCGCTCGCTCGGTCGAGGGGGATCGCAGCATGTCATCCGCCGGGTTCAACTTGCGTCGGGAAGGTCGGTCGCGGAAAGCTCGCCGGTGAGCACCCGCTGGTGGAACTGACCGAGCGCATCGATCGCGGCGCGCGCGTCGGCCAGCAGATCCGCACCGGCGTGGTGGACGTGCGGCGCACGGTCCCAGATCTGCAGCAGCGTCGGCACCCGCGCTTCGGCGCAACGCCGGGCCAGGATCTGCGAGTCCGGTAGCAGGCATTCGGTGGAGCCGACCTGGATCAGGACCGGCGGCAGGCCGGTGAAATCGCCGTTGACCGCCGACCACGCCGGATCGAGCGCCCCATCCTCGGCGAACCCCCGGCGGGCGATCAGCTCCAGAGCCCGAGCCGGAATGTACGCGTCGCGTCGCCGGTTCGGGTGGGCGTCGCGCATGGTCGAGTCCAGATCGGCCCACGGTGCGATCGCGGAAATACCGCCGGGCATCGGCAACCCCAGCGCACGAGTGGCCAGCGCGAGCCGGAAGGCGAGCCCGCCACCGGCGGAGTCACCGGACACGAGAATCCGCTCGGGCGGGAAACCCTGCTCCAGCAGATATCGATAGGACTCGACCGCGTCGTCGAGCGTCTCGGCCGGATCCGCCTGCGGCAACTGCCGGTAATCGACGCTCAGCGCGGGCATCGCGCTGGCGTGGGCGATCTTGGCCACCATGCGCCGGTGAGTGTTCAACCCGCCGCAGATGAACCCGCCGCCGTGGAAATACAGCAACACCGCGTCCTGCCGCTGCCGCGGATCGCGATTGCCCTGCCACAACCATTCGGCCCGGAACTTCTCGAATCGCACCATCCGGCGCCCGGTGCCCCTCGGCGCGGCCAGAGCCGCGGCCGGAAGATCGAGCAGACAGCCCAGACGCACCAGTTGCCGGAACCGGCTGTGGTCGGCGACCCGCGTCAACGTCTCCAATCCGAGCCCGACCGTGCCACGCAGCAGCGGATCCGCGATTCTGGTGCCGATACCGGCCCGGTTCGGCCACTGCACACTCAGCGTGGACCGCGGGCCCGGCTCAGCCGCGGGCGACTCGCCCGCAGCCCGGACATCGACACCGCCCGAACCCTGTGAACACCCCGAACAGCCTTGGCCGGGCGCACGACCACTATCTTCGACACGGCGCAACATCGATCCTTCGTCAGTACGACCTATGGCGATGGCCAATCCTGACCGAGCAGGGACATGCGCACAGCGGCGGAAATACCTATAAAAGTACCTATCCGCCCACGCCTGGGCCCCCACCGCAAGAGCACAATGTCACCGGAACACCGCCTACCGGCCCGCCCGGCCCCGGCTCCGCGAACCCGATCCGCCCGCGCGGTAGCCCGGGCGGCGCCCGCGGGCTCGACACACGTACCCGTTCCGATTGCGCACACCGTGGCGATGCCTCGGCAAACGCGAGCTGACGCCGGACCGACTTGTTTTCTTCGCGACATCACCATCAGGGACGCTGCGGAACCCCTCACAGCTGGTGAGATTCACAGAGCCTGGATATGTGCTCGGGTAGGCACTGTTGTGCGTACGGGACCGAGCACCTCGAATCGTCTGTCATGCCTCGGGGACCGGCATCGCATGAAGGAGGGTTTCCCATGCCTCGCTCCATCGTTTCGTGTGACCGTATCGCCATTGTCGGTGCGGGCCCCACCGGGCTGACGCTCGGCATCGAATTGGCGATCCGCGGAGTGCCGTGTCGTCTTTTCGATAAAAGGCAGCACCCGTTGGAAACGTCGCGGTCGTTCACTGTTCAGCCCCGAACCGCCGAAGGGTTCGCCCGCGGTGGATACGTGGATCCTTTCCTGGACGTGGCTCGATTCCATCAGGGGATGGCGATCCACCTGCGGGGAGTCGAGAACACCGAATACATCGACTTCAGCATGTTGGACACCCCGTACCCGAACATTCTGATCGTCGAACAGACGACACCGAAGCGGTGCTGCGCGAGCGTTTCCGGGCACTGGGCGGCACCATCGAGTGGAATACCGAGCTGACCTCGATCACCACCGATCCCGACGGCCGGATCACCGCGCACCTGCAGCACCCCGACAGCGCCGGGACCGGCCGCGAAACGATCCACCCCGACTGGCTGATCGGCTGCGACGGCCTGGGCAGCATCGTGCGCACCCAGCTCGGGCTCGACTACACCGGCGACGACTACACCGGCATGCGATTCCGCATGATGGACGTCGAGATGGAAAACCCGTACCCGGGCAGCGACACCTGGATCGACTACTGGGTCGACACCGACCGCATGCTGCTCACCACCGCGTTGCGGCGCGGGCACCGGGTGCTGATCAGCGACATGCGCGATGCCCCGCGAGCCCGGACCCAGCCCGACCCCCGCACCGCGCGGACCGCCTTCCAGCACGTCGTGGATTCCTGGCCCGAGCTGTCCGGCATGCGCCTGGGGCTACCGAGATGGACCACCGAATTCGATATCTGGCGCAGGCTCGCCTCGGGCTACCGGCGTGGACGCCTCCTGGTCGCCGGCGATGCGGCGCATATCCACAGTCCCGCAGCGGGAATGAACATGAACACCTGTATTCAAGACGCGTTCAACCTCGGCTGGAAACTCGCCGCCGTGGCCACCGGCAGTGCCCCCGAATCCCTGCTGGACACCTACGAAACCGAGCGGCGCCCGATCGCCACACAGGTCATGCAGACCAGCCACGAGCTGCACGGGATCATGATGAACCACGGTGTGCGTCCCGGCGAGCGGCGCGAACTCATCGCGCAGCCCGAATTCCACCGCGACGCCGCCGCACGCATCGGCGCGCTCACCTACCACTACCGCGACGTCATCGATGCCCCCGGTCCCGCGGTGCGGCACGGTCTTGCCGCGGGGGATCGTGCCCGCAATACGCCCATCACCGCGACCACCGATGTGCACGGCCTGCTGGCCCATCCCGACCACACCCTGCTGGTGCTCCAACGACGACCACGCTCCACCGTCGCCGCCGCGGCCGCCCGAGCCACCGCACCCTACCGGGACCTGCTGCGCACCACCGTGATCGCAGCCCCCGACCTCGGCGCCGACGCGCCAGTCGGCGCACTCATCGCCCAGGACACCCGGATCTTCGAGGACTACGGCCAAATCGCCAACGACACACTATGTCTGATCCGGCCCGACGGACATATCGCCCTGCGGTCGGACGACCTGGGAGCACTGACCACCGCGCTGGGCCAGGTCATGCTGCCATGAACACACCATCGGCCCCGCTCCCGTCGGCCGCGGCCGACGGGAGAAGCCGACCGATCGAGGCGATCCCCGCGAGCGAAGCGGGACCTCTGACGCCGTCCGGTTCCGATCAGCCGTCCCGCGGCCGTGAAATGCCGCCATGTGTGATGACGTCCGGCCGTCTCGTACCCCGGGTCGGCCGGACTCCGCCCTCGTGTGCTCAGCTACACGTTGGCCGTGCACGCCGACAGCACCACATGCGCCGCCCGCGGCATCGCACTGCCCAGGTCCGGGAACGGCGGAGCGCTCAAGCCCAGCGCCTTCACCGCGGACTGCTCGGCCTCGGTCTTGGACTTCGCCCAGTTCCAGGCGAACCGCCCGTCCGCGCCCTGGGCGACCGCGCCGCAGGCGTTCACGATCTGAATGATGTTGTGGCAGTCCGCATGTCCGCACTTGCGGTCCGCGGCGTGGATGGCATCGGGATAGTTGGCGTAGTTCAGCGCGTAGGCCACCGTGCCGGTGCTCTCCGATAGCGAGAAAGCCCCGTACGCATTGGGATCGGCGTTGGCGGTACCCGTACCCAGGACGCTCAGGCCCGTGGTCGAGACGACTGCCAGGCCCAAAACGGCCTTGCGCAGCAATGACATCGATGAATCCTCCCCGTTCGAGAAATATGTCGGGGAGGATCATTGCCGAGTTGCCAGGTTTTGTCCAGCGCGTTATCGGGACGGGTACAGCGCCCCAAAACCGGGTAGGCGCAACCGTTTCGGGCTGATCGCGCCCGCCCGTCGGCACTGCCGCGACGGGCTCGGCGAACGCTCGATCAGACGGTGAAACCGAGGGCGCGCAACTGTTCGCGTCCGTCCTCGGTGATCTTGTCCGGGCCCCACGGCGGCATCCAGACCCAGTTGATCTTCAGGTCCTCGACCAGGCCGCTGCGCACCAGGGCATTGCGCGACTGATCCTCGATGACATCGGTCAGCGGGCAGGCCGCCGAGGTCAGCGTCATGTCCAGAACCGCGACCTCGCCCTCGACGCGCATGTCGTAGACCAGGCCCAGATCGACCACGTTGATCCCGAGTTCGGGGTCGACGACGTCGCGCATGGCCTCCTCGAGGTCCTCCAGCCGGCCGATCTCCTCGGCCGAGAGTTCGCGCTCGGGCGCGACCGCCGCGGATTCGCTCGCCGACGTATCACTCATCGTGCTCCCCCTTCGTGGAGATGCCGTTTCCCATCACATTCTTCGCCTCCTGCGCGGAGGTTATCCGCACAACCGCGTCCTTGAACGCCATCCAGCCCAGCAGCGCGCACTTCACCCGGGCCGGATATTTCGCCACGCCCGCGAACGCGATGCCGTCGCCGAGCACATCCTCGTCGCCCTCCACGGTGCCGCGGCTGGAGATCATCTCGCTGAACGCGTCCACGACCTTCATCGCCTGCTGCACCGGCATGCCGATCACCTGATCGGTGAGCACCGAGGTGGCCGCCTGACTGATCGAGCAGCCCTGGCCGTCGTAGGAGATGTCCGCGACGTCACCGTTGTCATCGATGTGCACCCGCAGGGTGACCTCGTCCCCGCAGGTCGGGTTGACGTGGTGTACCTCGGCCCCGAAAGGCTCGCGCAGTCCGCGGTGATGCGGATGCTTGTAGTGATCGAGGATCACTTCCTGGTACATCTGCTCCATACGCATGGGGTATTCCCCTCCTGTCTAGTCGACCGCGCGCACGCCGAAGAAGCTCTGCGCCTTGCGCACGGCGGCGACCAGGGCGTCCACCTCGTCGAGGGTGTTGTACAGCGCGAACGACGCGCGGGCGGTCGCGGCGATGCCGAACCGGCGGTGCAGCGGCCAGGCGCAGTGGTGCCCGACACGGATCGCCACACCCTCGTCGTCCAGGATCTGGCCGACGTCGTGCGCGTGCACGCCGTCCACGACGAAGGACACCGCACCGCCACGATCCACGTTCTCGGTCGGGCCGATGATCCGTACCCCGTCCAGTTCGCCCAGACCCGCCAGCGCGGCGGTGACGAGCGAATGCTCGTGCGCCGCAACCGATGCCATGCCGACGCCGCTCAGATAGTCGATGGCCGCACCCAATCCCACGACCTGCGAGATCATCTGGGATCCGGCCTCGAACCGCTGCGGCGGCGGCGCGAACGTGCTGTGGTCCATGTAGACGGTCTCGATCATCGAGCCGCCGGTGATGAACGGCGGGGTGTCCTCGAGCAGCGCGCGGCGCCCGTACAGGATGCCGATACCGGACGGGCCGAGCATCTTGTGCCCGGAGAAGGCGGCGAAATCGACACCCAGCTCGCGGAGGTCCACCGGCATGTGCGGCACCGACTGGCAGGCGTCGAGCACCACGATCGCGCCGACTTCCTTTGCGCGCCGGACCAATTCGGCCACCGGCGCGACCGCGCCGGTGACATTGGACTGGTGCGTGAAGGCCAGCACCTTGGTCCGCGGTGACAGATCCAGCGAGTCCAGATCGATCCGGCCGTCGTCGGTGGCGTCGTACCAGCGCAGCGTGGCCCCGGTGCGGCGCGCCAATTCCTGCCACGGGACGAGGTTCGCGTGATGCTCCACCTCGGTGATCACGATCTCGTCGCCGGCGCCGAGGCGGTACCGGAAGCGATCGTCGGAGAACGCGTAGGCCACCAGATTCAGCGATTCGGTGGCGTTCTTGGTGTAGACGATCTCGTCCGCGCCGACGCCCACGAACGCCGCGATGGCCGCGCGCGCGGCCTCGTAGGCGTCATTGGCCTCCTCGGCCAGGGCGTGCGCGCTGCGGTGCACGGCCGCGTTGTGCTCGAGCAGGAACTTGCGCTCGGCGTCGAGCACCTGCAGCGGCCGCTGCGCGGTCGCGCCCGAATCCAGGTACACCAACGGTTTCCCGTCGCGTACCGTGCGGCTCAGAATCGGGAAGTCGGCCCGGATGCGGGCGACGTCCAGGGCCGGAACGGTCACGTCGGAGACAACTGTCATCTCATGCTCCTACGGCGGCGGAGGTGAATCGCACGTATCCGTTGGCGTCCAGCTCCTCGGCCAGCTCGGGCCCACCCTCGGCCACGATGCGGCCGCCGACGAACACGTGCACGAACTGCGGCTGGATGTACCGCAGGATCCGGGTGTAGTGGGTGATCAGCAGGATCCCGCCGTTCTCGCGCTCGGCGTAGCGGTTCACGCCCTCGGACACGATCCGCAGCGCGTCCACGTCCAGGCCCGAGTCGGTCTCGTCCAGAATGGCGATCTTCGGCTTCAGCAGGCCCAGCTGCAGGATCTCGTGCCGCTTCTTCTCACCGCCGGAGAAGCCCTCGTTGACGCTGCGGTCGGCGAAGGCGGCGTCGATCTCGAGTTCGTTCATCGACTCCTTCACCTCCTTGACCCAGGTGCGCAGCTTGGGAGCCTCGCCGCGGACCGCGGTGGCGGCGGTGCGCAGGAAGTTCGACATCGAGACGCCCGGCACCTCGACCGGGTACTGCATGGCCAGGAACAGGCCCGCGCGGGCGCGCTCGTCCACCGACATCGCCAGTACGTCCTCGCCGTCCAGGGTGATCGAGCCCTGAGTGACGGTGTACTTGGGGTGCCCGGCGATCGCGTACGACAGCGTCGACTTGCCCGAGCCGTTCGGACCCATGATCGCGTGCGTCTCACCGGATTTGATGGTGAGGTTCACGCCTTTGAGGATCCGGATCGGGTCGCCGGACTCGTCCGGATTGGCGACCTCGACGTGCAGGTCCTTGATTTCCAGGATGGTCATCGAATCGAATTCCTTTGCGGGGGTGGAAGAAATGGGATCAGCCGGCAGTGTTCAAACCCCGACAGCGGCGAGTTCGGCCTCGACGGCCGCCTCGAGCCGCTCCCGGACCTGCGGGACGGTGATCTTCTGGATGATCTCGTGGAAGAATCCGCGCACCACCAGACGGCGGGCGGCCTCCTCCGGAATACCCCGAGCACGCAGGTAGAACAGCTGCTCGTCATCGAAACGCCCGGTGGCCGAGGCGTGTCCGGCGCCGATGATCTCGCCGGTCTCGATCTCCAGGTTCGGCACCGAATCGGCGCGCGCGCCGTCGGTCAGGACCAGGTTGCGGTTGGCCTCGTAGGTGTCGGTGCCCTCTGCCGCGGCGCGGATCAGCACGTCGCCCACCCAGACGGTGTGCGCGTCGGGCTTGTGCGAGGCCGGGTCGCCCTGCAGCGCGCCCTTGTACAGCACGTTCGACTTGCAGTGCGGCACAGCGTGATCCACCAGCAGGCGCTGTTCGAAGTGCTGTCCGTCGTCGGCGAAGTACAGCCCGAGCAGTTCCGCGTCGCCGCCGGGGCCGTCGAAGCGGACGGTTTCGGTCAGGCGCACCAGATCGCCGCCCAGGGTGACGTTCGCGTGCCGCAGCACCGCGTCACGGCCCAGTTTCGCGTGCTGCGCGGTGGCGTGCACGGCGTCATCGGCCCAGTCCTGGACCGCGACGACGCTGAGCTTGGCGCTGTCGCCGAGGACGAATTCCACGTTCTCCGCGTAGGTTCCGCTGCCGCGGTAGTCGATGACGAGCGTGACCTTGGCGAACGCGCCCAGACGAATCTGCACGTGCCCGTAGGCGGTCTTCTCCAGCCCGGGGCCGGTGATCGTCACCAGGACCGGATCGTCGATCTCGGCCTCGGCGCCCACCGAGAGGATGGTGGCCTGCTCGAACCCCGAATAGGCTTGGGCAGCAACGCGGTCCGACGGCACACCGGCCTCGCCGAGACGGGCGTCGGACCGATCGACGGTCTCGACGCGCACGCCGTCGACCGGCTCGATCTCCACGATGGTCGCGCCGTCGCGCACCGCGCTGCCGTCGTGCAGGCCGCGCAACCGGCGCATCGGAGTGAAGCGCCACGCCTCGTCGTGGGCGGTGGGCACCTCGAAGGCCTCGACGTCGAACGAGGTGAAGACCTCGCCCTTGTTCACCGCCGGAACCCGGCCCTCACCGGCGACAGCAACGTTCTCGACCGGCATCAGCCGACGGCTCCTTCCATCTGCAGCTCGATCAGCCGATTGAGCTCGAGCGCGTATTCCATGGGCAGTTCCTTGGCGATGGGCTCGACGAAGCCGCGCACCACCATCGCCATCGCCTCGTCCTCGGTCATACCGCGGCTCATCAGGTAGAACAGCTGATCGTCGGACACCTTCGAGACGGTGGCCTCGTGACCCATCGTGACGTCGTCCTCGCGGATGTCGACGTACGGGTAGGTGTCCGAACGGCTGACCGTATCCACCAGCAGCGCATCGCATTTCACCGAGGAGTGCGAACCGTGCGCGCCCTTGTTGACCTGGACCAGGCCGCGGTAGGAGGAGCGGCCGCCGCCGCGCGCCACCGACTTGGACACGATGTTCGAGGAGGTGTGCGGCGCCAGGTGCAGCATCTTCGCGCCGGTGTCCTGGTGCTGGCCCTCACCGGCGAACGCCACCGAGAGCACCTCGCCGCGGGCGTACTCGCCGGTCATCCAGACCGCCGGGTACTTCATGGTGACCTTGGAGCCGATATTGCCGTCGATCCACTCCATGGTCGCGCCCGCCTCGGCCTTGGCCCGCTTGGTGACCAGGTTGTAGACGTTGTTCGACCAGTTCTGGATCGTGGTGTAGCGGCAGCGGCCACCCTTCTTCACGATGATCTCCACGACCGCCGAATGCAGCGAGTCGGACTTGTAGATCGGCGCGGTGCAGCCCTCGACGTAGTGCACGTAGGCGTCCTCGTCGACGATGATCAGGGTGCGCTCGAACTGGCCCATGTTCTCGGTGTTGATCCGGAAGTAGGCCTGCAGCGGGATATCGACGTGCACGCCCGGCGGCACGTAGATGAACGACCCGCCCGACCACACGGCGGTGTTCAGCGCGGAGAACTTGTTGTCGCCCGCCGGGATGACCGAGCCGAAGTACTGCTGGAAGATCTCCGGGTGCTCGCGCAGGCCGGTGTCGGTGTCCAGGAAGATGACGCCCTGCGCTTCCAGGTCCTCGCGGATCTGGTGGTAGACGACCTCGGACTCGTACTGCGCGGCGACACCGGCGACCAGGCGCTGCTTCTCCGCCTCCGGGATGCCCAGCTTGTCGTAGGTGTTCTTGATGTCCTCGGGCAGATCTTCCCAGCTCTCAGCCTGCTTCTCGGTCGAGCGCACGAAGTACTTGATGTTGTCGAAGTCGATGCCCTCGAGGTTCGAACCCCAGCCCGGCATCGGCTTGCGGTCGAAGATGCGCAGTGCCTTCAGGCGCGCCTCGAGCATCCAGTCCGGCTCGTCCTTCTTGGCCGAGATGTCGCGCACGACCTCCTCGGACAGGCCTCGCCGGGCGCTGGCACCTGCGACGTCCTTGTCTGCCCAGCCGTAACCGTAGGTGCCCAGAGAGGCAATGGCCTCCTCCTGGGTCAGCGGCTGCGACTGATCGGTCGTCGTCGTCATTCGGCACTCCTTCCGGAGTTGTTGCGAGATGCCGTCGCGGGCTGCGCGGCGGCGTCGGATTCGTTCTCATCGGGGGTAGTGGTTTCGGCGGCCGCCGGAACGACCAGTGGCACGTGGGTGGTGCAGGCACAGTCGCCGTTGGCGATGGTCGCCAGCCGCTGCACATGGGTGCCGAGCAGTTCGCGGAAGGCTTCCAACTCGGCCGCGCACAGTTCCGGGAATTCCTCGGCCACATGCGACACCGGGCAGTGATGCTGGCAGATCTGAACTCCCGCACCGACTTTGCGCGTCGAGGCGGCGAAGCCGGCATCGGTGAACGCCTCGGCGATCTCGCGCGCCTTGGCCGAGGTCGTCTCGGGGGTGTGCTGAGCGAGGCGATCGATACCGGCCACGATCGTCGACACCCGCTTGCGCGCGAATTCGGTGATCGCGGCCTGCCCGCCGATCTCGCGCAGCTGACGCATGGCCGCGCCGGCCAGGTCGTCGTACGCGTGCCCGAGCCGCCCGCGGCCGGCCGCGGTCAGCTGATACTGCTTGGCGGGCCGCCCGCGTCCCTTCTGCTGCCAGGGCGCGGACCGGGTCGCCCGCGCCTCACCGGATTCGATCAGCGCGTCCAGATGCCGCCGCACCCCCGCCGGGCTCAACCCCAGCCGTTCACCGATGGCCGTGGCGGTCACCGGCCCCTGCTCGAGCAGCAGCTGAACGACCGCTTCGCGGGTGTGACCCTCGCCCGCCGGCGCAGCGGGCGCGACAACACGCCGAGCGCCCTCCCGGCGCCCGGCGGCAGTTTCCGCATTCCGCAAACCCACGGTTTTCACAACATCAGTGTGACGGAATTCCATCCCGCATTCTAGTAAGGTTCACCTTCCTCACCCTCGCGCCAAGGCAAACCACCTGGTCAACCACCCGAATGGCGCGCTGCAGCCTTCCTCACACCGGTCCGGAACTCGCTCCCCACTTCGAAACCTCACCCCCTCCGCCACCGGTTGATGACGCAATTAAGCTCTGTGAGCGTGGCGGTAGTGGAAGACATGCGGCGCAGGTCCATCGAGTTGAGTCGCCGGGCGTTGGGCCTGGATGTGCCGCCCGCCGATCACACCATCGCCGTCCTGCACACCAACGAGGCCGATGCGCCCGGCCTCGATGCCCGGGAAACGTTGCAGTTCAAGCGGATTCGGCTACTCGGCGCCACCGGCGCGGTACTGATGGCGATCAGCGCCCTGGGCGTGGGCGCGCAACCGGTCCATCAGAATCCGGTTTCGGGCATGCGGGTGGTGGGGCTGTTCGCCCGCGCCGCCACCCCGACCCTGGCGATGTGCATGATCGGCACGGTCGCGGTCGTGCTGGCCTGGCTGCTGCTGGGCCGCTACGCGGTCGGCGGGTTCGGCGGTACGGTGCGGCATCGCCTGAGCCGGTCCCAGCTGGACCGCACGCTGCTGCTGTGGATCGTCCCGCTGTCCATCGCGCCGCCGATGTTCTCCAACGACGTGTACTCCTATCTCGCGCAGAGCCAGATCGCCGAGCGCGGCATGGATCCGTACGTGGTCGGCCCGGCCGAGGGGCTGGGCCTGGCCAATGTGCTGACCAACAACGTGCCCAACATCTGGCGCGACACCCCCGCGCCGTACGGGCCGCTGTTCCTGTGGATGGGCCGCGGCATCGCCCAGCTGACCGGCGACAACATCATCGCGGGCGTCTGGGTGCACCGGCTGCTCGAACTCGGCGGCGTCGCGCTGATCGTCTGGGCGCTGCCGCGGCTGTCGCGGCGCTGCGGGGTCGCGCCGGTGAGCGCGCTGTGGCTCGGCGCGGCCAATCCGCTGGTGCTGTTCCACCTGGTCGGCGGCGTGCACAACGACGCGCTGATGCTCGGGCTGATGCTGGCGGGCCTGGAGTTCTGCCTGCGCGCCATCCACGGACTCGACACCCCCGCCACCGAGCCGACGCATCCGTTCGGGCGACGGGAATGGGCGCTGCTGACCTTCGGCGCGGTGGTCATCACCCTGTCGTCGTCGATCAAATTCACCTCGATCCTGGTGCTCGGCTTCGTCGGCATGGCCCTGGCCCGGCGCTGGGGCCGCGGGCTGCGCCCGCTGTTGCAGGCCGCTGCCGTGCTGGGCGTCATCGCGGTAGCCACCACGCTGTTCGTCAGCTATGTCAGCGGTCTGGGCTTCGGCTGGATCTACACGCTCAATACCGCCGGGGCGGTGCGCAGCTGGATGTCGCTGCCGACCGCGGTCGGCGTCATCACCGGATTCGGCGGCGTCCTGCTGGGCCTGGGCGACCACACCACCGCGGTGTTGAGCATCACGCGCCCGATCGCCGGTGCCGTGGCCGCGTTCCTGAGCCTGCGCATGCTCGTGGCGACCTGGACCGGTCGGTTGCATCCCGTTGGGGCCCTGGGTGTTTCACTCGCGGCGATCGTGCTGCTGTTCCCGGTGGTGCAGCCGTGGTACCTGCTGTGGGCAATCGTGCCGCTGGCCGCCTGGGCCACGACGCGGGCGTTCCGCGCACCCGCGATCGTGCTGTCCGCCGTGGTCGGCCTGATCCTGATGCCGCGCGGCGCGGATTTCGGCGTGTTCCAGATCATCGAGGCCGCCGGCGCCACCGTCGTGGTCGGCGTCGGATTCATCCTGCTCACCCGCAACCGCCTGCCGTGGCGCGACCGCACGGGGGTGTCTGCCTCGTCACAACCGCCCGCGGCATACGGTGTGACCTCGTGAACGCATCGGAAACCGCTGTCAGCGTCGACGGTGTCCGCAAACGCTTCGGCGACACCGTTGCCGTGGACGGCCTGAGTTTCGAGGTGGCCCGCGCGGAGGTCGTCGCGCTGCTGGGTCCCAACGGTGCGGGCAAGACGACGACCGTGGAGATGTGCGAGGGCTTCTCCGCACCCGACGCCGGATCGGTGCGCGTGCTGGGCCTGGACCCGATCGCCGACACCGACGCCCTGCGTCCCCGGATCGGCGTGATGCTGCAGGGCGGGGGCGCCTACCCCGGTTCGAAGGCCGGGGAGATGCTCGATCTGGTCGCCGCCTATTCGGCCGATCCGCTCGATCCGCAGTGGCTGCTGGACACGCTCGGACTGCGCGAGGCGCGGCGCACGCCGTACCGGCGGCTGTCCGGCGGTCAGCAGCAGCGGCTCGCGCTGGCGTGCGCGCTCGTCGGCCGGCCGGAGATGGTGTTCCTGGACGAGCCCACGGCCGGAATGGACGCGCAGGCAAGGCATCTGGTCTGGGAACTGATCGACGCGCTGCGCCGCGACGGGGTCGGGGTCCTGCTGACCACCCATATGATGGACGAGGCCGAACAGCTCGCGGACCGCCTGGTCATCATCGATCACGGCAGCATCGTCGCCCAGGGCACGCCCACCGAGGTCACCTCCGCCGGAGCCGAAGGGCAACTGCATTTCAACGCACCGCCCAAACTCGACCTGCGGCTGCTGACCACGGCACTGCCGGAGGGATTCGCACCGCAGGAGACCTCGCCCGGCTCCTATCTGCTGCGCGGCGACATCACCCCGCAGGTGCTGGCCACCCTCACCGCCTGGTGTGCGCGAATCGACGTGCTGCCCACCGACATTCGGATCGACCAGCGCCGCCTCGAGGACGTCTTCCTCGAGCTGACCGGCAGGGAGCTGCGCAATTGAGCACCTGTCCGCACCCCGGTCGCGACCGGTCCGCCCTCTCGTCCGCACCAGCCCGGTTTCCGAGCGGAAGGCACTCGCGATGACCGAAACCTCCGCCCGATTCGCGCCCGGCACCTTCACCCCGGCCCCGCGCCCGGCCGCTCGCGCGCCGATGCTCCTGGCACAGACCCGGATGGAGCTGATCCTGTTGCTGCGCAACGGAGAACAGCTCCTGCTGACCATGTTCATCCCGATCGCCATGCTCATCGGGCTGACCCTGCTGCCGCTGAGCAGTCTCGGCGAGCATCGGGTGGACCGGATCGTGCCCGCGGTGATGATGGTGGCGATCATGTCCACCGCGTTCACCGGACAGGCCATCGCGGTCGGCTTCGACCGCCGCTACGGCGCGCTCAAACGCCTCGGCGCCACCGCGCTGCCGCGCTGGGGCATCGTCGGCGGCAAATCCGCGGCGGTGCTGATAGTCGTTGTGCTGCAATCGATTCTGCTGGGCCTGATCGGCGTCGCGCTGGGCTGGCGGCCGGGCGCGGGCGGGCTGGCCTTCGGTGCGGTGGTGATCGCGCTGGGCACGGCGACCTTCGCCGCGATGGGCCTGCTGCTGGGCGGCACCCTGAAGGCGGAAATCGTGCTGGCCCTGGCCAATATCCTGTGGTTCGTGATGCTCGCGGTGGCCAGCGTCGTCTTCGCCGCCGGCGACATCCCGCGGCCGCTGAGCATCGTCGCGCGACTGCTCCCGTCCGGAGCCCTCGCACAGGCGCTCGACCAGGCGTTGCGCACCGGCGTGGACTGGTACGGGCTCGTCGTGCTGATCGTGTGGGGCGTGGTGACCGGCTGGCTCGCCACTCGCTACTTCCGTTTCGATTAGCCGCTGTTCGACCGGCACCCCGGTTCGGCCGAACCGCTCGCGGCGATTCAAAACGACGGACCGTAGTAGCCCGGCTGCGTCGCGGGACCGGGCCGGGGATACCATCGGAGCGTGCTGTCACGCGCCTTCATGCGACTCGTCGACCTGCTGCCGTTGCCCTCACTGCGCGTGCAACGGATCATCGCGTTCCTGGTGATCCTGTCCCAGGCCGGAATCTCGGTGACCGGCGCGGTCGTGCGCGTCACCTCCTCCGGGCTGGGCTGCCCGACCTGGCCGCAGTGCTTCCCGGGGAGTTTCACCCCGCTGCCGCACGCCGCGGTGCCGGTATGGCATCAGACGGTCGAATTCACCAATCGCATGTTCACCTTCGGGGTGACGCTGTTCGCGGCGCTGGTGGTGCTGGCGGTGCTGCGCGCCCGCCGGCGGCGCGAGGTCGTCGGTTACGCCTGGCTGATGCCCGGCGGCACGGTGCTGCAGGCGGTCATCGGCGGCATCACGGTGCGGACCGGACTGCTGTGGTGGACCGTCGCGATCCATCTGCTGGTCTCGATGCTGATGGTGTGGCTGGCGGTGCTGTTGTTCGCGAAGGTCGGCGAACCGGACGACGCGGTGCCCGCGCCGCGGGCGCCCGCACCGCTGCGCTGGCTGACCGCGCTCAGCGCGCTGGCCCTGACCGCGACCCTGATCGCCGGCACGCTGGTGACCGGCGCGGGCCCGCACGCCGGAGACGAGAGCGTCAGCAAACCCGTGGTGCGCCTGAAGGTCGAGATCGTGACGCTGGTGCACGCGCATGCCCAGATGCTGGTCGCCTACCTGGCGCTGCTGATCGGCCTGGGCTTCGGACTCGCCACGGTCGGCATGACCCGCGCGCTGCGCAACCGCTACATCGTCTTGATCGCGCTGGTCTGCGCCCAGGGCCTGGTCGGCGTCGTGCAGTACTTCACGCACGTCCCGGCGGCGCTGGTCGCCGTGCACGTCGGCGGCGCGGCCGCCTGCACCGCCGCCACCGCCGCGCTGTGGGCCGCGATGCGAACCCGCGAACCGATATCCGCCGAGATCCCGGCTCCGGTCACCCAGGCCGCCTGAATCGGCTGCGCCACACCGTGTTCGGAAGGCCCGCACAGGTGCCGAGTGCGGGCGGTCACGGCGATCGGAGATAATTCGAGCATGCCGACCTACGCGTACCGCTGCCGCGAATGCACCGGAACCTTCGAACTCCAGCGGCCGATGAGCGAATCGAGCGCGCCCGCGGTGTGTCCGGACGGGCACTCCGACACCGTCAAACTCCTCACCACCATCGCGCTGACCGGCTCGGCGAACAGCCCGGCGCCCGTCGCCGCACCGGCGCCCTCGGGTGGCGGCTGCTGCGGCGGCGGCTGCGGCTGCGGTTAGCCGACGAGGCGATCCGCGGCTCAGCCGGAGTGATCCGCGATCGCCACCCGGCCCAGCCCGTAGAAGCGGGATTCCCGGGCCGGAATCGAGAGCTCTCGCACGATATCGCGCAGATCCCGGTCGACGGTGATCCGCAGGCCGTATCCGGCCAGCAGCACCGCCATCTGCTCCGGCGTCCAGGCCGAGATGTGCCGTTCGTGCTCGAGCGGATCCTTACCGCCGGTCAGCCCGCTGTACAGGCGCAGTGCCCGGCGGCCGAGCACCGCGACCCGGTTGTGCACCGGATAGGTCGCGACCAGGCGGCTACCGGCGGCCGAGCGTTCGGCCACGATGGCGAGGGTCGAGTCCACCTGCTCGCTGGTCAGGTACGGCAGCACGCCCTCCCAGATCCAGGTCGTCGCGGCGGCCGGATCGTGCCCGCCGGCCGCGAGTGCGGCTCCGAGCGCGTCGCGGCCGAAGTCCACCGGTACGTAGGTCAGCGATTTCGCGACCGGCTCCAAGCCCTCGGCCCGTTCGCGCTTATCCCGTTGCGAGGCAGGGTGATCCACTTCGAACACCGCGGAACCGGCCAGTTCGGACATGCGCCAGGCGCGTGCGTCCAGCCCCGCGCCGAGTACCACCAGTTGCGGATTTCCGGCCTCACGCACGGCGTCGTCGATCACGACCGTCCGGGTGACCAGCACCGCGGCGGTCGCGCCGAGCATCTCGTAGCGCATCCGCGCTCGCCAGCCCGACGGCGCGTTCCCGGACCGGGCCAGCTCCACCTCCGCGCGCTCGTCGTCGCGAAGTAGTTGTGCCGCAACAGGGTCGGCGAACCGATCCGGCGCCAGCCGCCCATCCCCCACGGCGCGGCCCTGGCACACCAGCACCGCCGTGCGGCTCGCCTCCGTCTCCTTCACGACTTCACCTCACCGATACTCGAATTCACAAGGCTCACTGTCACATTCACGGGCATTGGGTTCAGGCGGTCGCGTGCGGGCCGATCCAGGCGTCCAGGGCGCGGTTCACTCCGCCGCTCGCGAGCTGGCTCGTCAGCCAGCCGTTCACCTCGGCGGCCAGCAGCGGATCGTTGCGGCGCAGCAGGAAGATCTTGTTCGAGGAGTCGAACGGGTGATCCGGATGCAGCACCCGCAGCCCGGGATGTTGCCGCACCCGGTAGCGGCCTTCCACCGAATCGGTGACGAAGACGTCGGCGCGGCCCCGGTCGAGTTGGTCGACCATGGTCAGGTTGTCCGGCCACAGGATCAGCCGGGCGGCCGGGAAATGCGCGCGGGCGAACGCCTCGTTGGTCCCGCCGGGATTCACCACGACGCGCACCCCGGGCCGGTTGATCTGCTCGATGGTCGCGTACCGGCCCGCGTCGGCGGCACGCACGATGGGCGCCTTCCCGTCCGTGTCGTAACCGATCGAGAAATCCGCGTAGGAGCGCCGCGAGGCCGCTTCGGAGATGCCGCCCGCGGCGATGTCACAATCCTTCGCGCCGAAGTCCGCGGCCAGGGCGGACCAGGTCGTGGGGACGAATTCCACGGGGCGGCGCAGTATTTCGCCGAGACCGCGGGTCAGGTCGATGTCGACACCGCGATAGCCGCCGGGCCCGTCGCTCAGCGAATAGGGCGGATAGTCCCCGGTCGTACAGACCCGCAGTGCTGCGGGTTGCGCGGCGACCGGCGCCGTCACCGGCAGCAGGGACAACGCACCGACCGCCGCCGCGGTCACCGAACGCCGGATTCGCATGACTCCCGCCCTCGTCGTAGGGTCGCCCGGATACGAGCAACGCCCGGCGATCGAGCCGGGCGTTGCAGACGATACGTGATGTGGGCCGGGTCAGCGCTCGTTTCGCGCCTTGGGGAAGCGCACCTGGTGCGCCACCCACCCGGCCATCCTCGCCCAGTGGCCGGCGGCCGGGGTGACCACCGAGGTCAGCTCGCGGTCCCAGTGCTCGGCCTCGCTCAGCCCGGGTACGGCCTCGACCACGGCCTTCGCGGTAGCCAGATCAGCGACGACGCGGTCGCCGAGGACGCCGTCACCGCCGACCAGGGTGATGCGGACGCCGATGCGGCCGAGCGGCTGCAGTACCGCGGTCGCGGAACCGCCGTGGGCGGTGACGAAATCCTCGACCGAATCGATCACGGAAGACGACGGCTTGGCTGGGGCCGCGGATGCACTCATGACGGCGAGTTTACCGCCCGGTAGGTCCGTACCGGCACACTGCCGGGAATGATCACATCCGTGCGGGTGTAGAACCGACACATGCATGCGATTCAGGTTTCCGAGCTGGGCGGTCCCGAGGTCCTGCAGTACGAACAGGTACCCGATCCGGTTGTCGGCCCCGGTCAGGTCCTCGTCGAGACCGAGGCGATCGGTATCAACTTCATCGATACGTACATCCGCAGCGGGGTCTATCAGACGAATACGCCGTATATCCCGGGCGCCGAGGGTTCCGGGGTGGTGCGCGAGGTCGGCGCCGAGGTGACCGACTTCCGGGTCGGCGACCGGATCGCCTGGGCGGACGCACCCGGCAGTTACGCGGACAAGGTGGCCGTCGAGGCCGCGGTCGCGGTCCCGGTGCCGGACGGGGTGCAGCCTCCGGTGGCCGCGTCGGCGCTCTTGCAGGGGATGACCGCGCACTATCTGATCGAATCGGTCTACCGGCCCGAGGCCGGGGAAACGATTCTGGTGCACGCGGGTTCGGGCGGTGTCGGCCTGATCCTGACCCAACTTGCCGCCGCGCGGGGCGTGCGCGTCATCACCACCGTGTCCACCGACGAGAAGGAGGCGCTCTCGCGCGAGGCCGGTGCGACCGAGGTGCTGCGCTACGGCGACGATCTGGCCGATCGGGTGCGCGAGCTGACCGACGGCGTCGGCGTGGCCGCGGTATACGACGGCGTGGGCAAGGACACCTTCGACGCCAGTCTGGCCTCGCTGCGCGTGCGCGGCATGCTCGCGCTCTTCGGCGGCGCCAGCGGGCAGGTGCCGCCGTTCGACCTGCAACGCCTCAACAGCGGCGGGTCGCTGTTCATCACCCGCCCCACCCTGGCGCACTACACCCGCGATCGCGCCGAATTGCTCTGGCGCGCAGGCGATATCATGAACGCCATCGCAGCGGGCGACCTGCGCGTACGGGTCGGCGCGACCTATCCGCTCGCCGAAGCCGAACGCGCGCACCGGGATCTGGAGAGCCGCAAGACCACCGGCTCGATCGTCCTGCTCCCCTAGCCGGACCACCGCGCCGTCGGGCGAGGGCGACACGTACTCCGGTCGCCCTCGCTCAGTAGTCGCGGCCGGTGAGACCGCGATACACGAACCGCGTCAGACCCTGGCGTCGTCGTCGCTCAGGTCGAGCATGCCGTCCTCGGTCACCTCGAGCAGCCCGTGTATCGCCAGGAACATCATCGCGAGACTGGCGTCGGGGTGCTGGGCAGGCGCAGGTTCGCGGCGTCGAAGCCGTCCAGGTGATCGGCCACCTCGTTGCGATGCTCCGCCGAGAAGCGCGCCGCCACCTGCGCGAAATCGGCATTGACCAGCGCGGCCTGATTCATCGCGTGCAGCACCGGCCAGTTCCGCCGGGTGAAGCGCCAGTACGCCGCGACGTGAAAGCGCACCGCGTCCGGATCGGTGAAATCCGGATTGTGCTCCTGCTGCTGGGCCGCGGAATCTCCTTCGGCGGCAAAGTCTTCCAGTAATGCCTGGAGCAATTCCTCCTTGCTCGCGAAGTAGTTGTAGAACGAGCCCGCCGCGCGCCCGGCCGCCGTGGTGATGTCAGGTACTCGTCGCCGGAGCCGGTCCGACCGGGCTCACCCTGGCCACCGATCTGGCCCGCCGGGGCGTCGGCGTCCGGATCATCGACCGGGCCCCCGCGCCACCGGACAGCTACGAGTACGAGCGGCGCGCGGTCGCCGCACAGGTTCTGGGCCTGAGTTCGGCGCTGCTGGACAAACACGTCTCGGGGGCCGAGGACGCGATGGACCGGGGCGAGGAGACCCATCAGCTCGCGATCACCTACCGCGCGGCGGACGCGGCCGGTCCGCTGGTGGCGGGCGACCGCGCACCCGACGCGCCCCTGCGCCGCGCCGACGGCAGCACCGTGCGGCTGTTCGAACTGTTCCGCGGGCCGCACGCGACGCTGCTGCGTTTCGGCGGCGAGCCCGACGGCGCGATCGTCCCCGAATACCCTGCCACCCGGACGTATTCGCTGGTCGGCCCCGATGTCCGGCCACGCGACGGGCAGCTCGCCGCGATCGGCTCACACGCCTTCACCGCGTACGCCGCGAATCCCGGAACCCGCGTGCCGATCCGGCCCGACGGTTACCTGGCCTGGCGCAACGACGGGTGACCCGGCTGTGCCGCGGCAGCGCGGATAATGCATCATCTGTGCTGCCGCGCAAGCCGATTCGCCTGGATCCCCGTACCCTTTACGGTGATCGGGCGACTGCTAGCTCGGTCGGCAACGAGGCATCGGGCAGGGGTTGATCAGATGTTGGTGAAGGTTCGTGGTGACGACCCGTCGCGGCTGTCCAGCACCGAGCGCACAGTGGTGAACTGGCTGAAGTCCTGGACCGGAGCTCACGCGTTACCCGGCATCGCGATCGTCAAGTCCGACAGCGCCGATGTCATCGTGTGGACGCCCAAGACGTGCGTGGTCGTCGTCCTGAAAGGCTTCACCGAGCGGGTGAACGGCACCCTGGTCTGCGCCGCGACCGAACCGTGGACGATCGATGGCCGGATCGCCCCGCTCGAGGGCGTGCAGAGCGGCACCGAGCCGATGGAGGAGGTCAACACCCGCACCCGCGGACTCGAGCACGAACTGCGCTCCGCACCGGGTCGCGAGTCGGTCGCGGTGACCGGCATCGTGCTGGTGATCCCCCAGCTCGGCACGCGGATCGCCCTGGAGAAGGGGCCGCTGCCCAGTGGTATCGACGTGGTGGTCGGGGACGGTCCGTCCTCGCTGCGGGCCTATTTCAACCGGATCGCCGGTGATGAATCCGGGACGAATCCGCCCCCGGCGGACACCTGGGATGCCGCGCAGGTCGGCCAGGCACTCGGTACCCTCGGATTCGCCGCGGCCGCAACGTATTCCGATCTGATCGCGGAGGGGTTCCCGGCCCCGAGCGCGGACCGCGGGCGGAGCCGCGGACCCGCACCGGCCGTCACCGCGCAGCCCGCTCCCGCGGCTTCCACCCCCTCCGGGCCCGCGGTCCCGGTTTCCCCGGTTCCACTCACCGGCAGCGCACCGCGGCCGCGGCCACAGCAGCCGCCGCCCCCGCAACAGCCGATGCCGCGACAACAGCAGCAACAGCCCGGACCACCGCGCGAGTACGCGCCCCCGCCCGGCTATCCGCAGAACCGCCCGCCGCGACAACAGGAACAGCGACAGCGCGAATCCTTCGCTGCCGCACCGCCGTACCCGAACCAAGCACAGCCGTACTCGGTCCCGTTCGACCCGCGCCCCGAACCCGAGCCGCCGCGTCGTCGCGGCCGCGGCGTGGTCCCGTTGGTACTGCTGGCATTCCTGGTGATCGTTCTGGTCGTGGCAGCCACCTGCAGCGGCGGCGGCAACAGCCGGCATCCGAGCACAGGCCCCGCCGCCACCACCTCCGAGCCGGACGAGTTCACCAAGCCCACCGGCACCACCACCCCCGACCCCACCATCCCCTCCGACACGATCGCCCCCGCGTGTTATCCGCTACAACCCTGCCCGGGTAGGTGATCGGGAGTTCGGCACCGAACGCCGCCGGCCCACTCCGGCGGCATTCGGTGCCGCCGGACTCGGCGGCACACACCGCCCCAACCCCGCCGGAGCGAACACCGACACGCCCAGCCGGGAAGCGCCTCCGTCCCGCTGCAAGTCGCCCACGAAGCGAGGGCTGAACAAACAGCACGTCGAGGCCTTCGAGGCGCACACCCACCGAAAACCTCACCGACGCGAGCCAAACGAAACGTCAACGCACCCAACGACAAGCGTCTCCGTCTCGCTGCAAGTCGCCCACGAAGCGAAAGACTGAACAAACCAACACCTCAAGGCCCTCGGCGCACCCCCACCAAAACCCCACCGACGCAACGCCAGACGAAACATCAACGCACACAACGACAAAACAACTCTCCGTCCCGCTGCACACGTCACCCACAAGCGTAAGGGCTGAACAGAACAGCACCCCGAGGCCTTCAGGCGCACCCCCACCAAAACCCCGCCGACGCGAAGCGAGGCGAAGCCCAACGCGCCCAGCGGCGAAGCGTCTCCGTCCCGCTGGGAGTCGCCCGCGAAGCGAAAGGCTCAGCAAGAAGACCTGCAAGGTTTTCGGCGCGGGCTCGTCGTTCAGCCCTCGAAGCGCATGGCCGAAGGCCGAGTCTCGAGGGCTGAACGACGAGCCTCAAAGCGCCGAAAACCCCGTCGGAGCGAAGCGGAGACCTAGAACAGAGCGTGCCAGCCGAGTACGGAATCGACGGCCAGGCCGCAGAATACGACCGCGAGGTAGTTGTTCGACTGCAGGAACAGCCGCAGTGGTTTGACCGATTCACCCCGGCGCACACCGGAATACAGCTGATGCGCCATGAGCAGGAACCAGGCTCCCGCCACGAGGGCGACCGCCGCGTAGATGACGCCCGTCGCGGGAATCAGTGCGAGCGTGGCCAATACGGTCAGCCAGGTGTAGATCACGATCTGCTTGGTGACGGCCTTCTCCGTCGCCACCACGGGCAGCATCGGCACCCCGGCCGCGCGGTAGTCCTCCTTGTAGCGCATGGCCAGCGCCCACGTGTGCGGCGGCGTCCAGAAGAAGATCACCAGGAACAGCACGATCGCGGGCCAGCCGATCGTGCCGGTCACCGCGGACCAGCCCACCAGCACCGGCATACATCCGGCCGCGCCGCCCCACACCACGTTCTGCGAGGTGCGGCGCTTGAGCCCGAGGGTGTACACGAAGACGTAGAACAGGATCGTCGCGACGACCAGCAGGCCGGACAGCAGATTCGCCTGCCACCACAGCCACGCGAACGAGCCGACGCCGAGCGTGAGGCCGAAGACGAACGCGTTGCGCGTGGGCACCGCCTCGCGCGCGAGCGGCCGCTTCGAGGTCCGCTTCATGACCTTGTCGATATCGGCGTCGGCCACACAGTTGAGCGTGTTCGCGCTCGCCGCGCCCATCCAGCCGCCGAACAGCGTGGCCAGGATCAGCCCGATGTCGACATGGCCGCGATGGGCCAGCAGCATCGTCGGGATCGTCGCGACCAGCAGCAGTTCGATCACGCGCGGTTTGGTCAGCGCGATATAGGCCAGCACGCGGCGGGTGAGCGCCGACAACGGGCCGGTGCCGGTGACACGGTCAGCCAGCGCCGTCCGGGAGGAACCATGCGCCTCACCTGGCGCAGCCGGCACAGCCGTCCTCGGCCTGCGCATGGCCGGAGCGGATGCGGAGGTACGCCCATCCGGCTGCTGCCCAATCCGCACTGTCTCTCCTCGCAGGTGGTGCTCGATCCGGTCACGGAACTCAGCGCGCCCGGCTCAGCGGTACTACCCTGGACCAGGGCACACACCGGCGGCGCGGCCGACTACTACAGACGATGGTAGACCCAGGCGGGATGCGCTCCGGCACCGACCGCCACGAATCCTGCCCTGCCGCAGGCGCGACGCGGCCACGAGACATCGGCGTCATCGCGGCGATCGCCCACCTGCCGCAGTCGATCCGGACATGAACGCCGATCCAGCAGGGTTCCTGTCACACTCCCGCACGCGGCCTCTAGGGTGGTGAGCACAACAGCCCGAACCCGCCGCTGAAGTTGACGAGAAGGTCAGGAGAACTCCGGTCGTGTCAGTCACAGACGACATCCGCTCCCTCACCCAGCCGAACCATCCGGACGACTGGACCGAACTGGACACCAAGGCCGTCGACACGGTCCGCGTGCTCGCCGCGGATGCTGTGCAGCAGGCCGGAAATGGTCACCCCGGCACCGCGATGAGCCTCGCCCCGCTGGCCTACACGCTGTACCAGCGCGTCATGCGCCTGGATCCCGCCGACCCGGAGTGGGTCGGCCGCGACCGCTTCGTGCTGTCCTGCGGGCATTCCAGCCTCACCCAGTACATCCAGCTGTACCTGGCCGGATTCGGCCTCGAACTGCGCGATCTGGAGACCCTGCGCAAGTGGGGTTCGTTGACCCCGGGTCACCCGGAGTACCGGCACACCCCCGGCGTCGAGATCACCACCGGCCCGCTGGGTCAGGGTCTGGCCTCGGCGGTCGGCATGGCGATGGCCGCCCGCCGCGAGCGCGGCCTGTTCGATCCGGCCGCCGCGGCCGGGGAGAGCCCGTTCGACCACTTCATCTACGTCATCGCCTCCGACGGCGATATCGAGGAGGGCGTCACCTCCGAGGCGTCCTCGCTCGCGGGCACCCAGCAGCTGGGCAACCTGGTCGTCATCTACGACGACAACAAGATCTCCATCGAGGACGACACCTCCATCGCGCTGTCCGAGGACACCGCCGCGCGCTACCGCGCCTACGGCTGGCATGTGCAGGTGGTCGAGGGCGGCGAGGACGTCACCGCGATCGAGGCCGCGCTCGAGGCCGCGAGGGCCGTCACCGACCAGCCCTCGTTCATCCTGCTGCGGACCATCATCGGCTATCCCGCGCCCAACAAGATGAACACCGGTTCCGCGCACGGGGCGGCGCTGGGCGCGGACGAGGTCGCGGGCACCAAGCGGGCCCTGGGCTTCGATCCGGACAAGTCCTTCGACGTGGACGACGCGGTCATCGGCCACACCCGCAACAACGCCGCCGCCCGCGCCAAGGCCGCCCGCGCCGCCTGGCAGGACTCGTTCGACGCCTGGGCGCAGGCCAATCCGGAGAACAAGGCGCTGTTCGACCGGCTGCAGGCCCGTCGCCTGCCCGAGGGCTGGGCCGACACGCTGCCGTCCTGGGAGGCCGACCCGAAGGGCATCTCCACCCGCAAGGCCTCGGGCAAGGCTCTGGCGGCCCTCGCACCGGTGCTGCCCGAACTCTGGGGCGGCTCGGCCGACCTGGCCGAATCCAACAACACCACGATGCCCGAGACGCCCAGCTTCGGCCCGGCGTCGATCTCGACCGGTATGTGGAAGGCCGACCCGTACGGCCGCACGCTGCACTTCGGTGTGCGCGAGCACGCCATGGGCGCGATCCTCAACGGCATCGCCCTGCACGGGCCGACCCGCCCGTACGGCGGCACCTTCCTGGTGTTCTCCGACTACATGCGCCCGGCGGTGCGCCTGGCCGCGGTCATGCGGGTTCCGGCGATCTACGTGTGGACGCACGACTCCATCGGCCTCGGCGAGGACGGCCCCACCCACCAGCCGATCGAGCACCTCTCCGCGCTGCGGGCCATCCCGGGCCTGAACGTCGTGCGCCCCGGCGACGCGAACGAAACCGCCTACGCCTGGCGGACCATTCTCGAGCTGGACAGCTCCGAGCGGCACTCGCACTTCACCCCCGCCGAGGGCGCGCACATCGACGGCCCGTCCGCGCTGGCGCTCACCCGCCAGGACGTTCCGGTGCTCGAGGGCACGAGTTACGAGGGCGTCCGGCGCGGCGGCTACGTGCTGGCCGAATCCTCCACGGGCACACCGCAGGCGATCCTGATCGCCACCGGTTCGGAAGTTCAGCTCGCGGTCGAGGCGCGGACTAGGCTGGAGGCGCAGGGCATCGGCACCCGCGTGGTGTCCATGCCGTGTGTTGAGTGGTTCGACGCGCAGGACAAGGCCTACCGCGACCAGGTGCTTCCGCCGGAGGTGAAGGCTCGCGTCACCGTCGAGGCCGGAATCGCGATGCCGTGGCACCGGTTCTCGGGTGACGCCGGTGAGAACGTCTCGATCGAGCACTTCGGGGCATCGGCCGACTACAAGACCCTGTTCCGCGAGTTCGGCATCACCGCCGACGCCGTGGTCGAGGCCGCTCAGCGTTCACTCGACAAGGTGAAGGGATAAGCGCAGTGACACAGAATGAGAACCTCGCCGCACTGTCCGCCGCGGGTGTGTCGGTATGGCTCGACGATCTGTCACGGGACCGCATCCGGTCCGGTAATCTCGCCGACCTCATCGCCACCCGCAGCGTCGTCGGCGTCACCACCAATCCGACCATCTTCCAGAGCGCCCTGAGCAAGGGCCACGCGTACGACGAGCAGGTCAACGAGCTCGCCGCACGCGGCGCGGACGTCGATTCGGCGATCCGCACCATCACCACCGACGACGTCCGCAACGCCTGCGACGTGTTCGCCGAAACCTTCGAGGCCACCGGCGGCGTCGACGGGCGGGTCTCCATCGAGGTCGACCCGCGCCTGGCCTTCGACACCGACAAGACCGTCGCGCAGGCGATCGAGCTGTGGAAGATCGTCGACCGGCCCAACCTGCTGATCAAGATCCCCGCGACCGAGCCGGGCCTGCCCGCGATCACGAAGGTGATCGCCGAGGGCATCAGCGTCAACGTGACGCTGATCTTCTCGGTGCAGCGCTACGTCAGCGTGATGGGCGCGTACCTGGACGGTCTGCGGAACGCGAAGATCGCCGGACACGATCTGGCCAAGATCCATTCCGTCGCTTCGTTCTTCGTCTCCCGCGTGGACACCGAGATCGACAAGCGGCTGGAGGCCATCGGCACCCCGGAGGCGCTCGAGTTGCGCGGCAAGGCGGGAATCGCCAACGCGCGCTTGGCCTATGCCGCGTACCAGGACGTCTTCGACGGCGGTGCGCACACCTCGACCTTCGCGCATCTGGCCGCCTCGGGCGGTGCGAACGTGCAGCGTCCGCTGTGGGCGTCCACGGGCGTGAAGAACCCGGACTACCCGGACACGATGTACATCACCGAACTCGTCGGCCCCAAGACGGTGAACACGCTGCCGGAGAAGACCCTCGAGGCCTACGCCGACCACGGCACGTTCGACGGTGACGCGGTCTCGAACAAGGGCGACGAGGCGCAGCAGGTCTTCGATCGGCTCAGCGCCGTCGGCATCGACCTGGCCGACGTGTTCGCGGTACTCGAGCGCGAAGGCGTGGACAAGTTCGAGAAGTCCTGGGAAGAACTGCTTTCCGCAACCGCGGCCGAACTCGAGGGGAGCCGGTAACCACGATGGCCGGCCAGGAGACAACGGCCGTGCCGGGCAATCCGCTGCGCGACGAGCGTGACAAGCGGCTGCCCCGGATCGCGGGTCCGTGCAGCATGGTGATCTTCGGTGTCACCGGTGACCTCTCTCGCAAGAAGCTGATGCCGGCCATCTACGACCTGGCGAACCGGGGGCTGCTGCCCCCGGGTTTCGCACTGGTCGGCTTCGCTCGCCGCGACTACCAGGACGAGGATTTCGCGGAAGTCGTCCTGGACGCGGTGAAAGCGCACTCGCGCACGCCCTTTCGGCAGGAGGTGTGGGAACAGCTCGCCGAGGGCATCCGGTTCGTGCAGGGCACCTTCGAGGACGACGCGGCCTTCTCCCAGCTCGCGACGACCCTCGCCCAGCTCGATCAGGACCGCGGCACAGGCGGCAATCACGCGTTCTACCTGTCGATTCCGCCCAACGCCTTCCCGCAGGTGCTCAAGCAGCTCTCCCGCACCGGCCTGGCCGAACCGAAGGATCCCGGTCCGGGCAAGCCCAAGCCGTGGCGGCGAGTGGTCATCGAGAAGCCGTTCGGGCACGACCTGGAAAGCGCCAAGGAACTCAACGCCCTGGTGAACGAGGTGTTTCCGGAGGAAACCGTCTTCCGGATCGACCACTACCTCGGCAAGGAGACGGTGCAGAACCTGTTGGCACTGCGCTTCGCCAACGAGTTGTTCGAACCCATCTGGAACTCCGGGTACGTCGACCACGTGCAGATCACGATGGCCGAGGACATCGGATTGGGCGGGCGCGCAGGCTATTACGATGGCATCGGCGCGGCGCGCGATGTGATCCAGAACCATCTGCTGCAACTGATGGCGCTGACCGCGATGGAGGATCCGATCAGCTTCCACCCGCGCCAGCTGCAGATCGAGAAGATCAAGGTGCTGCAGGCGGCGAAACTGGTCGAGCCGCTGGACGAGACCACCGCACGCGGTCAGTACGCCGAGGGCTGGCAGGGCAGCGAGCACGTCGTCGGGCTGCTGGACGAGGAGGGTTTCGACCCGCAGTCCACGACCGAGACCTACGCGGCGATCACGCTCAACGTGGAAACCCGGCGCTGGGCGGGTGTGCCGTTCTATCTGCGCACCGGAAAACGCCTGGGCCGCAGGGTGACCGAGATCGCGGTGGTGTTCAAGCGCGCGCCGCATCTGCCGTTCGACCAGACCATGACCGAGGAGCTCGGACAGAACGCGCTGGTGGTGCGGGTGCAGCCGGACGAGGGCATCACGCTGCGGTTCGGGTCGAAGGTGCCCGGGTCGAGCATGGAAGTGCGCGATGTGAACATGGACTTCAGCTACGGCGAGGCGTTCACCGAATCCTCGCCGGAGGCGTACGAGCGGCTCATCCTGGACATGCTGCTCGGCGTTCCGTCCCTGTTCCCGGTCAACGAAGAGGTCGAATTGTCCTGGCGCATCCTCGATCCCGTGCTCGAGCACTGGGCCGCGGACGGCAAACCCGAACCGTACGAGTCGGGCACCTGGGGTCCTGCCTCGGCCGATGAGATGCTCGCGCGCAGCGGGCGGGAATGGCGGCGTCCGTGATCGTCGACATGCCGGACACCGACACCCAGGCGGTCAACAAGCGCCTGGTCAAGCTGCGTGAGACCAGCGGCGTGGTCACCATGGGCCGGGTCCTCACGCTGGTGGTGTGCACGCTGGACAGCTCCGAGGCCGAGGACGCCATCGCCGCGGCCAACGACGCCAGCCGCGAACATCCGTGCCGCGTCATCGTGCTCGCTCGCGGCGATCGGTTCGCCGAGACCAAGGTGGACGCGCAGATCCGCGTCGGCGGTGATGCGGGCGCGGCCGAGGTGATAGTGCTCCGGCTGCAAGGTGAGCTGGTCAATCACGAATCCAGCATGGTGATCCCGTTCCTGCTGGCCGATACCCCGGTGGTGGCGTGGTGGCCGCGCGGGGCGCCGCAGTTCCCGTCGCAGGATTCGGTGGGGCGCTTGGCGATTCGGCGGATCACCGACTCCACCTTCGCCACCGATCCGCGGGCCGCGATCAAGGGCCGGCTGCAGTCCTACGCCGAGGGCGATACCGATCTGGCGTGGAGCCGGGTGACGTTCTGGCGGGCGCTGCTGGCCTCCGCGCTGGACGAGCCGCCGTTCGAACCGGTCGAATCGGTGACGGTGTCGGGCCTGAAAGAGGAGCCCGCGCTGGACATCCTGGCCGGATGGCTGGCGGCCCGGCTGGACTGCCCGGTGCACCGGCGCATCGGCGATCTGCGGGTGGAACTGCATCGCCCCACCGTGTCGATCGCCATCTCGCGACCGCAGACCGGTCGCACCGCCACCCTGACCCGCACCGGTGAGCCCGGCCAGCGGTTCGCCCTGGCCCGGCGGGAGACCAACGACTGCCTGGCCGAGGAACTGCGCCGCCTGGACTCCGACGAGACCTACGCCGAGGCGCTCGCGGGTATCGATAAGGTGATCTACGACTAGGCAACCGGAACCGAGAGGTGATCGATGTCCGAACCGACCGTCGAAGTCCACCCGAGCACCGAGAATCTGGTCGCGGCCGCCGCGGCGCGTTTCGTCGCCGTGGTGACCGCGGCGCAGGCCGAACGGCGTGTGGCCTCGGTCGTGCTGACCGGTGGTGGAACCGGGATCGAGCTGCTCGAGCAGGTCCGCAAATCTCCGGGCGACATCGACTGGTCGCGCCTCGAGGTGTTCTGGGGCGACGACCGGTTCGTCCCGGCGGGCGATCCGGACCGGAACGATCTGCAGGCTCGCCAGGCGCTGCTCGATCACGTGCCGCTGGATCCCTCGCGGGTGCATCCGATGGCCACCTCGGACGGCGAATACCCGGATCCGGTGGAGGCGGCGGCCGAATACTCGGCGACCGTGCACGCCCATCTGGCCGAATACGGTTCGTTCGACCTGCATCTGCTCGGCATGGGCGGTGAGGGTCACGTCAATTCGCTGTTCCCGCATACCGATGCGGTGCGCGAGGAACACGAACTCGTTGTGGCGGTGACGAATTCGCCCAAGCCGCCGCCGGTGCGCATCACCCTGACCCTGCCCGCGGTCCACCGCGCCCGCCACGTCGTCCTGGTCGTCGGCGGCGCCGGGAAAGCCGAGGCCGTCGCCGCGGCCGTCGGCGGTGCGAGCCCGGACGACATCCCGTCGGCCGGCGCGGTCGGCTCGGAGACGACCACCTGGTTGCTGGACGAGCCCGCCGCGGCCAAACTGCCGCGCTGACAAGCTTTCCCGCTCGCCCGGTCGGGGCGAGCGGCTTGGGCGCGGCCGAGGTGCACAGATCGTGTCGTCGGCTGCGCCGACGATCGCGGTGCCCCTCGGGGTCCGGGCGCGTCTGCGCCCCGTCGTCGTGATCGCCTCGGCTGCCCGGTTTCCGAATTCGCCTTTGTCGCAACCTGCTTCGGCGGACCGGACCGGACCGGGGCGCTGCGCATCCAGCGGTGGCCGCAATCCGATCGATCAGATGTGCGCCGGATCGAGAGCGCTCAGGTGCCGGGTGAGGAACTCGTTCACCGCGTCGGTACGCTCCCATTGCACGAGATGGCCCGCGCCGGAGACCTTTTCGACCGCACGCAGATCCGGCACGTGCGCGCGGAGCGTGGCCAGCGGGTCGCGCCCGCTGAAGCCTTCCATATCCGGATCGTTCTCGCCGTACAGGAAGTAGGCGGGAACCGGCACCGTGGTCGGCAGGTCCGCGGTCAACTCCCAGTTGCGGTCCAGGGCGCGGTACCAGTTCAGCCCGCCCGTGAACCCGGTGCGCTCGAATTCCGTTACCTGGGCCTGGAATTCGGCCTCGGACAACCACGACCAGGGCAGGGCGGGGGCCGGTGGCAGTGCGTCGAGATAGCCGATGCCGGGGGGATTCTTCCAGGTGTCCAGATAGTGGTAGTCGCCGCTGAGCGAGTAGTACACGCGGGCCAGGAATTCGCGCGGGCGCGCGGCCAGTTCGGCGTCGGCGACACCGGGCGTCTGGAAATACGACAGATGCAGGAAGTGCCGTTCGGCGGCCTTGGTCCAGAATGCCGACGGCGGCTTGGGCGGGCGCGGCGCATACGGGTTGTTCAGCACGAATACCGCCGCGACACGCCCGGGCTCGCGCAGCGACAGTTCCCAAACCAGCTGCGCGCCGAAGTCCAGGCCGACGAAGACCGCGTGCTGCGCCCCGATCTGGTCGAGCAGGCCGAGCAGATCGCCGATCACGGCCTGATTCGTCGTGGCCTCGACCCCCTCGGGCGCCTCGGTGCGCCCATATCCGCGCAGGTCGGGGGCTATCGCGTGATATCCGGCCGTCGCCAGGGCGCCCAGCTGTCGCCGCCACACCGACCAGCCGTGCGGAAACCCGTGACAGAAGATCACCGGATATCCGGCGCCCTGCTCCGCGATATGCATCCGGATCCCGTTGGTCGCCACCTGCCGATGCGTCGGCTCCACTCCGCCTCCATAACTAGAACGTGTTCTCATCTCAAGGTAGTGTCCTGAAGTCGTGAACGGAATACTCGCCGGAAAGGTCGCGGTCGTCACCGGCGCCAGCCGCGGCATCGGCAAGGGCATCGCACTGGAACTGGGTGCGGCGGGCGCGACGGTCTACCTGACGGGCCGGTCCGCGACGCCGGGCCGCCTGCCGGGAACCGTGGCGCAGACCGCCGCGGAGATCGGTGAGCTGGGCGGCATCGGAGTGCCCCATGTGTGCGACCATGCCGACGACGACGCGGTGCAGGCCCTGTTCGACAAGGTACGCTCTGATGACGGCCGCCTGGACGTGCTGGTCAACAACGTCTACAACGCGCCGGCCTCCGCACGCTGGCTGGGCCGTCCGTTCTGGGAGGTGCCCCCGCAGGCGTGGGACGAGAGTTTCGACATCGGCGTTCGATCTCATTATGTGGCAAGCGTTTTCGCCGCACCGGCGCTCATCGAATCGGGCGGCCTGATCGTGAACGTCTCCTCCCCCGGCGCGCAGCACTACACCCACAACGCCGTCTACGGCGTCGCCAAGTGCGCGGTGGACCGGCTCACCGCGGATATGGCCCACGATCTGGCCGACACCGGCGTCACCGCGGTCTCGCTGTGGCCGGGCATCGTGAATACCGAACTGCTGCAGATGGTTCCGGCCGATACCCAGGGCCGCCGAATGATCACGCTGCCCGGTGAGGGCACCTTCGACCTCGACGAGGCCGAGACACCGCGCTTCCCGGGACGTGCCGTCGTCGCCCTGGCCGCCGATCCGGACCGCCGCGCCCGCACCGGAAAGCCTTGGCGGGTCCGCGATCTCGCCGACGCCTACGGTTTCACCGATGTCGACGGCCGGATTCCCCGACTGGGCTGAGACCCCTCGGCGGGCTTGACCGCCGACCCGGCGTCGGCCTAATCTGGCTCGCGTGACTGCCGGGTCGGCTACCAGCCGCGCACAGACAGGATTCCCGGCCGCGAGGTGATCGCGGCGCGGGCCAGAGGCCCGCCCTCCGAACGCGTCCCGTTCTACTTCCAGGGACTGCGAGAGGAGGTGAATCACATGTCCCACCAACCAGTTTCGCCCTCGGCATGGGCCGCGTTCCGCGCTGCCCACACCCCGGGTAGCGCACTCGCGGCGACCGTCGTCTCGGTCGTGCCGTTCGGCGCGTTCCTCGAGGTGGCTCCGGGCATCCACGGCCTGCTGCACACGCGGGAGTGGCGGGGCGAGCCGCGGGTCGGCTCGGTACTCGACGTCCGGATCATGCAGCTCGACGACGAGAACCGCCGGCTGAGCCTGGCCCAGGCGTAACAGCGCGGGTGTGGGGCCGGGATGCGGCCGGCCCCACACCCGTTCAGCGTAGAACCCGGTTCCCGCCGCTCGATCGGTGGCCGAGTCGCCGCATGCCGCAAGCACATCCCTACCGCACCAGGATGAGAAATCCGGAGCCCGGGGTTACAGCTGAGGTGAATCCTGTATCAGCGCTGCTCGATGCCGAACTCCACATCGCGGGGTCGACGATCCTCTGGCGCGAGGTGATCGGTAACGGCTTCGGCCTGGCCTCCGCGATCGGCGGAATGCGGCGACGGGTGTGGGCATGGCCGGTCGGGATCGCGGGGAACGCTCTGCTGTTCACCGTCTTCGCCGGGGGCGTGTTCGACACCCCGCAGCACCTGAACATGGCCGGTCAAGCAGGCCGTCAGCTGATGTTCATCGCGGTGAGCGGCTACGGCTGGTGGGCTTGGTACCGGCATTCCCGGCGAGAGACCGGGCTCGAACACCGCGCCGTGGTACCGCGCTGGGCGAGCGCCCGGGAACGCTGGACCCTGGTCGCCGCGATGATTCTGGGCACGCTGATCTGCACGAAGCTGTTCGCCTGGCTCGGATCGTACGGTCCGTGGGCCGAGGCGTGGATCTTCACCGGCTCGGTCCTGGCCACCTACGGGATGGCACGCGGGCTCGCCGAATTCTGGCTGCTGTGGATCGCGGTGGACCTGGTCGGCGTGCCGCTGCTGCTGCGGGCCGGGTACTACCCGTCGGCGGTGCTGTACCTCGTCTACGCCGGGTTCGTGGCCTGGGGTTTCGCGGTGTGGGTCCGCACCATGCGCCGGGATCCGGCCGCCGAGGCCGATACCCGGCTCCGTGAACCTCTCGCACTACCGGAATGAGCCCGGTGCTGCGGGCCGCGGTCAGGCGACGTCGCTGAAGCGCTGCACCGACCGCAACGGGGCCGGTTTGGCACGCCAGACCAGGTAGAGGTGAGACGGCGGCGCGTCCGGAACGTCAAGATACGTCACGCCAGGATGCGGGGCCCGGGTACGAGCCGGTTCGGGCACCGCGCCGATACCTCGGCCCGCGGTGATCAATTCGATCGACTCGCCGAAGTTCGTGCAGGTGACGATCTCGCGACCGGAATCGTCTCCGGGCCAGGAGGTTTCGTCGGTCGTGCCGGAGCCGGTGCTGGGCGACGGGTACGGGACCGCCGTCGCGATCGCGGCGATCGTCCTCGCCGTGGCGACCGCCGGGGCGCTCGCGATCAGGCGAACTTGATCTCCAGGCCGATGCCCAGAATCGCGATCAGCCAGATGAGACCGGTGAAGATGGTGATGCGGTCGAGGTTCTTCTCGACGACGGTGGATCCGGACAGGCTCGACTGCACGCCGCCGCCGAACAGGTTGGACAGGCCCCCGCCCTTCGCGCGGTGCAGCAACACCAGCAACACCAGCAACACGCTGGTGATCACCAGGAGGATATCCAGGAACATGCGCATGCCCGACAGTTTATGCACAACCCCGCGATACCCCCGCATCAGGTGATCCCTCGCCGGTGCGCACTCCCGGTGGGCAGCGGTCGAGAACCGGAAAGCGGCCACTTTCCGCCACCGCGGCAGCCGCGAGAACCAGTTCGGCCGACGGCGCCCGCGATCCGACCGCCGCGTCCGGTCCACCTCACAGCAGTGCCACCGGCCGAGCGAAGACGGTTCGCCCAGGATCATCGGCGACTGTTCTCGGGTCGGGCGGAGTCTGTCCGATCGGTCCGCTCGCCGACGCGGGCGACACCCCGCCGTGGCTGTCTCGCTGACTTCCGAGCACTCCTGGCCCGGAGGTTGCCCCTCGAGGTACCCGGGCCGCCCCTCGACGCAATCCTCGCCGGTGGTCGCCCGTCGACGCCCTCGGCGCGCCCGTCCGGTTCCCGGGTGGCGTCGATCGCCGCCGGTAGCATCGCGGCATGCCGGCCGCAGCGCGATCGCAATCTCCCCGCCGAACAGGCCGAGACGCCCGGCGGTTGTTGGCGCCCGCGCTGCTGGCCTGTGCGCTGCTGGCCGGGTGCTCGGGCGGTTCGTCGGGGCCCGCACCGACACCGATGGGCCACACCTACATCTCCACCGGGGTCGAGGGAACGCCGATTCCCGGCGGCGGGCCGCTGACGCTGAGTTTCGCCGACGGACGCGTCTCCGCCGATTCGGGATGCAACAGCAGCAGCGGACCGGTGAGCTTCGACGGGTCGGTGCTGCGCGTCTCCCGGATGGCCACGACCATGATGGCCTGTATCGGCGACAGGGCGGGGGCGGACGGCTGGCAGACAGCGCTGCTCGAGTCCGGGCCGAAGTGGTCGCTGTCCGGCAACACGCTCACCCTCACCGGGCACGAGGTCACGGTCACCCTGCGGGACAAGCGCGTACTGCGGCCGGATCTGCCGTTGACCGGGACCGCGTGGGTCGTCACGACACTGCTGCGGCCGGAGGGACAGGTCCGGTCGCAGGCCCTGGACACCGCGCGCCCCACGCTCACCATCGCCTCCGACGGTCGCGTCAGCGGTAGCGCGGGATGTAACCGGATGACCGGCACCGCCGATATCTCCGGCTCGACCGCCACCTTCCACCTCGGCACCACCCGGATGACGTGCGCACCCGATGTCATGCAGGTCGAACAGCAGGTCCTGGAAGCCTTGAACGGCACGACCGAGGCCACCGTCGACTCGGACACGCTGACCGTCCGCAACCGGGCGAACAACACCGGCCTGATCCTGCGCTCCGAGTGAAACCGGCCCCCGGTGACCAGGCGAAGGGCAGCATGACACGGGTGATCAACGAACGAGAAGCAGAACTCGATCGGCGGTTCCGCGCGGCGGTGGCCGCCGTGCGGCCCGGAACTCCCCGTGCCGCAACCGAATCCGTTTTGCCGGGCAGCCCGTATACCGCGGGCGCGGTGCTCGAGCTGTTCGACGCGCAGGCCACCAGCCGGCACCTGGATCTGGCGGCCCGCGCGCTCACCGCCGCCGGACACGGGTACTACAGCATCGGATCCTCGGGACACGAGGGGAACGCCGCTCTCGCCGCGGTGCTGCGCCCGACCGACCCGGCGCTGCTGCACTATCGTTCGGGCGCGTTCTTCGTGCATCGCTGCCGACGGGTCGAGGGCTCCGATCCCATCCGGGACGTTCTGCTGGGCGTGGTGGCCGCGGCCGCGGACCCGATATCCGGTGGGCGGCACAAGGTGTTCGGCAGCAGGCCCGCCGCGATCCTGCCGCAGACCTCGACGATCGCCTCCCATCTGCCGCGTGCGGTGGGCCTGGCCTTCGCGCTGGACCGGGCCGACCGGCTGGGCAGATTCACCCCGTGGCCGTCCGATGCGGTGGTGGTGTGCACGTTCGGGGATGCCTCGGCCAATCATTCGACCGCGGCCGGGGCGATCAACACGGCCGTGCACACCGCCCATCAGCAGATCCCGATGCCGGTGCTGTTCGTCTGCGAGGACAACGGCATCGGGCTGAGCGTGCCCACTCCCCCGGACTGGATCGGCCGCGCCTACGGAACTCGTCCGGGTCTGCGCTATTTCGAGGTCGACGGCTCCGATGTGCTTGCGACACTGACCGTTTCGGCCGAAGCGACGGCCTGGGTCCGGGAGAACCGGCTGCCGGCGTTCCTGCGCCTGCGCACCACCCGGCTGCTCGGCCACGCGGGCTCGGATGTGGAATCGGCATATCGCCGCGCGAGCGACCTCGCCGAGGAGTTGCGCCGCGACCCGGTCACCGCGACCGGACGTCTGCTGGTCGGCTCGGGCAGCATCGGCGCGCGGGAACTCATCGCCCGGTACGACGCCATCGCGGGCGAGGTCGCGGGAGTCGCCGCACAGGTCACCGGAGCGGCCACCCTCGACTCCACCGCCGCGGTCATCGCGCCCCTGGCACCGAACCACCCCGACCGGCTTCGCGCGGACGCCATGCGCACCGGGCCGCTGCCCGACCCGCCGATGCCGCCGGGTGCACGCGCGTTCGACGCCCGCAAGCGCACACCGGCAGGATCCGCGAACCCGGACCGCGCGGGACGAGCACCGGTGTCCCCGAACGATGTTGTGCCGGTGGATACTTCAGCGGGCGGAACACCCTCGATGACGCTCGCGCAGTCGATCAACCACACCCTGGCGCAGCTGCTCGAACGCGACGGCGACCTGCTCGTCTTCGGCGAGGACGTCGGCCGCAAGGGCGGGGTGTACGGGGTGACGAAGGGTCTGCAACGCCGATTCGGCGCGCGGCGGGTATTCGATACGCTGCTGGACGAACAGAGCGTGCTGGGCACCGCGCTCGGTGCGGGTCCGGCCGGATTCGTGCCGATCCCGGAGATCCAATATCTGGCGTATGTGCACAACGCGCTCGACCAGATCCGGGGCGAGGCCGCCACGCAGCAGTTCTTCTCCGCCGGACAGTTCCGCAATCCGATGGTCGTGCGCATCGCCGCGTACGCCTACCAGAAGGGGTTCGGCGGACACTTTCACAACGACAATTCCGTTGCGGCACTGCGGGATATCCCCGGATTGGTGATCGCCTCGCCCGCCCGTCCGGACGACGCCGCGGGCATGCTGCGCACCTGCGTGGCCGCGGCCCGGGTCGACGGCCGGGTCTGCGTCTACCTCGAGCCGATCGCCCTCTACCACACCCGCGACCTGCACGAATCAGGCGACGACGACTGGCTGGCCACTCCCGCCGACGAATCGATCGATATCGGCCGCGCCCGAATCCACGGCGACGGAACCGATCTCACCATCGTCACCTTCGCCAACGGGCTGCGCATGAGCCTGCGCGCCGCACGACGGCTGTCCCAGCGCGGAATTCACGCCCGTGTGCTCGATTTACGCTGGCTCGCACCGCTTCCCGCCGAGGACATCCTGCATCACGCCCGCGCCACCGGCCGCGTCGTCATCGCCGACGAAACCCGCCGCAGCGGAGGGATCTCCGAGGCGGTGTGCACCGCCCTGATCGACGCCGGGTTCACCGGCCCGATCACCCGCGTCACCAGCGCGGACAGCTTCGTCCCCCTGGGCCCGGCCACCGCACACGTGCTGCTGGACGAGACCACCATCGAGAATGCCGCGGCCGCAGTGGTTTCCGCCTGACCATCGCATCTCGGGCAGCACGCCATCATCGGCCGGCACCTGTTGCGGCTCTGTTGTTTCCGGCGATCGGTGTACACCCCGGTCAGCGCGGAGTGACCATGGTCGGCAGCGCGGTGAAACCGCGGTTGTTCGTGGAATGGACGCGGCGCAGTCCGGCCGGGTCGACCTCGAAATCGGCGAGCCTGGTCAGCGCGAGATGACCGTGGTGGGCAGTGCCGTGAAACCACGGTTGTTGGAGGAATGGACGCGGCGCAGCCCGGCTGGGTCGACCTCGAAGTCGGCGATGCGAGATACGATCTCCTGCAACGCGATCCGCAATTCCAGCAGGCCGAGATTGGACCCGAGGCAGTGGTGGCGGCCGCTGCCGAACCTCACCGCGTCGCCGCTGTCGCGGTCCAGGTCGAACCGGTCCGGGTTCTCGAACACGCGCGGATCGCGATTGGCCGAACCGCTCAGCAGCAGAATGCGCGCGTCTGCCGGAATCGTCACCCCGTGCAATTCCACCGGCACGGTGGTGGTTCGCAGGATCACCTGATTCGACGGGTCGTACCGCATCGCCTCGTCGATCCAGTCCTCGATCCGGCCCAGCGGCGACGGCGACCGCGCGCCCAGCGCGATCCGGCGCTGATCGGGATGCTGCCAGGCCGCGTGCCACAGATTGCCCAGGGTCAGCATGGCCGTCTCGATACCCGCGCCGACCAGCAGGATCACCACGCCCACGATCTCCTCGGGAGTGAGCCGGTCGGCACCGTCTGCGGCGTCGAGCAGGCCCGAGAGCAGATCGTCACCGCGGTGCGCGGCGCGTTCGATGGTCAGCTCGGTGTAGTAGCCGACCAGGGCGCCGATCGCCTGCATGGCCTCTGGCCGCAGATCGGTGGACTCCTCCTCGGTGTACATGATCTCCATGCCGAGTTTGCGGACCATCGCCCGATCGGCCTCGGGCACCCCTACCAGCTCGGAGATCACCTCGGTCGGATACGGTCCGGCGAACTCGGACATCAGATCGAAACTACCGCGTTCGAGCAGCGGCTCGAGCAGGCCGCGAGCGATCTCCCGCAGCCGCGGCTCGAGCGACTGCACCCGGTGCTGGGTGAAAGCCCGCACCACCAGCCCGCGCAGCCGGGTGTGCTTGGGCGGATCCATCGCCACGAAGGAGAAGAAGCGCTCCGCCTGCGGGCCCCAAAATGCCGGTTCCATTCGCAGCCCGTTCGCGCTGGAGAAACGATCCGAATCGCGGAGGGCGGCCAGCACATCGGCGTGGCGGGACAACGCCCAGAAATCGTCCGTCTCGTTGCGGAACACCGGCGCCTGCTCGCGCAGCTGTTGGTAATACGGATACGGATTCTCGTGGACGTCGAAATCGTATGGGCTGTACTGCAACTGCATGGAGATGCCTTCCGGACGGTGCGGCACAGCCGCTACCGGTTCACTGTCCAAGCTGACATGATCACAGTAGTCGACAGGAAAGAGGGCAGCGTGAACTCCGAATTCGTACCCGAAGGTATCGATGTCACCACGCCGCATCCGGCCCGCCGCTACGACTACTGGCTCGGTGGCAAGAACAATTTCGAGGCCGATCGAGAATCCGCCGAACTCGTCGCCGAGGCATTTCCGACGATCCGCTTCGCCTGCCTGGAGAATCGCAACTTCCTGCGCCGGGCGGTCAGTTATCTCACCGAGGAGGCCGGAATCCGGCAGTTCCTGGACATCGGCGCCGGGCTGCCCACGGCGGGCAACGTGCACGAGATCGCCCAGGGCATCGCACCGGAGTCGCGCATCGTCTATGTGGACAACGATCCGATCGTGCTGATTCACGCCCGCACGCTGCTGGACAGCTCGCCCGAGGGCGCCACCGCCTATCTCGACGCCGACGTGCGCGATCCGGCGGCCATCCTGTCCCATCCGGATCTGCTGTCCACCCTGGACCTGAGCCGGCCGGTGGCGCTGATGCTGGTGGCGGTCATGCATTTCATCACCGACGAGGAGAAGCCGCACGAGCTGGTACGGCAGCTGTGCGAGGCGCTGGCTCCCGGCAGCTACCTCGTCATGACCCACGCCACCGACGACCACCTCACCCAGGAGGATCTGAACGAGACCCGCGAGGCCAACGAGCGCAGCGGCATCCCGTTCCGGTTACGCTCCACCGCCGAGTTCGAACCGTTCTTCACCGGCATGGAACTGGTGCCGCCGGGGATCACCTCGGTGATGACGTGGCGTCCGGAAACCTGGCACGCGCACCCCCGCCCCGAGGCCGTCTCCATGCTCAGCGGGGTCGCGCGCATCGGCTGATCATCCGGCCGAACCGATCGGCCCGGCCGCGCGGGTTGCGCGGCCGGGCCGATTCTGGTTGCGGGACAGCATGTTACGGCAGCGGACCGCCCGCGGCGATCGCCGAGAGGGTGGCGAACTCGTCACCCTTGAGCGACGCGCCGCCGACGAGCGCACCGTCGATATCGGTCTGCGCGACCAGTTCGCCGACGTTCTTGGCGTTCACCGAACCCCCGTACAGCACTCGGACCGAGGCGGCCACCTGCGGGTTCGCCAGCTCGGCCAGCTCGCCGCGGATCGCGCCGCACACCTCCTGCGCGTCCGCGGGGGTCGCGACCCGTCCGGTGCCGATGGCCCACACCGGCTCGTACGCGATGACGACCTTGGCGATCTCATCGGCCGTGAGGCCCGCGAGCGAACCGCGCAGCTGCTCGAGGTTGTACGCGACATGTTCGCTCACCTCGCGCACACCCAGGCCCTCGCCGATGCACACGATCGGGGTGATCCCGTGCGCGAGCGCCTGCTTGGCCTTGGCCAGCACGGTCGCGTCGTCCTCGGTGTGGTACTGACGCCGCTCCGAATGCCCGACCACGACGAACGAGCAGCCCAGCTTGGCCAGCATCGATGCGCTGATCTCGCCGGTGTACGCGCCCGATTCGTGCACCGAGACGTCCTGGGCGCCATAGGTGACCAGCAGTCGGTCGCCCTCCACCAGGGTCTGCACACTCCGGATGTCCACGAACGGCGGAATCACCGTCACGTCGACCTTGTCGAAGTACTTGTCCGGCAAGGCGAATGCGATCTTCTGAACCAGGGCGATGGCCTCGAGATGATTGAGGTTCATCTTCCAGTTGCCCGCGATGAGCGGTTTGCGTGCCACCCGCCTCAGCCCTCCAATACCGCGATGCCGGGCAGTTCCTTGCCCTCCAGATATTCCAGCGACGCGCCGCCGCCGGTGGAGATGTGCGAGAAACCGTCCTCCGGCAGACCCAGCGTACGCACCGCCGCGGCCGTGTCGCCGCCGCCGACGACCGTGAACGCACCCTTCTCGGTCGCCCGCACGATCGCCTCGGCCACCTTGCGGGTGCCGTCGGCGAACTTCTCGAACTCGAACACGCCCATCGGGCCGTTCCAGAACACCGTGCGCGCCTCGGTCAGCAGCGCGCCGAAGCGGGCCGCCGAGTCCGGGCCGATGTCCAGGCCCATCCAGCCCTCGGGAATCTCGTCGGCGGGCACCACCTTCGAATCCGCGTCCGCGGCGAACTTCTCCGCCGCCACGATGTCACGGGGCAGGTGGATGACGTCGGCGTACCGGTCCAGCAGGCCGCGGCAGGTCTCGATCATCTCCTCCTGCAACAGCGAGGAACCTACCGAAATGCCTTGTGCGGCAAGGAATGTGAAGCACATGCCACCGCCGATGACCAGGGTGTCGACCTTCGGCGCCAGCGCCTCGATGACCGCCAGCTTGTCCGAGACCTTCGACCCGCCCAGCACGACCGCGTACGGCCGTTCGGTATCGGCCGTCAGTTTGCGCAGCACGTCCACCTCGGCCGCGACCAGCGTGCCCGCATAATGCGGCAGCAGGGCGGCCACGTCGTAGACCGAGGCCTGCTTGCGGTGCACGACGCCGAAGCCGTCGGAGACGAACGCGCCGTCCTCGCCGACCAGTTCGACCAGCGCGCGGGCCAGTTTGCCGCGCTCGGCGTCGTCCTTGCTGGTCTCGCGCGGATCGAAACGGATGTTCTCCAACAGCAGCACATCGCCGTCGGTGAGGCCCTCCGAACGCGCGAGCGCGTCCTGGCCCACCACGTCACCCGCGAGCTGGACGTTGCGGCCCAGCTCCTGCGCCAGGCGCTCGGCGACCGGCGCCAGCGACAGCGCGGGATCGGGCTCGCCCTTCGGGCGGCCCAGGTGCGCGGTCAGCACCACCTTGGCGCCGGCCTCGACCAGCTTGGAGACGGTGGGAACCGAGGCGATGATGCGGCCCGGATCGGTGATGACCCCATTGTCCAAGGGGACGTTCAGGTCGGAGCGCACGAGCACGCCCCGGCCTTCGACACCCTCGTCCAGGAGATCCTGAAGTGTCTTGACGGTCATATCGTTCAGAGCGACTTGCCGACGAGGCCGATGAGGTCGGCGAGGCGGTTGGAGTAGCCCCACTCGTTGTCGTACCAGGAGTACACCTTGACCTGGTCGTCGATGATCTTGGTCAGCGGCGCGTCGAAGATCGACGAGTGCGGGTCGGTGACGATGTCGCTCGACACGATCGGGTCGGTGCTGTACTTCAGGATGCCCTTCAGCGGGCCCTCGGCGGCGGCCTTGAACGCCGCGTTGATCTCCTCGACCGACGCCTTCTTGGCCAGGTCGGCGGTCAGGTCGGTGATCGAGCCGGTGGGGATCGGCACGCGCAGCGAGTAGCCGTCCAGCTTGCCGTTCAGCTCGGGCAGCACCAGGCCGATGGCCTTGGCCGCACCGGTGCTGGTCGGCACGATGTTCAGCGCGGCGGCGCGGGCGCGACGCAGATCCTTGTGCGGGCCGTCCTGCAGGTTCTGGTCCTGGGTGTAGGCGTGGATGGTGGTCATCAGGCCCTTGACGATGCCGAACTCGTCGTTCAGCACCTTCGCCAGCGGACCCAGGCAGTTCGTGGTGCACGAGGCGTTGGAGATGATGTTCTGGCTGCCGTCGTACTTGTCGTCGTTGACGCCCATCACGACGGTCAGGTCCTCACCCTTGGCGGGGGCGGAGATGATCACCTTCTTCGCGCCCGCGGCCAGATGCCCCTTGGCCTTGGTCGCGTCGGTGAAGATACCGGTGGACTCCACCACCACGTCGACGCCCAGCTCGCCCCACGGCAGCGCCGACGGGCCCTCCTTGATGGCCAGCGCCTTGATGCGCTGATCGCCGACCACGATGGTGTCGTCGCCGTCGAGCGAGACATCCTGCGGCAGGCGACCCAGGATCGAGTCGTACTTGAGCAGGGTCGCCAAGGTGGCGTTGTCGGTGAGGTCGTTGACCGCGACGACTTCGATTTCCGTTGTGCCGAGCGCCTTCTGCGCCTCGACCGCCCTGAAGAAGTTACGCCCGATGCGGCCGAAGCCGTTGATGCCTACCCGGACAGTCACGTTATCGCTCCTCAGCTTTCTGCGGATTCTTCTCCGTTGTCGGTCCACCCTAATGCCCGGCCGTCATGTCACGGACACGCCCCTGGTCACGGTGAGAACGCCGGGCATCACCCGAGTCCCCGCGACACTGCGAGAACGTCCTCGCAGAATACCGACCCGCACCGACAGGACCGCGGTCGATCCGCCCGAAAGTGACGAAAGCCGCCGCGGCGCAAGGATGTTCGCACCACGGCGGCTATCGGCCGGCGTATGCCTCAGGCGTCTTCGAGCAATTCGGCGGTGACCGCGGACTCGGTGTCCGGAATGCCGAGTTCCTTGGCGCGGCGGTCCGCCATCGACAGCAGCCGCCGGATCCGGCCCGCGACCGCGTCCTTGGTCATCGGCGGGTCGGCGAGCTGGCCCAGCTCCTCGAGCGAGGCCTGACGATGCTCGACGCGCAACTTCCCGGCCGCGGCCAGATGGTCGGGCACGTCGTCGCCGAGTATCTCCAGCGCCCGCTCGACCCGCGCGGCCGCGGCCACCGCGGCCCGGGCCGAGCGGCGCAGATTCGCGTCGTCGAAATTGGCCAGGCGGTTCGCGGTGGCCCGGACCTCGCGGCGCATCCGCCGCTCCTCCCAGGTCAACCGGGTGTCCTGCGCGCCCATCCGGGTCAGCAGCGCGCCGATGGCCTCACCGTCGCGCACCACGACGCGGTCGGTGCCGCGGATCTCGCGATTGCGGGCCTGGATGCCCATCCGCCGCGCCGCGCCGACCAGGGCCAGGGCGGCCTCCGGGCCCGGGCAGCTCACCTCGAGCGCCGAGGAGCGGCCGGGCTCGGTGAGCGAGCCGTGCGCGAGGAACGCGCCGCGCCACGCGGCCTCCGCATCGCCGAGACTGCCGCCGACCACCTGCGCGGGCAGGCCGCGCACCGGGCGACCGCGCACGTCCAGCAGGCCGGTCTGGCGCGCGAGCGCCTCGCCCTCCTTGGACACCCGCACCACGTACCGGGAGGTCTTGCGCAGGCCGCCGGCGCCGAGTACGTGCACATCCGAGCCGTAGCCGTACAGCTCGAAGATCTCGCGACGTAGTCGCCGGGCGATGGAGCCCATATCGACCTCCGCCTCGACGATCACCCGCCCGCCGACGATGTGCAGCCCGCCGGCGAACCGTAGTAGCGCCGACAATTCGGCCTTGCGAGATGAGACCTGCGAGACGGACAGACGGCTCAGCTCGTCTTTCACCTCGGCTGTCATCGCCACGAGACCCGCTCCTTTCCACCCAACGCGGACCGCACATCCTGGCCCATGTGCCGTCCTTCGACTCGAAGCCCTGCTGATTCCGGCCGGGGCGCCCGGATCACCTGATCCAGTGCGGCGGCCAACTTCCCAGGGTGGTGCCGGTCCGTCCCCGCCTCGGCGACATCAGCGAAGGTTACTCGCGCACGCAGCTGTTCGGCAGCTCTTGCCACATGTTCGCGTTCCCTACCCTCGGGTACGGACCCGGAGTCCACCACCACGTGGTCCACCGCGAAATCCGGTGCGTGCTGGGACAATACATGTAAATGGCGCTCGGCGGAGAATCCGGCGGTCTCGCCGGGCTCGGCAGCGAGGTTGAGTACCAGGACTTTTCGGGCGCGCGTATGTACCAGTGCCTCATGCAATCCCGGCACCAGCACGTGCGGAATGACGCTGGTGAACCAGGATCCGGGACCGAGGATCACCACATCGGCGTGTTCGATCGCCGAGGTGGCCTCGGGACTCGCCGGCGGGTCCGAGGGGATCAGGCGCACCCGCCGCACCTTACCCGGCGTGGTGGCCACCGCGACCTGTCCGCGGATACACCGGCTCACCCTGGGGTCGGCCTCGAGCCCGGACACGTCGGCTTCGATGGTCAGCGCGGCCGGGGACATCGGCAGTACCCGCCCGGTGCAGCGCAGCAGCGAACCCACGGTGTCCAGTGCGGCAACCGGATCGCCGAGTACCTCGGTGAGCGCGGCCAGGATCAGGTTCCCGGCCGAATGTCCGGCCAGCGCGCCGCTTCCGCCGAAACGGTGCTGAACCGTGCGCGCCCACACCCCGTCGGTCTCCTCGGCCAGCGCCGCGAGGGCCATGCGCAGATCGCCCGGCGGCAACATGCCCAACTCCGCGCGCAGCCGCCCGGACGAGCCGCCGTCGTCGGCGACGGTCACCACGGCGGTGACGTCGGAGGTGAGCCGGCGCGCCGCGGTCAGCGTCGCGTACAGCCCGTGCCCGCCGCCCAGGGCGACCAGGGCCGAATCCGGCCCCTCGGCACTCATTCGCGCCCCAGGTCGCGGTGCACCACGCGCACGGGGTCCGCGCTCGCCTCACCCAACGCCTCACCCAGTGCCTCGGCCACGGCGACACTGCGGTGCTTTCCGCCGGTGCAGCCCACTGCCACGGTCATATAGCGCTTCCCCTCTTGGCGGTAGCCGTCGGTCGTCAGGTCTATCAGGTGGCGACAGGTCTGCAGATAGTCCTGTGCACCGGGACGAGACAACACGTACTCACTGACCACCACATCCTGTCCGGTGTGCTCACGTAGTTCCGGTACCCAATGCGGGTTGGGCAGGAAACGCAAGTCGAACACCATATCCGCATCCAGCGGCACTCCGTACTTGAAACCGAAGGACTGGATGGTGACCTGCAGTGCCTTGGGCGCGCCGCCGCCGTATGCCTCCTCCAATTTGCGGTGCAGCTGATGAACCGACAGAGCTGTCGTGTCGATCACCAGGTCGGCAGCGGTTTTCACCGAGTCGAGCCGGGCTCGCTCGGCGGCGATGCCCGCGGACAGGGTGCCGTCGGCGCTCTCGCTCTGCAACGGATGACGCCGGCGCGCGAATCCGAATCGGCGGATGAGCACGTCGTCGGACGCCTCGAGGAACAGTACCCGGGTGCGCACCCCCGCGGCGCGCAACTGCTCGGTGACCGCCGAGAGGTTGCCGGTGAAGAAGCGACTGCGCACATCCATCACCAGCGCCAGGCGCCGGATGGGCGGATCGGCGGAGACGCCGAGTTCGATCATCCGCTCGATCAGTTCCGGCGGCAGATTGTCCGCCACGTACCAGCCCAGATCCTCGAGCACCCGCGCCGCAGTGCCGCGCCCGGCGCCGGAAAGCCCGGTGACGATGACGACCTCGACCGCGCGCCCGGCCGCCGAACCGGACGAGGCCGAGGACGCCGACGCATCCGACGCACTACCGTTCGACTCCACGCTGGTCATGTCCTACCGGATCCGTTGCTGGCGCTCATGCGATCATCCTGCCTTTTTCCCGTATCCGGCGCCCGGTACGCGCGCCGGGCGACATCGAGACGTAACCGTGCCATCCGATTGATAGGCGGCGCCTATTCGCCGTGCAAGGCCGCGAGCACCGCCTTCGCGGTTGCCACCCCGATGCCCGGAACCTGTGTGATCTCCTCCACCGTAGCCTGCTCGAGCCGGGCGACCGAGCCGAAATGGGTGACCAGCGCGGTCCGGCGCGCCTGGCCGAGCCCGGGAACCGAGTCCAGGGCCGAGGCGGTCATCCGGCGGGAACGTTTGCTGCGGTGGAAGGTGATGGCGAATCGGTGCGCCTCGTCGCGCACGCGCTGCAACAGATACAGCGACTCGCTGTTGCGCGGCATGATCACCGGGTCCAGTTCGCCGGGAACCCACACCTCCTCCAGGCGTTTGGCCAGTCCGATCACCGCGACGTCGGTGATGCCGAGATCGTCCAGCACCTCTGCCGCGGCCGCGACCTGCGGCGCACCGCCGTCGACGACGTACAGATTGGGCGGATAGGAGAACTTGCGGGGTTTGCCGGTCTTCGGATCGATGCCCGGAGTGGGGTTGTCCTCGGCCTCGAGCAGTTCCAGGTCGCGGCGCAATCGCTGGAACCGGCGGCGGGTGACCTCCGCGATGCTGGCGACGTCGTCCGAGCGGCCCTCGCCCGCGGCCTCCTTGATCGCGTAGTGCCGGTACTCGGATTTGCGCGCGAGCCCGTCCTCGAAGACGACGAGGGAGGCGACCACATCGGTGCCCTGCACATGGCTGATGTCCACGCACTCGATTCGCAGCGGTGCGGTGTCGAGGTCCAGCGCGTCCTGAATGCCTTGCAGCGCAGCCGATCTCGCGGTGAGGTCACCGGCCCGCTTGAGCTTGTGCTGAGCCAGGGCCTCGGCGGCGTTGCGCTGGACGGTCTCCATCAGCGCCTTCTTGTCCCCGCGCTGGGGCACCCGCAACTGCACCGCCGAACCGCGCAGCCCCGAGAGCCAGCCCTGCACCTGTTCGAGGTCACCGGGCAAGGCGGGCACCAGCACCTCGCGCGGTACGACCGAGCCCGGCGACTCCGTGCTGGTCTGCTCCGCGAACGCGGCCTGCTCACCGTAGAACTGGGTGAGAAACTGCTCCACCAGCGCGGCCAGTTCACCGCTGGACTCCGCCGCCGGCTCCGTGAAGCCCACTGCGGCGTCCTGCGCCGCGGCGTCACCGGATTCCACGGGCCGCCGCCCATGAGCGGGGCCCGTGGACGCCACGTCGGCCGCGGATTCGTCGCCGGTCACGGATTCCTGGTCGCCGAGGGATTCCTGGCTGCCCGCGGAGTTCGCGGCATCCCGATCCCCGCCGAGACCCGCGGCGTCCCGGTCCGAGCCGGGTGCGGCGGAATCCTGCGCGACCAGGTCGACCGCATCGCCCGATTTGTCGACCACCCAGCCGCGCTGACCGCGGACCCGGCCGTCGCGGACGTGGAAGATCTGCACCGCGGCCTCGAGTTCGTCGGTGGCGAAGGCGACCACGTCGGCATCGGTGCCGGTGCCCAGCACCACGGCCTGCTTCTCCAGCGCGCGCCGCAGCGCCTGCACGTCGTCGCGCAGGCGGGCCGCGGTCTCGAAGTCCAAATCCTCTGCCGCGGCGTGCATCCGGCGTTCCAGCTCGCGCACCATGCGGTCGGTCTTACCGGCCAGGAAATCGCAGAAGTCCTCGGCGATGCGCCGGTGCTCCTCGGCACTGACCCGGTCGATACACGGCGCGGAGCACTTGTCGATGTAGCCGAGCAGGCACGGGCGGCCGATCTGACTGTGCCGCTTGAAGACTCCGGCCGAGCAGGTGCGCACCGGGAACACCCGCAGCAGCAGATCCACCGTCTCGCGGATCGCCCAGGCGTGTGCGTACGGGCCGAAGTACCGCACCCCCTTCTTGCGCGCGCCGCGATAGACGAATACCCGCGGGTACTCCTCGTTCATGCTCACCGCGAGCATGGGATAGCTCTTGTCGTCGCGGTAACGGACGTTGAACCGCGGATCGAACTCCTTGATCCAGTTGTATTCCAGCTGAAGGGCTTCCACCTCGGTGGAGACCACGGTCCACTCGACGCTCGCGGCGGTGGTCACCATCTGGCGGGTGCGCGGATGCAGCGCGGTGATATCGGCGAAGTACGAATTCAACCGGCTGCGCAGACTCTTGGCCTTGCCGACGTAGATGACCTGTCCGAAGGAATCCCGGAACTTGTACACGCCGGGATCGACGGGGATGGTGCCCGGCGCTGGCCGGTACGTCGCTGGATCTGCCACGAAACCAGATTAGCGACGGCCACCGACAGGCGATCGTGCCCACTCCGGCGTGCTCACCCGGCACGACGGGGCGCCGCCGCGTGCTCGCGCCGCGCGCCCGCCACGATCGCCTCGCACAGCGCCCGCTCCGGCTCGGACAACCGGCTGCGGCGGCGCAGCAGTACGAACTCCAGATCGCCCAGTTTCGGCAGCCGATCATCCGCGACGGCGAAAAGCCCTGGGGGAAGAAGACTTTCGGCGTGCACGATGACGCCCAGCCCAGCCAGGACCGCCGCCCGCAGGCCCAGTTGGCTGTCGCTGACGCAGGCGATCCGCCAGGTGCGGCCCGCCTGCTCCAGCGCGTGCAGCGCGGCCTCGCGGGTCATACTCGGCGGCGGATAGGTCACCAGCGGCACCGGATCGGTGAAACCCGTCGCGCCCGAACGCGCCGCCCACACCAGCCGGTCGCGCCACAGCAGTTCGCCGTGCTGCTCCCCCGGCCGCCGCTTGGCCACCATCAGATCCAGTTCCCCGGCCGCGAGCCGGTTGCGCAGCGTCTCGCTCAGACCGACCGTCAACTCCAGGTCGACGCCCGGGTGACTGCGCTGGAATTCCAGCAGTACATCGGGCAGTTCCCGGGCCACCACGTCGTCCGATGCGCCCAGGCGGATCAGGCCGGAGAGCCGGGACTCGGAGAAGTAGCGTTCGGCGTGGGCCTGGGCATCGAGAATGCTGCGGGCGAAGCCGACCATCGCCGCACCGTCGGCGGTCAACGCCAGATTGCGGGTGTCGCGGCGGAACAGCGCCCGCCCGGCCGCCTGCTCGAGTTTGGCGATATGGCCGCTGACGGTGGATTGGCGCAGTCCCAGAATGCGCCCCGCGGCCGTGAACCCGCCAGCCCGCTCGACGGTCAGGAAGGTGCGCAGTTGTTCCGGATCGAACATATTCATCATGCTATGCGTTCAGAGATATCAGTTCGAACGACTTTTGCGATCATTCGTCCGGCACGTATCGTGCCTTTGTGCAGCTTCTCGCCAAACTCCGGATCGACGCCTTCATGCTGGGTCTGCTGGCGGCCGTCCTGGTCGCCGCGCTCCTGCCCGCCCGAGGCGAGGCCGCCGGCGTACTGAGCTGGGCCACCAAGATCGCGATCGGCATCCTGTTCCTGCTGTACGGCGCCCGCTTGCAGCCACGCGAGGCGGTGGAAGGGCTCAAGCACTGGCGACTGCACTCGAGCGTGCTGGCCGTGACCTATCTGGTCTTCCCGCTGATCGGACTGGCGCTGCGACTGCTGGTCCCGTCGGTGCTCACCGACGACCTGTACACCGGCCTGCTCTACCTGTGCCTGCTGCCCTCGACCGTGCAGTCCTCGATCGCGTTCACCTCGATCGCGCGCGGCAATGTGGCCGGTGCGGTGGTGAGCGCGTCGCTGTCCAACCTGCTCGGGGTGTTCGTCACGCCGCTGCTGGTCATGCTGCTGATGGACACCACCGGCCAGGCGACGGTGTCGATGGGCTCGATTACGGCGATCGTGTTGCAGTTGCTGCTGCCGTTCCTGGCCGGACAGCTGCTGCGCGGACCGCTGCAGGTGCTCATGCGGCACGCCACCGTCACCAAGGTGGTCGACCGCGGTTCGGTGTACCTGGTCGTCTACGCCGCGTTCAGCGACAGCATGGTGGAACACATCTGGGGCGGCATTTCGCTGCTGTCCCTGCTGGCGGTGGTCGTGGTGTGCGTCGCGGTGCTCGCGGTGGTGCTGGCGCTGACCACGGTCGCGAGCCGGCTGCTCGGATTCGATCGCGGCGACCGGATCGTGATGATCTTCTGCGGTTCGAAGAAGAGCCTGGCCAGCGGCCTGCCGATGGCCACGGTCCTGTTCGCCGGACACCCGATCGGCCTGATCGTGCTGCCGCTGATGATCTTCCACCAGATCCAGTTGTTCGTCTGCGCCTGGCTGGCCGGACGATGGGAACGGCAGGCCGAGGCCGAACCCGCACGTCCCGACGAGATCGCCACCGAGGCCGCCTGAACGACGCTATTTCGTCGCGTCCATGGGGAAACTGCTCGAGGCGGCACCGCCCGGCGGAATGACCGGCAGCACCACCGAGGACGGATGGGCGGCGTCGTGCAGGATGGTCTGGGTCGCGATCTGCGTATCGGCACTAGCGCCGAACTGTTGGCCGGTATTGGGATTCGGGGCGAATTGCGGGTAGTCGCTGCTGGAAATCTCCAGCCGGATACGAGATCCGGCCTTCACCAGATAGCTGGTCGGCCAGATCTCGATCCGATACTGATACGGCTGTCCGGGAACGGCCGGAGTGGGAGCCTCCAGTGAATCGCGGAACGGGGTGCGGATGATCCCGTCGTTCAGGTTGACCGTGGATCCGTCCGGCGCGACGGCGACGAGTTTCGCGGTGAAGTCGGTGTCCGGGGCGGTGGACGACGCCCAGAGTCGCACCTCGGTCGGCCCGGTCAGCTCGGTGTCGGCGGACAGTGCGGCGGTGGTGTAGGTCAGCACGTCGGAGCGCTGTTCGACGACGTACTGATCGTAGGGCCCCTGCGGCCCCGAGGACGCTCCGCAACAGGAATGCCCTCCGGCGCTGGGCACCGGATCGAGCGGGTCGTAGTAGTAGACGTCCGGCTGCTGCGGATCCTGCGGCGGCGCGGTCCGCAACGCGCCGAGCCGCCCGGACACTCCGCTCGCGCCGCTTCCGGACAGGTAGTACGTGGTCCAGCGGGTGTTCGGCAGCGGCCACGCGGACGCGGTCTTCCACTTGTTCGCACCCATCAGGAAGTAGTCCACCGTGGGCCGGCCGGCGACCTTGCTGTCCTGCCCCTTCAGGAAGTGGTCGAACCAGGCCAGCATCAGGTCGTTGACCGGGCTGTTGCCCGCGGGCCCGGCGGCGGCGAGCATGGGCGCGGGTACGCCGCTGCCCGGACGTCCCCACCCGAGGTGATCCCACGGCCCGATGACCAGCCGCTGATTACTCCGGGCCTGCGGGGTGCCGCCGGAACGCACCATCCCGCTGAAGTTCTCGGCGCCGCCCGCCAGGAACGCGTCGTACCAGCCCTCGAAATCGAGTACCGGAACCCGCACGTCCGGATAGTGATCGCGAATGCTCCACTGTTTCCAGTAGTCGTCGCGCGCGGAATGCCGGATCCAGTCGAAGAACCACGGCGCGACGGCCGGATCCTGCGGGTGCATCGGCGGGAACTGTTGATACGGGCGGTATCCCAGCCACCGGGTGTACTGCGCCTCATCGGCGGCAAGCTGTTTCGCGGTCGCGGTATCGCCACGGTTGAGCGCGGCGGTCGTCGCGATCGTCCCCATCGCCCACGGCTCGACGAAGGCCAGCCGGAATTCCCCGCCCTCGTAGGTCCAGCCGTCGTAGTAGTCCGAAGCGGTGTTCGACGGCACGATGGTGACCAGGTGCGGCGGTGCGGTGACCGCCGAAAGCCATTGTGTGGCACCCACATACGACGACCCGTACATACCGACCCTACCGTTGGAGCCGGGCAGCCGCGCGGCCCATTCGACCGAGTCGTATCCGTCGTTCCGGTCGTTGCCGAACTCGGTGAAGACGCCACCCGAGGCGCCCTGCCCCCGGATGTCCTGCACGACAACGAGATAGCAGTGCGAGGCGAACCAGTCCGGAGTCTGGAAACGATACGGCTTCACCTGCGCCTCGGACTTGCCGTACTGCGTGCGCATCAGGATCACCGGCACCGGATCGGCGGTCTTCGGCCGGTACACATCGGCTTTCAGCACGACCCCGTCGCGCATCGTCGCCGGGACGTTCTCCTGCTTGCCGACCGCACATTTCCCACGCCCCTGCGACGGCGGCCAGGCGCCGGATGCGGGCGCACCGCCCGAGGGCCCGCTCGCCGACCCGCCGCAGCCGCCCAGGATCAGTACCGCGGCGGCCAGCATCGCGCCGCCACGCAGAATTCCGTTGCGCCGCCCCCGATTCCACGACATGAACCGAAAATAGCATCGGCGACGGGGATCATGAGCGGGTTCGGCCCACCGATGACGCCGCGGCCGCCAGCAGACCCGCCAGATCCCCGCGCTCCCCTACCTCGACCGTATCCAGTTCCAGCCAGTCGGCGAACTCCCGCAGCGAGCGCGCCAATTCGGCGGCGACGTTGGGGGTGTCGCGATCCGGCTCGGCGAACGCGCCGGGCACCAGCAGCCGGCCGGTCGCCCGCTCGGCACGCAGATCGACCCGTGCCACCAGCTCACCGTCCAGCAGGAAGGCGAACACGTAATAACCGTGCACGCGTTTGTGTTCGGGGGTGTAGATCTCGATCCGGTAGTGGAAGTCGAAGATCCGTTCGGTGCGCGGGCGGAAGAAGATCAGCGGATCGAACGGGCACAGCAGCGCGGCCCCGGTGATACGCCTGGGCACCCGCGCATCGGCGCGCAGATACGCCGGACGATCCCAGCCGTCCACCCGAACCTGTTCCAGCTCACCGGAATCCACCAGATCGGCGATGGCCGGTTCGGTTTGGCTGCGATGCAGGCGGTAGTAGTCGCGCAGGTCCGGTTCGGTGCCCACGCCCAGGGCGGTGGCCGATCGGCGGACGAGTTCGCGCACCGCGTCGGGCTCATCGATCTCGCGAGCGAGCACCTGCGGCGGCAGAACTCGCTCGGTGAGGTCGTAGTGGCGCTGGAATCCGACCCGCCCGGCCACCGACAACTCCCCGACGGCGAACAACTGTTCGCACACCACCTTGGTGTCGCTGTAGTTCCAGCCCCAGTGGTCCTTGCTGCGCGGACGGTCCAGTTCGAGATGCTTCTCCACCTCCCCGGCCGTGCACGCGCCGAAGTCGCGCACGACCTCGAGCACGTCCTTGGGCAGCGTGGGATTGCGTTCGAGCACCTGCCGCGCACCACCCCACCGGCCGTTTCGATACCGGGCCATCCGCCAGCGCAGCAGCGGCCAGTCCTCGACCGGCATCATCGCGGCCTCGTGCGCCCAGTACTCCACCAGCCGGCGGGGACGTCGCGCGGTGTGACTCCAGGCGGCCTCGTCCAGCAGCGACCGGTCGTAGCGGCCGATCCGGCTGAACACCGGCGCGTAGTGCGCCCGCACCACCGCGGACACCGAATCCAGTTGCAGCACCTGCGTTTTCTCCAGCACGCGCAGTATCGTGCGGCGATCGGTCGAGGCGGGGCGCGGCGCGGCGAAGCCCTGGGCGGCCAGGGCGGTCCGGCGGGCCGCGGCGGCGGTCATGGTACGCACCCCCGCACCTTGCCACGCGGCACCGACATATTTCACCGCGACCGGTCGCCCCCGCTCGGATCGGCACGAGACGAACCGGCTACCCGCCGCCACCCGTCTGCTAGGTTGGTGTCAGTTCGATACATTCATGTATCCGATGCGCGGCCACCCGTCCGCGCACCCGACCCGGAGGAGTTCCCGTGGCATCGTCACCGCAGCCGGACGCCATCGTCATCGGGGCCGGTCTGGCCGGACTCGTGGCCACCTACGAACTCACCCGCGCCGGCCGCCGGGTGCTCGTGCTGGACCAGGAGAATCGCAACAACCTCGGCGGTCAGGCGTTCTGGTCGCTGGGCGGACTGTTCTTCGTGGACAGTCCCGAGCAACGCCGCCTCGGCATCAAGGACTCGTTCGAACTGGCCTGGCAGGACTGGCAGGGCTCGGCCGGATTCGACCGCGAGGACGAGGATCTGTGGGGCCGGCGCTGGGCTCGCGCGTACGTCGAGTTCGCCGCCACCGAGAAACGGCAGTACCTGCACGATCTGGGCCTGCGGGTGACCCCGCTGGTGGGCTGGGCCGAGCGCGGCGGTTCCACCGCGGACGGGCACGGCAATTCGGTCCCGCGTTTCCATCTCACCTGGGGCACCGGACCGGAGGTGGTGCGGGTGTTCCTGGAGCCGGTCCTGGCGGCCGAACGGCGCGGGCTGGTCGAATTCGCCTTCCGGCACCGGGTGGACGAACTGATCATCGAGTACGGCGCGGTGGTCGGCGCGCGCGGCGGGATCCTGGAGCCCACCGACCTCGACCGCGGCAAGGCCTCCTCGCGGAACGTGGTGGGAGAGTTCGAATTCCGCGCACCGGCGGTGCTGGTCTCCTCCGGCGGCATCGGCCACAATCACGAGCTGATCCGCCGCAACTGGCCCGCCGAACGGCTCGGCCCGTGTCCGGAGACGATGATTCCCGGCGTCCCCGCACATGTCGACGGACGGATGCTGGGCATCACCGAACAAGCCGGCGGGCGGATCGTGAACCGCGACCGGATGTGGCACTACACCGAGGGCCTGCACAACTGGGACCCGATCTGGCCCGGCCACGCCATCCGGATCATCCCCGGACCGTCCTCGATGTGGTTCGACGCCAACGGAAAACGCCTGCCCGCGCCGTCGTTCCCCGGCTTCGACACCAACGCCTCGATGCGCGACATCCTCGCCACCGGGTACGACTACTCGTGGTTCGTGCTGAACCAATCGATCGTGGAGAAGGAATTCATGCTCTCGGGTTCGGAGCAGAATCCCGACATCACCGGCAAGGACCGCGGCCTGCTGATCAAGAGCCGCCTCGCCAAGGGCGCTACCCCGCCGGTCGAGGCGTTCCTGCGGCACGGCGTGGACTTCGTCGTCGCCGACACCCTGCCCGAGCTGGTCGCCGGGATGAACAAGCTCGCCCGCGGCCCGCAGCTGGACCTCGCCGATCTCGAACGCCAGATCGTCGCGCGGGACCGGGAGGTGGCGAACAAGTACACCAAGGACGCCCAGATCATGGCCATCGCCAACGCGCGCCGCGCACTCGGGGACAAGATCGCCAGGGTCGCACCCCCGCACCGCATCCTGGACCCCGCGCACGGCCCGCTGATCGGCGTCCGGCTCAACATCCTGACCCGCAAGACTCTCGGCGGCATCCAGACCGACCTGGACTCCCAGGTGATCGGTTCGGACGGAACACCTTTCGCGGGGCTGTACGCCGCGGGCGAGGTCGCCGGATTCGGCGGCGGCGGCGTGCACGGCTACAACGCGCTGGAAGGCACCTTCCTGGGCGGCTGCATCTTCTCCGGACGTTCGGCCGGACGCGCGATGGCCCGTCTGCCGCGCTGAGCCCGGCGCGGGCGGTCACGCGAAGGTCAGAGCACGCCGCGCCGGGCCAGTGCGTCCAGCAGGCCGGTCCGGCGATCGGCGGTGGGAAGCGGGTTCACCCATTCGAAGGCGCAGCCGAGTTCGGTTGCGGCGCCGTCGTTCTCGCAGCTGTCGCCCACCATCAGCGCTTCCTCGGGCGCGACGCCGAGCAGTTCGAGCGTCCGTTCGAAGATCGGCCGATCCGGTTTGATCGCACCGAGTTCGAACGACAGCGCGTACACCTCGACGTACCGGTCCCAGTCGTGCGCGCGGAAGGCCGGCCGGATGTCGAATGGGATGTTGCTGACCACCGCGACGTGAATTCCGTTGCCCGACAGCGCCTCCAGCACCTTGCCGGTGTCCGGGTACGGTGTCCAGATCAGCGGGTCGACCATGCGGGCGTACAGCCGCTGCGCCGGGTCGCCCAGCACGCCGCTCTGCCGCAGCACCTCCCGGTACACCTCGCGGTGCCGGGCCGGATCCAGATCCCGCCGCTCCCAAGCCTGTTGGTGGTGCGCGTCGAACCGCACGGCCTGATGGACCGGTGTGGTCAACCGGTCCAGTATCTCGGCCGATTCGGCCACGTCCAGGGGCCGGCCGTCGGCCGCCACCAGGTCCGGAGCCCAGCTGTCGTCGGCTTCGAGCCGGAACAACGTCCCCGAGAAATCGAACAGCACCGCGCGAATGGTCACGCCGCACAGCGTACCGAAGTCATCCCATGACCCAGATCACCTATCAGCTTGTCTGAGGACTTGTTACCGTGAACGGATGGCCGAGTCCCCCATCCTGCAGGTCGGCGCCGTCGACTTCGTGCGCAACGGCAACGCGATCCTGTCCGACATCTCGCTCACCGTGCGCGCGGGTGAGCACTGGGCGCTGCTGGGGCCCAACGGCGCGGGCAAGACCACCCTGCTGAAGATGGCCGGGGCCTTCGAACATCCCACCCGCGGCACGGTCGAGGTGCTGGGCAAGCGCCTGGGCCGGGTGGACATGCGCGAGCTGCGCACCTCGATCGGGCATGTCGATCCGCGACACACCCTGCCCTATCCGCTGCGGGTGTGGGAGGTCGTGCTGACGGGCCTGACCAACACCGCCGATCTGCAACAGCGCTGGACGCCGAGCGCCGAGCAGATCGCCGAGGCGGACCGGCTCATCGAACTGCTCGGCGTCGCGCATCGCCGCGACGCGCGCTGGCCCACGCTGTCCCAGGGCGAGCGCGGTCGCGCGCTGATCGCGCGCGCCCTCATGGCCGACCCGAGCCTGCTGCTGCTGGACGAACCCGCCACCGGCCTCGACGTGGCCGGGCGCGAACAGCTCATCGATCGGATCGACCGCCTGCGGACCGCCCATCCGGAACTGGCCTCGATCCTGGTCACCCACCATCTCGAGGAGCTGCCGCCCGGCATCACGCACGCGATGCTGCTGCGCGGCGGCCGCCGGGTCGCCGCGGGCCCCGTCGATGACGTTCTGACCAGCGAGAACATCAGCCGCTGCTTCGACCATCCGATCCGGCTGACCCGCACCGACGGCCGCTGGCAGGTCCGCACCGACCACACCGTCCCGGCCTAGGAGGGCTCCTCGCCGTCGACCGGAATGTTGGCGACGACCGGGAATTCCCCGGTGTACCCCTCGCGTTGATGCGCGATGGCCAGCACCCGCTTGCGCGCGGCGAACCAGCCGATCACCAGCGCCGGGACGATGATCACCAAACTGGCCACGGTCCAGGTGCCGACCGGATAGTCGAAGGCCGTCAGCACCAGCACGGCCGCCAGGAACAGCAGCGTCAGAATCCCGGAGTAGGGTGCGCCGAACATCCGGAACGCCGGGCGTTCCACTCGTCCGGCCCGCGACCAGCGCCACAGCTGCAACTGGCACAGCACGATCGTCGCCCACGAGGCGAGAATGCCCAGGGACGCCACGTTCAGCACGATTTCGAACGCCTGCGAGGGAACCAGGTAGTTGAGCCAGATACCCAGCAACGCCACCACCGCGGTGAGCATGATGCCGCCGTACGGCACGCCGCGGCGGTTCATCCGGCTGGTGAAGGTCGGCGCGCTGCCGTTCATGGACATCGAGCGCAGGATGCGGCCGGTGGAGTACAGCCCGGCGTTCAGGCTGGAGAACGCGGCGGTCAGCACCACGAAGTTCATCACCGAACCGGCATGCGGCACACCGAGTTTGGAGAAGAAGGTGACGAACGGGCTCTCGTCCTTGGTGTAGGCGGTGTAGGGCAGCAGCAGTGCCAGCAGCACCAGCGAGCCGATGTAGAACAGCGCGATCCGCAGCAGCACCGAGTTGATCGCGCGCGGCATGATCTTCACCGGATCCGCCGTCTCGCCCGCGGCGGTACCGACCAGTTCCACTGCGGCATAGGCGAATACGACACCCGAAGTGACGGTGACGAGCGGCAGCAGACCGGTCGGGAACAGACCCCCGGTGTGACCGATCACCCCGAGACCGGTGCTGTGCCCCTGGATCGTGAAACGGCCGCCCAGGAACACCACGCCGACGCCGAGGAACGCCACCAGCGCGACGACCTTGACCAGCGCCGCCCAGAACTCGAGTTCACCGAACCACTTCACCGAGATCAGATTGATGCTCAACACGATCACCAGCGCGATCAGCGCGAGGACCCACTGGGCGACCGGCTGGAACACACCCCAGTAGTGCAGGTACGTCGCGATCGCGGTGGTGTCCACGATGCCGGTCATCGACCAGTTCAGGAAGTACATCCAGCCCGCGACGAACGCCGCCTTCTCACCGAAGAACTCCCGTGCGTAGGAGACGAACGATCCGGACGAGGGCCGGTGCAGCACCAGCTCCCCGAGGGCTCGCAGAATGAAGAAGACGAAGATGCCGCACACGCCGTAGACCAGGAACAGGCCCGGCCCGGCGCTGGCGAGGCGGCCACCGGCACCCAGGAACAACCCGGTGCCGATCGCCCCGCCGATGGCGATCATCTGCAATTGACGCGGTTTGAGGCTCTTGTGATAGCCGCTGTCCTCCGCGCCGAGGAAATCCTTGCTCCGTACCTCGGTCATATGACTGTTCGGTCCTTCGCGGTCGTTGGTCGAAGGCAGAGGTTACCCGGTCGATAGCCAGGTCACGCATATCGACCTCCGCCGGGCGCAGCTACCGCTCGATGACAGTGGTGTCGGCGCTGAATCACGTCCGTCCAAAAGTAGCCGAACGCCAACGCAATCGGCTTCCCGGCTCTGGCAGCACCGCGACGCCGATTCTCGATACAGTCCGATCATGACGCGCACCCGGTACCTCACCAGCGCAACCGCGGCCACCCTGCTGCTCCTGGCAGGTCTGCTGACAGGTTGCTCGGATCAGTCCAGCAGCGCGAGCGGCCCCTGCGCAGATACGCAGAACGGCACCCACGTCGTCGCGGCCGCCCCGACCGCGGCCGGCGATATCGCCAACAATCCGGAGGTCGGCACCGGATACCGCACCGATATGACACCGGTGCGCACCCATACCTTCGCCGTCTCGGCCGCCAACCCCATCGCCACCCAGGCGGCGTGCCGCGTGCTCGCCGCCGGCGGGACCGCCGCCGACGCTCTGGTGGCGGTGCAGACGGTGCTGGGTCTGGTGGAACCGCAGGCCACCGGCATCGGCGGCGGGGCGTTCCTGCTCTACTACGATGCCGCGACCAAGTCCATCGACGCCTACGACGGCCGCGAGACCGCGCCCGCCGCCGCGACGGAGAACTACCTGCGCTGGGTGAGCGATGCCGACCGGACCACGCCCCAGCCGAACGCCCGCGCCAGCGGCCGGTCCATCGGCGTGCCCGGTGTACTGCGCCTGCTCGAGCGAGCGCACGCCGACCACGGCAAGCAGCCGTGGCGCGAGCTGTTCACTCCGGCCATCGATCTGGCCGATCGGGGATTCGCGATCAGTCCGCGGATGGCCGCCGAAATCGCCGCCTCCGCTTCGGATCTCGCCCGCGACGACAATGCCAAGGCGTATTTCCTGCGGCCCGACGGCTCGCCGAAACCGGCCGGCACCACGATCACCAACCCCGCGATGGCCAAGACACTGGGCGCGATCGCCGCCTCCGGCGCGAACGCCTTCTACACCGGCGCGATCGCCCAGGACATCGTGGCGGCCACCGCGACCACCTCGGCCGGACGCACTCCCGGACAGCTCACCCTGGCGGATCTGAGCGACTACCAGGCGAAGAAACGCACCGCGATCTGCACGAACTACCGCACGCACGAGCTGTGCGGTATGCCCGGTCCATCCTCCGGCGGCATCACCGTGGCCTCCGCCCTGGGCATCCTGCAGAACTTCGACCTGGCCTCCCTCGCGCCACAGCACCTCGATCGCAACGGCGGAATTCCCACCGCCCGCGCGGTGCACCTGATCTCCGAGGCCGAACGTCTCGCGTACGCCGACCGCGACAAATACGTCGCCGATCCCGATTTCGTCCCGCTCCCGGGCAACTCGCCCGCCACGTTGCTGAACGAGAACTACCTGAAACAGCGTGCGGCACTGATCGATCCGGCACACAGCATGGGCACCGCACAGCCCGGCGACTTCGGCCCGGTGCCGGTGGCGGCCGGGCCGCAGCAGCCCGAACACGGCACGAGCCACATCTCGGTGGTGGACCGGTACGGCAATGCCGCCACGATGACCACCACCGTCGAATCGGCGTTCGGCTCGTTCCACATCGTCGACGGGTTCGTGCTGAACAATCAGCTCACCGATTTCAGCGCGACGCCCACCGCCGCGGACGGCACGCCGGTCGCCAACCGCGTCCAACCCGGTAAGCGCCCGCGCAGTTCGATGAGCCCCACGCTGGTGTTCGACCGCAATCCCGACGGGTCCCGCGGACAGCTCAGCTATGTCGCGGGTTCGCCGGGAGGCGGCATGATTCCCCAGTTCGTCGTGAAAACCCTTGTCGGACTGCTCGATTGGGGGCTGGACCCGCAGCAGGCGGTGTCGCTGGCCGATTTCGGGGCGTCCAACACCCCGGTCACCGGTATCGGCGGAGAGGACCCGGATATCGACGCCACCGGCAACGGGGACCACAACCCGCTGGTGCAGCAGTTGCGCGCGATGGGCCACCAGGTCTCCGTGGTGCAGCAATCCAGTGGGCTCAGCGCCCTGAAGCGCACGCCCGACGGCTGGATCGGCGGGGCCGACCCGCGCCGCGAGGGCGCGGTCGAGGGAGATGCCAACTGAGCGGCTGCCCGCACACGGCCAGCGCGCCTGGCGCATACACGAGCCCGGACGCCCGCGGCAACACATCCGAGATCGTGATGCCGCATCGCTCCGCCTTCGGCGTGGGACGAGGGTCCGACGGATAATGTGCGGCATCGCGGCGGTGGTGCCGCGGCGATGCCGCGCGGTGCATGCGACGCCGCCGACCAGTCCGCCCCGGCGCTGTTGACAGCCTCGCGCCCCCAATATGGTTGTGCGGCATTACAACCCGGTCGCGGCATCGTCCGCCGGCGTGTGGCCGACCGTGCGAGCCGTGACACATCGGCTTCACCTGGCGAATCGTACGAGTCCGAACCCGGCGCTACGGCGTCCCGGGCAGCTACCGTCGAACTCAGCTCTCTTGGGCCGCGGTATATTTCGCGCCCAGCTCGCGGAAGCGGTCCAGAGCGCGCGCGGCGTAGTCCTTGTCGTTGACCCGGATCGCCAGCATGGGCACGTACTCGTCGCCCACCAATTCCAGTCGAGCCCAAGCCTTCTTGTCCGGAATCGACACCCCGAGGATGTCCTTCCAGGCGAATTCGTTGTCTCCCAGAATGTTACGCACGACCACACCTCGCGCGCCGACCCGCACCCGCGGCCGGGTCAGCAGGAGTACCGCCGCGGCCAGCAGCAGTCCGAACACGATCACCGCCGCCTGGTCCGCACCGCGGAAGTTCACCCCGGTGTGGCTGTGGTTGGACAGCACCCCGGCGAGGACGAACACGATGGCGATCACCGCGGCCACGATCCGGGAGGTCCGCACCGCGCGCCGCGGTCGCACCTCCAGATCCCAACCCGCATCGGCGTTTTCGGCCGATGCCTGCGGAGTGCGTTTCCAGATTCGGACCACCGGCGTCATGACTTCAGCGTTCCTGGAGCGTGCCCGCGGGCCGTACGTGGTTACGCTCCGCTGCCGCCTCCGGGCCCGAGGCGGGCACGCCGGCTGCCTGCCGCAGCGCCCGCAACGTCAGCGCCGCATCCAGGGCCGCCGCGGCGGCCTGCTCACCCTTGTTCTCGGCCGACTCGGGCAGCCCGGCCCGGTCCAGGGCCTGCGCCTCGGTGTTCACGGTGAGCACGCCGTTGGTGACCGGGGTGCTCTCGTCCAGCGAGACGCGGGTCAGCCCGGCGGTCACCGCATCGCAGACGTACTCGAAATGCGGTGTCTCGCCGCGGATCACGACGCCCAGCGCGATCACCGCGTCGTGCGTGCGGGCCAGCGCCTGCGCGACCACCGGCAGTTCCATCGCCCCGGCGCAGCGCACCACGGTCACCTGGTCCACACCCGCCGCCCGGGCCACCCGCTCGGCGTTGGCGAGCAGCGTGTCGCAGATCGTGCTGTGCCACCGCGACGCGACGATGCCCACCGTCAGATCCTTGGCATCGTCGAGGTCGAAGGCCGGTACACCGGTACCGCTCATTCCAAGCAATCCTTCCTGTAGCCGCACAACACGGGCACGGCGGTTCTACTGCGCGGTCTCGCCCAGGTCCAGGTCGTCGAGCCCGACCAGATCGTGGCCCATGCGGTCGCGCTTGGTGCGCAGGTACCGCAGATTCTCGGCGTTGGCGCGCACCGGCATCGGCACCCGCTCGGTGATGCTCAGCCCGTACCCGTCCAAGCCGACGCGCTTGGCCGGATTGTTGGTCAGCAGGCGCATCGAGGTGATGCCGAGATCGACCAGGATCTGCGCGCCGGTGCCGTAGTCCCGGGCGTCGGCGGGCAGGCCCAGCTCGATATTCGCGTCGACGGTGTCGTGGCCGTTGTCCTGCAGCTGGTAGGCCTGCAATTTGTGCATCAGCCCGATGCCGCGGCCCTCGTGCCCGCGCATGTAGAGCACCACGCCGCGGCCCTCGGCGGAGACCATCTCCATGGCCGCGTGCAGCTGCGGGCCGCAGTCGCAGCGCAGCGATCCGAACACGTCGCCGGTGAGGCATTCCGAATGCACTCGCACCAGCACGTCCTCGCCGCCGTCCACCGCGACGTCACCGAGCACCAGCGCCACGTGCTCGACGTCGTCGTAGATGCTCTTGTAGCCCACGGCCTTGAAACTGCCGTAGCGAGTGGGGATCCGCGCCTCGGCGATCCGCTCCACCTGCTTCTCGTGCTTGCGCCGCCAGGCGATCATGTCGGCGATGGAGATCAACGCCAGCTCGTGTTCGTCGGCGAAGACCCGCAACTCCTCGGTGCGGGCCATATCGCCCTCGTTCTTCTGGCTGACGATCTCGCAGATGACACCCGCCGGGGCCAGCCCGGCCAGGCGGGCCAGATCCACCGCGGCCTCGGTGTGCCCGGGGCGGCGCAGCACCCCACCTTCCTTGGCGCGCAACGGAACCACGTGCCCGGGACGGTTGAACTGGTCTGCCGTGGCCGACGGATCGGCGAGCAGGCGCATGGTCCGCGCGCGGTCCGCGCCGGAGATACCCGTGGTGACGCCCTCGCGCGCGTCCACCGAGACGGTGTAGGCGGTGCCGTGCTTGTCCTGGTTGATCGAGTACATCGGCGGCAGGCCGAGACGGTCGCAGTCGGTTCCGGTCAGCGGCACACAGATGTAACCGGAGGTGTAGCGGATCATGAAGGCCACCAGTTCGGGGGTGGCCTTCTCCGCGGCGAAGATGAGGTCGCCCTCGTTCTCCCGGCCCTCGTCGTCGACGACGACGACCGCTTTACCGGCGGCGATATCGGCGACTGCGCGCTCGATGGTGTCGAACCTGGTCACGTCTGCTGTGCTCCGTCTCGATATGGATGCCAATTACAGTACGGCGTCGCCCGGCTGGGTTGTTCGCCACCCGAACTATCCGCGCTGCATGAGGCGCTCCACATACTTCGCGATGATGTCCACCTCGAGGTTGACCGTCGCCCCTACCGGGGCGGACCCCAGCGTGGTGAGCTCGCGGGTGGTCGGGATGAGCGAGACCTCGAGCCAGTCGAGGTGACCAGGTTCACCTTCGGCGTCCACACCGAGACCCGACACCGTCAGCGAGATGCCGTCGATGGTGATCGAGCCCTTCTCCACGATGTAGCGGGCCAGCGCATCGGGCACCGCGACGCGCACGACCTCCCAGTTCTCCTGCGGGCTGCGCGAGACGATGGTGCCGGTGCCGTCGACGTGGCCCTGCACGATGTGCCCGCCGAGGCGGCTGTCGACCGCGGCGGCGCGCTCGAGATTCACCTTCGCGCCGAGGTCGAGTTTGCCGATGCTCGACCGGTTGAGCGTCTCGCCCATCACGTCGGTGGTGAAGCTGTCGCCGTCGACGAGGTCGACCACGGTCAGGCATACGCCGTTCACGGCGATCGAGTCGCCGTGCCGGGCGTCGGAGGTGACCAGCTTGCCGCGAATGGTCAGCCGCGCCGCATCGGCCAGCGACTCGACCGCCACGATTTCGCCGAGTTCCTCGACGATGCCTGTGAACATGCCCGCTCTCCTTCTCACCCGGTACTCGCCTTCGGCAACAGCCCGGACCGCGGGCGATATTCCCTGCCGGACCGGGTGGTCCCAGCCTAACCAGGCCGGTCCGGCCGCGATACCGGGCCGTCCCGCTCGGCGGGCTCGGGAGCGCCAACCGGGCGAATCGGGCAAAACCCGACGCCACGACCGCATCTTCCCGTGTTCACCGAATCGATCTGCGGAATTCTCGGGAAAACTGGAAAACAATTCACGGATTACGCGTTGAATTGAACCGGCAGTAATCGATTTCGGCGATTTCCACGATCAACGGATCGATATTCCGGTCCTACACACCACTCGGACGGCTCAATTACCCAGTTCGTAACGCGCTCACACCTCGCGCTTGCGTTTCGGACCGATCGGAAGCAGCATTGTTATGCAGTTGGTTCCCATGGTTCATTCCCGCGTTTCGACGGAGGAAGGTTGAGGCCCGCACGGGCCGGATCAAGGTTGAACGACTACACAGACGGGGGTGCGGCGTGACAATGCTTCTCGATACGACACTCGAAAATCGGTGCGTGCGATATCGCCGTGAATCTCATCTGCCGGCATCGGTCGATCCGGCGTCGCACCACATCCTGCTCGAGGTCGGCGCGCGCTACGGCGCCATCACCATGCCCGAGGACCTCGGCGAACGCGTTCGGCAGCAACTGAATCGGGCGGGCGTGACCGGACCGATCGTCCACCACCCGCGCGCGCACCGATGGACGTTCATCACCGGTCCGGGCAGCCCGAGCACCGCGGTCGCGGCCGAGTTGTTCCGGCTCTACACGACCGTGGCCTGCGCGGGCAGCCCGGTGGTGCTGCCCTCGGCCGACGACGAGCGCACCGGCTACCGGGTCTGGGTCGAGCCGCCGGGCGAGGCGGATGCGGTACCGCCGCTGGACACCGTGATCGAGGCCGCCCGCGCCGCATCCGGCGGGTCGGCCCGGCCGCACGCCCGGCAGCGGTGACCGAGCCGGCCGGCTAGCGCGCCGCCTGGATCGCCTTGCGGCGCAAGGCTTCCACCGTCGCCGCGCGATCGGTCGTGCCGTAGACCGCGGATCCGGCGACGAAACAATCCACGCCCGCCTCGGCGGACTGCTCGATGGTGTCCATATTGATGCCGCCGTCGATCTCGACGATCAGGCGCAGCTCGCCGGCGTCCACCAGCCGACGCACGGCGCGCGCCTTGTCCAGCACGTGCGCGATGAACGACTGCCCGCCGAAACCCGGCTCGACGCTCATCACCAGCAGCGTGTCGAAATTGCGCAGGATCTCCAGGTACGGCTCGATCGGGGTGTTCGGCTTCACCGCGAGCCCGGCCTTTCCGCCCGCCGCGCGGATATCGCGCGCCACCGCGACCGGATCATCGGTCGCCTCGGCGTGGAAGGTGACGTTGTACGCACCGGCCTCCGCGTAGGGCGGCGCCCACCGGCCCGGATCGGTGATCATCAGATGGCAGTCCAGCGGCAGGTCGGTCGCCTTCAGCAGGCTCTGCACCACGGGCAGGCCGAGAGTCAGATTCGGCACGAAATGGTTGTCCATCACATCGACGTGCACCCAGTCCGCGCCCGCGACCTCAGCGGTGTCCCGGGCGAGATTGGCGAAATCGGCGGACAGGATCGAGGGCGCGATCATCGGGGCCGGGCGGCGGAAATCCGTGGCGGTGCGGGCGGCGGTTTCGGTGCTGGAAGTATCGGAGGCGGGCACAGCGCGAAGTGTAGCGGCCCGTCCTCGCGCGCCGGGGCCGAGCCGTCGCGCCCCCTGCCGTTCCGGGCGCGCGTGGCCGCAACGCCTTCGACCTCGCGGACGAGTGCCGCAATTCGGGCACGGATTCGATTGCGGCCGGGTTGTGTGGGTAGCCTTCACCTTGTGATCAATATTTCGGCGGAACAGGGACTGCGCGGCACCCCGGTGGAGATCGGCGTGGCCGCGGCCGTGTCGCAACTCCCGATTGTTCGCGGGCTCGCCGAAACCCTGGTTCTCCTCAGCGATTTCACTCTGGACGAGGTGGCCGATGTCCGGCTCGCGGTCGACGAGGTGTGCTCGACGCTGATCGGTCTCGCGGCTCCAGGCACCACGCTGCAATGCCGATTCTCGGTCGGCGATACCGATCTGCTGGTGCGGGTGCGCGGTGTCGCCGCCGCGCAGGGCCTGCCCGATGAGCGCAGCTTCGGCTGGCACGTGTTGCGCACCCTCACCGATGAGGTGCAGGCCACCCAGGATCCCTTCGACCAGACCGCTTCCGGCTACCCGACGATCGTGGAATTCCGGCGGGTCCGGGGGAAGGCATAGTGGCGGACGAGGACACCGTGTACGGATCCGGCGACGCCGTGGACTCTCGCGACCGGCGAGCTCCCGAGGATCCGGCCGTCACCGACGGCCGTGGAGCCCAGGAACCCGAGGAGACCACGTCCGAGGAGGAGGTGGCCGCCGACGAGGTCGAGGAGGTCACCCAGTCCGTCTCCGGATACGACGATGTCGCAATCCTTTTCGAGCGTCTGGCCGCTGCCGAGGAGGGCAGCGACCGGCGTGCGGAGCTGCGCAGCCAGCTGATCAGCCGGTGCATCCCGCTGGCCGATCACATCGCGCGCAAATTCAGCGGTCGCGGTGAGCCTTTCGACGATCTCACCCAGGTCGCCCGGGTCGGCCTGGTGCACGCGGTGGACCGGTTCGACATCTCGCGCGGCTCGAACTTCCTGTCCTTCGCGGTGCCCACGATCATGGGCGAGGTGCGGCGCTATTTCCGCGACAACACCTGGGCGATGCGAGTTCCCCGCCGGGTGAAGGAAACTCACCTGCGCATCGGCGCGGCGATCGACGCGCTGTCGCAGTCGCTGGGCCGCTCCCCCACCGCCAAGGAGATCGCCGCCGAACTCGACATCGATCCGGACGAGGTGACCCAGGCGGTCATCGCCGGCAACGCCTACCAGCCCAGTTCGATCGACGCGGTGTCGGTGGGCCGCGACACCGAGGCCTCGCTGCTGGACACCCTCGGCGAGGAGGAATCGCAATTCGACCGGGTCGAGGAGTATGTGGCGATCCGCCCGCTGCTGGCCGGCCTCCCCGAACGCGAGCGTCGCATCCTGACCATGCGTTTCTTCGAATCGATGACGCAGACGCAGATCGCCCAGCGGATGGGCATCTCGCAGATGCACGTCTCCCGGATTCTCGCGAAAACCCTCGCGCGCCTGCGGGAACAAACCTCGCGCGAATAACGCTTCGCCGTCGCGCGTGCTCGCCGACGAACCTCGCGCACCGAGGTCTCGGACATCGCTGCCTGCGGGTATCCGGTCACTGTTGCGCTCATCGTGGCATGCGCGGCCGTAGGCGCCGGCGTGGTGGCGAACTGGCTGGTGAAGTGCCGGCGAAGCAGCGCGGGTGAGCCGAAACCCGTTCGCGGGGACACGGTTTGGACCGGCAGGTGGGTGCATTCCAGCAGATGCCGCGCCTACAGCAGGTGTTGATGGCGGACCCATTGCTGCGGACCGGCCCCGGTCAGCTGGGTGACGCGGCGGGGCGCCGGCCGTCGTCGCCGTGGTTTCGTTCGGCGGCGGGCAGCCGGCCGATGCGGCGGTGCTGACGGCGATCGACGCGGGAGTGTCTGGCGCAAACGCCGGTCCTGGCAACGGCTTCGGGCCGTAGGCGCCGGCCCGACACCGGTGCGGGGCCGGATGTAGCAGCTACAGCCCGCGGTAGCGGTCGCGAGGCGGTGCGGATGCCGTAGATTCCAAGGAGATCATGATCACCGCACCGCGGGTAAGGGGTTGGTGAAATGGAGTTGCCGTTCGATTCGCTGTATCGGCACGGGTTCGCGCGGGTGGCCGTGGCGGTGCCGCGAGTGCGGGTCGCCGATCCGGCCTACAACGCCGAGCAGACCCTGGCGCTGGCGCGGCGCGCCGCCGCGGACGGCGTCGTGTTGACGGTATTTCCCGAATTGGGGCTGTCCACCTACACCGCCGACGATCTGTTCCATTCCGACGCACTCGATCACGCCGTCGAACAGGCGCTGCGGCGAATCGTCGAGGAGAGCACCGGAATCGAGACGATGCTCCTGGTGGGTGCGCCGGTGCGGGCGCAGGGGCGGCTGTTCAACTGCGGGATCGTGATCGATCGCGGCCGGATTCTCGGGGTGGCGCCCAAGAGTTACCTGCCCAATTATCGCGAGTTCTACGAGAAGCGGCAGTTCGCCGCGGCGCGCGAGGCGCTCGACGAGCACATCACCGTGGCGGGACAGCGCGTTCCGTTCGGGGCGGATCTGTTGTTCGCCGCGACGAACGTCCCGGGTCTGGTCTTCCACCTGGAGATCTGCGAGGACGGCTGGGTTCCCTTGCCGCCCAGCGGTTTCGCCGCCCTGGCCGGAGCCACCGTACTGGTGAATCTGTCGGCGAGCAATATCGTCGTCGGCAAGGCCGACTATCGCAGGCAGCTGTGCGCCTCGCACTCCGCTCGGTATATCGCGGCCTATCTGTATTCGGCCGCCGGATTCGGCGAGTCCACCACCGACCTGGCCTGGGACGGTCAGGCGCTGGTGTGCGAGAACGGCGAATTGCTCGCCGAGGGTGAGCGTTTCACCGAAACCCCGCAGCTGGTCACCGCCGATCTGGATCTGCGCCGGCTGGCCGCGGACCGGCTGCGCATGACCAGTTTCGCCGACAACGTGCACGATCACCGCGAACGGCTCGCGGATATGCGGCGTATCGAGGTCGATCTGCCGGTGCCGGGCCACGCGCTCACGTTGCGCCGGAACATACCGCGATTTCCTTACGTTCCGGCCGATTCCGCGGTCCGCGACGAACGCTGCGCGGAGGTGCATCACATCCAGGTGGCCGGCCTGAGCACCCGGCTGGCCGCGACCGGATCACAGCGCGTGGTGATCGGGGTTTCCGGCGGGCTGGATTCGACGCTGGCGCTGATCGTCGCGGTGAAGACGATGGATCGGCTGGGCCTGCCGCGCTCGAATGTGCTGGCGTACACCATGCCCGGCTTCGCCACCGGTTCGCGCACCCGCACCGACGCGCACCGGCTGATGCGGGCGCTGGGCGTCTCGGCACACGAGATCGACATCCGGCCCTCGGCCACCCAGATGCTGCGGGATCTGGAACACCCTGCGGCCCAAGGGGTTCCGCAGTACGACGTCACCTACGAGAACGTCCAGGCCGGAGAACGCACCTCGCACCTGTTCCGCCTCGCCAATCAGAACGGCGCGATCGTCGTCGGCACCGGCGATCTCAGTGAACTGGCGCTGGGCTGGTGCACCTTCGGCGTCGGAGATCACATGGCGCACTACAGCGTGAACGCCTCGGTGCCCAAAACCCTGATCAAATACCTGATCGCCTGGGCGGTACGGACCGGCGAACTCGGCCCGGACGCGGACGAGGTGTTGCGCTCGATCCTGCGGACCGAGATCTCCCCGGAACTGGTTCCCGTTGCGGCACAAGATGATCCGGCAGCACAGGACCAGCCCGGCCAGAGTTCGGAGGCGGTGGTCGGGCCGTACGAACTGCAGGACTTCCACCTGTACTACCTGCTGCGATTCGGCTATCTGCCCAGCCGCATCGCCTATCTGGCCCGGCACGCCTGGTCCGACCGCACCCGCGGTGCGTGGCCGGATCTGATCCCCGAGGCGGACCGGCACGAATACGATCTGGCCGCGATCAAACACTGGCTCGCGGAATTCCTGCGGCGCTTCGTGCAGACCAGCCAGTTCAAACGCTCGACGCTGCCCAACGCGCCGAAGGTCGGGTCGGGCGGATCACTGTCCCCGCGCGGTGACTGGCGCGCGCCCAGCGACGCCGCCGCGACCGCATGGCTGGACGAGCTGGCCCGCAACGTCCCCGACCACTGAGCCCGCGCGCACCCGCGACGACGCCCGCTCGCGCGCTACCTCGCCGCGCCGGGCGCGGGCAGCTCCGGCAGCGCGGTGTCGTACAGCCACCGGTTCCACAGCGGCCGCAGCGACGTGGTGCTGTAGCGCCCGGCCAGATCGGCGAACTCCTCGGTGCTGACCGTCGAATGCCGGTAGCGCGCGGTCCACTCCCGCAACAGCCCGAGGAATCCGGGATCGCCGAGCGACAGCCGCAGGGCGTGCAGGGTCAGCGCGCCGCGCTTGTAGACGCGGTCGTCGAACATCAGCCGCGGTCCCGGATCGCCGACCACGATGTCCTGCGCGGATCGGGCGAGGTGGTGCCGTGCCGCGCGGGCGAGCTCGTCGGCGCTCGGGCCGCCGCTGGCCTCGGACCAGATCCACTCGGCGTAACAGGCGAACCCCTCGTGCAGCCAGATGTCGCGCCACTGTCCCACGGTGAGGCTGTTGCCGAACCACTGGTGCGCCAACTCGTGCGCGACCAGGCGTTCGGCCCCGCGCCGCCCGTCGCAGTGGTTCGCGCCGAAGATCGACATCCCCTGCGCCTCGATCGGGATCTCGAGGTCGTCGTCGGTGACCACGACCGTGTACGACCCGAACGGATACGGTCCGAAACGCTCGGTGAACTCGGCCATCATCCGCGGCTGCCGGGCGAAGTCGTGATCGAAGTTCGCCCGCAGGCGCGCGGGCAGCAGGGCCTGCATCGGCACGTCGTCGTGCGTCGAACCGACCCGGTACCTGCGATACGGCCCGATCTGGATCGTCGCCAGATAACTCGCCATCGGCTCGGGCTGGTCGTACACCCAGGTGGTCCGGCTGGCCTTGGTCTGCTTGCGCACCAGCGCGCCGTTGGCGACCGCGTAGTAGGGCGAGTCGGTGGTGATCGAAATCCGGTAGCTGGCTTTGGAACTGGGGTGGTCATCGCACGGGAACCAGGAGGCGGCCCCGTTGGGCTGACTGGCAACCAGCGCCCCTTCGGTCAGCTCCTCCCAGCCGACCTCACCCCACGGTCCGCGCACCGGCGCGGGCGTGCCGCCGTATTGGACCGTGATGACCAGGGCGCCGCCGGAGGGCACCTTGTGCGCGGGGGTGACGGTGAGTTTGCCGCGCTGGTGGGTGTACTTGGCGGCCTTGGCTCCGTTCACGAAAACCTTTGTCACGCCGAGGGATTGCGACAGGTCCAGCGCGAATCGCGGCTGTACCGCGGTCGTCACGGCGGTGATCGTCGCACGGCCCGAGAGCCGGTTGCCGGCCACCTTGTAGACCAGATCCAGTTCGTACCGGGAGACCCGGTAACCGCGATTACCGTTCTGCGGGAGATATTCGTCGATGGGCGGTGCGTAGAACTTGTCCACCATCAACGGCGCACCTGCCGATCCGGCCACGGCGCGATCGGATTGCCCTGCCACCGAGTCGAATCGGGGACCGTATCACCGCGCATCACCAACGACGCCGGGCCGACCGTCGCACCGGCGCCGATCCGCGCCGCGGGCAGCGCCACGCAGTGCGGGCCCAGCGTCGCCCCCGCCTCGAGTGTCACCGAATCCATGGCCATGATCCGATCATGAAACAGGTGTGTCTGCACCACACATCCGCGTTCCACGGTCGCGCCGTCGCCGAGCGTCACCAGATCCGCCTCGGGGAGCCAATAGGATTCGCACCACACACCGCGCCCGATCTTCGCGCCCAGACCGCGCAGCCAGATGTTCATCACCGCGGTGCCGGTGGCCGCGCGGGCGAACCACGGCGCGGCAACGGTTTCCACGAAGGCGTCCGACACCTCGTTGCGCCAGACGAACGAACTCCACAGCGGATGCTCCACCTGCTCGATCCGGCCGACCAGCAGCCATTTCGCCGTGACCGCGCAGGCGCCGGCGAATACCCCGGCAAGCAGCAGGACGACACCGGAAACCAGTGCGGCGAACCAGTATCCGACGGTCGCGGCGGCCCAGGCCAGAGTGAACAGCACACCCAGGCCGATGCCGAAGGTCACCATCACCGGGAGCAACCGGCAGGTCTCGACGATGCCGCGCGCCACTCGCAGCCGCGCGGGCGGATCGAAGGTACGCGCGGTATCGGAGTCACCGGCGGTGCGCCGCAACCGAACCGGCGGGCTGCCCAGCCACGACGAGCCCGCCTTGGCCTTCTCCGGCGCGGCCGACAGGACCGCGACCAGACCGTTCTTCGGCACCCGCCGTCCTGGTGCGGTCATACCGGAGTTGCCCAGGAAGGCTCGCTTGCCCACCTTCGCCTCGCCGATGCGCATCCAGCCGCCGCCCAGCTCGTAACTGGCGATCATGGTGTCGTCCGCCAGGAACGCGCCGTCCGCCACGGTGGTGAACTTGGGCAGCAACAGCACCGTCGAGGCCTCCACGCCCTTGCCGATATCCGCGCCCAGCAGGCGCAGCCACACCGGCGTCAGCAGGCTCGCGTACAGCGGGAACAGGAACGTGCGCGCGGAGTCCATCAGGCGTTCGGTGGTCCACACCTGCCAGCCGACCCGGCTGCGGACCGGGTAGTAGCCCTCGTGCAGGCCGATGCTCAGCAGCCGCACCGCGACCACGGTCGCCGCGGCGAAGACCGCCAGACTCAGCACCGTGGCGACCGGCAGCATCGCATAGGCGTGTCCGAGAGCGGCCGCGCCCGTGCGATCGTCGCGGATCCACCAGGCCAGCAGCACACCGCCGGCCGCGAGGCCCAGCACCGGCATCGCGGCCAGCGCCATCGAGGTCAGGCCGAAGACGATCACCCAGTGCGCGGCCCGCGCGGGAGTGCGCGGCGGCCAGGGATGTTCGGCCTTGCCGACCTTCACCGCGGGCGAACCCGCCCACTCCTGGGCCGCCTTCACCTTTCCGAAGACCGCGGACCCCGGCGCCACGACGGCGTTCTTGCCGACCACCGCGCCGGGCAGCAGCGTCGAGCGCGAGCCGATCACCGCACCCGCGCCGATCCGGATAGCGCCGATATGCACCACATCGCCATCGATCCAATGCCCGGACAGATCGACCTCGGGTTCGACGCTGCACCCGTTGCCGAGTTCGAGCATGCCGGTGACCGGCGGCAGCGTGTGCAGGTCCACGCCCTTGCCAACCTTCGCACCCAGCGCCCGCGCGAACGGCACCATCCACGGCGCGCCGGACAGATTCTCCGCGCCGCTGGCCTCGGACAAGCGCACCGCGGCCCACAGTCGCAGATGGACCGCGCCGCCACGCGGATAACTGCCGGGCCGCACACCCCACAACAGCGCCCTGGCCCCGGCCACGCAGATCGACATGCGGCCCAACGGAGTGATGAACAGCACGAATCCCAGCAGCAGCCACCACCACGACAACACCGGCAGCCACGGCAGCGAACCGGACCAGCTGGCGATATTCGTGACGATGCCCAGCCAGGTCAGCCATTGCAATCCGGTCAGCGTCGTCAGCGGCGCCAGCGTGAGCACCTGGGTCCACTGCGCCCAGCGCGGTGTGGGTCGCACCAGGCGCGGCTGCACCGTCGCCGCGGGCGCCGCGGCGTCGAGCCGTTCCGCCAGCGCGCCGAGTCGCGGGTGGTCGTAGAGGTCCGCGACGGTCACCTCGGGAAACCGCTCGCGCAGCGCGGTCACCAACTGCGCCGCCGAAAGCGAGCCACCGCCGAGGTCGAAGAAATCGGCCTGCGGGTCGTTTGCCTCCGCGCCGAGAATCGAATTCCACAGTCCCGCAAGCCATTGCGCGGTGCCTTCGAGTTCGCTCGCGGATTCGGAGTCCGCGCCGGCGCCGGGTAGCGGCCAGGGCAGGGCGTCGCGGTCCACCTTGCCGGAGGTCCGGGTCGGCAACTCGTCCAGTACCGCCAGACGCGGCACCAGGGGTGCGGGCAGCTGATCGGCCAGGTGCGCGCGAGCGGCGTGCACGTCGAAATCAGGGTCGGCACTGGCCAGGTACCCGACCAGAATCCGGTTGCCCGCCTTGGTGGTTCGCACCGCGCACGCCGCAGCGCCGACCCCGGACAGATGCTGCAACGCGGTATCGATCTCGCCGAGTTCGATCCGGCGGCCGCCGATCTTGACCTGATCGTCGGCGCGGCCCAGGAAGATCAGCCCGGTGCCGTCGAAGCGGACCAGATCGCCGCTGCGATAAGCACGTTGCCAGCCGAGCGCCGGCATGGGCGCGTACTTCTCGGCGTCCTTGGCCGCGTCGAGATAGCGCGCCAAGCCGACGCCGCCGATCACCAGTTCCCCGGAATCCCCTTCGGCCACCGGCTTTCCCGAGACCGGGTCGACCACGGCCAGATCCCAGCCGTCCAGCGGCAGCCCGATCCGCACGGGACCCTGCCCGGTCAGCAGCGCCGCGCAGGCCACCACCGTGGCCTCGGTGGGGCCGTAGGTGTTCCACACCTCCCGCTCGCCGCCGCCCGCGAGCCGCTCGGCCAGCTCGGGCGGAACGGCTTCACCGCCGAAGATCAACAGCCGCACCGCATCCAGCGCCTCGGCGGGCCACATCGCGGCCAGCGTCGGGACCGTGGACACGACGCTGATCTCCCGGCGCACCAGCCACGGCCCCAGATCCATCCCGCTGCGCACCAGCGCGCGAGGCGCGGGCACCAGACACGCACCGTGCCGCCAGGCCAGCCACATCTCCTCGCAGGAGGCGTCGAAGGCGACCGACAGTCCGGCCAGCACTCGATCGCCGGGCCCGATCGGCTTGTCCTGCAAGAACATCCGGGCCTCGGCATCGACGAAGGCGGCGGCGTTGCGGTGGGTGACCGCCACCCCCTTCGGCGTCCCGGTGGAACCGGAGGTGAAGATGATCCAGGCGTCGTCACCGGGCTCGGGCGCGGTATCCGGGGCGGATTCGGCACCGTTCGCGTGACCCGTCGCGGCGATTCCGGTGGCCGTCACGATCGCGCTGACGCGTGCCTCGCCGAAGACGAGCTGGGCGCGCTCGTCCGGATCGTCGGCGTCGACGGGTACATAGGCGGCCCCGGCGTACAGCACCGCGAGGATGGTCACGTACAGCTCGGCGGTGCCCGATGGGATGCGGATCCCGACTCGGTCGCCCCGCCGCACCCCGGCCGCGCGCAACCGGTCGGCGGTGTCGTCGACCTCGGCGAGCAGTTCGGCGTAGGACAGCACATCGGAGCCGTCGTCGAGGGCGGGCGCGTCGGGGTGCTGCTCGGCGGTCGCGGCGAGGACGTCGACCAGGGTGCGTGGCGGCGCGGCGTGCGCGGATCGCAACAGAGGCGAGGAATTTTGCGGGCTCGGTACCTGAGGCCGCGAAACGTCCCACTGGAGCGTCACGTACTGTCCACCTTTCCGGATCGGCGCCGAGAGCGCGCAACCCGTTGTCTCACGTCAGGGTTACCGGTGCGCAAACGCAACACTTCCGTTTGCCTCCCCCAGTCACCGGGGCGGTCAGTCCCTGCCGGACGAATCGTCCCGATTCGACGCACCTATTGTCCCAGGTCGCCGGAAATGGTTGCGGTGGAGGGTTCGCCGCGACCCGATTTGCCCGAGATCAGCTCACACAGCCGGCACCGGATGAATTCTCACGGTGTTCCCAGCCGCGCCCCGGATGCTCGATGACACGCGAGCCGGACCATGCGCTCGCACGAGCGAAGAGGAAGACCATGGCGTCATCGGATCCCGGCCGCCGGGCCGGTCGCACCGCGACGCGCGTGCTGGCGGCGCTCGGCGTCGCCGGAACCATCGGCGCGGCGGCACTGGCCTACACCGACACCCACACCGCGAGCGCGACCACCGGTACGAGCAGCAGCGACAGCACGACGAGCAGCAGCACCGGTACCAGCAGCGATACCGCCACGACGAACGGCGGCGGCGTTTCCTCCGACAATTCCGGCACCTCCTCGGGAACCGGAACCGTCCCGCAGGTCGGGACCGGATCGGGCAGCACGCACGCACAATCGGCCGGATCATGACCGCGCCGGCGCTCGAACCGGACCGCACCGCGGCGGCCGACTGGTCGCTGTGGAGTACCCGCGCCCGGCTGGTGGTGACCGATCCCGCACCTCTCGCCGAAGCCCGGGAGGCGGTCTGCGAATATCTCGACGCCGTCGATCGCGCCTGCAGCCGGTTCCGTGACGATTCCGAACTCAGCGGGCTCAACGCGCGGCAGGGACGCCCGGCCGACGTCGGGCCGCTGCTCGCGGAGTATCTGCGCGCGGCGTTGTCGGTGGCCGAGGACACCGCGGGAGACGTGGATCCGACGGTCGGCGCGGCGCTCGCGCGGCTGGGTTACGACCGGGACTACACGCTCGTGGCGGGCACCGATTCGGCCGAGCCGATCCAGGTGGTGTTCACCCCGCGCACGGACTGGACGACGGTCTCGCTCGACGCGCGGACCGTGACGGTGCCGCGCGGTGTCCGACTGGATCTGGGCGCCACCGCCAAGGCGATCGCGGCCGACCGGTGCGCGCGGATGGTCGCCGAACGGTTCGGCTGCGGGACGCTGGTCAGCCTCGGCGGTGATATCGCCACCGCGGGCGCGGCGCCCGCGGGCGGCTGGCAGATCGAGGTACGCGATGGCCCGCACGAGCCCGGCTGCCGGATCAGCCTGCCCGCGGGCGCGGCGCTGGCCACCTCCAGCACGTTGCGGCGGCAGTGGAAACGCGGTGGCCATCTGGTCCATCACATCGTCGATCCGCGCACCGGCATCGCCGCCGAAAACATCTGGCGCACAGTCTCGGTCGTCGCGAACGACTGCCTGACGGCCAATGCGGCCGCCACCGCGGCCGTGGTTCGAGGACGCGACGCGCTCGGGCCGCTGCACCGATCCGGATCACCCGCGCGGCTGGTCGACCGCGACGGGCGGATCACCACCCTCGGCGGCTGGCCCGCGGAACGATAAGGGGGACATCATGGGAGATACGGCCATGACCCAGGCGCTGTGGGCCTTCGGGCGCGGCAGCGGGGTCGCCGCGCTGGTCGTGCTGACCGTCGCGGTCGTCGTCGGCATCGCGGCACGCTCGGGACGCGCGATCGCGTTGCCCCGCAGCGCGATCGCCGATCTGCATCGCGGCGCGTCGCTCATCGCCTGCGCGCTGGTCGCCATCCACGTGCTGAGCCTGCTCGCCGATCCCGACGCGCAGTTGCGGCTGACCGACATCGCGGTGCCCTTCGCCGCGGATTACCGGCCGGTGTGGATGGGTCTGGGCACTGTCGCGGTGGATCTGCTCATCGCGGTAGTCGTCTCGGCGCTGCTGCGGCATCGGCTCGGCCCGCGGACCTTCCGCGTGATCCATTGGGCCGCATACGGTTTGTGGCCGGTGGCGCTGATTCACGCACTGGGGACCGGCACCGACGCGGCGCGGCCGTGGATGCTCGCGACCGCCGGAATCTGCATTGTCGCCGTCGCCGCCGCCGTGACCTGGCGGACCGCGGCGGATTTCACCGAATTCGGACGGATACAGCGAAGGAGTGCGCGATGAGCACGACGACCGCGACCATCGAGCCAGCGGCGCCGGCCGGCGTCCGGCGGCTACTGCGCTCGGGCCCTGAATTATCCTCGCATACACGGTGTTTCGGCGCGATGCCGACGACCGCCGGAGGCGTCGAAATCCTGGACGCCGTGGCCGCCTCCGGGTTGCTCGGCCGCGGCGGAGCGGCCTTCCCGGCCGCACGCAAACTCGCCGCGGTCGCGGCGGGACGCCGGGCCGTCGTCATCGCCAATGCCGCCGAGGGCGAGCCGGCCAGCAGCAAGGACGCCGTATTGCTCTCCCGCGCACCGCATCTGGTGCTGGACGGGCTCGGCATCGCCGCGGACGCCGTCGGCGCTCGCGAATGCCACCTCTACGCGCCCGCGGCCGCGCTCGACGGGGTACGCCGCGCGCTCGAGGAGCGCCGGGCCAGTGGATACGACCGGCGAACGATCGAACTCACCGCGTCGGCGGAGACCTTCCTATCCGGGGAGAAGACCGCGGTGATCAACCGGATCGCGGGCTCGCCCGCGCTGCCCGGGGATCAGCTGGTCAGCACCTCACGCTCCGGCCTACGGGGTCGACCGACGCTGGTACACAACGTCGAGACCCTCGCGCACCTGGCCCTCATCGCCCGCTACGGACCGCGGTGGTTCCGCGGCGTAGGCACTCCGGAGGAACCCGGCACCATGCTGGTCACGCTGTCCGGAACCACCGCGACCGGCGTGGTCGAGGTCCCGCTCGGCATCGCGCTGCCCGACCTGATCGCCCGGCACGGCCGGACCGACCCGAGCACCGTGCGCGCCGTGCTGATCGGCGGGTACCACGGCACCTGGATTCCCGCCGCCGCACTGGGCCGGGCCGCCCTGTCGGCCGCCGCGCTGCGCCCGCTGCACGCCTCCCCCGGCGCGGGCGTCGTGCGAGTGTTGTCCTGGAACGAATGCGGGCTGCGGGCATCCGCCGACATCATCGCGTACCTCGCCGCGCAGAGCGCCGGGCAGTGCGGCCCGTGCCGCAACGGCCTGCCCGCCATCGCCGCGATATTCGGCGCACTCGCCCAGGGACAGCCGGTCGATCCGCGCGAAATCGCCCGCCTCGCCGACCTGGTCGACGGCCGCGGCGCGTGCGCTCACCCCGACGGCACCGCCCGGCTGGTCCGTTCGGCCCTCGACGTCTTCGCGCACGACATCGCCTCGCACCTGCGCGGCCGATGCCAGATCACCGAGACCACGATCGGAGCGCGATGATGACCTGTATCGCGAGCAATCACCGCCCGGCGGACACGAACCGCAGGGCCCTGTGGACCCGCGCGGCATCGAGCACCGAGAACGGCGCACGCTCATGAGCCGCGCGGAACAGCCGGGCGAGTGGCGATTGCATATCGACTGGACGCGTTGCGATGGGCGGGGTGTGTGCAGCGAACTACTCCCGGACGTCCTCGCGCGGGATGATTGGGGCTATCCGCTCACTCGCGACCATCGGGATCCGATCGTCGGGGCGGATCGGATCGCCGGAGCCCGTGATGCCGTCGATCTGTGCCCGAGGCTCGCGCTGAGACTGGACCGGACCCGGCGGAGCTGATCGAGGGCCGGAGGATGCCGCGCGTCGGGGGATCCTCCGGCTCCGGGTCACAGGGGTTTGCGCAGCGCCGCGAGGAACATCGCATCGGTGCCGTGGCGATGCGGCCACAGCTGCGCGGCGGGGCCGTCGCCGAGTTCGGTGACACCCCGCAGCAGCGGGCGGCTGTCCAGTTCCTCGGCGCCGGTGCGACGCACGACGTCGCCGACCACCGCGATCGTCTCCGGCAGGTGCGGGGAGCAGGTCGAGTACACCACGACGCCGCCCGGCCGCAGCAGATCCCATGCGGCGGTGAGCAATTCGCGCTGCAATACGGTGAGCTCGCGGACATCGGCCGGGGTCCGTCGCCAGCGCGCCTCCGGACGCCGGCGCAGTGCGCCCAGGCCGGTGCAGGGCGCGTCGACCAGGATGCGGTCGTAGCCCGGGGTCAGCCCGCTGTCCCGGCCGTCCGCCACGTGGACGGTCACCGGCAGATCGCGCGTGGCCGTACGCACCAGCTCGGCCCGGTGCTCGGCGGGTTCGACCGCGTCGAGCCGGTAGCCGTCGATATCGGCCAGGGATCCCAGCAGCGCGGCTTTGCCGCCGGGTCCCGCGCACAGGTCGAGCCACCGGCCGTTGTCCGGACCCAGTAGTTCGGCCCGGGTGAGTGCGAGCGCGACCAGCTGACTGCCCTCGTCCTGCACGCCGGCCAGCCCCTCGCGCACCGGTTCCAGCGCACCCGGATCGCCGCCGTCGAGATAGACCGCATAGGGCGACCAACGCCCCGGCTCGCCACCGGTCACCAGCGCCAGCTCCTCGGCGGTGATCGCACCGGGCCGCGCCACCAGATGCACCGCCGGGCGCTCGTCGTCGGCGGCCAGCAGCTCCCGCAGCTCCCCTGCCGATGCGCCGAGCGCATCGGCGAAGGCCTGGGCGATCCACATCGGGTGCGCAAATTCGAAAGCCATATGCCCCACCGGATCCCGCGGCGCGAGCGCGTCCACCCATCCCTGCTGATCCCGCTCACCCGCCCGGCGCAGCACGGCGTTCACGAAACCGGCCTTGCCGGAACCGGATTCGGCCCGAACCAACTGCACCGAGGTATCCACCGCGGCATGCGCGCCGACCCGGGTCCGCAACAACTGGTACACGCCCAGACGCAGCACATCCAGTAACGGCCCGTCGATATCCTCGACCGTCCGTCCCGCGCAGGACTCGATCACCGCGTCCAGCATCCCGATCGACCGGGACGCGCCGTACGCCAGCTCGGTCGCGAACGCCGCATCGCGCCCGGACACCCGGCGCTCCCGAAGCATCGCGGGCAGAACGAGATTCGCATACGCGTCCCGCTCCCGGACCGCGCGTAAGACATCGCGCGCCACCTCGCGCGGCGCATCCACCACCCCGGGCTTGCGCCCGCCGTCCCGGCGCGGGCGCCCCGAAGTCCCGCCGTCCCGCCCGGCTGATCGCCCGCCCGCTCCGGACCGGTCCGATCCCCGGCCACGACTCTGCTGCTCTCGCGCACCTCCTTGCGAAGACCGGCCGCCGCCCGGCCCGCCCGCACCACCGCCTCGACCGCCCGTCAACGGCCGGTCACCGCCGCGCTGATCAGCGGCACGCCGGCCCGGCCCGCCTCCACCGCGCGTTTCCGTCCGATCCCCGCCCCCGGCACCGCGCTCCCGCCGATCCGGGGCCTCTCGGCCCGATCCAGGTGCGCCCGCGTTCCCGGCCGTACCAACCCCGCGCCTCGAATCGCGCTGGGGCACAGTGTCGTCCGAGCGAGCGCGGGTGTTCGTCGTTCGATCGGCCGCCCTCGAATCCCCGGCTCGGCGGGAGCCCGGACGATCCGAACCGGCCCGGCGTGGACCGTCACCGCCGCCGCGCACGTCATCCGACCGATATCCGCCGATCCGTCCGCCCCGCTCGACGTCACCTCGCCTGGACCCGTGGGTTTGCGAATCCTCTTGACGCCCAGCGTCACTCGCGCGTCCTGGACGTGCGGCGGCACCGCCGCCGCCACGCGAACGATCGCCCCGCGAACCGCCCGCTGTGGACTCGCGCCGACCGGCCGAGCGCGGCGTGTCGTCGTTCCCGTCCCGCCTCGGGCGGGTCATCCGATCACCGCGCCGGGCTCCAGGCGTGCGCCACGGGCCCAGTCGAGAGCGGACATCATGCGTTTGCCAGGAGGTTGGACCTGGTCCAGGCGGACCGCGGTCGTGGCGGTGCCGACGAAGACGCCCGATTTGCGGACCTCGATCACCCGCGCCGGGAGCGCCTCCTCGACCAATTCGACCGGGCCGAGTTTGATTCGCTTACCGTCGATTTCGGTCCATGCGCCGGGCGCGGGCGTGACCGCGCGAATGCGGCGATTCACCGCGAGCGCGGGTTGGTCCCAGCGTACGTGCGCGGCCTGCACATCGACCTTCGGCGCGTACGACACCCCCTCGGCGGCCTGCGGAACGGCTTGCAGCACACCGTCCTCGATCCCGTCCATGGTCGAATCCAACAGTCGGGCACCGGATTCGGCGAGACGTTCGAGCAACGTCCCGGCGGTGTCCGCGACGCCGATCTTCTCGGTGATCACCCCGAAGACGGGCCCGGTGTCCAGCCCCTTCTCGATGCGGAAGGTGCAGGCGCCGGTGATCTCGTCCCCGGCCAGGATCGCGGCCTGCACCGGCGCGGCGCCCCGCCAGGCGGGCAGCAGCGAGAAATGCAGATTGACCCAGCCGTGCCGCGGGATGTCGAGCACCTGCTGCGGCAGCAGCGCGCCGTAGGCCACCACCGGACAGCAGTCCGGAGCCAATTCGGTCAGCCGCGCGACGAAGTCGGGATCAGCGGGCTTGTGCGGGGTGAGCACCGGGATGCCGTGTTCGTCGGCCAGGCGGCCGATCGGCGAACGCGAGATCTTGCGGCCGCGCCCGGCGACCGCGTCCGGACGCGTCACCACCGCGAGGACCTCGTGCCGCGTGGATTCGAGCAGCCGCCGCAGCGAGGGGACCGCCGCCTCGGGCGTCCCGGCGAAAACCAGGCGCATCAGTCCCCCTGTCCCGCCGAGGCCACGCGGGCCCCGGCCACCTCGGCCGCCGACATGACGGTCTTGCCCGCGCCGAACCATTCGGACTCGCGCACCGCGCGCAGCGCCGCCTTGCGCGCTGCCGGGTCGAGCCGGTCCAGGTACAGCACGCCGTCGAGGTGATCGGATTCGTGCTGCACGCACCGCGCCAGCAGCCCCTCGGCCTCGAATTCCACCGGCGCGCCGGCCACATCGACGCCCCGCGCCCGCACCCGCAGCGATCGAGTGACGTCGTAGCGCAGTCCCGGAATCGACAGGCACCCCTCCGCGCCGGTCTGCTCCTCGTCTCCGAGCACCTCGTAGGACGGATTGATCAGATGTCCGGCGCGAGGCGTCCCGGCGCGGGAGGCATCCACCGTGTCGTAGACGAAAACGCGCAGGCCCACGCCGATCTGCGGGGCCGCCATGCCCACGCCGCCGCTGGCGTGCATGGTTTCGGTCAGGTCGGTCACCAGTTGACGCAACTCCCGATCGAAGGAGGTGGCCTCGTCCGCGCGGGCGCGCAGGACGGGGTCGCCGAACAGGCGAACGGGCTGGACGGTCACGGTAACTCCCCGAAGCGATGAAAGATGTGGTCGCCCCATTTTACGGATGCCCCCGGCCCACCCCGTTCAGGTGTGCGCGGCCTCGATCACCTCGGGAATCTCGGTACCCAGCGGCACATGCCGGCACTCCGGCGGCGTCGCGTGCGCCGGATCCAGCACATTGCGCAGCAGCTGTTGCACATACGGGTCGTACACCGAGTGGAAATGCCCGGTCAGATCGATCGGGCAGAGTTCCTGCAGGACGAGATTGCGCGCGCCCGGCCCGCGCAGTTCCATGCTGCGATAGGGCTGGATCATCTCGTCCACGCGGCTGATGATCGTGGTGTACCGCACTCCCGGCACGGTGTCACCGCCCTCGTTCAACTGCCGGATGAAGGGCGAACCCGCGGCCTGCTGAACCACGGCCGGCGAGGTGAGATCCTGGTAGACCGGCCACAGTCCGGGCAGCGCGTCGGCCAGCGCGACCAGTCCGTACATCACCCCGCCGTTCGTCGGTGAGGCGATCCCGACCCACTGCGCCACCTTGGCCGCCCCGTCGAGCTTGTCGATGTAGTACCGGGTGACGTTGGCGCCCTGGGAAAATCCGACCAGGTCCACCCGCGTCGCACCGGTCGCGGTCAGCACCTGGTCGACGAAGTCGCCGATCTGCCAGGAGGAGATCCACAGATCCTCGGTGCCGAAGGAACTGGCCCCGGGCCTTCCGCCGTAGTTCAGCGCGAAGACGCAGAATCCGGCGTGCGCCAGCTGCGGGCCGATCGCCGACCAATCGGTATAGGCCGAGGCATCGGTACCGTGCGCCAGGACGACCGGACGTGGGTGCTCGGCGGTGGGCCGGCAGCCGAAGTCGTTGGTGCCCTCCGGAGTAACGCCGGGATGGGCTTTCTGATAGCGCGCCGCGGCGAGATGGTCCTGCTGCGGCGGCCCCGGCAGGACGGGGACGACAGGCGGCCGATATCCGGGCGGTCGCGGCGGTTCGGCCCAACCGGGTGTGCCGATCCCGAGGATCAGCGCACCCGCCAATGCCGCCGCCACGGCCGTCCGGCGCGACCGGCTCCCCCGACGCGACCGTCCCGACCCTTGTGACCAGCCCCGATCAATGCGGGGACCGCATCGTTCCATATTTCGATCATTGCGCACCCGGACCGGCAATCGCCGCTGCGGCGCAGCGTTTCACCGGTCCGGCCTCGCGGCTCACTTCTCCCCGGCCTCGTCGTCGGCGAGGATCCGGTAGAGCGAGCGACGCGCCTCGGTGAGCACCTCGGCGGCCTTGGCCGCCTGCTCCGCGGTGCCCGCACGAGCCACCTGCGCGACCGCACCCATCAGCTGGCCGACGAGTTCGCGCAGATCCAGGGCCTGATCCCCGACGCCGGCGCGGACCTCCTGCCACGGATCGCCGAGTTCGTCCGCGTGCTGCTGGACGTACTCCTCGCCGGATGCGGTGAGCTTGGCGGTCTTGCGGCCGGCCACCTTGTCGATCAGCACCAGACCCTCGTCCTCGAGCTGGGACAGTGCCGGGTAGATCGACCCCGGGCTGGGTCGCCAGACGTCGCCGCTGCGTTCGCGGATCTGCTGGATGAGTTCGTAGCCGTGCATGGGCCGGTCACGCAGCAGCAGCAGGATCGCCGCACGCACATCGCCGCGCCGGCCCCGGCCACCCCGGCCGCGGCCACGGCCGAAGCCGCGGCCGAAGCCGGGACCGAAATCGCCGCCGAACGGGCCGAATTCCGGACCGAAGCCGTGACCGCCGTGCGGGTGCCGGCGGAAGTGCTCGCGGCCACCGGGGCCACGGCCCTCCCACCGGCGATCACCGGGATGCGGGCCGCCGCGGCGACCGCGCAAATTCATGTTCTCCATGTTTTCCATGGCTGCCTCCTCGGGCTTGTTCTTCGATTACATAGTCGACGATATATCGACAATGCATCTTTGACAAGTGTGAGGCAGGGCACGAACCGGCCGTTCGATCAGTTCGAGGGGATCCAGTTGCCGTGGAATCCGGCGGGCACCCGGTGCGGCAGCGCGACACTCGCCACCGTCTCGAGGGTTCCGGCATCGAGAACGAGCAGTTCACTGCGATCGGTCGGCGCGTCGTGAACGAACCCCATCAGCACGCCCTCGTCCTCCGCCGCGTCCGGCGAAGCGGCCTCGAAGACGAACTCTCCCAAGCCTTTTCCGACACCGAAGGAACGTTCGGCGGTATCGCCGGTGCGCAGATCGTGCTTGTACAGCGTCGCGCCGGCCTCCAGATCGCGCCCCACCGCGGGCGCGTAGCCGTATCGGTGCCGCCGCCCGACCAGACGCTCGTCCACGCGCGGGAACTCCTGCGGGCGATCATCCAGGCGTGACTGCCGGACCTTGCCCGCGTTCAGGTCGACCTCCCAGCGATCCAGGGCCGAACGCCCGGACGGGCCGCGGTGCCCCTCCTCGAACATCGTGTCGTAACGGACTACGTCCAGCACGATCACGCCGTCGTCGTCGTACGCGTTCATCGGATGGAAGACGTAGCAGGGTTCGATCTCGAACCACCGCACGTCCGCCGAACCGCCGGTGCGCGGCATCACCCCGATGCGGGCGGGATATTTCGGATTCCAGCTGTACGGCATTCGCCGATCGCGCGCGGGCCGTGGCGAATTCGGCGTCGGCGGGGTCGGCACCCGCACCCGGCCGACCATGGCCGAGAGCATCAGCCGGGCCGGAAGCCGCAGACTGCGCGGCACCGTCATCTCCGCGGCGATCCGGGTGTCGAAGGTGACCGGCAGATCGTAGAACACCACGTGATTCTCCGTGAGCGAGAAATCGTGCATCATCGGCGAGCCGCCGACCTCGATGTCCACGGTGTGGTGCGCCCGGCCGTCGGCGCCGATCACCGAGTACTGCACGCGGTTTCCGCGCTGGAACGAATACGAGACCGCGTGCAGCTCACCGGTGACCGGATCACGTTTGGGGTGAGCGGTATATCCACCGGTCAGCGTGCCGTCGAAATCACAGGGGCCTACCGTGTCGAGCTCATCGGTGAGCTCGTATGCGGTACTGCCGCCCTCGACGATGGCCACCGTCCGCCCGGCGACCGCGATGACGTTGGTATTCGGCCCTTCCCCTCCGGTGGCCGACAGGTCCACCAGCGGCTTCTCACCGAGCGCGACCGAGGTCCCCGGGCCGCGCACCCAGCGATTGCGGTACCACTCGGCGCGGCCGTCGCGCAGGCGGATGCCGTGCACCATGCCGTCGCCGCGGAACCAGTGATAGAGCTCCGGGTCCAGTTCACCGACCGGATTCGGGCCGTTGCGCAGATATCTGCCGTCGAGATGATCCGGGATCGTGCCGGTCACCGGCAGATCCGTGAGGGTGAATTCCTGCTCGAGCGGCGCGAAGCCGCCCTCGAGATAGCGATTTCCCATGCGAGGCTCCTGTGAATAACAACGTTATATGGACTAGAATAACCTTGTTATGGAGGTGTGGCAACAGTGAGTTCTCATCCCCGCCAATCGAATCGGCGGACGGGCGCGCAGATGCGCGAACAACTGATCGAGGCCGGCATGCGGCTGCTCGAGGAGGCGGGCCCCGAGGCGCTGCAGGCGCGCCGGGTCGCCGCCGAGGTGGGCGCGTCGACGATGGCCGTCTACACCCACTTCGAGGGCATGCCCGGACTGGTCTCGGCCATCATCATCGAGGCGTTCACCCAGTTCGGCGCGGCGCTGGGTGCGGTCGCCCCGACCGAGGATCCGGCGGCCGACTTCCTCGTGATGGGCGCGGCCTACCGGCAGTACGCCCTGGCCAGCCCGCAGCGGTATCGGCTGATGTTCGGGCTCACCTCACTGCACACCGGCTCGATCCACGACTTCACCGCCGAACCCCTGCAGGAAGGCGTCGGCGCCGCGACTTATCTGCAACTCGTCGCGGTCGTACAGCGGATGATCGACGCCGGTCGCATCCGCGCGGACCCGCCCAGACAGGTTGCCGCGCGACTGTGGGGCCTCATCCACGGCGTCGTCCTGCTCGAACTGACCGGACATCTCGGCACCCAGGGGCAGGCGCTGACCGCCGTACTCGGCCCCGCGACCGTGGATCTGCTGATCGGAATGGGCAGCGATGCGGCGGAGTTGAATCGTTCGACCCGGCGCGCCCTGCGCACGATCACCGAGACCCTCGGACTCGATCTCCGATCCGGCAGGGACGCAACCGAATAGAGCCGGGTTCCGACCCTCCGGAGCGCCGGGCCGGCCGGTCAGGCCGCGAGCGAATCGATCCAGTTCTCCAGCCGCCGCCCCTCGGCGACCATCAGCTCGGGATCACGAAAGGTATTGGTGAGCAACGATATTCCCTGATAGGCGGCGACCAGCGCCACCGCCAGTTCGGCCGCGTCGGCACGGCCCATCGCCGCGAACTGCACACGCACCCAATCGATCAGCCCCCGCATCACCGCGGCCAGCTCACGATCCAGGCCGTCGTCGCGCTTGTCCAGTTCGGCGGCCAAAGTTCCCGAGGGACAGCCGAATCGGGCCGCCAGATCACGCCCGCCGACCCAGCCCCGGACGAGTTCCTTGAGCCGGTCGGCCGGTGCTGCGTGCTGTTCGAGTTCGGCGATCACGGTCCGCAGGCCTTGAGCATGGGCGCCGATCGCCGCCTGCACGAGCTGATCCTTGGTCTTGAAGTAGTAGTAGACATTGCCGACCGGCACGTCCGCGGCGCGCGCGATATCGGCGATGGTCGTCTTCTCCACACCCTGCTCGTGGAAGGTGCGCGCGGCGGCCGCGGCAAGTCGTTCGCGCTTGCCGGCCCGTTTCGGCTCGACTGAGTCAGTCATACAACTAACTATAGACAAACCTGGTCGCGCGCCGTACCGTGTTCTAAGTCAGCCAACTAACTTAGGAGATGTCGATGATCGTGGTGACCGGAGCGACCGGCAATGTCGGCGATGCGCTCGTGCGGACGCTGGCCGCGCGGGGCGAGAAGGTGGTGGCGATCTCCCGAGGCGAGAAGGAGAGCCGCCCGCAGCAGGGGGTCGAGTATCGGCGTGCCGATCTGTCCGATCTCGACGGGCTCGCGAGCGCAGCCGCCGGTGGCGAGGCGCTGTTCCTGCTGCTGTCCGGGGAACAGGGCGTGGCCGGGCCGCCGGCCGCCGATGTGCTGCGCGCGATCGAGCGAGCCGGAGTCGGCAAGGTCGTACTGCTGGGTTCCCAGTCGGCGCGAACCCGGCCCGGCAACCCCGCGGCCCCGCGCATCACCGCTTTCGAAGCGGCACTGCGGGATTCGGAGCTCGCCTGGACGGTTCTGCGACCCGCCGGATTCTTCTCGAACACCTTCGCCTGGATCGAGTCGGTCCGCGCCGAGCGCGCGGTGCACTGGCCGTTCGGCGATGTCGCGCTGCCGCAGGTCGATCCGGCCGATATCGCCGAGGTGGCCGCCGCCGCACTGCGTTCGGACGAGCACGCCGGACAGGCATACACGCTCACCGGCCCCGCGCTCGTCTCCCCGCGCGACCAGGCCCGCATCCTGTCCGGGGCACTCGGCGAGCCGATCACCTTCCACGAACTCACCCGCGCCCAGGCGCTTTCGGCCATGACCGGCTACATGCCCGAACCCGTCGCGGAGGTCACACTGTCCATCCTCGGTACTCCCACCGCCGACGAACAGCAGGTCAGCCCCGACGTCGAGAACGTCCTCGGCCGCCCCGCCACCCCGTTCACCGCCTGGGCGGCCCGGCACGCGGACACCTTCCGCTGATCTCCCCTCGCACCACCCCGAACCGCAGCGCTGCCGGTCACGGCCACCCCGCCGCACCGTCATCCGGGCCGAGGACCTCGGCGCGCACCGGGACCACCGCGGCAGTTGTGCCCGAATTCGGTTGTGGCTCAGCCGATGTCGATGGGGTCGATCTGGACTCGCAGCGGATCGCCCGAGCGGCGGGTGCTGCGGACGGCAAGCGCCGCGGTCAGGGCCCGGGACAGGGCGGCGGCTCGGTCCCGGTCCGCGCGCAGGATCATCCGTTCGATCTCGGCCGGGGCGTCTCCGGCGGAGAACGGGGTGCGGGCCCCCGGTGGGAGCGGCACCGGGCCCAAGACCTCGACACCGGCGGGAAGCTGTGCCTCACCGAGCAATTCGGCGATCGAGTCGGTGGTTCCGTCCAGCGCGGCCAGGCGGACCGCGGGCGGGAAGCGCACCTCCGCCCGCGCCGCCAGTTCGAATTCCGCGTGCGTCACCGGGTCCCAGCGGACCAGCGCCTGCACGGTCGGCAACGACGGCTCGGCCATCACGATGACCTGGCCGGTCGAGCGGACCAGTGCGGCGGCGGACATCCAGCGCCGCAACGCGTCCTCGGCCGCACGCAGGTCCGCGCGACCGAGCAGCGCCCAGCCGTCCAGCAGCAGCGCGACACCGTAGCCCCCCGGCACACTCGGCTCCGCGCCGATGGTGGACACCACGACCTGCGCACCTTCGGAGACCGAATCCAGCACGGTCGCACCGCCGGAACCCCGGATCGGCACTCCCGGAAAGGCCCGTCCCAGTTCCTCCGCCGTGCGCGCGGCGCCGATCACCACCGCCCGCAATGCCCGCGCACCGCAGGCGCCACAGCGGAATGCGGCATCGGTCCGGCCGCACCAGCGACACCGGGGACTGTGCGCAACCTCCTCGGATCGCCTGCGCGACAACGCGACTCCCAGTTCTCGCGCCGAACCGGGTCGGGCGGCGTCCCCCGCGGGCCGCGCCGCGCCGGGCTCGCCGGGCAGGGCGAGCGGTCCATTGCAGTGCCGGCATCGTGCGGGCGTGCGGCACCGCGCACACGACAGCGCGGGAACATAACCGCGCCGCGGCACCTGCACCAGCACCGGATCTCCGGCGGCGAGCGCTTTGCGGGCCGCGGTGAAGGCCACCGCGGGAATCCTTACCGCGCGGGCGACCGGATCACGTTCCAGCGCAACGTCGCTGTCGCCGGGTGCGCTGATCCGCGGCGCGTACTGCCGGACCACGGCCCGATCGGCGACCAGATCGTGCGCCCACCCGGAATCGACCACGGCCTGGATCTCGGCGGTGCGCGCGAATCCCCCGGCTACGAAGGCCGCACCGCTCTCGTGCGCCCGCAACATCGCCACCTCCCGCGCGTGCGGATACGGCGAGCGCGGTTCGGCATAGGTATCGTCGCCGTCGTCCCAGATGACGATCAACCCCAGATCGTGCACCGGCGCGAATACCGAACTGCGAGTTCCCACCACGATCCGCGCCGTCCCCCGCAACGCCGCCAGCCACCGCCGATACCGCGCCGCGGGCCCCAGACCCGCGGCCAGCCCGACCGCCCCCTCCCCCACCAGCTCCGTGCACGCCGCCAGCACCCGATCCAGATCCCGCTGATCCGGAACCATCACCACCACGCCCCGGCCGCCCCCGGCGACCACGGCGGCCACCTCTGCCAGCCGCCGCGCCCAATCCTCCCCCGGCAATGCCTGCCACGCCGCCCGCGGTCCCTTACCTGCCGCCAGCGCGCTCAGGAACGACGCACCGTGCCGATAACGCGACCACTCGGTGAACCGCGAAACGTCCACTCGCGCAGCATCTTTCGCCCGCGAGGTCCGGACAGCATCGGGTTCGGCCGAAGATGCGCCCGAGCCCTGCGTCGCGCCGTCCGTATCACGGTCGCCCGCCGGAGCCGTGTCATCGCGAGCGGCCGCGAGGCGATCCGGGTTTGCGGTGGAGACAGCCCCACCCGTATCCCGCGGTACCCCGCCGAGGTGGCTCTGCACCGCGTCGGAATCGCCGGCAACCGGCTCGGCATGCTCATCCCCGTCGCCGTCTCCCGCAGTCCCGGCGCCGTCATCGCCGACACCACCCCGTGCCCCGGTATGGTTCGAAGCGATTTCTCCCGCCTGCGCTGACGCGGCACCACCTGCCGCAGCCGAACCACGCCCATCCCGGCCTCCGGAATGCCGAACATCATCGACCCCCGCGGCAGGATGATCGGCCTCGGACTCGCTCGCCCGGCCGACCGCACCCGGCCCCGGTTCGGCCGTGGACCCGTCATCGACTCCAGCACTCGCCTGTTCGACAGATCCGTCCGCAACGGCCCCCCGCGTATCCGCGCCCCGGCCACGCGCCGACGAAACCTCCACGCCCCCACCGGGATCCGCGAAGCCACTGTCGGATGACGCGCCATCCGGCGGTGCGGACCCGCAACCAGCGGCCGAACCGCTCACCGCCCCACGCCCGGCCACCACATCGGACGACTGCGGGACATTACCCGCCGACATACCCGCCCGGCGAGGCACCTCAGTCGTCGCGTCCGCGACCTGGGCACCAGCCGACGAAATATCCACGCGCCCAACGGAATCCGCGATGCCAGCCGAACCACTCGCAGCCGCACGCCCGGCCACCACATCAGACGACCGCGGGACACTATTCGCCGACATCCCCCCCGGACGAGGCACCGCGGGCCCCGCATCTGCGGCACGCGAAAATCCCACGCGTCCAACGGAATCCGCGGTACCACTCGCGGATGACCCACCATCGGGCTGTGCGGACTCACCGTCTGCGAATGGTTCTTTCGTGGCCGGGCACTCCCCCGGACCCGAAGCATCGAGTGCTGCGGCGGGATCGGCCGCTACCATCGTCTCGGAGGTGGTCTCTGCGGCGGATTCCTGTGCGGCGCGCTCCTGCTTCGAACGTGCCTGTCCCGCTTCGGTTCGCGCGTGCCTCGGCGGAATCGCCAGGCGCAGTACATCGGCCCGGGTGCCGGCGTAGCGGGCGGCGACAGCGGTGATCAGGCGCAGGATTTCGGGAGTGAGTACGCGCTCGCCCGAGACGACGCGTTCCAGCCGCATCAGGGTGCCGGTGTGATCGGACCGCTCGAGGCGTTCCAGCAGGAAGCCGTCGACCAGCCGGCCCGAAAAGCGCACGCGCACACGCACACCCGGTTGCGCGAGTTCGTCCATCTCGGCCGGGACCAGATAATCGAAGTCGCGATCGAGGTGGGCCGGTTCCAGCATCGGCAGAACCCGCGCGATGGGGTGGGAGACGGCCGCGTCCTTCGCGGCCGTCTCCGCTCGTTTACCACGCCGCTTCCCCGCGCCCGCCGCATCGGATGCGGATCCGGCGGCGCCCGCGGGCGTCCTGGCCTCGGACAACTACTCTCCGGTAGCCGCGCGCACCGAACTCACGCGCGATCCGACGCGGCCATTACAGCCTGCCAACAGCCTGCAGCCCGCCACGGCACGGAGCTTGCCGGCACGCATCCGATACAGCCAGCCACTGGCTACAGACCCGCCGCGGCACGGAGCCTGTCGGCACGCATCCGATACAGCCTCCCAATGGCTACAGACCCGCCGCGGCACGGAGTTTGTCGGCACGCATCCGATACAGCCTCCCAATGGCTACTGACCCGCTGCGGCACGGAGTTTGTCGGCACGGTCGGTGCGCTCCCAGGGCAGGTCGATATCGGTGCGGCCGAAGTGGCCGTACGCGGCGGTCGGCGCGTAGATCGGGCGCAGCAGATCCAGGTCGCGGATGATGGCGCCCGGACGCAGGTCGAAAACCTCGGCGATGGCCGCGGAGATCGCGTTCGGGTCGACCTTCTCGGTGCCGAAGGTCTCGACGAACAGACCCACCGGGGCGGCCTTGCCGATGGCGTAGGCGACCTGTACCTCGACCCGCTCGGCCAGATCCGCCGCAACGACGTTCTTCGCCACCCAGCGCATGGCGTACGCGGCAGAACGGTCCACCTTCGACGGATCCTTACCGGAGAACGCGCCGCCGCCGTGCCGGGCCATACCGCCGTAGGTGTCCACGATGATCTTGCGGCCGGTCAGACCCGCGTCGCCCATCGGGCCGCCGAGCACGAACTTGCCGGTCGGGTTCACCAGCAGCCGGAAATCGGAGGTGTCCAGCGGGTTGGGCAACTCCAGGTCGTCCAGCACCGCCTGCACGACCTTCTCGCGGATGTCGGGAGCCAGCAGATTGTCCAGATCGATATCGGCGGCGTGCTGGGTGGACAGCACCACGGTGTCCAGGCGCACCGGCTGCGCGCCCTCGTATTCGATGGTGACCTGGGTCTTGCCGTCGGGGCGCAGGTACGGCAGCACGCCCGACTTGCGCACCTCGGTCAGCCGCCGCGACAGGCGGTGCGCCAGCGCGATGGGCAGCGGCATCAGCTCGGGGGTCTCCTTGGTGGCGTACCCGAACATCAGACCCTGGTCACCGGCGCCCTGCCGTTCGATCTCGTCGTCGGAACCGCCGACGCGGGCCTCGTGCGAGTGGTCGACGCCCTGGGCGATATCGGGCGACTGCGCGCCGATCGCGATGTTCACCCCGCAGGAGGCACCGTCGAAACCCTTTGCCGAGGAGTCGTATCCGATCTCGAGGACCTTCTCCCGCACGATCGTGGGGATGTCGGCGTAGGCCTCGGTGGTGACCTCACCGGCGACGTGCACCTGACCGGTGGTCACCAAGGTCTCCACCGCCACCCGGCTGCGCGGATCCTGCGCGAGCAGAGCGTCGAGAACGGAATCGCTGATGGCGTCACAGATCTTGTCCGGATGACCCTCGGTCACGGACTCACTGGTGAATAGGCGGCTGCCAGACGTGCGCACAGTTCTCCCTCTCCCTCAACGGGTTTCTCGTCCGGGCCCGCCGCAGCACCGTCACGATGGCGCTGCTCGGCCCGCTGTCATGAGACCTTTGCCTCAGACTATTCCAAACCACCGACGCAGTGGGGTCTCGCAGGGCGCCACACGGACGCCCGCACCAGCCACAACGCCTCCACAGGGCCCCGTTTTGGCGATCGGTGAAACCGTGCACCCGATGCCGTGGAGCATCGGATGCCTACTTGCAGGATAGGCCGAATCCGCCGACTGCTCAGCGCAGTAGCGGACCGAGCGCATCCAGCACCCGGCTGGCCAGCAGTGCCTTCGATCCGTGATCGAGGGCTTGCTCGGTGCCGTCGGCACCCAGCAGCCAGCCGTCGTTGTGGTCGACCTCGAAGGCCCTGCCCTCGCCGACCGCGTTCACTACCAACAGATCACACCCCTTGCGCTTCAGTTTCGCGCGCGCGTGGGTGAGGACGTCGCCGTGCTCGTCACCGGTCTCGGCGGCGAATCCGACGATCGCGGTTCCGGTCAGCCGACCGTCCCGGCGAGCCTGCACCAAACCCGCCAGAATGTCTTCGGTTTTCGTCAGCTCGATCGAATTGGGTTCCCCGGCACCTTTTTTGATCTTCGCGGCCGCGACGTTCACCGGGCGGAAGTCCGCCACCGCGGCGGCCATGATCACCGCATCCGCGCCGGTGGCGTGCTTGTCGACCGCGACGCGCAACTGCTCGGCGGTGGTGACGTGCAGCAACTCCACCGCGGCCGGGGCGTCCAGGCCGATCGTGTTCCCGGCGATCAGGGTCACCCGGGCACCGCGCTGCGCCGCCAGGCGCGCCAGGGCGAACCCCTGTTTGCCGGAACTGCGATTACCCAGGAAACGCACCGGATCCAGCGGCTCGCGGGTACCGCCCGCCGACACCACGACCCGGCGGCCCTCGAGATCACGCGGGATCGCGTCGGCACGCTCGAGCAGCAGTGAGGCCAACGCGAAGATCTCCTCCGCCTCGGGCAGCCGCCCGGGGCCGGTGTCCGCTCCGGTGAGCCGGCCCGAGGCCGGTTCGGCGACGATCGCACCGTGCGCACGCAGCGTGCGCACATTGGCCACCGTGGCCGGGTGCTGCCACATCTCGGTGTGCATGGCCGGGGCGAACAGGATCGGACATCGCGCGGTGAGCAGCGTCGCGGTCAGCAGATCGTCGGCTCGGCCCATCGCGGCGCGCGCCATCAGATCGGCCGTCGCCGGGGCGATGACCACCAAATCCGCCTCCTGGCCGAGGCGCACGTGCGGCACCTCGGGCACGTCGGCGAAGACGCCGGTGTGCACCGGATTGCCCGACAGCGCCTCGAAGGTGGCCTTACCGATGAACTGCAGCGCCGACTCGGTCGGAATCACCCGCACGTCGTGACCGGTTTCGGTGAATTTACGAATGAGCGAGCAGGCCTTGTAGGCGGCGATCCCGCCGCCCACGCCGACAACGATCCGCATACCTCATGCCTCTTCGGTGCGTCGGGTCACTGTGCCTCGCGGCCCTGGCTCACTCGCCTTCGGTGTGTTCGAGCAGGTCGGAGTGAATCTCCCGCATGGCCACCGACAGCGGCTTCTCCTGCAGGCCCGGCTCGACCAGCGGGCCGACGTACTCGAGGATGCCGTCGCCGAGCTGGTTGTAGTAGTCGTTGATCTGGCGCGCCCGCTTGGCCGCGTAGATGACCAGCGCATACTTGGACGACGTGCGCTCGAGCAGCTCGTCGATCGGCGGGTTGGTGAGGCCGACCGGGGTGTCGTACGCGGGCACGGTCTTGGTGTCGCTCACTGGTGAGGCTCCTGCGGGTCTGTGTGGTGGTCTGATGACAGAGCCGCCGCCCGGAGACGGGCGGGCTCTATCGCGAATTTGTGCTAACGAACAACGATACCAACTGCTCACAGGCGGCAGTCACCTCGTCGTTCACGATCACGGTGTCGAACTCGTCACACGCGGCGAGTTCGGTCTTCGCGGTCAGCAATCGGCGTTCGATCACCTCGGGCGATTCGGTGCCGCGCGAGGTCAGCCGGGCAACCAGCTCCTCCCAGCTGGGCGGCGCCAGGAATACCAGCAGCGCCTCGGGCATCGCGGCGCGAATGGAACGCGCTCCGGCGAGGTCCACCTCCACGAGAACCGGTTTTCCGGCGGCCAGCGCCGCTCGGACCGGTGCGGCCGGAGTACCGGACCGCTGCAGGCCGCCGTGGATGTCGGCCCACTCGAGCATCTCCCCCTTCTCGATCATGGTGTCGAATTCGGCCCGGGTCACGAACCGGTAGTCCAGGCCGTCGACCTCCCCGGGCCGCGGGGCCCGGGTGGTGGCCGACACACTGAATACCAATTCCGGCAGCCGCTCGCGGACACAGCGGACCACAGTGGACTTCCCGACGGCCGAGGGGCCGACCAGTACCACCAGCCGACCCATCTTCGTGTGTTCGACCACCCCGAAACTCAGGCTTCGAAGTCGAACTTCGCCAGCAGCGCCTTGCGCTGACGGTCGCCCAGGCCACGCAGGCGGCGGGTCGGCGCGATCTCCAGTTCGGTCATGATCTCCGCCGCCTTGACCTTGCCGACCTTCGGCAGGGCCTCGAGCAGTGCGGACACCTTCATCTTGCCCAGGACCTCATCGGTCTCGGCATCCTTCAGGACCGTCTTCAGGTCGGTGCCGCCACGCTTCAGGCGCTCCTTGAGCTCTGCCCGAGCGCGGCGAGCGGCAGCCGCCTTCTCCAAAGCAGCGGCGCGCTGCTCGTCAGTCAGCTGGGGAAGGGCCACGGTTCCTCCGTCTCATCGTTCATTGCATGATCTACCCCCGGTAACCCGGCGGTCTCAGCGACCGTACCCACGCGGCCTGCCGATTGCGAACCCACCCCCCAGGTCAGCGGGTGATTCGGGCGCCCGCCGCGCGGGTCGGGCGACCTGCGGCGAGGATTCCGGACGATCTCGCGAAGGCTCCGGCGAAAATCGTGAAGAGCCCTCTGACCAGCATATTCCACACCCGATACCGGGTACTCGCGGTACCGGATGCACCGACCGGACAACTCGTAACCGCGCCGTTATCGCCCGACCAGGAATTTTCTGGAATTTATCCGCGTGTCGCACTTTTTCGCCCAGCGTGTCGTGCTTCGCGACCGTCGCGGCGGGCCATCGGACGAGCACTCGTCCGGCGCGGCGCCCAGCTTCCGGAGACGCCGAGGATCACCGTTGCCGCCCGGCGGCACCGCACCGCCGCCCGAACGCCGCCCTGACAGCGTAAAACGTATAGGCGCGACACACCGGCCATCGCGCACGTCCGGCGGCGCTACGGGGCCGTGACGGAAAACGGACCGGTCGCCCCGTCATTCGGGGCGACCGGTCCGTCGTCGGTCGTGCCCGGCGGAACACCGCCGTACCGGCTCAGCTCTGCAGAAAGGCGAACTCGTCGGCGAGTTGGGTCACCCGGGTCCGCAGGGCCGCCACCGACGGCCCCTCGTTCAGTACTTCGCGTGACACGTTGGGCACCACGGCATTCAGACTCGGCGCGGGCACCAGGGCGCGAATCGACTCCGCTCCGCCGCCCTGCGCGCCGACGCCGGGCATCAGGATCGGGCCGTTGAGGCGGGCCGGGTCGGGAGCCTCGGAAAGGGTCGCCCCGATCACCACCCCGACCGAACCGAATTCCGCGCCCGCGTTCCGCGCCGCGGCCTCGTCCACGATGGTCTGGGCGATAGCGCGACCATCGGCCGCGGCGGCGCGCTGTACCTGCGCGCCTTCCGGATTGGACGTCGCCGCGAGTACGAACACCCCGCGGTTGTTCGCCGCGGCCAGCTCCAGCGCGGGCGCCAGCGACCCGAAGCCGAGGTAGGGCGAGACGGTCAGCGCGTCGCTGCCCAGCGGTCCATCGGCCAGCCAGGCCTGCGCGTAGGCGGCCATCGTCGAGCCGATATCGCCGCGTTTGGCGTCGGCCAGCACCAGCGTGCCCGCCTCGCGCAGCGCCGCGATGGTGTCCTCCAACACGACGAAGCCGCCCGAGCCGTAGCTCTCGAAGAACGCCACCTGCGGCTTCACCAGCGCGACCCGGCCCGCGAAGGCGTCCACGCAGGCATCGGCGAATCGTTTGAGCCCCTCGACGTCCTCGGACAGGTCCCAGGCGCGCAGCAGTTGCGGATGCGGGTCGATGCCGACGCACACCGGGCCGTGCCGGCCCATCGCATCGCGCAGCCGCAGCCCGAACGGATTCACCGCGGCTCCGCCGCCGAACCGGCCGCGGCGGGCTCGCGCGAATCCGTCATCGCCCCCTTGGCAGCCAGATCGCGTTCGGCTGCGGCCAGCTCGCGGTCGATGGCCTCGAGCTCACGCTCGAAGTCCGACTGCTCCGCGGGCTCGGACGCCCGGGTCCGGTTGATCGGCGGGTTGGCACGGAAGCCGACGGTGCTGTACCCGCCGACGTTGCGCATCACCCGGATATCACCGCCCGGCACCCGTACCTCGCCGAGACCGGCCCGCCGCCGACGCGGCGTCCCCGGCCGGGGTCCCGCACCAAAACCCATGGCTCCCACCGTCTTCGTTCCTCTCTCAGCTGTGCTCGATAGTGACGTCAACGGCGGCGTGATCATCACGCTCGCCGCCGCCTGCGGACCGGTCGCTCGCACCGGCCCGCAGGACGGCGTGCAGCTCCTGGAGGGATCGCACACCGATCCCTCCATTGATTGTCGCCTCGATGCCCTGGACGGCCGCGGCCGCACCCTGCACCGTCGTGATGCACGGAATACTCGCGCCCACCGCGGCGGTGCGGATCTCGTAGCCGTCGACTCGAGGTCCGGAATTACCGTACGGGGTGTTGAACACAATATCGATCTCGCCGTCCTTGATCTGGTCGACGATCGAGGGACCGGCGAGTTCCCCGGCGCTTCCGCCGACCTCACCGACGAATGCCGGATCGGACTGCTTGCGCACGCGCTCGCACGGAATTCCGTTGCGCCGCAACATCTCCGCGGTCCCGTCGGTGGCCAGGATGCGGAATCCCAGGTCGTGCAGGCGCTTGACCGGGAACACCATGGCGCGCTTGTCCCGATTCGCGATCGAGACGAACGCGGTGCCCTCGGTGGGCAGCGAACCGTAGGCCGCGCTCTGCGATTTGGCGAAGGCGGTGCCGAAATCCGCGTCGATGCCCATGACTTCACCGGTCGACTTCATCTCCGGCGAGAGCAGCGAGTCGATGCCGGTGCCGTCCGGGCGGCGGAAGCGGTGGAACGGCAGCACGGCTTCCTTGACCGCGACCGGGGCCTCGATCGGCGCGTACCCGCCATCGCCCTCGGCGGGCAACAGCCCCTCCTTGCGCAGGCCGGAGATGGTGGCGCCCAACGCGATTCGCGCCGCGGCCTTGGCCAGCGGAACCGCGGTCGCCTTGGAGACGAACGGCACCGTGCGGCTGGCGCGCGGATTGGCCTCGAGGACGTACAGCACGTCGTCCTTCAACGCGTACTGCACGTTCAGCAGGCCCTGCACGCCGATCCCCTTGGCCAGCGCGGCTGTCGAGCGGCGCACCGCCTCGATATCGCTGCGCCCCAACGTGATCGGCGGCAGCGCGCAGGCCGAGTCGCCGGAGTGGATACCGGCCTCCTCGATATGTTCCATGACGCCGCCGAGGTAGACCTCCTCGCCGTCGCACAGTGCGTCGACATCGATCTCGATGGCGTCCTCCAGGAACCGGTCGACCAGCACCGGATGGTCCGGGGTGATCTCGGTGGCGCGGGAGATGTAGTCCGCCAGGGACTTCTCGTCGTAGACGATCTCCATTCCGCGACCGCCCAGCACGTACGACGGACGCACCAGCACCGGATAGCCGATCTCGGCGGCGATCTTCTTCGCCTGCGCGAACGTGGTGGCGGTGCCGTACTTCGGCGCGGGCAGCCCCGCCGCCGTGAGCACCTCGCCGAACTCACCGCGATCCTCGGCCAGGTCGATGGCCGCGGCCGAGGTGCCGACCACGGGCACGCCCGCGTCGGTGAGCCGCTGCGCCAGCCCCAGCGGCGTCTGCCCGCCGAGCTGGCAGATCACGCCGGCGACGGTGCCCGATTCGGACTCCGCGTGAAACACCTCGAGCACGTCCTCGAAGGTGAGCGGCTCGAAATACAGGCGGTCGGCGGTGTCGTAGTCGGTCGAGACGGTCTCCGGATTGCAGTTGACCATGATGGTCTCGAATCCGGCGGCCGAAAGCGTCTGCGCCGCATGCACACACGAGTAGTCGAATTCGATGCCCTGGCCGATCCGGTTCGGACCCGACCCCAGGATGATGACCTTCTCGCGCTCACGCTGCGGGACCACCTCGGACTCCGCGGCCGGGTCGAGCTCGTAGGCCGAGTAGTGGTATGGGGTCTTGGCCTCGAATTCGGCGGCGCAGGTGTCGACGGTCTTGAACACCGGGCGGATGTGCAGCCGGTGCCGCAGCTCCCGCACACCGCCCTCGCCGGCGAGTTCGGGCCGCAGCGCGGCGATCTGACGATCGGACAGACCGTAGTGCTTGGCGGTGCGCAGCAGCTGCTCGTCCAGGACCGGCGCGTCCAGGATCTCCCGCCGCAACTCGACCAGGCCCGCGATCTCGGCCACGAACCACGGGTCAACACCCGAGGCCGCGGCGACGTCCTCGATGCTCGCACCCAGCCGCAGCGCGCGCTCGACCTGATAGATGCGGCCCTCGGTGGGCACCTTCAGATCGTCCAGCACCGCCTGCACATCGGTCCACTCGCCGTCGCCCTGGGTCCAGAAGCCCGCCGACTTGGTCTCCAGCGAGCGCAGCACCTTGCCCAGCGCCTCGGCGAAGTTACGGCCCAGCGACATCGCCTCGCCGACCGATTTCATGGTCGTGGTCAACGTCGGGTCCGCACCCGGGAACTTCTCGAACGCGAACCGCGGCGCCTTGACGACCACGTAGTCGAGCGTGGGCTCGAAACAGGCCGGGGTCTCCTTGGTGATGTCGTTGACGATCTCGTCGAGCGTGTAGCCGATGGCCAGCTTCGCGGCGATCTTCGCGATCGGGAAACCCGTTGCCTTGGAAGCCAATGCGGACGACCTCGACACACGCGGGTTCATCTCGATGACGATCAAGCGCCCGTCGCGCGGGTCCACCGCGAACTGGATGTTGCAGCCGCCGGTGTCGACTCCTACCTCGCGCAGGATCGCGATGCCCAGATCGCGCATCTTCTGGTACTCGCGGTCGGTGAGGGTCATGGCCGGGGCGACGGTCATCGAGTCGCCGGTGTGCACGCCCATCGGGTCGACGTTCTCGATCGAACAGACGATCACCACGTTGTCGCGGCGATCGCGCATCAGCTCGAGCTCGAATTCCTTCCAGCCCAGGATGGATTCCTCGATCAGCACGTTCGCGGTCGGCGATGCGGCCAGGCCGCCGCCGGCGATGCGGTCCAGATCCTCGTCGTTGTACGCCATGCCCGAACCGAGCCCGCCCATCGTGAACGACGGACGCACCACGACCGGGAAACCGAGTTCGGCAACGGTTTCGCGAACCTCGTCCATGGTGTAGCAGACCTTGGAGCGGGCGCTCTCGCCGCCGACCTTCGCGACGATGTCCTTGAACTTCTGCCGGTCCTCACCGCGCTGGATGGCGTCGAAGTCGGCGCCGATCATCTCGACGCCGTACTTGGCCAGCACACCCCGTTCGTGCAGGGCCACAGCGGTATTTAGCGCGGTCTGGCCGCCGAGGGTGGCCAGGATCGCGTCGGGACGCTCCTTCTCGATGACCTTCTCGACGAACTCCGGGGTGATCGGCTCGACGTAGGTCGAGTCGGCGAATTCCGGATCGGTCATGATCGTCGCGGGGTTCGAGTTCACCAGCGACACCCGCAGTCCCTCGGACCGCAGCACCCGGCACGCCTGGGTGCCGGAATAGTCGAATTCACAGGCCTGGCCGATCACGATCGGGCCCGAGCCGATCACCAGGATGTGGCGTAGATCCTCGCGGCGAGGCATCAGGCTCCTTCCATCAGACCGGCGAAACGGTCGAAGAGATATGCGGCGTCGTGCGGACCGGCGGCCGCTTCCGGGTGGTACTGCACCGAGAAGGCGCGGCCGTCGACCAGCCGCACGCCTTCCACCGTGCCGTCGTTGGCGCAGGTGTGACTGACCTCGGCGGTGCCGAACGGGGTGTCGAAGCGCTGTCCGGCCTCACCCTCGAGCGCGAACCCGTGATTCTGCGCGGTGATCGAGATCTGCCCGGTCGCATGGTCCACCACCGGGACGTTGATGCCGCGGTGCCCGAACTTCATCTTGTAGGTGCCCAAACCCAGTGCGCGCCCGAGGATCTGGTTGCCGAAGCAGATACCGAACAGCGGAATCCCTTCGCCCAGAACGGCTTTGGTCAGCGCGACCGCGTCGTCCTGAGTGGCCGGGTCGCCGGGGCCGTTGGACAGGAAAACCCCGTCCGGCTGCAGTTCCCGGATCTGGTCGAGGGTCACGTTCGAGGAGACCACGTGCACCCGGATACCGCGCTCGGCGAACATCCGCGGGGTGTTGGTCTTGATGCCGAGATCGACTGCGACAACGGTGAATCGGTGCTCACCGGCCGGTTCGATCGTGTACAGCCGGTCGGTGCTGACCTCTTCGGCCAGGTCCGCGCCCAGCATCGAGGGCTGGCCGTTCACCCGGGCCAGCAGCTCCTGCACCGACGCCTCGGCGGCCTCGCCGGAGAAGATCCCGGCCTTCATCGACCCGCGCGAGCGCAGGTGGCGCACCAGCGCGCGGGTGTCGATCCCGGCGATGCCGACCACGTCCTGGCGAGCCAGTTCGTCCTGCAGCGTCGTCGTGGCTCGCCAGTTCGAGGCGCGCCGCGCGGGGTCGCGCACCGCGTATCCGGCCACCCAGATCCGCTTGGACTCGTCGTCCTCGTCGTTCCAGCCCGTGTTGCCGATCTGCGGGGCCGTGGCCACCACGATCTGCCGGTGGTAACTCGGATCGGTCAGCGTCTCCTGATACCCCGTCATCGCGGTGCAGAACACCGCCTCACCCAGGGTCTGCCCCTCGGCGCCGAAGGACGAGCCGCGGAAGACCCGCCCGTCCTCCAGCACCATCATCGCGCTCTGCCCGGTCACGTCGTCTCTTCTCCCGTCTTCGTGCTGGGCGCCGCGGCAACCCACGCCGGATACACCGTCTTGTCGTCGCCGCGGAAACCGGTGTCCACCTCGGTTCCCGTCGGCAGCTTCCAGCGAATTACCAGCACACCATCTTGTGTCATAACTTTGCCCGCGTGACCGCGTTCGGTGCGCACCGCGGTGATGGATTCCTGCGGAATCCACAGCACCTCGGCGCCGTCGCGTTCGAGCAGGATGCCGCGTTCGAAGCGGGTCAGCTCCGCCGCGGCCCGGAACCCCAGATCGCCCACCGCGATCCGGTTCTGCCAGCTGGGCGCGAGGGTCGTACCGGTGTACAGACCCGTCGTCGGCTCCAGCAGCTGCGCGCCCAGTTCGGCGGGCACCGGCGGCAGTTCGCCGACCGCCGCGGCCTGGCGCCGGGCCTTCTTCTGCCAGGCCCGGTACATCAGCCACAGACACAGGCAGAACAACAGAATCAGCAGGACGACCTGCAGTGTCCGCTCCATCAGGACGCTCCCGTGGTCTCGCGCGGTTCGGGTTTGCCCTCGCGGGCGGTGATCCGGCCGCGCAGGAAGGTGGCACTCACCCGCGCGGGCAGGGTCATCGTGTCGAAGGGCGTGTTCCGGGAGATGCTCGCGAGTTCGCTCGCGCGCACCGTCCAGGTCGCCTCCGGGTCGATCAGCACCAGGTTCGCCGGTTCGCCCACCGCGAGCGGGCGGCCCTGATCATCGAGTCCGGCGATCCGCGCCGGATTCTCGCTCATCACCCGGGCCACTCCGCGCCAGTCCAGCAGACCGGGCGCGACCATCGTCTGCACGATGACCGACAGCGCGGTCTCCAGTCCGAGCATGCCGGGACGGGCGGCGGCGAATTCGCAGCACTTGTCCTGTTCGGCGTGCGGCGCGTGATCGGTTGCCACACAGTCGATCACGCCCTCGGCGAGGGCGCGGCGCAGGGCCTCGGCATCGGATGCCTCACGCAGCGGCGGATTCACCTTGTTCACCGCGTCGTAGGTCTCCAACCGGGAGTCGTCCAGCAGCAGATGATGCGGGGTGACCTCGGCGGTGATCGAAATCCCCTGTCCCTTGGCCCATTTCACCAGCTCGACGGTTCCCGCCGTGGACGCGTGGCAGATGTGCACGCGGGCGCCGGCGTCGCGGGCCAGCAGCGCGTCGCGGGCCACGATCGACTCCTCCGCCGCGCGCGGCCAGCCGGCCAGGCCGAGCCGGGCGGCGTTGGGCCCCTCGTGCGCGACGGCGCCCTCGGTCAGCCGGGGCTCCTCGGCGTGCTGGGCGATCAGCACGCCGAGCGACTGCGCGTACTCGAGGGCGCGCCGCATGATCAGCGGGTCGTGGACGCAGTGACCGTCGTCGGAGAACATCCGCACCCGCGCCTCGCCGGCGGCCATGGTGCCCATCTCGGCGAGTTGCTTACCCGCCAGGCCCACGGTCACCGCCCCGACCGGGTAGAGGTCCACCAGGCCGACCTCGCGCCCGCGCCGCCACACGTGGTCGGTGACCACCACCGAATCCGCGACCGGCGTGGTGTTGGCCATCGCGAAGACCGCGGTGTAACCGCCGAGAGCCGCTGCGGCGGAACCGGATTCGATGGTCTCGGCATCCTCGCGGCCCGGTTCGCGCAGATGTGTGTGCAGATCGACGAAACCGGGCAGCAGGTACCGGCCCGCACCCTCGACGACCTCGGCGTCACCGGCGTCCAGCGACGCGCCGATCTCCCGGATCTCGCCCTCGCCCAGGCGCACGTCGACCGGGTCGCCCGCACCGTAGAGCAGTACATTCCGGATCAGGACGTCGTTCATCGTGCTCCCATCTGTTCGCCTCGCGCCGATGCCCGGCCCCCGGCGCGGCGGGTGTTCCTCCAGCGGCTCATGCGGGCTCCCCCGCACCGACCAGCAACCGGAACAGCACCGCCATGCGCATGTGCACGCCATTGGTGACCTGTTGCAGCACAGCGGCTTTCGGCGAATCCGCCACCTGCGGCGCGATTTCCATACCGCGCAGCATCGGCCCCGGATGCAGCACCACCGCGTCCCGGTCCAGCAGCGCCATGCGCCGCTCGCTCAGTCCGTAGTGCACCGAGTATTCCCGCGCCGAGGGAAAGAAACCGCCGTTCATCCGTTCGGCCTGCACCCGCAGCATCATCACCGCGTCCGCGCCGGGCAGTTCCGCGTCGAGCGAATGCGAGACGCGCACCGGCCACTGCTGCACGCCCACCGGCAGCAGCGTGCGCGGCGCGACCAGCACCACTTCCGCGCCGAGAATGCTCAGCAGCAGGGCATTGGAGCGCGCGACCCGGCTGTGCAGGATGTCGCCGACGATCACCACGCGCTTGCCGTCGAGCGAGCCGAGGCGCTGGCGCAGGGTCAGGGCATCGAGCAGGGCCTGGGTCGGGTGTTCGTGCATACCGTCCCCGGCATTGATCACCGCCGGGCCGGGCCCAGCGAAACCGCCTGCGCCGCTGGCCATCTCACCGAACCAGCGGGCGATCTGATGTGCGGCGCCCGAGGCCGGATGCCGCACGATCAGCGCATCGGCGCCCGCGGCGTGCAGGGTCAACGCGGTGTCGCGCAGCGATTCCCCCTTGGAGACAGAGGAACTCGACGCGCTGACGTTGATCACGTCGGCGCTCATCCACTTCCCGGCCACCTCGAACGACACCCGGGTGCGGGTGGAGTTCTCGAAGAAGACCGTCATCACGGTGCGACCGCGCAGCGTGGGCAGTTTGCGCACCTCGCGACCGAGCAGCGCCTGCTCGAAACGCTGCGCGTCGTCCAGGAGTTCGGTGGCCGCGCCGCGGTCCAGATCGGTCACCGACAGCAGATGCCTCATCCGCGCACCCTTTGCGGAGGGCCGGCGAACGTCCTCACGCCTGGACCCCCTGATGCAGGTAGACGCCGTCCCGGCCGTCGTATTCGGTCAGCAGCACCGAGATGTCCTCACTACGCGAGGTGGGCACGTTCTTGCCCACGTAATCCGCGCGGATGGGTAGTTCACGATGGCCGCGGTCGATCAGCACCGCCAGCTGCACCGCGCGGGGGCGGCCCAGGTCACGCAGGCCGTCCAGGGCCGAGCGCACGCTGCGGCCGGAGAACAGCACGTCGTCGACCAGCACCACGAGCGCGTCTTCGATGCCGCCCTCGGGCACCGAGGTGCGCTCCAGCGGGCGATGCGGGCGATTGCGCAGATCGTCGCGATAGAGGGTGATGTCCAGCGAGCCGAGCGCGGGGCGCACGCCGGAGAACTCGTGGATGCGCTCGGTGAGCCGTTCCGCGAGAGTGGTTCCGCGGGTGGGAATTCCGATCAGCACCACGCGCGGCAGCGCCGGGTCGGTGGAATCCAGCGCGGTTTTCTCGATGATCTGGTGCGCCATTCGCGCGATGGTCCGGCCGACGTCCTGGGCGGAGAGCAACTCACGCCCGTCCTGAACCCGTTCGGGATCGTGCCGCTGCGAATATTCAGCGGCGTTCGGCCTGGCCGCGCTCTGTTCACCGGCGGCATCCGCGGGCCCTGCGTGGTCACGGTCGCGGCCGTCTTCGGGCCCGACGCGACTGCCACGCCCTTCGGGCACAGCCATGCCGACCTCCTTCCCCGCCTCACGGGACGGTCCGTTAAAGGATGTCTTTCGGGTCCCGAGCCTAGCAGTGCGACGGGTTCGCGCCCGCACCGCACCCCGCGGGCAATCGATGCGCACGCGGCAGGTCGATCGGATGTGCCGGCTTTCGCCGGGGTGATCCGCCACAGCGCTCGGACCAGCGGCTTCTGGGCGGGATTCGCAGGAATTCTCGCAGCCTTCGGGCTATTGCCCGGTTATCGCGGCCGCCGGCGAAATACCTCGGGGTCCGCTTCCGTGCCACGCGATGGGAGCAACCTCACACAGACGCGGCCCACCCGGACAGCGAGCCGCGCCGGAGGCATTCAAGATCGGCGAAGTCCCTACGGTACCTATCTTCATACGCCGTATATCGGAATGTGCGATGCTCGAGGTGTGCGCAACGATGCCGAATTCAGCGAGCCGCGCCGCGTGAGTTTCCGCGGCGTAGGTGGAATCACACTGGCCGGGGAGAGCTGGGGGCCCGAGGACGGGCCGCTGGCGGTTTTCCTGCACGGCGGCGGCCAGACCAGGCACTCCTGGAAGGACTCCGGGGCCGCGCTGGCCAAGGTCGGCCTGCGGGCGCTGCTGCTGGACGCGCGCGGGCACGGCGAGAGCGACTGGGCGCCCGACGGCGACTACTCACGCGAATCGATGACGGCCGATCTGCTCGGCATCCTCGCCGAACTGGACCGCCCCGCCATCATGGTGGGCGCGAGCATGGGCGGGCTGACCGCGCTGCTGGCCACCGACCGCCCCGGCAGCGAGCGCATCGCCGGACTGGTCATGGTCGACGTGGTGCCGCGCCCGGAACACGAAGGCGTGGAACGGGTCCTGAACTTCCTCGGCGGACATCAGGACGGATTCGCCTCCCTGGACGAGGCAGCCGACGCCGTGGCGGAGTACCTGCCGCACCGCACCCGCCCGCGCAGCAGCGAGGGGCTGCGCCGCAACCTGCGGCTGCGCGAGGACGGCCGGTGGTACTGGCACTGGGATCCGGCGATGATGTCGGGCAAGGTCGAGGACATCGAGGCGCACACCGTCGCGCTCGAGCAGGCCGCCCGCAAATTGAGCATGCCGGTATTGCTGGTGCGCGGCCGGCTGTCCGACGTGGTCAGCGAACAGGGCGTCGCGGATTTCCGCAGTCTGGTCCCGCAGCTGGAATACGTCGAGATCAGCGCCGCCGCCCACACCGCCGCCAGTGACGTCAACGACGAATTCTCCGATGCCGTGGTCGATTTCGTCCGCGCCCATCTCGGCGAACACCGGAGCTGAGCCCGCCGGACCACGGCGCGGGACCGAATGCGGTCCCGCTCATTCGCCCTCCCGCCCGGGCTGTACCGCAAGGCCCGCGAGCAGTACGTCGACCATGTGCCGGGCACGGTAGTCCGGGAAGGTTTCGGCCCCGATGCACAGGTTCCCGATCGCGATCATCAGTTCCAACGGGCGTACGTCCGCACGAAGACGGCCGGCGTCGACGCCGGCCCGCAGCAGTTCGCCGAGCACCGGGACCAGGCGATCGACGAATTCGGCGTGCAGACTCTCGAATCCGGCCTGGTCGGAATGCAGCGCCTCGGCCAGGCCGTGCTTGGTCACCAGGAAGTCCGTGAACCCGGCGACCCAGGCGCGCAGGGCCCGCTCGGGGTCCTCGATCGCGACGGTCGCGGCGGCCAGCCCGTCGACCTGATGCCGGAAGACCGCGACCACCAGGTCGGGGCGGGTGGGGAAATGCCGGTAGACGGTCCCCATTCCCACGCCCGCCTCCGCGGCGATATCCCGCACCGGAGCATCGACCCCCGCGCGGGCGAAGACGGTCGCGGCGGCGTCGAGAACGATCTGCGCGTTCCGGCGCGCATCGGACCGTTTGCGCCGCCCGGCGGCCTCGTCGTCAGCCGATGACATCGCGGGTACCTCCCAGGTTGCCAAGCGGAGCGTCGCTCCGTATATTTCTAACCGGAGCGTCGCTCCGGAACCTATTTTGCCAGATGGCCGTTTGCCTGCATCTGCGCTTCCATCCACGAGTGAGGACCACACTCATGCGTGACATCACACCAACACCCGCCACCGTCATCTCCGCCGCCCCGATCACGCTCGCCGCCCCGGATCGCGGCCGAGACCTGTCGGTACGGGTCACCGCGCCGGCGACCGGACGCGATCTGCCGGTCGTCGTCTTCTCGCACGGCATGACGCTGACCATGGACGATTACGCACCGCTGGCCCGATTCTGGGCCGCTCACGGTTTCGCGGTCATCCAGCCCACACATCTCGACTCCCTCGGCCTCGCCCCGGACGACCCGCGCACCCCGCTGATCTGGCGTATCCGGACCGCCGACCTGACCGGGATCCTCGACCAGCTCGGCGCGATCGAGGCCGCGGTCCCCGGATTGACCGGCCGCATCGATCGCGAGCGCGCCGCGGTCGCCGGACACTCGTGGGGCGCACAGACCGCGAGCACGCTGGCGGGCGCGCGAGTTCTGGACGGCGACACACCCGGCGAGAGCATGGCGGACTCGCGAATCGGCGCGGCGGTGCTGCTCAGTCTGCCCGGAACCGGCGGCCCGGACCTTTCCCCGATGGCCACCGAGTACTTCCCGTTCATGAGCCCCGATTTCGGGGAAATGAAGACCCCGAGCCTGGTCGTCGCCGGTGATCACGACCAATCCCCGCTGACCGTGCGCGGTCCGGATTGGTTCACCGACGGCTACCGGCTCGCCCCGGGCGCCACCGATCTGCTGACCCTCTTCGGCGCGGAACACGGACTCGGCGGCATCCAGGGCGCACACGACACTCGAACCACCGACGAAAGCCCCGAGCGCGTCGCGTTCGTCCAGGAAGCCACGCTGGCATATCTGCGCACCGCGCTGGGCCTCGACGACACCGCGTGGTCCGGGGTTCGCGACGCCCTGGCGTCGACCGGTGAGCCACTGGGCCGGATCGATTCGAAGTGACGACCGGGGTACACACCAGCACCCATCCGCATCGCGCACGGCACCGGACCGATCCAGTAGGGCGATGAGCCCGGTGCGAACCCGGCGAACAGGTACGGGCCGAGGAGCGGGTCGGCGCGCCGGGCGGTCCGGCGTCAGCCGCGGTCTCGCAGGAAGAGGGCGACGGCGTCGACGGCGAGCGCGTCGGCCAGCTCGGCCGGCGCCCTGCCCGAGGTGATGAGCGTGGCGACGCCCTGCAGCGTGGCGACCAGCAGCAGCCGCAACCGGTCGAGATCGCCGGGCGGGAGAGCGCCGACGCGCTGCCCCTCGGCGATCAATGCACCGGTGGCGGCGAACAACCGGACCGGCCCTTCTTCCGGAACAGCATGTCCCGCACGGGTTTTGGCGGCGAACATCAGGTCCATCAGCGCGCCGTCGTGGATGGCGAACCGGATGTAGGCCACGGCCGCGGCGCGCAGACGTGCCGGGTAGTCGTCGCCGCCGCGCTCGATCGCGGCGGCGATCTCATCGGCGAGGCGATCGAAGCCCACCCCGGCCAGCGCGTCCAGCAGGGCCTGCCGATCGGGGAAATGCCGGCGCGGCGCCGCACTGCTCACCCCGGCCCGCCGGGCCAGTTCGCGTAGCGACAAGCCATCGATGCCGCCGTCACGAAGGGTTCGCTCGGCCTCGGCGAGCAGCACCGACCGCAGATTCCCGTGGTGATAGGCGTGGTCGCTCATGGCCGTCAACCTTAGCATCCCAATGTACCCACCGATTACAATGTACCCATTGACTACAATGTAGCCAGTGAGTACATTAGCGGCATGACAACTTTTCATGGTGTGGACCTGACCGACCTGACCGGAACCACCGCGGTGGTGACCGGTGCCAACAGCGGAATCGGCCGATCGGTGTCACGGGCGCTGGCCGCCGCAGGCGCGCGAGTCGTCCTCGCGGTGCGCAGTGCCGAGCGAGGCCGCGCGGCCGCGCACGGAATCGACGGCATCACCGAAGTCCGTGAACTCGACCTGGCCGACCTCGAATCCGTGCGCACCTTCGCCGCGAACTGGAACGACCCGATCGACCTGCTGATCAACAACGCCGGCGTCTCGCCGTCGGCGCTGATTCGCACCGCCGACGGCTTCGAGTCCAAATTCGGCGTCAACCATCTCGGCCACTTCGCACTGACCAACCTGCTGCTGCCGCACGTCACCGGCCGCGTCGTCACGGTCGCCTCACAGGCCGAACGACTCGCCCAGCTCGACTTCGCGGACCTCAACTGGGAGCACCGGACCTATCAGCCTTCCCGGGCGTACAACGATTCCAAGCTCGCGAACATGCTGTTCACCGCGGAACTGCAACGCCGGTTGACCGCCGCGGGTTCGAGCGTCCGGGCGATCGCGGCCCACCCCGGCCTCGTCGCGACGAACATCTACCGGCAGGAGGGACCGCGCCGCGCGATGGACCTGGTGTGGTACATCGCGATCAAACTGCTGGCCCAGGACGCGGACCACGGCGCGCTGCCGGTGCTGTACGCCGCCGTGGCCGACCTTCCCGGCAACAGTTTCACCGGCCCCCGGCATCTCGCGCACATGCGTGGCGCCCCGCAACTCATCGACAGCTCCGAACCGGCCCGGGATCCCGATCTGGCCCGGCGCCTCTGGAACGCCTCCGAGCAGCTCACCGGCATCGGATTCCCGCTGCCCAGCCCGACCGGCACGCGGTGACATCCCCGCGCACACCGGGCGAGCTTCACGTCCGCCGCAACCGCCTGATGCCGCGCCGGCATCAGGGCGGCGGACGCAGCAGGGCGCGTATCGCCGACGGCGGGTAGCCGACCTGCGCGCGCAGCGTGCGTGCGAGGTGGGCCTGGTCGGCGAACCCCAGCTCCGCGGCGATGTCGGCCAGGCTGCGACTGGAATGCTCGATCGCGTCCAGGGCGCGCGCGACGCGAAAACGATTGCGGTAGGCGGTGATCGACTCGCCCATCTCACGCGAGAACGCGCGGCTCAACCGGTAGGGCGAGACCGCCAATCGCTCCGCCAGCGGCACCAGCCCGGCCGCGGCCGGGTCCCGCTCCCGGATCGCCTCCCGCGCGCGTGCGACGAGTCCGCGGTCGCGACGCCCGGAGGCATTCGGGATCGATCCGGGAACCGCGCGCCGCACCGCGACCCCCAGCAACCCGATCAACTCCTCGGCCAGCGCGAAATCCGGATCACCGGACCGGGCCGCGGCCAGACATCGCCGATGCGCGAGGTCCAGGCGTCCGTCCACGGCGAGTGCCGCCGCGGTCACGTCTCCGGCGCCGGCCAGCGACCGCCACAGCGCGGAATCCACCGTGATGGAGGTGCACACATCGCCGCCCGCCGGATGCTCGTACTGCTCCGGCTGCCCCGGTGTCGCCAGATAGCCGCACAGCCGGTCCAGTTCGGCGGTTCCGGCGTGTCCGCGCCTGCGGAACCGGCCGCCGCGCACCAGAACCAGCCGATGCGCCGACGGCGAATCCGGCTCCGACCACCCCATGTGCCGCCCGTCGCACACGACCGCGTGCACGGCATAGCGCGGCCGCACGGCCAGAGCGGTGGAAGTGAGCACGGCCCGACGGTACGCCGGCGGTACGACAGGTCCGCAGGCGCAAGAATGTTCAAGACGTGAGCCGCATCCGCGCGACACACTCGCACGGTCCCCGGGCAACACCGCTGCCCACCGCTTCATATCCTACGGAGAGATGAAATGGCAACCGTCCGAACGGAATTCGAGGTCGCGGCCGACGCCGCCGACATCTGGGCGGTGATCCGCCGATTCGACACCGGCCCACTGCGCATGGCACCGGGATTCGTCACCGGCTGCACCGCCGACGGCGATCATCGCTCGGTCACCTTCGCGGACGGCACCGTCGTGCGCGAACGGCTGGTCTCCATCGACGAGGAGCGCATGCGTGTGGCCTACAGCGTCGTCGGCGGCGACGTGCGGCCCGAACACGACAACGCCGTCATGCGGGTGATCCCGCTCGCCCCGGGGCGCAGCCGATTCCTGTGGCTGCGCGACCTGCTGCCCGCCGAATCGGCCGGCGCCTCCCTGGCCTCGATGCGCGCGGGCGGCGAATACATCAAACGGACCTTCGAGGCACACCACGACGACATCGATGCTTGAACATATGTTCGATAGAACGTAGATTCGAGCGCATGTCGGTGCCGTTACAAGGATCGTTGCTCGACGGATTCGAGGAGATCACGCTCGGTCCGCTCGACGGTGTGCGCCGGGTGCGCCTGTCCGGCGGCGCGTGGATCGACGTGCTGCCGGGCTGGCTCGGCGGCGCCGATCTGCTGTTCGATCGGCTCGTCTCGGCGGTCCCGTGGCGCGCCGATCGACGGCAGATGTACGACCGGGTGGTCGACGTGCCGCGGTTGCTGCGGTTCTACGAGGAGGGACGGGAACTGCCGGATCCGTCGCTGGAGGCCGCGCGAATCGCCTTGAGCGAGCACTACTTCGACGAACTGGGCGAACCCTTCCGCACGGCCGGGCTGTGTTATTACCGGGACGGCGCGGACAGCGTCGCCTGGCACGGCGACACTTCCGGCCGGGGCGCGACCCACGACACCATGGTTGCCATCGTGTCGGTCGGCGCGCCCCGCGCCCTGCTGCTGCGTCCCCGCGGCGGCGGCGAAAGTCTGCGTTATCCGCTGGGTCACGGCGATCTGATCGTCATGGGCGGATCGTGCCAGCGGACCTGGGAGCACGCGGTGCCCAAGACCCGCCGTGCGGTCGGGCCGCGCATCAGCATCCAGTTCCGGCCGCGGGGCGTGCGCTGAGCCGCGCTCCCCGCGCTGCAACACCCGCCCGATCCCCTTTCGGTCACCGTAATTTCGCCTACCGATGGGTCACTTCGTCGGCGCCGCCCGATAGATTGGGGGTATGAACGCGACAGGGGCGGGGATTCTGGCGGTGATGCCGCTGCACACGATCAGCGAGGTGCACGGCGAGGAAGGGCTGCGCCGCAGACTCGAACTCGAATCGGCGAAACTGTCCGAACCCGAACGCGTCGGCGCGGCACTCGAATTGGTCTCGGACCTGCATCGCGACGACCGGTACGGCCGCGAACCCTATCTGAGCCACCTACTGCGCGTGGCGATTCGAATCGTCAGTCACTACGAGGTGCACGATACCGATCTGGTCGTAGCGGGCCTGCTGCACGACGCGGTGGAGGATCACGCCCCCGAGCTCGCGCGCGCCGGAGCCGGCTCCGAGACCGAGGCCGCCTTGGCCGCGGTGCGCGAGCGGTTCGGCGCGCGGGTCGCCGAACTGGTCGCCGCGGTCACCAATCCGGCCCGTGAGCCGGGTATCGATCGCAATCATCAATACCGTGCGCACATTGCCGCCAGCTTGGAGCGCGATCCGTGGGCGCGGGTGGTGAAGCTCTCCGACTTCACCGACAACGGTGTCGGCATCCTGTATGCCACCAGCCCGGCCATGGAACGCCTGGCGGTCAAATATCGTCCGCTCACCAGCGTCTATCGCGATCTGGTCACCCGCCCCGACACCCCTTTGGCCGAACACGTCAAGCAGCACATACTCGATCAGCTCGACCTGGCGGACGAGCGTTTCGCCGCCATTCTGCAGGAGAACTGACTTCCGCTGCCGCTGCGCCCGAGAGTGATTCGGTCCGTCGCGCGCCGGTGATCCGCCACCCTTTCGGATGATTCGGGGTGCGGTGCGGCCGAGAACGCGAGACCATCACCGGGCTCGGCGTTTGGCGAATGGAAGGACCTCCGGCGGATGAACGGCATCGATCGGATCGCGACGAACCTGGAGTCACACCTCACGATCACGGTGCTCGCCGCCCTCGGCGTCGTCGTGGTCGTATGCGGTGCGGTCTGGGCCGTGCGATCGGCCCGGCGTCGTGGACTCACCGGAGAACAGGCCGGCACCCTGCTCGCGGCCGCGATCGCGACGGGGGTCAGCGCGCAGGGCATGTGGGTGTTCTTCGACAAATCACTGCACCTGACGTTGTCGCTGCGCATCATGTTCTTCGCCTTCCTGGAGATCATGGTGCTGACCTCGGCGCTGCGGGCCCGCAGTGCCCAACAGGTCAGCGGCAGCGCCGGTATCGACGGCGTCGCGATGTGGGTGCTGACCTGCCTGTCCGCGGTGCTGGCGGCCACCGATGCGGACAATGCGGGCACGGTGCTGATCCGGCTGTCCGCACCTCTGGTCGCGGCATGGGGATGGGAACGCAGCATGGCCCTCGAACGTCGCCGCAGCGGCACGCTGGGCGGAATCAATTGGCGGATCACCCCCGAACGCGTCCTGATCCGGCTCGGCATCGCCGATCCCACCGACCGCACCGCCGGGGAGGCCGCCCGCCAGCGCCGCCTGATCGACGTCGCCCTCGCCGCGGATCACGCCCGGACCCTGCGGGCGACCGGCGCCGGTCCGCGACGGATCAATCGCGCCCGGCGCCACCTGCAACGGGTCATGCGCCGCGCGGTCGAGGACGGCGGGCTGGTGGACAACGCCCGCTCGCCGCGCACCGTGCTGATGGACAATCTGCGCGTACTGTCCGGCACCGGCGCACTCGTGGATCTCGACCTGCCCAGTCCGTGGACCCTCGACGAGGAACCCGGCACGGCGGACGCGGTCCTGTTCGCCGCCCCGGCGCTCCCGGCCTCGGGTGCGGCGGCTCCCGCCACGCTCGCTGCACAGTCGACGCCGACCTCCGCCTCGCGGCCGGACATGCCGGAAACGTCTGGCGCGCAGTCGCTGTCAGGGGAGCGGACCGCATCGTCCGACGGGTCGGCGCCGCCGACCGCCATGCCGGAAGACGGCCGGGCGCAAGACGATCCGCGGATTCCGGCATCGGAGGGGCCTGTTTCGCCTGCGGCGCAACCTGTCCCGCCGACCGGGGCGCGAGGTTCTACCCCGTCCACCGCGGGCGGTGTGCAGCGGCCGCAGGCAACCGAGCAGCCTGTTCCGGCGAGCGCGCGGCTCCGGGAAACAGGACAACCGTTCTCCGCGCCGGAGCAGGCTCGGCAAGCAGGCCGGCCACTTCCGGCGCAGCAGCTGAGCCAACCGGCCTCGGCGACCGACCAGGCACAGGCAGACGCCCAACCGCAATCGACATCTCCGCAGACACCGGAGGCGGGCGGACAAATCCCGGGAACGGCAGCGGGCCAACCGATTCCGGCCGATACCCGGACACCGGAACAATCCCCCGCGCCCGCACGGATTCCCGACCCGAACCAGCCGACCCCGGCCACGGCACAGAGCCCGGACGCGGACCGAGCACTCCCCCGGACCGCGCAGACTCCGCCCAGCGAACAGGACCTCTCGGCGGCGAGGCAAACGCTGCCGACGGTGCAGCCGCCGACGAATGCACCGTGGACATGGCATGCGGGACAAGACCTTTCGCCGACGGCACCGGAGTCACCGGAACAGCCGCCGGCGGACGCCGCACGCGCGGCGCTCGGGAATCACGGCGCCGAGCCCCGGGAGCTGGAGTTCACCGAACCTGCCGGACGGTATACGGCAACGGCGACGCCGACCGCCTCGTCGCAGTCCGAAACCACCCAGGCGAACCGTCAGTACCGCCGAGATCCCGCATTCCGCGAGCGGGTGCGCGAACTGCACGCGATCAACGCACCCACCAGCGAGATCGCGGCGCAGCTCGGTACGAGTTCACGCACCATCCGGCGCATCCTGGCGGATCTGGACGCCGAATCCGGCAACTCCACACGGCAGAGCCGGAATCCGGCCCAGGCCGCGGTATCCAACTGGCACAACGGTTTCCGTGTCCTGCCCGGTGGAAACGGCACCGCCGCGAACGGATCGGGTGGCGGCAAGGACACCGCCGACGAGCGCACGCCGCAGCGAGCCGATCGCTCGGCGGAGAAATGACCGCGCGGGTCAGAAGTGGTCGCGGGAGAGAATGAAGAAGTACGGGTCGCTCATCCCGCGCATATCCATCACGCCGAGCAGGGTGTCCCCGTCGACCAGGCGGAAGCAGTCGATGATCGGCAGATGGTCGTACACCATCGCCGCGCCGACCTTGCCGCGGTATTCGAGGTCGCGCAGTCGGGCACACGGCGATCCCGCGCGCAGCAGCGGGCGCAGCAGCGGCAGCAGTCGCCGGCAGAATCGGACACCGGCCAGCGGGATCCGGCCCGCGAGCGCGAGCGGCACACGGCGCGGGTCGACCGGGAAGATCCGCTCATCCGGGCCGGCGAACAGCAGCGGCTGCACGCTGTCGGCGCTGTCGAATTGTTTACCGTACCAACCGGATCCGACCAGCACACCCTTCCACGGATGTCCGGTGTCCAGCTCGCCGCCGCGCCACCGGCCGGTGGTGACCTCCTCCACGCGCACCCCGGGGAGGCTGTCGAACAGTTCCCACGCCTGCTGCGGTGTGCAACCCGCGCCGCGCAGCTCGTCCAGCCGCGCCGCGGGTGTACCGGTACCGGCCACGCCAGCCTCCTCGATTCGTGCGAAAGAGAACAATCGGTCCTCACAATATCTCGACACGCCGAGACTTCGAACACGTCCGCCCCGACGGTGATCTCGCAATGTCCCCGGAGTCATTGCCCCGCCGCACATCAATCGACGACACCCCGGGTCTCGTCCGGTCTGCCCGGCGACGCGCACCGGTCGCCGGGCGGAAACGCAGATCCGCGAATGCTCTTGACCTCGAGCACGCTCGAGGTATGAGGATGGTGCGCGACCCCGGTCCGCGCATCCGCCCGATGCGGTCGCGGAACACCCCGCCGTCCTCTCGTACACCCGTCGGCGGGGTTCCGGGGCGCATCCTCGCCCCCGCGGTTCGCACCGGATGCGGCAACGCCTGGTCGCTACGCTGGATCGTGTGCAGTCGAGCCTTCTGTCACAAGTCGCCGCCGCCAACGACCTGACCGGCCGCTGGTGCGACCGGGCGGGAGGTGACGACTTCGTTTTGTCGGGCTGCGGAATCTGGCCGCTCCTGGGCATTCTCGCCGACGCCGCCGACGAACCCGCGCGCTCGGAACTCGCCGCCGCGGCTTCGCTCGCGCCCGCCGAGTCCCGGGCGGCCGCGCTGGCCCTGCTCCGCGAACTCGCGGACGCCGACTCGACCTCCGCCGCGCTCGGCGTCTGGGTACGCCCGGACCTTCCGCTGCACGAGGCATGGGTGCGCGGCCTGCCCGAGGGCACCGTCGAGAAACTGACCGGCCGGCCCGCCCTGGACGCCTGGGCCGACGAGCACACCCGCGGTCTGATCGATCGTTTCCCGCTCGAGGTGCAGCCCGACACGCTGATGGTTCTGGCCACCGCGATCGTCGCGAAGACGGCGTGGCGCACGCCGTTCCACGACGATGTACTCGAACCCACGTCGGGCCCGTGGGCGGGCCACCGTGGGCCCGCACTGTCCCGAGATTGCGAAACCCGCACCGACGCCGCCCTTCTCGCCGCATCCACGCCGGTGACGCGAGTTGTCGTGCGGGGCACCGGCGACCTGGACGTTCATCTCCTGCTCGGTGACGCCTCCCCCGCGGAGGTGCTGCGAGCCGGACTCGGCGTCCTCGACGGCTCGATCGAGGCGCACACCGTGCTGCGGGTCGGCGACACCGGACCCGGGCTGACCGTCCGCCGAACCCGCGCGACGGCCGATACGCTGCGAATCCACTTGCCGCCGTTCGAAATCCACTCCTCCCACGATCTGCTCGAGCACCGCGATCTGTTCGGCCTGCGCACCGCGACCGATCCGCGCACCGGCCACTTCCCGGCGCTGTCGGACACTCCGCTGCGCATCGATGGCGCCGCCCAGAACGTGCGTGCCCGATTCACCCGGGAGGGTTTCGAGGCTGCCGCGGTCACCGCCACCCGCATGGTGCGCGCGGTCGCCTTCCAACGCCCGCACAGCACCGTCGAGACAGCAGTCACGTTCGATCGGCCCTTCGGATTCCTCGCCGTCCACCGCCCTACCGGCCTGGTCGTGGTCGCGGGCTGGGTCGCCCGGCCCGTGCTGTAGTGGCCTGCCGGAGTCCGCCGCCGACCGGACCGGCAATTCCTTCGAGTCCCGCACCGGTCGCGGCCCGCCCTTCGGACGTCCCGCCAGGACCGGGCGGAACATGTCGGCGGGCTCTGGGATGATGGCTGCGATGCCCGAGCAGACCGAAGTCGACCAGCGGACCACCACCGCACGAACACTGTCGATATCCGCGAGACTGCGCCGGATAGCTCTGCTGGACTGGATTCGCATCGGGCTGCTGGTCGCCGGATTGCTCTGTGTCGCAACGGGATTGCTGCCACGCGCCGAGGCCGCGAGCAATATGCGCCGGATCGCGCCGCTGCTGTTGTTCCTGACCAGTGTGATCATTCTGGCTCAGCTGGCCCGGCGAGCGCGGGTGTTCGATGTGATCGCGCATCGGGTGGCGATCCTCGGGGCCGGAAATTACCCCGCCCTGTTCGTGCTGTGCGTGCTGTTCGCCACCGCGACCACCACATTGCTCAACCTCGACACGACAGCGGTGCTGCTCACTCCGGTCATGCTGGCGCTGGCCCGGCCCGCGCGGATCGCGCCGTTGCCGCTGGCCATGACCACGCTGTGGCTGGCCAATACCGCGAGCCTGCTGCTGCCGGTATCGAATCTGACCAATCTGCTCGCGGCGAACCGCGTCGGTCTCGACGGCGTCGGATTCGCCGCACGCATGTGGGCGCCGCAACTGGCCTCGGTGCTGATGACGATGCTCGCGCTGTGGATCTGGTACTGGCGGCGAGGCCGTCGTGGGGCGGATCGCTACACTCCCCCGCAGCCGGTGCGCGCGGCCGACGCCCGTGAACGCATCCTGATGGGCGTCACCGCGGGTGCGTGCCTGCTGTTCGTGGCCGCCATCCCGATCGTCGGCGACAGCATCGGCCTGGCCGCAGCCGCGGCGGCGCTGCTGGCGATGGCGGCGTTCGCCATCCTGGACCGTCGTGTGTTGCGCTGGTCACTGATCCCCTGGCAGCTGTTGATCTTCGTGGTCGGATTGTTCCTGGTGGTGCCCACGCTGAGCCGGTTCGGACTCGGCACGCTGATGCACACCCTGATCGGCGACGACCCCGGTGTCTCGGGGGCGCTGCGCGCCGCGGCCGCCGGAACCGGGCTGTCCAATGTCGCCAACAACCTGCCCGCCTACACCGCGGGCGAAGCGGTGATAACTCCGGGTAATCGAAATCAGTTGCTGGCCTTGCTGATCGGCACGAACGTCGGATCGGTGGTCACGCCATGGGCATCCCTGGCCACGCTGCTGTGCCTGGAGTTCTGCCGCACCCATGGCGTGCGGGTGCCGATGCGCCGATTCCTGGCCACCGGGCTCGCGCTGGCCGTCACCGCGACCGCGGCCGCGGTCGGCGCGCTGCTGATCACCGGTTGAGCGACTCAGATAAATCTTTTCGCTGGATGTTTGCGGACCATGGCATGCTGGTAACCCGAGCTGATGTACACGATTGATCCGGGGGTTGCGTTGAGAAAGATTGTTCCCATGATCGGCCTGGCGTTCTGCTGCGCTCTGGGAGTCGCGGCACCGGCGGCGAACGCCGATGCCTGGACCGACGGCCAGGTCCAGTGGGTGAACTGCAAGCAGGCCGGACACCCGGACGAGTACTGCCGGGCCCTGCTGAACGGCAAGCCGCTGCCTGCCGCACCCGCACCCGCGCCATCGCCCAGCGGCTCGGCCCGATAACAGCCGGTCCCGGCCCGGATCGGCATTCAGCCGCACCGGGCCGGGACGCTCACCGCTGCGCGAGTACCGAGGCCACTAGTTCTCGCATACTCTGCCGGATTCGTTCCCGCCCCAGCGTCTGCACCGTGCGGACGACGATCTCACTGCCCAGCGGCGCCATCAGCAGTGCGGCCGTGGCCTGCGCGTCCAGTTCCGGCCGCGCCTCCCGCAACAGCCCGGTGATGTGCGCCGCCCAGAAGGAATGCAGTTTCTCGCGTTCGGGGTGCTCATGCACCGTCTGATACGCCACGACCAGCTCGAGGTTGTCCAGCGCCAGATCCGTCATCGCGTCGAAGTACGCCACGAGCCGTTCCGCGGCCGGCGCACCCGGCCCGAGCGGCGGCGGCCCGTGCACGACCGCCTCACGCAGCGCGAACGCCCGCTCCCCGACCAATTCCTGCAGCAGGCCCGCACGTGAGCCGAAGCGATGGAAAATGGTCCCCTTCCCTACCCCGGCGGCTGCCGCCACGCGCTCCATCGTGACTCCGGCCGCACCGTGCTCGGCGAACAACGCCGCCGTCGCGTCGAGGATGGCGCGCCGATTGCGCGCGGCATCGGCGCGTTCCTTGCGGGGTTCGTCGGCCATGCCGTCCCTTCGTTGACAACTTGACCGGCGGTCCATATCGTCGAACACGACAACTTGACCACCAGTCCACTTATGGAGTTTCGATGCAGGCCATCGTAATGACCGCCGTCGGCGAGCCCGAGGTACTCCTCGCCCGCGAACTGCCCGATCCGCGCCCCGGCCCCGGCCAGATCCTCGTGCGGCCCACCGCGATTCCGGTCCTCTACCCCGAAATCGCCCTGCGCCGAGGGCTTTTCCCGATGGCCGCCGAACTCCCCGCGATATTCGGGTTCCAGGCGGCCGGATCGGTCACCGAGGTCGGCATTGGCGTGGACTCCGCGCTGCTCGGCGCGCGGGTCGTCGCGGTCACTGCGGGATCGGGAGCCTATGCGGAAAAGGTTTGCGTCCCGGCCGAATCCGCGACCGTGATTCCGGCCGGGCTGCCGACCGAGCAGGCGGCCGCCGTGCTGATGGGCGGTTCGGTCGCGCTGGCACTGCTGCGGCGCGCCGCACTCACCGGGGCGGAGACGGTTCTGGTCCAGGCCGCTGCCACCGGGGTCGGGGGATATCTCACCCAGTTGGCGAAGGAGTTCGGCGCGAAGCGCGTCATCGCCACCGCGGGTGGGGAGAAAACCGATCGCGCCCGCGCGCTCGGTGCGGACGAGGTCGTCGACCATCGTGACCCGCAGTGGCCAACCCGCCTGCGAAACATTCTCGGGGACAACACGATCGACGTGGTCTTCGAGTCGATCGGCGGACAGGCCGCGGCCGACCTCCTGGATCTGATGACCCCGCTGCGCGGCCGGATGCTCGGCTACGGCTCGCTGTCGGGACAGCCCGCCCCCATTACCGCCACGGATCTGCTCGCCCGCGGTCTCACGTATACCGGCTGCGCGGGCACGGCCTGGCTGGAACTGGTGGGCGCGGCCCGCGCCGAAGCGCTCGACCGCGCCGCCGCGGGCGGACTCGAGCCCCTGATCTACCGGACCCTGCCGCTGGATCGAGCGGCCTACGCACACCGGCTCGTCCAGGAACGGCGAACGACCGGAACGATCATCCTGCGACCGAGTCACACCGCCGAATGACGCGATCGGGCCGAAGCCCCGACCTGGCGGGATTTCGGCCCGATCGCGGAACGACTCCGCGCGTCCCGGACGACCTAACCTTCGGACCCTGAAACCGGTGTGTTTCGAGTGGCCGCCGCGGCCGCGCGGACCTGGGGCGCCACGCGGACCACCTGGCCCAGCACACCGTTGATGAAGCTCGGCGAATCGTCGGTGGACAACTCCTTGGCCAGCTCCACCGCCTCGTCCACGGCCACGACCGGGGGAACGTCGTTGGCGTGGAACAACTCCCACACCGCGACCCGCAGAATGGCGCGGTCCACGGCGGGCAGCCGCGGGAGCGTCCAGTCCTGCAGGTACGACTCGATGGTGCCGTCCACCCGATCCAGATCGTCGGCCACGCCCTCGACCAGGGTGCTGGTGTACGGGTTCACCGGTGCGACCGAATCGTCACCGGTGGACAACTGCACCCGCTCCGCGATCAGCTCGGTCACGTCGATGTCGCGCGCCTCTGCCTCGAACAGCAGGTCCACCGCGCGCCGGCGCGCTTTGTGCCGGGCGCCGAGCTTCTTGTACTGGGACTTCTTGTCCCCGGGCTGATCGGCCACAGTCGCTGGCTTCTTCCCTCGGATCAGGAGTTGACGCGGCTGATGTAGGAACCGTCGCGGGTATCGATGCGCAGCTTGTCACCCTGGTTGATGAACAGCGGCACCTGCACCTCGGCGCCGGTCTCCACGGTGGCGGGCTTGGTGCCGGCGCTGGACCGGTCGCCCTGCAGGCCCGGCTCGGTGTGGGTGACCACGACGTCGATCGCGACGGGCAGCTCGACGTACAGCGCCTCGCCCTCGTGCATCGCGACCTGGACCTGCATGTTCTCCAGCAGGAAGCCCGCGGACTTGCCCAGCACGTTCTCGCCCAGGTTGATCTGGTCGAACGTGTCGCCGTCCATGAAGATGTAGTCCGACCCGTCGTGGTACAGGTAGGTCATATCGCGCCGGTCGACCGTCGCGGTCTCGACCTTCACGCCGGCGTTGAACGTCTTGTCGACCACCTTGCCGGACAGCACGTTCTTCAGCTTGGTGCGCACGAACGCGGGCCCCTTGCCCGGCTTGACGTGCTGGAACTCGACGATCTGCTGGAGCTGATTGTCGATCTTCAGCACGAGGCCGTTCTTGAAGTCGCTGGTGTCCGCCACTGTCCTCGGATCTCCTGTTCTCGGGCCGCGCGTCAATCGACGACGGTCAGGTCTTTGCTGGTGAGCGTGAGCAGCTCGGGACCCCCCTCGCGTACCACGAGGGTATCCTCGATCCGGACACCGCCGCGGCCCGGGAAGTACACACCTGGTTCGACGGTCACCGCCACGCCATCGAGCAGTGTACCCGTGCCGGTTTTCGCGAGACCGGGCGCTTCGTGGATACGCAGACCGACGCCGTGACCGAGCCCGTGCACGAACAGCTCGCCGTGCCCGGCCGCCTCGATCACGCCGCGCGCGGCCGCGTCCACCTCGGCGCATCCCACCCCCGGCTTCAACGCCTTGCGCCCCGCCCGCTGCGACTCCCGGACCAGGCCGTACACCTCACGCTGCCAGTCGTCGGGCTCGCCGAGAACCACGGTTCGGGTCATATCCGAGTGGTAGCCGTCGACGACCGCGCCGAAGTCGAGTTTCACGAAATCGCCCGGGGCCAGCACCGCATCGGTGGGACGATGATGCGGCACAGCCGAATTCGCGCCCGCGGCGACGATGGTCTCGAATGCCACCGCCCGCGCGCCATGCTCGAACATCAGCCACTCCAGGTCCCGCGCGACCTGCCGCTCGGTGCGGCCGGGGCGGATACCGCCTCGCTCGAGCAGCACGGCCAGCGCCGCGTCGGCCGCCGCGCAGGCCGCGCGCAGCCGGTCCACCTCGTAGTCGTCCTTGACCATGCGCAGCTGTTCCACCAGACCGGGCACCGCGACCAGTTCCAGCCCGGTGCCCTGTTCGATGAAGCCGCGATGCTGGTCGACCGTGACGACGTGGCTCTCGAAGCCGACGCGACCGGTCTGCCACTCCCCGGCCAGTTCCACGATCCGCCGCGCGCTGGCCCGCGCGATCTCCGCGCGCAGATCCGGCACCTGCTCGCCGACCTGGGTGATGTACCGGCCGTCGGTGCAGATCACGGTGCGCGCCTCGGAGGTGTCCCAGGCATACACCAGCAGGGCGGCATTGGATCCGGTGAATCCGGTCAGATACCGGATGTTCACCAGGTCCGTCACCAGCAGGGCATCGACCCCGTTCTCCACCAGCAGGTCCCGCAGCGCGGCCCGGCGGGCCCCGTGGTCGGGGCGCCGGGCACCGTGATCAGCAGACATGGTTTCAACGCTACCGCTGTCCGGGCGGAACATCCCCATGTCGTATCCCCATGCTGCTACACAGCCCGGCCGGATCGGCTTCCCGCTCGGCATGCTGGGCGAACGTCCTGCCCGGCAAACTTCTGAAGCAGTTGTTATTCACAATCGTGGAGTAATCCACATTTCCTGGTCGAGGCCGCCGCGGCCGCTTCGGCGCGGGCACGATTAGCTCATGTCCTTCGCCACTGCCGCCGCGTTCCTGGCCCTCACCGGATGGTGCGTTCTGCTGAGCGTCATCGATCTGCGTGAGCGCCGCCTGCCCAATCCGCTCACCGCGGCCGGCGCGGTAACCGTACCGGCTGTCGCGACGGCGACCGGACACGGCACCGCCGCGATGGTCGGCGCACTCCTGCTCGCGGCGCCCTATCTGCTGATCCATCTGGTGTTTCCAGCCGCCTTCGGTGCGGGAGATGTGAAATTGGCGTTCGGACTCGGGGCGGCGGCGGCCTGCGGCGGCGCGCAGGTGTGGGTGTGGGCCGCGCTCGCCGCCCCTGTTCTCACCGCACTGGCCGGAATGGTGATCCGGGTGCGTGGCCGGCCGGCCCGGGCCGGTCCCGCGGATCGGGCGTTGCCGCACGGACCGGCCATGTGCCTGGCGACGCTCACCGCGCTGCTGCTGGCTCGCTGACCCGGTCACGGTCCGCGTTCCCCGGCTCGATACCGGTCCGCGGCACGATGCCCGCGTAGCTGCGATTTCGCCGTCCGTTCACCGGCCCACGCGGACCCGCACCACGCCGCCATCGGGCGCGCCCGTTCGCACGACGGCGGGCCAGATGTCCGGGCAGCGGTGTTGACGTGGAAAGATAGGAGACGTGCTGCGCTGGATAACTGCCGGAGAATCCCATGGTCCCGCCCTCGTCGCGATCCTCGAGGGGATGGTGGCCGGCGTCGAGGTGACCTCTGCCGATATCTCGGGGCAGTTGGCGCGTCGACGCCTGGGCTACGGCCGCGGTGCGCGGATGAAGTTCGAGGCCGACCAGGTCACCGTGATCGGCGGCGTCCGGCACGGGCGCACGATGGGCGGTCCGGTGGCGATCGAGATCGCGAACTCCGAGTGGCCCAAGTGGACCGAGGTGATGGCCGCGGATCCGGTGGACGAGGCGCAACTGGCCGAACTGGCCCGCAACGCGCCGCTCACCCGGCCCCGCCCGGGTCACGCGGACTACTCCGGCATGCTCAAATACGGCTTCGACGACGCGCGTCCGGTCCTGGAACGGGCCAGCGCCCGCGAGACCGCGGCCCGGGTCGCCGTGGGCACGGTCGCGCGGCACTTCCTGCGCCAGGCATTCGGCGTGGAGGTCATCTCCCATGTCGTATCCATCGGCACCGCGACCGCGCCCGCCGGTGTCGTGCCGGGCGCCGCGGATCTGCCCGCGATCGACGAGAGCCCGGTCCGCGCGTTCGACAAGGACGCCGAGGCGGCGATGATCGCGGAGATCGAGGCCGCGAAGAAGGACGGCGACACCCTGGGCGGCGTGGTCGAGGTCGTAGTGGAGGGCCTGCCGGTCGGGCTGGGATCGTTCACCAGCGGCGAGAACCGGCTCGATTCGCGCCTGGCGGCCGCGTTGATGGGCATTCAGGCGATCAAGGGCGTCGAGGTCGGCGACGGTTTCGAGACCGCGCGGCGGCGAGGCAGCGCCGCCCACGACGAGATGCGGCCCGGCCCCGACGGCGTGCTGCGCTCGACGAACCGGGCCGGCGGCCTGGAAGGCGGGATGACCAACGGCGAGCCGCTGCGGGTGCGCGCGGCGATGAAGCCGATCTCGACGGTCCCGCGGGCGCTGTCCACGGTCGACATGAGCACCGGTGACGAGGCGGTCGCGATCCACCAGCGTTCGGACGTGTGCGCGGTGCCCGCCGCCGGTGTAGTCGCGGAATCGATGGTCGCGCTGGTGGTGGCCCAGGCCGCGCTGGATAAGTTCGGCGGGGACTCGCTACCCGAGACCATCGGCAATATCGACGGCTATCTGAAACGGATCAACGCCCGTCCCCATGTGCCATCGGGCTCCGCGGTCTCATGACCCGCGAGACCGGCCCGCACCGGCCCTGCGTGGTGCTGGTCGGGCCGCCCGGAGCGGGCAAATCCACGATCGGCCGCAAACTGGCCCGGGAACTCGGGGCCGAACTGGTCGACACCGACGCGATGATCGAGGCCGAGACCGGACGTACCATCGCGGAGATCTTCACCGCCGAGGGCGAACCCGAATTCCGGCGTATCGAGGAGGATACGGTCCGCCGCGCCGTGCAGGCCGGTGACGGCATCATCTCACTCGGCGGCGGCGCGATCCTGTCGGCGGCGACCCGGGAACTGCTGCGCGAGCGCACCGTGGTCTATCTGGAAATCAGTGTCGCCGAAGGACTTCGGCGCACCGGCGCCGCCACCCACCGGCCACTGCTGGCCGGTGCCGACCCCTCGGCCAAATACCGCGAACTCATGCAACTTCGCCGCCCGCTCTACCGTGAGGTCGCCTCGGTCCGGGTACGCACCGACGGCCGCAGCCCCGGCCGGGTGGTGCGCAACATCCTGGCCCGGCTCGGCCTCGAACCCGTCGCGCCGGCGGTGACACCGCCGCGTCCCGCCGACACCTCCGACGCCCCCGCCCGGCGATCCCGGCGCCGACGCCGCGGCGGCCGCTCACGCGGATCGAACAAGGCTGCGACACAAGCGGTTTCGAGCAGCACACCGCAGTCGGCGACGCCGCCCGACCGGACAGCCGATGCGGCCGAGCCGAACGCGGTTCCCCCGGACGCCACGACCGCCGACGGCGCGACCAGCAGCCGCCGTTCCCGGCGATCCCGGCGCGGTGGCCGTCGCCGTTCGAAGGGCCGGCGCGACACGACACCGGACTCGCCGGCCACCGCCGAAGGGCGAACCGGAGGCACTGCCGCACAACCGGCTGCGGACCAGGCGTCCACCCCGCGACGACGAAACGCCTCGCGATCGAATTCCGTTGCGGCACAACAATCTCAGTCTGGTTCGCCCCGATCCGGAACGCGCGCCGCTCCCCCGCGACCGGCCACCGAGACCGCCGCCGCGCCCGCCCCGCAGAACGCCGTCTCGCCTCGAACGACCGGTACACGGCGTTCCCGCGCGGCCAAACGCCCCGCCGGACCGCCGACTCCGCGACCCGCCCCCGACACTGCCGCCGACGACACCTCACGCCGCACCGCCTCGGGTGATTCATCGGAGCGGACCGACGCATCCCCGAACACAACTGGCGCGCAACAGGTTTCGGATGATGCGACACCGCCGGGCCGATCCCGCTGGGACCGGGCACGCCGCGCACGCACCTTACGAGCACAACAAGAATCGGAGCAGACCGCATGACCGACCCGATCCGCATCGACGTCCGCACCGCAGCGCCGTATCCGGTGATCATCGGGCGCGGCCTGCTGCAGGACCTCGTCGAACAGGTGACCGGACGGCCCGCCGTCCGCACCGTCGCAATCTTCCATCAGCCGCCGCTCACCGAGACCGCCGAGGTGGTACGCAAAGCCCTGGCCGACAAGGGAATCGACGCGCATCGCGTCGAGATCCCGGACGCCGAGGCCGGTAAGGATCTGCCGGTGGCAGGTTTCTGCTGGGAGGTTCTGGGTCGCATCGGACTCACCCGCCAGGACCTGGTCATCGGACTCGGCGGCGGCGCGGCCACCGACCTGTCCGGATTCGTGGCCGCCACCTGGATGCGCGGCGTGCAGGTCATCCACGTGCCGACCACACTGCTGGCCATGGTGGACGCGGCGGTCGGCGGTAAGACGGGCATCAATACCGAGGCCGGGAAGAATCTGGTGGGCTCGTTCCACGAACCCGCCGCGGTCCTGGTCGATCTGGCCACCCTGGAGACGGTGCCGCACAACGAGATCGTGGCCGGGATGGCCGAGATCATCAAGACCGGATTCATCGCCGACCCGGTCATCCTGGACCTGATCGAGCGCGATCCGAAGGCCGCCCTGGACCCCACCGGTGATGTGCTGCCGGAGCTGGTGCGCCGCGCCATCCAGGTGAAGGCCGATGTGGTGGCGGCCGATCTGAAGGAGTCCAGCCTGCGGGAAATCCTCAACTACGGCCATACCCTCGGCCACGCCATCGAACGTCGCGAACGGTATCGGTGGCGGCACGGCGCGGCAGTTTCGGTGGGACTGGTCTTCGCCGCGGAACTGGGCCGTCTGGCCGGACGCCTGGACGACGCCACCGCCGACCGGCATCGCGCCGTCCTGGCCAGTGTGGGCCTGCCGACCAGCTATGACGCCGACGCCCTGCCGCAACTGCTGGAGGGTATGCAGACCGACAAGAAGAACCGAGCCGGGATGCTGCGTTTCGTCGTCCTGGACGGGCTGGCCAAACCCGGCCGGCTCGAGGGGCCCGATCCCTCGTTGCTGGCCGCCGCCTACGCCACCATCGCCCGCGAGGATGCCGCCGAGGGCGGCGCGATCCTGCTGTAGACAGGCCGCGCTGAAACGCGAGATGCCGTTCCGGATCGCATCCGGAACGGCATCGTCGTTGTCGAGAGGTCAGGCTGGGCTGGCGGCGTGATCCGTCGAGGACCGCGAGTTCGCGGCCGCTTTGTTGTTCTCCCGGTTGACCAGGAAGCGCCCGAGCCCGACGCCCACCATGGCGGGGACGAAGATCATCAGCACGATGAACGCGGCGCCCGCGGTGATCTCGAAGCCCAGACCGTTGTCGCCGAGATCGAAGGACGGGATGTAATCCAGCGCCCAGGCCACCACGCCCGAGCCCAGGCCGCCGACCACGCCCGCCTTCAGCCAGAGCATGGTCAGATCCGCGCCGCCCCGCTCCGGATCCGGATGAGCCCGGCGATCGCCGCGACCGTCGAACAGGCCCCAGGCCACTCCGGCAGCGATCAATACGACCAGGCAGACCAAGCGCATCCAAGCTCCCTGGGTCGGCCAGTTGATCATCCCGAAGCCCAGCAGGGTTCGCAGGACAACCGTCAGCACACCCAGACCAATGGCGCGTAACACCCACGCATTCATGTCGTCCACCCTAACCTGCCGATGCATTCGGAAAAATAGTAACCGGTTACAGTTCTGCAACCCGGCCGGGCGGATCAGCCCTCCAGCGCCGCGATCATCGCCGCACGTGGCGCCGGTGCGCCGGTGAACTGCTCGACCTGTCCGTAGGCCTGGTGCAACAGCATCTGCAACCCGCTGATCACCGTATGACCGGCCCGCAGGACCGCCTCGGCAACCGGGGTCGGCCACGGATCGTAGATGGCGTCCAGCACCACCGGCGCCGCGGCGATCGAATCCGCCACTGCCGCAGCGCCGTTCGCGGGCACCGTGCTGACCACCGCGTCGGCGCGGGCGCACGCGTCCCGGAGCCGCTGCGCGCCGAAATCGATCACCGTCGCCGACATGCCCAGGCGGCCGGCCAATGCCAGCGTGCTCGCGGCCCGGCCCGCGTCGCGCGCGACGACCGTGACCGCGTGTGCCCCGAGTTCCGATAGCGCCAACAGCGCGGGCCGCGCGGTACCGCCCGCTCCGACCACCACCGCCTCGGCGACCTTCTCGACCCCGCCGCCGCGCAGCGCGCCACGCACCCCGTCCACGTCGGTGCAGTCCGCCCGCCATCCGGATGCGGTGCGCATCAGCGTATTCGCCGAACCGACCAGGATCGCCCGCTCGGTGCGCTCGGCCGCGAACTCGAGCGCGGCCACCTTACCGGGCATCGTCACCGACAGACCGACCCATTCGGGTCCCAGTCCGGAGACCAGACCGGGCAGCTGTTCAGCGGTGCATTCGATGCGCTCGTAGCTCCAATCCAGGCCGAGAGCGCGATATGCCGCCAGATGCAGCTGCGGGGAGCGGGAATGCGCGATCGGACTGCCCAGCACGGCCGCCCGGCGGTGCGTGCGCACCGATGCGGTGCCGTTAGTGTCCACTGTCGAGAATTCCGCTCTGCCTGGCCTTTTCGATATTGCGCTGATGTTCGCTGTAGCTGTCGGTGAACAGGGTTTGGCCCTGTTTGTCCACGGTGACGAAATACAGCCACGGCCCCGGTGTCGGATTCTCCATGGCGCGCAACGCACCCAGCGAGGGCGAGGCGATCGGCGTCGCGGGCAACCCGGACATCGCGTAGGTGTTCCACGGGGTGCGCTTGGCCCGATCGGCGTCACTGGTGGCGACCGCGAGCTTGTCCAGGGTGTAGTTCACCGTCGAATCGAACTGCAGCGGTTGATCGACCGCGAGCCGGTTCACGATCACTCGGGCCACCTTGGCCATATCGGCAGGCAGGGCCTCGCGCTCGACCAGCGACGCCGCCGTCAACGTCTGATAGGGGTTCAGCTTGTTGGCGTTGGTGCTCAGCAGTCCGGTGGACTCGTAACTCTTCGCGCTCTGCCTGACCAGTTGGGCCAGAATCTGCTCCGGAGTCCCGCTCGGGTCGAAATCCCAGGTGCCGGCCTCGATCAGACCCTCGAGCTGACGAGTGTGGTCGGGCACCTGGCGCACCGAGTCCATCGCCCACTGCGGCACGCCGAGCGCGTTCAGATCGGCACTCGCTCCGGCCGCGTCGAGTTGCTCGTAGGTGACGCATTTCTTCGCGGTGCCGGTGCCGATGCAACTGGCGTCGGCGATCTTGCGGTAGATCCCCTCGCTGCGGGAACCGGTGTTCGCGTCGGTCGAATCGTGCAGCCGCCGCCCCTCGGAGATGACCACGTTGCCGACCCGCGCGTCCTTGCTCATCATCGCGGTCACCGCATCGGCGCCCTTGCTGTGCGTCGGCACCGCGTAATAGCCGGGCTGCACCGAGTTCATCCCCGAATCACGCACGGCCGCTTGATAGAACGCGCCGGTGCTCTTGACCACGCCCCGGTCGACCATCGTCTTGGCGATCTGTTCCGCGGTGTCGCCGGGCGCGACATGCACGACCGTCAACGGCCCGGCCGCACCGGTGTAATCGTCGGGTCCGCCGAAGCCGCCGAGGAACTTGTATCCGGCGTAGACCACCGCGACGGCGAACAACACCACGAAGACCGTGCCGACATAGATCAGATTGCGGCGGCGACGTTTGCGCTCGGCCGCTTTACGGGACGCGACCCGGGATCGACGTCCCCGCCCGGACCGGCCGCGTTGCGCCTCGTCTCGCGAGCCCGGCTTACGGGTGCGCTGCGCTCCCGCACCCGATCCACGAGTGCCGGACTTCCGGGCCGCGGGTTTGCCGCCGGCTTGCTTGCGATTCGTCCGGGTGCCGCCGGACCGGGTGCGAGCGGTCTCCCCGCGCGCGCCTCGCCCGCGCTGCGGGGCGCGACGCGGCGCGGGTTCGGGTTCGGCCGGGAGCTCCTGGTCGTAGTACTCCTCGGCGTACTCCGGCTCGGCGTAGTCGTCCGGATCGAGGTATCGATGCCCGCCGGTGTAGGCGTTGTCGCCGTACTCGAACTCGCCGCTGGGATACCCGTCCTCGTACTCGTCCCGATACGCCGGGATGACCGTGGTGTCGTCCTCGCGTTCGTCCCACTCGTCCGGGGCCGCATGGCGCGCACGCCGGCCGTGCCTGGGCTCGGCGCCGCGCGGCGCGCCCAGCTCCGAGCCGCGCACGGCCCGGTTCTGCGCACTGTGCGCCGCGCGATCGTCCGCCTCGGCCCAATTGTCCGAGCGACGGTACCGCCGCTCCTCGGTACTGCGCCGAAGACGTTCTTCGGCACGGAGCCAGCGGTCATTCATTCGCCCACCCCGCCGCCTGCGTCACCGGCCGACCTTAGCACCGCACTCCGTTCGTCCAACCAACCTTGCAGGATCGATACGGCCGCCGCCTGGTCGATCATCTGCCGCTGCCCACGTGCGCGAACTCCACTGTCTCGCAGTGCACGTGCAGCTGCCACCGTAGTCAAACGTTCGTCGGAAAGTCTTATCGGCACATCGGGAAGCACCGATTGCAAACTCTTCGCAAACCTTGCGGCGAGTGTCGCCGATGCGCCGTTCTCGCCACGAAGTGTGCGCGGAAGCCCGACGATCACCTCGACGGCCTCGTATTCCCGCACAATCTCGGCAATTCGGGCCAGATCGGTCGCCGGAGCGCCTTTCCCGCTACCTGCACCGCTCTTACCCTTGCCGGCGCGTGGCACGGTCTCGACCGGAGTGGCCAGAATTCCGTCCGGATCGCAGGAGGCGACGCCGATGCGGACCGTGCCCACATCGATGCCGATCCGCCTCCCGCGACCAGGGTCGGTCGCGGCATCCGGCCGATCGGAGACCGAACCGGACGCCGGCGATGATCCCTCCGAAGTCCGGTCGCCCGGGGAGTCGTGCATCAGGCGGCGAGCTCGGCCACCCGCGCGCGCACGGCGACCAGACCGGGCGCGATCCCGGACGGATCCGATCCCGCTCCCTGCGCCATCTCCGGCTTGCCGCCGCCGCGTCCGGCGATGCTCGGACCGAAGCTGCCGACCAGATCGCCGGCCTTGAAGCCCAGATCCTGCGCGGGCTTGTTCACCGCCACCACGAACGGCACCTTGCCGCCATCGTTGCCCAGCAGCACCACCACGGCCGGTTCACTGCCGAAGCGGCCGCGGATATCCCCGGCCAGGGTGCGCAGATCACCCGCGCCGACCCCCTCCGGCGCGGCCGCGGCGACCAGCAGGACCCGGCCGACGCGCTCGGCGTCCTCGACGAACTTTCCGGCCTGCGACAGCACGGCCTGCACCTTGGTCCGCTCGAGTTCGCGCTCGGCGACCTTGAGCCGCTCCACCAACTGCTCCACGCGGGCGGGCACCTCTTCGCTGGGCACCTTCAACGAGGAGGCGACACCGGCCAGCAGCGCGCGCTCCTTGGCCAGATACCGGTACGAGTCCAGGCCGACGAACGCCTCCACACGCCGCACGCCCGAACCGACCGAGGACTCACCGAGCACGGTGATCGGGCCGATCTGCGAGGAGTGCTCGACGTGCGTACCGCCGCACAGCTCCATCGAGAACGGGCCGCCGATCTCCACGACGCGCACCTCGTCGCCGTAGTTCTCGCCGAACAGCGCCATCGCGCCCATCGCCTTGGCCTTGGGCAGATCGGTGACGAACGTGTTCACCGGGAAGTCCGCACCCACGGCGTCATTGGAGACCGCCTCGATATCGGCCTTCTGTGATTCGGACAGCTGGCCCTGCCAGTTGAAGTCGAAGCGCAGATAGCCCGGCTTGTTCAGCGAACCGGCCTGCACCGCGTTCGGGCCGAGCACCTGACGCAGCGCGGCATGCACCATATGCGTGCCCGAGTGCCCCTGGGTCGCGCCCTGCCGCCAGGACGGATCGACCTGCGCCAGCACCGTGTCACCCTCGGTGATCATGCCCTGTTCGACCGTGGTCTTGTGCACCCACAGCTGCTTGGCGATCTTCTGTACGTCGTTGACACGCACCTTCAGCCCCGACGCGGTGAGCGAACCCCGGTCGGCGATCTGGCCGCCGGACTCCGCGTACAGCGGGCTGCGATCCAGGATCACCTCGACGCTCTGTCCCGCCGAAGCCACCGGAACCCGCACGCCGTCCGAGATGAGCGCGAGAACCTTTGCCTCCGAGGTGAGTTCGTCGAATCCGGTGAACTCCGTCGGGCCGCGGTCGACCAGCTCCTTGTAGATGGTCAGGTCGGCGTGCGCGTGCTTGCGGGACTGGGCGTCCTCCTTGGCGCGCTGGCGCTGCTCGGCCATCAGCGAGCGGAAGCCCGCCTCGTCGACCTCGAGTCCGGCCTCGGCGGCCATTTCCAGGGTCAGATCGATCGGGAAGCCGTAGGTGTCGTGCAGGGTGAACGCGTCCGAACCGGCGATCCGCGCCCCGCCGGCCGAGCGCACCTCGGCCACGGTGTCGTCGAACAGCTTCGAACCGGTGGCCAGCGTCTTGAGGAACGCGGTCTCCTCACCGACCGCGACCGTCTCGATCCGCACGAGATCGGTGGCCAGCTCCGGATACGAGGGAGCCATCAGCTCGCTCACGACCGACATGAACTCGCTCATCACCGGCTTGTCCGCACCCAGCAGCCGGGCCGAGCGCACGATGCGGCGCAGCAGGCGGCGCAGCACGTAACCGCGGCCGTCGTTACCAGGATTCACGCCGTCGGCGATCAGCATGGCCGCGGTGCGGGCGTGATCGGCGATGACGCGGAACCGCACGTCGTCGGAGTGTTCCACGCCGTACGCCCGGCCGGTCAGCTCCTCGGCCCGGGTGATGAGGGGGCGCAGCAGATCGGTCTCGTAGACGTTGTCCACACCCTGCAGCAGGAACGCGACGCGCTCGACACCCATACCGGTGTCGATATTCTTCTTCGGCAGCCGGCCGAGGATCTCGAAATCGTCCTTGCCGCGCCCCTGGCCACGCTCGTTCTGCATGAACACGAGGTTCCAGATCTCGAGGTAGCGATCCTCGTCGGCCTCGGGCCCGCCCTCACGCCCGTACTCCGGGCCGCGGTCGTAGTAGATCTCCGAGCACGGGCCGCACGGACCGGGAATGCCCATGGACCAGTAGTTGTCCGCCATGCCGCGGCGCTGGATCCGCTCGGGCGGCACACCGACCGACAGCCAGATCTTCTCGGCCTCGTCATCGTCCAGATAGACTGTGGCCCAGAGCTTTTCGGGATCGAAGCCGTAGCCGCCGTCCTCGACCGACCCGGTCAGCAGCGACCAGGCCAGCTCGATCGCCCCGCGCTTGAAGTAGTCGCCGAAGCTGAAGTTGCCGGCCATCTGGAAGAAGGTGTTGTGCCGGGTGGTGATGCCGACGTTCTCGATGTCCAGCGTGCGCACGCACTTCTGCACGCTCGTCGCGGTCGCGAACGCCGGGGTTTGCTGACCGAGGAAATACGGCACGAACTGCACCATGCCTGCGTTGACGAACAGCAGGTTGGGGTCGGCCAGGATCAGGGAGGCACTGGGCACCTCGGTGTGGCCGGCACGGACGAAATGGTCCAGGAAGCGCCGTCGAATCTCGTGGGTCTGCACAGATATCAAGCCTACTGTACCCTTGGCCTCCGCTTCGCTCCGGCGGGTCACGGCCCCCCAAGGCTCGATTCTTCCCTCCTCCGCTTCGCTCCCCCGCTCCGTCAGTCCAGAATCGACCCGGGCCGCGACCTCGGGAGTCGGCGTCGTGATATCAGCGGCCACGGACGATGCGGCGCAGTTTGGTCACCCGGGGGCCCACTTCGCGCTCGTAACCGTGGTCGGTGGGGGCGTAATAGTCGGTGCCGACCAGTTCGTCGGGCGGGTACTGCTGGGACAACACACCGTCGGGGTGGTCGTGCGGGTACTTGTAGCCCTGGGCGTTGCCGAGCTTCGCGGCGCCGGCGTAGTGGCCGTCGCGCAGGTGCGCGGGTACCGCACCGGCCTTTCCTCGACCGATATCGGACATGGCCGCGCCGATGGCCGCGGCCACGGCACCGGATTTCGGGGCGGTCGCGACGTGGATGGTGGCGTGCGCGAGCGCGAGCTGAGCCTCGGGCATGCCGACCAGCTGCACCACCTGGGCGGCGGCGACGGCGGTCTGCAGCGCGGTCGGGTCGGCCATGCCGACGTCCTCGCTGGCCTGGATCATCAGGCGGCGGGCGATGAAGCGCGGGTCCTCGCCGGCGCTGATCATCCGGGCCAGATAATGCAGCGCCGCGTCGACGTCCGAGCCGCGCAAGGATTTGATGTAGGCGCTGATCACGTCGTAGTGCTGATCTCCGGCGCGGTCGTAGCGCACGGCCGCGCGATCGACGCTCGCCTCCACCAGATCCACCCCGACGTTGCCGTCCAGCGAGGACTCCGCCGAGGCCTCGAGCGCGGTCAGCGCCCGGCGCGCGTCTCCCCCCGCGATGCGCACGATGTGATCCAGCGCCTCCTCGCTGATCGCGTACTCGCCGCCCAGTCCCCGCGGATCGTCCGCGGCCCGCCGCAAAACCTGCCGAATATCGTTCTCCGACAACGACTTCAGCTGCAGCACCAGTGACCGCGACAGCAGCGGCGACACCACCGAGAAGGACGGGTTCTCCGTGGTCGCGCCGACCAGGAGCACGACCCGGTTCTCCACCGCGGCCAGCAGCGCGTCCTGCTGGGTCTTGGAGAACCGGTGCACCTCGTCGATGAACAGCACCGTCTGCTCACCGGCCAGCAACCGGCGCCGGGCCACATCGATGACCGCCCGCACCTCCTTGACCCCGGCCGACAATGCCGACAACGCCTCGAACCGGCGGCCGGTGGCCTGGGAGATCAACGAGGCCAGCGTCGTCTTACCGGTCCCCGGCGGCCCGTACAGCAGTACCGACGCCGCACCGGATCCCTCGATCAGTCGCCGCAGCGGCGAACCCGCACCCAGCAGATGCTGCTGACCGACCACCTCGTCCAGACTCGCCGGACGCATCCGCACCGCCAGCGGAGCCAATCGTCCGGCGGCCTGCCCCATCGAGAACTCCTCCGCACTCGCGGACGATGCCCGCGCACCGGGAGCCTCGAACAATCCGTCATCCATCCGCGTTCACGAGACAACCGTACCGATCCGCACCGACAACCAGGGCCGTCGCCTCATTCGGCCGGCGGGATCGTATCGCCGCGGCCGGACAGCAGGATGCGGACCGCCTCGGCGTCGATATCCGCCTGCAATCGGTCGTCCGGCATGTCCTCCAGCCCCGCCGCACCCCGCAGGAACGGCCCGAACAGTTGCCACCCCAGCGATAACGCCGCCACATGGGCCACGGCCAGCGCCGCGTCGTGGTCCGACTCGTGGAACGGCCGCGCCCGCTCGATCAGTCGCGAGATCACCGGGAAGCCGCGCTGCATCCGGGCGACGGGATAGCCGTCCAGGATGCTGCGAGCCAGCACGGTCAGGTGCCGGCGCAGGGCGTCATCCAGCGGCGAGCGGTCATCGGGGCCCGAACGTTCCAGTGCCGCGAGGGATCCGGCGGCCAGCTCGTCCAGCACCCGGGCCACCAGCTGATCCTTGGCCCCGAAATGCCGGAACACCAGACCGTGATTGACCCCGGCCCGCTCGGCGATGTCCCGGATGGAGGTTGCGGCCGGGCCGCGCTCGGCGAACAGTTCGGCGGCGTGTGTCAGCACCGCCGCCACGACCGCGTCCCGCCCGACCGGGGCCGCACCGGATCCGGGCGTACCTGTTGCGCGATCTGTAGTCATGCGACTACATTAGCGCACGGAACACCTGTAGTCATTCGACTACACCCAGCCGATTCCAGGAGCCGACATGACCGAAGCACCCGCTGTCGCCGAATCCGAGCCCACCGTGCGCCCGTTCCCGCTGCCGGGATATCCCCTGCTGGTCGGGCCGTTCACGCATCTGACCGCCGAACATCGCCGGCTGTCCGCGCTGCGCTGGCAGCATTTCGACGCCCGGCTCGTCGGCACCACGCTCGGCGGGCAGATCAGCGGGATCGATCTGCGCGAACCGCCGGCCGCCGAGGTCGTCGCCGAATTGCGCCAGGCGCTGCACGAATACAAGGTGCTGTTCTTCCGCGACCAGCCGATCACCCCGGCACAGCACGTCGCGTTCGCCCGGAAATTCGGCGAACTCGAGGTGCACCCGGCGCTCGGAGCCAATTCCGGCCAGCCCGAACTGGTCCGATTCGCCAAGGGCGCGGACGTCGCCGGACTCGAGAACACCTGGCACCACGACGTGACCTGGCGGCCGCGGCCGTCGATGGGCGCGATCCTGCACGCGATCTCGGTGCCCGAGGTCGGCGGCGACACCCTGTTCTCGGATATGTACGCCGCGTACGACGCCCTGGACGAGGACACCCGCGCACTGGCCGGCGAACTCACCGCGGTGCACGACTTCACCCGCGCCTTCGGCCGTGCGGCAACACCCGAGGAACGCGAACGCATGCGCGCCGAACACCCGAGCGTCGAGCATCCCGTGGTGTGCACCCATGCCGCCACCGGCCGCCGCCACCTCTACGTCAACCGGATCTTCACCGACCGCATCACCGGCCGGACCGCAGAGGAGAGCCGCGAACTACTGGACCGGCTGTGCCGGCAGGCCGACTACCCCGAGCACCAGGTTCGCCTGCACTGGGAGCCGCACACCGTCGCGTTCTGGGACAACCGGGCGGTCCAGCACTACGCCACGAGCGACTACTGGCCGCAGGTCCGGGTGATGGAACGCGCGTCCATCTTCGGACCCCGGCCGGCTCGCTGAGGAGTTCCTATTCTTCCCAGAGTTCGTAGAGCGTGGCCGAGACGTGCTCGGCGAAGTCGCCCAGGATGTCGTCGCCGGTGCACCGGGCATCCTCGGCCAGGGCGGCCCAGCGGTTGATCAGGGCCGCTGAGCGCGGAATCGACAGGCCGTGCTCGCGGGCGGCGGCGATGCGGGCGTGATCGGCTGGCAGGAACCAGTACGTGGTCAGCCACACCCAGATCAGCCGCGCCTCGAGGATCCGCTCGGCGAGTACGGCGTCATCGGCCAGGGCGGGCCATACGCCCACCACCTCCGAGCGCCACGCCTCGACCAGCTGACGGGCGCGTTCGCGGGAGAGTTCGACATCGCACAGGCAGCCGGGGAAGGAGACCAGCGCGTACGCGATATCCAGCGTCGCGTCGCGGAATCCGCCCCATTCGTAGTCGAGGAAACGGGCGCCCTCGGCGTTGAGAATGACATTGTCCGGGCACAGGTCCGACGGGCTGAAGGCGCGATAACGGCCCGCGGAGAACAGCCGGTTGCCCGCGACGATGCGTTCGGCGATCTCGCCGGGGACCTCGATGTTCAGCTCGCGATGCAGCATGCGAGGCACCTCGCCGATCGCGGCCTCGGCCTGCTGGGCGATACCGTCCACCCGGTGCGCCACGTCGACGCGGCGCAACAACGCTACGAAGTCGGGTTCGCGGCCGACCGTGGCCGCGTGCATGCGGCCCATCGCCTGGGCGAAGGCCATCAGCGCATTGCGACTGGCCGGTTCGGCGCCCGAGCGCAGCACCGTGGTCAGCGAGGCGTTCTCGCCCAGATCGCTCAGGATCAGCAGCCGTGCGGGAATGTCGTGGGCCAGCAAATACGCACCGGGGCGGTGCCGGCTGCTCAGGGCGGTGGTGAACTGGTAGGACACCGCCTCACGGAGAAACGCCGCGTCGATACTCGCGACACCGGGCGCGAGACCGCCGATACGGCGATCCTGCGCCGCACCGCGGAGCTGTTTGACGATGAGCGTGCGCGGAAGTGAGAAGGCGTTCTCCGCGACACGCACGCGTAGTACCGTCGTCCGGCCACTTCCGCCTAGCTCTATCGGATCACTGAGCTTCACCGGAGCACCCATCCGCTTTGTGAGCAAATGTTGTGCCGCGGACACGACTTCGGTGGCGCGTTCGGCCAATAGTGCGGTCATCGCGATCCAAGTTACTCGCTTCAGGTCACTTTCAGCGAGCGGTTCCACAACCTTTCGCGCGTCGCCCGGCGTGTCTCGGTGAAGCGCGGGCTGTCGGCAGGAGAGGCTGGACGTCCGCACACGACGTGCGCCGCGGGCGGGATGATCCTGCCCCATCAGGTATTACGACATTTCGGACAGGGATACCCTCTAGGCCGCTTGACACGATCCGGGCATTCCGGTTGTGTCATCGCCAACTGCTGTGCGCCACACTGAAACCCAGGTGATTCGAAAGGTCCCCACGATGACCGAGACCCCGCACCCCGCGCCCGGCACCTCCGGGGACAGCGCCCGAGAGCAGTCCACACCACAATCCGGATATCCCCAGGACGCCGGATCACACTCCGAAAGATCCGCACGTCCCGGCGGCAATGCCCCCACTCCGCCGGTGAGCGGCGGGCCCCCGCCCCCGCCCCCGGTCTTCGGTGCCACATCCGCGCCTACCGCGCAGCCCGCACCTCCGCCGGTACACGGTCGATCTCAACCCGGCCACGACCAGCCTCAGGCTGGCTACGGACAGCCGACGACGACGTCTCGCCCCGGTTACGACCCGAACACCGGCCAGGACTACGCCGCCGGGGCAACACCCCAGTCCGGCTGGTCGCCGACGTCCGGCGCGGTACCTCCCGGAGCGCCGCAGGGCGCGATGCCGGGCCAGCCGCCCTACGGATTCCCCGCGCCGGCGCCCATCGGCCTGAGTATCGGCCGCGCCCTCGGATACGGCTGGGAACGCTTGCGCGCCAATCCGATTCCCTGGATCGCGATAACGCTGGTCGGCTTCGTCGCGTATCTGGCGGCGACCGTGGTGGTCCGGGTGGCGGACATCAATTCGGTGATCCCGCTGTTGCTGCTGTTCCTGGTCGTGGCGGTCGTGGTCTGGCTGCTGCAGGCGGCGATGATCCGGGGCGCGCTCTACGAAACCGACGGCACCCCACCGGATTTCCAGGCGTTCTTCGGATTCGTCAACGCCGGTAACGTGCTGCTGTCCGCGCTGGCCGTATTCGCGAGCAGCCTGCTGGCGATGATCGTGGTGTCCGCGGTGTTCGCCATCGTGTCCGAGACGCTCGCGACCATCCTGGGCGTGCTCGCGGCGATCGTGGTCGGATTCCTGTGCATGTTCGCACTGCACTTCGTGATCGACCAGGACCAGAATCCGATCGCCGCGATCAGATCCAGTGTGCGGCTGGTGCTCTCGGATATCGGCAAGACGCTGCTGCTGGCCTTCGCGGTGCTGTTCCTGACCGTGGCCGCCCTGGTGCTCTGCGTGATCGGCATGGTCGTCGCCGGTACGGTCGGCATGGTCGTCTGCGCGCTGAGCCTGCTGCTGGTCGGCCCGGTCTCGGTGATGGCGCTGACCTACTCCTATCGCGCGCTGACCGACGGCCTGACCCTGGGCTGATCGTCTCACGGGCACAGCGTCATTCGGCGGGCCGTACCCCGCCGGCAGCGCGACCACCGGGGGAGAACGGCCCCATTCGACAGATCAACTCCACGGTGTGGATTCGGTCGGCGCCGTCCAGGGGCGGCCGGCCGAACCGCTGTCCAGCGCGTCGAGGGCCGCGACCACGTCGTCGGCCGATTCCCGCGCGACATCGGCCTCGAGCACGTCCCCGGACGGCTCGACCGCCGCACCGCGGCGCACCGTGATCAGCGTCGCGCCCCGCGCAGCGCGGCGAGCGCCTCTTCCGTCCTGCCCGGCGGACAGTTCCCGGACGTGCAGCGCGGTTCTCCCGCCGCCGCTGCATCTCGGACCGGCAGAGCACCGAATCCGTTGTCGGACAATCGAACCCGGATCGGACACGCCGACCCGGGCCCACCGTGGACTACTTCTTCCCGGCGGTCTTCCCGTCCTGGCCGACAGGGTTGCCGTTCTCGTCCAGGACGACGTCCAGCCCCGCCTCCTTGCGTTGCTGCCGGGTGATCGGCGCGGGCGCCTCGGTCAGCGGGTCCACGCCACCGCCGGACTTCGGGAACGCGATGACCTCACGGATCGAATCCACCCCGGCCAGCAGTGCGGTGATGCGGTCCCAGCCGAAGGCGATGCCGCCGTGCGGCGGTGCGCCGTAGGAGAAGGCGTCCAGCAGGAAGCCGAACTTCTCCTGTGCCTCCTCGTGGCTGATGCCCATCACCTTGAACACCCGTTCCTGCACGTCACGGCGGTGGATACGGATGGAACCGCCGCCGATCTCGTTGCCGTTGCAGACGATGTCGTAGGCGTAGGCCAGGGCCGCGCCCGGATCGGTGTCGAAGGTGTCCAGCGATTCGGGCTTGGGCGAGGTGAACGCGTGATGCACCGCCGTCCACGCCGAATGTCCCAGGGCCACATCGCCGCTCGCGGTCGCATCGGCGGCCGGTTCGAACAGCGGCGCGTCCACGATCCACACGAACGCCCAGGCGTTCTCGTCGATCAGATCGCACTTGCGCGCGATCTCACCGCGCGCGGCGCCCAGCAGCGCCCGCTGCGCCTTGGCCGGTCCGGCGGCGAAGAACACGCAGTCTCCCGGTTCCGCGCCGACATGCTTGGCCAGGCCCTCGCGCTCGGAGTCGCTGAGATTCTTGGCCACCGGCCCGCCCAGCGTGCCGTCCTCGTTGACCAGGATGTACGCCAGGCCCTTGGCGCCGCGCTGCTTGGCCCATTCCTGCCAGGCATCGAGCTGGCGCCGCGGCTGACTCGCACCGCCGGGCATCACGACCGCGCCGACGTACGGCGCCTGGAACACCCGGAACGGAGTCTGCGCGAAGTATTCGGTGCACTCGGTGATCTCGACGCCGAACCGCAGATCCGGCTTGTCGCTGCCGAATCGGCGCATCGCCTCGGCATAGGTCATGTGCTGAATCGGCGTGGGGATCTCGTGGCCGACGAGTTTCCACAGCGCGCTGAGCACATCCTCGGCCAGCAGGATGACATCCTCCTGGGTCACGAAACTCATCTCGACGTCGAGCTGGGTGAACTCGGGCTGGCGGTCCGCACGGAAGTCCTCGTCGCGATAGCAGCGCGCGATCTGGTAGTACCGCTCGACGCCCGACACCATCAGCAACTGCTTGAACAGCTGCGGGCTCTGCGGCAGCGCGTAGAACTTACCGGGCTGCAGCCGCGCCGGAACCAGGAAGTCGCGCGCGCCCTCGGGCGTGGAACGGGTCATGGTCGGGGTTTCGACCTCGACGAACGCGTGTTCGGCCAGGACCGCGCGGGCGGCGGCGTTGACCTGGGACCGCAGCCGGATGGCGTGCGCCGGGCCCTCCCGGCGCAGGTCCAGGTAGCGATACTTCAGCCGCGCCTCCTCGCCGGGCTGCTCGTCGAGCTGGAACGGCAGCGGCGCGGCCTCGTTGAGGACGACGAGTTCGCCGACGTTCACCTCGACCGAGCCGGTCGGCAGATTCGGGTTCTCGCTGCCCTCGGGTCGCGGCTCGACCACGCCGGTCACCTGGACGCAATACTCCGCACGCAACCGGTGCGCCTGTTCGGCGGGAACGCCTTCGCGGAACACCACCTGCGCCACACCCGACGCATCGCGCAGATCGATGAAGATCACGCCACCGTGGTCTCGACGGCGAGCCACCCAACCGGTGAGGGTCACGGTCAGACCGGCGTGTTCGCTTCGCAGCGAACCTGCCAAGTGGGTGCGCAGCACGGTATTCCTTTCGACGGGGTCGGTGCACCGGCGCGATGGGCTGATGCGCTCCCATCCTAGAGAGACCGGTTCACCCGTCGGAAACCGATATCCGCCATGCCGTGTCAAGCTGTAGTCCACACGCGGGCCGGAACGACCGGATCGCGCGGCGGCACAGCGAACCAACGGGCGAGAGGGCCACAGGATGACCTTCAACGAGGGCATGCAGATCGATCCGGATCGGGTCTCCTCGGGCGGCGGCCCGGGAATGGGCGGGAAGATCGCGCTCGGCGGCGCCGGCGGTCTGATCGTGCTGGTCCTGGCACTGGTCTTCGGCGGGGATCCGGGATCGCTGCTGCGCGAGGTGACCGGTGGCACGACCACCCAGTCCCCGAGTGCCAAGACTCCCGCGCACTGCAAGACCGGCGCGGACGCGAACAGATACGTCGACTGCCGGGTGGTGCTGACCGCGCAGAGCCTGGATTCGGTGTGGGGCGCCAAGCTCCCGCAGCAGACCCGCAAGGCCTACACCGCGCCGAAGGTGCAACTGTTCACCGGCGCGGTGTCCACCGGCGGCTGCGGCCGGGCCACCAGCGCGGTCGGGCCGTTCTACTGCCCCGCGGACCGGACCGCGTACTTCGACACCAGCTTTTTCCAGGAACTGGTCGACAAATTCGGTTCCAGCGGCGGACCGCTGGCGCAGGAGTACGTGGTCGCGCACGAGGTCGGCCACCACATCCAGAATCTGCTCGGCGATTCCGGCCGCGCGGCGAAGTCCGCACAGGGCGCGAGTTCCGGATCGGTCCGGCTGGAACTGCAAGCGGACTGCTACGCCGGGCTCTGGGCCTCCTACGCCGATAAACTCCCCGCCCCGGGCAGTAACCAGCCGTTCCTGAAACCACTGTCGGACAAGGATATTCAGGACGCGCTCTCGGCCGCCGCATCGGTCGGCGACGACCGGATCCAGAAGGCCGCCACCGGCCGGACCAATCCCGAATCCTGGACGCACGGGTCCTCCACGGAACGTCAGAAATGGTTCCTCACCGGATATCGCAACGGCCAGGTGAAGGCGTGCGATACGTTCTCGGCGACCGATCTGGACAATCCTCCGGCGCTGCGCTGACCCGCTGCGGCCCGGCCCGCACTCCACCGGATACCGGACGAATGGCCGGTTTGTCCGGTTCCGGTCACGTCGTACGCGGCATAGGGCGCGCCGCACACATTTCGCCGCATCGGCGGTCCACAATCGCGGGCGCGGCACCGTGCCGCCCGGGAGAAAGGGACGGGCCATGCAGTCGTTCGGGGCGAGGGGGCGAATCGGGTCCGTACAGCTCTTCGCGGCGGGTTCGGCGCTGACGCTGTCGCTGTGCGGCGGGGTACTCCTGGCGGGACATGCGCCGACCGCCGCCACGCCGGGCACGAACCGGACGCCGACTCCACCCGCCCCCGAGGATTGGCTAACGCACGTTCCCGCCTCCACACCGCCGGTCGTACCGCGACCGACCAAGCTGCAACCCCCGTCCCCCGCGCCGACCTCACCGGCCGCAGCACTGGTCGGGGCCCGGCAATCGCGCCGGCCGTGAGTCCGGGCGGCGAGCGTCGAGGATCACGACACCTCACCGCCCGGAACGGACGGAACCGGGCTCAGCCGACCGTCCAGGTCTCCTTGCCGGTGAGCAGCTGCTGCAGTGAATCAGCCTGCACCGGCCGGCGTTCCCGCGCGGTCTCGGTCTGCTCGCGAACGCCGTCGTCGTAGGTGGGCCGCGCGACGCTGCGGAAGATGCCGATCGGGACGTGCGAGAGGTCCTGATCGGACAGCCGCGAGAGCGCGTAGGCGTACTCCGGATCCTCGCAGTAGGCGTCGTGCACGACGATCTCGGATTCGGCCACGGTATCGGTGGCGACCACATCGAGGCCGAAACCGCGCTGCACCACCGCGAATTCGCCGTCCGCGCCGAACCGCAGCGGCTGACCGTGACGCAGCCGGATCAGATGGGATTCGGCGTTGTCCTTGCGCAGGGCGTCGAACGAGCCGTCGTTGAAGATCGGGCAATCCTGCAGGATCTCCACGAACGAGGTGCCACGATGCTCAGCGGCCGCGCGCAGCACCTCGGTCAGCCCGGCGCGATCCGAATCCAGCGCACGGGCGGCGAAGGTGGCCTCCGCGCCCAGCGCCACCGACAGCGTGTTGAACGGGTGGTCGACCGACCCCATCGGCGTCGACTTGGTGACCTTGCCCGCTTCCGAGGTCGGCGAGTACTGGCCCTTGGTTAGCCCGTAGATCCGGTTGTTGAACAGCAGGATCGTCATGTTCACATTGCGACGCAGTGCGTGGATGAGGTGGTTGCCGCCGATCGAGAGCGCGTCACCGTCGCCGGTCACCACCCACACCGACAGATCCGGGCGGGTCACCGCAAGACCGGTCGCGATCGCGGGTGCGCGGCCGTGGATCGAGTGGATCCCGTAGGCGTCCAGGTAGTACGGGAAACGGCTCGAGCAGCCGATACCCGAGACGAACATCATGTTCTCCCGGCGCAGCCCCAGATCGGCCAGAAAGCTGCGCACGGTCGCCAGGATGACGTAGTCACCGCAGCCCGGACACCAGCGCACCTCCTGGTCGGAGGTGTAGTCCTTGACCTTCTGCGGCCCGTCCGCGCCCGGTACGCCGGACAGGCCGGTCAGGCCGAGATCGGTCCCGATGAGCGAGGTTTCCACGATCGTCATCACTTACCCCCTACGGTGCGGTAGGTCGCCCTCGCGCGTGCGGCGAAGACCTTGTCGTTCTCGAGTTCCGCGAGCGAACCGTCCAGTGCCGCGTCGATCACGCCGACCAGCTCCTGCGCCGAGAAGGCGGTACCGGCGACCTTCGTCCAGGGTTGCACGTCCACCAGATACCGGCCACGCAGCAGCATCGCCAGCTGACCGCCGTTCATCTCCGGCGCCACCACGGTGCGGTAGCGGCGCAGCACCTCGCCGGTATTGGCGGGCAGCGGATTGAGATTCCGCAGATGCGCCTGTGCCACGGGGACTCCGCGCCGCCGCGCCCGGCGGCAGGCCTCGCCGATCGGCCCGTAGGAGCTGCCCCAGCCGATCAGCAGCAGTTCGGCGGTGCCGCTGGGGTCGTCGACCTCGAGGTCCGGCACCTCGATGCCGTCGATCTTGGCCTGGCGCAGCCGGACCATCAGATCGTGGTTCGCCGGATCGTAGGAGATGTTGCCGGTGCCGTCGGCCTTCTCCAGTCCGCCGATGCGGTGCGCGCGGCCACGGGTGCCCGGTACCGCGAGCGACCGGGCCAGCGTCTCCGGATCACGCGCATAGGGCTGGTACGGATCCGACTCGCCCTCGCCCGCATCGGACTCGAAGCCGGGATCGATCCGTTCCAGTTCGGTGACCTGCGGGATCGCCCAGGGTTCCGACCCGTTGGCGATCGAGCCGTCCGAAAGCAGCAGCACCGGCGTGCGATAGGTCAACGCGATGCGCGCGGCCTCCACCGCCGCCGCGAAGCAGTCGGCCGGTGAGCGCGGGGCGATCACCGCGACCGGCGACTCACCGTTGCGGCCGTACAGCGCCTGCAGCAGGTCGGCCTGTTCGGTCTTGGTCGGCAGACCCGTCGACGGACCGCCGCGCTGCACATCGACGATCAGCAGCGGCAACTCGGTCATCACGGCCAGGCCGATGGTCTCGCTCTTGAGCGCCAGCCCCGGACCCGAGGTGCTGGTCACGCCGAGCGCACCACCCAGCGAGGCGCCCAGCGCCGCGCCGATTCCGGCGATCTCGTCCTCCGCCTGGAAGGTGGTGACGCCGAAATTCTTGTGCTTGCTCAGTTCGTGCAGGATGTCCGAGGCGGGGGTGATCGGATAGGTGCCCAGGAAAACCGGCAGCCCCGAGAGCTGCCCGGCCGCGACGATGCCGTATGCCAGCGCGGTGTTGCCGGTGATCTGCCGGTACGTGGCCGGGGGCAACACCGCCGGGGCGACCTCGTAGGTGGTGGCGAACGCCTCGGTGGTCTCGCCGTAGTTCCAACCGGCCCGGAAGGCGAGGATATTCGCCTCGGCGATATCCGGTTTGGCGGCGAACTTCTCGCGCATGAACTGCTCGGTGCCGCCGATCGGCCGTCCGTACATCCAGGACAGCAGGCCCAGGGCGAACATGTTCTTCGCCCGCTGGCCGTCCTTCTTGCCGACCCCGGCCGACTCGGTCGCCCCCAGGGTCAGCGAGGTCATCGGCACCCGGTGCACGACGAAATCGGACAGCGAATCGTCGGCGAGCGGATCGGCCGCATACCCGACCTTGGTCAGGGTGCGCTTGGTGAACTCGTCGGTATTGACGATGATCGTCGCCCCGCGCGGCAGATCCTCCACATTCGCCTTCAGCGCCGCCGGATTCATCGCCACCAGCACATCGGGCTGATCACCGGCGGTGAGGATGTCGTAATCGGCGATCTGGATCTGGAACGAGGAGACGCCGGGCAGCGTGCCCTGGGGTGCGCGGATCTCGGCGGGGAAGTTCGGCTGCGTGGCCAGGTCGTTGCCGAACGCGGCGGCCTCGTGCGTGAAGCGGTCACCGGTCAGCTGCATACCGTCACCGGAGTCGCCGGCGAAGCGGATGACGACCTTTTCCAATTTCTCTGCGACGCCACCAGTTCCGGCCGCGTCCACGCGACCGGCCTGTGCGGCGGCGCCGGGAGAATCAGAGCCCTGGGCAACCATGCGCGTGTATCACTTCCTCGTCGATGAGTACCACATGCCAAGTTACTCCGCTGCTCCCGGATATGCCCGAGTCGCAAGCGGTTCAACAGATTTCGCGTCGTACCGATTTCCAGCGGCATCGCGGGCACACCCGCGGCGCCGAGATGTGCCGCAGCGCAACACTCCCCGCCCCGGCACTCGCCTCCTCTGCTCCACACCCGCGCCCGTCGGGCCCGGGGCGGGCCGCCGCTAGGAGAACAGAGCCAACTGCGCGGCCGGTTGCGCTGCCCGCGGCGACCTGACCTCGGTCTCCGCGGGCGCGTCGCGGTTCAAACCGTGCCGCGACAGCAGCGGATCGAGCCGACCGCGCAGCCACGCGGAGTACTCCGGTGTGACGTACGCCCCACGACCGTACAACTGCCTATATCTGCGCATCAGCGCCGGGTGGTGCTCGGCGAGCCATTGCAGGAACCAGCCGCGGGTGCGACCGCGCAGATGCATGGGAAAGGCGACCGCGCTCGCCGCACCCGCCGCGGCGATCGCGGCGAACAGCTCGTCCAGGTGGGCGACACCGTCGGTGAGACAGGGAATCACCGGCGCGACCATGACGTTCACCGCGAAACCCGCGTCCGCCAGTGTGCGGACCAGTTCCAGTCGCGCCCGCGGGGACGGCGTGCCCGGCTCCAGACCGCGGTGCAGTTCCGGGTCCAGGATCGCGATCGACAGGGCCAGCCGCACCGGCACCTCCCGGGCGGCGAGTGTCAGCAGCGGCAGGTCGCGCCGCAGCAGGGTGCCCTTGGTGAGGATGGAGAACGGCGTGCCCGAATCGGCCAGCGCGCCGATGATCCCCGGCATCAGCCGATATCTGCCCTCGGCGCGCTGGTACGGATCGGTATTGGTGCCCAGTGCGACCGGTTCGCGCCGCCACGAGCGCCGATTCACCTCGCGGCGCAGCACCGCGGCGACATTCGTCTTGACCACGATCTGACTGTCGAAATCCCGGCCCGCGTCCAGATCCAGATATTCGTGGGTGCTGCGCGCGAAGCAGTAGCGGCACGCATGCGAGCAGCCGCGCATGGGGTTGATGGTCCAGCCGAACGGCAGCGCGGAACTCTCCGGAATGCGGTTGAGCGCGCTCTTGCACAGCACCTCGTGGAAGGTCACGCCGTCGAATTCCGGAGTCTGCACCGTGCGTACGAGACCCGCCCGGTCGAGTCCCGGGAGGGCGCCGTCCTCGGCATCCAGGGTCTGGCTTCGCCACCGCACCCTCCAAGTCGAACATTTGTTCTAGTACTTGTCAAGCAACGCAGCGCGACCGCGACTCGAGCGGCTCGCCCTTGTAGAAGGCGACCAGGTCGCGCACGGTCTCCTCGGTCGGCCGTGGCCGGTAACCGAGCTCGGCCTCGGCCTTCGAACCGTCCACGGCCGGCGCGGAGATGAGCGCGCCCATGGCGGCCTTGGACACCCGGTCGCTGCCGAACAGCTTCGCGATCGGTTCCAGCACCGGCAGGGCGGCCGAGATGACCTTGGTCGGGATCGCGAACCGCGGCCCGCGCTTGCCGTTCACCGCCGCGGCCAACCGGGTCACCTCGAGCATCGAGCACATCGCACCGGTCAGCAGGTAGTTCTCCCCGGTGCGCCCCTTCTCCCCCGCCAGGATCAGGCCGAGCGCGACGTCGCGCACGTCGACCAGGTCGAAGCCGCCGGCGATCATCACCGGCACGCGACCGCGCGCGGCGTCCCACAGCGTGGTGTTGATCCGCGAGTCCGAATGATCGACCGGCCCGTAGACGCCGGTCGGATTGCAGATCACCGCGTCCAATCCCTGATCGATGACCTTGCGCAACTCGACCTCGCCCTGGAATTTGGACCGGTCGTAGACGGGCAGGTCGGGATCGATCGAGCGCGGCGTGCGCTCATCGATCCGGCCACCGCAGCTGTACTGGTCGAACGCGTGGATCGAACTCGTGTGCACCATGCGTCGCACACCGGCCGCGAGCGCGGCCTCGGCGACCACGCGCACCCCTTCGGTATTGATCCGCCAGGCCAGGTCGTGGCGATGCTCCAGGGTGATCATGGCGACCAGGTGGTACACCACCTCCGCGCCCTCCAGCGCGGTGCGCATCGACTCGGGGTCCAGCACGTCGCCGCTGACCCAGGTCACCTTCGGGCCGGACGCGACGGCGGGCCGGACCCGGTCGATGGCGGTCACGTCGTGACCGCGCTCCACCAGTTCGTGGAGCAGGTTGGTGCCAAGGAACCCGGCTGCGCCGGTGACTGCGACCTTCATGAGACGAGAATATAGAACCGGTTCTAATTTGCAACAAGTTCTAGTTTCAGTTTGTTCCATTTCGCCCGAATCTCCGCCTCGCTCGCCGGAATTCGCCGTCTGCCGCGTCGGTCGGAGTCGAAACGTGTCGGGCAGGTCCGCTATATTGAGGCCCTGTACCGTCACCGGTCGCGCCGGTGACGGCGCACGGGATCGGACACCCCGCGCGGTGTCCCGGCAAGTCCACGAGACCGATGGCATGAGGATTGGGGGGCAGACTCGATGAGTTTCTCGGTGGAAACCGACGCCGTTCGCGCGTTCGCGGCGACGCACAAGGGCGTAGCGGCACAGATCTCCGGGGCGGGCAATATGGACACGGTAAGTCACGTGGCCGCGATGACGCCGGTGTTCGGTCTCATCGGCGCCGACTACCTGGCGATGTTCGCCGCCGCGCAGGTTCTGCACTGCCAGGACATCAACGATCTGTCCAGCAAGGTCGACAAGATCGGGCAGTCCGCGTTCGGCACCGCCGCGTCGTTCGACGACTCGGATTCGACCTTCTCGAACGCACTGAAATCCGTCACCAACGAGATCGGGGGCTGATGGTGCAGGCAATCGACTCCGGAACCGGCGGTGTCATCGGCGCGCAGACCGCCGACCCGGTCGCCGCGGTCTCCGAGGCGGCGTCCCAGACCGCGCAGAACATCGCCTCCGCCGTGCAGAACGGCCCGTTCGTGCACGTCTCGCTGCCGCAACTGCCCACCGAGGCCACCGAGGCGTCCTCGCCCGAATTGCATCTCGCGCAAAAGGAATTCGAAGACGATCACGGCGCGTCGCTCGGCGGTGGCCACCTCCCCGGATTCGGCAACACCTCCGCACACGCGTCCGCGCTGGGTGATGCGGCCGGTCCGCTGCTCGGCTCGGCCAACGACGCGCTCGACCACGCCCAGACCACTCTCGCGGCGATTCCGGGCGCACAGAACGTGCTCGACACCGCGCACACGGCCCTGAACAGCGCGCCGACCGCATTGAACAATGTCGCCTCCTCGATCCAGCAGGCCGCCGCGCCGATCTCCGCGGGCCTGCCGACGACCGATACGATCAACACCCTGCTGAGCAAGGGCATCACGCTGCCCGCGATCCCGGGGATCGAACAGCTCTTCCAGCCCTTCGCGAGCCTGTTGCAGAGCTTCGGCACGGGCGTGATGGGCGCACTCAACCCCAGCACCCTGCTCAGCCAGTCCTCGCAGATCATCCAGGCGGCCATGTCGGTCGGTGAGAGCGCGCTCAAATCGGTCGACCAGGTCTGGCAGGGCAAATCCGCCGACAGCGCGCAGTCCGCCGGCCAGCAGACCCAGTCCCAGGGCAAGGACACCAGCCAGCGCGGTTTCGACATCTCCAAACTCACCGACGAGGCCGCGGCCGTGGTGCAGAAGGGCAATGTGCAGCTCACCGCGGTGGCCCAGTCCTTCGCTGCCGAGGCCACCGCACTCGCTCCGGTGATCGTCACCCCGCCCGCGCAGGCCACCCTGATCGCCACGGCCACAGAACATCTCGGTACCGCGGTCGGAATCGTCAACGCCACCCGCGGCGAACTCGCGGGTTACACCGGTCAGCTCAGCGGCGTGGTCAACCAGTTGCTCGGCCAGAGCGGCGCCGGACAGCAGGCGGTCCAGGCGGCGGAGTCCGTCGCGCAGAATATCGCCCAGCCGGTGATGGAACAGGCCCAATCGCTGCTGTCCAACAGCACCGACAGCGGTACCAGCACCGACGACCTGACCTCCAAGCTGGGCAATACCTCGACGGCCGGGTACAACGGCGCCTTCAGCGGCGGCGGAGGCGGTTCCTACAGCGGCGGCGGTGGCCTGAGCACCGACGGTATCGGGACCAATTCCGGCACCAATTCCGGTGGGGGCGCGGGCACTTCGATCCCGGGCGCGATCGCCAATGCGAGCAACACGCTGGCCGCCGAGGTCAACGCGGCGACCAGGGCGGCCGGTCTGACCAGCAGCCCCGGATTCATGGGCGGCGGCGCGGCCAACGCGCGCAACACCGAGGACGACGAGCACCAGAGCACAGTCCAGCCGTATCAGAGCATCACCGGCGATACCGAGCTGGCCGGTGTGCTCGGTGAGATCGCACCGGAGGTGATCGGCCAGATCCATTCCGACGAGGAGATCAACGGCTATTCCTCCGACACCAGCCTCTGATCGACCCTCGACCGATTCTTTCCAGGGCCCGGGCCGATCGGTCCGGGCCCTCGACGTTCGGAGCCAGAAGCGTTCTCCCGGTTCGCAACCCGCGGATCGAACAATGCGAACCGGGTGCGGGCCCGCGCGCTGGATCGGCCGAACGGCTGACAGTTCATGATCGCTGCGATTAACATCGCGGACAAACTAGAATCTGTTCTAATTCAGCCGTCCGGAGACGCAGGATCCCTGCCCGCCCGGACCGGGGCGGGTGCACGGACCCGCCGACCGAGAGGATGCTTGGATGCGTTTCACCTACGCGGAGGCGATGACCGATCCGGCCTACTATGTCCCGCTCGCCCAAGCCGCGGAGGCCGCCGGATTCCACAGCATGTCGATCGCCGACAGCATCGCCTATCCGGAGGAATCGGACTCGACGTATCCGTACACGCCCGACGGCTCGCGAGAGTTTCTGGACGGCAAGCCGTTCATCGAGACGTTCGTGCTGTCCGCGGCACTCGCCGCCGCGACCACCACCCTGCGTTTCACCCCGTTCGTGATCAAACTCCCGATCCGGCCGCCGGTCCTGGTCGCCAAGCAGGCGAGTTCACTGGCCGCGCTGAGCGGAAACCGGTTCGCGCTGGGCGTCGGCATCAGCCCGTGGCCGGAGGATTTCGAGATCATGGGCGTGCCGTTCGAACGGCGCGGGCGGCGCATGGACGAATGCATCGAGATCGTGCGCGGCCTGTGCACCGGCGAGTACTTCGAATACCACGGCGAGTTCTACGACATTCCGCGGATCAAGCTGACCCCCGCGCCGACCGAGCCGCTGCCGATTCTCGTCGGCGGGCACAGCGATCCGGCGCTGCGCCGCGCGGTGCGCCTGTGCGACGGCTGGATGCACGCGGGCGGCCGGCCCGAGGAGCTGGACCGCATGCTGGCCCGCCTGAACGAACTGCTCCCCGAACGCGACAGCTCCATCCCGTTCGAGATTCACGTCGCGTCCCTGGACGCCTATACGCCCGATGGCATCAAACGGCTCGAGGACCGCGGCATCACCGACGTCATCGTGGGCTTCCGCTACCACTACACGACCGGACCGGACACCGAACCACTGGAGCGCAAGATCGCGGCGATCGAGCGCTACGCCGAATCCGTCATCGCCAAGTGCTGAACCGCACGCGGTCCGATCGCGCGGGCGCGCGATCGGACCGTTCGGCACGTCGGTCAAACCCGCTTCGCGTAACCCAACTCGATCACGGCATCACGCTCGGACTCCAGTTCCGCGACACTGGCATCGATTCGGGCCCGGGAGAATTCGTCGATCTCGAGTCCGGGCACGATCCGGTACTCCCCCTCGGCGCAGGTGACCGGGAACGAGCTGATCAGCCCCTCGGGCACACCGTACGACCCGTCGGACGGAACGGCCATCGACACCCAGTCGCCGTCCGGGGTGCCCCGCACCCAGTCCCGGATGTGGTCCAGGGCCGCACCCGCCGCACTCGCCGCCGAGGACGCCCCGCGAGCCTTGATGATCGCGGTGCCGCGCTGCTGCACCGTCGGAATGAAATCCTCGGTGACCCAAGCGGTTTCACCGATCGCCCGCAGCGCCGGCCGACCGCCGACGGTGGCGTGGTTCAGATCCGGGTACTGGGTGGCCGAATGATTGCCCCAGATGGTCACCCTCGCGATCGACGCGGCCGGCGCCCCCGCCCGGCGCGCGAGCTGGGCGATGGCGCGATTGTGATCGAGCCGGGTCAGCGCGGTGAAGCGCGAATCGGGCACATCGGGAGCGTTGCTCATGGCGATGAGCGCGTTGGTATTCGCCGGATTGCCGACCACCAGAACCTTCACATCCGGTGCGGCACTGGCATTGATGGCCGCGCCCTGATCGGCGAAGATGGCGCCGTTGGCGGCGAGCAGATCCGAACGCTCCATCCCGGCGGTCCGCGGCCGCGCGCCCACCAGCACCGCGATATTCGCTCCCTCGAATCCGATCCACGGGTCGTCCGCGATATCGACCGAGTCGAGCAGTCCGAACGCACCGTCCTCGAGTTCCATCGCCACCCCCTCGAGGGCGCCGACCGCGGCCGGAGTTTCCAGTAGTCGCAATCGAACCGGCGTCCGCGGCCCGAGCATCGCGCCCGCGGCGATCCGGAACAGCAATCCATAGGCGATCTGTCCGGCCGCGCCGGTGACGGTGACGGTCACGGGCGTGCGAGCGGTGCTGGTCACATCAACTCCTCGATGATCGACTGTATGTGCCGAGCCTAACGAGCCGCACATCGCCGGACGGCTCACCGTGAGCAATCAGACATTCGCCGGAGACCCCGCCGCGAATGCCACAGCGCAGGCTCGATACGCTGCGCCACAACGTTTTTCACACTGCCGCCGAAGCGCTCAACCCAGGGCGGCGATATCCGCGTCACTCAGCGCGACGGGCTGGACCACATCCTTGACCCGGACCAGATGTACGGCCCGGTACAGCGGCCGTTCCTCGAGGCCAGCGTCACGAGCCTCCGCGCGCAGCTGCGCGATGAACATGCCGGACACCGCCAACGCGGCCGCGAGAGGACTCGAGGCCAGCGCGTCGGCGAGCTTGCGCAACCCCAGGATGTGCAGTTCCCGGCCCGCGCCGCCGTCGGTGTACATGGCCAGCGGAATCACCTGCCGGCCACGACCGGCGGTGATCCGCAGGACTATCCGGCTCAGCCGCCCGGGATACACCAGGATTTCCACGCCGGTGGCCTGCGCGATATCCACCCGGCGCAGCCCGGTGAGGGTACGGGCCTCGACGACCGTACCGGCCAGCCAGATGCGCCGCCGGCGCACCGATACCGCGTACACCGCGGCGGGCGCGACCAACAGCACCCCCGCCAGCACGGCGAGCTGCCAGTTCACCAACAGCGCCAACAGCAGGGCGACCAGCACGGCCGCGCCGAGCGCGAGCAGCGTGAATCGGCGCAGCATCGGCGCGTACACCTCGGGTGCGATCAGATCCAGGCCGACCCGTTGCGGCTCTGGCGAATTCGGTTGCTGCTGCATCTGTTTCCATGGCCTCCGCTGCACTCCGGCGGGTTCGGGCCAGGGCCCGGGTGATCCCGGCCCCGTGACCGTACTACCGATCGTGCGCGAGAGCCTCCGACACCACGCCGACCGCGTCGTCGAGCGCGATCTGCCGCTGATCGCCGGTGGCCAGATCCTTCAACCCGATCTCGTTCTCGGCGATGTCCCGATCGCCCAGTACCAGAGCGTATTTCGCGCCGGAGCGATCGGCGGCCTTCATCGCGCCCTTGACCCCGCGGCCGCCGTAGGCCAGATCGACCCGCACGCCCGCGGCCCGAAGCCGCGCCGCCAGCACCACCAGCCGCTGGGTGGCCGCCTCGCCGAGCGGCACGCCGAACACGTCCACCCGGGCCGGATCCGCCGCGGATTTACCCTCGGCCTGCAGGGCCAGCATGGTCCGGTCCACACCGAGCCCGAAACCGATGCCCGAGAGCGGCTGCCCGCCCAACTGCGCCATCAGTCCGTCGTACCGGCCGCCACCGCCGATGCCCGACTGGGCGCCGAGTCCGTCGTGCACGAATTCGAAGGTGGTCTTGGTGTAGTAGTCCAGCCCCCGCACCATGCGCGGATTGATGGTGTACGCCACCCCGATCGCGTCCAGATATCCCAGGACCTGGTCGAAGTGGACCTTCGCCGACTCGGACAGGTGATCGAGCATCAGCGGCGCCGCGGCGGTCAGCTCGCGCATCTCCGGACGCTTGTCGTCCAGCACGCGCAACGGGTTCAGCTCCGCGCGCCGCCGGGTCTCCTCGTCCAGCGGGAGACGGAACAGGAAGTCCTGCAACAGTTCCCGATACTGCGGACGGCACGAGTCATCGCCCAGCGAGGTGATCTCGAGCCGGTAGCCGTCCAGACCCAGCGCGCGGAATCCGGCGTCGGCGATCGCGATCACCTCGGCGTCCAGCGCCGGATCGTCCACCCCGATCGCCTCGACGCCGACCTGCTGCAACTGCCGGTACCGCCCGGCCTGCGGGCGTTCGTAGCGGAAGAACGGGCCCGCGTAACACAGTTTGACCGGCAGCTGCCCGCGGTCCAGACCGTGTTCGATCACCGCGCGCATCACCCCGGCGGTGCCCTCCGGGCGCAGCGTGACGCTCCGGTCGCCGCGGTCGGCGAAGGTGTACATCTCCTTGCTGACCACATCGGTCGACTCACCGACGCCGCGGGCGAACAGGCCGGTGTCCTCGAAGATCGGCAGCTCCACATGCCCGTACCCGGCCGATCGCGCGGCGCACACCAGAGTGTCGCGCACCGCGACGAACTCGGCCGAGCCGGGCGGGACGTAATCCGGGATACCCTTCGGGGCGTTGAAGCTGCTGGTCTTGGTCACGATCCCCCAGTCTCCCCTACCGCACATCCTCGAGTCCAACCGGTTCCCGGGCGCACCGGCGGCCAGGGTTCGTCCGGTCCTGATACCACCCTCAGGAACTGATGGCAGACTCTTGGCCGGAGAAACGCAGACCTACACGGGAGGAACTGGGAGTGCCGAGCAACGAACAGCGACGAGCCGCGGCGAAGCGGAAGTTGGAGCGACAACTCGCCCGGCGGGCCGAGCGAGCGCGGCGGCGCAAGCAGCTCACCATCGCCGGATCCGTGCTCGGCGTGGTTGTCGTGGTGGCGGCCGGTGTCGGTATCTACTACCTCACCCGCGATGACGACCACAGCGCGAATTCGGCCGCCGCGTCCACCACCAGCGCCGACGCCTCACTGTCCAATACGCCCAAGGCCGCACCACCCCCGGCGGCCAAGGCGAAGGCCGCGACCGTGAGCTGCGCGTACCGGGACGGCGGCCAGGCGTCCAAGGCGGTGCACAAGCCGGACAAGACCCAGGTGTCCACCTCCGGCAGCCCGAAGGTCAGCATCAACTCCACGCAGGGCCCGATCGGGATCACCCTGAACTCGGCCGAATCTCCGTGCACGGTCAACAGTTTCGTGAGCCTGGCCGGTCAGCACTTCTACGACAACACACCCTGCCACCGGCTCAGCACCGAGGGGCTGCAGATGCTGCAGTGCGGCGATCCGACCGGCACCGGCCAGGGCGGGCCGGGGTACGAGTACAACAACGAGTACCCGACCGATCAGTACGCCAAGAACGATCCGGCCGCCCAGGACGCGGTGCTGTACAAGCGCGGGGTGGTCGCGATGGCGAACGCGGGCGCGGACCCGGCGACCGGCGAGGGCACCAACGGAAGCCAGTTCTTCCTGATCTTCGGCGATTCGCCGCTGCCGCCGCAGTACACCATCTTCGGCACGGTCGACCAGGCCGGTCTGGCGACGCTGGACAAGGTCGCCAAGGCCGGCGACGACCACTCGATGGACTCCTCCGCCGGCGGGGGCAAACCGAATCTGCCGATCACCTTCGAATCGGTCACCGTGAGCTGAGATCGGTGGCCGCCGAACCGAATCCGGCGGCCACCACGTCGCGCGGGTGCACCCGGACAAGCTACGGCACGAAGGACGCTCCGACCGGAAGACATACGAAGGTTCCCCGGCCAGGCCGGAAATGTGCGTTATATGCTGTGACAGGGCATTCCTGGTAAGGCGACCCTGCATATTTATTGGTAATCTCGTATAACGGAGTACGACGTAGTGTTGTCAGCGCCCCACCGGGCAGTACCGCTCACCCAGTGCTCCCGGTGTCCGCAACGCAGGCGGGACGTATCGCTCGAACCACCGTTCCAGTGACGCGTCCATGACGATGCACCACACATCATCCACAGTGATTCCCACTGCAGCATCGGGGAGCAGGCCATGCCGGAAATGGACGAGATCGGCGCCGAGACATCGGCGATCATGAAGCAAATGTTGCAGCTCGCGACGCTGGTCGCGCTGCGCACCCGCGAGCGCGGGCAGAAGGAAGCCGAAGCCCGCGTCAAGGTCACCGAGTCGCGCATCAAAGAGGCCCGCGAACTCCAGCTCCGGGAAGCGCGCGAGGCGAAGGCCAAGGATCCGCGTAACGTCGAACTCGCCCGGATGTTCGAGAAGGCCCCGCTCGAGCGGGGCGTATCCCTGGAACGGGACCGCACTTCCGACCGTTCCAGCACCGCGCCCAGCGGTGGCCAGACGTCCACGCCCGCGCGCCCCTCGGTCCGGTACGACTCGGCCGAGCGCCGCACCGCGCTGGCGCAGCATCTCAACCGGATCGGGGTCGCACCCGAACTCGCCCAGGTGCGCATGCTGATGGAAGTCGGCCAGGCGCAACCCGCATCCGAGGCGGTACGGATCAAGCCCGATACCAGCAGGCGGCTCGGGCAGGCCCGGGAACTGGAAGGCCGCGGGCTCGAGCGCACTCGCGGTTGATCCTCCCGGTTCGCCGACCGCCCGAACCCGAGGGCCCGGCAGCTCACCGAACCGGCTGTCGCACAGCCGGTTACGGATCAGACTCGGTATTCCTCCTGGGCGTCCTCCAGCTTGCTGAACATCCCCGCGCCCGGCTCCGAGGTCGGCAGCGGACCGAGCAGATCCTTGTGGCCGTGCCGGGCGCTGCAGTAGCGGAATGAGCCGCGCGGATCGAACAACTGCTTCATCTGCGGATCGGCGTGCTCCAAAAACCACTCACTCAGACCGGTCGCACCCTCGATCCGCATCGTCTCCCATGAGCGCCACAGCGAATCCAGCCGCGCCACCGCCTCGGGATGCCGCCACCACTCCGGGCACCAGACCGTATCGGTGGTGTCGGTGACCTGCCGCTGAAAGGTATGGCTCAGGTAGCTCTCGACGAACTGGACCACCGACTTGTACACGGTGCCGGACGCCTCGGTGAACATCTCCGCCTGCGGGGTGCGCAAGGGCAGCGGGCTCAGCAGCTCGCGATGCCCGTGCCTGGAACTGCAGTATTTGAACGTTCCCACCGGATCCAGCAGCTTGGCCATATGCCGATCCGCGTGGTCGACGAACCACACGCTCAACCCCTTACCGGGCTCGAGCCGATAGTGCTCCCATGCCCGCCACATCGCCTCCAGCCGGATCACGGCCTCGGGATGCCGCCACCACTCCGGGCACCACACCGCGTCGGTGGTATCGGTGACCTGCCGCCGGTACACGTAGCGCAGATACTGGTCCACGAAGTCGACGACATCCGCGTAGTGGGTCGGGGACTGCTCCGCCGGTTCCGTCATTTCCTCACCTCGGCGGTCGGTTCCGTTGTGGCGGGAACTATTACGTCGAAGGATCGCTCACCGCACGAACTCACAGCGGCTGCACCTCCTCGGGCTGACCGTACTGCTCCGACGGCGCTTCCCGGACCAGGCCGCGCTCCTCGATCAGATCGCTGATCTGTGTCGTGCGAGCGCCGGGCTCGTACCGGGCGATGGAATCGCGCACCGCGTCGGCGTACTCGCCCTCCCACCACGGAACGGTGCGCACCAGAATCGCCGGTGCGCCGGAGGTGAACACGACCGCGCGACCGCGCGGCAGAGTCACCAGGGCGTTCACATTCAAGGTGCGCGAGGAACTCAGCGAACGCGAATAACTCTTGCCGCCCTTGGATTCTGACATCGACTGGGAGATCGAGTCGTAATCGCCGATCGCCTCCGAGCGTTCGGCCAGGAACTTCGTATCGTCGATACCGCTGCCGAGGACCTTGATGTTGGCCGCGGACCACAGCGCCTCCATACCGTCCTCACCCCAGCACCGCGCACCCTGCGCCCACGACTGCAGCACCGTCATCACCACGATGCCGCGCGAGCCGAAATGGCTGTACTGCTTGGGCAGATCCTTCCAGCGCACCACGTTGGCCGCCTCGTCCAGCACCGCCAGCAGCGGCACCCGCAGCCGCCCGTGCGGTGAACGCGCCGCCTCGCGCATCGCCACATCGACCACCGCCGCGGTCAGGGCGCTGACCAGCGGAGCGGCCGAACCGCGGCCCTCCAGCGAGAGGCAGTACAGGGTGCCGTTGCGCTCCAGGAATTCCAGCTCGTCGAACTCCCGGCGATCGCCGCCCGGGGTGATCCACTGGTGCACATTGGACATCTTCAGACAACCGATCATCTTCTTCGCGGTGCCGAAAATGCCGCTCTTGGTGCGCGGATCGGTGTTGTACTGCGCGGAAAGGCTCGAGGCGGACAGGTTCAGATCCGCCACGTTCGCCCAGTACGGCGTGGCCTGACGCAACATCTCGATGGGCTCGGGGTTGTTCGGGTTGGTCACCCACTCCCACACCTGCACGATCGGCCGCTGCGCCACCGCGGCAGCCAGGAACAGGTTCGCCAGCAGATCCTCCGCCTCGGCGTCGAAGTACTTGTCCCCCTTGGCATCCTGACCGGAGTCGGCGTCGGCGAAATGCCCCGCCAATTGCGCCGCACGCATCTCACAACCACGCCGGCGCGCATCGACCCACCGCAGCGGGTCCCAGTACCAGTTGATCGGCAGATCCACGTCCAGGGCCACGCCCTGCGGGTCGAAGACGTACACGTGGCGCGGATCGCCCTGCCGCTCGCGCACACCGCGGGTGGCGTCGACCACGTCACGTTTGTTCGAGGTGACCAGCACCGGGCCGATGGCGGACAGGATCGCCGGAATCACCCGGGAGGTCGACTTGCCCTGCCGCGGGCCCCAGATGTCCAGGTGCAGATCCTCGTACGAGCCGTACAGCGGCACCCCCTCGGCGACCGAGATCCCGATGGGAACTCCCGGCGAATCGTTGTAGCCCAGGCCCTGATTGCGCGACAGATCCGAATTGAGCCCGCCCGACCCGCGTCCCGAGCCCACGCCGAGCTGCTCGGCCTTCTCCCGCGCACCCTGTTCGGTCAGGGCGGCGATGGCGCCGCCCATGCCCATGTACTGCGCCTTGTCGTCGACCGGGAGCTTGCCCTTACCGGCCCGCTTGCGCAACTCCTTGCGCACCAAGACGTATGCGATCACCAGCACGAGGACCAGGATCACGATCACCGTCGCGGGGAACGGCCAGCTCAGCTTGCCGCGCGCCAGCCCTGCCACGATCGCGATCGGATTGATCGGAACGTCCTGCTTGGTCGAGGACAGCGCGTTGCCCAGTTGCACTGCCACCCACAGGGTTCCGACGACCGCGAAGCCGAAGTAGATCAGATACAGGGTGAGATCGGGACCCGGATCGGCCGGGTCCTTCACCTTCTTCGCCATCTGCGCCTCCTGGGGTGACCGTATATGTTGTTGCCGCTCAACGGAATCCGTCGAGTCGCCAGACTCCGCCGGTATACCCGACGGTGGCGATGACCGTCGTCGGCGGCAGCGCTTCGCGCCGCCCGTCCGGATAGCGGACGGTCTGCTCGATTCCGATCTTGTACTGCTGATGATCCTGGTCGCCGGTGGACGGCGCCTTCTCCCCCGACGCGAACGCGAACGCCTCGATCTTCGCCCCGGCCGCAGCCCAATCCGCCCACTGCAGTGAGGGTTTCGGCGTCTCGGCGACACTCGGCGGGGAGTCCAGCGTGCGCAATAGGGCCGGACCGAGGTACCGGCGAGCCCGCGCCAGCGACGCGCCCTCGGACTCGGTGGCGGGATACCAGGTGTAGATCTCCTTCAGTGCCGCCACAGCGACCCCGTCGGGAGTGCTCGGATCCGGCGGCGGCACCGCCTCCAACTGCCGGACCGTGGTCGTGGGCGGCTGGGCGGAATCGGTTACGGTGCCGCCGGCGCATGCGGCGGCCGAGACTGCGACGCCCACCACCAGCATCACCACCACTATCGCGTTTCGACGGGTCACCGAGGCCCTCCCGCCCGGCGGGCGGCGGCCGACCATGCCTGCACTCCAGGCTATCGGGCGCGCGGGACTCCCGACAGCTCTCGGCAATTCGGTGATCTCGGCGTGTCCCGCGGATGTGCGGTCGCGCGCTGCTGTCCGGCTCACATCACCCTCCGTAACCGTCCGTCGCCGGGAACCGGGGCCTTGCCGACGCCGGACGGATCGGCCGAGCGCAGCATCGCGCCGCCGCCGAGGTAGATGCCGACATCCGCGGGCCCGCGGCGCCCGAAATCGAAGAACACCAGATCACCCGGACGTGCCGCACTCAGCGAAACCTCCGAGCCCATCTCCCACTGCTGTTCGGCGGTGCGCGGCAGGACAACTCGCCCCGAGGAGGCCGCGAATACCGACGCCGAGGTCAGGCCCGGGCCGTCCAGACCACCTCCGGTCGGCCCGGACGGACCGCCGCCGCCCCATACGTAGGGAGTGCCGAGCCACTGCTCACCCGCCCGCACGATCTGGTCGCCACCCGACCCGCCGTCCGGCTGGAACCTGCCCATCGAGCCCGGCGCCCGGAACTGCGCCTCCATCGTCAGGATGTTCTTCACGTACGGCTGGGTCTCGGAGAAGTGCGCGGGCACCTGATCGGGCATACCGCCCGAGGCCAGTACGGCGCCCTCACCGGCGTTGTACGCCGCCAGCGCGAGCGGTACGACTTCGCCGTGCACCTTGCCCTGTCCGATCCAGCCCTCGATCCGATGGGCCAGCGAGCACATGTAGCGGCCCTGCGCGACGATCGCGTCACCGTCGTCCCACAGACTCGCCGTGCCGTTTCCGTCGGCATCGATCAGGAACGGTTTGCCGTCGTCCGGATCGATGGATCGCGCTGTGCCGGGCAGGAATTGCGCCAACCCCTCGGCGCCGGCCGGTGAGGTCAGCCCGCGCCGGAAACCGGACTCCTGCTTACCCTGGGCGGCCAGGATCGACGGGCTGATCTCCGGGCAGATCGAACCCGCACGGCGATACCAGATTTCGAGTTCGGCGGGTACCTTCCCGTCCGCGAGCGCACCGCCCGCGGACCCGAATCCGCGGCTGCACAACGGATTCACCGAATTCGGCACCGCGCCGCCGGCCTGCGGGGTCGGCGCGCCGTCCAGCCAGGGCAGTGGATCGATCTGATGTCCGCCGGTCAGGCGACCGCCGGGCACGATCTCGAAGTGCAGGTGGGGTCCGGTGGCCTGCCCGGCCGAGCCCACCCGGCCGATCGCCTGGCCGGCGCGCACGGTCTGGCCCACCCGCACCCCGACGCCACTGTCCCATTCGTGTCCGTACACCGCCGAGAACGGACGGCCGTTGACGTCGATCGAATCGATCACGATCCAATTGCCGAATCCGGAGGCCGGTCCGGCCGCGACCACGATGCCGTCGGCCACCGAATAGATGGGAGTACCGTCCGGTGCGGCCAGGTCGACCCCGAGATGGGTGCCGCCGCGCGAACCGAAGGTATCGGAGATCTGGAATGTTCCGGAGGCCAACGGCCAGGTCCGCCGGATCGGTGCCAGGCTCCCGCCGGGCCGGTCGTCGCCCGTACTCGGATTCACCGCCGCCGCGGGCACATCCGGCACCGTCGAACGCGAGGCCGCCGTCGGCGCGTTCGGCGCGGAGGTCGCGGCGCCGGGCGATTTCGCCGCGGCCGAGGTCGGCGAGGGCTGAGCCTGCGCCGCGGCGCTCGGGACCGGCGCGGTGACCGAGACGGTCGGCTGGTCGGCGCAGTCGTCCTCGGAGGAGGGCAGCACGATCACCACGATCAGTGCGATCAGCCCGATCACACTGCCGAAGCCCACCCACAGCAGGGATTTTCCGTTCACCGCGGCACGCCCATTCGTCGCTGGGCAGCGATCATGTGCTGCGCTGGGCGTCGTTGAGGGTTTCCACCAGGGTGCGGTTCATCTCGGCGGCGGCGGCCAGTTGTTGTTGCAGCAGCGCGACCTTGCGGCGCAGCGCCCCCGCGTCCATCCGGTCCAGGCCCGGCCCCTCGGCGGCGCGCACCCAGTTGCGCACCGAATTGGCGTGCACACCGATCTGCTCCGCCACCACCCGGCATGCCTCGGATTCGCTGCGCAACTTGCCCGTCAGGGCGATCACCTGTTCCACCGCTGCCTGCCGCACCTGCGGTGACACCCTGCGATAGGACCTGTGCGGCATCATCGCGCCACCCTCCCCGACCGCCGAATCCGCGAAGGCGCCTGCGCCACCGCCCGGTTCGCTCTCACGCAGCACTCCCCTCATCACCGCTCGGCGCGGCGTCGTCACCGCGGCGCGCGGTGGATTCGGTGAATTCGCTGAAACGCTGGTTGGTTTCGTGAATTCCGCTCTCTCGCTCCGAGATCGTGAATTCCATGTGGAACGGTATGCCGGGCCGGCGATCCTCGCCGATCTTCAGCAGGAATTTGCCGGTACCGGGTGCGGGCGGGCGGGCCTGTCCGGGCTTGAGCGCCTCACCGGTCAACGCCTGCGGCGCGGACCAGCCGGTCACCATCTCCTCCTCGGCGGAGGTGAACGGGATCGTGGAATCCAGGCGTTTGATCTCCTCCGGCGGCAGCGCGCCGAAGATCTTCGCGCGGGCGCGCTCGAGGAAGCCGATCGCCTTGGCGATCGCGGCCTCCGAACCGAGCGACTGCAGATCCTTGATGGTGTGGCTGATCATGATCAGCGAGGTGGCCAGGCCGCGTTGCAGACGGGTCAGCTCGTCGACGCGATCGACCATGAAGTCGCCCAGGCCGAGCACCTGCCACAGCTCGTCCATGACCACCTGGAAATAGCGCTGCGCACCCAAATTCGCGTCGGCGAGCACGTGCGCGGCCTCGACCGAGGCGAATCCGTCCGCCCAGCAGGCCAGCATGACCGCTGCCTTGAGCTTCTTGTCACCGGTCGGGATGTGCGAGACATCGATGCAGACCGCGACCGAGGTGGTATCGATAGGGGTGGTGGTCTGCCCGTTGAACACGGCGCCGAACGGCCCCTGGGTCAGGGCGCGCAGCGAGCGGCGCAGGCCCTTGATGGATTCGTGGTACTCCTCGGGGCTGTCCGCGCCGGCGTCGAGCATCAGCTGATCGCCGCCCGCGACGATGACCTCGAGCAGATTCTCCATGATCGGCGGCTTCTCCGGGGCGAAGCCGCTGCCCTCGCGGTACAGGATGCTCAACGCGGTCGAGATGAGCGTCTCCTCGTAGTCGCGCACCCGGGCGCCGCGCACGAGTTCGACCAGACCGGCGATCAGGGTGACCTGGCGGGCCCGCAGCTCCTGCGTCACCTGTACCTGCAGCGCGGGCAGATCACTCAGCAGCGGCACCACCGAGCCGAGGACGCCACCGGCCAGCGGATTGACCTTGCCGTGGCCGTAACCCAGGTCGATGACCTGCCCGCCGACCATCTCCACCAGTTTGCGGTAATCGGGTTTGACATCGGCCAGGATCAGCGGCGTGATGCCCTGCGCGACACCGCCCAGCACGATCCGGCGCACCAGCGAGGATTTACCGAAGCCGTTGAGCCCCAGCACGAACAGGCTGGGCGCGGTGATGAAACTGCCACGCATGAACCAGTTCATCGGGTCGAAGCAGACCGGGGCCCCGGTGTGCAGGTGCGAGCCGAGCGGAGTGCCGATCAGCGGCGCGCCCGCGCCGACCGACCACGGCCACAGCCCCGCGACCTGCGCTGTGGTAGCGCGATATTCGACCGGGCGGCCCACCACGTTCATCCGCCCGCCGCCCGCGCCGAGATAACCGCGATCGGTCAATTGTGCTGTGGTGCGGTCGAATTGGTCTTCCTGCGTGGTATCGAGCCGGGCCGCGGCGTTCATCCGGCGCAGATCGTCGGTGCGGATGCGGAAGGCGGCCCAGGCCGCACGCAAGCCCGCGCCCTCGCGGGCGGTCAGCTCCAGCCGCGCCCGGGTGAGCTCGTCCAGCAGCGGCGGACCCTGTTTGGCCTGCTTACCCCCTCTGCCCTTGCCGCCCTTACCCTTTCGGGCCGCGGCCGACGACCTGGCCGAAGTCGCACCCCGGCGCTGGGCGGCGGTGCGAGCGGCCTCACCACCGTTGCGATCGGTCACCCGGCGGCGGTTGCGTTCGGACATCGGGGCTCGGCTGCGGGTCAGATGTCCCGCGTCGGCGCGCTGGTGGTCCGGATGAGAGCCGTTGCCGGACAACGTATCCGCCCCGGAACGCGACCGCGCGGCGCGCGGATCGGGCGGCCCGATCTGCTCGGGTGAGTCCTGCGGCGGGCGCTGACGCCGGCCGCCCTGCCCGTTTCGCATGTCCTCACGACCTCTCGTGCGCTGTTCGGTCCCCCGGGCCGCACCGCCCGACCGGTCGGCTCCCTGTTGCCCGCCACGCTGCCGGGCCGTCGCGGGCCGGGAGGTGGGGTTCCGCGTGCTCGGCGCGTCCGCGTGCTCGGCCGGGACACTCTTGCGCGCAACCGAATCGGCCCCGGCGTCGGCCGGGCTGCGTCCGGTACCGGCCGAGCCCGCGGCATCCGCGGTGGCCGTACCGTTCGCCGCGGTAGCGCGGGTCGCCGGGGTCGCACGGTTCGCGTCGGCCGTGTCAGTCCCCGGCGCCGTGTCTTTCGCCGCGGCCGCGCGATTCGCGGACGGCGTGCCGGCCGCGGCGGTCGTGCCGTTCGCCGGCGAGGTACCGTTCGCGGCGATCGCGCCGTCCGCGGACGACCTGCTGTTGGCGGCGGTACTGCTGTCCGCGGGCGAGGTACCGTTCGCGGGCGTCGGGCCGAGCGCGGCGGGTGCGTCCAGCGCGGGGATCGATCCTGCCCGCGAGGTGGACTGTTCACGAACGGATCGCTCACGGGCGGTGGAGGATTCGATCGCCAGACGATCGGAGGAGGTGTCCTCGCGCACCGGACGCCGATCGCGCGGCGGTACGGCCTCCCGGGAACGCGAGCGCGCCTCGGCGTCGGCCTCGTGCCCGGCGCCGCCGCGATCCTCGTCCGTACGACGCGGGCGACGTTCCGGCGGCGTGCTGGAGCGACCACGCCCGGCTCCGAGTCCGGGCGTGCCGCGCCGGGCCGGCCGAACGGGTGCGTCGTCCCAGTCGGCAGGCATGGCGGTACGCGGCTGACCGGGCGTGTACGCCTCGACGTCCCAGTCGTCCTCCCGGCGCAGACCTCGTCGTCCACCGCCCGGCAGTGGATTGCTCGTGTCCACCACCCGCTCGCGATAGCGCGGCGGTTCGCCGCGGTACCGGATCGGCGCGTCGCCGTCATCACCTGCCATGCAAGCTCACCCCGCCAATGCTTTCGGAATGGTCGCGTGCTCCGGCAGAATCACCCCGCACCCGAGCGAGGCCGCGAAGGCCGCCGCCTGATAGCGGTAGGACCGCCGGATCTTCAAGCGCGCCTGCGTGGACAGATCGCGCGTAATGGCCTCGATCCGAGGCAGATCGCCGCGCAGGGGCTCGGTGATCGTCACCAGCGCACCGAAACGGGTCACTCCGTGCCCGCGCGCCTGTTCCTCGCGGGCCTGCTGCGTCGCACCCACTCGCAGGGTGGCCGCGGCCGAGACGACGCCGCGCTCGCTCTGCTGTGCCACCAGCGCGTTCTTGTAGTCGTCATCGACGATCTCGGCGGCGTCGGCCGCCGAGTGCGGACGGTACACGATGGCGACGCGTTTGCGCGGCACCTCGGGGTTGGGCGCGAGCAGGCGCTGCAACACCCGCTCGTCCACCGCGCCCTCCGGGGCGGTGTCCATCTCCCAGGTCACCGAACGACCGCCGTCGTGCAGGAAGTGGTCCCAGCGCTCCTCGTGCGAGATCGGTCCGGCATCGGCCCAGTCCAGGCCGTGGCCGCCGGGTTCACCGACCGCGACCTCGAGATCGGCCTGCGCGGCCGGATCGTAACTGCGCCGGATGAACGCGATCACCTCGTCCGCGGACATCGGCTGGGCGCGCACACCCGCCTCCGCCAGCGCCGCGCAGATCCCGGGCAGCCGCCGGCCGATCTCCACCGCCTCCTCCGCGGGATTCTTGCGGCGCTCGGCGGTGGTGGCCTTGAACGTGATCGCCACGCGCGGCAGCAATTGCACCCGCTCCTGGGGCAATTCGGTGGCCAGCTCGTACATCACCTGCTGCGCCAGATCCGGCGCCTGCGGATGGGTGATCGTGGACACCTCGGTCAGCAGCCGGTTACCGGTCTCGGGCACGGTGTCGATGACCGGCACGACCGCGATGATGTCGGAGGTCTGCCCCAGCGAGGCCAGGAAGGTGCCCCAGGCCGCGACCCAGCGATCGATCACCGGTTGATCGACCGCCTCGTGGCCCTGCGGCCAGGCCCGCAGCACGACCGTGTACTGGCCGAACTGCGGCAGATGGATCATGCCGAAGCTGTAGCCGCCGGCATCGATCCCCTCGTACAACTTGGACGGCGCCATCAACCCCGGCAGCCGCGCGACACCGCCGGGGATCCGGGAGAACCGGCCGCCGCGATAGACGTGCTCGCCCCGATTACGACCGCGAATCCAGTGGAACATCATCAATCCCGTCTCGTAGCCGGAGCGGCCCCCCGACCGCCACACCAGTGGAACCATCACCACGACGCCGATCCCGGCGACGAAGAACGCCGGTTTCGGACCGGCCACCAACGCTGTCAGCAGCGCACTGATGACCACGACGAAGCCGAGCACCGTCTCGCCCCAGCGCAGGCCGAAAAGGCCTGCGCTGCGTGGCTTCTGCCAGAGCCCGTACGAGCGCCGCTCATAGGTTTCGGTCGTCATCGTGGAATGGTGCTCCTGCCGAGGTCGGGTGAACGGTTGCCCCAGCCGTCACCGGCGATGTCACCCATCGCCGATTCACCGCGGTTGAGGCTGGCCGCGGCCGCGCGGGCATTGGCTATCCGGTTCATCGCGCGGGCGGGTCCCGACGGCGCGGTCCCCGCGCCGCTGGCCGTCGGCGGACTCGCCGCGGCCGCAGCGCCGTTACCGCCTCCGCCGCCGCGCGGCGGGGGCACCGGACGGTTACCGCCGCCGCGACCGGCGCCCCCCGGCGGACGCGGGCCGCGACCGCCCACATATCCGGGCGAGCCCGAGGCGGCGGTACCGCGCATGGCGACCGCCTTGGTGCCGACCGCGCCCAGCGCCATCGCGCCCAGCACCACGCCACCGGTGGCGGCCAGGCCCGAACCGCCGTTACCGACCATGCCGACCGCCGGAGCGACCAGGCGCATCAGCACCGGCAGGACGAAGGCGACACTGCCCAGCAGCACGATCGCGACCAGCATCCGCTGTGCCTGGTCCGCGTCGGGAAGCCCGGCGGCGGAAGTGGTGTCGTCGGTGTTGCCCGCGGCCAGGAAGGCGATCATGTAGACGATCGCCGCCACCGGTTTCCACAGCATGAAGGCGATGATCCAGCTCAGCAGCTTCGAGTACGACTGTTTGCCGATACTCGTGCCCGATGCGGCGGCGGCCAGCGGCAGCACACCCGCGGCGACGACCAGCATGCCCTGACGCACGATGGCCAGGACGATCTGGGCCAGCGCGCCGAGCAGGCCCACGATCGCGATGATCAGCACCAGGCCCGGCGAGAACGCCTGCAGCTTACTGGTTTTCACCATCAACTCGGCGATGTTCTTCGCCTGGCCGTTGGTGGCGTCCTGAATCACCCACGCGGAGAAGCGGTCCGAGGCCTGCGTGCCCGCGACGATCACCGCGCCCAGCATCCAGGAACTGAATATCACCCGCGCGAACATTCGGAACGACTCGGCCGCTTCGGATATCAGCGCACCGCGTCTGGCCTCGGCGAGTCTGACCCCGGACAGGATGATCGAGACGATCAGCAGCAGGATCTGCGCCTGATAGGTGTAATCGTTGACCTTCTGGAACAGCTGGCCGCCGTTGCTGAGCCGCTCGTTGGGCACCTTCATCCAGAAGGTGAGCGCCATGATCAACGCTTGGCCCAGACCGCTCATCAGCGAGTCGACCACCTTGCCGAAGGTGGTATCCCAGGCCTTGTCGCGCACCGCCGCGCCCGCGTCGCCGGGATGGGTCGCGGCATTGGCGCCCTTGCAGGCCGCCGAGGCGGCATCGCCGAGTGAGACTCCGGGAAGTCCCATGTTGTCGAGGTCGTCGTGAATCTGGTTGCAGGTCTGATCGAATCCGTAGGTCTGCCCGTACGCCACGGTGGGCGTGGCGATCACGACGGTGAAGACGACCGCGAGAATCGTGATCAAACGCCTGATCAAATCGCTCACCCCTCGATGCGCCGAAGTGTCGCGATGGAGTTCGGCCGCATCGGCCCGAAGCACTGTCGTCAACGTCCCATCACATCCCCTGCTCGCCGCTGTGCTCACCATTTCGTCCACCCATCCAGCGAGTCCACGTACTCCGTCTGCGACCCCGAGGCATCGGTCGGCTTCAGCCGCCAATCCCCGTTGTCCCACACCATGACCAGGCGGACCGCCGCCCACAGTTGTTTGCCGTCGTTGACCGGGCCGCGTGCGGCCAGCCGCACGATGGCCATGTCGTCGGCATAGTTCTCGATCTGAAACCCGTCCGGCGCCACCAGATACCGCGTCACCTGCTCGGGCTGCTGCTGGGGCAGCCGTCCCGCCGAACGCGCCTTGTCGTAGGCGGCGAGCTGCGCGGCGTTGGCCTTGACCTGGCGCACGTACAGATCCCGGTCGGCCGGACGTGCGTTGAGCCGGTAGGTGATCTGCGCCGCCGCCAGCACCGCGCCCTGTGGGGTGTGCGAATACCCCGTGGCCAGGCCGTCGGTGATCCGGGTCGGACCGTCGCTGCTGGAGAACGGCACCGAGGCGCCGAACACCCGCTGCCAGCCGTGCGCTGCGGTGATACCGGTCGGCGCCGCGGTCAGCCAGTCCTGATCGCTCGGCTTGTGCTCCTTGCTCGGATCCTGCGGAAGTACTTGCCCGGCAGGGTTGTTCGGTACATCCACCCGACGGCCGAACACGTCCACCGCGGGCGCGGCGAAACCGGTCGCGTCCGAGCCCGCCGCCGGCGACGGCGCCCCGGGAGCCGCGGCCTGACCGCCGCTGCCACTGTGCGGACCACCGTGATTGACGTACATGAACACCCCGACGACCACGATCAGCGCCAGCACCGCCGCGGAGGCGATGCCGCCGAAGGAGATTCCGCGGTCCGAGTCCGCATCCTTGTCCTTCATGTCGGCAGGAAGGTCAGGGCGATCGCGCTTGCGGATGAGGCCACGATCGCACCGACCAGGCTCATCACGATGCCGTGCGACGCGTCGTTGATCGCCATGTCGTCGCGCATCGCCGACCACAGGCGCCCGGCCGAGATGATCAGCCAGGCAAGGCAGAACAACAGCACAACCCAGAGCAGCCAATCGATCAGCTGCATCAACGGCGCGACGACGTCGGCCGGCATCTGTTTGTAGGCAAGCACGAGGGCCACGCCCCTACGATCCGATAGCGGCGTTCATGATGGTCCCGGCGCTGGTGGCGATGATTCCGCCGATCATGGCGCCGGCCACCATCTTCGGCGACTCGAGGCCCCCGCCGGTCCACTTCTCCCAGGCGAAGCGGCCGCCCGCGTAGGTGATGCCCAGGATGCCCGACAGCAGCACGAACCAGGTGAAGTAACGGACCAGTTTGAGCAATTTGTCCGAGGCGGGCGGTGCCTCCGGGGTCGGGTTTCCGACCTGGGCGAGAACAGCGCTGTACGTCTCGTGTACAGCGAGCAGGATGGTACTCATCGAGCGTCCTTCTCAATAGGTGAACCGAAAACAAAGCCGTGTACCGGGAGTACACCGTCAGTTGCGCCATGTCGCCGCCCGCCCAGCGGCGGCCGAGAGTGCACGGTCATCGCCTGCCCTCTTCCTCGAAATGTGAAGCGGTGCTTACCTTTTCACGAATCAGAGCCACTATACCCGCACCGATCTGGTCCACGTCGTGCGGAACCTCGTGCAGCGGATCGAGTTTGCGCTTGCTCTGCTGCGGCGGCGGGTCGCTGGGCGACCAGACCGGCAGTTGCTCGGGTTCGACCAGCGTCCACTCCTCGTACCACGGGACCTGCCATACCGGTCCGGCCAGCGCGCCCACCACATCCCGGTACCGCCGAATCTCCGGCGGGATCCGGCCCGGCCGCGCGGCCACCGTGATCAGCCCGAGCACCTGGCAGGATCCGGCCAGGCCCGCATGATGCTGGCGGAGCAGGTCGTGCGCCCGTGCCAGGCCCGAAATCGTCTCGCGCGCAACGAGAACCACGAACGGAGATTCCCGGTCGAAGACACCCGGCCACCGGCGATGCGAGTCCGCCGCGGGCGCGAGCACATGGGCGAGCGTGCTGGCGCCGGCGCCGCCGTGCACGCCGAGCAACCACACCAGCGGCGCGCGTCCGGCGCCCGGTACGGGCCGGTCCCAGATGGGCGCGCGACGATTCTCCGGCGGTGCGACGACGCCCGCCGCCCCCGCCGGCCGGTCGGCCGGTTCGGGGGTTTCCGATGGTTTGCGACTTTCCTTCATGGCCGCGGTCATGATGCCACCCCGGCCAGCAGGGTGCGATACGCCCTGCGCGTCTCGGGGGTAAGTGCGTTGTGTCGCACCAGTTCTCCGCGCGCCAGATGCTGGTCGTAGGGAATCTCGCGGATATCCCGGACCCATCCGTTGAGGTGTTCGCGCAGATGTTTCGCCACCGGGGCGCTGTCGCCGGGCAGCTGGTGGGACACCACGATCGTGGTGTCCCCGACGATTCCGCCGCCCTGACCCTCGGTCTGGCCGCCGAACTCGTCGTCGAGCCATTCCAGGGTCACCCGCAGCCGGTTGGCCGCGTCGGCGCGCGCCGGAATCGCCAGCACCAGTGCGATATCGGCGTCTTCGAGCAGCGGGCGCAGGTGCCGCGCGGCGATCGGGCTGCCGCCGTCGTAGACCGGAGTGTGCCCGGCGTCGGCGAGCGCCCGCGCGACGGTCAGGTAGGTCGCCCGGCGGCGCAGCGGCGCGGAATCGCGCCAGAGCAGGCCGATGCCCGAACTCGCTTGGGACAGACACTCCTTCAGCGGCGCGGGCTCGTCGTCGCCGCGGCCGTACAGCCAGGATTGCAGGCTGATCGGGCTCAGATGTTCGTCCGCGCCGCGCAGCGCCAGATCGCTGCCCGAGGCCGTCGCGTCCACCGCGACCGTCGCCAGGCCGCCGGCACCCAGTTCCGCGGCCAGCCCCAGGGCCGTCGTCGTGGTACCCGCTCCGCCGCAGCCGCCGACCACCAGAATCGGCCGCGGCAGCAGTTCACCCGCGCCGTCCTCGCGCCGGCTCCGGCGTAACCGCACCACCGGAGCCCTGTCGCGCGTGCGCGGACCCGCCGGATCGCCCGCCTCGGGCGTCTCGTCGAGCCACTGGCTCCAGTCCTGTCCCATCGTCTCAGCTCTCCTCTTAACCGGCCGCGATACCCGTGATCAGGGTGCGGCCGCCGACTACCTCGGTGGTCACCGTCTGCCGGCCGTAGGTCGCGGGCGCGCCGCCGGGCCGTTGTTCGGTGACCTCCACCGAATACCTGGAATCCCCGGACGGCGCCACCCGCACGCAGTACGCGGTCCCCGCGGGAATCGAGTCGATGCCGCGCTGAATCACTTCTGCCGGAGGCAGGCTCGCGCCGGGTGCGACGACCTCACGGGCGCGCTCGGCGGAACGGTCGACGTAGTAGGCGTGCTGAAACCACATGATCGCGTCGGGCCCGGAACCGGTGCCGCCGGGCTCCGCTCCGCGCACCACCGCACCGATGCGCTCGGTCGGACAGGTCAGGGGCGTGCCGGTGGTCGCGCCGGTGAGCCGAATTTCCGAAATCACCGGACGCGTGGAATGCGCGGCACCGCCGCGAGTCTGAAGCAAATACACAGCGAACATCGCCGCGGCGGCCAACAGCAGAACCGCGAATCCCAGGACGAGCGCGACGCGCAGACCGCCCGCCCCGGCCTGCCGGCGCAGGCTGCGCGGCGCGGTCGCCGCGCCGGGCCCACCGCGGGGCAGACCGCCGCGGCGGCGCGGGATCCAGCTTCGGCGCGGCGCTTTCTTCCGACCGCCGCCGGTCGATTCGGGCCAGTCGTCGAGCCAGTCGGCCGAGTTGCCCGGCCAGTCGTCATCGTCCACCGGCCCGGGACGGCGCGAGGAGGACCGGCCCGCACCCGAATCCCGGCTCTCCCGCTCGGATTCCGCGGTGCCGGATTCGTCCCGAGAACGCCGTTCGAGCCCTTGGACCATCTCATCCGGGTCGTTGTGGCCGGGACGGGACCGTCGCGGGCGGCGGGCCGGCGCGTGCGCCTGTTCATCCCACGGGAACTGGACCAGCTCGGCGTCGCGCACGGGGTAGTCGTCATCGGGGCCGGGCGCGCGGTCGCCCGCGACCCAGTCCGACCAGCCGCCGACGAATTCGGCGCGCCGCGTGCCGGTCTCCCCGGCGAACGGGAGGTCGAACGGTTCGGGCTCGGTCTCCTGGATGTAGTGCGGGTACTGCCCCGCGCCGCCTTCGCTCAGCGCCTGCTCGAGCTCGGGATCGGCGGCCTCGTGCGATGCCGCGGCATCCTGCGGCTCGAGGGCCGGGAACCAGTGCTGCACATCTTTGTACGAGTTCAACATTCCCCCGTCCCCGCAGAGCCAGGCACCTCGTGCGTCATCGTCGGACCCTCTCGGCGATCAGTTCGTGGTGAACGGGTACGGAAATTCTCCCGTACCCGACGAATTCGGCGAACTCGACGCGCCGGATGCGACGGCCGAGATTCCGCCTACCAGGCTTTTCACATTCTCACACCCGCCCCGGGCGTTGCGATTTCCGCTGGTCGCGACGGCCCGGTCGGATGCGGATTCACCTGGCACCCAGGCACCATGACTCAGCTCACGCCGGGACGCGGAAAAGTGAAACGATTGCGACCCAACCGCCGCGCCGAGGACGCCACATCGATCCGGCCGAATGTCCGAGGTGGACAACGCCGCAGCGGTACCGTTGCCGGAAGGGTGCGGGAGGATCGTCGCGAGCTGCGGATACACGGCGGCTCGCGGGGCGTTCACCGAGGCGTCGCCCGTGACCAGCCCGTTCCAGGTTGTCCGCGCGGTCAGCATCGTCCGACCCCCTTAACCAGCTGTGTGCAAGGCGTTCGGAGGGCCGAGAGCCGCGGCGAGCGAGACACTCGGTGATCTTTTCGAGTTGCCGCCGTTGCCGTGTGAGCCCCGAAACGCAATAGACCGTAACAGAATCCGGCGAACTCCGCAGTGCATCCTGCGGGATGCGACCCCGGGACGGGAAGGATCCGCGCCCAGACTCGGCGGCGCCGGAAGAATTTTCGCGGATCGCCGCACGAGATCCGAGCCTCGGCAACAGTGCAGCTATCGAAACCGAGGGGCGGACCGGAAGGTCACCCGCGAAGACCCCATTCCCGCAAAGGAATTGAACGCCGGCGAATTGCCGCGATTCGACCACACCGACCGAAAAACGCGGAATGCGGTGTAGATGCCCATGTTTCGCGTTCGCGAAAGTTTCGCCGACCGTGATCCCGGCATTCGGGCCGACGAACGCACGCAGAATCGCATGCTGATCCACTCCGGATCTGGACAGCGGACCAACGATGTCGCCGACTCGCACCACCCGCCGCCGATCTCGCCCGCCGGGGGCCTCGAGCGAGTTCCCGGATCGGTCCGGGCAGACTGTCCGGGTGGCTCAACTACCCCTGGCAGCCGTGGGCTGCGCATTCATCGGCGCGGTAATGTTCGCCGTGTCCGCCGTGGCGCAGCAGCGAGCGGCGGCCGATGTGCCCGAGGGCGATGCGCTTTTGGCCCGTTTGATCCGTAATCCGCGCTGGTGGGCAGGCATCATCGGCGATGCGGGCGGATTCGGTTTCCAGGTGGCGGCCCTGGCCATGGGTTCGGTCCTGGTCGTCCAGCCGATCCTGGTGACCGCGCTGGTCTTCGCGCTGCCGCTGGCCGCACACTACAGCGGCCGGCGAGTCACACCGGTGATGTGGGCACAGGCCGCGGCGCTGTCGATAGCCCTGGCGGTATTCCTGGTCGTCGGCGACCCCACCGAAGGCCACACCGACGCACCGTGGCATCGCTGGGTGGGCCCGCTGGGCCTGCTGGGCGGGTTGATCGTGGCGGGCGTCGTGATCGCCGGCACGGTTCGCGTGCCCGCGCTGCGGGCGCTGTTGCTGGGCACCGCGGCGGGGCTGCTGTTCGGCATCTCCGCCGCCCTGACCGAACACGTCACCCAGCTGTTCGGCCAGAGCCTGACCGCGGTGCTGACCAGCTGGCAGTCCTACACCCTGGTGGCGACCGGAATCGCCGGACTCTACCTGCAACAGCGCGGATATCAGGTGGGCCCGCTGTCCGCCTCGCTACCGGCCTTCACCGTCGCCGAACCGCTGGGCGCGGCGTTCGTCGGCCTCACGGTCCTGGACGAACGCCTGCGCAGCGGTCCGGTCGGCACCGCTTTCGTCCTGCTCTCGGTCATCGTGATGTGCGTGGGCGCCGTCCGGTTGTCCCAGGCGCAGGCAGTGGTCCATCCCGGCCGAGAGCATGGACACACGCCACCATGAGCCCATCCGCCACCTCCTCGGGGCGTACCCGTCCGGCTCACCCGAAGCCGAGCGGCAACATCGGCAGCTTTCGGTCGGTGCGGCCATCTCGGTGTCGACCGGATCGGGCCGCGCATCCCACGACGGGGCGGACGCCATACACTCGGGGCCTCACGCGACGTCGGGTCCGGCCTTCGGGACAGGTCCGGTGCTCCGTACCGCGAGCGGCTGGGGTCGGGAGACGATTTTCACGCGGGGAGCCTCGGTATCGTCGTAACCGGCCGATTCGACAATGGCGAACTGGAATCCGGTGACGTCCGCGCGGGCCGGTGCGGGCAGTCGTGCACGCAGATGGGCGGTCAGCACGGCGAACGCCGGGCTCCTGGCCATCAAATCCGCACCGCGCTCCTGCACCGTGAGCATGTCCGCGACCAGGTCGTAGAGCGCTTTCTTCTGCCGGGCCTCCGGGAACCACACCGCGTGAGATATCCGACGCTCCTCGATGAAGTCGATATCGTGCCACTCCAGAGCCGAATCATCGCTCAGCACGAAGCGGACCATGACGTGCAGATCGTGGGTGGAGGGGGTGGGCGCGAAGAAGCCCCAGTACGGGAAGACTCCGAGCATGTTGCGATGCGGCAAGCGCTTGAACAACTTGCCCGGGTGCTGGACCGCGAGCGTCGCGACGATCATCGCCGCCCCGATCAGCCTGACCACGGCCCCGTCGCCGGAGATGGTGTGCACCACCATGCCGCGCAATGATCGGCGGCTCATCATCGCGCTCCCCCCGTCGAGCCCTCGCTCGGCACAGGCGCCTCGGGCGGCGAGCCGGGGCCTTCGATCAGCTGCACGACGGGCCGGTCCACCGCCTCCAGGAAGCGGACGATATGATCGGCCACCTGCACGGCATAACGCTGATTCGTCAGCAGCCCTTGCCTATCGGCCCGATCGACGACCACTGTCTCGGCGCGGTATCCGGCCCGGCGGTGCTGGTCCGCGAGTTCTCGATCCTGGTCCCTGCGCTTCGGCGATTCATCGATGCACTGCTGCGCCGAGATCACGACGGCGTGTCCTGCCACCGGCCCGCGCTCGCCACCGGACGCGTAATCCTCTTGCACGGCACGGTATTCCCGAGCCGTGGCACGCCACATCCGGGCGTCGGACCACTGCGCGTACACCTGCCGCTGACTCAGATAAGGCAGATCGTCCAGCCATCGCGGCCTGGTCACCAGAATCCCGAGCCCGGCACGCAGGCTCCAGGTTATCTGCCGTATCCCCGACCACTCCCGGGCCGAATTCGTTCCGGCGGCGTCGTCGTCATCCGGGTGCGGAGCATGGGTGTGGTCGAGGTAGACCACGGCATGAATCCGGTCCGGCAGGGCGCCGACGGCACGGCGGGCGAGGACCCCTCCGAAGCCGTGGCCCACCAGGACGATTCGCCGGTCCGCGGGTACCGCCTCATCGAGCAGATCGATCAGATCCTCGACCGACTCGACCGATCCGAAGGGTGTGCGGGCCCGGCGGCGACTGGCGCCGTACCCCGCGCGCGAATAGCTCACGACACCACAGCCGGTCGACTGCGTGACACGGTCGATAAGCCACGAGAAGTGTTCGGGCGTCTCGGCGCGATCCGGCAGCAGCACGAGTACGGGTGCGTCGGCATGCCAATCGCCGACGGGCTTGTACTGCAGGCGATTTCCGCAACGCGTGGTCATCGTCCTGGACTTCGGCCAGCCATCGAGAACCTCGATTCGCTTGCGCGCGGCCACGATTCCCGCGGCCGCCGCGGCGGCCAGAACCGCGGCCAGAGTCACCCGGACCGCGCGGTCGTCGCGGTCCGCGACCGCGGGGTGGGATCGCGGCGCCGTGGCATAGGCCAACATCGGATACATCGAAGGGAACGCCGTGAGGAACCTGCCCAGTCCCATCGCGAATCCATTGACGATGTGAAATCCCAGGCCCGTCACCAGCATCGGCCGGATCAGGCGTCCCTGCCTCGCGAAGACGATGGGAAATAGGCATTCCCAGGCTACCGTCGCGTGCGACATCAGCGCGGTGGCCTTCGGGTATCGCCGCATCACCGCGTAGAGCCCCGGATGACCGTAAGTCCGGGTCCGGATGATCCGGCTCAGCGCCGATCCGCTGCGCCACTGCTCGCCCATGAGCTTGAGCCAACCCGGTGCGCAATACGCCAGCCCGGCTTGCATCGCCCCGTACCACAGCGCGGCGTCCTGCACCGCGGGCTTGCGCGACAGGCGCGCCGTCGCCACGACCGCCTGGGTGATGTAGGTGACCTGATCGGATCCGTCACTCCCATAACGATGCCGCGGGCTCAGCAGAACGGTGCCGAGCGTGAGAAAGGCATTGCCGTAGCCACGCCAGCGCCCCGGGATCGGCAGCAGAATGCCCGCGCTGACCGCGGCTCTGGCGTAATGCAGGGCGACCGTCCGGCGTTCGGTGCTGATCGCATCCAGGAGCCGGCTCTGGATCGCGCCCCGGCCGAGCGTGTTCTGCCGGATGATCGCCCAGTCGTTGACACCCCCGGCGCCGAATTTGTCACGGGCCGTGAGGTATTCCAGTGACGAAGCCAGGGTCGACGCGGCGGCCAGCCACTCCGAGACCGCGATCGCGCGGCCTCGTGACATCGGCACCGGAGCGAGAACAACCGATCGCAACGCGGTAGTCAGTTTCACTGTGAGTTCCCTCGGACGGCTTCTCCGGGCCGCGGACGCGAGCCCGGACAAGCGCTGATCGAACGGATCCGGTACTACATGAAGCACGCGTCGTTGACGTGCAGGCACTGAGCCTGCGATTTGGTCATGTTGAGCACGTCGTAAAGGACGCCCCGCTCGGCGTCACCGGACTGCACGTGGCCGTAGCGGCGGTAGGCCTCGCCCGCCGATCCCAGATCGATCTGCTCGTTGAAGTACGACGAAACCCGGCCCGTGCCCGCGATCATGGTTGCACTCTGCATTGTGACTCTCCTCGTATGACGTGTGGACGCCGAATCGGCGTCCGCACACGAGGATCGGGCGTGCGGACCGGCCCGGGCAACCGGAAAGCAGGCCCGCGTGGAGTTCGCGCACCTCACCGCGCGCGACGTCGCGGCCGGTCCGGACGCGGCCGCTACGCCGCCGAGGTCACCCGGTACACGTCGTACACGCCCTCGACATTGCGCACCACGTTCAGCAGGTGACCGAGATGTTTCGGGTCGCCCATCTCGAAGGTGAACTTGCTGATCGCCACGCGGTCACCGGAGGTCATCACCGAGGCGGACAGGATGTTCACCTTCTCGTCGGCGAGCACCTTGGTCACATCCGAGAGCAGGCGGGTGCGGTCCAGCGCCTCGATCTGGATGGCCACCAGGAATACCGACGACGGCGACGGCGCCCAGGTGACCTCGATGATCCGTTCCTGTTGCGCCTGAAGGGAATCGGCGTTCGTGCAGTCGGTGCGGTGCACGCTCACCGCGCCGCCGCGGGTGACGAAACCCATGATCTCGTCGCCCGGAACCGGCGTACAGCACTTCGCCAGTTTCGCGACGGTGCCTGGGGCGCCGGGGATTTCGACTCCGGCGTCGCCACCGGACCGCTGGCGCAGCGGCAGCGTGGAGGGCGTACTGCGTTCGGCCAGTTCGTTTTCCACATCACCGACGCCGCCGAGCTGCGCCATCAGGCGCTGCACGACGTGATGCGCGGACACCTGGTTCTCGCCCACCGCCGCGTACAGCGCGGAGATGTCCGAGTAGTGCAGCTCATGGGCCAGCGCGGTCATCGCGTCCACGCTCATCAACCGCTGCAACGGCAGACCGGAGCGGCGGACCTCCTTGGAGATCTGCTCCTTACCCGCCTCCAGCGCCTCCTCGCGACGCTCCTTGGCGAACCATTGCCGGATCTTGGCCTTCGCCCGCGGGGAGACCACGAAATTCTGCCAGTCACGGCTCGGCCCGGCGTTCTGCGCCTTGGAGGTGAAGATCTCGACGACCTCGCCGTTCTCCAGCTGCCGCTCCAGGGCGACCAGCCGGCCGTTCACCCGCGCGCCGATGCACTTGTGCCCGACCTCGGTGTGCACGGCGTACGCGAAATCGACCGGAGTCGACTTCTGCGGCAGCGTGATCACATCGCCCTTCGGCGTGAACACGAAGATCTCCGGCGACTTCAGGTCGAAGCGCAGCGACTCCAGGAACTCCGCCGGGTCCGCGGCCTCACGCTGCCAGTCCAGCAGCTGGCGCATCCAGGCCATATCGTCGACCTCGGCGGTGTCACCGGAGTGCCGGCCCTTGGTCTCCTTGTACCGCCAGTGCGCGGCGATGCCGAATTCGGCGGTGCGGTGCATGTCCCGAGTGCGGATCTGCACTTCCAGCGGTTTACCGTCCGGACCGACGACGGTGGTGTGCAGCGACTGGTACACCCCGTAACGCGGCTGGGCGATGTAGTCCTTGAACCGGCCCGCCATCGGCTGCCAGAGCGAGTGCACCACGCCGACCGCGGCGTAGCAGTCGCGCACCTCCTCGCACAGGATGCGGATGCCGACCAGGTCGTGGATGTCGTCGAAGTCCTTACCCTTGACGATCATCTTCTGGTAGATCGACCAGTAGTGCTTCGGGCGCCCCTCGACGCTGGCATTGATCCGGCTCGCGGCCAGGGTGTTCACGATCTCTGCGCGGACCTTGGCCAGATAGGTGTCGCGCGAGGGCGCCCGGTCGGCCACCAGGCGCACGATCTCGTCGTACTTCTTGGGGTGCAGGATCGCGAACGCGAGATCCTCCAGTTCCCATTTGACCGTGGCCATACCGAGCCGATGTGCCAGCGGCGCAATGACTTCCAGCGTCTCGCGCGCCTTCTTGGCCTGCTTCTCCGGCGGCAGGAAGCGCATGGTGCGCATATTGTGCAGGCGGTCGGCGACCTTGATGACCAGCACGCGCGGATCGCGCGCCATCGCGATGATCATCTTGCGGATGGTTTCGGCCTCGGCGGCCGCACCCAGATTGACCTTGTCGAGTTTGGTGACGCCGTCGACCAGGTGGGCGACCTCCTGGCCGAATTCCCGGGTCAGCTCGTCCAGGGAATAGCCGGTGTCCTCGACCGTGTCGTGCAGTAGCGCCGCGACCAGGGTCGTCGTGTCCATCCCGAGCTCGGCCAGGATGTTGGCCACGGCCAGCGGATGGGTGATGTACGGATCGCCGGACTTGCGGAACTGGTGCGCGTGCTTCTCGTCGGCGACGTCGAACGCGCGCTGCAGCAGTTGCAGATTGGCCTTCGGGTACAGCTCGCGATGCACCGTCGCCAGTGGCTCGAGGACCGGTTTGACCGCCGCGATACCGCGCTGGCCGGTCATCCGGCGGGCCAGCCGGGCGCGCACCCGGCGCGAGGCCGAGGTCGACACGACCGCCGGGCTGCCCGGCTGACGCGGCGGCATGGACCGCGGAGTCGGGGCCGACGCGGATTTGGCGGGAGCCGGAGACGACGCGGACGCGGGCGCGGCACGACCGCCAGCCATCGTTTGCTCGGCATTCGCCTTTTCCAGATGCTGAGTCATGCCACCACCTCTCCCGCCTCGACCGCAACACCCTATCCGATGCGCCGGTGCGGCTCAGACCACCAACTTTAATCCCCGGCACCGACGACCGCCGCTTCCTGGGAAATGCGCCCGATTCCTGGGCGTACACGGTATCCGCGGACCGTCCGGCGGCCGGGCGATCCCGGCGTCTATACAGAACGCGGGCCGGGCCCGGACAGTTCCCATCGCGATGCCACGAATTCGCGGACGCCCGGGCGGCCGCGGCGCCGAGATCACCGAACCGGCCGTCACGGATCCTCGAGCAGGCCGTCCGCGGTGAGTTCCAACCATCGGGTCACCCCGATCTCCTCGAGGAACCGCCGATCGTGACTGACCACGATCAGCGCGCCCTCGAACCCGGTCAGGGCCTCGGTGAGATGGGCCAGGCTGGGCAGATCCAGGTTGTTGGTCGGCTCGTCCAGGAGCAGCAGCCGCGGCGCGGGATCGGCCAGCAGCAGCATCGCCAGCGCCGCCCGCAGGCGTTCCCCGCCGGACAACGCACCCGCCGCCACATCGGCGTCCGCACCGCGGAACAGGAAGCGGGCCAGCTGGGCGCGCACCCGTTCGGCGGTGGCGTGCGGCGTTGCCGCCGAGACGTTCTCGAAGACCGACCGCTGCTCGTCGAACACGTCCAGGCGCTGCGGCAGCATCCGCCACGGCACCTTCGGTGGTTCGGCGGCGATCCGGCGCAACAGCGTGGACTTGCCCGCGCCGTTGCGTCCGGTCAGCGCGATCCGCTCCGGACCGTTCACCCGCAAGGTGACCACCGGGCCGTTCGCCAGCCGCACCTCCTCCAGGGCGATGACGTCCTGTCCCGGATACAGCCGCGTCCCGGGCAGATCCACGCGGATCTCCCGATCATCACGCAACTGCTCCTGCGCCCGGTCCAGCGTGCGGCGCGCCTGCTCGACCTTCGCGAGGTGGTTGTTGCGCAGCTTGCCCGCGGACACCTGTGCCTGCCGTTTACGTTCGCCCATAACGATTTTCGGCTCACGCTTCTGCTCGAACATCTTCTGCCCGTACCGCTGGCGCCGATCCAGCTTGATCCGGGCCTCCACCAACTCGCGCGACTGCTTGCGCACATCGCTGCGCGCATCGCGAATCGCCGCGCGCGCGGCCTCCTGCTCGGCCTCGATGATCTCCTCGTAGGCGGTGAAATTGCCGCCGAACAAACGGATCTCACCCCGCCGCAGCTCGGCGATCGCCGCCACCCGATCGAGTAGTTCACGATCGTGGCTGACGATCAGCACGGTGCCGGAGAACTGGCCGACGACCTCGTAAAGCCGGTGGCGCGCATGCGAATCCAGATTGTTCGTGGGCTCGTCGAGCAGCAGGACATCGGGTTCGCGCAGCAGTTCGGCGACCAGGCCGAGCAGGACCGTCTCCCCGCCGGACAGGGTGTCCAGGCGGCGATCCAGCTGGGATACGTCCCTGGCCAGATAGTCCAGGCCCAGGCGGCCCAGCAGCGCGACCGCGGACTCCTCGACGTCCCAGCGGTTGCCGACCGCGTCGAAATCGGTTTCGGTTCCCTGCCCCGATTCGATCCGGTGCAGCGCTTGCCGCACGCGATCGATGCCGAGCACCTCGTCCACACGCTGACCCGCGGCCAGGCCGAGATCCTGGCGCAGGTACCCGAGGCTGCCGCCGACGGTGATCGAACCCCGTACCGGCCGCAGCTCACCGGCGATCAACCGGAGCAGGGTGGATTTCCCGACGCCGTTGCTGCCGACCAGGCCGAGATGACCGGGCCCGAGGCCACTGTCCAGCCCCTCGAAGACGGGAGTGCCGTCGGGCCAGGCGAAGGTGAGATCGGACAGCGAAACAGAGGTAGACATGTGCACGCTCCAGAGAGGTCGCGAGAATGCGGCGCGCGGGTTGCGGGCCACTCGACGGCTACCTCAGAAGAGCAACGGCACGACTCCGATCAACGGCAACAAGACTGGACCAGGCTAGCCAACCGGGAGCCCGCGCGCAAGGAATTCTTCGCGCGGCCCGGCGTCGATTCCGGCGAAACACCCCGGCCCACCGGAATCGATGTAAACTGGATTACCAAGTGGCCTAACGGTTTTAGCGATTCGGCGACGGGATCCGCCATGGATGTTTATCGCAGGTCCTACGGGCGCGGTCCGGTGGGCACACTCATCAGCGCGGTCGGCAGCATCTTCGCCCTCATCGAGATCGCGCACATGCTGATGCTGCTGTTCGAGCTGAATCCGGTGAACAGATTCTTCAACGCCCTCAGGTCCCTGGCCGAGGCGCTGGCACTGTTCTTCCCCGGCCTGTTCGACACCGGCAATCACGAGCTGAACATCGTCGTGGGTTATGGCCTGGCCGCGGCGTTCTGGCTTCTCGTGGCCGGAATCCTCACGCGCGTGCTCGGTCGCTTCTAGTTCCGGGCCACGATCGGCGCGGCGTCGATCAGTGGCCGTGCGGGGTCAGGAATTCGAGCCGGTGATGCTGGAGGAATTCGAAGGCCGGCGCCCACTGCCCGGTGAACACGTCCTGCTCGTGCCCGATCGTATGCGCCGAGGCCGCGCCGACTCGCGGATTCTCGCAGACCACGCGCGCGTCATGGCGGCCATGACGCACCGGACCGCTGTCCAGGCTCACGGTGCCGTCACCACCGACCTCCCGCCAGGGCATATCGATACCCGTGGCGGCGATCCGGCAGGACTGCCCGGGCTTCTCACCCGAAACCCGCGCTGTGATGGTACTTCCGCCGTGCACGTCCACCGACGGCGCGGCCGAGGCGGTCGCCGCACCCACGGCGAAGACGACTCCCACCGCGCCAACGGCGGCGACGCTGATTCTCGTGTTCTGCGCTCGGGTCATGAGTCTGATATTGGATCCGAATCCCTGTGAAATCGCTGAAGTCCAGCGACGATATCGGCGTGTTCACAGGCGGCCCGGCATCCGGCCGCGCCGCCGCGGGCACGAGCATAGCGACCCATCGCGCAGCTCACAACCGGAACCGGAAACTACAGCCGCACAATCGAAGTGAGCGGGTAGTCGCCCTGACGCGCCCGGCCGTCCAGGAAACCGAGCTCGAGTACCACCGCGGCGGCCGCGACCTCTGCGCCCGCGGCCGCGAACAGGCCCGCCGCCGCGGCCAGGGTGCCGCCGGTGGCCAGCACGTCGTCCAGGAGCAGGACCCTGCGGCCGCGCAGATCGATGCCGTCGGCGGGGATCTCCAGTGCGGCCGAACCGTATTCGAGCGTGTACTCACGGGACAGCACCGGCGGCGGGAGCTTACCGGCCTTGCGCACCGCGACGACGCCCGTGCCCAGTGCGGCGGCGACACCCGCGCCGAGCAGGAAGCCGCGCGCGTCCACCCCAGCCACCAGATCAGCGTCCGGCGCACAGGAACCCAGGTAATCGATCACCGCGCGGAATCCCTCGGCGTCGGCGAACACCGGCGTCAGGTCCGCGAAACGCACACCGGGAGTGGGGAAGTCGTCGTGCCAGCGGGTCAGCCGCCGCACCGCGTCGGCCGCGCGCGCGACGCGCTCCCCCACCGCGTCGGCCGACTCGGCCATACCGTGTTTACTCATCCGCGCCACTCCACTCATCCAGCGCCCCGCGTCCGGGGCCGCGCCACACGCGCGACGCTCACCGCCGCAACACCCAGCGATCCATATTCCACCCCGCACCGGCCTCGGTGGGGTTCACGGTTCCACTCTGCATGCCGTTGCCGAACGCCACCGTCCGCGGGGTGTCGAACAGCGGAATCGTCGGCATCTCGCTCCACAGCAGATTCTCGGCCTCGGCGTCCAGACCGAGCACGGTGCTCGAACTGTCGTCCGCCGCAAGCTGTTCGGTGATCGCGTCGTAACGGCCGTTGCCGTAGTGGCCGAAATTCAGGCCCTGGCCGGTGTACAGCGCCGCCGCGGCGGCCACACCGGACAGCGACCCGGCCGGGCCCGGCGCACCCGCGGTACTGCCCAGCACCGCGTCCACGCCGGCGCCGAGCTGGGTCGGCACGAAGGTCGGCGAGCCCGCGTCCACCACGGTGATCCCGGCCGCCCGGCACGCGTCGGCGATCATCGCCACGGTCTGCGCGCGCCGATCGTCCGGCGCGCGATATCCGATCCGCACCGTCGCATTGCTCGCCCCCGCCGAGGTCAAAACCTGCTGCGCCCCGGCGGCGTCACCTCCGGTGTACTTGCCCGCCGCACCGGTACTCGGCGTGTAGTACAGCGAATCCGCCTGTGTCGTACGGGAATTCAACGGCCCCGAACCAAGGCCCGATTTCTGGTCGAAGCCGGGATGCCCGAGTTTGTCGAACAGCGCCTTGCGCGGAACGCACAGCGCGAAGGCGCGGCGGGCGTCGGCGGAGGCGAAGACGCCCGCCGTGGACAGCACCAGTTGCTCCGCGCCCCGGCCGGGCACCTGATTCACCGAGAATCCGCTCAGATCGAGATTCTTCACCGAACCGGCGCCGATGTCCACGACGCCGACCGCCTTGTCGGACACCTTCTGCTTCAGGTCGGTGTTCTTGGGCCACACCACGATTCGCGGCGTTCGAGGCGGCAGGCCCCACCACTTCTCGTTCTTGACCAGGACCAGACCGTCACTGTCGCTGTAGGAATCGATCCGGTACGGCCCCGAGGAGGGGAAGAGTTTGGTGTCCACCTTGCCGGGCGTGAGATTCCAGCCGGTGTTCCAGAACTGGGCCAATTTGCCCAGCGCGACGGGGTCTGCGGTCTGCACGACCGACACCACATTCGGCACCCCGGCGGCCTGCGCGACGATGTGCGCGGGCATCAGATCCGCGGCGTCGAACAGGGTCTGCCAGGGCAGGAAGTGCCGCCCCGGGCGGAAGACCACCGTCGCGTCCTTCGAACCGGGCTGGCACTCGACCTTCTCGATATCGCGATAGCCCGCGGTCGAGGCGGCGTCGAACATCGGCACCTGACCGCCGCCGGGCCCGGCCTTGGTGAAGCGGCCGCTGCGCGCGGCCCACTCCAGCACCAGATCGTCGCAGGAGGTGGGCACCCCGTCGGAGTACACGCCGTCCGGATCGAGCCGGTACTGGATGGTCTGCACGTCGCCGGGCACCTGTTTGGCGGTGCCGTAGTCGGTGTCCGCGACCGGCTGGCCGTCCGGGCCGGTATAGAAGAATCCGGTCAGCACCCGCGAGAACACCGCCGCCGCACCGCCGTTCGCGCCCAGCGTGCTGCCGCCGTTGTAGCTCAGCGGCACCGCGTCGACCGCGTATCCGATGGACGGCACCTGATTCTTCGCCGAACACCCGGCCAGCACGCCGCCGACGAGCGCACCCGTGCTCAGCACCCCGAACGTCCGCACCAGCCACCGGCGGCCCGCGCCGGACCTTCCGTGGTTACGCACGCTGCCCTCCGTCGTTTCGCAAGCTTCCTCCGCTGAATTCGCCCGACTGCGCGAGGGCAGCGCCCGCATGATCAGTGCCTGTTCTTGTGCCGCTTTCCGGTCGGCCGCGCACCGGGTCTCGGTGCGGCGGACCGGGGACCCTCGCCCACCGGTTCCCGGCGACGCGGCGTACCGCTCGGGGCCGCCGCGCGACGCGCCGGCGCGTCGTCGTCGCTCGCCCGCGCCGCCCTGCCGGATCGCTTGTTCAGCACCTTCCGGGTGTGCGCGGCCACCGGACCCCAGCGCTCCTTGATCGAGACCAGGAGCGGCACGGCGAAGAAGATCGAGGAGTACGCGCCGACGACCATGCCGATGAGCTGTACCAGCGCCAGATCCTTCAGCGTGCCGACACCCAGCAGCCATACCGCGATGACCAGCATGCCGACGATCGGCAGGATGCCGATGACGGTGGTGTTGATCGAACGCATCAACGTCTGGTTGGCCGCGAGGTTCGCGAACTCGGCGTAGGTGCGGTTGGTGCGGTGCAGCACTCCCCGGGTGTTCTCCTCGACCTTGTCGAAGACGACGACGTTGTCGTAGAGCACGTACCCCAGGATGGTCAGCAGGCCGATCACCGCGGCCGGGGTCACCTCGAATCCGACGATCGAGTACAGGCCCGCGGTCACGATCAGGTTGAAGAACAGCGAGGCGATCGCGGCGATGGACATATCGCGTTCGAAGCGGATCGCGATGTAGATCATCGTCAGCAGGACGAAAACGCCCAGGGCGATGAGCGCCTTGCGGGTGACCTGGCCACCCCAGGTCGAGCTGATCTCCGCGATGCTGATCGCGTTGCGACTGACCGTTCCGGTCGAATCCTTCGGGTGGAACGCGTCGAACAGCGCGCTCTGCACCTTGTCCTGCTGCGTGGCATCCAGTGTGTCCGAACGGATCTCGTACGATGCCGCGGCGCCGGAGCCGACCTTCTGCACGGTGACCGGGTCGTGCCCGAGCGCCTTGGCGTAGGCATCGGTGACCTGCGAGGTACTGGTCCCGGCGACGGCCGGCAGCTGGATCCGGGTACCACCGGCGAAGTCGATGCCGAGGGTGAATCCGCGCAGTCCGATGCTCGACAGCGCGATCACGATCAGCGCCGCGGCCACGAGGTAGTACATCCGGCGTCGCCCGACGATCCGGAAACCACCGGTACCGGTGTAGAGCCGTTCGAAGAATCCGTGCTTGGGCGCGGCGGTCACGGCCTGATCGTTCACGGTATCGGTCTCCATGACGGAACTGGGGTTGCTCATCACGCCTCCTTACCGGCCGGGATGCCGGCGGCCGCCTTGCGTTCGCGCGCGTACTGGGCCACCGCGCCCAGGCCGTTCACCGCGGGCCTGGCCCAGAACGGCGAGCGCGAGGCCAGCATCATCAGCGGCGAGGTGACCAGGTAGAGCACGATGACGTCGAGCACGGTGGTCAGGCCGAGGGTGAAGGCGAAGCCCTTCACCTGGCCGGCGGCCAGGATGTACAGCACCGCCGAGGCGATCAGGCTGACCGTCTTGCCGGACAGGTTCGTCCGCTGTGCGCGCGACCAGCCGCGCGGCACCGCCGAACGGAAACTCCGGCCCTCGCGCATCTCGTCCTTGATGCGTTCGAAGAACACCACGAACGAGTCCGCGGTCATACCGATACCGATGATCAGACCGGCGATGCCGGCCAGATCCAGGGTGAAATTGATCCACCGGCCCAGCAGCACGATGATCCCGTACACCGCGAAACCCGAAGCGACGAGCGAGAATCCGGCGAGGAAGCCGAGCATCCGGTAGTAGAGCAGGCAGTACAGCAGCACCGCGATCAGACCGACCGCACCGGCGATCAGGCCCGCGTGCAGCGAGGACAGGCCCAGCGTCGCGGAAACCGTCTCGGCCTCGGAGGTGGCGAAGGACAGCGGCAGCGAACCGTACTTCAGCTGGTTCGCCAGATCCTTGGCGGTGGTGGCGTTGAAGTGCCCGGTGATCGAGGTGGTGCCGCCCTCCTGCGGGCCCTGCTGCACCACCGGCGCGCTGACGACCTTCGAGTCCAGGACGAACGCGACCTGCTGGTTCACGTAGTCACCGGTGAGCTTGGCCCACGGGTCGGAGTGCTTGAAGGTCAGATCCACCGACCACTGCGACTGCTGCTGGTTGAACGAGGCGCTGGCGTCCTTGATGTCCTGGCCGTCGATGCGGCTCTTGTCCAGCAGGTAGGTGCCGGTGCCATCGGTCGCGCAGGTGACCAGCGGCAGATTCGGATCGTCGTTACCGGCCAGCGGATCGGGTTTGCTGCAATCCAGGGTCGCCAGCGCGAGCTGCTGGATCTGCTGGTTGGTGCTCTGACGCAGGGCCTTGGCCTTGGCGATGGCCTGTTTGGTCTGCTCGGCCGGGCTCAACGTGTTCGCCGGGGCCGCGGGCGGGGTCGTCGGGGCCGCAGTGGCGGGCTTCGGCGTCGTGGGCGTCGGCTTCTTCGGCGTGGCGGGCGGCGTGGTCGGCGCCTGCTGGTGGCCCAGGTCCTGCGCCGAGGGCACCCGGTAGTCCGCCGGGAACACGCGGTTCTGCGCGGCGTGGTTGGCGGTGCCGGACTGCTGGTTACCCGGCGCCGAGGCACTCGGCTTCTGCGCACCCGGCGCCGGCGCGGGTGTCGCGTTGCCCGGCTGCTGCGTGCCGGGCGGCGTCATGCCCGGCAAGGGCAGTCCGGGCGTGATGTTGCCGGTGGGCCCGCCGGGCAGCCCGCCCGCGGCGTTCTGCTGACCGGACTGCAGGACCGGGCGAATGTAGAGCTTGGCGGTGGTGGCCAGCGACTTGGCCTGCTGACCGTTCTGTCCGGGCACCGTGATGACCAGGTTGTCGCCGTCGATGACGACCTCCGACCCGGCGACGCCGAGGCCGTTGACCCGGGATTCGATGATCTGCTGGGCCTGCTTGAGGCTGTCCTGGCTCGGCTTGCTGCCGTCCGGCGTGCGCGCGCTGAGCGTGACGCGGGTGCCGCCCTGCAGGTCGATGCCGAGTTTGGCCGCCGCGGTCTTCGCATCGGTGAAGAACACCAGGCCGTAGATCACGATCAGCAGCAGCGCATAGACGCCGAGCAGCCGCAGCGGATGCCCCGTTCCCTTGGAAGGTGGCACAGTTCTTATCTCCTGGACGGTGTTGGGCCGGGCAGTGGACAGGGTGGGCAGGCCGATGCCGGTCGAGCGGTCGACTCCGGACATGCCGCAGCGCCGTCGCACACGGCCGGTGCGGCCGGGCGACGACGCGAGCGGGTCATTCCTTGGTCAGCCGGGCGTTGGTGTCCTCGACGGACTCCTCGGCGGTGGCACCGTTGACAGCGTCGTGCGGCGGCTGCGCCTCGGCGGCGGGCGCGTCCGGCTCGGCCGACTCGATCTCGGAGTCGTGCGACCCGGACTCGGCCGGCTCCGCCGCGTCCTCGATGCGCACCTCGCGCACCGCGGCACGCAGCCAGGTGGTCACGACGTCCTCCGCGATCTCCAGATCGATGGTCGTCTCGTCGAGATCGACCACGGTGCCGTACAGGCCCGAGGTGGTGGTGACCCGATCGCCGACCTTCAGGTTCTCCTGCATGGCGGTAGTGTTGGCGGCCTCGCGCTTCTGACGGCGGACACCGAGGAACATCGGCACCAGCAGGGCTACCAGCAGCAGGGGAAACAGCAGTTGAGCCATCGTTGTCGTCGGTCCTAGGTCTGTCGGTGGAAGCGGTCCGGCGGACGCCGAACTGCCAGCGTAGTACCCCAGTCTGCCATCAGCTCGCCGCCACCGCCCACGGCGGTCGTCACGAGCACCCGTACCGACACCGACGCCGTCGCGACCGGGCGGCCGTCCCCGGGGTCGGGCGAACACTACCCCACCGGGCGAGCACTGGGCCGCGCGGCCACCGACCCGCCGCGCCGAAGGCGGCGAACCGGACTCAGGCGTAGAGGTAATCGTCCAGCGGGAAGCTGACCGCCTCGCGATGGGCGTTGAGGGTGCTGGTCGGGCGCAGCAGCGCCGCCTCGCCGTGCTGGTTGAAGTAATAGCTGCGCGCGGTCGAGCAGTGTCCGTCGTAGAACACCGAGGATCCCAGTTTCTCGGTCACCCGGTCCAGGAATTCGGTGTTCGCCCGCTCGGTCACCTCGAACACCCGCGCGTCGCGCCGGAACATCTCCCCGAACAACCGGCCCATGTGTTTCATCTGGGCCTCGATGGTGGTGAAGTACGACAGGCCGCTGTAGGAGTACGGGCTGTTCAGGCTCAGGAAGTTCGGGAACTTCGGCACCGTGATGCCCTCGTAGGCCTGGAATCTGTTGTCCCGCCAGAACTTTCCGAGATCCACCCCGTCGCGGCCGATGATCTCGATGGCCGGGAAGTTCACATCCCACAGGTTGAACCCGGTGGCCAGGATCAACGTGTCGATCTCGGTCGTGCGGCCGTCGGCGGTGACGATGCCGCCGGGTTCGATGCGTTCGATCGAGTTCGTCTCCAGATGTACGTGCGGTTCGTTGAACGTCTTGAAATAGGCGTTCGAGAACGTCGGGCGCTTACAGCCGAAGTCGTAGTGCGGGGTGAGTTCGCGGCGGGTCCGCGCATCGCGCACCTGGGCCCGCAGATGGGCCTTCGCGAGCAGACCGGCGCCCCGGTTCAGCAGTTTGGCCTGCCGGAAGTGCAGGACGCCGATCACCATCAGCGCCTCGAGCGCGGTGGTGTTGGCCAGGCGGGCGGCCTGCTGGGTCAGCGGCACCCGATCGAAGATGCTCTGCACCACCGGCGGAATCGGCATATCGATTTTCGGCACCACCCAGATCGGGGTGCGCTGGAATACCGTCAGCTCGGTCACCGCCCGCGCGACTTCGGGTACCAGTTGCACGGCGGTCGCGCCGGTGCCGATGATCGCCGCCCGGCGGCCGGCGAGGTCGTAGTCCTGATCCCAGGCGGTGGTGTGGATGATCTTGCCCGCGAAGGTTTCGATCCCGGGGAACGGCGGGGTGTACGGCTGGGACAGGAATCCGGTCGCGGTGAGCAGATAGCGGGCGGTCAGCGGTTCGCCGCCCTCGATGCTGACCACCCACTGACTCTCCTCGGCGTCCCAGCGGGCGCCGGAGACCACGGTGTCGAAGCGCATCCGCCGCCGCAGATCGTATTTGTCCGCCACGTGCTCGGCGTACCGCTTCAGCTCCGCACCCGGCGCGAACAGGCGTGACCAGTGCGGGTTGGGCTCGAAGGAGTACGAGTAGGTCACCGAGGCGATATCCACCGCGAGTCCGGGATACCGGTTCACGTGCCAGGTCCCGCCCAGATCGCTCTCCCGTTCCAGGATCACGAAATCGCCGAGCCCGAGCCGGTCGAGCTCGATGCCCGCACCCATGCCACCGAACCCGGCTCCGACCACGATCGCATCGAATCGAGGCGCCACGACGAACCTCCCGTTACGCAAAGTATCTGATACAGAATGACACATCATTTGCCCGCGGCACAGCCCCCGCGGACCCGTCAACGATCGGTGCGCACCGAGATTCGGGCGAATAATTGTGACCCGCACTACATTCCGCCCGGCCCGTAGTAAGAATGTTCGGTGTGACGACCCAGGACGTGCGAACCGCCCGCTTCGCCAGGACCGCCGCCGGAGACCGCGGCTACGACGCGGCCGAGGTGGACGCCTTCTGCGAGCGGGTCGCGGAGGCGTTCCGGGGCCGGTCGATGCTCACCGCCGCGCAGATCCGCGACCACGAATTCGCCTCGGCCGCATTCGGACACCACGGGTACGACCGCGACCAGGTGGACGACTATCTGGACCGGGCCTGTGTGGAGCTCGAATACGCGCGCCGCGGTGACACGCCGCATCCCGGCCCGGCGCGGCTGAGCCCGCGCTATGTGCAGCGGCTCCGGTTCTCCGCGCCTCCGTCCGGACGCGACGGCTACGCGGTCGCGCAGGTCGACACCTTCCTCGACGTCGTGGCCACCACCCTCGCGCACGCCGGTCCCACCGGTCTGAGCAGCCAGGATGCCCGCGCGATCGACTTCGGACCGGCCGAGCCCGGTGCGGCGGCCTATTACGCCGACGAAGTGGACGCCTTCCTGGACGTCGTCGTGCGGACGCTCACCGAGCAGGAGCGTGCGCACACCGCATCGTGAGTAGTGTGGGCACCCGATCCGGCCTGCCGAGCGGAAAGGTGATGCATGCACTGGGATCAGATGACGGCCACACCGGACGACCTGCGCAAGCGGGCGACGCGCCTGCGCCGGGGCGTCGGGCAGCTCGGCATCATCGAGGCGATCCTCGACGCCGCGTACGGGCCGTGGCTGGGCGTGATGGACGCCGACGGCCGCGGCACCGCGGAACTGCGCATGCACCTGGCGGGCCGCTATCGCCTGACCGCGGTGGTGACCAGCGCCGGGAAGCTGAGCATGGTGCAGCTGCACGCCCCCACGGTCGGCGAACGGGTGATCTCGGGTAAACCCGCCCTGCGGCAGGGTTGGGACGAGACCGTGCCCATGCCCAAACAACCCGATTGGCTGGACTACGTCATCGATTGGGTCGGCGCGGCGAGCGCCGACGTGGACCGCCGCACCGTCATCGCCTGGCAACTCGAGGGCGCGGACCGCCGCCTGGCCGCGATGGACGACACCCTCGACGGGATGCGGGCCAGCCTGGCCGAACGAGAACAGGTCCGCGACGAACTCGCGGCCGAGATCGACCGTCTCCGTATCGAATTCGACTCCCTGGCCGAACGTTCCGCCGACACGGGCAATCCCTCCGGCGAAGCCGAAACGGTCGCTCCCGGAATCCGAGGCGCCGACATCCCCGATGAAACACCAACGGCCACAGCCGAATTCCCCACCGACCACGATCCCGCCGAATCCATCGTTGCCGCAGTCGGGGACCCCGCGGAACCCGGCACGAACGACCCCGAAATCCATGGCGAACCCGGAACTTCCGACCTCGCCGGTCCCCCCGAGGGTCACCCGCCCCGGCCCGATGTGCTTCCGCAGCCGAATCCGGACGCCGCGTCCGCCACCCGCCTCCCGCGAGCCGACGCTGATACCCGGCTCTGAGTTTCGGCCTGAGTCGAGCAGATTCGAAGGTTCGCCGAGACATCCGCGCACTGCATGCCTCGATGCGTTTTCGCAGGGCTGAACACAGTGCAACGCCGTCCGGGGCTCGAGCCCGAACGGCGTTGCGCGAGGTAAGAACTCGCCCGGTGAATATCGGCCGAGCGGTCCGGATTACGGAGTGGAATAACCGATCAGTGCGCCGATGCCCGCGCCGATCGGAATGGTCACGAGGGCACCGACGCCGCCGAGGAAGAATCCGATCACCGCGCCGATACCGGCGCCGATCAGCGCGCCCACACCCGCGTTGTACTGCTTGCGCGCGTTCGTGGCGTCGTCGATCGACTTGACGACGCTCGACGACGCGGATTGCGATGTGAGGGTGAGGGTTCGGCCGTCGTTCCCGATCCGTGGAGTGAGGGCGACGACACCGGCGGCGGACCGCAGGCCCAGCGGAACCGTGGCCACGACGGCGCCGGCGGCGTTTGTGAGCGTGACCGACCGGGCGTCGGGCGCGAGGGCGAACCGACCCGCCGCGACGGTCGCGGCCACACCGGTGTGGTCCGCGGTCGGCGCGACCGAATACTGCACGCCGTGATCGGCTCCCTGGATGCCGGTGGCAGCGGGAGTGACAGGCTGTGCTTGGACGACGCCCGCGGTGACGCCGGTGGCGCCGATCGCGAGCAGCGCGGTAGCAGCGAACTTCTTGGCTCTCATATGCATTCCCCTCAAATCCGTCGGTGATCTACCGACACGTCCGACCCCCGACGCTTCGACCGGATCCATTCTGGCGGAAGCCTCGCGGGGGCGGTTGTTTTTGGATCACATTGCCCGACAAGGTTTCCGTGGATGAGAGTGCCCGGAACCGCTGCCGCACGCCACCCGAACCGGGCGCGCAGTGTCCTTACCACGGGATATCAGCAGGTAGACCCATACCGGTGATCTGGATCACAGAATCGCCGCGAGTGGGGAAACCGTTGCGCGCCAGGCGGATAGCCCGCCCGGCGCTCGAACCGATCAACTCCGGTAATACCGCCGCGGCCCGCCGGGATACTGCCGCGCCCAGCCCCTGCGGCCGCGAATGAATACGAAGAACAGCACCGGGAATACGAAGAGCGGAACGAAATGGGTCTCCGCCGCGAGTACGACGGCGAGTATCACCACCGCGATCACCAGCACCGGAAGCAGCGGCCGAGCCGGCCGGGGCGGCGGCGGCTGCGGTGGCCGCGGATTCATCGGACGCGGCAGATCGCTGAACAGCACCGCGAGGTCCGCGGTCGTCTTCGCGGCGTAGGCGCGGGCCACTCGATCGTCGTATTCGTCGACCTCGAGCCGCCCGGCCGCGAAATGTTCGCCCAGCGATGCGGCCGCCTGTTCGCGTTCGGCCGTTCCGATCCGCACGGCCCCCGAGGAGGCGGGCACTCCGAAGCCCGCGGCGTCTGAATCGGCCATCGCTACCGCCTCACCGAAAATTTCCGACAATCGAGTCTGTTACCAGGGTAGAACGCTCGCGGACCGGCGCGCCTGCGCCGCGAGACGTATTCGCGGCTGCGCTCGGCGGCGCAGTCCGCCACGATCGGTGCGGATATCGCGGAACCTCGCAATCCCCGTGCCCGCCCGGCATTTCCGGATATCCGGCGGCACTGTGCGCCGCATCGGGCCGAGAAGGTGTTCGCGCAGAGCCGAATCGGCACGCCACGAAGTTCCGCAACCGACGCTGGCCAGGCATTTCCCCGTTCATCGCGAGGCCGCGGTGTGATCTGTCATCCGGCGATGCATACCCGTCAATCTGTTTTCCGGCCGATAACGCAGGTCGGTCGCGTCGACGGGACCGCAAGATCGTCGTAGCGTCGATACGGTGACCGCACCGGAGAACCTCCCCACCACCGCGGGCGAGCTGCGTGCCGCCGGATATCTGCCGCGCAGCGTGAAGTCCGAGATCCGCGAGAACCTGCTTGCCCTGCTCAGCTCCGGCGGCGACCCCTGGCCAGGCATCGTCGGCTTCGACCGAACCGTGCTGCCGCAGCTCGAGCGGGCCCTGCTGGCCGGACACGACGTCGTCCTGCTCGGTGAGCGCGGCCAGGGCAAGACCCGGTTGCTGCGCACGCTCATCGGGCTGCTCGACGAGTGGACGCCCGTCATCGCGGGCGCCGAACTGGGCGAACATCCGCTCGATCCGATCAGCCCGGCCGGACGACGGCTGGCCGCCGAACTCGGCGACGATCTGCCGGTGGCCTGGCGGCATCGCTCCGAGCGGTATGCCGAGAAACTGGCCACCCCCGACACCTCGGTCGGCGACCTGATCGGCGATGTCGATCCGGTGAAGGTCGCCGAGGGCCGCAGCCTGGGCGATCCGGAGACCATTCACTTCGGCCTCGTCCCGCGCGCGCATCGGGGCGTCGTCGCGGTGAACGAACTGCCCGATCTGGCCGAGCGCATCCAGGTCGCGCTGCTGAACGTGATGGAGGAGCGCGATATCCAGGTCCGCGGCTATACGCTGCGCCTGCCACTGGACGTTTTGCTGGTCGCCACGGCCAACCCCGAGGACTACACCAACCGCGGCCGCATCATCACCCCGCTCAAGGACCGCTTCGGCGCGGAGATCCGCACCCACTACCCGCTCGATGTGGAGTCCGAGGTGGATCTGGTCCGCCAGGAGGCCGAACTGGTCGCCGAGGTGGGCGATCCGCTGATCGAGGTGCTGGCCCGGTTCGTGCGTCAATTGCGTGAATCGCCCGCGATCGACCAGCGCTCGGGCGTGTCGGCTCGTTTCGCTGTCGCGGCGGCCGAAACGGTGGCCGCGGCCGCCCTGCGCCGTTCGGCGATCACCGGGGAGAGCCCGGCGGTCGCGCGCCCCGTCGATCTGGAGTCGGTACCGGCGGTGTTGCGCGGCAAGCTCGAGTTCGAATCCGGTGAGGAAGGCCGCGAACAGGAACATCTGACCCATCTGATGCGCCGCGCGTTCTCCGAGACCGCCCGCGCCCGCCTCGGCGGGGTGAATCTGCGTCCACTGGCAACCGCGGTCGGCGACGGCAATCTGGTCACCACCGGCGAACGCGTCCCGGGCAAGGATGTGTTGTCCGCACTGCCCGAGCTGCCGGTGCTGCACGAGGTCGCCGAACGCCTCGGCGTCGCCCCCACCGAACCGCCGACCCGGATCGCGGCCGCCGTGGAATTCGCGCTCGAGGCGCTGTTCCTGGCCCGGCAGGTCGCCAAGGACACCGACGACGGCATGGCGGTCTACGGTTCGTGACCGCCGTCGAATCCCCTTGTGAGAGATCATGACTGCCCCTGATCGCTATTCCTACGGCCCGTACCACGACGGGCCCGATCCGCTCGCGCCGCCACTGGATCTGCGCGACGCCCTGGATCAGATCGGGCGCGAGGTGATGGAGGGCAGCTCGCCGCGGCGGGCGATGGAAGAGCTGCTGCGCCGCGGCATGCGCGATATGCGCGGCCTGGACGAGCTGACCCGGCGGGTCTGGCAGCGTCGCGCCGATATCACCCGGCACAACCGGCTCGACGGCACGCTGCAGGAGGTGCGCCGCCTGTTGGACGAGGCCCTGGACGCCGAACGCCGCGCGCTGTTCCCCGACCCGTCCGACGACGCCCGCTTCGCCGAGGCCCAGCTCGACGCGCTGCCCCCGAGCACCGCGGCCGCGGTCGGCGAGCTGTCCGAGTACGACTGGCGCTCGGAGACCGGCCGGGAGAACTACCGCAAGATCCGCGACATGCTCGGTCAGGAACTGCTCGAATCGCGTTTCCAGGGCATGAAGCAGGCGCTGCAGAGCACCACGCCGCAGGATGTCGAGCGCATCAAGCGGATGATGTCCGATCTCAACGATCTGCTCGCCGCACACGCCCGCGGCGAGGACACCGAACAGCAGTTCGCCGAATTCATGGCCGAACACGGCGAATTCTTCCCGGAGAATCCGCGCGACACCGACGAGCTGATCGATGCGCTCGCCGCGCGTTCGGCCGCCGCGCAACGCATGCTCAACTCGATGTCCGAGCAGCAGCGTGCCGAACTGTCCGAGCTGATCGGGCAGGCGTTCGGCGATCCGGAGGTCGCCGCGCAGGTCGCCGCGCTGGATGCGAACCTGCGAGCGCTGCGCCCCGGCGAGGACTGGGAGTCCGCGCAGCGATTCCGCGGACAGGATCCGCTCGGAATGGGCGAGGGTGCCCAAGCCATGCAGGATCTGGCCGAACTCGACGCGCTGGCCGAACAGCTCGGCCAGTCCTATCCCGGTGCGCGGCTCGAGGATATCGACCTCGACGCGCTGACTCGCCAGCTCGGTGACGAGGCTCGCGTCGATGCTCGGCGGCTGGCCGAACTGGAGCGCGAGCTGCGCCGCCAGGGTCTGTTCGAGCGGGCGCCGGACGGGTCGTTGCGGTTGACGCCCAAGGCATTACGCCGCTTGGGCGAAACCGCGCTGCGGTCGGTCATCGGGCAGTTGCGGTCGCGGCGCGGCGAGCGGGACACCGCTCTGGCGGGCGCGGCGGGCGAGCCGACGGGCGCGTCGCGGGCGTGGCGATTCGGCGATACCGAGCCCTGGGATGTCTCGCGGACCGTGCGCAACGCGGTGCTGCGCTCGGCCTCGGCGGCCAGCCGCACCGTGCGCCTGGATGTCTCCGACGTCGAGATCGCCGAGACCGAACAGCGCTCACGGGCGGCCGTGGCGCTGTGCGTGGATACCTCCTGGTCGATGGTGCAGGAGGGCCGATGGGTGCCGATGAAGCGCACCGCCCTGGCCCTGCACCAGCTGATCAGCACCCGATTCCGTTCCGACGCACTGGAAGTGATCACCTTCGGCCGCCACGCGGGCTCGGTGGATGTTGCCGAATTGACTGCGCTGGAAGGGGTTTGGGAGCAGGGCACCAATCTGCACCACGCCCTGCTGCTGGCCGGTCGGCATCTGCGCCGGCACCCCGACGCGGTGCCGGTGGTGCTGGTCGTCACCGACGGCGAACCCACCGCCCACCTGGAATCCGACGGCGAGGCCTACTTCAGCTGGCCACCCCAGCCCCGAACCCTGGCCGTCACCATGACCCAGGTCGACGCCCTGGCCAAACTCGGCGCCTCCATCACGGTCTTCATGCTCGGCGACGAACCCCGCCTGGCCTCCTTCGTGGACCTGGTGGCCCGCCGCACCGGCGGGCGCGTCATCGCCCCCGACCTCGACGGCCTCGGCGCGGCTGTGGTCAGCGACTACCTGCACGGCCGCCGCCGAACCTGATCATCGCGTGTCCCACGGACCGGCCGGACGACGACTGGTTCAGCGCCGAGAACACCCGGCGCACAACGTCATTCGAACAGGTCGAGGGTTGGGTGGGATTCCCGGCCGCGCACCTCGATCGAGCCGAAGACGAGATCAGGGGGCGGGACGAGGCCCAGATGTTCCCAGGCGGCCGCGGTGGCGACGCGGCCGCGGGGGGTGCGGGCGACCATTCCGGCGCGGACCAGGAAGGGTTCGCACACCTCCTCGACGGTTGCGGCCTCCTCGCCCACCGCGACAGCCAGGGTCGAAACGCCCACCGGGCCACCGCCGAAGCTGCGAACCAGTGCGCCGAGCACCGCGCGGTCGAGGCGGTCCAGGCCCAAACCGTCGACGTCGTACACGGCCAGGGCGGCCTGGGCGATCTCGACTGTGATCACGCCGTCGGCACGCACCTCGGCATAGTCACGCACCCGGCGCAGCAGGCGGTTGGCGATCCGGGGGGTGCCGCGTGATCGACCGGCGATCTCCGCCGCGGCATCGGATTCCAGGCGCACACCCAGAATGTGCGCCGAACGCTCCAGAATCCGTTGCAGCTCATCGGCTTCGTAGAAATCCATATGTCCGGTGAATCCGAAGCGGTCGCGCAGCGGACCGGTCAGCGCGCCCGAGCGCGTAGTCGCGCCGACGAGGGTGAACGGCGCGATGTCCAAGGGAATCGATGTCGCCCCGGGGCCCTTGCCGACCACCACGTCCACCCGGAAATCCTCCATCGCCAGATAGAGCATCTCTTCGGCCGGGCGGGCCATGCGATGGATCTCGTCGATGAACAGCACATCGCCCTCGACCAGATTGCTCAGCATCGCGGCCAGATCACCGGCGCGTTCGAGCGCCGGACCGGAGGTGATGCGCAATGCCGACCCGAGTTCCCCGGCGATGATCATCGCCATACTGGTCTTACCCAGTCCGGGCGGGCCCGACAGCAGTACGTGATCGGGGGTGCCGCCACGCAATTTCGCACCGCGCAGCACCAGCGCCAACTGTTCGCGCACCCGCGGCTGACCGATGAAATCGTCCAGGGATTTGGGCCGCAGACTCGCCTCGACCTCACCGTCGGAGTTGAGATAGCTTGCGGTGACCGGAGATTGCTCCTGCTCGAACTCCTCACCCATCCGCCGTTACCGGTTCTTCCCGAGCATTCCCAGCGCCGCGCGCAGCGTCTTGGAGGTGTCCAACCCCGGATCCTCGGCCAGGACGGCATCCACCGCCGGTTCGGCCTGTTTGACTCCGAATCCGAGTCCGACGAGGGCCTCGATCACCTGATCGCGCACCGGCGTGACCACCGGCGCCGGTGCGACACCGGGCGGACCCGATTGCACCGGAACGAGATTCACCTTGTCCCGCAGTTCGACCACCATCCGCTCGGCCCCGCGCTTGCCGATACCGGGGACGCGAGTCAGCGCGGCCACATTGCTCTCCGCCAGAGCTTTGCGCAACGCCTCGGGTTCGAGTACCGCCAGCACCGCCATCGCCAGCCGCGGCCCCACGCCGGACACGGTCTGCAACAGACCGAACAGATCCCGCGCCTCGGTATCGGCGAAGCCGAACAGCGTCATCGAATCCTCGCGCACGATCATCGCGGTGAACAGTCGCGATTCCTCGCCGCGGGTGAGGGTGGACAGCGTCGCGGGTGTCGCGTTGAGCCGGTAGCCGACCCCGGCGGCCTCGATCACCGCATGATCGAGGCCGATCTCGAGCACCTCACCGCGTACCGACGCGATCACCGGTTCACCGCCTTCCGTTGCCGGGCAAGTCGTTCCGCATATCTGCGCCGCTGTTCTTCGGCCATGGCCTCGGCCTTGGCCATCCGCTCCTGCATCGGCGCCCGCCAACAATGACAGATCGCCAGGGCGAGCGCATCGGCGGCATCGGCCGGTTTCGGCGCGGCGGCCAGGCCCAGAATCCTGGTCACCATCGCGGTGACCTGCGCCTTGTCCGCGGACCCGTTGCCGGTGACCGCCGCCTTCACCTGGCTGGGCGTGTGGAACGCCACCGGGATGCCGCGCCGCGCGGCGGCCAGCGCGATCACGCCGCCCGCCTGTGCGGTACCCATCGCGGTGCGCACATTGTGCTGGGAGAACACCCGCTCGATCGCGACCGCGTCGGGCCGGTGGGTGTCCATCCACTGCTCGGCGGCATCGGAAACCGCCAGCAACCGATGCGCGAGATCCATCTCCGGCGGCGTGCGCACCACGTCCACGCCCACCGCGCTCACCTGCCGCCCGAGCCCGCCCCGCACAACGCTCAGACCGCACCGGGTGAGCCCGGGATCCACACCCATCACCCGCACGTAAGCACCCCTACCCGATTCGCGAACAGTTGTTCGAAGTCTAGAGGACGACCCGCAACCCGCCCGATACCGACACGAATGGCCCTACCGCGTCCGCACATCCGCCCGCATGTGCGCGGGCAGGCACAGCAGGGTCGGATCGTTCGCGCGAGCTGCCCACTGCCGCATGGGATCGCTGACCAGCCGCCGTTCCCGCAGATCCAGCAAGCCGCTGACATGACCGACGGTGGCCGACAATTCACCGTCCGCTCGGGTCAGCTCGTGTTCGACGCGGTAGGTCTTGCCGTCGGACCAGACCCACGAACAGGTCACGTCCACACTGTCGCCCGCGCGCAACTCCCGGTGGTACCGGATGGTGGTCTCCAGATTCACCGGCCCCAAGCCCGCCGCCAGCAGGTCCGCCACCGAGATGCCCGCCGCCTGCACACATTCGAAACGCGCATGGTCGGCATACTGCTGATAGGCGGAGCCGGTGACATGCAACTGCGGATCGAGGTCGGACAGCCGGACCTCGAGCCGGATCGAGAACGGTTCCTGCGAGTTCGTCACGGACCAGCTGTATCAGAGACCACCGACATCTTTCCCGCGAGAACGCCCGGACCGGCCCGTTCTCGAATTCGCGGTCACCCCAGCGCGTTCTCGAACGCCCGGTACGCGTCGGCGCCGAACAGTACGAAGCTGATCCGTCGCACGTCCGTGCGCGCCGCCCGCACCGTTTCGATCGCGATTCGGGCGCCGTCGTCCATGGGCCAGCCGAAGACTCCGGTGGATATCGCGGGAAAAGCCACCGTCGCCGCGCCCAGTTCGCCGGCGACGGCCAGTGACTCGCGATAGCAGGAGGCCAACAGCTCCGAACGATCGTCGCGGGCCGACCACACCGGGCCGACCGTGTGAATCACCCAGCGCGCGGGCAGATTTCCGGCAGTGGTGGCCACCGCGGCGCCGGTCGGCAGCCCGTTGCCGAAGCGGGATGCGCGCAGCTCCCGGCACTCGGCGAGAATGGCCGGGCCGCCCTTGCGGTGATATCGCCCCGCACCAGAACGAGTTCGCCCATGTGCTCATTGTGCCCGCCCGCAGGACCGATCGCGCACGCGTTTGCCGGCGGGCATACCGGTCCGGCCGGAGCGATGCCGGACGGAACCGGACGGTCGCATACGGTACCAGCATGGCCTGGTTGTTGTTGATCGTCTCGGGACTCATGGAGACCGCGTGGGCGATCTCGCTGGAGAAGTCCGAAGGATTCAGCAAGCTGTGGCCGACTGTGGGCTTCGTGGCCGCGCTGGCGCTGAGTATGGCCGGACTCGGCTACGCGCTGCGCACGATCCCCGTCGGCACCGGTTACGCGGTCTGGGTCGGCATCGGCGCGGTCGGCACGGCTCTGGCCGGGATGCTGTGGCTGGGTGAGTCCACCGCAGTGGGCCGCATCGTATGCCTGCTGCTGATCGTGGCGGGAGTGGTGGGGCTCAGGACATTTCACTGACCGCACACGGCCATGGGTGTACCGCGGTCCGCGCCGGCCGCCGGCGCGGACCGCGAAAGCCTCAGCAGTACTGGCAGATTCCGGTGGCAGGCAGCTGAATGAAGCACTGCGGGCACACCGCCGGAGCCGCGACCGGATCGGGCTCCGGCTCGGCCGCACGCGCGGTGACCGCTCCGCGCCGCGCCGCGACCTTCGGGGTCAGCGGCGGCACCCCACCGTCGGCAGGAACGTCCGCACCGTAGGTCTGGTAGCACTGCCAACGCGCGTAGGCCGCATGCAGTTCCATATCCTCCGGCCGCGGCAGCCCGGCGAGTTCGAGAACGTATTTGTAGCTGTCCCCGACAGTGTGGTTGGCCCGCACGCACAATGCGGTCAGCGGCGGCTCGCCCGCGCTGTGGCAGCGGCGCGCGACCTTGCGCAGAATCGCGTCGATCCAGGTTCGGGTCGGGGCGTCGGTTCGCACGCCCGACATCTCCTGCACCCGCTCGGCCAACTCTTCGACGGTCACGAAATGTCCATAGCCGGTGGCGGTTTCGGCGAGGACCCCATGGGCGGCCAGCGCCCATGCGACGGCGGCGTCGCGGAACGACACTGCCGTGCCGTCGCCCGCGCGCCATGCTCCTGAAATTGTGGTGGCGGCAGTTTTCATAGCCCTTCAAAAGTAACTCTCGATGCTCGCTCGCCCAGCACCGACCCACCTTTTTCGACCATTCCGTTGCCGAATTTCACGCCGGTCCGGCGAGTTCGCTCAGCGTGGCCCGCGCTCCCTTCGTGTGCAGCGATTCCAGAGCGGCCAGATAGGGCCGCACGAATCGCGGCTCGTCGATCAGATCGCCGAATACCGAACGGTCGCACAGGAATGCGGTCGGGTCGGCGCGCTGGCGCCGCGCCAGCGGCATCAGCCGATCTCGCAACCGGTCCACCACCTCGATCGGCTCGCCCTGCTCGTCGACCCCCTCGGCATAACGGGCCCAGCTCGCCACGATGGCCGCGGCGCAGTCGATCTCGCCGCCCGCGGCCAGCCGCTCCCGGATGACCGGCAGCACCCACTTCGGAATCCGGTCCGAGGATTCGGCGCACAGCCGGGCGATCGTGTCACCGATCGCGGGATTCCCGAAACGCTCGATCAACGTGCGTTTGTACCGGTCCAGATCGACGCCCGGGACCGGGCGCAACGTCGGGGTGGCCTCGAAATCCATGTACCGCATGAGGAATCGGTCGAACAGCGGATCACGCGCCGCCTCGTCGACCATCCGGTAACCGCACAGGTGTCCGAAGTAGGCGATCCCCTGGTGACTGGCATTGAGCAGTCGCAGCTTCATCAGTTCGTAGGGTGTGACGTCCTCGACCACCTGCACCCCGACCTCTTCGAAGGCCGGCCGGCCGAGAGTGAAGGAATCCTCGAGCACCCATTGCGTGAACGGTTCGGTGATCACCGGCCACCGGTCGGCGATTCCGCTGCGGCGCAACACTTCGGCCTCCGCCTCCGGCGGTGTGACCGGGGTGATCCGATCCACCATCGAATTGGGGAAGCTCACCTCGCGGTCGATCCAGTCCCCCAGTTCCGGGTCCCGCAATCGGGCGAAGGCGCCGAAAACTCGCCGAGCGACATGGCCGTTGCCCTGGATGTTGTCGCAGGACATGACGGTGAACGGCGCGATGCCCGCCGACCGCCGCCGCGCGAGCGCCTCGACCACGAAGCCGAACACCGTGCGCGGCACCGCGCCCGGCTCCAGATCGGCCGCCACGGACGGCTCGTCGGCGTCGAATTCGCCGGTGGTCGCGTCGATTCCGTAGCCGCCCTCGGTGATCGTCAGCGAGACGATGCGCGTCGCCGGATCGGCCAGTTCGGCCAGCACCGCCTCCGGATCGTCGGGCGCGTAGAGATAGTCGATGATCGAGCCGATCACCCGGGTGTCCCAGACCCCGTCGGGACCCACGACCGAGAGGGTGTACTGCCCGTCCTGCGCGGTGAGCACGTCGCGCATGCGGCGGTCACCGGGCAGGACGCCGACGCCGCAGATGGCCCACTCCCTCGATCCGCCCCGCGCGAGTAGCCGGTCGACATACATCGCCTGATGCGCACGGTGGAATCCGCCGACTCCGAAATGCACGATTCCGGCCGTCAATCCGTCCCGGTCATAGGTCGATGGCGAAAGTGTTGTGTGCGTCACATGGCCGATGGTACCGTGTTCCGAGCAATAGATCACCCCGTGAGCAGATGATCATTCGATGAGGAGCATCGTGGCCCCCGAATCCCGGCCCAGCAATCCGGAGGACGTCCGGATGGCCCTGCGCGCCGCGCGGCTCTACCACTTCGAGGGCGCCACCCAGGCCGAAATCGCTGCCGTACTGGGCGTTTCGCGCCCGACCGCCGGGCGGCTCATCGCCCGCGCGCGGGCACAGGGCCTGGTGCGGATCGAGATCGTCGTCCCGGAGGAGCTGCGCGCGCAGCTGCACACCGATCTGGAGCGCGAACTCGAGGCGGCCTTCGGGCTGACCGAGGCGGTCGTACTCGGCGAGGCGCCCGACGACTCCCCCGCGAGCCTGGCCCCGCTGGCCCGCGCCGCGGTCGCGGTGCTCGGGCGCCGGCTGCGCCCGGAGGCCACCCTCGGATTCACCTGGGGGCCCGAAACCATCGCGGTGGCAACCGAATTGGGCCCGCATTCGGCGCGCTGCGCCACCGTCGTCCAGCTCGACGGCTCGCTGACCTCCTCGGACTACCAGACCGGCGTCGAATTCACCCTCGGCCGCTGCGCCACCCAACTGCAGGCCAACCCGGTCCGGCTGCACGCGCCGCTGTACGCCGACGCCGCGACGGTCACCGCGCTGGAACAGGATTCGGTCCTGGGCCGTGCCATCGCACTGGGCCGCACGGCCGAGGTGATGATGTTCGGCGTCGGCACGGCCTCCACCGCTACCACCCTGTTCGAGGGCAGCTATCTGGACACCACCCTGCTCGACGAGTTGCGCGGCCTCGGCGCGGTCGGCGAGATCGGCGGGCGCTTCTTCCGCGCCGACGGCACCGACGTCCCCGGATCCCTTGCCGCACGCACGGTCTCGGTAGGCCTCGACGCGATCCGCGCCTGCGGCTGCACGGTGCTGATCTCCGGAGGCGAGCCCAAACACCAGGCCGTTCTCGGCGCGTTGCGCGGCGGGCTGGCCACGATCCTGGTCACCGACATCGAGTGCGCGCGGTGGCTGCTGGAAAAGAAGGAGGGCGCAGGCCCATGACAACGCCCAGGAACAAGAACGGCCCCGGCCGCATCAGGCGGCACGCGAAAGGTCTGGCGGCACTGGCGCTCTCGTCGGTACTGGCACTGAGCGGCTGTGCGGGTGCTGGCTCGTTCACCTCCGGCGGCGGCCGCACGGTCACCATCGCGATGGTCTCCAATTCACAGATGCAGGACGCGATCAAACTCTCCGGCGAATTCGAGCGCGCCAATCCCGGTATCAAGCTCAAATTCGTCTCGCTGTCGGAGAACGAGGCGCGCGCCAAGATCACCTCCTCGGTCGCCACCGGCGGCGGCGAATTCGACGTGGTGATGATCAGCAACTACGAGACGCCGCAGTGGGCCGCGGACGGCTGGCTCACCGACCTGGCTCCCTACCAGGCGAAAACTCCCGGCTACGACGCGGCCGACTTCATCTCCTCGCTGCGAAACTCCTTGTCCTACAAGGGCGATATGTACTCGGTGCCGTTCTACGGTGAGTCCTCGTTCCTGATGTACCGCAAGGACCTGTTCCAGCAGGCCGGCCTGACCATGCCCGATCAGCCGACCTGGGATCAGGTGGCCCGGTTCGCCGCGAAGCTGAACGATCCGGCGCACGGGCATTCGGGCATCTGCCTGCGCGGCGACCCGGGCTGGGGCGAGACCCTGGCCCCGCTGGACACTGTGATCAACACCTTCGGCGGACGCTGGTTCGACGAGAACTGGCATGCCCAGCTCACCAGTCCGCAGGTGCGCGAGGCAGTGAACTTCTACGTCGACCTGGTCCGCGAGTACGGCGAACCCGGCGCGGCGACAAGCGGTTTCAGCGAATGCGCCACACAGTTGTCCCAGGGCGACACGGCCATGTGGTACGACGCCACCTCCGCGGTCGGCGTGCTCGAGGATCCCTCGGCGAGCAAGGTGGTCGGCAAGATCGGCTACGTCCTGGCTCCGGTCGCGCAGAAGCCGAACTCCGGCTGGCTCTACACCTGGTCGCTGGGCATTCCCAAGACCAGCCACAATGCCGACGCCGCATGGAAATTCATCTCCTGGATGACCAGCAAGGAATACATCCGGCACGTCGGCGCGAAGCTCGGCTGGTCGCATGTGCCGCCGGGCAGCCGCAACTCCACCTACCAGATCCCGCAGTACGCGGAGGCCGCCAAGGCGTACGGGCCGGTCACCCTGCAGGCGATGTCGACCGTGGATCCGGAACATCCCACGGTGCAACCGGTTCCGTACACCGGCATCCAGTTCCTGGCCATCCCGGAGTTCCAGGATCTGGGTACCCGGGTGAGCCAGCAGATCAGCGCGGCGATCGCGGGGCGGGAGAGCGTGCAGACCGCACTCGAGCAGTCCCAGGAGTATGCCGAGACCGTCGGCAGGTCGTATCGAGGGAATCAGTGATGTCCGTGTCCATGCATACCCCCACCCCACCACCCCGGTCGGCCACCACGGCCCCCGCGGCCACCCCACCGTCGGAAATCATCCGGCGCGCCCAGAGCGTCTCCCGCGCCGAGGGCTGGCGCAAGCGCGGCCCGCTGCTGCCGGCGCTGATCTTCATGATCGTGGTCACCCAGATCCCGTTCGTGTTCACCCTGTACTACTCGACGCAGTCCTGGAACCTGGTCCGGCCGGGTTCGCGGCACTTCGTCGGGCTGGGCAACTACGCGGACGTGTTCCGGGACAACCAGTTCTGGTCGGTCACGCTCAATACGATCATCCTGATCGTCGGCACCGTGATCGTCTCGGTGGTGCTCGGCCTGCTGCTGGCGCTGCTGCTCGATCGCACCTTTCTCGGGCGAGGTGTGGTCCGTACCCTGCTGATCACTCCGTTCCTGGTCACGCCGGTCGCCGCGGCATTGATCTGGAAGACCACGATGCTCGATCCGGTTTTCGGTCTGGTCAACTTCGTGCTGAAACCGTTCGGGGCGGGACAGACCGACTGGGTGAGCAAATTCCCGCTACCCGCGGTTATGGCCGACATGGTCTGGCAGTGGACGCCGTTCATGATGCTGCTGATCCTCGCGGGCCTGCAGTCCATGCCTCGCGACATCACCGAGGCCGCGCGGGTGGACGGGGCGAATTCGCTCCAGGTGTTCCGCGAACTCACCCTGCCGCACCTGCGCCGCTTCATCGAACTGGGCACCGTGCTCGGCGCGATCTACCTGGTCAACACCTTCGACTCGGTGTACATGATGACGCAGGGCGGGCCCGGTATCGCCAGCTCCAACCTGCCCTTCTACATCTATCAGCGCGCCTTCCTCGGCTTCGACATCGGCCAGGCCGCGGCCATGGGCGTAGTCACCGTCATCGGCACGACGGTCGTGGCGACGTTCGCCCTGCGACTGCTGTTCACCTCGTTCACCGGCAAGGAGGAAGCGGCATGACCACCACGACCGCTCCCGCGACCACATCATCTGCGGCGCAACAGGTTCCGGTGCGCCGCCGCCGTAATCGGGCCGGTATCGGCTGGGGTGTGCTGGCCTGGGTCGTGGGTATCGGGATGTTCTTCCCGGTGCTGTGGATGGTGCTCACGGCGTTCAAGCAGGAGGCCGACGCCTACACCAACACCCCGAAGCTGTTCTTCGTCCCCACGCTGGACCAGTTCTCGGCGGTGTTCTCCAGCGGTGTCGGCACGCCCCTGCTCAACTCCGCCTTCGCCACCATCGTCTCCGCGATTCTGGTTCTGGTACTGGGCGTTCCGGCGGCGTTCGCACTGTCGCTGCGCCCGATCACGCGCACCCGCGACGCGCTGATGTTCTTCATCGGCACCAAGATGCTGCCCATCGTGGCCGCGATCATTCCGCTGTACGTGATCGTCGGCGACCTGGGCATGCTGGACAACATCTGGACGCTGGTCATCCTCTACACCGCGATGAATCTGCCGATCGCGGTCTGGATGATGCGCTCGTTCTTCCTGGAGGTCCCGGGCGAGCTGCTCGAGGCGGCCAGTATGGACGGCGCGAGCCTGTGGACCGCGATGCGCGAGGTGATCCTGCCCCTGGTCTCCCCCGGCATCGCCGCCACCGCGCTGATCTGCGTGATCTTCTCCTGGAACGAATTCTTCTTCGCGGTCAACCTGACCGCCGTACAGGCCCAGACCATGCCGGTGTTCCTGGTCGGATTCATCACCGGCGAGGGCCTGTACTGGGCCCGGCTGTCCGCCGCGGCGACCCTGGCCGCCCTGCCCGTCGTCCTGGCCGGTTGGTTCGCCCAGAACAAGCTGGTGCGCGGGCTGTCCTTCGGCGCCATCAAATAAGAGCTCGAGTGAGGTAAACGACAATGGCCACCATTCAATACGACAAGGCCTCGTGCGTGTACGCGGGCGCCGAGACGCTCGCGGTCGACTCGCTCGACCTGGACATCGCCGACGGCGAGTTCATCGTGCTGGTCGGGCCCTCGGGCTCGGGCAAGTCCACCGCGCTGCGCATGCTCGCCGGACTCGAGGAGATCGACGGCGGCACCATCCGCATCGACGGTCAGGACATGGTCGGCGTCCCGTCCAAGGATCGCGATATCGCCATGGTCTTCCAGAACTACGCGCTGTATCCGAACAAGACCGTCGGCGAGAACATGGGTTTCGCGCTCAAGATGATGAAGGTCCCGCTCGGCGAGCGCAAGCGCCGCGTCGCCGAGGCCGCCGAATTGCTCGGGCTCACACCGTATCTGGATCGCAAACCCGCCAAACTCTCCGGCGGCCAGCGCCAGCGCGTCGCGATGGGCCGCGCCATCGTGCGCGAGCCGCGGGTGTTCTGCATGGACGAGCCGCTGAGCAACCTGGACGCCAAACTGCGCGTGCAGACCCGCACCCAGATCGCGGCGCTGCAACGTCGCCTCGGCACCACCACGGTCTACGTCACGCACGATCAGGTGGAGGCGATGACGATGGGCGATCGGGTCGCGGTGCTGCGCGACGGCCAATTACAGCAGTTCAGCACCCCGGCCACGCTCTACGACCACCCCGCCAACGCCTTCGTCGCCGGATTCATCGGCTCCCCCTCGATGAATCTGTGCACCGTGCCGCTGGCCGCGGGCGGGGTCGACATCGCCGGGACGACGGTGGAACTGCCGCGCGAACGCATGGCGCGCCTTTCCGAGGCCGGACTGGAATCGGTCACCCTCGGCATCCGCCCCGAGCATCTCGAATTGCGCCGCGACGGAACGGGTTTCGCCGCCACCGTCGAATTGGTCGAGGAACTGGGCAGCGAATCGTACGTCTACACCCGCATTCCCGGCGACCCGATCTCCGGACTCGAGGGCACTCCGGTCATCTTCGTGGCCCGCTCGCCGCAGCGCGCACCGGCTCGTCTCGCCGAATCGGTCGCCCTGCACATCACCGATCCCGCCGCGGTACACCTGTTCCACCCCCAAACCGGTGACCGCATCGGCGACTGACCACATCCGCTCGAACACTCCGCCCCGCACCGTGTCGCCCGCGAATCTGCGACCGGTGCGGTGTGGAGCCTGTCTACGCAGATCAGGCCTGTGATCAGGGTATCGGCGACCGCACTCGCGGACGAAACGGAGATCGCGTCCGGTCCGTTCACGCCACTCGTAGCCGGCTCACAGCAAACCTCGAGGTAGACCACCGAGAATTACGGCCGTGTTTCCTGTGCAGACGGACGTCACGACAACGCCCACACCGACACCGGCCGGAGTGGCGCCGCCTCCGGCTCCCAGGATGCCGTCGGCGAAACTCGTTCCCAGCGAGATGAACTTCCACCACGGGGTGTCGCTGCTGCACGGATGGTTGCCACTGACCATCGAGATCATCGCGATCGTCTTGCTGCTCATCGCGATCGTCCGGCTCACCCGGCGCTGGTGGCTCATCCGGATTCCGATCGCGGTGGTACTCGGTGTCGCGGGTGCGCTGGGCGCGTGGGCGTATACGAACGATCAGGGGCTCGCCTCGGATCCCGCGCCGGTACTGCTGTGGATCTGCGTGGGCGCGATGGTCGCGGCCCTGGTCGTCGCGGTGATCGGCTGGCCGGGTGCACGCTGGTGGCAGCGGGTGGCGGCCATCCTCGCGCTGCCCTTCGCGATCGCCAGCACCGGCGTGGTGCTCAATCAGTGGGTCGGCTACTACCCCACCGTGCAGTCGGCCTGGAGCGCGCTCACCGCCGGACCGCTGCCGCACCAGACCAGCATGGACGCGCTCGCGGCGATGCGCGGCACCGATCCGAAGACCGGTGTCGTCGTCCCGGTGGACATCCCGGACAACGGCAGCGGCTTCGAACATCGCACCGAATACGTCTACCTGCCGCCGGCCTGGTTCGCCGGGAAGAACCCGCCGTCGCTGCCGGTGGTGATGATGATCGGCGGCGAGTTCAACACCCCGGGTGACTGGCTGCGCAGCGGGCAGATCATGCCGGACATCGACAAGTTCACCGCGGCGAACAAGGGCCAGGCGCCGATCCTGGTCTTCGTCGACTCGAGCGGCAGCTTCAACAACGACACCGAATGCGTCAACGGGCCGCGCGGCAATGCGGCCGACCATTTGACCAAGGACGTCATCCCGTACGTGGAATCCAAGTTCGCCGCGTCCTCCGATCCGGCGCACTGGGCGGTGGTCGGCTGGTCCATGGGCGGCACTTGCGCGGTGGATCTGACGGTCATGCATCCGGAGCTGTTCCACACGTTCGTCGATATCGCCGGGGACGCCGGGCCCGACTCGGGTACCAAGGCGCAGACCATCCAACGTCTCTACGGCGGCAGCACCGAGCAGTGGGAGCACTTCGACCCGGTCACGGTGATGGACAAGCACGGCCCCTACACCGGAATCGCGGGTCTGTTCGACGATCTGACCGCCCCGCAGCGCGACGGTAAGCACAGCATGCCGAAGGGGTTCAAGATGCCGAAGGTGAGCGAGGACCAGATCGGCAAGGGCGGACAGGACGCGTTCGAAGGCTCGAGTGAGGTCGGCGCGGCCGAGAAGTTGTGTGCCACCGGGAAGCAGGTCGGCATCGACTGCACCATCCACACCACCCGGGGCGGGCACACCTGGCAGTTCGCCTCGGCCGCGTTCAGCTCGTCGCTGGCCTGGGTGAGCGCGCGGGTCGGCCTGCCGGTACCGGCGAGCACCTGAGGCTCGGGCGAGCACGTCCCGGGGTGAGCCGTCCGGCTCGCCCCGGGATTTTCGTTGTCGGTCAGTCGATTTCGCGATACTCCGGAGGCGGAGCGGCCAGTTCGGGATGCTCCTGCGCGTACCGCTCACCGTGAATCCGCAGCATCGCCCAGTGCCACGCCTCGTCGTGGAAGATCAGCCCTCGATGCGGTGCGTCGGCCTGCTCGTACGGATACCGCCGCACCGCGCTCAATTCCGCCTCCACCTGCGTCATTCCCCCGTACCGCCGCATCACCCAGGCGAAGCGGTGACGCTCACCCCACAGATACTCGAGGTACTCACCTTCGCGCCGATCCCGATCCACTCGCGCAGGGTAGACCCGATTTGATCACACGACCACTCGAACGAATCACGCGCGGAACCTCATTACTTGACGCCCGGTAAGTGATGCTCCTAACCTTCGATGCGAGGGGTCCGCGCGCACCGCCCGGCTCACCGAAGTCGCTCGCGGGGAGGGCGAAGTGCAGGATTTCAGCATCATCCGGCCGGATTCGGCCACGGTCGAGGTCGAACGGGCAGCCCTCACCGACCTGAATATTGATCAGGTGCTCGCCACCGTGCTGCGCGGGGACACCGAATACGACCTGGGCCCGTTGTATCTGCGGCCGGTTCGCGATCCGGAGACGGTCGCCTACCGACGCGAGGTATTCGCCGACCTCGACGACCTGTCGCTACGCGCGGCCTTCCACGAATTCGCAGCCGGTATGCGCATGGTGCGTCGTGCACTCGCGCAGAGCACTCACCTTGAGCAGCCACATCAGCGCCGCCGTTGGCATCTGGACGCCGCGGAGAACTACCTGCTGATCCTCACGCGCCTGTCCGAGCAGATCTCCGGCCTGCCGATCCGGTCCCGCGGACTGAGCGAGTGGCGCGACCTGCTCGCCGAGCACCTGCGCGACCCACGGATCACCGCGACCGCCGACGCGATACGACAGGTTCGCGCGGAATTGGACACGGTCCGGTACAGCCTGCGGATCGTGGGCCGCACCATCGAGGTCGGCTTCGACGAGGGCGCGGCGGATTACAGCGCCGCGATCGCGAAGCTGTTCGCGCGCTTCGGTTGTGCCGAGCCGTCCGCATCTCGGCCGCGAGCACAGTGGGCCGATATGAACCAGACCGAGGAGCAGATCCTGCGGGAGGTCGCACAGCTGCATCCCGGGCCGTTCGCGCGGCTCGAGCAGTTTCGCACCGAGCATCCGGACTTTCTCGATCCGATGGTGCTGCGGTTCGATCGCGAAATCCAGTTCTATCTGGTCTATCTCGCATTCGGCCGCGGCCTCGCGGCCCAGGGACATCCGCTGCGCCTGCCCGAGACGGCCGCGCCCGGCGAGGACGTGTACGCCTGCGGCGCATTCGATCTCGCACTCGCGGCCCGACCACGCCGCGCAAATGATTTGGTATGCAACGACTTCCACTTGTCCGGCCCGGAACGGGTACTCACGGTAACCGGGCCGAATCAGGGTGGTAAGACGACGTACGCCCGAATGTTCGGGCAGCTGCTGTATTTCGCCGCGCTCGGCTGCCCGGTTCCGGCCCGCGCGGCGCGCTTGCCGCTGCCGGACGCGATCTTCACCCATTTCGAACATGCCGAGGATCCCGGGGATCCGGACGGCCGGCTGCTCGGCGAACTCACCCGGATGCGCGACACGCTCGACCGCGTCACCGCCGACAGCGTCATCGTGATGAACGAGAGTTTCAGCTCCACAAGTACTTCCGACGCGGTCCGGATCGGCGCGGACATCCTCGGACGGATCATCGACCGCGGCGCGCTCGCGCTGTGGGTGACCTTCTTCGAGGAATTGTCCCGCCTCTCACCGGCTGTGGTGAGCATGGTCGCGGTCACCGAATCGGACCACGATACCGCCCGGCGCACATTCCGCATCGAGCGCAGACCGCCCGGCGGACAGCTCCACGCCGTCGAACTCGCCGGCCGCCACGGGCTGACCTACGACCGGGTGACCGCGAGGATGCACCGATGAGACTCGCTCTGCTGCAACCGCCCGGCGTCACAGTGCGGACCGTCACCACTGAACAGCGCACCCTCGCGGATCTCGGTCTGGACGCCCTCTGCACGGCGATGGCCCACGACGACGAGTACGGCGAGGATCCGGCAGTCGCCGAGGCGGTGCGGGCGATCCTGCCCGCGAGCGTCGCCGACCCCGAGGTGATCCGGTACCGCCACGCCGTTCTCGCCGACTGCTGCGCCCACCCGTCGGCGGTTCACGAGATCTACCGGATCGCCACGGCGGCAACGCGAGTCAAGCGCTGGCAGGTCGGTCCGCGACATCGCCCGAACGGCAAACTGCTACTCGCGCTGGAACCGCTGCGCGAACTGCTCGGCTTTCTGCGCGAGCTACGGGCGGCGTGCGTGCGCCATGCCTCGTCCTTCGAATCCGCCGGATTCGCCGATCTGGTCGCGACGGTCGCCGCGGAACTCGACGAGCAGTATCTCGCCTCGGTCGAACAGCAGCTTGCCGCAATGGATTTCGAGAACGGCCTGCATTTGACCGCGAGCCTGGGACCCGGCAACAAGATCGCCGGAATACGCCTGCACGCCCCGGTCCGCCGCCGCCGATTCGGTCTCGATCGCCGCACCGGACGCACCTTCGAAGCGATCGACGATCCGGAGACCGAGTCCGATCCCGTTGTCCAGCTACAGAATCCGGCATTGCAGATCATCGCCGACGTGGTGAGCGACGCCGCCGACCAGGTGCAGGACTTCTTCGCACAGCTGCGTACCCAGCTCGCGTTCTACCTGGGCTGCGTCACCCTGCACCGCAGGCTGACCCGGGATCACGTACCGGTCTGCCTCCCGGCCGTGCATCCTCCGGGCGCACCACGCTTGCGCAGCACCGGGTTACGCGATGTCGGGATGTGTCTGGCGGACGGGCGACCGGTCGTCGGCAACGATCTCGATGCCGAGGGGCGCTCGCTCATCATCGTCACCGGAGCCAACAACGGCGGCAAGTCCACCTTCCTGCGCGCGGTGGGCGCGGCCCAGTTGATGGCGCACGCCGGGATGTTCGTCGCCGCAGAGAGTTTCGACACCGACCTGCACGGCGGGATATTCACTCATTTCGCCGCCGACGAGGACCGCACCATGTCACACGGCAAACTGGTCGAGGAACTGGCGCGGATGAGCGATCTCGTCGACCGCATGGCCCCCGATTCACTCCTGCTGTGCAACGAAACCTTCGCCTCGACCGCCGCTCGCGACGCGGAACAAATAGCCGAACCACTCCTGAATGCCCTCCTGGACACCGGCATCACTATCTTCTTCGTCACCCACCTCGCCGAATTCGCCTGCCGCCGAGCCGAAGCGGCCCGCCCCACCGACCTGTTCCTGCGCGCCGAACGTCTACCCGACGGCACCCGCACCTTCCGCCTCGTGCCCGGCTCCCCCGAACCCGGCAGCCACGCCGACGACATCTTCCGCAAGGTCTTCAGCCGCGCACCGCAACTCCCGCCACCCGCCCCCGCGATCGAGTAGCCCCCTGGCGATGTCCCGTCCAGGCATGCCGCCAAGGCCGGTAGCGGCGATGAACCACGGCGGGATCGATCCAACTCAGAACCGCGACGGATATTCCTGTCCCGCAATATCTGTCGCGGGCGGTGCACCGAACTGCTGCCCGACACCATCCGGATATCCGGAACCGGATGCCGCGGGCGCACTGCCGCCTGAGGGCATGTTGCCCGGCGACATCCCCTGTTGAGGCACTGCCTGCGCAGATATCGGCGCGGACGGCGTCGCTTGTTGCGGCATTCCCGGCTGCTGCGGCGAACCAGGTTGCCGCACAATCGTTTCCGGGGCGATCCCCGGCTGCGGCAACCCGGGCTGTGGCATCCCCGGATATTGCATCGGAACCTGCACAGCGTTCTGGTACGGCACAGCGCCCTGTGCCATCGCCTGGTTGGGGCATGCCGACACCTGTTGCGCCGCGAGCACCGCGATGGAGCCGAAGCAGAACATTGCCCCGATACCGAGCGTCGCCACCGTCCGCGCCGTTGGCGAGCGATGCCCCGAGGTCATCAGCAAGATCGCACCGATGGTGGTCGCCAGCTGACAGCTCAACAGTCCATAGCGTCCGTTACCGATCAACAGGTGGGTACCGGGGATGTGGAACCAGATAAGACCGCTGCCGCTCAGGCAGGACCGCAGGAGCTGAACCGCCACCGTGAGGATCGCCGCGATACCTGCCACCAGATCGATCGGGGACCGCTGGGGCCCCTGCGCCGGAACCACCCCGGCAGGTGCTTGCGTCCACCCGACAGCCGACTGTCCGGGCCAACCCGAACCTGCCGCAGCCGGATACTGAACGGGCGGAACCCCGGCGGATACGGATTCGCCATCCGCAACTCCCCTGAACCGGATTCGATCTCGGAAAGCATACCCGCCCAACCGATTTCCCCGGCACCCACCAGCGGACACACCCGCGCGGTGCGGCACACCGCACTAACGCGATACTCGACGCGCGGTCGACCCGAGCATGCGCTGTGCGCGCAGCGGTCCTCCACCGCCGACCGGGCTCTTCACCGCAGTGACCGCGTTCGCCGCCGCGCTCATCTCCGCCCGACTCGATAGGCTCGGCCGGTGACCGACCTGAGTACCGAACCAGCAACCACTCCGCCCAGGACCGAGCGAGGGCTCGAACGGATAGTTTTCTTCAGTGATGCCGTGGTGGCCATCGCCATTACGCTGATCGCGTTGCCGCTGGTGGACAGCGCCCGGGAGGTCGAGCACAGTTCGACGTCGAAGTTCTTGTCCGACAACATCTTTACGCTGATCGCGGCGGCGGTGACTTTCGCGGTGATCGGGGTGTTCTGGCGTGAGCACCATCAGCTGTTCGAGCGCGTCACCGGCTACACACCGCGGCTGATACGGGCGAATCTGTTCTGGCTGTTCGGGATCGTCGCGCTGCCGCTGGCGACGGTGCTGGACGAGTTCACCCACCGGGACCGGCTGGCAATCGGCATCTACCTCGGCGTCATCACCTACACGATGGTGATGCAGCGGGTCGAGGAACTGCTGCTGCACCGGGCGAATCTGCTGTCGGATCCGCATCGCGCCACACCGGTCGAACTCGCGCTGCGCTGGTCGATGGTGATCGCGGCCGTGATTGCGCTGGCCATCGCGGTGACCTGGCCCGGAATCGGCCTGTGGTCACTGCTGTTGCTGGCGGTCACGGGGCCGCTCGAGACGTTCATCCGAGCACGCGTGCGATCGGCCCGCGCATCCTGATCGAAAACCGAAGGCCGCCTACAATATTCGCTGCGGGCGGCCTTCGGGCGAGCAGAGATTACGCGTCGAGTTCGGCGAGCACCTCGTCGCTGACGTCCACATTCGTGTAGACGTTCTGCACATCGTCGCTGTCCTCGAGGGCGTCGACGAGTTTGAACACCTTGCGGGCCCCTTCGGCGTCGACCGCGACCGAAACCGAGGGCTGGAAACCGGATTCGGCCGAATCGTATTCGATCTCCGCTTCCTGCAACGCGGTACGCACCGCGACCAGGTCACCGGGCTCGCTGATCACCTCGAAGGAATCGCCCAGGTCGTTGACCTCTTCGGCGCCGGCGTCGAGCACGGCCATCAGGACGTCGTCCTCGCTCAGGCCGTTCTTCTCCAGCGTGATCACGCCCTTGCGGTGGAACAGGTACGCCACCGAACCGGGATCGGCCATATTGCCGCCGTTGCGGGTCATGGCCACGCGCACCTCACCGGCGGCGCGGTTGCGGTTGTCGGTGAGGCATTCGATCAGCACGGCGACGCCGTTCGGGCCGTAACCCTCGTACGTGATGGTCTGCCAATCCGCGCCACCGGCCTCTTCACCGCTGCCACGCTTGCGGGCGCGCTCGATGTTGTCGTTCGGGACCGAGGACTTCTTCGCCTTCTGGATGGCGTCGTACAGAGTCGGGTTTCCTCCAGGGTCCCCACCACCCGTACGCGCCGCGACCTCGATGTTCTTGATCAGCTTGGCGAACATCTTGCCACGCTTGGCATCGATCACGGCCTTCTTGTGCTTGGTGGTGGCCCATTTGGAGTGGCCGCTCATTCCCCTACTTCCTTCACGTCGGTGTGCTCGAGATTCGCGCAGATAACTGTCTCAGTCTACTGCGCGGTGTCTCAGGTCATACCGGACGCCCGCCCTCGCCCCGCGCGGAGCGTGCGCAGCGCCCGGACGGGCGGTTCAACCGAGCCGGGCGGCCGTGCGTTCGCGGACCATGTCCACGAACATGCCGTGCACCCGCAGATCGCCGGTCACCTCCGGATGGAACGAGGTCGCCAGCACGCTGCCCTGGCGCACCGCGACGATCCGGCCGGCCGCGGGTCCAGACGGTACCGTCGCCAGCACCCGCACCCCGTCACCGACACGCTCGACCCACGGCGCGCGGATGAACACCGCGCGCACCGGGTCGCCCTCGATGCCCTCGAAGTCCAGATCGGTCTCGAACGAGTCCACCTGACGACCGAATGCGTTGCGCCGCACGGTCATATCGATACCGGACAGCGACCGGGCATCGGGCCGGGTGTCCAGGATCGAATCGGCGAGCAGGATCATGCCCGCACACGAGCCATAGGCCGGCATGCCGTCACGCAACCGCTGCCGCAACGGTTCGAGCAGCCCGAACACCTCGAGCAATTTGCTGATCGCGGTGGATTCGCCGCCGGGCAATACCAGGCCGTCGACGGCGTCGAGTTCGGACTCGCGCCGCACGTTCACCGGTTCGGCGCCGCAGGCGGTGAGGGCGTGGAAATGCTCGCGCACGTCGCCCTGCAACGCCAGCACTCCGATGGTCGGTTTCACGATTCGAGCATACGAGCAGACCGGCGGTGTTCCCGAGCGGCCGGGCGCGGATGTGGTTCTGATCACCTGGCCGTCAAGACTTCGCAAGTGCGGGGTGTCGAATGCTGCCCGCGGGGGAACACTCGCGCAGGTGACTGACGTATTGGCCGATACCGTGCCCACGTCCGGCGGGCCGGCGGCCACCTCGTCGCCCCGGCGCGGCCTGACCGTGGCGACCGGGCTGGCGGGATTGTCCCTGGACGCGATGGCCTCGGTGGCGTACGGCCCCGAGGCCATCGTGCTGGTGCTGGCCGCTGCCGGTAGTGCGGGATCGGGGATGACGCTGCCGGTGACGGCGGCCATCGTGGTGCTGCTGACGGTGCTGATCGCCTCCTATCGCCAGGTGATCGCCGCCTTCCCCGACGGCGGCGGCGCGTATGCCGTGGCCCGCGCGCATCTGGGACATCGGACCGGGCTCATCGCGGCGGCCTCGCTGATCGTGGATTACGTGCTGAATGTCGCGGTGTCCATCGCCGCGGGTGTCGCCGCGCTCACCTCGGCGATTCCCATGCTGCTGCCCTACACCGTGTGGATCTGCCTGGCGATCCTGCTGGGCATCACGGCCTTGAACCTGGCGGGCATCCGCGAGAGCGCGCGAGCGTTCATGGCTCCGACGGCGGTGTTCGTGGCCGGCATCCTGGTGGTGATCGCGGCCGGGCTGCTGCGCTCGGAACCGGCGACGGCCGGTGCCGCGGCGACGACGGTCACCGACGCTCGAACCATCGGAATCCTGCTGTTGCTCAAGGCATTCGCCAGCGGATGCTCCGCGCTGACCGGTGTCGAGGCGATCGCGAACGCGGTGCCCGCTTTCGAGCGCCCGCGCGTACGCAAGGCACAGCGGGCCGAGGTCGCCCTCGGCGTGCTGCTGGGCGTGATGCTGCTCGGCCTCGCGACGCTGATCGGCAAGTTCTCCATCCACCCGGTGACCGGGACCACGGTGCTGTCCCAGCTGACCGCCGCCGCGCTCGGGCATGGAATCGTCTACTACATCGTGCAATTCGCGACCGTGCTACTGCTGGCGCTGGCCGCCAACACCTCGTACGGCGGCCTGCCGACGCTGGCCAAGCTGCTCGCCGAGGACAACTGCCTGCCGCACCGTTTCGCGGTGGCCACCCCGCGCCAGGTGTACCGCTACGGCGTTCTGGCCCTGGGGATTTCGTCCGCTGTCCTGCTGATCGCGGCGAACGGCACGATGAACGCGCTGGTGCCGCTGTTCGCGATCGGCGTCTTCGCCGGCTTCACCATCGCCCAGGCGGGGATGGTCCGGCACTGGCTGGGCGATCGCGTGCGCGGCTGGCGATGGCGGTTGGCGCTCAACGGTTTCGGCGCGGTGCTCACGCTCGTCGCCGCGATCGTCACCACCGCGATGAAATTCACCTCCGGCGCCTGGCTCGTCGTGCTCGTGCTGCCGCTGCTGGTCCTGGCGATGGAACGAATTCGCCGGCAGTACAACCGGATCGACGGCTGCCGTGGGACCGGATGCCTGCCCGCGCCGCCGCGAGCCGGCGGCACCGTGATCGTGGTACCGGTGTCGCAGGTCTCGGAACTGAGCCGCGAAGCGCTGTCCGCGGCGCTGTCGCTCGGCCACGACATCGTCGCGGTGCACGTCTGCCTGCCCGGGGAGAACACCACGGCTTTCACCAAGGCATGGGAGGCGTGGCACCCGGACGTGCGCCTCGAGGTCATCGACGCCGGGGACTGCACCGTCGGCGCGCCGGTGGCGCGCTACGTCCGGGACAACTTCGACGGACGTCGCAAGGTCGTGCTGATCGCCGAGGTGGACCCGCCCGCCGGATGGGGCCGCGTACTGCCCAGCCACCGCAGCGACGAGTTGGAACGCCGGCTGCGCCGCCTCCCCGGCACGGTCGTGTGCCACCTGCGCGTCCAGCCCGCCTGAGCGGGACCGGGCCCAGGTCAGACCGTGCGAAGGGTGCGGATCAGCCCCTCCTGCACGACCGCGGCCACCAGTTCGCCCTGCCGGGTGAAGATCCGGCCGCCGGTGAGCGCGCGCCCGAACCCGGCCGACGGTGAATTCTGGTCGTAGAGCAGCCAGTCGTCGGCGCGGAAGGGCCGCAGGAACCACATGGCGTGATCGAGCGACGCGTTCTGCGTCGGCTCGTCCGGATGGGTGACCTTGGAGGAGCCGAGCAAGGTCATATCGCTCATGTAGGCGAGGGTGCAGACGTGCAACAGCGGATCGTCCGGCAGCGGGTGGCGGTAGCGGAACCACACCTGCTGCTGGGAGATCAGCCCGTCGCGCGGGGTGATGCGATCGGTAGGAATGGGACGGATGTCCCAGTGCTCCCACTCGCGCATGGCCCAGAGGTGCTCCGGGTTCATCGAGGTCTGCGCGTCCGGCAGATGATCCGGGAGCGGCACCTGCGGCATCACGTCCTGATGCTCGGGCCCGGTGTCGCCGACGTGGAACGAGGCCGACATGGTGAAGATGGCCTGGCCGTCCTGGATTCCGGTCACCCGGCGCGTGCAGAACGACCGGCCGTCCCGGATCCGCTCGACCTCGTAGACCGTCGGCTCGGCCGGATTTCCGGGGCGCAGGAAGTACCCGTGCAGCGAATGCACCTGGAATTCGGGCTCGACCGTGCGCACCGCCGACACCAGCGCCTGTCCGGCAACCTGCCCGCCGAAGGTGCGAGGCAACTGGGTCTTGAGCGATGCCCCACGGAAGATGTCCCGCTCGAGCCGCTCGAGTTCCAACGCCTCTTCGATCGTCGCCATGATCCGTCCTTCCGCGAGTTGCCGTGCCCAGGCTAAGCGATGGCGAACCGCCGACGGTGGCCGACTCTCCGCGAAACCGGCGGCCCGGCATGATGGTCCGGTGCCGAGCTTCTCCCCTGTCACCGTGGACGCGCTGGTCGAGGTCGTCCTGGACCGCATCCTGGAACTGCCGGGTCGCGCGGTCGTCGCCGTGGACGGGGCCGATGCGGCGGATCCGCTCGGCTTCGCCGAAACCGTCGCCGAGCGCATCCGCACGCGGGGACGGGCGGGGGCGACGGTGTCACTGCACGATTACGTGCGTCCGGCGTCCTTGCGGCTGGAGTTCGGCCGCGACGAGATGTCTTATCGCACAGCCTGGTTCGACTACGCGGGCCTCGACCGCGAAGTGCTGCGGGGATTGCGCGAGCACGCTCGCTGGCTGCCCGCCCTCTGGAACGAGCACACCGACCGATCTGCCCGCGCCACAACGATTTCCGCGGCTCCCGACACTATCGTCCTGGTCGCGGGACCGATGCTGCTGGGCCGTGGGCTGAGGTTCGACCTGAGCGTCGAGCTCCGTCTGTCCGAGGGTGCGCTGCGCCGCGCCGAGCCCGAACCGTTCGTCGTCGCGGCGCTGCTTCGGCACCGCCGCGAGACGCCTCAAGAGCCGGACATCCTGGTCGCCTGGGACCACCGCGATCGCCCGGCACTGCGCGTCCGGGAGCAACGCGGCAGATGAAACCCGTTCCAGCCCAGCAGGTCCGGGATCAAGGCGCCGATCACGCGCCCGCCCGCGCGGTCGCCTCGGCGCGCGAGCCGATGATCTCGTCGGCGATCCAGCGGGCGACTCCGGCGGGATAGGGGTCCGAGAGCCCCAGGATGATGTGCCCGAAGCCGGCCTCGAGCGCCGCATCGATCCCGGCCCGGGTGCGGCCGGGATCGTCGTAGGACACCGGCACCATGGTCGAGCGGGTGATCGCGGCCGGATCCCGGCCGATCTCGGCGCAGTAGCGGTCCAGCAGGGCACTGCGCCGCACGGCGTCGGCGATGTCGACGCCGGCGATATTCCACAGATCGGCGTGCTCGGCGGCCACCCGCAGGGTGGAGGCCGCGCGGCCGCCGATCATGATCGGCGGATGCGGGCGCTGCACCGGTTTGGGATTGCCCAGCGCCCCGCACAATTGGATGTACCGGCCGTCGAAGTCGAACGCCTCGTCCTCGGTCCACAGCCGCCGGATGACGGTGCACGCCTCCGCGAAACTCCCGATGGCGTGCGCGGTTTCGTGGTACGGCAGACCGTGACCCTCGTATTCGCGCCGGGCCCAAGGGATGTCGGGCCGCGAGCCGACGCCGATGCCGAAGTCCAGGCGACCACCCGAGACGATGTCCACCGTCGTGGCGATCTTGGCCAGTACGGCCGGGGGCCGGAATCGGTTACTGGTCACCAACAGTCCCAGACGCAGCCGGGAGGTCTGTGCGGCGAGGGCGGACAGCAGCGTCCAGCCCTCGAATATCGGCCCGTCCGGATCGCCGCCGATGGGCATGAGGTGGTCGAACAACCAAGCGTGCTCGATCTGCTCGATACCGTCCGCCTCCTGCCACACTCGCTGGATGTCCTGGTACTCCACCTGCTGGGGAGCGGTGATGATCCCGAAGCTCGGGCGAGGTGTCTGCGGCATCGTTGATCGGTCCTTTCGGCATCGCGCAATAAAGCGGAACCTTGCTCCGCTAACGATACGGATCATTGTTCCGTTTGACAACCGAACCTGCCGAACCGGGGCCGAGCAGCCCGTATGACGACAAGAGCCCCGGCCCAGACGGGCCGGGGCTCGGCGAAGAACCGAATCGGATCGGAAGTTACCAGCCGCGCTCGGCGAGGCGGTGCGGCTCCGGGATCTCCTCGACATTGATGCCGACCATGGCCTCGCCCAGACCACGCGAGATCTTGGCCAGCACATCCGGGTCGTCGTGGAAGGTGGTGGCCTTGACGATGGCCGCCGCGCGCTGGGCCGGATCGCCCGACTTGAAGATGCCCGAGCCGACGAACACGCCCTCGGCGCCGAGCTGCATCATCATCGCGGCGTCGGCGGGGGTGGCGATACCGCCCGCGGTGAACAGCACCACCGGCAGCTTGCCGGTCTCGGCGATCTCGCGGACCAGCTCGTAGGGGGCCTGCAACTCCTTGGCCGCCACGTACAGCTCGTCCTCGGGCAGGGCGCTCAGCCGCCGGATCTCGCCGCGGATCTTGCGCATGTGGGTGGTGGCATTGGAGACATCGCCCGTGCCGGCCTCGCCCTTGGAGCGAATCATGGCCGCGCCCTCGGTGATTCGGCGCAGCGCCTCGCCGAGGTTGGTCGCGCCGCACACGAACGGGACGGTGAAGTTCCATTTGTCGATATGGTGCGAGTAGTCCGCGGGCGTCAGCACCTCGGACTCGTCGATGTAGTCCACGCCGAGGCTCTGCAGGATCTGCGCCTCCACGAAATGACCGATCCGCGCCTTGGCCATCACCGGGATCGAGACCGCGTTGATGATGCCGTCGATCATGTCCGGGTCGCTCATCCGGGACACGCCGCCCTGGGCGCGGATGTCGGCGGGAACCCGCTCGAGCGCCATCACGGCCACCGCACCGGCATCCTCGGCGATCTTGGCCTGCTCGGGCGTGACCACGTCCATGATCACCCCACCCTTGAGCATCTCGGCCATACCGCGCTTCACGCGGGCGGTACCGGTCGTCGGGGCGGTTTCGGGCGTCGTCACGGCTAACTCCTGTGTGATGGGCGAATCGGATCGTTCATGATCGAACGACACGATTCTAGGCGGCTCGATCAGGCCACTTCATAGCCAGTCGGAGACCACTGGACTGCCGACCCGCTCACCGGACGCCGAATCCGCTATCGCGCCGCTATGCGATCACCCCGCCGGATCGATCACCAGCAGCGTCGCCCAGTACGTCGCCGCCTCCTCACCGATGTACGGCACCAGGAAGTCGTGCAGCAGATAGGACATGATCACAGTGCTCACCTCCACACATCCGATTCACCGTGTGCGCCAACGGCAAACCGCGCCTCGACACTATCGGAGCATGAGTCATCTCACAGTGATTCAGCTCCGATCACCTCGAGACCTCACCTGGTGCGCGCGAGATATCCGCTCGGGCGCGCCCGCGTCGCCACCAGGGATTTACCGCTCCGGTCACCTATGATCTCCGCTGATGGCAGCACCTCGCTCTCCGGAAGTCCGCAGCTCAGCACGTCCGTTTCGAGAACAGGATCCGCTATGCGACGCTCCCTCGCCCTCGCCGCAGCAAGTGTGCTCGCGGTCGACCTGTGGGCCACAGCCGCTTGGCCCGGAAACGCGCAGACCACGAGTGCCGATGTGGACGGATCGGGGGTACATCTGCATGCCTCGGTCGATCGCATCGGGACGGCGCCCCCGGGTGATCGGACGCCTAACTACCTGATGACGTTCTCCCACGCCGCCCAGGTGAGCGGCACCTACTCGGTCGCGGCAACAGGCGCTCCGATAAGCTCCGGCACCGCCATCGCGGGATTCCTGCTGGGGTGCGGCGTCAGCACCGCCGGGGGCGTCAGTGTCGGCATCGAGCCGGTGCAGGGCCTCAACGGCGGCATCTCTCCGAGCCTCACGATCAACGCCCCGTCCTCGGTCAGCCCGGTGGGAGCCGCGAGGGTCGCGCGGAGCCTCCCCGACAGCGGCACATCACAGAGCGCGACACCATCGAGCACCGCCGTCGCAGCATCCACGGCCCCCGCCCCTTCACCCACCCCCAGCACACCGGCCGCCACCGGCACACCAGCCCCCACCGGCACGCAGGCCGCCGCCACGCCACCGACCATCGCCGCACCACCGGTCACCAGCGCACCGGCCGGCACCAGTGCGGCACCCACAACCACACCGCCACCCACAACCACACCGCCACCAATCACCACCACACCGGCCAGTACCAGCACACCGCCCATCACCACCACACCAGCCAGCACGACTACACCCACCACAACCACACCCACCACGACGACACCCACTACGACCACACCCACCACGACGACACCCAGCAACAGCAACTCGGCCACGGTGGGCATCGCACCCAATTTCGGCGGCACGCTCGGCCTGCAGGAAGTTCTGCAAGCGACGATCCAACCCGGCCAGGTCACCACGGCGACCACCTCGACCGCCACCCTGGACAACACCACCCGTTTCCCCTACCACCTCACCTTCTCCAACGCCGCCCTCAACGTCTCGCAGTGCGCCTCGCCCGTCGAGGCGGTTCCGTTCGTGACCACGACGGTCGCCACGGCGCAGGGCAACGTGCAGACCACCGCCTACGGCAACAAGTTCACGTTCTGAGGTCCGATTCGAGTGTCGCCGGCCCGTCCGCGGCGATGTGCAGATCCTTGTCACCACGGCCGGAAAGGCATACCAGGACAACCGAGTCCGGCGGCAGCTCCCCGCGTTCGGCCGCGTCCAGCAGATAGCCCAGAGCGTGCGCGGATTCCAGGGACGGCAGGATCCCCTCGGTGCGGCTCAGCGTGCGCAGCGCGCGCAGGGCCTGCGCGTCGGTGGCCGTGCCGAATACTGCCCGGCCGACGTCCTTGAGGTGGCTCAGCTCAGGGCCGACGCCGGGGTAATCCAGTCCCGCGGCGATGCTGTGCGTGCGGCTGATCTGGCCGTCCTCGTCCTGCAACAGATAGCTGTACGAGCCGTCGACCTCGCCGGGACGGCCGAAGCTCAACGTCGCCGCGTGCTCGTTCCCGCCGCGTCCGGCGGCCTCCACTCCGATCAGCCGCACACCCGGATCATCCACGAACGGATGGAACATGCCGACCGCGTTACTTCCGCCGCCGACGCAGGCCAGCACGTAATCCGGTAGTCGCCCTTCGGATTTCAGGATCTGCGCGCGCGATTCGCGGCCGATCACGGTCTGGAATTCGCGCACGATCCACGGATAGGGCGCGGGCCCGGCCGCGGTGCCGAACACGTAGTGACTGGTATCCAGATTCGCCACCCAGTCCCGCACCGATTCGCTGACCGCCTCCTTCAGGCCCCGGCCGCCGGCGGACACCGGACGCACCTCGGCGCCGAGCAGTCGCATCCGAACGACGTTCGACTCCTGTCGCGCCATATCGTTCGCACCCATGTAGACAACGCAACTCAGGCCCAGCATCGCGCACACGGTTGCCACGGCGACGCCGTGCTGGCCGGCCCCGGTCTCGGCAATGATCCGGCGTTTACCCATCCGCCGAGCCAGCAGCGCCTGCCCGATCGCGTTGTTGATCTTGTGCGCACCGGTGTGCGTCATATCCTCGCGCTTGAGGTAGACCCGCGCACCGGAGGCCCGCAACGCTTCGGCGAACCGCGGAATCCGGTGCAGCAGAGTCGGTCTCCCCACCCGATCGCGCAGCAGTTCGTCGAGTTCGCCGATGAAGTGCGGATCGTTTCGCGCGGCCAGATAGGTGCGTTCCAAATCCAGCAGGGCGGCCATCAGGCCCTCGGGAACATATCGCCCGCCGTAGCGGCCGAAGCGGCCGTGCTCGTCCGGCAATACTCCGCCCAGCCGACATCCTGGCGCAATCTCGTGGTCAATCACCATGCCCACCGCCAACTCTCACTAACGACACAAATCCGACAGTCACACTGTCCTGTGCACGTGAGCGCGAACATAATACGTATCCCCACGGCTGGTTAACACTCCGTGAGCAGTTGCCGCCCCGGTGAGCGACACGAGCGAACATCGGCCGCCCGGGCGGTTCATCGAATCGAGCGAACCTCGGGATCGGTGATCGCGGAGCAGGCGGCGACCGCCTCGGGCAGCAGCTGATCCAGATGGAAGGGATAGACCGTCTCGCCCTGGCGATCCAGTTCGGCGATATCCTCGGGCGTGCACCACTTGTCGGCGGTCACGCAGTGTCGTTCCCAGGTCGTGGGATCGGCCGCCGCAGGCGCGAAATTCTTGGCGCGGGCGACGAAGAACAACTCCTCGGAGCGGATCAGCTCACCGTCGAACGGGAAGACCGCCACCCGGCGCCACAGCGGCCCGCGCAGCAGCGAGGAGTCCAGCGCGAACCCGGTCTCCTCCCACAGTTCCCGCACCGCCGCGGTGCGCAGGGTCTCCCCCGGCTCGATACCGCCGCCGACGGTGAACCAGAACGGCATATCCGGCGTCCGCGGGTCGTGGCCGCGCAGCAGCAGCACCCGATCCTGTTCGTCCAGCAGGACCACCCGCGCCGAGGTGCGCACGGTGTCCACGTCCAGACCGATGGTCGCCGCGGGCGTGACGCGTTCGGCGATCTCGAAATAGGTCGGCAGCGGGGCTGTACCGCCCAGATGCAGCAGCCGCACCGGACGGCGGGTGCGCAGTGCCAGGGTGTCGCGTACCGCGTCGTTGTGGAAACGCCGGGCGATCAGCACCCGCGCCTCGGCATCGGCCAGTTCGGCCACCAGTTGCGGACGCAACTGGGTGATGTCCAGCGCCGACAGGGCCGCGGCGAGCTGATTCTCCGCGGTCTCGCGGCTGCGCCAGTCGGCGCGCTCGGCCCGATCCGCAAGGGCGACAAGACGTTTGGACCGCTCGGCCACCGCCGGATCCGCCGCGGGTCCGGCCATCGAGATCGCCACCGTCCGGGCCACCACCGCGCGCCGGGACAGCGCCGCCTCGAGCGCGTCGCGCGCCTGATCGCCGCGCACGTGCAGCCGGTCCAGGCGGTTCGCCGTCGAGTACGCCCACACGCCCGCCGCGACGATCAACGCCGCGATCAGCGCGAGGACGAGAATCGTGGTGGCGGAGAAGGTGATCATCCGGCGGTCCTGACTCGGGTGTCGCCGACCGTGACCGTCTCGTACACCCGCAGAATCTGTTCGGCCACGACCGGCCAATCATATTCCCCCACGACCTGGTTGGCCGCGCGGATCAGTTCCTGCCGGCGAGCCCGGTCACCGAGCAACTCGTTCAGCGCGTCGGCCAGTGCCGACGAATTCCCCACCGGGACAAGCCGTCCCGCGACGCCGTCGCGCAGCACCCGGCGGAAGGCGTCCAATTCGCTTGCCACGACCGCGGTTCCGGCCGCCATCGCCTCCACGAGCACGATGCCGAAACTCTCGCCGCCGAGATTCGGCGCGCAGTACACGTCCGCACTGCGCATCGCCGAGGCCTTGTCCTCGTCCGAGACCTGGCCGAGGAACCGCAGATGTGCCGCGTGCGCACCGGCCTCGCGGCGCAATCTCTCCTCGTCGCCGCGCCCGACGATCAGGATCTGCACGCCCGGATGCCGCCGCGCCAGCGCGGGCAGCGCGCCCAGCAGTACCGCCATCCCCTTGCGCGGTTCGTCGTAGCGGCCCAGGAACAGCACGGTCCCGCCCTCGCGCGGATAGCCGCCCAGCAGCGGTGCGTGCGCGAACGCGGGCACGTCCACGCCGTTGGGGATCTCCACCGCGTCCCCGCCCAGCGCCTCCACCTGCCAGCGGCGGGCCAGTTCCGACACCGCGATCCGCCCGCTGATCTTCTCGTGATACGGCCGCAGCACGCCCTGAAAGGTGCTCAGCACAAGGGATTTCGTGGTCGAGGTGTGGAAGGTCGCCACGATCGGGCCCTCGGCGACCTTCAACGCCAGCATCGACAGACTCGGCGCGTTGGGCTCGTGGATGTGCAGCACGTCGAAATCGCCCTCGGCGATCCAGCGGCGCAACCGGCTGTAGGCGGTCGGCCCGAAGGACAGCCGCGCCACCGAGCCGTTGTACGGAATCGCCACCGCCTTACCGGCCGAGACCACGAAATCCGGCAGCACCGTGTCGTCGGAGGCCGGGGCGAGCACGCTGACCCGGTGGCCGCGTTCGATCAGCACCTGCGCCAGCTCCACGACATGGGACTGCACCCCGCCCGGCACGTCGAACGAGTACGGGCAGACCATGCCGATCCTCATGACGCGCCGTCGCCGGGTACCGCGTCCTGCGCCGCGCGAACCTCGCTGTGCCGCACCGGATTCGCGGTGCGTCCGGCCTGCGCCGCGGCGATGCGGGCCAGCCGGGCCTCGGAGAGGTCGGCCTCCCACAGCGGCTGGAGCATGTGCCAGTCGGCGGGATGCTCGGCGATATTGGCCGCGAACCGATCCGCCAGCGCCTGGGTGGTCGCCGCGACGCCACCCGAAGTGTCCAGTGCCGCTTCGGTTTTCATACCCCAGGACTCGCGGCCGGACTCGTCGGTGGTGAACCAGCAGTGCACCGGGATCAGCGCGGCCCCCGTCTCGATGGCGAGTTTGGCGGCGCCCGCGGGCAGCCAGGTGCGTTCACCGAACATGGTCACCGGAACGCCCTTACCGGTCAGGTCACGCTCACCCATCAGGCACACCACCCCGTTGTGCCGCAGGCGATCCGCGAGCTGCGCGAACGGCGGCTGCTCACCTCCGGTGAGCGGGAACACCTCGAAGCCGAGGCTCTCCCGGTACGCCACGAAACGCTCGAACAGGGACTCCGGTTCGAGCCGCTCGGCCACCGTGGCGAAGGTGCCGTTGTTCTGCACCAGCCACACCCCGGCCATATCCCAGTTGCCCGAATGCGGCAGCGCGAGGACCACACCGCGGCCGCGGGCCAGCGCCGCGCGCAGGTTCTCCACCTGCTCGACAGGCAGTGATCCCACGGCCGCGTGATCCATGCTCGGCAGCCGGAACGCCTCGCGCCAGTACCGGGCGTACGAACGCATGCTCGCGCGGATCAACTCGTCGGGGACCGCGGCCGGGGCCACGCCGAGCACCCGGGCCAGGTTGCGGCGCAACTGATTCGGGTCGCCGGTGCGGTGCGCGGCCCGGTTCGCGCGGTTGGCCGCCCAGTTGCCGCCGCGGTCGAACCACCGGCGCGCCGTGTCCTCGGGCAGGGCCCGCACCAGTCGCCATCCGGCCGCGTACGCCTTGTCGGTCAGCGCGGACTTCAGATCCGTCATATGGGCCCCCTATTTCGCCGGGCCGGGCTCGGCCCCGCCCGGCTGGGTTCCACCGGCGCCCTTGGACACGAGCAGATCGCGCGCTCCCGCGGAATTGCGCACCGCCAGCACCCGCTGGAACACCGTGACCACACTCAGCACCGCCAGGACGTACATCGCGAGGTACACCGCGTAGACCAGCCAGCCGATGCCGAAATACTGGCCTATTCCGGTGAATCCTGCTCCGACCAGCACGATCACCAACCGGTCCGGCCGCTCGATGAGGCCGCCGTCGGCGGTGAGCCCGCTGGCCTCCGCGCGCGCCTTCACGTACGAGATCACCTGTGAGGTCACCAGCACCACGAGCGTCGCGGCGAACAGGTGCCTGCTGTGCTGGTTGTACACCGACCACCAGGCCAGCGCGCCGAAGATCGCCCCGTCGGCCACCCGGTCGCACGAGGCGTCCAGGACCGCGCCGTACTTCGTGCCGCCGCCCCGGGCGCGGGCCATCGCCCCGTCGAGCATGTCGAACATGACGAAAAGCCAGATCACCATCGTGCCCCAGAAGAGGTGATCCAGCGGGAAGAGCGTCACCGCGGCGATGATCGATGCCGCGGTGCCGATCAACGTCATGGCGTCGGGCGTGAGCCCGGTACTCACCAGCGCTTTGCCCAGCGGCGCAGTCGCTTTGGCGAACGTCTCACGACCGAAGAAGCTCAGCACGCTACGCGTCTTCCTTCCATGCGCCCGCCAGCAGGGCCCGGGTCTCCCGCAGCAACTGCGGCATCACCTTCACCCCGCCGACGACGGTGATGAAATTGGCGTCCCCGCCCCAGCGCGGCACGATGTGCTGATGCAGGTGGTCCGCGAGCGATCCGCCCGCGACACCGCCCAGATTCAGCCCGACGTTGAAGCCCTCGGGCCGGGACACCTTCTTCATCACCCGGATCGCCTGTTGTGTGAAGGCCATCAGCTCGGTGCTCTCCTCGAGGGTGAGCGCCTCGAGGTCGGCCACGCGCCGATACGGCACGACCATCATGTGCCCGGGATTGTAGGGATACAGGTTCAACACCGCGTAAACCCATTCACCACGGGCGATGACCAAACCATCCTCATCGGACATCTTCGGGATCTCGATGAACGGATGTCCGGGCGCGGGCCGCTCGCCCGGTTCCTCGGTCTCGCGCTCACGCGCCTCGCGATCCCCGACCGCACCGGTGATGTACGACATCCGGTAGGGCGTCCACAGCCGCTGCAGCCGGTCCGGGTCGCCCGCGCCCGTATCCACGATCTGTTCCGAATCCATGATGCGGCCTCGTCACGCCTCGCCGGTTCGGATCGCGAAACCGTCCGCGGTGGGTGAGGCGTTCTCCCGGCGTTCGATCCAGTCGACCACGGTGGCCACCGCGTCGGCCACCGGAACGCCGTTCACCTGGGATCCGTCGCGGAAGCGGAAGCTCACCGCGTCGGCGGCGACATCCCGTTCGCCGGCCAGCAGCATGAACGGAATCTTCTGCGCGGTGTTGTTGAAGATCTTCTTCTGCATCCGGTCGTCACTGCGGTCGACCTGGGCGCGCACGCCTTGGTCGCGCAACAGCTCGATCACCCGATCCAGGTGCGGCGCAAAGGTTTCCGCCACCGGGATGCCGACGGCCTGCACGGGTGAGAGCCACGCGGGGAACGCGCCCGCGTAGTGCTCGGTCAGCACGCCGAAGAAGCGCTCGATGGATCCGAACAGGGCGCGGTGGATCATGACCGGGCGCTGCTTGGTCCCGTCGGAGGCGGTGTATTCCAGGTTGAACCGTTCGGGCAGGTTGAAGTCCAGCTGGATGGTCGACATCTGCCAGGTCCGGCCCAGCGCGTCCTTGGCCTGCACCGAGATCTTCGGGCCGTAGAACGCCGCGCCGCCCGGATCGGGCACCAGTTCCAGCCCCGAGGCCCCGGCCACCTTCTCCAGGGTTTCGGTGGCCTCCTCCCAGATCTCGTCGGAGCCGACGAACTTCTGCGGGTCCTTGGTCGACAACTCCAGATAGAAGTCGTCCAGGCCGTAGTCCTTCAGCAGCGAGAGCACGAAGTTCAGCGTATTGGTCAGTTCCGCGTGCATCTGCTCCTTGGTGCAGTAGATGTGCGCGTCGTCCTGGGTCATCCCGCGGACCCGGGTCAGGCCGTGGATCACGCCGGACTTCTCGTACCGGTACACCGAGCCGAATTCGAACAGCCGCAGCGGCAGCTCGCGATAGGACCTGCCGCGCGCCCGGAAGATCAGGTTATGCATCGGGCAGTTCATCGGCTTGACGTAGTAGTCCTGGCCCGGCTTCCGGACGCTGCCGTCCTCGTTGTACTCCGCGTCCAGGTGCATGGCCGGGAACATGCCGTCCCGGTACCAGTCCAGGTGGCCGGAGACCTCGAACAGATGTCCCTTGGTGATGTGCGGGGTGTTCACGAATTCGTAGCCCGCGGCGATGTGCCGCTGGCGCGAGTACTCCTCGAGCTCCTTGCGGATGATGCCGCCCTTGGGGTGGAACACCGGCAGCCCCGACCCCAGCTCGTCCGGGAACGAGAACAGATCCAGCTCCAGGCCGAGTTTGCGGTGGTCGCGCTTCTCGGCCTCCGCGAGCAGCGCGAGGTGCGCGTCCAGCGCCTCCTGCGATTCCCACGCGGTGCCGTAGACGCGCTGCAGATCCTCGCGGGACTGATCACCCCGCCAGTACGCGGCGGAACTGCGGGTCAGCTTGAACGCCGGAATGAATTTCGTGGTCGGGATGTGCGGGCCCCGGCACAGATCTCCCCAGACCCTCTCGCCGGTGCGCGGGTCCAGGTTGTCGTAGATGGTCAGCTCGTTCTTTTCGAGATCACTGCCGCCGACTTCCATAATTTCCGGATCGTCGATGCCGGACTTGTCGCTGATCAGCTCCAGTTTGAACGGCTCGGCGGCCAGTTCGACGCGGGCGTCCTCGACCTCCACCACGCGCCGCGAAAACCGTTGCGCGCCTTTGACGATCTTCTTCATCCGGGATTCCAGCCTGGCCAGATCCTCGGGGGTGAAGGGGCGATCGACCTGGAAGTCGTAGTAGAAGCCGTCCTTGATCGGCGGCCCGATGCCGAGCTTGGCCTCCGGGAACTCCTGTTGTACGGCCTGGGCCAGCACGTGCGCGGCCGAATGCCGGATGACGCTGCGGCCGTCCTCGGTATCGGCGGCGACAGGCCGCACCTCGACGTCCTCGTCCGGAGTCCAGGACAGATCCTTGAGGTTGCCCTCCGGATCGCGCACGACCACGACGGTGCCGGGGCCCTTCGTCGGCAGACCCGCCTCGCGCACCGCGGCGCCCGCCGTCGTCCCGGCCGGCACCCGAACGAGGGCGGCTGGGGTTGTGCGGGCTGAGATGGTCACGGCTGCGCTCTCCTTGGCGTCGTCGTCGCGGGCGGTCGCCCGCTCGGTGTCGGTTGCGGGAAATTCCCGCGAGTGGACCTGGGTCCAGCCGGTACGCGGATGCGGCCCGGCGCGACCATGCTATCGGGAGCCCGCCGCGCACGCGCCGATGGACCGGCCCCTCGTCCCGGATCGCGCTCGGCCGGTGCGCTCAGCCGCGTGCGGCAAGTGCGCTCAGCAGTTCGTGTCGTTCGGCGGCGGGCCGCTTGGGGCAGCTGGTGCACATCTGGCAGTTGGGCACCTCGAACACCAGGCAGCAGGAGATCCGGCGGACGAACCTCCGCCCGCCGATATCGGTGAACCGCGGCACGGGCAGGCGCCCCGCGACCTGGCGAGCCAGCCTGGCACCGGCCTCGGCGTCACCCGCGTCGATGGCCCGATTGCCGATGGCGTCGGCGACGATCGCCCACAACGAGGCAACACCGGCGCCGGATACGTCGGCGACCACCGGGATGATGCGCGCCAACGTCTCCCGCAGGTTCCGTCCCGGATCGTCGGCATGCGCGGGTTCTGTTGCAGTGCGACGACTCTCGCGTTCCCGGGCAGCCCGATCGGAAGAAGTAGCCGCGGCCTCGTCGACCGGCCGCTCCGAACCATTTCCGGCCGCCTGCTCACCGGCCCGGCCGGTCCCGGGTTCGCCGACCGAGACCGCGTTGCCCGCCGGGTCCGGGGGCGTCGCGAACACCCGCTCCACGCCGCCGTCCGGACGGACCTCGCACAGCAGCTGTTCCAGAACCACATCCGGCGCCGGCCGCCCGGCCGCATATGCGGCCACGACCGGGTCGATCAGCGAGGATGCGGCCATACACCACCACAGCGTGCCGGAGACGCGGGTATCGCCGGACCCCCACGAGATGCCCATATCGGCGATCCGCTCCGCCAGCCATTCCGGGCGCGTCAGCACGATGCCGGGCACCACCGTCCCCGACGAAACCGCAACCATGTCCGTTCGACTCCGATCCACCGAATAGTCCACCTACCACCCTGGCACGCCCGCGAGCCCGAGGCGACGAGAGATCCGGCCCGGGACCGTTGACCCGGCCGCTCGCCACATCCGGCCGACGCCGCGTCGCAGAACCGCGGCAAGCCTAGGCCCCGCGACACGCGCTGTCCCGCAGGCACGCTCGAGGCGTGCGCCGCCGGTCCAGCACGATCGGTTTCACACCGGCCTCGGTGCTCACCCGCATCTCCCGCACTCGGGAGCTGGTTCGGTTCAGTGGCCGAATCGCACCGTGACGCGACGGCGGACCCGCGCTCGCGAGACGATACGCGCACGCGGGTCGATCGCCGCCCGGCGGGCCGGGCGCAGGCACCATCACCGCCGCGTGCTCCGGCCTCCCCCGGAAGCGGCTGTGGCGCAGCGGAACCCGATGTGCCAGACGTCCGGTCGCCGTCCGACCCGGGCGTCCGGCGCTGCGGCACCGCGGCAGCCCGCGGTGGGCCCGATGCGTCCAGGGGACCGCTACCGAGACCGCCCGAGCGCGGCTGGTTGACGTCCGAGCACCCTCGGACCGGCCGACCCTCGGCCCTCGAGAAATGGGGCCTTTCCTGGAATGACCTGCGGCGCATCAACGACCGCCCGGTCATGCTGCACGGCACCGGCTACGGCTGGTTGGGCGCGAAGGATTCCGCGCGCGGAGGTCACCGCGGCGCCGGGTCGGGGATCGTCGCCCACAAGAGCCGGCCACCGGAGCTGATTCAGTGACTTCGAAACAGATTGTGGGACAGACGATCCCGCCCTTCCCTCGCTCAGCTGTTCGCGGTGGCCTCCACCCGATCGATATCGGTGATCTCCGCGATTGCGGTCGTGGTCACCGACAGGACCCGGGCGGTGGCGATGTCGAAGTACAGCCCCGACACCACCAGGCCGCGGTCGCGGACGGCACGGCGGACCAGCGGATGGGCGGCGAGGGTTTCCAGCTGCACCGCGACGTTCACCATGCTCAACTGCGCGGTCTCGTCGTAGCCCGCGGCGGCCGCCGCGGCCGCGACCGGATGTCCGGCCCGGTAGCGCTCCAGGCTCGGACCGGCGTGGGCGAGCCATTCGGCCAGGCCGCCGCTGAGGTCCGCGTCCTCGCGCAGGAGGGCCTGCATCGCACCGCAGCCGGAATGTCCGCACACCACCACAGTGCGCACCCCCAGTTTGCCCACCGCGAACTCGAGCGCGGCCTCCACGGACGCGTCCGCACCGCCGGCGGGGATCAGATTGCCGACATTGCGGACGGTGAACAGGTCACCCGGACCGCTGTGCGTGATCACGTTCGGAACGATGCGCGAATCGGCGCAGGTCAGGAAGAGCGAATCGGGATCCTGCCCGTCACGCAACTCGTCCAGATGCGGACGGACCACGTGGGCGTGGGCGCGGTGGTAGGCCGCCACCCCGGCGGTGATGGCGTGCGCACCGCGATCACGCCAGGGCGCGAGCACCTCCTCCAGCGGGCCGCGGGCCTTGCCCCGGCGCGGCGGACCGTCCAGCACCCGGGCCATTCGCGCGGTGCCCAATTCCACGAATTCGACCGTACCGCCGTTACTTTCGTGCTGGCAGGCCCAGTCCTGCAACGCCTCGGAGGCGGCGTGGTCCAGGAAATCCACGCTCAGCTCGACGATCACCGCCGCCCCCGCGGGCACCTTCGCCAGGGTCGAGGACAGTTTCGGCAGGGCCAGGAAGGTGCAGGTCCCGTCGACGCCGACCAGCCATCTGCCGTTCTCGCCGAGCGGTGCGGCATGCACGCTCACCCGCACCACGCGCCACAGCAGCAGCACGAACGCCAGCACGAGGCCGATCAGTACGCCCTCGAGCAGATTGGCGAATACCACGGCGAACATCGTCACCGTGTACACGGCAAGATCACCGGTGCGCCGGGCGAGCCGGATATGACCGATCTTGACCAGTTGCACGCCCACCACGATCAGCAGTCCGGCGAGCACCGATTTCGGAATCTGCTCGACGATGCCGACCAGCGCCACCGAGAAGATCAGCAGCCACACGCCGTGCAGGATCGACGAGGCCCGGGAGCGGGCCCCGGACCGCACATTCGTCGCGCTGCGCACGATCACGCCGGTGACCGGCAGGCCGCCCAGCAGGCCCGAGATCAGATTCGCCGATCCCTGCCCGATCAGCTCGCGATCGAAGTTCGTCCGCGGACCCGTGTGCATCTTGTCCGTGGCCACCGCGGACAGCAGGCTCTCGACGCTGGCGATCAGCGCGATCGTCAGCACCATCATCGCCACGGCCGCCCAGTCACCGTGCGGCAGGCCCGGCAGGCCGACGGCGTCGAACAACGAGCCGTCGATGGCCAGCCGCGCGGGATCGCCCGGAATCACCAGGGACAGCAGGGTTCCCACGACAACCGCGACCAGCGGGCCGGGAATGATCCGCAGACGCTGGGGCGCCCAGCGCCAGGCGAGCATGATCGCGATGACGACGAGGCCGACCGCGAAATCGTCGCCCTGCAGATGCAGCAGCTGTCCGGGCAGTTCGCGGATGTTCTCCGCGGCCGAACTGTGCGACGCGCCGCCGAGCAGCACGTGCACCTGTTGCAGAGCGATCGTGACGCCGATCCCCGCCAGCATCGCGTGCACGACGACGGGCGCGATGGCCAGCGCGGCGCGAGCGATCCGGCTCAGCCCGAAGACGATCTGCAGCAGGCCGGCCGCCATGCCGATGAAACAGGTTGTCTTCCAGCCGAATTGCTCGATGCTCTCGGCGACGACGACGGTCAGCCCAGCGGCCGGGCCGCTCACCTGCAACGGCGCTCCGCCCAGTACGCCGACCACGATGCCGCCGACCACGGCGGCGATCAGGCCGGCGGCGATCGGGGCGCCCGAGGCGACCGCGATGCCGAGCGAAAGCGGCAGGGCGACAAGGAATACCACGATCGAGGAGGGCAGATCATGACGGATCAGCGCAGCGATGCGCTCGGACCGGCCCGGCCCGGGTGGCGCGGAAGATCGTTGGGGCGCTTCGATGGTGGTGGACATCATTCTCCTTCACCAGGCGTGTTCTCCAGGCATCCCACGCACTGCGGACACCGTTGTCGACAGACCGCCGGAAGCGAAGTCAGACTATGGTTAAAGCCTTAGTAAAGGCTGAGAAAAGTAATTCCACCAAGTTAACTCTTGCGCACAAGCCGCGTCGCCCCGATGTGCCGCGCCTCAGGGCGGCGCGCGATCCGGCGTCGCCCGCGGCCGGATGTCCCGTCAGACCGGCACGGTGACCGGCTCACCCACATCGAGGTCGAGATCCGTTGCGGGGTCGCCGAATTCGCCGATACCCTCGGCGGTGACCGCGACGACGCGGGCGGTGGGGATGTCGAAGAACAGCCCCGACAGCACCAGGCCGCGGTCGCGGACCGCACGGCGCACCAGCGGATGAGCGGCGAGGGTTTCCAACTGCACCGCGACGTTCACCATGCCCAGCTGATCGATCTCGCCGAAGCCCGCGGTGGCCGCGGCCGCGGCCACCGGGTGGCCGAGCCGGAACCGTTCGAGGGCCCCGCGCCCGTGGGCCAGCCAGTCGTCGAGCCCGGACCCGGTGACGCTCTCGCGGTACAGCGCGTCCATCGCGCCGCAGCCCGAATGCCCGCACACCACCACCGACCGCACCCTGAGTTTGTCCAGCGCGTAGACGATCGCTGCCTCGACCGAGCTGTCGCGCCCGGCCTCCGGAATCAGATTGCCGATATTGCGAACGGTGAACAGATCGCCGGGCCCGCTGCTGGTGAACACGTTCGGGACCAGCCGGGAATCCGAGCACGTCACGAACAGCGAATCCGGGTCCTGCACATCGCGCAACGCGCCCAGGTGCGACCGCATCACGTGGGCGTGGCCGCGATGGTAAGCGGTGATGCCGGCGGCGATCGGGTCGACCAGCGGCGTGCGCCGCCACGGCCCCAGCGTCTCGCTCAGCAGGCGGCGGGCATGCCCGCGAGCGGGCGGGCCGGACGCCAGATCGGCAATGCGGGTCGCACCCATTTCCACGAATTCCACGGTGCCCCCGGTGTTCTCGTGGTCACGCGCCCATTCGTGCAAGGAGTCGGAGGCCGCGTGGTCGAGGAAATCGACGGTCATCTCCACGGTGACCGGCACGCCTGCCGGTACCCGCGCGAGTTCGCTGGTCAAGCGCGGCAGCGCCAGGAAGGTGCAGGTGCCGTCGATGGTGACCAGCCAGCGATCGCCCTCGGCCGCCGGCTCGGCCGCGACGACCACCCGCACCACTCGCCACAGCAGCAGCGCGAAGGCCAGCACGAGCCCGGTCAGCATGCCCAGCAACAGATTCCAGAACACCACGACCAGTACGGTCACCGCGTAGACGATCAGGTCGCCACTGCGCCGGGCCAGCCGGATGTGGGCCAGTTTCACCAGACCCATGCCGATGACGATCAGCAGCCCGGCCAGCGCGGCCTTCGGAATCTGTTGCACCACATCGACGAACGCCACCGCGAAGATCAGCACCCAGACGCCGCTGAGCATCGTCGAGGCCCGGGTCCGCGCGCCCGCGTCGACATTGGTGATGCTGCGCACGATCACCGCCGCGACGGGCAGTCCGCCCACCAGGCCCGAGACCATATTGGCCACGCCCTGACCGAGAAGTTCCCGGTCCAGATCGCAGCGCCGCCCCGGCCGCAACCGGGTCACCGCGACCGCGGACAGCAGTGTCTCGACGCTCGCGATCAGCGCGATCGTGACCATCGTCAGGCCCACCGCGCCCCAGCCGCCGGACGGCAGCGCGGGCAGGGAGATGTCTTCGAACAGCGGGCCGCGCAACGAGATTCGCGCGATGCTGGTCGGCACGAAGCGGGCCACGACGGTCGCGGCCACCACCGCGACCAGTGGCGCGGGCACCTTGCGGATCACGGACGGCAGATACCGCCATCCCAGCAGGATGGCGATCACCAGCACACCGACCAGCGCATCGCCGCCGTGCACCGAGCCCAGCTGATGCGGCAGCTGCACGATGCTGTCCCACGACGAGCTCAGCGACCGGCCGCCGAGCAGCACGTGTACCTGTTGCAGCGTGATGACGATGCCGATGCCGGCGAGCATGGCGTGCACCACGACCGGCGCGATCGCCAGTGCGCCGCGCCCGATCCGGCTGAGCCCGAACAGGATTTGCATCACCCCCGCTCCGGCGGTGATGAAACAGGTTGCCGCCCAGCCGAATTGGTGGATACTTTCGGCGACCACCACGGTGAGGCTGGCCGTCGGGCCGCTGACCTGCAGCGTTGACCCGCCGCACAACCCGGCGACGAGACCGCCGATCACGGCGGCGAGCAGTCCGGCGGCCACGGGCGCCCCCGTGGCCACGGCGACGCCGATCGATAGCGGTAAGGCGACGAGGAACACCACGATCGAGGCGGGCAAGTCGTGGCGGAACACTTCGGACAGGCCTGGGAACGGTATCCGTCGGGCCGGATCGGTGTCGGTGGACATATTTCTCCTTCGCCGAACCGGGAGCAACCGGATCGGTTCATCGGCCGAACATGTACTGGCATCGAAAAGCAGGGCGGAACTGAGGCGGCCCGGACACCGTGGTGTCGCGTCGCGACCGCGCGAGAACCCCGCAGCAGCGGAGCACTACGATCGTAAAGAGTCAGCAAAGGATACGCAAAATATTTTGCGCCCGAGTGTCACTCGTCCACGTGCACCGGCAGGTCGTCGGCCCACGGCTGGCGGGTGACCATATCGGCGACCCGGACGTGGCCGCGCTCGAATTCGCCTGTGGCGGCGTCGACGAGGCGGTACCGCTGGGTCTGGCGGTGGATGGGCTGACCGTCGAGCAGCACGACCCGCACCTCGCCCGGTTCGAACCCGCAGCGTTCCTGTAGCGCCGCGATGAGCTGCTCGTTGTGCATATGTCCGTCGCCGAAGTTCCACCCGACCGCGGTACTGCAGATGCGCTCGCCGTCGGTGATGGTGTAGTCGTCCTCGTTCGCCCCGGCCATCGCTCGATGCGCGAGGGTGAACAGCGCCCGTCCGTGCGTGTTCATGGCGCGGAAGGCGTAGCCGAGATACAGCGGGATCTGCGCGCGATCCTTACCGTAGAACCGCTCCAGCTGAGCCTGCGGCATACTCGCGATGGCGACGATGTTCGCACCGATCTTGGCCGAGGCCGACGGCTTCACGCACCACAGGGTGGTGTCCCAGTTTCCCGCGTAGTACCGCATGCCGGGCAGGAAGGAAATGTAGCGCGGGAACAGATTTCCGGCCACGACGGTCCCCGCCACCACGACGAAGAGCAGTGCCACCAGCACGGGGTGGCGCAGGCCGGTCAGCCCGCGGTCGGCGTGTCCCACGAACAGCGTGAGCATGCCGAAGATCATGAAGACGTTCCATTCCAGCGGAACACCCATCGGAATCGCGGTCAGGATGCCGAGGTGGAAGCACACCATCACGGTGGCCGCGATCGCGGTCGGCACTCCGCCGTGCGCGAAGAACAGCACCAGCGGAACGCACAGCTCCACGACGGTGGCGCTGTGCGCGACGATCCGCGAGGCGCGTCCGGGCCGCAGGTCGTCCGGGAACCTCTCGAAGAACATCCGCTTGAGCGACCGGTGCCGGATCAGCGGATTGTTGGACATCATCGTCGAGATCACGAACGGGAAGTGCCGGTTCAGTTTCGACACCGCGGCGCCCATCCAGATCACCAGGAAGATCAGTTTCGCCGCGACCAGCGAATCCGGGCCCAGCAGGAAGGCCAGCGTCAGCGATCCGTACACCTCACCGCGCGCGGCCAGGAAGATGACCTTGTCGCGCAGGCCCAGCACGGCCAGCAGCGCCAGGATCAGCGCGATCTCCCAGACCGGCAGCAGCCCGACGGAGGTGTCCAGGCCGGGTACCGGCCCGGTGCCGTCGGAGAACAGCGCCGCCACCGTGACCACCAGCAGCGCCGCGTACAGCGCGATGTCCACCGGGGTGCGCGTCGTCCCGGCGGTGAGCGGAATCCGCGGCCACGGGGGCAGCCGGATGGTCCGGGGCCGCAACCAGTACAGGATCGATCCCATCGGCGGGAAGTAGCGGTTGTTCAGCGGACCGAAGCCGCAGCCGAGGCCGATCACCTCGAACAGCATCGTGTAGAGCACGACCTTCTGGAACACGATCGGTTCGGACCACCATCGGCCGACGTCGAGAAATCCGTCGATTCCCTTGGTGGACAACACGATCAGCCAGCCGAACAGAATGTACAGCAGGATCTTCCCGACATAGGCCAGATGCAATACGACGGGCGTCCCGAATCCCACCTCCGCCCAGTGCCGCGCCATGGGCCGGATCCGCTCGCTGCGTGTGCCCTTGCTCCACTCCGCCACATCGATGACCGGCAGATCCGGTTCGCGAAACCCCATCACACACTCCCATCCGAGATCACCCGGATCGTCGTCGTGACCCGATCCGGGCCCAGCCACGGTGGCATGCCCGCGGTGTGCTGTCAATCATGTCCGGACATGTGTCCCGATAAGTGTGCCGTCATCCCGCGCGATGCACCGCCGCGGCCGCTGCGGGCCCGGACGGCGAGGCCAGGAAGATCGGCCGGTCCGATTCGGGAATCCAGCACTCCGCGCCGATATCGCCGTTGTAGTTCTCCCGGACGTGCGCGATCAGCGGCGGCATCCCCGGATGCGCACCGGCGCTCGCCCACAGCAGCGCATGCGGATAGGCGGGAGTGGGATCGAAGATCGGCAGGCGGCGGATGTGCGGATGCCACGGGAAGCGGTAACCGTCCCCGGCGAAGCTCGCCAGCCTGTCCGAGGCGGCGAGCCGGTCCAGCACCGCGTCGAGCCCGAACGGGCCGCGCCCCTTCTCCCGATCGTCCTCGCGTTCGGGCGCGCCGCCCGGCACCCGGCCGGTGACGACCTCGATGCCGCTGAACGCACTCCACTCCCGGTAGTAATCGGCCCATTCGGACGGCACCGAGGCGCCGGGAACCCACACCGGATAGGCCGCGATCTGCGACGGCGTGACCGTCGCGTGCACGGCCAGCGGATGATTGCGGCCGACCAGCAGATGCAGGGGTTCCAGATGGGCCGCGACGATGCCGATACCCGGCGGCAGCGCCCGGGGTCCCCCATACGGACGCGCGAACGTCGCGTCGACGCGGCCGTTCAGCAGCGCGTCCCGGCCGGAGCGGAACGCGGTGGACATGACGATCTCGACGTCCGCCTCGGGGTTGCGGTCCAGGTAGTACCGCATCGACACCGAGGCCACATGTCGTTCGCCCTGAACGGCGACCCGCAGCGGCCGCACCTGCGCACGCGCGGCGGCCACGGTGTCCTGGGCCACCGCGAGCAGGGCGCGGGCATGCGGCAGCGCCTTCGCGCCCGCGGCCGTCAGCGCACTGCCCGAGGCGAGCCGATCGAACAGGCTCACCCCGAGCTGACTCTCCAGTTTCGCGACGCGCTTGGACACGCCCTGTTGCGTGATGCCCAGGACCCGCGCCGCATGCCCGAACTGTCCCTCGTCCACCACGGTCACGAACGCGCGCACCGCCGCCAGATCGAGATCGGTCACCACACCTCCCATTACGCTGGGTTGTGCATCCTAACCAGCGTGGCGCGGGCTCCGCAGCCATGGGAACAACCGATGGTTGTCACGGACGGCGCAGTAGCCGCCACCGCCTGCGGGGTCGCCCCTCGGCGGGAACCTCACGCACCGGAGTCGATACGGGCTGCTCACCGTGCCAGGCCCGCAGCCGTTCCAGGGCCACGGCCAGGGTGCCGTCGTCGAGCAGATGGGCGATGGTGCCGGTGACGAAGCGCTCCGAATTGATCATCATGCTCAGGACGCGAACCGATTCCGCGACCGGCGCGTCCGCCAGACCGTGGCCGGCCTCGTACCGGCTCAGGCCGTCCCATTGCCGCCAGGGAAATTCGACGACCACCCCCGCGCCCTCCAGCGCGGTTAATAAAACGTTCACCTCGTCGCTGTAGCGGATGTACGGCTGCTGCCCGGAATTGAAGATCCATTCCGAATGCGGGCCTTGCGCGGCCAGCAATTTGTCCGTCGCCGACCACAGGGGGCCCCAGCAATCGGAAGACGTCGCACGCAGGCGAGATTCGATCGCCGCGTCATCGAGAACATCCACCACGCCACCGTACCGCGCACCCGCACAAGCGATTCCCGGCCTGGGTGAGCACCCCGGCGGCTGATTCGGATACGGTCTGGCACGAGCATCCGCGCCCCCGGGCCGCCGCCGGTCGGCAACGGTTCACTTTCGAATCGGTTGCGCCGGGCTCTGATTCGGCCAGGATATGTGAACCGATCGGTCTCGATTCGGCGCGCTCAGTTGTCGCGTCCGGGAGCGGTGGTCAGCATCCAGTGACTGAACGCCGCGTACCGCTGCGCGAATTCGGCGGCGTCGGCGGCGAGTTCGACTTCCGCAGCGAAGGCGCGCACCCGGTCGAACCTTTCCCGGCGACGTCGCTCGTACTCGCTCAGGGCATTCGGGAGATCCGCGTCGGCGGACAGGCAGGCGCACAGCACCCCGACGTCCTCGACACCGAGGGTGCCCCCGGCGGAGATGTGCGGCGAAAGTCCGTGCGCCGCATCGCCGATCAGTACCACGTGCGGGCCGGTCCAGTGCGACAGCGCCGGGACGAGCAGAATCGGATTCTCCAGGATCGCCTCCTGCGGGGTCGCCTCGATCATCCGCAACAGCTCGTCGTGCCAGCCGCCCTCGGCGAGGTTGTGCGCTCGGGCCAGCGCTCGCTCCCGCGGCGTTCCCAGCAGCTCTCCGGAGTCGAACTGGTTGACCATCCACATCGTGCGATCGCCCGACAGGCGGGAGTATCCGCCGCGCGTGCGGTCGCGACCGACCGTCAGCACGGTGCCCTCGGGGCGCTCGCCGACCACGGGAACCACCGCGCGCCAGGCGTAGTGACCCGGATGCGGCCGCGCTGCGCTGCCGGGCACCAGCGCGGCCCGCACTTTCGAGTGCACTCCGTCCGCGCCGACGAGCAGATCCGCCTCGAGGCTCCGGCCCGATTCGAGCAGCACCCGCACACCATCGCCGGTCTCGGTGAATCCGGTGACCCGATCACCGAGCCGGATCCGTTGCCGCCCGATCGCGTCGGCCAGCAGCACATTCAGTTCCGGGCGCGGCACCAGCAGGAACCGGTGCTCGTAATCGCCGTATCCCGGCGCGCGCACGGGACGTCCGGCCGCATCGAAGAACCACGCGTCGATCCGGTGTCCCAGTGCGCGCGTGCGGGCACCGACGCCGATCCGATCGAATTCTCGAAGCGCGTTCTCCCACAGCCCGATTCCCGCGCCCGCGGCTCGAATCCGCGACGCCTGTTCCAGGACGGTCACCTCGTGACCCATCCGGCCGAGCGCGGCCGCCGCCGTCAGTCCGACCAGTCCGCCGCCCGCAACCACTACTCGCATGGTCTGTTCCGCTCGCCGATATCCATTGCTGCCGAAATCGATTCAACGATCGGCGAGACATGATTGCAAATGCATGCTCTTTATCTTTAGCATGCGTCCCATGCATGTGGATCTGAATCTGCTCACCGCCCTGGACGTCCTGCTGGCCGAGCGCAGCGTCGGCGCGGCGGCGGATCGCATGCATCTGTCCCAACCGGCGATGAGCCGCACACTCGCCCGGCTGCGCCGCGTGACCGGCGATCCGATCCTGGTCCGCTCGGGCCGGTCCATGCTGCCCACGCTCTATGCCGAGCAGATCCGCGACGAGTTGCACGCCCTGGTCGAGCAGGCGCATGCGATCCTCACTCCGCCAACGGATTTCGATGCCGCCACCGTTCGACGCGACTTCACCGTGCAGTGCAACGACGTTCTGGCCAATGCGATGGCAGCGGACCTGCTCGACCGCATCCGCCGGAACGCGCCCGGCGTCCGGCTGCGGATCCTGGGTGAATCCGGCGCCGACTCGGACGAGCTGCGGACGGGGCGAATCGACGTGCGTCTCACCGCCGACGAACCCGGCGAACCCGATCTGCGCGCCCGGGTCGTCGCCACCGACCACCTCGCCCTGGTCCGCACCGACGCGACCGCACCCGCGACCCTCGCGGAATTCGCGGCGCTCGATCATGTCGTGGTGTCGCGCCGCGGACGATTGCGCGACCCGATCGACGACATCCTCGAAACTCACGAATTGACCAGGCGCGTAATACTTTCGGTGCCCACGATCGACGTCGCGTTACGCGCTGTGGCCGCGGGCGGCCTGGCCACGGTCGCCCCCGCCTCGTTCGCCCGCCGCGCCGCGCGTCCCGGCCTGACGGTCCACCCGCTCCCCTTCCCGCTACCGCCGATCCGCGCGGTGATGTCCTGGCACGCGCGGGTCGACACCGACCCGGCCCACCGCTGGCTGCGCGACCTCATCGCCGCATCCGCAGCCGCCTCGATCGGTGCGGAAGTACCCGGCCATACCTGAATGCCGCTGCGGGGCCGGAGGCCGATCAGTAGGCCCGGCCGAAGATGACCCGTTTCCCGTATGCCGATGGGGCACCGCACCGCACACAGTTCCCGGTGGCGGGTTCGCCGTCGGCGGGTATGCAGCGCGGGGTGGCGGCGGTGGCGGATTTGATCCGCTCTTCGCAGTCGCGCGTGCCGCAGTGCAGCGCCACGGCCCAGCCGGTCGACACCGCATCGGTGAAATCGGCCCAGTCGTCGACGAGGCGGGTGTGCTCGTCGCGGAACGCGGTGGCGCGGGCCAGCAGGTAGGACTGGAATTCCGTCAGGATCGCGGACATCTCCCGGGGCAGAGATTCCAGCGCAATGGCCTGCTTACCTTCTCCGCCAAGACGTTTCACCATCATCGCGGTGCCGTTCGCCAGATCGCGCGGGCCGAGTTCGAGGCGGATCGGCACACCGCGCATCTCCCACTCGTTGTACTTGAACCCCGGGGTGAGCTGTGGGCGAGCGTCGACGTGGACGCGCACACCCGCCTCGCGCAGCGCACCGGCCAGGCGTTCGGCAGCCTGGCTCACCTCGCTGTCCTCGCCCCGGATGATCGGCACGATCACCACCTGATGCGGCGCGAGGCGGGGCGGGAACACCAGGCCCTTGTCATCGCCGTGGGTCATCACGATGCCGCCGACCATGCGGGTGCTCATCCCCCAGGACGTGGTGTGGCACAACTCTTCTCGCCCCTGCTCACCGGTGTAGCGGATCCCGAAGGCCGTGGCGAAATTCGTGCCCATGTAATGCGAGGTCCCCGCCTGCAGGGCGCGGCCGTCGCGCATCATCCCCTCGATGGTGTAGGTCGCGACCGCGCCGGCGAACCGCTCGCCCGGCGTCTTCTCCCCGGGCACCACCGGCATCGCGGCCAGGTCCCGGGCGACCTCGTGGTAGATGTCCAGCGCGAGCATGGTCTCGCGCAGCGCGTCCGCGCGACCCAGATGTGCGGTGTGGCCCTCCTGCCACAGGAATTCGGTGGTGCGCAGGAACATTCGCGGCCGCATCTCCCAGCGGACCACATTCGACCACTGATTCAGCAGCAGCGGCAGATCCCGGTGCGACCCGATCCACTTGGCCATCATCTCGCCGATGATGGTCTCCGAGGTCGGCCGCACCACCAGCGGTTCTTCCAGTTCCTTACCGCCCGCGTGCGTGACGATCGCCAGCTCCGGGGAGAACCCCTCGACGTGCTCGGCCTCGCGACTGAGGTAACTCTGCGGAATCAGCAGGGGGAAATAGGCATTCTCGTGACCGGTGTCCTTGATCCGCCGGTCCAGCTCGCCCTGTAGTTGCTCCCACAGCCGGTAGCCATACGGTCGGATGACCATGGTGCCCTTCGCCGGGCCTCGATCCACGAGACCTGCCTTGAAGACCACCTCGTTGTACCAGGCGGCGAAGTCCTCACTCTGTGCGGTCACACCACGTTCATCCCGTGCCATGGTCGCCCAGGCTACCGGCCCCGATCACGATCTCGGCCATCAGCATGTCCGCGGATACGACGAGTCCGCGCGACAATCTCGTTGCCCGTCCGTGCGTGGCACGAGTCCGCACCGGCGTGGTTGGTCATCGCCGGCATCCACTCTTGCTGCAATGAGAAGGCGAATCTATCTTCGACTCATGCGAGGCACTGTGGGATTGGCTTGCCCTCGGGATCGCGGCCGAGCGGGCGGACCGGGAGTCGGCGAAGGTGTTCGCCGATGTGCTGGCAACCGGTATCCGCCAAGGGATTCGGCAGCGCCGCGCGGTCGGCATCGGCTATCCGGTGGTCGATCTGGACACGCTGTTCATCACCGGAGCCCTGCGGGTGTTCGAGCGGTACGGGGTCGAGGTGCGGTACCGGGCGGTGGTCGACCGGGTCGTCGTCGAGGACGGCAGGGCTACCGGCGTGCGCCTTGCCGACGGCGCCGCGGTTCCGGCCGACGGTGTCGTGGTCGCGGTACCCAACTCGCGCATCCGGGGCCTGCTCGACCAGCTGCCCGAAAGTGCCGAATTGTACTCCGCGGCAGACAAATTGGGTTACACGCCGATCGTCAGCACCAATCTCTATCTGGACCGCCCGCTGGGCACCAGGGCCGCGATGGAGGCGATCATCGGCGGGACGGGCGTCATCGACGAGGTCTTCGACCGGCAGCGAATGCACCGGCGCGTGCCCGACGGCGCCTGGCTGTACTGCCTGACCACCAGCGGCGCCTACGAGCAGATCCACAAGAGCAACGACGAGATCGTCACCGAGCAGATGGCACTGTTGCGCGAGCACTATCCGGCCGCCGCCGCGGCCCGCGTCGTGCACGCGCAGGTGGTCAAGATGCCCAGGGCGACCTTCTCCCAGACCGTCGGGACCGACGGCCTGCGTCCCGGCCAGCGCACGTCGGTCCCGAATCTGGTCCTCGCGGGGGACTGGACCCGCACCGACTGGTCCGCGACGATGGAGAGCGCGGCCCAGAGCGCGGCGAAAGCAGTTGCCGCACTGACGGAATAGAGTCCCGCGTTCAGGCAATCGGCGTCGGGACCGCCGCATCCGCGCTGTGTGCATCGTCCTGCGCGGCCACGCTCGTGATGCTGACCCAGGTGTTGTTCACGGCCGCGGTACCCGAGATCGGATCGACCAGCGCCGGATCGTGCAGCAGATTCACATTCGCACCGGGGAGCGACGCCGCCAGCTGCCAGCCGACGCCGGGTTCGCGGTGGCCCCAACCGTGCGGCACCGCGACTGTCCCCCGGCGGATCTCATCGCTGACCTCGAGCGTCACGACGATCGACCCGGTGCGCGAGGTCACGGCGACCTGCTCGCCGTTGTTCAGGCCGCGCTCACCGGCGTCCGTGGGATGCATCAGCGCGGTGCAGCGGTCGCGCCCCTTCACCATCGCCGGGACGTTGTGCAGCCAGGAGTTGTTGCTGCGCAGGTGACGTCGACCGATCAGGCGCAGATCGAAGCCGTCCGCACCGTCCTCGCGATCGCGTTCGAGCTGAGCACACGCCACTGCCACGAATTCGGGCGGGGCGAGGTGCACCCGCCGGTCCCGCGTGGCGATGATCTTGTCCAGCCGCGGACGCAGCGGCCCGAGGTCCGCACCGCCGGGCATGGCGCGCAATTTGGCGATCGTGAGTCCCTTGCGTCCACGCCGCAGCACGCCGTAGGGGCCTGCGGCGACAGCGGCCCCGGCCAGGCGAATCGGGCTGAGCCGGGCGAACATTCGGTCCAGGGCCGATGCGGTGAACCGGCGCGCGGGCAGCGGCAGCACCTCGGTGATCAGCCGCGTCATGATCTCCCAGTCCTCCAGCCCCTCGGCCGGCGGTTCGAAGACGGCGGCGTCGTAGCGCAGGTTGTTGCGCACACTGAACACCGGGAACAGCAGGTTCACATCCGCGCGCTCGAGCGGCGAGACCGGCGGCAGGATGATGTCCGCGTGCCGGGTGGTCTCGGTGACGTACATGTCGACGGCCACGTAGAATTCCAGCGAATCCAGTGCCGCGCCGAGCTTTCCGCGCTGCGGTGTGGACAGCACCGGGTTCCCGGCGTAGGTGATCATCGCCCGGATCTGCCCGTCGCCCTCGGTGAGGATCTCCTCGGCCAGCGCCGCCACCGGCAGTTCGGTGCGGAACGACTTGTACCGGCCCGAACGATCGGTCCACGCACCGTGTTTCACCCGCAGGTACTTCGCGTAGGGCGCCGCATCGGCGGGCGGGGTCGCGAACATCTGGCCGCCGGGGCGGTCCAGATTCCCGGTGACCGCGTTGATGGCGTTCACCAGCCAGTGCGTGAGGGTGCCGGTCACCTGCTGGCACACCCCGATTCGCGCGTAGATCAGCGCCGACGGCGCGGCGGCGTGCTCGCGGGCCAGGCGGCGGATCACGTCCGCGTCGACGCCCGCGCGCGATGCCGCCGATTCCGGATCACACTGTGCCGCAAGGGCGCCGAGTTCGTCCCAGCCGGTGCACCGGGCGCGCACCGCGTCGGTGTCGCACAGCTTTTCCTCGATCAGCACGTGCAACATGCCCAGCAGCAGGTACACATCCCCGCCCGGAACGACCGCCACGTGCTCGTCGGCCAGGCGCGCGGTCTCGGTGCGCCGCGGATCGATCACCACGACCTTGCCGCCGCGCTGCCGCACATCCTTGATGCGCCCGCGGGCATTGGGCATCGTGGTGACCGATCCGTTGGACACCGCCGGATTCGCGCCCAGGATGACCAGCCGGTCGGTGCGGTCGATGTCGGCGACCGGCATGAGCACATTGGAGCCGAACATCTGCCAGGCCGCGAACTCCTGCGGGAACTGATCGATCGACGACGCGGAATAGAAGTTGCGCGTCATCAGCGCGACCCGCAGCAGAATTCCGTACAGCCCCGAAGTGCTGTGTGCCGCAGGGTTTCCCAGATACATCCCGATCGCGCTCGCGCCGTGTTCGCGGCGGATCGCGCGCAGCCGCCGGCCGATCTCCTCGAAGGCCTCGTCCCAGCCGATCGGCTCGAAGCGATCGCCGACCCGCCGCACCGGCGTGCGCAGGCGGTCCGGATCGTGGTGCAGCCCGCCCATGGCGGTCGCTTTCGGGCAGATGTACCCGCGGGAGAGTACGTCGTCCGGATTGCCCTCGATCCGGGCGACGCGATCGCCCTCGACGGTGACCAGAATCCCGCAGTGCGCCTCACAGAGACTGCACTGCCGTGCGACGGTGCGAGTGTTCATGTCTATTCCTCTCGAGCCGGACACGCCCCGAGCCTACCGGCCTTCCGGTCCGCCGTATACGGTCATTCGGGCGGTTCGGCGTCGGCGGGGGTCGTGTGGTGATCGTCCGGATCCAGTCGCCGGGTCCGCTGCCGGTATCCGCGCATCGAGCCACGCCAGTTGCCGGTATCGACCGGGCCGGTCGCGGTCTCGGCCACGTACCGGCTGTGGCAGCCGCCGGTACTCCACATTGTGGCGGCCAGGCGCTCCTGCGCCCGCTCGTCGAAACGGTCCGGCGATTCGGCACGCACCTCGAGATACCGGATACGTGAAAGCTGTTCCGCCGCATGCACGATGTGGTTCATCTGATTCTCCGGCATGTGCGCCCGAACCGACGTTGGTATCGGACCTGCCGATCCGGTTCGGGACTGATCCAGTACGGCCGACACTGGAAGAGCGTCGCCGTCCGCTCTCGCTCGGCGATGTGCCGTACGAACCGCAATACGCTGAGCGGTGACTAGCCTGATGTGCGAACCGTCCGCACTCGCGCATCATCCGGACAAGGAGGGCACATCGATGAAGGTGTTCCAGATCGGCGCCGCCGGCGGCGTCGGGCGACCGCTGGCCGCGCTGCTGCACGCGCGCGGTGACGAGGTGACCGGTATGCACCGCCGCCCCGAACAGGCCGCCGCGATCGCCGAAACCGGTGCGGCACCGCTCGCGGGTGATCTGATCGCCGACAGCGTCGAGGAACTCGCCGAGAAGTTCCGCGGGCACGACGCGGTGGTGTTCTCCGCGGGCGCGCACGGCACCGGGCAGGACCAGACCAGCGCGATCGACGGCGCCGGGCTGGAGAAAGCGGCGCAGGCCGCCCGCCTCGCCGGGGTGTCGCGCTTCGTGCTGGTCTCGGTCTTCCCCGACGCCGGGCGCGGCAGGCAGATCAGCGAGGGCTTCGAGCACTACATGCGGGTGAAGAAGACCGCGGATGTGTACCTGACCCACACCGATCTGGACTGGCTCATCGTGCGGCCGGGCACGCTGCGTGACGAGCCCGGGAACGGCTGTGTCACAGCCGGTCTGGCGATCGAGTACGGCGACGTGCACCGCGACGGCGTGGCCGCGTTCATCGACGCGGCCCTGCACCGGCCCGAGCTTTCCCGCGTCATCGTCGAACTCACCGACGGCCCCACCCCGGCCGCCGATGCCGTCGACGGGGTGATCGCCGCCACCGGTCCTCGTTCGGCCTCCTGACCGCTCCCCCACCCAGCTGGTTCGAAAGTGCCTGTACCGCTGATGATTCCGCGCGCGCCCGACCGGCCCCATACCGGTCGGCGAATGCGGCGCCGGATCGCACCTGCGCGGCCCGGCGGCGTCCGGATCGCGGCCCGAGTATGGCTCCGGCCCAGTTGACGCGACATCAACACACTCCAACTTGCTCGTAGACAACGAGTTACGAGATGGCCCCGCCCAGAGGACCCGCATCCCCGCAGCCGGGCAGGATCAGATCGCTCGGCGTACGCCGCCGATACCCCGACTGCCCGGCAGCCGAGTCCGGTTCGCTCAGGCGCTCACATCCTCGGCGGCGATCTCCGAGAATACTTCGCGCAGTTGGCGTTTGAGGAGTTTCCCGCTCGGGTTCTTGGGCAGCTCCTCGACGACCACCACATATTTGGGTGTCTTGTAGCCCGCCAGATGTTTCCGGCAGTGCGCGATCACGTCCTCGGTGTCCAGGACGGCGCCCGTGCGAGGCACGACCGCCGCGACGACGGCCTCGATCCACTTGGGGTGCGGGACGCCGAACACCGCGACCTCGGCGATATCGGGGTGGCTGTAGAGCGTCTCCTCGACCTCGCGGCTGGCGACGTTCTCGCCGCCGGTCTTGATCATGTCCTTCTTGCGGTCGACCACGTACAGATAGCCGTCCTCGTCCAGGTAGCCCAGATCGCCGGAGTGGAACCAGCCGCCGGTGAACGCCGCCGCGGTGCGTTCGGGATCGTTCAGATATCCCGACATGGCGTGCGGGCTGCGATGCACGATCTCGCCGATGGTTCCCGGCGGCACCGGACGGTCCTGATCGTCGACCACCGCGGTCTCGGTGTTGAGCGAGGCGCGTCCGGCCGAACCGGCATGTGCCAGTTGATCTTCCGGTTGCAGCACGGTGGCCATCGGCGCCATCTCCGTCTGGCCGTAGAAATTCCACAGCCGCACGCCGGGCAGGCGCTGCCGCAACTCGAGCAGGACCTCCCGGGGCATGGCCGACGCTCCGTAGTACCCCTTGCGCAGGGCGCTCAGATCGGTGGTGTCGAAATGCGGTGAGCGCAGCAGGGCGATCCAGACCGTCGGCGGGGCGAAGAGTTTCGTGACGCCCTCGCGCTCGATGGTGGCCAGCAGTTCGTCCGGGTCGGGCCGGGCGGCGATGATGCTGGTCGAGCCCAGGTAGATGTCCGGGACGAGGAAGCAGTCCAGTTGCGCGCAGTGGTACAGCGGCAGCGCGTGCAGTTCGATGTCGTGGCCGTCCATGCCGCCGTCGGAGAGGATGCTCACGTACTGCCACATCAGGCTGCGGCTGGACAGCATCGCGCCCTTGGGCCGGGATTCGGTGCCGCTGGTGTACATCAACCGCAGCACCTCGTCGTCCTCGATCACCCGATCCGGCAGCTCGGCGCGCTCGTGACCAGTCCAGTCGGCGATGGCGGTCCACCCCTCGCGGGGCTCGCCGATCACCGCCCGGACCCGGACCTCGGTCCCCGCTTCGCCCATCGCCTGTTCGGCCGGTGCGAGGAGAACGTCCTCGGCGACGAGCGCGGCGGCCCGGCTGTGCCGGAGAATATAGGCGATCTCCCCCGCGCCCAGCATGAAGTTGATCGGCACCACCGCGACACCCAATCGCGCGGCCGCGAACACCAGTACCGGATACTGCCAGCAGTTGTGCGCCAGGATCGCCAGCCGCTCACCGCGGTCCAGGCCCGCGGCGAGCAGGGCCGCGGCCGTGCGATCGATACGGTCGTCCAGTTCGGCGAAGGTCAGACGCACCTCGCCGTCGATGAGCGCGAGTTTGTCCGGGAGTCGGCGTGCGGTTCGCCGGGGAATGTCGCCGAGCGCGTGTGCTCGGGCCCGGCGCACCTGTGCGTTATCGGACTCGGTGTCGGTCATCGGCTCGTCCTGCGGGTCGGGGGTATGGTTCGCCCTCGATCATGTCCCCGCACGCACGGTTCGTCCCGGTTTTCGCGCGACCGCCCGCTGAGCGGATACCGGTCGGCGCGCACAGGACTGCCGGGCTAGCGTGAGGGTATGAGCCTGATCGAACTGCAGGGCGCGGTCAACGTCCGGGATCTCGGCGGATTCGTCACCGCCGAGGGCCGCAGGCTGGCCGCGGGACGTCTGTTCCGCGCCGACGCGCTGCACAAACTCACCGACGGCGACGTGGACGTCCTGGCCGGGTTCGGCCTGCGCACCGTGATCGATTTCCGCAGTCAGCGGGAGATCACGAGTCACGGGCCCGATCGCCTGCCGCCCGGCGTCGAGCGCGTCGAACTGCCGATCGCCGGCGGGAACATCAGTGCCACCCTGGGCCCGGTCGTCGACGAATTCTCCAGTGGTAAACCGGATCTCGGCGGCGGGCGGGCCGCGGAGGTGATGCGCTCGATCAACCGGCAGTTCGTCACCGAACCGGAGTACCGCGCGATCTTCGGCCGCGCCCTGCGCCTGATCGCCGATCCCGCACGCGACCCGCTGCTGTTCCACTGCACCGCGGGCAAGGACCGCACCGGCTGGATGGCCGCGCTCGTCCTGACCGCCCTCGGCGTCCCGCACGACGAGGTCCTGGCCGACTATCTGGCCACCAACGACTACGTCTGGCCCACCTACCAGGCCTGGCTCATCCGCGCCGCCGAATCCGGCGAGGTCCAGGACCCCGCCGCCATGCGCGAGCTGCTCTACCAGGACCCGTCCTACATCGGCGAAGCCTTCGCCGCCGTCGAGTCGAGCTACGGCACCTTCGAGCGATTCCTCACCGACGGAATGGATTTCGGCCCCGCCGAACTCGAGCGGCTGCGCGGGGCCCTGCTCGAGTAGGGCATCGGCCCTCGAACGGTCCGTGTCCGGGCAGCGCGAACCGTCATGACGCCGGTGCTCCCACGCTCGGTCCCGCCGGAGGCGCGGGCGCCGCGAAGGACTCCGCCTCGGTCAGCTGCTACGGGTGCGACCCGGCGTGAACGATACCGCCCCGGCGCCTACGACCGACCGGGCCCGCGGCGACCTGCGAGCCGCCGCCCCATGGACCGCAATCCCCTTGCGGCACAGGCAATCCGGTGGCACGACAGAGCCACGGAACCACACTCGGCGGCACAGCTCATGTGGCCAGAATGCGGGTGCACTGGTCGATATCGGTGATGCGCGCGTCCTGCGCGAGCCTGCCGACCAGGTAGATCTCGGTGGCGATGACGTGCGCGGTCCGCATCGTCGCGGTCAGGGTGTAGTGGGCGGCGATTCCATTGCCCGACAACATCTTCGAGTGCACCTCGACATGAATCGCCCGGGCATTGCGACGCGCCGGGCGGGCGTGGTCGATCAGGCGTTGCCGGTCCAGCGCCACGCCGTCGTTGCGGAAGACGAAGCCCGGCGCGAACCAGCGATCGAGAACGCGGCCCGGATCCTGATCACCGAAGGCCATCTCTTCGGGGTAGCGGGTCAGGAACTCGGTCAGATCGCCGTCGTCGTGTATGCCGACCGCCCCATCGCAGGATGTCATCGCGGCACCCCTGCTGTGCGGGCGGCATGCGCGAGCAGCTCGTCCACCGACCACTGGTCATCGATGTGGACCCCGCGCTTGGCCGCGAGCACCGTACCGTCGGGGGCGATGAGGAAATCGGCGGGCAGGCCGAGACGGCCGCCTTCCGGACGCGACGGTGGCGGCGGCTTCTCGTGCCGGCGGATCGCCCGCAACTCGCGACCGACACCACGCGCGATCGCGGGCCAGCCGCGCGGGTCGAGCAGGGCCCGCGCACCGGACTCCACACCGAACTCCCGGTACAGCGCACGGGTGGGATCCGCGATCAGGTCCAGCGGCACCGCGGCGGTCTGCGCGCGCAATTCCGCTGCGCCGGAATGGAATACCACCACCTCGTGAATGCCTGCGGCGGCGATCTCGTCGCGGCGCAGCACGATCGAGCGCAGGTGCAGGCTGCACACCGGACATCCGGCGAACCTGCGGAATTGCAGATGGACCAGACGGCCGGGATCCGGGACGCGGACCTCGGTTCCGGCGATGGTTGTCAGTGTGCGAGCGGGCACCGATGACGACAGCGACATGGAAACTCCCTTCGTAAGCGTACAACATACGCTTACGTCCAGTATGCGCGTATCCCGTACGCTGTCAATCCGTGCCCCGCCCCCGCTCACTGACGACCGACGACCTCGCCGCCGCCGCCCTGGCGGTGATCGATCGCGATGGCCTGTCCGCCCTGACCATGCGAGCGGCGGCCAAGGAGCTGCGGATGGCGACGATGGCGCTGTACCGCTACGTCACGGACCGCGACGAGCTGGAAATCCTGGTCGCCAACCGAATTCTCGATCCGGTCGACGTATCACTACCCCCGGGCACGGACTGGCGTGAGCGCGCCACACTTCTGCTCGACCGCCTGCGCGCGGCCGCATCGGCACATCCCGCCGCGATCCCCCTGACACTGCGGCACCGACAGTCCACACCCGCGAGCCTGCGCTGGATCGAGGCCATGCTCACCGTGCTCACCGATGCCGGATTCACCGGCCCCGAACGCGTCATCGCCCAGCGCACGATCGTCGGCTTCCTGCTCGGTTATCTCCAGAACGAGCACTACGCCTCGCTCATCGGCCCCGGCACCGAGACCCTGGCCCGGGCGTCCGCCGAGCAATTCCCCCTCCTCGCCGAGACCGCCGCCCAGGCCCGGACCATGTCCCCCGCGGACGAATTCCGCGGCGGCACAGCGATAGTCCTACAAGGTCTGGCAGCACGCCTCGAGCAGCGCTGAACGCGCCGTTACCAGTCCACCGAGGCCGGACACCAGGCACCTAAGGACCGGTTGCCGGTCATGCAGTGGTGCCCGTCGCCCGCGCTTGCGCCCCGCGAGGAGGGTTCAGCCGCGCGCTGAACCCTCCGGCCACACGATCGTCACCGGCACATCGCGTTCACGCGCCAACGCGACCACACTGCCTGTGCCGCTACGCTCCCCGGCCTCGCCCGTCCCAGACGGCGAACAGGCGGTCACACGATCCGACCACGACCTCGTTCGCGGCCTCATACGCGTCGACACCGGCGTCATCGAAGTCCATCACCCGGACGCGCTCGGCACGCTGCAGCAGCTCATCGAACAGTGGTGCGTGGTCCGGCTTCACCTTCCGTTCGCGGTAGTTCCGCGAAGGCAGCACAACCTCCAACCGGCCGCCGATATCGAGCACAGCCTTGGCGAACACCGAATCAGCGCCCCGCGCAATGCAACTCACGCCGGTCACCTCGGCGGCGTCGCCGGTCGCGGTGATCTGGCGGACGATCTCTCCGTACACCAGCGGCACGGTGTCCGCGGTGAGGTTCATGTGCCCGGTCACGCCGATTCGCACGGCTCGACTCCTCTACGTCGTTGCACCAACCATGGGCCGGATGCGGTCGCGTAGTTCCGCGACCTGTCCGACCTGCGCCAGCTGCCCGGTCCGGTCGTACACCTTCTGAAGTTTCTTGCGCACCCGGTCGGAACTGGTCTTGCCGACCGTATCCAACGCGTCGAAACCGAGCCGACACGCCTCCTCGTACTCACCGCCGATCATGCGGGCCTCTACGATCCCCAGCTGATCGAGAGCCGAGCTGCGCAACCGTTCCGGCCGCCGCGCGCCGATAGCGCGAGCGATCGAGCCGGCCGCCCCATCGGCGAACGTGGAGTCCCGGCGCGCGATATCCAGCAACCGCCCGCCAATGGTGCCGGCCAGCTCGGCGGAGTCGAAGTAGTTGATCCAGTACGGATCCGACGCTGGATCGGAGTTGCCGAATTCATCGAACGCTTTGCCGCACGCCCGGCGGAACGCGGACGGCCGCCCGAGCTTGCTGTACGCCCACGCCTCCCGCGTATAGAGCATGGCTCGCACTGTCGGAGTCGATCGGGGCGCGAACCGGTCCTGAGCGATCCGGATCAGCTCGAGGGCGTCGGTGGCGCGCTGCCAGTCCAGTTCGGCGCGCTCGGGGCCGGTGCCGTAGTTGTCCAGCGACCCAGACCTCGGCCTGGTGGAGGCAACCATCGACACACCGGGCACCTACCCGTTCATCGTCCGGATTTCCACCCTCGTACCCGCCGACGGATAGGCCGCTGCTCACGGCTTGAACGTGCACCCGTGCTCGCTAGCGTGCGCGCACGATGACACGGATCTTCTCACGACAGCCGGGGTGCGAGCATGAGGCCGGCACCGAAGCGCGACAGACTCGCAAACGGTTGCGATGCAACAGAATTGGCCACCACCGGAACACATCGGGCAGTCGCATCGTCAAAACATGGTACAGCGCAGCGAGTTCGAGGAACGCGAATAGCCGGGTGGAGTCGGCGTCCGCCTCCACCCGGCCGGTTCGCGGAGATTACTACAGGCTCAGGACCGTCGCGGCGGCCGTGCCGGGCGCGCCGTACACCTGGGCGTAGCCGACACGGGGGTTACCGGGGACCTGGCGGTCCCCGGCGGTGCCGCGCAACTGCTGGACCAGTTCGTAGACCTGGCGGATGCCCGACGCGCCGATCGGCTCGCCGTTGGCGATGAGGCCGCCGTCGGTGTTCACCGGGAGGCGGCCGCCGATCTCGGTGGCGCCCTCGGCGAGCAGCTTCTCCTGCTCGCCGTCGGCGCAGAACCCGTTCTCCGCCATGTGGATCAGCTCCGCACCGGCGTCGGTGTCCTGCAACTGGATGACATCGACGTCCTCGGGGCCGATTCCGGCCGCCTCGAAGGCCGCCCGGGAGGCGTACACCGTGGGCGAGACGTCCTCGTCGATGGCCGCCCAGGTGCTGTGCACCTCGTACGCACCGTAACGTCGCGTGCGAATGGCGGTGGAGCGCAGGTAGATCGGGTTCGAGGTGTACTTGCGCGCCAGATCGCCGCGGCACATGATCACCGCGGCCGCGCCCTCGTCGGGCGAGCAGAACATGTACTGCGTGAGCGGATAGTTCAGCATCGTCGACTCGAGAATCTCGTCCTCCGGAATCGGCTTGCGCCGGAAGGCGTTCGGATTCAGCGCGCCGTTGCGGAAGTTCTTCGCGGCGATTTTGGCCAGGGTGCGCTGGGAGATGCCGTGATCCTGGAGGTAGCGATTGGCCTTGATGCCGAAGAACTTCGTGGTGACGAACTGCCCGTTCTCCGCGTACCAGGCGGGCAGCCCGAGCTTGGCCGGATCGTCGGTGAACGCACCGCGCGGGTGTTTGTCCATGCCGACCGCGATGCCGATGTCGTAGCGTCCCGAGCGAATCGCCTCGGCGGTCTGCTCGATCGAACTGGCCGCTGTGGCACAGGCATTGAACACATTGGTGAACGGAATGCCGGTCAGCCCGACCAGCCGGGTGACCGCGTCGGGATTGCTGACCTCGTAACTTCCGCCGAAGCCGAACTGGATGTCCTTCCATTCGGCGCCCGCGTCGGTGAGCGCGAGCTGGATCGCCTCGGCCCCCATCTCGATGGCTGTTTTGGCGAACCGGCCGAACGGGTGCAGGCCGACGCCGATGATGGCAACGTCGTTCATGTCAGGCTCCTTCAGGCCGGCTGGAATGCGATGGTCACGACCTCTTCGCCGCTGTCGTCGACGTAGAGCGGCACGAAGGTCAGCTCGAGCTCCATACCGGGTTTCAATGCGTCCGGATCGGCGGTGGTCAGCCGGGTCTCCACGCGCACCTGATCGCCCAGCTGGACCAGGCCGATGCCGAACGGCTCGAAGGTCTCGGCGGTCTCCTTGCCCGCGTAGGGCAGTTTGGGAACGAAACCCTGTGTCGTCCAAGCGATCAGCGTGCCGCGGGTGGGCAGCAGCACTTCGGACATGTCCGGGCCGCTGCAGCGCGGGCAGCGGGACTGCCGCGGCCACGTCACCGCACTGCACGCACCGCACCGGGTGCCGACGAGCTGTGCATTGTCCGCGGGCCACGTGGATGCTTCGGGCGCGAGCGCCTTGGCCATGTGCCGTCCTCCGTCTGTCGTTCATCCGCGTCGTCGTGCGGGCCTGCGGATCAGTAGCCCGCCGACGCGAATGGAAATCTGATTCTCATTTAATGTATACGTCATTTCCGTTGCTGTGAACATCCGGACGGTCACGAGGAGAAAGCAGGCGATCCGCCGCGGCGTAGACATCACAGGTTCCGGCGGCGACCTCGGCCGCGAGCCGGTCCAGTGCGGGATCGCCGCGCAACCGGCTCTGCGCCAGCGACAGGATCTGCGCCCGCGCGCGAGCACCGCGACGCATCCCGGTATCCGCGCGATGGTGCGCGTCGATCGCCTCGGCCAACTCGGCGATTCCGGTGTTCCGCGCGGCGACCGCGGTCAGAATCGGCACCGAGACCTCTTGACGCAGATCGCGCACGGTCTGTTTCGCGCCGTCCCGATCGGCCTTGTTCACCACGAGAATGTCCGCGACCTCCAGCAGACCCGCCTTTGCCGCCTGAACCGCGTCTCCCGCACCGGGATTCAGGATCACCAAGGTGGGATCGGCGACCGCGGCGATCTCGATCTCGGACTGCCCGACACCGACCGTCTCCAGCAGGATCAGCTCGTATCCCAGCGCACCCAGCAGCGTGATCGCCGCGGGAACCGCCGCGGCCAGCCCGCCCAGATGCCCGCGAGTGGCTACCGAGCGGATCAGCACACCCGGATCGTCGATGTGCTGCGCCATCCGGATCCGGTCCCCCAGCAGCGCGCCGCCGCTGTACGGCGAGGAGGGGTCCACCGCCAGCACCGCTACCCGCAGGCCGCGTTCGCGGTAGGTCGCGACCAGCGCCGCGATCGTGGTCGATTTGCCCGCGCCGGGCGGCCCGGTCACGCCGACCACCCGCACCGGCGCGCACTGTCCCAGCTGCGCGAGAACCTCTGCCCGCCGGTCACTTTCGACCAGGCTCAGCAGCCGCCCCGCGGCCCGCAACGATCCCGTGCGGGCCGCATCGATGAGTTCGGCAACCGTCTGCATACGCTACCGCCGCCGCCTCACGGCGCGGGTACCTCGATCACCGTCGCCGAACCCATGCCGCCGCCCGCGCACATCGCCGCGATACCGAATCCACCACCGCGACGGCGCAATTCGTGCACCAGCGTGACGATCATCCGGGCGCCCGAGGCCGCCACCGGATGTCCGAGCGAGCAGCCGCTGCCGCTGAAGTTCACCGCGTCCGGATCCAGATCCAGTGCGCGGATCGCCGCCACCGGGACCGAGGCGAACGCCTCGTTGATCTCGAACAGCTTCACCGCCGACAGCGAAATACCCGCCTTGGCAACGGCTTTGGTGATCGCCTCGATCGGAGCCAGGCCGGTCACCGCCGGATCGACCCCGACCGACGCCCAGGACCGGATGACGCCCAGTGCGGGCAATCCGAGGCTGTCGCTGGCCACCGCCAAGGCCGCGGCACCGTCGTTGGAACCCGAGGCGTTACCCGCGGTGATGCTGAATCCCTCGATCTCCGGGTGCAGCACCTTCAATCCGGACAGCTTCTCCAGGCTGGTGTCCCGGCGCGGATGCTCGTCCACCTCGAACAGCCCGTGCGGGGTCTCGATCGGGACGATCTCCTCCTTGAACCGGCCCTGATCGATCGCCGCGATCGCGTTGCGATGCGAGCGCAGCGCCCATTCGTCCATATCCGCGCGGGTGAGTCCCGCCTTGACCGCGGTGTTCCAGCCGACGGTGATGGACATGTCCAGCGTCGGCGCGTCGGGACGTTCGGGATGCGAGGGCGAGACCCACGGATCGATCCACTCGTCCTCGCCGGCCTTCCACCGGGCCCGCGGCGCGGTCGACTCGGAATTGACCCCACCGGCGATGACCAGGTCGTTCATTCCGGCCCGGATCCCCGCCGCGGCGGTCTGCACCGCCGACATCCCGGCCGCGCAGTGCCGGTTCAGCGCCATGCCCGAGGCCGGGGTCAACCCGGCGGTGATCGCCGCGTGCCGCGCGAGGACGCCGCCGCCGTAGCGGCCCTCGCCGAGGATCACGTCCTCGACGCGGTCCGCATCGATCTCCCCGGCGACGGCGGACACCACATGATTGGCGAGGTCGAACGCGTTGGTGTCGCGCAGGGTGCCTTTGCGGGCGGTCCCGATCGGGGCGCGCAGCGCGGACACGATGACGGCTTCAGGCATGAGTGTTCTCCAATTCGGCGACCAAGGTGCGGCGCACCAGTTTTCCGGTTTCTGTCTTGGGCAGCTCGGCCCGGAACACGATGGTGTCCGGGGTCTTGGACGAGCGCAGCCGCGAGCGCACCCATCCCTTGATCTCCTCGGGGTCGCCCGCGCCGACCAGCACGGCCACCAGGCGCTGCCCCCACTCCGGGTCCGGCACGCCGATCACCGCGGCCTCGCGGATGTCCGGATGATCCAGCAGGACGTCCTCGATCTCGGCGGGTGCGATGTTCTCCCCGCCGCGGATGATGGTGTCATCGGCGCGGCCCTCGATGAACAGGTAGCCCTCGGCGTCCAGGCGGCCCAGATCGCGGGTCGGGAACCAGCCCTCGGCGTCGAGTGCGCTGCGGCCGCCGTACTCCCCGGAGATCTGCTCACCTCGCACGAACACCAGACCCGACTCGCCCGCCGGAACGGGATCGCCCGTCTCACTGCGGATCTCGACCTCGATACCGGGAAGCGCGCGCCCGACCGAGCCGAGCCGGTCCCGCACGGCCGGATCCTGCGAGGCGAACGCCTCGCGGTGGTCCTCGGGACCGAGCACCGCCACCGAGGAGGCGGTCTCGGTGAGCCCGTAGGCATTGACGAATCCGGTGTCGGGAAACACCTTCAGGGCACGTTCGAGTACCGGACGCGGGGTGCGCGAACCACCGTAGGCCAGGCTGGCCAGTCCGGGAGTGGCCGCGTCGTCCCCGTCGACGGCCGCGACGATGCGGGCGAGCATGGTGGGCACCAGCATCGCGTGAGTGATCTTCTCCTCGCGCACCGTGGCCAGCCAGCGCTCGGCGTCGAAGGCGGGCAGGTAGACCACCCGGCGGCCGGAATACAGATTCGACAGCAGGTTCGTCAGGCCCGCGATGTGATAGGGCGGCACCGACACCAGCGAGGCGTGCCCGGGCTCGGAGCCGCCGAACTCCATGGTGTTGAACAGATACGCCATCAGGTGCCGATGCCGCAGCAGCGCGGCCTTGGGCTCGGAGGTGGTGCCGCTGGTGTAGATGATCGCGGCCACGGCGTTCTCGTCCCAGGGCGCGTCGGCCTCGGACTCCCGCGCCGGCAGTTCACCCTCGACCAGTGCGTCCAGATCCTCCTGGCGCAGGACCAGCGCACCGGGATGTTTGTCCAGCAGCGCCGAGAGCTGCTGTTCGCCGAGGCGGTAGTTGAGCGGGACGAACGGCACCCCGGCCAGGGCCGCGCCGAACAGCGCTACCGGATAGGCCAGATGGCTCGAGCCCAGGTAGAGCACCGCGGGGCGGTCCCGTACCCGATCCGCGAGCCGCCGGGCGTAGGAACGCAACTCTCGCGCGCTCATCGAGCGGTCCCCGACCGTGATCACCGGCCGGGGCCCCGGTTCCGTGGCTTCCGTCTCCGCCGAAACGGCCATGTCTAGGATCATGCTGATGTTCATGAGAACATTATTCTCGCAGTCAGAGAGTAGTGATTTCAAGAGAGGGTAACGACATGCAGATCAGTGGAAGCTCGGCGATCGTGGTCGGCGGCACCGGTGGCCTGGGCGAGGCGACCGTGCGGCGGTTACACGCGGCCGGAGCGAAAGTCGTTGTCGCCGACGTCGCCGACGACAAGGGCAAGGAGCTGGCCACCGAGCTCGGCATCCGTTACGTGCACACCGACGCCACCGACGAGGATTCGGTGCTCGCGGCCATCGCGGAGGCCGAATCGCTGGGGCCGCTTCGCATTTCGGTCGACACCCACGGCGGGCCGGCCAGCGGCGGACGACTGGTCGGCAAGGACGGCTCGCCGCTGGCGCTGGAGGGATTCCGCACCACCATCGAGTTCTATCTCACCGCGGTCTTCAACGTCCTGCGGCTGACCGCGGCGGCGATCGCCCGGACCGAACCGCTCGAGGAGGGCGGACGCGGCGTGATCGTGAACACCGCATCGATCGCCGGCTACGAGGGCCAGATCGGGCAGTTGCCGTACTCCGCGGCCAAGGGTGGCGTGCTGGGCATGACCCTGGTCGCCGCCCGCGATCTGTCGCCGCTGGGCATCCGCGTGGTGACCATCGCCCCGGGCACGGTCAACACGCCCGCCTACGGCAAGGCCGCCGACCAGCTCGAACAGTACTGGGGCCCGCAGGTGCCCTTCCCCAAGCGGATGGGCCGCTCCACCGAGTACGCCCAGCTCGCGCAGTCGATCATCGAGAACGACTACCTCAACGGGGAAACCATCCGGCTCGACGGCGCGCTGCGCTTCCCGCCGAAGTGAGCGTCATCCGATCCGGCACCCGAGGCCCCGGCGACGGCCGGGGCCCGGGCGGGCCGCTCGCGGGCAAGGTGGCTTTCGTCGCGGGCGCGAGCCGGGGAATCGGCGCGGCCATCGCCGAGGGCCTCGCGGCGGCCGGAGCGTGCGTGGCCGTCGCCGCGCGCTCGGAGACCGAGGGCCGCCTGCCCGGCACGATCGGCGCGGTCGCGGCACGGATCGAGGCCGCGGGCGGGCGGGCACTGCCGGTGCCGTGTGACGTGTCCAGCGAGGAGTCGGTCGAAAAGGCCGTCAGCGCAACGGTTTCCGCGTTCGGCGGGATCGACGTCCTGATCGCCAACGCCGGTGTGCTGTGGATGGGGCCGATCGAGACGACGCCGTTACAGCGCTGGCAGCGGTGCCTGGATGTCAATGTGACCGGGGTGTTCCTGGTGACCAAGGCCGTCATCCCGCATCTGCGGGCGCGCGGGGGCGGATCGCTGGTCGCGATCACCACCACCGGTGTGGACATGATCGATCGCGGCGCGAACGCCTACTGGGTGTCCAAGGCCGCGGCCGAACGCCTCTACCTGGGCCTGGCATCGGATCTCCGAGGCGACAACATCGCGGTGAACTGTCTGAGTCCGTCGCGGGTCGTGCTGACCGAGGGATGGCAGGCCGCGGGCGGTGGCCGGGAGATCCCGGAGAACATGATCGAACCTCCGGAGACGATCGCTCGCGCGGCCGTTCTGCTGGCGGGACAGGATTCCTCCGGCATCACCGGAACCGTGCAGCGTTCGGAATCGCTTGTCCCGCAAAGCTGATCGGCGCGGCGGCCGGCCGCCACACCTCCGGATCGGCGGCCGCCGCGGGATCCCTCGCTGTAGAGCCGAACTGTCCACCACACCAGATTCCCAGGCGTGCCGGACAGTTCGGTCGAGTCGGGCGCGGGTTTCGCGTGCCGGGCGACTCCGAGCGCTTCGGGCGCGCGGAGGATCACCCGATCACGCGAATCCGCGGGGATCGATCCGCCGAGCCGGTTCGTGAGAGATCATCCGTAGAGGTCGCGCACCACCGACTTCAGCACCTTGCCGGATCCGCCCCGGGGTAGTTCGTCCACGAAGTGGACCGAGCGGGGCACCTTGTATCCGGCCAGCCGCTCACGGGCGAAGGTCAGCAGCGTCTGCGCAGCCACGCTCTGCCCCTGCGCGAGAACGACGACGGCCCGGCCGACCTCGCCCCAGCGCTCGTCCGGGACGCCGATCACCGCGCACGCCGCCACCGCCGGATGCGCGGTCAGCACGTTCTCCACCTCGGCCGGATAGATGTTCTCCCCACCGGAGATGATGACGTCCTTCATCCGGTCCACGATGTAGACGTACCCGTCCGCGTCGACGGTGGCGACGTCACCGGAGTGAAACCAGCCCTCCCGCAATACTTCCGCGGTGTCGGCGGGGCGGTTCCAGTAGCCGGACATGACATTGGGCCCGCTGACGACCACCTCGCCGCGCTCCCCGGCCTCGACCGGCGCGCCATCGTCGCCGACCACCCGCACATCACTGAAGAACGACGGCACGCCGGCGGATCCGGCCTTCGTCCGCGCGTGCGCCGGGTCCAGCAGCAGCGCACCCGGTGACGCCTCGGTCATCCCGTATCCCTGCACGAAGGTCAGCCCGCGCGCCAGATAACGCCGAATGGTGTTGTGCGGCACCGGCGCTCCGCCGCACAGCAGCACTCGGATACTGGACAGATCCGCGGTGTCCCAGGCCTCCAGCGCGGCCAGCGCGTCGTACATGGCGGGCACACCGAACATCCGGGTCACCCGGTGACGTTCGATCGCGTCGAAAACCACTGCGGGATCGAACTTCTCGAGCAGTACCACACAGCCGCCCTTGAGCAGTACGGGCAGGCACAGCATGCCCAGTGCGGCGGCGTGGAACAGCGGCGCGGACACCAATGCCACCTCGTCCGCGGCGATATCCGACTCGACCAGGACGTTGAGGCAGTTCCAGGTCAGGTTGCCGTGCGTGAGCACCGCACCCTTGGGCCTTCCGGTGGTTCCCGAGGTGTACATGATCACGCAGGGATCGTCCAGGCCCACGGGTTCGTCGGGCACGAGCGCATCGCTGCGCTCCTCGTCCACGAGCACTCCGCCGGTGGCCACCGTGATCGTTCGGATCTCGACGGTCAACTGCGCCACGACATCTCGGTACGCCTCGGTGTGGAACAGCACCCGCGCACCGCAATCAGCGAGGACGTAGTCGATTTCGGCCGCGGCACTGCGGAAGTTCACCGGGACGAAGATCGCGCCCACCGCACCGGCCGCGAACAGCAGTTCCGGATAGGCCGGATGATTCGGGCCCAGATACGCGATCCGGTCACCCGCGCGAACACCCGCCGACCGCAGTTCCGCACAGACCCGGGCCACCCTGCGGTACAACTGCGCGAAGGTAATCGACCGGCCCGCGCCCACCACCGCGACCGCATCCGGCGTCATCCGGGCCCGCCGGGCGGGCCACGATCCCAGTCCCCGATTCCGCACGATCAGTCCTCACTCGTCCGATGCCGTTTCGGTTGTGGCCGTGCTTATTTCGCGGGATCGAACGCGCCGAGCCCGGGGCGGTAGCTCTTGTCGTCCAGGAACTGGGACAGGCCCTTCTCCCGGCCGTGGTCGGCATCGAGGGCACGGGTCTGGTCGAGTTTGGCGTACAGATAGTCCTCGGCCTGCGACCAGCTCATCTCCGCGGCGAACCGGTAGCCGACCTTGGCCGCGTGCAGCACAACGGGATTGAGCCCGGCCAGGCGCGCGGCCAGTTCCCTGGTCCGCTCGCGCAGCCGCCCGGCCGGAACCGCCTCGTTGACCAGTCGCATCTGCGCGGCCCGCGCACCGTCGAAGGCCTCGCCGGTCATGATGTAGTAGAGCGCGTCGCGCTGCGGCACCGTCGCGGCCAGCGCCTTGGTCACCACGCTGCCCGGCGGAATGCCCCAGTTCACCTCGGACAGCCCGAATTTCGCGGTTTCGTCGGCGATCGCCAGATCACAGGCCACCAGTGGGGTGAAAGCCCCGCCGAAGCACCAGCCGTTCACCATCGCGATGGTCGGCTTGGGGAAGTAGGCCAGCCGTTTCCACTGCCATTCGTTGCTCTCCCGGCGCACCCGGTACTGCAGCGCGAGATCCCCGGTCGCCTCGACGTCGCGGAAGTACTCCTTCAGATCCATTCCGGCGGAGAAGGATTCGCCCGCACCGGTCAGCACCAGCACCCGGCAGCGCGGGTCGGCCTCCAGATGATCGAGCACCCGGCACATCTCGGTGTTCAGGGCCGGATTCATCGCGTTGCGTTTGTCCGGGCGGTTCAGCGTGACCCAGGCGATCCCCTCCTCGAACTCCACGTGCACGGTTTCGCCCCAGGGCTCGGTGGCTGTCGTCATCGGCGCTCCATTATCAGTATTACTGATGATTTGGCTCCTATGGTGCCGTCGAATCCGTTCGCCGTCAACAGTTCCGGGCTACTCGTCCGCGGGAGTGGTCGCCGAGACCCCGCGCGCGGCCGCCTCGGCGGTCAGCGCGGCCACGCCCTGTCGCAACGCGGCACGCAATTCCGCGCCGCGCCGCGGACTCATCTGGGCGAGCAGACCGGATTCGATCTGCTCGATACGCGGTGCGGCCCGATCGAGCAGCTCACGTCCCCGCTCGGTCAGCGACGCGAGCAGTACGCGGCGATTGGCCGGATCCCGGTCCCGGCTGATCAGCCCGCGCTCCTCCAGGGTCCGGACCATCACGTGCATCGTCTGCGGCCGCAGGAATGCCCGGCGCGCCAGCTGCGCCGAGGACAGCCCGCCGCGCCGCTCGAGCACCGTCAACGCCGTGTACTGCAGCGTGGTCAGCCCGAGTGGGCGCAGCGCGTCATCCATGACCGCCCGTACCGCCAGTTCCAGCTGCTTGATCAGATACAGCGTCGAGGGCGGGGCGGGCGCGTCACGATCGTCGTCGGCTGCGGTCACGAAGGTCATCTTCGCATCGGGTCCGGCGGCCCTCAGCCGATGCCGCCGTTGGCGAAGACCACCTGACCGTTCACCCAGCGTCCGGGCCCGGCGAGGAAGGCCACGGATTCGGCGATGTCCTCGGGTGTGCCCAGCCGCTCGAGCGGCGGCGCGGCGGCGAGCCGATCGATCTGCTCCTCACTCTTGCCGTCCAGGAAGAGCGGGGTCGCGGTCGGCCCCGGGGCCACCGCGTTCACCGTGACGTCCCGGCCGCGCAGCTCCCGGGCCAGGATCAGCGTCATCGCCTCGACCGCCCCCTTGGTCGCCGCATAGGCGGCGTAGGCAGGTGGTTGCAGCCGCGTGATCGAGGTGGAGAAATTGATCAGCGCACCGCCGGACCGCAGCCTGCGCGCCGCCAGCTGGGAGACCACGAAGGCGCCGCGCACGTTGACCCGGTGCATCCGGTCGAACGCGTCCAGATCCATCTCGGCCACCGGTGCGAGCAGCATGATTCCGGCGGTATTGACCACCACGTCCACCCCGCCGAACCGCTGCTGGACCGTATCGAACAGCCGCTCCATCTCCCCGGCATCGGCGACGTCGCCGGCCAGCGCGATCGCGACACCCCCTGCCGCGGTGATCGATTCGACGACCTCCCGCGCGCGGGCGGCACTGCCGGCGTAGTGCACCACGACCGTCGTTCCGTCCGCCGCCAGCCGCCGCGCGACCGCACCGCCGATTCCACCCGACCCGCCGGTCACGATCGCGACCCGTGCCGGTGCCTGCCCTGTGGTCATATCCATCTCCCTCGAATATGTGAACAACTTGTACATTAGTGCAATATGAACAATCTGTCCATATACTTCGGTGCGTCGGATACGCCCGCCGGACACGCGGGGAGAGTGAAGTCGGAGAACCCATGACACGACAGGATCCACCGCGACTGCCCCCGGGCCGCGGCCGCCGCCCCGCGCGGGACGTACGCCGCGCGACTCTGGCCGCGGCCTCGGAACTGCTGTTCTCCCAAGGCATTCGGAGCGTCACTTTCGACAAGGTCGCCGCCCGCGCCGGAGCCAGCAAGGTGACCCTCTACAAATGGTGGCCCTCACCGGGCGCGCTGGCGTTCGAGGCGTATTTCGACGCCGTCCAGGACACCCTGGCCTTCCCCGACACCGGCGACATCCGACGCGACCTGACCACCCAGTTGCACGCCTTCATCGGCCTGCTGCGCCGCAACGGCTCGGTCGTCGCCGAGATCATCGGCGCGGCGCAGAGCGATCCGGGCCTGGCGTCGGCCCTGTCCGAGCAGTACACCCGCCCCCGCCGCGACCTGGCCGTGCAGCGCCTCACCGCCGCACGCGAAGCGGGCCAGATCCGTGCGGACACCGACCTCGAGACCGTCGTCGACCAGCTCTGGGGCGCGTGCTACCACCGCCTGCTACTCCCCGCCGAACCCCTGACCACCGATTTCGCCGATGCGTTGATCGCCAACCTGTTTCCCGGCATCGCGTGCCCGGATCGCCGGTCACGGTAGCCTCGCGGGATGAGCATGGTGGACGCCCCGATCGTGGCGGTGACCGTCTATCCCGGACAGGCGCGGATCACCCGGCGCACGACCGTCATCGTGGAGACCGGCGAGCAGGTGGTGGAGGTCGGCGGGCTGCCGCTGGGACTGGTGCCGGATTCGGTACGGGTGAGCGGGCGAGGCGCGGCCGCGGTCCTCGGCGTCGATGTGGCGACGCGGCGCAATCCGCGCTCGCCCGATGCCGTTGTGCGGGAACTCGAACAGCGCGCCGAGCAGCTCCGGTCCGGGCTCGCGGAACTGGCCGACGCCCGCACCGTCGAGGACAGCCGGACCGAACTGCTCACCGGCCTGCGCCGCCGCTGCGGCGGCACATTCGCCAAGGCGCTCGCGGCGGGCGAGCTCGATCCGGATCGGGTTGCGGCACTGAGTGATTCACTCGCACAGCAGCTCGGCGCGACGCTCGGCCGGCAGCGCGAGCTGCACCGGCAGCACGAACGCCGGGAGGAGGAGTTGCGTGCGGTGGAACGCGATCTCGCCGAACACCATCAGCAGCGCACCCCGGATCGCCGGCAGGTCGCGGTCACCCTCGATGTGCACGAGGCCGGGGAGCTGGAACTCGAACTGTCCTACGTGGTCGACGACGCGCGCTGGAGCTCGAGCTACGACATCCGGTTGCGCGAGGAACGACTCACGCTCGGCTGGTCCGCGGAGATCACCCAGAACACCGGCGAGGACTGGCCCGCGTGCGAACTCGCCCTGTCCACCGCCCGCCCGGCGATCTCGGCGCGACTGCCCGAACCGGAGCCGTGGTACCTCGACCGCGTGCGACCGCCCCAACCGGTGGCGGCGTACGGCGCTCCACCCGAACCGGGAATGATGCCCCGCGCCAAGGCTTTACACGCATCGATGGCCGACTCGGCCTCGCCCGCAATCGAACACGGTGCGGCGGCGACTACTTACCGTCCGCGCCAACGGATCACCGTCCCGAGCGATGCGACCGCGCATCGCACCACAGTGGCCACGCTGGACCTGGACGCCACCCTCGATCACATCACCGCACCGGCGCAGGGCCAGGAGGTGTATCTGCGGGCCACCGCGGTCAACACCTCCGAGCACACGCTGCGGCCGGGCCGGGCCTCGGTGTTCCACGACGCGGAGTTCGTCGGCACCACGACCCTGGACATCTGGGCCCCCGGCGAGGAGATCGAATTGAACCTCGGTGTGGACGAACGGATCCGGGCCGAACGCGAGCTGGTGCGCCGCACCGCCGGAAAGGCGGTGATCGGCAGCGCGACCCGGCGCGAGGTCCGCTACCGCATCACCGTGGGCAACTTCGGCCGCCGCGCCACCACCGTGACCGTCCTGGACCGGATCCCCGTCTCGCGCGACGAGGGCATCGTGGTCCGGGACATCAGCTGCCGCCCCGATCCGCAGCACCGCACCGACCTGGGCGAGCTGGCCTGGCGGCTACCGCTGGAACCCGAAGCGACAGCGGAGATCTCACTGGGCTTCCGGGTCGATACCGCCAAGGGCGTCGAACTCCGGGGCTGGCGCGAATAGTCCGGGCGCACCTCACCACCGCGTCCGGCCCGCCGCCACCGAAGGCACGGCGAGGCCGGATTCGGGCGGGACGCGGTCGAACCACGGCTGGGCCGTTTCGATTTCGGCGGCGAGTTGCAGGAGCAGGTACTCACTGCCGGGGCGGCCCACGAATTGCGTGCCCAGTGGCAGGCCGTCCGCGGTCCAGTGGGTCGGCACGCTCATCGCGGGGCGGCCGGTGACGTTCGCCAGCTGGGTGAACGGGACGGCCGACAGATTGGCGGCGACCGTATCGCGGTAGGCCCCGGTGCGGGACAGGATCCGCCCCGCACCCAGGCGAAGCAAGGGCGGCACCACCGTATCGGCGATCGCGGGCGTGCGGTTCTGACCGATGCGCAACGGTGGCCCGGCCACGGTGGGGGTGAGCAACAGGTCGTAGGTCTCGTGGAAATCGCCCAGGGCACGGGTGTATTCGGTCCAGCGCACGTGCGCGAGCAGCAGTTCCGGGGACGGCACCGCCCGGCCGGCCGCCGCGAGCATCTGTGTGTCGATGTCGAAAGCTGTTGTCGAAGCGCCTGTCTCGCGACACGCCTCGACGAGTTCCGCGGCGCACCAGGCGGTCCAGACGGTCATGAAGTCCATGCCCAGACGTTGTCCGTCGATATCCGGTGCGGCGGGTTCCACGATGTGCCCCGACGACTCCAGCAACGCCGCGGCCTGCTCGACCGCGCGGACCGCCTCGGGATCGACCGCTGTGCCCTGCGGGGACGCGTGCGTGAATCCGATCCGCAGGCGGCGCACGGGATCGGTGACCGCATCGAGGTACGGGCGTTCGGACCGCGGAACGAGGTAGGACGCACCGGGATCGGGCGGAGTGAGTACGTCGAACATGGCCGCGGTATCCCGGACGCTGCGGGACAGCACGCCCTCGCTGACGGCCCCGAACAGCGGATCGCCGGACACCGGGCCGCCGGGAATCAACCCGCGCCCGGGTTTGAGCCCGAACAGCCCGGTGCAGGCCGCGGGAATGCGAATCGAACCGCCGCCATCGCTGGCGCCCGCCACCGGCACGATGCCCGCGGCGACCGCCGCGGCCGACCCGCCCGATGATCCGCCCGGCGTGCGTTCGGTATCCCACGGATTGCGGGTCGCGCCGAATGTCCTGGTCTCGGTGATGCCCTTGCTGCCGAATTCCGGCGTGGTGGTCTTGCCGAAGATCACCAGGCCCGCGTCCAGCCAGCGCCGCACCACGAGGCTGTGCTCGCGAGCGGGCACCGACCGTAGCGGCCCGGTGCCCGCGGAGGTCGGATACCCGGCGTAATCCTGTGCCAGGTCCTTGATCAGGAACGGCACCCCGGCGAACGGCCCCGAGAGCTCCTGCGCGGCCAGCCGCCGGCCGTTCTCCTGCATCAGCAGACTGATCGCGTTGATCGCCGGATCGACCTGTGCGCAGCGATCCAATGCCAGCTCGAGCAATTCGGCCGCACTCACCTCGCCACGAGCGACCAGCTCGGCGAGCCCGACCGCATCGTGAGCCCGGTATTCCTCGTACCGCATCGCCATCTCCTCACCAGCGGGGTTTCGTCCCGAAGATGTCGACGATAGTCCGCATGCGCTTCGCCGACGCCGCGTCCGGACGCGTCGCCGTGGCGGCCTGGCCGCGGCTTGCGACGTGTCCGGGGGTAGCCGTAATGCCGATTTTCTTGGGCGGGAATTTTCGTGTTCACGAACCGATTCGAGTACCTACAAATATATTGCGCGGCAGCCCGTGACACCATCACCCCGATCGAACAGTCGACGTGAACATAAATGACGAAGGATGGCAAGATGTGAAAGTCCCCGAAACGTCACTCGATTTAATCGACCGCAGTCGCCGCAACGCCGGGAGCAGGCAAAACAGCACGTCAAGCCACATCCCCTCGACCAACCGAGTTGATCGTCGAAGCATAGGATTCGCCCCGCCGGTCCGCCCGAACGGTCGTATACTCCAGCTATGGCGGATAATCAGTCTTCCACCGAATTCGCCGAGTCACCGGTACTTGTGGTGCAGACGAGAGAACGCGTCTATCGTCTCAAAGCCGGAGGCGCATATAACGTCGGCCGCGGTCCGTCGGCCGATATAGTTCTGAACGATCCGCGCGTGTCTTCTCTGCATGCCGTCCTGGAACGGGGCTCGGACGGTTGGGAGATCGAGGACGCGCGCAGTCTCAACGGCACCTTCTTCGACGGGCACCGGGTCGAGCGGATGCTCATCGACCACGACGAGACGTTCCAGCTCGGCCACGCCGTGGACGGCGAGAAACTGGCCTGTTCGGTGGAAGCGCCGCAAACGCGCCCCGTCCCCGATGCCGGGGGCGATATCGGCGAAGCCACCATGATCGTCCCGGACCCCGGCTACGACCTCGACGACGAGGCGACGTTCACGTTGCTTCCGTCCGAGCGCCGGATTTCGCGATCCTCGGCTCCGGCCGCCCACCCGGGCGCGGTCGTCCGGATAACGGGCACGCTGCGGGTCGGCCGCGCCGCCGACAACGACATCGTCGTGCCCGATCTGATGGTCTCGCGCCATCACGCCGAGGTGCGCCAGATCGGCGAGGGCAAGTACCGGGTCGTCGACCTCGACAGCCACAACGGCACCTACGTCAACGGCTCCCGCGTCGACATCGCGGATCTGTCCGAATCCGACGCGATCGGCATGGGACACACCACCTACCGGCTGGTCGGCGACGAACTGCGCGAGTCGGTCGACACCGGCGACGTCTCGGTCTCGGTGCAGAACCTCATCGTGCGCACACCGGAGGGCAAGGTGCTGCTCGACCAGGTGAGCTTCCCCATTCCGCAGCGTTCGCTCGTCGGCGTCATCGGGCCCAGTGGCGCGGGCAAATCGACGTTGCTCGGCGCGGTCACCGGTTTGCGGCCCGCCACCGAGGGGACGGTCCGCTACGACGGCCGCGACCTCTACACCGATTACGACGAGCTCAGGCACCGGATCGGGCTGGTTCCCCAGGAGGACATCCTGCACAACCAGCTGCCGACGCGACGTGCCCTGCTCTACGCGGCGGAACTGCGGTTCCCCGGTGACACCCGCGCCGAGGAGCGGGAGCAGCGGGTCGACGAGGTCCTCGAGGAACTCGGCCTGACGCGGCACGCGGACACCCGCATCGAACGGCTCTCGGGCGGTCAGCGCAAACGCGTGAGCGTCGCACTGGAGTTGCTGACCAAACCGTCGCTGCTGTTCCTCGACGAGCCGACCTCCGGCCTCGATCCGGGCCTGGACAAGACGGTCATGGAGATGCTGTCCGAGCTGGCGCACGACGGGCGGACGGTCATCGTCGTCACGCACAGCGTCGCGAATCTCGATTCCTGTGACCGTCTGCTGGTCCTGGTGCCCGGCGGCAAGCTGGCCTACTACGGACCGCCCGCGGAGGGTTTGCAGCAGTTCGGGCAGCCGTCCTGGGCAGAGGTGTTCCAGGCGTTCGACCTCGAGGAGAATCGCGACTGGGCCGGAGAGTTCCGGGATACGCCGCGCTTCGGGCACTACGTGGCGGGCGGGCTCACCGACGGTGCCGGTCCGGCCGAGGTGCAGTCGCCGCCGGCGCCGCCGCCCCCGTCGCAGTCCAAGTTCAGCCAGCTCAGCACACTGTGCCGACGCTATCTGGCGGTCATCGCCTCGGACCGAAGCTATCTGGTGCTGCTGGGTGTGATGCCGCTGCTGCTCGGTGGCCTGATCGCCGCCGTGCCGGGCGGGGCGGGTTTCGCCGGCGCCCCGGGCAGCAATACCGACGCACCGACCAAGCTGATGATCCTGGCGTTCGGCGCGTGCTTCATCGGTACCGGCAACTCGATACGCGAGATCGTCAAAGAGCAGACCATCTATCGCAGAGAACGCGCGGCGGGACTGTCGGCGGGGGTCTACCTGATGTCGAAACTCCTTGTGCTGGGCGTGATCACGATCCTGCAGACGGTGGTGTTGTACTTGATCGGCACCATCGGTCAGAAGATGCCGCCGACAGGGATATTCCTGCCGGTCGATCTGGAACTGATTCTGGCGATGGCGGTGCTGGGCATCGCGTCGCTGGCGCTGGGCCTGCTCGTATCGGTGTCCGTCAGCACCTCGGAGAAGACGCTGCCGCTGCTGATCGTCCTGTCGATGGCGCAACTGGTGCTCACCGGCGGGATGGTGCGCCTGCCCGGCACCCCGGTCCTGGAACAGCTGGCCTATCTGTCGCCGTCCCGCTGGGGTTTCGGCGCGGGCGCCGCCACGATCGACCTCGACACCCTCACCCCCCACAAGGGCGCAGCCGACCCGTTGTGGAACCACAGCCTCGGCACCTGGCTGATGGACATCGGATTCGTCATCCTTCTCGCGGTGATCTTCCTGTCCCTGGCCTGGTACCGCCTGTACCAGATGCGCCCACGCCGGCGCGGCGCGCGCCCCGCCAGAATTTGACGAAATACCCACTCCCGCAACGGGATTCGAACCGACCACCTCGCCCGATTTCGCTCTACCGCCTGAACTGCTTGGGCCGTGCCTCGTCGGGAATATCGGGACGCGCCTGAAACCAACGCCGCATATCTTCGACCGCTCGAACCTCGAACGGGCTCGCGTACCGCGTCAACGAGTAGAAGAAGAGCGCGGTGAACCAACCGAGCCCGATAATCGAACCGATCCCGAGCAACCCCGCGGCTACAGTCGACCCGCCGAGGGCGGACGCGCCGATCCCCACGCCGGTAACCCCACCCAGCGCGGCGGAACGCTGCCGCTCTCGGGTGCGCCGGATATTTCTGAACCCGATGATGTGGCCACCGATAATGACGACCGCTACGACGATCCAGAAAATTATGTTCCCTTGGCGGCTCATCCCGCTGGACACGCCGATCGCAAATGCCAGCGCAAAAGCGACAGCGCCGACCAGCAGTAGACCCCAGAAGAGCGCCAAGAACACCCGCCTGACCCAATAGCGAGTACCGCGATCGAACCACGAGGTGCCGAACGCCGGAATCTTCGGGATCGTCGGACCGACATCTTCGGCAGAGTGGTTAGGCATCAGAACACCTTGTGCCACAGACTCGTTGCCGCATCGGCGACACTCTTACCCATGCCGACGATGTCGCCCCCGGTATTGGAGAAAGTGTGGCCGAGGCCATGTGTCACACCACCGACCCATCCGCGGTCGTCGATATCCTCGTCCCAGTCTTCGTGAAATCCCTCGTAAACGGCATCACCGACGCCGACGACAACGATGCCGGCACCAACAACAGTCGCCGTCACCGGAGCACCCACGGTCGACGCTACCGCACCCACACCTGCACCAGCGACCAGGCCGGCGCCAGCAGCCGTATAGTCCAGGGCACGCGCTGTAGTCGCGCTCCAACCCTTCTGAATGTCATCCTGCGCCTGCAATTCGGCAACAGCTCCCGATGCCGCAATATCCACCACTGGAATATCTTTCAGGAACTTCAACCCCTCAGGCGCGTCTGCGCCCAGGCCGGGAAAAAGCTTGCCGACATCACCAATTTTGACGTTCAATGCCTTTGACAGAGGTTTCTCCCCCTTACCGGCTTCGGCGTCGGCGAGGGCATTCTGCTGCTGACGGAAGTCACCGAAGGCGCTGAGAAAATTAGTCCGCGCCGGATCGTCGATCGGCATAGTTTTATTGCTGGCATAGTACTTGTCAAATGCCGCTCGCAGGTCATCTGACGCTTTATCGACACTGGCGGAGGTAGTTTTCAGCTCGTCCGGAAGCTTTTTAGCCCAGGCAGAGTTCTTTTCGTTCGGGACGACATACAGTCCGCGTAGATAGTCGGCGCTCGTCGTCCAGTTCTCGTAGTCGCTGTTGTCTTTTCCTGAAAGTTCACCCTTGGTCGGCTGGATGGCTTTTAGTGTATCCGTAATGGATTTGGCAGCCTGCAGGCGAAATCCCTGAGCGATCTGGATAGCCGAGTTGTATATGTCCGTATAGTTCTGTTGAGCTTCGCGGGCTTGCTTGGCTTCCTGAGAATCCGGATTCCCAGTGATAACCAGGGACAGGGGCTTGCCATCGTCGCCGATCTGTGCGCCTTTGCTTTTTGCCTCGTGCGCGGCGTTGTACAGGTCGCCTTCGATTTGCTGCAGCTTGTCGCCCAGGGTTCCTATCGTCTGGCCGATGTTTCCGGTCACGGTAGCCAAGGCACTCATCTGGACCGACGTAGCCGTCCAGGCTTTGCGGAACATATCGGCGGCGTTTCCACTCCACCCCACGTCTCCGACGATCTTGTCCGTTTGGGAGCCCAGCGCTTTCACCACATCTTCAGTGAGGCCTGGTGCACCCTTCATCAAAGTGCCCATGCCCTGCAATCCAGCAAGATCTCCGCCGATCCAGCTCATCCGTTACTCCCCTCCGACCACTCAACTCAACTCCTTCGTAAGCTTGTCGAACAGCTGCCGGTCTGTCGCATCGTGATGCTCGTACGAGTCTCGCGCGTACGCCAGCTTCTGTGCATGTGTCTGAATCGTGCGAACCATCTGATGATGCAGCAGCTCCAAGAGGTCGACCGCACTCTTCATGGCTTCGTTCAATGTGCCGTCACCGGAATCCACGGGCGCGGTCGACATAAACTTCGGGAGCATTGCCTGATACGTATTCGACTCGTCATCGAAGGTCTTTGCCATCGATGTGAGATCACCGAGTACGACGCTGAAGTCGCTCATGACCGATAAACCTCCAACGCCTGTAGCCGTTCCGCTGTCCACTGTGGCCTGCACACCGTCTCCGATGGATCGAGCACGATCGCGATAGCAGCTGTGCCGAGCAAGCTCGGTAAACCACCCGCTGGAACCATCATCCACGGTTGATGCCGACCGAGACGTTCTATCAGCAACCCGACGGTTGAGAACACAATCGCCACGGGACTGCCATCAACCTCGGCACTGAGTTCGACCTGGATACTATTACCATTTGGCCGTGGCCTGGCTGGGATAACAACCACTGGCGGCAGTTCCACACCGAGCCGGGTGGGTGCCCCATCCTGCACCGGCGGCGCCGAGGGTGCGGCAGACCAAGACGTGGAGCTGACCGAGTCATCCAGCCATGACCGTGGAGGACCCCCCTCGTCGTCGTAATCGTCACAGTCGTCGTAAAGGTTGTAAATGTCTCTGGGCATTCGTCCCCCCTCATTCATTCGTTGGATCGGCGGTCGGCGTGGCAATCGGATAGTCACGCCGCCAGATTGCCCCTCACCGGCTGGATTGGAGTTCACCGACTCGCCAGACGGTGCTGGCGATGTGGTTGGCGAAGTCGTCGTTGGTCATGGGAGTTGCGGTGTAGCCGTGGGCGTCTTCGCGGACGTAGTAGCGGCCGTCGCGGTGGAAGTCCATCCAGAGGAAGCCCTGGACTCCGTCGGTTCGGTTGTCGAGGAAAGGGCCTGGGTAGCAGAGCAATTCGCCCCAGCCGGCGCGGGGGCGGGAGAAGAAGCGTTCGACGCGTTCGCCGGGGGTCGGTGGGCGGTTCCAGCCGCCGTTCCAGTCGGGTTCGATGTCGAGGTCGGATTTGAGCACGGCGAGCCGGTGGCGGCCGGGCTGGTCCGAGGGCAGCACGCGAGCGAGAAGCAGTTGCGCTTGCCGGTGGCTGCACAGGCTGACGGTGACGTCACCGCTGCGCCCGGGCTCCGGGTCGGGCTCCTGAATCGCCACTGCCGCAAGCGAATCCCCGAACCCGGCGTACCCGCGAAGTTGCGTGTGCGGGTTGTACGTGTCACCGCCGACGCGACCGTGCATGTGGACACGAATCCGCGGTTCGGCCAGGGTGTGGAACAGTCGCGCCAGGTCGTCGTCCACGCGGGGCAGCAGGGTGTCGATCGCCTCGCGGCGCTGACGAGCGAGGTCGGCCTCGTCCTGCGCGCACAGCGCATTCCAGGTCGGGTAGGGCAGACGGTCGCGTCGCATGGCGAAGAACGCGGCCTCGTATTGCCGGCTGGTCAACTGCCAGTGGATCACCGGTACTCTCCCTGAACCCTGCCCGACGGCGGCGGCCCAGGCGGTCTCCGATGTGCTGGCTCATCTTCCGGCGACTGGGCCGACGGCGCCTGCGCGCCGATGGCGCCGAAGGCGGGAAGCACCTGCTGTCCGTCCCCGATCCACTCATCGAGGTGCTGACCGCGCAGCAGGTCGGACGACTTGCGCTCCTTGTCGTCCTCGGAGTTGCCGCCCTTGCCCTGCCCCAGCATTCCCGGCGACATACCCGACGAATTCGTCGTGCCGGCCCGGCTCGCGCCGACCGCCGCGCCGGCCGACGTGGCCGAGGCGGACTTACCGGGCACGCTCGACCCGGGACCATTCGGACGCGAGCTTTCGCTGTCGGATCCACCCAGCCCGCCCCCGGCCCCCGAACCCGAATACGACAGTCCCCCACCGCTTCCCGCGCCACCGCCCAGCCCCGCCGTCGTGGTGGAATTCGGATTGATCGACGACGCGGAAGCAGCGGAATCCGCGGCCCCCGCGGTGCCGGCGGGCGTGGTCGCCTGACTGCCGGAGTTCTGGGCGGGATCGGTGGAGGTCGGTTGGGTGTTGTCGGCCGGGTTGGGCTGCTGCTGGTCCGTGGTCGTGTCGGAATGCTGTGTCGTCGCGCTCGGCGCGGTCGCCGTGGACGGTGTCGCCGAGCCGGGTGCGATCGAGGTCGGGGCGAGCGGTCCGGTCGGGTTCGTGGACTGCTGCACCGACGGCAGCACCGGCACTCCCTGATCACCGCCGTGCATGGCGGGCGCGTACACGTTGCGCAGCACCTGGAGGGATGCCTGCCGCGCCTCTTCCTTCTGCGACTCGGCGGACTGCACTCCGGCCATGGTCGGGACCAACGCGGCCAGCGAACCCGGAATCGGCGTCCGCACCGCTGAGGTTCCGGGAATCTGGACGGCCGGGGCGGTCGGCACCGCCGCCGCGAGCACCGGTCCCAACAGCCGCGAGGTTTCATCGCTACCGCGTTGTGCGAACGCGACTTTCATCCCGACCATCGACGCGGCCGTACCCACGTTCGTGGAGGTGTCGACGAAGTGCGCTATCGCCTGGGATGCCCGCCCGGCGGCCTGGCCCTGCCAGTTCTCGGCGATCGTCGCCTTCAGACCGTCACCGAGAGTCTTGGTGGCCTCGCCCAGACTTTGACCGATCTTCGTCCACGCCTCCGAAACCGCCTGCACCACAGTTGGTTTGATCTGATCGGTGAGATCGCGGATCTGTTCCAGCGTCAGATGTTCGAATTCATCCGCACCGGTAAGGCTTTCGGGATCGACACCCGAATTCGACTCCTTGGCAAGGTCATTGATCTTACGCTGCAATGCCAGCTGATCGGCGTCCCACACCTGCGTCTGGTCCGCTGACACCATGTGCGCGTAGATCCCGTTGCTCTGCATCGACTGCAACTGCGCTCGCAGATACGCGCCACTGCCTTGATCCAGATAATTCGCCGGTTGCTGAGGAGTCACGACGGGGTGCTCGCTTTCAACACGTCCGCGAACTGCTGATCGGTTTCGGCGTAGGCCTTGGCGGCTTTGCGGAGGGTGTCCTGGATGGCCTTGGCCTCGTCTTGCAGTTCCTTCAGCCGTTGCTTGATCGACTCGTCGCCGCCGCCTTTCTCGGTAAACTTCTTCGCCAGATCAACACCAATCTGGAAACCACCGAAACCGGAGACCTTGGCGACGAGGTCGATATTGTTACTGAAGCCGTCGATGTGATCGATGTAGTCTTGGAGATGCTTTGCAGCTGTATCCAACGCCTCGCGGTGTATTTTCAACGTCAGATTGCCCTGTGAGACATCCTCGGCAAGCTGTTTCCAGGTATCCAGTTCCGACATGATCAGTTCCCCGCTCTTATCTGCGCCTACTTCCCGTTGGGAAGGTCCTTCACCAACACGCCACCGATACGCTCGACCTCAGCGCAAGAGTCGCCGATCGTATCGGCGCTGAGCTTTGGATTCACCTCGATCTGGACGGGGTCACCGGGGATGTTGAAAGCAATTGTGCAGCCTCGTGGCTCGTCCACCTGATGCAACAGTGTGGCATCACGCCCCCCCACTTTCACTGGCTGCGGATTCTGAAACTGCGTCGTATTTTGAATTATTTCATCGAAAGTGTGTGCATTGGTGGAGAGCACATTCAGCAGATACCAACTGTCGCTCATCCAGCTACATATATCCCAGCCAGGAAATTTAGTACCGAGGGATCCGGAATCGGTTTGTTTCTTCGCCGGGTTCAGTCCAGCCGCCGCGATGTCCGCATCCGGTATCGAACACGGATTCCAACCCGTATTGGACGCCGGTGTCGACGCGGCAGAGGCCGCGCTCGTCGAAGCAGCGGCAGTACCGCTACTGACAGCCGTACCGGAATGCGACCCCCCGGAACACCCGGTCGCCCCGACCACCGCCCCCACAGCGAACACCGCCCCGACAACCCGAACAGACCGCAACGCCCGAGACCGCCGCGAACCCGCCCGCGCGCACGAGCCCTGCGCCGCAGGCACATCCGACCCGGTCCCGGCCGACGAGCCACCCGAAACCACCCGCACCGCGCCCGCCGCGACAGAGCCTCGGATCGTCTTCCCCCAGCTGCTCATCTCGTCCCTTCCACCACCGGCGCTTGGGCGTCCCGCTCCCGGGGTGGTCCGGCTCCCCTCCCCCGTGTAACTCGCGCTCGACCCTACCGTTCCAAAGTAGGGGCTGCAATCCAGCGTATGCCGATTGGAACGCCCCCATAAAGCAGGAACCTCCTACTGTCCCAGTACAGATATTCGCAGGTCGGTCGAGAAATCGCGATCGCGCATCCGCTCGAGGCATTCGCCTACCGGCCGCCGATGTCGGTAGCAGGAATCGAATGCGTATTTCATGTCGTGTCCGACCCCGGTGTCGATGCGGCAGGCTCCGCGCTCGTCGATACGGCCGCAGCGACACACCTCCGGCGGCATTACGCGGTCGCCCAGCACAGCTGGTCAGCGCAGCTGCGCCCACCGCGCCACGACGATAGCCCGGACGGCCGCGCAACCATGGTAGGCAGCGTGTCAGCTTGTGCGCGCGGGTTGTCATCCGTTCTCGGTTCTGCTGCCGCCGTTCGAGATGACCAGATGGTGGGGCGGTCCGCCTCCACGCTCGACTCGCATTCCTCGGTAGCGGTACACGGGGGCGGATGTGATTCGCCGATGCCGGGTGCGGCGTCTACGACCGGCCGATTGTCCGCTTCGGCAATGTCGGCAAACGACAACGGCTCTGATCCACGTTGGGATCAGAGCCGTTGTCGGAGAATGCGACTCGCGGCTACGGGCGGTTGAAGTCGCCGGTGTGGGTGGCAGCGATGAAGGCGTCCCACTCGCTCGGGGTGAAGGTCAGGGCTGGGCCGTTCGGGTTCTTGGAGTCGCGGATGCCGACTGTGCCCCGCTCGAGCCAGGCCACCTCGACGCAGTTTGCACCGCTCTCGCTGCGAGTACTCTTGAACCACTTGGCTCCGGACAGATCATCGTTCATTGCGCTCATACTCCTTCGCCACCTGCCGCAACAGGTTTCTGCTCTGTACCTCATCCAGGCAGGTATCCCGGATGGCCGCGACAAGCTCACGATACCGTCGGACCTCGTCCGGCTTCTCGAGATACACATCCGGTGCCGGACCACCCTCGATGAAAACCACTGGGGGCTCGACAGTTTCACCTTTGGCGTTGCGTTCGAAGTCCATGATGACGAACGAACTATGGGGTATTCCCCAGGTCAAACCGGCACTGTAGGGCTGGATACGGATTGTGATGTTGGGACGCGTGGACAGATCGGCGAGTTGGCGCAACGCCCTCGCCATCGTGCGAGCCCCACCGGTCGCCCGGTACAGCACCGATATGTGCAGCACAGCGTCCAACTCGACCGGAGTCGTCCTACGGGTGATGAGCGCTTGGCGCTTGATGCGAAGCTCCACGCGCCGTTCGATATCTTCACGAGTCGTGAATTGCGGAGATGCGCTGATGATCGCCCGCGCGTAGTCCGCAGTCTGCAACAGCCCGGGAATGCACTGGTCCTGGCAAGTGGTCAACCGCCGCGCCGCCGACTCCGACCCGATGTACATATTGAACGCATTGCTGAACATCCCGCCGTAGAGGTGATGCCAGCTCTTCGCCCGCGCCTGCACCGCGAGATCGACTGCCGCAGCGGTGTCTTCCTGACTCACGTCGTACATGGCGCATAACGCTTGGACAAGCGCCCGGCTTACTTTCTGAACCTGTCCGGTTTCGATACGTTGCAGGGCTGCGCTGGAAAGATCGACCTCTTTCGCCGCGCGAGCAATGCTGAATCCGATGGCATCGCGGCTCTCCCGCAGGAACTTTCCGAGTTGACGGCGCGGCAGAGTCGACGAGGGGCCGTCGTCTTCGGTGATGCGCTTGCCGCCTGCCGCACTGGGGCCGCTCATCGCCTCTTCGCCGCTGGTCATGTCCTGCGCGCTGGTCACGGAATCCTCCTGGAAAATTCGGGTAGTGCCGGATGGGGAATGGAGTCGAATCGCCCGCGAAAGCGAGTCCCTTCCTGGGAGTCGTCGGCGATCGCGGTCGATTTCTCGTTTCGACCGGATCCGATCGGGAGCCGGTGGTGTGCTGTGGCAGCACTCACCCGACAGCACCAGGAAACGAGAGGAATGAATCAGACGATCTGCACCGGCACCCCGGTTTCGCGGCTGCGAACTACCGGCAGATCAGCGGCCTGCCCGCCGCTGCGGTACCCGAGCATAGCCGGAACATGTTGCGGGTGGCGATAATTGAAGCACAGTGGAAGCGTTCCACTGTGCACGGCGAGAACCAACGCCCCCGCGAGCAATGATCAGAACCTGTGGTGACCGGGAACGAGTACCTTCCCGGATGATCAAGTAATCCAAGGGTTTTGATTGTTTCGGCGCGCCAACGCCGGGGCGCGAAGATACGTCCCGGATGTTCAAGGTGATCGGCACCGATTATGTCTATCTGTGGGTGGACGGCATCCACACCAAAGTACGTCTCGAACAGCAGAAACTGTGCCTGCTGGTGGTGATCGGCGTGCGCGCAATCAGCGCATCCAGGCGCGCTCGCGACGATGAAGGACATCTACATGGCCGAGGACATCGACAAGGGTCACCCGATCCGCAGGACGCGACACCGTCCCGGCAACCCGTTGCGCTCGACTCCTGCTCGAACTCACACTCCTTCTCCAGGTGGCTATCAGATGATTACCAGTGAGAGACAGCATCATTGGCGAACACAAGCGACACCCTCAGGACTTGGAGTCGATGCGAATGAATCAGCGAACGGCCGGTATCGCCGGCATCGCAGCGGTAAGCCTCGCGGCCATCGGGCTGCTCGCACCGCCTGCCGCCGCCGGCCCCGTGGTGAACCTCGCGCCCGGCGTCGAGTGCGGCGACGCCTTTCTCGAATGCAACAACGACACCAACCAGACCTATCGCATCGACTGGACCGCAACCTGCGTATACACCGAGGCAGTCATCGACCCGATCACGGTTCCGGAGCAGACCTGGATAGCACCACATGAACTGATCAGGCTGAAGGAAGGCATAAACAGCGCGTACTGCCCGCCGGAAACCTCGGGACAGCCGGATACCGTCGGTCAGTTGGACCCTGGCTCTGTCGCCTCGGCACAGTACATCCGTGCGGTAGTGGACAGCTCTCACCCTCCGGCCCCGCCCTGGCCAGAGTCGGCCTCAGCCATCTGACCCGCTGCACAAACCCAACCACACCCCTGCTCGAACAAGGGCAACCGCGGAACAACAACGCCCACAACCGGCAGTGGCCGTACTGGTCGGCTTGCTTCTCAACAGCATCGCCGGATGGTGGTGGGCAGAGCCCGTTGCTGGTTGCGTCCTGGTCTTCTACGCACTGCCGGAGGACCGGGAGATCTTCTCCGTCGAGCCCTCTTCGACGCGATAGCGAATCCCATTCTCCCGCAATGCCTCCAGGAATTGCGCCGGGTCCACCAGCTGCGCCGCGGCGAGCGGGCCGGAGGCGGTGAAGCCGGTCTCGGTCGTGCGGGCGGCGATGCGTGCGGCGATCGGGCCGGTGATATCGAAGATGCCCGCCCCCGACATCGTGGCCGTGCGGTGCACAGCGCCGCCGGAGAGCCGGACGGCGATGTGAAAAACTGTGGGGTCGTTGGGGATTCGCGTACGTACTCCTCCGGCGGCCGCGGCCGCGACCCGTTCGAAGATTCCGGACAGCGGCGAGCGCAGGCCCCACGAGAACAGTCGCGACAATTCGGGAACGAACCTTTCGGCAACGGGCGGAACGAGAGTCGCCGCTGTCATCGCGGGCCGGATGCGCCCTACCTGGAGGTGGCGGGGAATCGTGAGCACCTCCGGGAGCGGATATGCCACGACACGGCGACGACCGACCGGCGCCGGAAAATCGAAATAGCGAGCCGGTGGCTGGCCGGTCAGCTCGAAGAATCCGTCGTCGAAGGCGATCACCGGTAACGCGACCCCGCGCAGCCTCGCCTCCAGCGCCGCTCCGCTGGGGACCCAGCCGTCGATGTGATACCCGATGTCGAGATCGTCGATCCGCTCGAGCCCGGCAGCGGCCAGGGACACCAGCAGGTCCGCCAGCGTCGCGTAGAAGGCGGCCGAAGGCACCACCGCCACCCCGGCCGCCGCGGCCGCGGGGCCGTAGGTCTCGAACAACGACCGGATGGACTGCTGTTCGCCACTGATATCGACGTAGTGGCACGCACCCGCGATCGCGGCGGCGGCCACCGGAGCACAGGTGCGGGCGAACGGTCCCGCGGCATTGACCAGCGTGCGCACCTGCGATGCCAGCGCCCGCAATCCGGTGCTGTCGTCCAGCTGAACCGCGCGGTGCTCGGCGCCGCCGAGTTCGGCCGCGAGCTGTCGCAACGCGGGCGCCGACCGCCCCGCGAGCACGACGTGGTGCCCCATCGCGACGAGTTCTTTCGCGATCGCGCGTCCCGAGTAGCCGGTCGCGCCGTAGATCGCGATGGTATCGCGCTGTGCCATTCTCGTTCCTCCTCAGTCGATTTCGCCGCGGTCCCAGGCACGGGCGATGCGCTCGGTGAGATCGACCGCGTCCACGACGGTGTTCCAGCCGACGACCTCGGCGGCATCGGATGCCAAGTGCAGGTTGCCAATCCAGCCGCGGTCGTAGGACAGCAGCGAGATCGCCCGCATACCGGCATGTTTGGCGATCGTCGTGTCGCACACGTTCGCGAAGGCCACCGCAGGCAGGTCGATGCCCGCCCGGGCGGCGATGCGCTGGGCGGCGGCGATGTCGCGCTCGGCCATCCAGCCGGTGAGCCCCTCGCGGCGAGCGACCACCAAATGCTCACCGCTGCCGAGGGAATCGAGGCCGATCGCCAGGGTGTGATCGGGCTCGAATCGCGCGCGCCGGCGTGCCCACGCCCGCATACCGACGTTTCCTGCCTCCTCCCCTCCGGGACACAGAATGATCACCTCCGTATCGGCCAGCGGCGCCGCCCGCAGACGCCGCGCTAGTTCGACCGCGGCCGCGACTCCCGTGGCGTTGTCGTTGGCGCCCGGTGTGGTGGGGCTGCACATCGACTGGATCATCGCCAGACCCGCCCCACCCAGCACCAACCGCGCCCCCAGCCGCAGCCTGGCGTGCGGCAGCGCCGAAACGAGCATGGCCAGCAGGACCGGCATATGACTCGGCACGGCGCGCCCCGTGCGCTGCGAGCGAAAACGGTTCAGCGCCACCGTCTTCGGATGCCACACCAGACCGTTGTGCGCCGCGTCGTGATGGGCGATGAGCACCAGTGTGCGATACGCCCGGCCGACGGCGGGCACCCGCGCCGACACCGAGACGCCACGTCCGGCCGGCAGCAGCCGCCGCAGCCACTGATTGCGGCCCGAGACCTCGAGTTCGTACGAGACCGCGACCGCCGCGGACGCACAGCGCGCCCACATCCCCGAAACCGCACTCGCCGCCACCGCCCCGGTCAGATGGGCCAGATGGGCCGGGACCCAGGATGATTGGGCACGGAACTCGGTCACCGCCACGTCCACCGCCCCGGCCTCGGTCAACCGCGCCGCGAGCAGCTCGGCCGACCTGCGCTCACCGGGACGCGTGGTCCGCCGGTCGAGTTGCGCGAGCGCCGCCACATCGCGAGCCATCTCCTCGGCCGGAGTAGTCGCCGATCCGCCCGGCCCGGTGCTCGCCGATCGCAATGCCTCACCCGTCACCGGTCACCTCCTTCACTCCGACGCCGCGGCTGTCTCCGCGGTCGCGGTACTGCGATTAGCCTGGCAGGAGTGGCGGGTGATGCGCTTTCAGAAACGTGCGGTGCCGAACGGGCCGTGTTGTGGATCAGACGCGGGCACGCGGGATACGTCGGACCCGGGCTGGCCATCGACGCGCATTCCACCTCGATCGGCTGCCTGGCCGTCGGCCTGGACGAGCCGTTCGAATTCCGGGCCGGCGAGATCGGTACGGTACGAGCGCGCAGCGCCTATGCCCCGGCCCGGGCCACGCACCGGATCCCCGCGCCCCGTGGACGCATGCTGTACCTGTTCGTCGACCCCCTGGCCGGCCAACGCCGGATGCCCGAGATGGCGCGCGTCACCGGTGGTTTCGGCTTCGAGCACCGGAACGAGCAGCAGCTGATCACCGCATGCACCGACACGGTTCTCGATGTCGAGCAGGTACTCCAGCACGCGAGCCTTCCCGCGCCCGATGCCGTCGATCCGCGCATCGCCAAGGTGGCACAGCTACTGCGCGACAATCCGGCCGCAGAGACGAACGCCGCGGACGTCGCCGCCGCCGTGGGCCTGTCCACCTCGTATCTGCTGCGCATGTTCTCCGAGCAGACCGGAACAACCTTCCGCCGGTACCGCCAGTGGGCCAGAATGCTCTCCGCGGCAGCAGGTTTCGCCGCAGGCCACGACCTCACCCGCTGCGCCGTCGACGCCGGATTCGCCTCACTGTCGCATTTCAGCGAGAACTTTCACCGCATGTTCGGCCTGTCCGCCACCGCACTGCTCGCCTCGGGCGTTCGATATGACTACGAAATCTACTGACCAGCGGGCTCGTCCCGCATCGACACGAGAGGCCGGCCCGGCACCACCGGGAACCGACGGCTGGCCGGAACATGTTGCGGATCGCGGTAATTCGCGCTCAATGGAATATATTGCCGGCCAACGCCGATGTTGGTGAGCCGTACCGAAACACCTGTGCGCGACGGAGACCGGGTGGTCGCTTATAGTTTGCCGGAAGAATCCTCATCCGGACGCGATCGAACCAGCAAAGGTGACAGCTCCATGGCCCAGACCTTCGACGATGTCTACCGTGAGCGGTATCTGCTGCTGACCACGTTCACCAAGGACGGCAAGCCGAAGCCGACCCCGGTCTGGGGTGTGCCCGAGGGCGACAGGCTGCTGATCATCACCGACGCCGGATCATGGAAGACCAAGCGGATCAACAACACTCCGCGCGTCACGATCCAGAAGTGCGGAGTACTGGGCAAAGTGAAAGGAGAGCCGGTCGAGGCGGTGGCGCGCATGCTCCCCGCATCCGAGACGCGGCGGGTGTTCGACAAGATCGTCAAGCGGTATTGGAACCACGCCTTCTATTTCGTCCCGCAGGCGATTCTGCGAGGCGGCATCGACAAGGTCCACGCCGCCATCGAGGTGCGGGCGGTCGAACCCGCACCCGAGGCCTGAGTTCACACCGATCGCCCGTGCTCGCCATCGCCGCGCGCTTCGAACGGGCACGGCGGTAGGCAGGCCGGGCCGCCCCGATTGCGTTACCGCGGAGGCAGTTCCGGCCGCGGCTTACCCGGAGCGACCGTGCGAGCCAGAATGCCGAGTGTGGCGCGAAGTGCGCTTTCCGGGATCACCGGGAAGCCGACTCGATCCTTGATCTCCCGAGGGACCGCCGACCAGTCGTAGTAGGACGTCACGAGTGTGCCTGCCTCGATCGGTTCCAACTCGTAGCCGTAGACGTGTTCCCACTTTCTTCCACCGTGAACGGTCCACGCGATCTCCCGATCGGGTTCGAACGTGACTATCTCGACGGTCACGTCGTACAGCCCCAACGGGCGGTCGTTGAGAGCTTCGCGGTCCATGTGCACGACGAAGGTGTCGCCGGTCCCGGTGACGACCTCTCCGCTGGCCGCCATCAGCATGCCCGAACTGTCGATGGCGACGTGCCCGCGCGGATCACTGAGAACGGCGAAGATCTCGGCTGCGGGCGCGGCCACAGCCCGCTGTACTCGGAATCGTTCCAACACAAGAGGATCCTACAAGTGCGCGCCGCCGGGCACATACCGCTGCCGACCGGTTCCGGGGAACGAAACACGCCCTTACCCTGGGTGTGTCACGACAGGAGCCGCCATGGCAATGCAACGCCAGCTACGTCTGAACCTGGTAGCCAACGATCTCAACTTGCACCAGGGAGCCTACGAATACGAACGGGCGCAAGGCATTCCCGAACGCAGCATCTTCGAGCGCCTGCTCGAGTACGGCGCGTTCGGCGACGAGGGTCTGTTCACCGCCTTGTTCGTCGGCGACATCCCCGGCATGCAGGGGTCCCCGGCATTCGACGGCGGACCGGCCGAGCCCATCACCGCACTGACCGCGATCTCCCAGCGCACCAAGCACGTCGGCCTGATCGCGACGGCGTCGACGACCTTCTACGACCCGTACAACCTGGCCCGGCTGCTGGCCTCGCTCGACCAGGTATCCGACGGCCGCGCCGGATACAACGCGGTCACCTCGGTGATCGATCGGTTCGCCCAGAACTACAGCCTGCGCCGGCATCTGGATCGCGCGGCGCGCTATCAGCGCGCCGACGAATTCCTCCAGGTTCTGCGAGCATTGTGGGACAACCGGGAATTGCGCCGTGACCCCGACGGCCGCACCCGGTTCTACGCCGAACCGATCGACCACCAGGGCAAGCTGTTTCAGGTCACCGGACCGCTCAACATCGCGCCCAGCCGGCAGCACCGGCCGCTCATCGCGCAGGCCGGCGGGTCGGGACCGGGCATCGAGGTCGCCGCCAAACACGCCGATATGGTGTTCACCAACTCCTCCACCCGCGCCGGCGCCGCGGGTTACCGCGAAGCGCTGGACAAGGCGCTCATCGACCAGGGCCGGGCCCCGGGTTCGGTCCCGGCCGTCCCCGGTCTCATCCCCTACCTCGGCCGGACCGCGAAAGAGGCCCAGGAGAAACTGCGGGAACTGGACAGTCACGTCGACTGGGCGCCCCTCGCACCGTTCGCGCTGGGACAGTTCGGCCTCGACATCCCGCTCGGCGACCTCACCGAACCGTTCCCCACCCATCTGCTCCCGCGCCCGGAAGACGTCGAGGAGACGATCAAGAGCACCTTCGGCAACTACGTCGGGCTCTACACCTGGATACAGCAGCACCCCGAGGTGACCGTGCGCGAGGTCGTCGCACAGGCGGTCGGCCGCGGCGGGGCGACGCACCGCAAATTCGTAGGCTCCTACGACGACCTCGTCGAGGACTTCGTGGCCTGGCACGACGACGGCAACGTCGGCGGTTTCAATCTCATGTTCGCAGCGGGCTCGACGGCCATCCGTGAGTTCATCGACGAGGTCGTGCCCCGCCTCATCGACCGCGGCATCTATCCCGCCACCCCCACCGATCTCCCACTGCGAGAACGATTCCGCGACCGAGCCGCGACTCGTGGGTCATCACGCTGACCGTATCGCCGAATATGTTGGCGGGCAATGGTTCTCGATTGGCGGCAGTGCGGATCGACCAGGGCGGGCGGCGGACGATCAACCCGCTGAGGTCGTCTCGCACCGCACCGGCGGCCGTTCGGCGATCGATGCCGACCTGCTGCGGGACGATGGGCGAGTCGCACCTCATGGGTTCGCCGCGAAGACCTCGAGCCCGGTTTCGGCCGATGGGACAGCGCCCCCGGTCGCGGCTCGGCGCCCCGGCCGGGGCGCGGCCTGGTCCGGGACCGGGATCGACTGTCTAGCATCGGATATATGACGCAGTCCTACGTGGTGACCGGTGGTGGACGCGGAATCGGGCGCGCGATCGTGGACCGACTGCTCCGGCGTGGACACGCGGTCGTGGTCGTCGAGCGCGACACCGAGAATCTTTCCTGGACAACAGGACCGGTAACGGTGGTGGCGGGAGACGCGGGCGCCGAACGGATCACCGAGCTGGCAGCCGACCGCGCACAGCAGATCGGCATCCTTTCCGGGTGGGTGAACAACGCCGCCATCTTCCGCGACGCCGCACTGCACGACTCCGGCCCGGACCGAGTGCTCGACCTCGTAGACGCCAACCTGCGCCCGGTCGTGGTCGGGTGCGGTACCGCGGTTCGCCGTTTCCTGGCCTCCGCCACCCGCGGCGCGATCGTCAACATCAGCTCGCACCAGGCACTTCGGCCTGTCCCCGGTGCGTTGCCCTACAGCACCGCCAAGGCAGCGATCGAAGGACTGACCAGAGCGCTGGCGGTGGAATACGGCCGCCACCAGATCCGGGTCAACGCGGTAGCGCCGGGGTCGGTCCTCACCGAGCGCTACACCGAATACCTGTCCTCGCTGACACCGGAGTCCGCGGCGGCCGTCGAACGCGATATGTCCGCACTGCATCCGTTGGGCCGCGTCGCGACGAGCGATGAGGTCGCCGCAGCGGTCGAGTTCCTGCTGTCCACCGACGGTGGATTCATCAACGGCGCAACCGTTCCGGTCGATGGCGGTCGTTCGGTCCTGGCGCTGGACCCCGAAGCTCGATGAGCGGACGGACTCGGTCGCCGGGCCGGACACCGCCGCACTCGTGCCCGGTACCCGCGAATGCCACTGCGCGGCGGTAACATCGGTTCACGGATCGAACGTGTGGCAGGCGAACTCGCCGGGCTCGGCAGCGGTCTCGGCCAGCAGCGCACCCGTAGCCGACCAGATGCCGGAATGTCCTGAGGTGCGGTCGAATCCGCCGCCGGTCGGACCAGCGAACGCGGCGGTCGCTACCCAGACGCCCTGTTCGGCCGCCACCCGGCGAGCGCGTTCGCCGTGCAGGCCGACCTGATCGGCGCTGTGCACGACACCGGCGACGTAGCCATCGATCCCGAGCGCGGCAGTCCGCTCGGCATGTTCGGCGATGCCGGTGTCCCGGCAAACGGCCAGGCCCAGCCGCCAACCGTCCACCTCCAGCACGGCGGGCTCACCCGGTCTGAAGCGGGCGGATTCGCTGTCGTGCAGATGCACCTTCCGGTAGGCCACCGAGGCGCCGCGCCGATCCACTGCGAGAACACCGATATGCGGCCCCGGCACCGGCGCACCGACCAGCGCGATCGTCCGGGCCCGCGCACATGCGTCGACGATGGGGGCCAGCCGATCGTCGTGCGGCGCAACGACTTCGGCCTCCAACTCGTACCCGGTCAGCGACATTTCCGGAAACACCACAACCCGCGCCCCGGCCGCCCGGATCAACTCGGCATGCGCCACGGCGTTCTCGGCTACCGCATGACCCGCGCACCGAGGCTGGGCGACAGCGATCCGCAAGGCGTCCCGCACCCGACCTCCCGTTCTCAGCTCCCCAACGTGCAAGGACGGTAACCGGATCGCCCCGGCGCAGCAACCGAGGCAACGCACCGACCACCTCGCCGCGAGGTCCGCGCTCCGAATCGGCGACCCGGCAAATAAATAAACGTGCGCAGATCACCTCAGGTAATCAATGCAGGCGTGGCAGCCGGCGGACGCCCGCGCAGCTGGTGGCAGCTGAGGTAAGACGCTTGTGGCGAGCGAGCTGAGGCGTTATGTCCCAGGTGTGTTCGCTGCGCACGCCGCATGCGCACAGTTCGAATCAGCATTGGTTCTCGGAATTCGCTCATCACTTCGGCCGTGCGGCGACGAACGAGTACAAGGTGATCGCGGACAGATGGGGTACCGTCCCGATCCTGACCGGGAACGAGCCCAACCGCCACATCGAGTAGCCGTATACAGGGCGGTATGCCGCGCGAAACATACTGTGGTGCATACTCGTTCGCGGATCGAGACGCGAGCATGGGTGTGGCGGCGCGTCCAGGTCGTCGACCGGGATACCGCCGAGCCCACTCCGTCACACGGGCTGAGCGAGCACAGGGCCCAGACCGTCCAGCAGGCGGCGGATCTCCTCGTCCGGATACGGGGTGCTGCGGCTCGTCTGCTGGAACGCGCGCGTGAACTCGGACATCGCGGCGGCGATCGGCGCGTGCCGGGTCAGGAGCGCGGCGGCGCCCTCGGGAATGCGTTGCGGCGGTTCGCCCTCGGCGATGGCGCGCACCATCGTGGCGCGTGTTTCCCGATCGTCCCGCCGGAGCCCGTACAGGGCGGTGAGCAGCCAGTTCACCAGGTAGGTGGAGGTGAAGGCGTGGTCGTAGCTCTGGTTCCGGTCGACGAACGCGGACTCCTGCGGTGAGAGATCGAATCCGCCGGAGAGCGAGAGGCCGTAGTCGGCGAAGTAGAGGCGTCGACCGTCGGTCAGGATGTTCTCGAAGTGCGCGTCGATGTGCAGCAGCCCACGGCTGTTCATGAACGTGGCGCCCGCGGCCAGTTCCCGCTCCACCATGGCACAGGCCAGGTCGGTGGCCTCGTCGCCCGCCTCGACCCGGGTGTTCAGCCACTGGTGCAGGGTCTGCGGGATGTACTCCAGGAACAGCGCGATGCTCGCCGAAGCGTCCCGCACGGCCTCGATCCGGCGGCGCACCTGCGGTCGGCCGCCCCAGTAGGCGACGGCGCGGTCGATGTCGGCGAGCTCGGCCGGCAGCGGCGTCGTGTCCGGCAGCACCCGCCAGTGGTACGTCATCGGGAACCCCGCGTATTCGGCGGCGAGCACCCAGTTCGTCGTCATGATGTGCACGGCGAGCTCGCGCCAGGCCCCGAAACCTGGGCTGCCGGTGAGGCCGACGCCGTACTGGCAGAACAGCGGCAGGTCGAACAGGTTCGCCGTGGACCGCACGTGTTCCGGCTGCCGTTCCAGGTCGGTGAGCGGCACTCGCTTCACGAAGACCGGGGTCCCGCCGACCTCCAGCAGCGCCGACTTCCCGCCGATACCGGCGCCCAGCGGCGTGGCCGCATCCACGAGCTCGCACAACGCGTGATCGCTTTGCAGCGCGAGGGCCGTGGACACTGCGCTGTGGGCGTGCAGGCGCGCTGGACGCGACATTTCGCGGGTCGTCGTCGCGTCAGATGAACACGACGTCACCGCGTCAGGGGAATTCGCTGCGGCTTCCATATGGGTGCCGACCTCGATTCGGTCATGGCCGCGCGGTCGTGCCGGCGGCCTCCGGAGCAGAGGAAACCCTACCGAGGGTGAGACATTCGTTGCGAGCGAGCGGAATAGCCATTCAGCCGCCGGTTCAGCGCGAGCCTTGAAACTACGAGCCCAACCTACTTCCTCGAGCTGCCGCATGTCGAGAGGTGCCGCGCGGCAACGCATTCCGGAAGGTCAGTGGCGCAGGCCGACCAGGTCTGCCATGGTCTCGACCGAATAGTCGAAGAACGCTTCGGCGGGATCGACGCTGCCGACGTATTGGCCGGTCAGCTCGAAGCTGACGACTCCGAACAGCTGGGTCCAGGCGATGACCGCCCGTGCCAGGATCGGCTCCGGGACCCCGGGCGTGAGCTGCTCGGCGATCACCGCGAGCTGTGCACTCAACGCCGGGCCGAGTTCGTCGGCGGGAGTCGCGAGAGTGCCGCTCCCCCAAGCTCTTCCGACGATACCGAGCACTGCGAGGGGAATTCGCGAACCGGGGGCGATGGTGGCCTCGGGAGCTTTGTAGCCGGGTACCGGTGAGCCGTAGAGCAGCGCGTACTCGTGCGGATGCGCGATAGCCCAGCGCCGCACCGCCGTTGCCGCGGCACGCCACTGCGCACGCGGGGCCGTGGCCGCGGCGACGGCCTCGTCGACTTCGTCGCCCAGGGCGGTGTACGCCTCGACGATCAACGTGGTGAGCAGATCGTCCCGGCTCGGGAAGTAGCGGTAGAGCGCCGAGGAAGCCATGCCGAGCTCCCGGGCGACGGCACGCAGGGACAGCGCGGCGGCCCCGGATTCGGCGAGTTGGCGGCGCGCGGCATCCGCGATCTCGCGGGTGATCTCGGCTCGGGCTCGGGCTCGGGCGGTTCTGGGCACGCTCATGCAGACAGTATGGCACGTCTCGGAGCGCTGAAATGTTTCGAGAGCACCGCTCTTGACTCATTGCGCCGAAACGCGCACACTGTTCACAGACAGAGAGCACCGCTCTCGATTTGAACTTTCGGAGGAACCCCCATGGACGCCACCACCCGCTACATCGGCCCGTCCGGCCTGGACCCGATCATGAACCGCTTCTTCAACCTGCTGCCCAAGCTCGGCATCAGCCTCGCCGGTTCCCGCCTGCTGGCCGTGCGCGGCCGCAAGAGCGGCCAATGGCGCACCACCCTGGTCAATGTCCTCACCGCCGCCGACGGCCGCCGTTACCTGGTGGCCCCACGCGGCCACACTCAGTGGGTCCGCAACCTGCGCGCCGCCGGCACCGGCGAACTCCGTCTGGGCCGCAAGTCCGAGGCCTTCACCGCCACCGAGGTCCCCGACGCCGACAAGATCCCGGTGCTGCGCGAATACCTCGATCGCTGGGGCTGGGAGGTCGGGCGCTTCTTCGAGGGCGTCACCAAAGATGCCACCGACGCCGAATTGGCCGAGATCGCACCAGGTTTCCCGGTTTTCGCACTCTCCTGATTCCCGCACGCGGCGAGCGCCCAGGTGAGTCATCGGGGTCCACGCCGAGGGGGAAGAAGAGGGGTGCCCCGGTATCGCGGGCGGTGACCTGTCGCCGCAGGAGCGGCCCTGCTGCCGCTGCGGCACCCGGAGACCACCGGAACATGTTGCGGGCCACCATAATCGGCGCACCGTGCACACGTTTCCCTGTGCGGATCAACCTCCCCCGCTCGTGCGGGCGCGAGCAGCGGCAGCCAGCAGGGTATCGGCCAAACGTGTTGTGGCGGGGGTCATCTGGCCGGCCGGAGGCGAGGCGAGGTAGACCCGCCACAGGACGGGGTCGACAAGGTCGATCTGGCGCAGAGCCGGGAAGCGGCGGGCCTCGGACGGCGGCATGAACGCGGTGCCGAGGCCGTTGGCGACCAGTTCGGCGATGGCGGCGTATCCGGCGGGGACCTCGTACCGGGTGTGCGAGCGGGCTCCGGCGGCGTGGAAGGCCTCGTCCATCAGCCGGCGCAGGCCGAATTCGGGAGGGAAGCCGACGAGTTCCTCTTCGGCGAGTCCGGCCACGTCGACGCGGGCGCGGTCGGCGAGGGGATGGTCGCCGCGGCATACGAAGACCATCGGTTCCTCGAAGAGCAGTCGCAGATCCAGTTGCGGCGGAAAGCGATTGGGCATGGAGACCAGAGCCAGATCCAGCGACCCCTCGACCAGGGCGGACAGATAGGCCGAGGCGCCCGCCTGGCTCAGCCGCAACCGCAGGCGCACAAACGGGTGCGCGCGGTGGAATTCGCCGAGCGCGCCGGCCACATCCAGCGGCCCGTAGGAGATCAGCGATCCGAAATCCACTGTGCCGGACAATGTCCCATGAAATTCGACGACCGATTCGGCCGCGGCGCGGGTCGCCCGCACGATCTCGTAGGCGTGCACCCGGAACCGCTCCCCCGCCGCGGTGAGCCGGATCTGCTGACGCGTGCGGTCGAACAATCGCACACCCAGCTCACGTTCGAGCTTCGCGATCGAGGCCGACAGCGCCGACTGGACCACATGGGCGCGCTCGGTGGCGCGCGAGAAACTCATCTCCTCCGCGACCGCGAGGAAGTGCTCGACCTGCCGTAACTCCATCCCTCGAGCCTATCAATTTCAGTGATGAGTCGGATCTGAAGCAATCGTTGGACTCGATGACTCTGCGCGGGTGTGATGGATCTCAGCAGCGCCGACCACGACGCACGCACGATTCGGAAGGAAGATCGACCGTGACCGGTTTCAGCCGAAGGGATTTCGCCCGTTTCACCACCGCCGCGGCGGGCACGGCCGCCCTGGCCGCCTGCGGATCCCCCGCCCGGCAGCACACCGGCACGCCTCCGGCCGCGCCGCAGCACGCGCTCGGGCCGATCAAGCAGGTGAACGCGGGAGTGCTGGATATCGGTTACGCCGAGGCGGGTCCCGCCAACGGGACGCCGGTGATCCTGCTGCACGGCTGGCCCTACGACATCCACGCCTACGCCGATGTCTCGGCGATCCTGGCCGCGCAGGGTATGCGGGTGATCGTCCCGTATCTGCGCGGTTTCGGCTCCACCCGCTTGCTGTCGAAGGACATCGTCCGCAACGGCCAGCAGGCCGCGGTCGCCCGGGACGTCATCGCGCTGATGGACGCGCTGAAGATTCCGTCCGCGATCCTGGGCGGCTACGACTGGGGCGCGCGGACCGCCGATATCGTGGCCGCGCTGTGGCCGCAGCGCTGCTCGGCCCTGGTGGCGGTCAGCGGTTACCTCATCACCGACGTCGCCGCCAACGCCCAGCCGCTGCCGCCGAAGGCCGAATACGGCTGGTGGTACCAGTACTATTTCAGCACCGAGCGCGGCGCACTCGGATACCGCCGGTACACCAAGGACTTCAACCGGCAGATCTGGCAGATCGCCTCGCCCGCATGGCATTTCGACGAGGCGACCTACGATCTGTCCGCCGCCGCCTTCGACAACCCGGACCACGTCGACATCGTGGTGCACAACTACCGCTGGCGCCTGGGCCTGGCTCCCGGCGAGCCGCAGTACGACGACGATGAGCGCCGCCTGGCCGCCAAACCGGTCATCACGGTCCCCACCATCACGATCAGCAGCGATTTCGACGGTCCCGCGAAGAGCGGCGCCGGATACCGCGCCCTGTTCACCGGGCCCTACGACCACCGCGTCCTGGACGGTATCGGACACAACGTCCCGCAGGAAGCGCCACGCGAATTCGCCACGGCCGTAACCGATGTCGCCAGAATGAGCGTCCACCGCTGACCGCACCGTCCGCAAGGCCTCCGCGGCCGGGTGATCGCGTCACCCCGTTCTGCGCGGCAGCGCACGACAGCTCACGCCGATCGATGCGCGGCGGCCGCAATCGATCCGGTCGACACGGACGCGGTGCGCTGACCGAACCCCGGCCGGCAGGGGCTCGGCCCGCAGGCTCCCCGCTCCGTTCTTCGAGGCAGCGCGTCCGCCCCGAACAACGCCAATTCGACTTGGCTGTAACCGGTGTCGCGGTGGACGCGCACCCGCAATCAGGGACTTCGCCGGAATATTTCATCACTCCAGGTTGATAAGTCTATTGTTACTATCCATGGATGAGGATGCCGGGAACGGCGCGGAGCTGTGCGGTACGGCCGCTCGGCTGCGGATCGCGGTCGGGCGGATCACCCGGCGGCTGCGGCAGGGGCACGCTTCGGGTGAGCTGACGCTTTCCGAGGCGTCGGTACTGGCCCGGCTGGACGGGCAGGGGCCCGCGACACCGGGCGCGCTGGCCGAGCTGGAACGGGTGCGGCCGCAGGCCATGGGCACGACCCTGGCCGCCCTCGAGGAGCGCGGACTGGTCACTCGCCGCCCCGACGCCGAGGACGGCCGTCGGGTGGTGATGTCGCTGACGACCACCGGTCGCGGCCTCCTGGACGACCGCCGCTCCGAATCCACCCGGCGCATCAGCCAGGCGCTCACCGCGGAGTTCACCGCGGCCGAACGCCGCCGGCTGCTCGATGCGGTACCGCTGCTGGAGAGGCTGGCCGAAAGTCTATGAGCACCACCGAATTACAGCGCCCCGCCGTCGGCGGCCGGTACAAATGGGTGGCGTTGTCGAACACCACCCTCGGCGTGCTCATCGCCTCGCTGGACGCCTCGATCGTGATCATCTCGCTGCCCGCGATCTTCCGCGGCATCGGCCTGGATCCGCTGGCCCCGGGCAATATCGGCTATCTGCTCTGGATGATCCTGGGCTATCTGCTGGTCTCGGCCGTCATGGTGGTCACGCTCGGCCGGTTCGGCGACATGTTCGGCCGCGTGCGCATCTACAACGCGGGTTTCGTGGTCTTCTCCGCCGCGTCGCTGGCCCTGTCGATCGACCCGATGCACGGGTCCGGCGGCGCGATGTGGCTGATCGGGTGGCGGATGGTGCAGGCCTTCGGCGGCGCGATGCTGACCGGTAATTCCGCGGCCATCCTGACCGACGCCTTCCCGGCCCGGCAACGCGGAATGGCGTTGGGCGTCAACCAGATCACGGCGCTGGCGGGTCAGTTCCTGGGCCTGCTGGCCGGTGGGGTGCTCGCCGCGATCGACTGGCACGCGGTGTTCTGGGTCAGCGTCCCGGTCGGCATCCTCGGCACGGTGTGGTCCTATCGCAGTCTGCGCGAGATCGGCGCGCGCCAGCCTGCCCGGGTGGACTGGGCCGGTACCGCGACGTTCACCGTCGGCACCAGCGTCATCCTCGCCGCGATCACCTACGGCATCCAGCCCTACGGGCGACACGCCACCGGCTGGAGCAATCCCTGGGTGATCGGGGCATTGGCGGGCGGGGTGCTGCTGCTCGCCGCGTTCTGTGTGATCGAGACCAGGGTCGCGCACCCCATGTTCCAGCTCGGGTTGTTCCGGATTCGCGCCTTCGCGGCGGGAAACCTTGCCGCCCTGCTGGTTTCGATCGCCCGCGGCGGCCTGCAATTCATGCTGATCATCTGGTTGCAGGGGATCTGGCTGCCGCTGCACGGATACTCCTACGAATCCACCCCGCTGTGGGCCGGCATCTACATGCTGCCGCTGACCGCCGGATTCCTGATCGCGGGACCGCTGTGCGGCTATCTGTCCGATCGGTACGGAGCACGATTGTTCGCCACGGTCGGACTGCTCATCGTGGCCGCCTCGTTCCTCGGGTTGATGGCGTTGCCGGTGGTGTTCCCGTACCCGCTGTTCGCGCTGCTGATACTGGCCAGCGGATTCGGCCAGGGCATGTTCTCCGCGCCGAACACCTCCTCGATCATGAGCAGCGTGCCCGCCGGACGACGCGGTGTCGCCTCGGGAATGCGTGCCACCCTGCAGAATTCGGGTACCGCGCTGTCGATCGGGGTGTTCTTCTCCCTGATGATCAGCGGCCTGGCCTCCGGCCTGCCGCACGCGCTGTCCAGCGGACTGCAAACGCACGGGGTGTCCCCGGCGACCGCCGATCGCCTCGCCTCGCTCCCGCCGGTCAGCAGCCTGTTCTCGGCATTCCTCGGCAACAACCCGATCGCCCACCTGCTCGGCCCCGACGTGCTGAACAGCCTGCCGCCCGCGAATGCGGACGCGCTGACCGGTACGACGTTCTTCCCGCAGCTGCTGTCCGGGCCGTTCCATCACGGTCTGGTGATCGTGTTCACCACCGCCGCGATCATGGCGCTGGTCAGCGCCCTGGCCTCACTGCTGCGCGGGCGCCCGCCCGCGACACCGCACACCGCCGAGTGACCTGAAGACTTTCTTCAACCGTGTGCGCGAGGCCCGGCGGGCGGGTGCGCGAGCCGCGCGGATCGGCCACAGTGGGCCTATGCTCCCCGTTCTCGATCTGGCCGACGCCGACACCGCGGAGTTCCGCGCGGCGCTGCTCGCCGCGACCCATGAGACCGGATTCTTCTACCTGACCGGCCACGGGGTGCCGCGGCGGCAGATCGATGACCTGCTCGCGATCGCGCGTCGCTTCTTCGCACTTCCGCAGGAGGCGAAACAGGAGATCAGCCAGTTGCGCAGCCCGCAGTTCCGCGGATATTCGCGCCTCGGCGGCGAACTCACCAACGGCTCGGTGGATTGGCGTGAACAGGTCGATATCGGTCCCGAACGTCCGGTAATCCCCGGCGCGCAGGGTTACCTGCGGTTGCAGGGACCGAATCTGTGGCCCGCTGCGCTGCCGGAGTTCCGTGTGGCACTCGAGGATTGGGATGCCACGCTGGCCGCGGTCGGACGTCGGCTGCTGCGGCACTGGGCCGTCGCGCTGGGCGCCGAGGAGGATCTGTTCGACGCGGCGTTCGCCGATCGCCCGGCCACGCTGATCAAGGTCGTGCGTTATCCGGGCAATGCGGACAATCCGCAGGGGGTCGGCGCGCACAAGGATTCCGGCGTGCTGACGCTGCTGCTGGTCGAACCGGACTCCCGGGGCCTGCAGGTGGAACTCGAACCCGGTCGCTGGCTCGACGTCCCGCCCCTGCCGGGCGCGTTCATCGTCAACATCGGCGAACTGCTCGAGGTCGCGACGAACGGATATCTGCGCGCGACCAGGCATCGGGTGCTCGCGCCGGAACCGGGCACGGACCGCATCTCGATTCCGTACTTCCTCAATCCGGGCCTGGACGCGCGGATCCCGATCGTGGACCTGCCGCCGGAGCTGGCCGTCCATGCCCGCGGCGTGGAAGCCGATCCGGACAACCCCATCTTCGACAGCTACGGCGAGAACGCCTGGAAATCCCGCACCCGCGCACATCCGGACGTGGCCGCGTTGCACCACGGCATCACACCGGCAGGTCCCGCCGTGGCCTACCGGGACCGGAAATCCTCGCGCTGATCGCAACGATGGGCACGCCGACGCCGGCGTCGTAGCGTGAGCCCATGTTCGACGTCCGCCGCCTGCGCGTGCTCGACGAGGTGGTTCGCCGCGGCTCGCTCAGTGCCGCGGCGGCCGCCCTCAGTTACACCACTTCGGCTATCTCGCAACAGGTCTCGGCACTCGAACGCGAACTCGGCGTGCCCCTGCTGGTGCGCGGCCCGACCGGTGCGCGCCCGACTCCGGCCGGAACCGAACTGCTCGCGCACGCCGGGACGATCCTGGGCGCGGTCGGCGCGGCGGAGCGAGCGGTCGCCGCTTTCGCGCCGGGCGGGTCGGGCGCGGTGCGAGTGGCCTCGTTCGGCGGTGCGACGACGATGATCCTGTCCCGGGCGGCGATGCGCTTGCGCGCCGAATTCCCCGATGTGCCGGTGGAATTCGTCACCGCCGATCCCGACGACGGCGTCGCGCTGATCAGCGACGGCAAGGCCGATCTGGCGCTGATCACCCAGGTCCCCGGAGAGCGTCCGCGATATCCGCACGTTGTCTCGATGCCGGTGTACGACGAGGAGTTCTACGTAGTACTCCCGCGGCGGCACCGGTATGCCGGGGCAGCGGACGTGCCACTCACCGCGCTGGCCCGGGAGCGGTGGATCATCAGCTCCGCCACCGGCCGTTGTACCGACACCCGCGTCTTCCGCGGCGCGTGCCGGCGTGCCGGATTCGTGCCCACGGTCACCTTCCGAGCCGAGGACCACCCGACCGTGCAGGGCATGGTCGCAGCGGGTATGGGAGTCTCGCTCGTGCCCTGCCTGGCCGCCTCGGGCTCCCATGCCGATGTGGCGGTACGACGCGTCGCCGGAACCCGTCCGGCCCGGCGCATCGGCTTGGCGATCACCGCGACCCCCGAACCCCGTTCCGCACTCGCCGCATTCGTCGGCCTGATCCGCACGGAGGGCGAGCGTCTGCGCGAAACTGTTCCCGCGCAACAAGTCCGGGCATACCATGTCGCGCAGTGAGGTCGCCGGGCGCTGGCGGCGTTCGACGAGCACGGTGAACCTCGATCGTCGCACCGCGCCGGTGAGCAGCACCCACAGCATCGCCGAACATCTATGCGGAATCCCCCGCCTGCGCCGGGGTCTGCCGAAAGACGTTGCTGGACAAGAAGTCCGCCCGATGCTCCGACGCATTCGGTAGCGCCCGGGTATCGCTGCCGCGGGCCTGCCGCCAGACCGGGCTGTCCACGAAGTGGTTGTCGAATCTGTCCTGGGTGGCGAGGATTTCGGCCGGATCGGCCAGGCCTCGGCGGATCCGGTCGCCGAGCCGGAAGTAGTCGAAACGTTCGATGCCCGGTGTGAAGATCACCAGGACATCGGCGGCCGAATCGTCCGGGGCCGCCCACGCGTGCGTCATTCCGGCGGGTACGAGCAGGAAGTCGCCCTCGGCGATATCGAGGACCTGCTGTCCGGCCAGTACCCGCAGTCGCCCGCCGAGCATGAAGAACAGTTCCGCAGAGGTGGTGTGGAAGTGCGGCGGCGGACCGTCCGTGCCCGCGGGGAGGTGGGCGCGGTTGCCGCTCAGCACACCACCGGTCGTGTCGTGGTCCGCGTACAGCCGCACCCCCATGGTGTCCAGGGTTTCGGCCTCGTCGTGGCGGACCAGCAACGCGCGCTCGTTCGGGTCCATCGGTATCTCCCGTCCTGCGGCCGGGAGCCGTTCTCCCGGATCGCCACCACAGAGCCGGCACGCGCCCGATGCGTGACATCATCGGAGGGAATGTGACGTGCGACACAATCGCCGACTTCGCGTCACACGCCGCACCGCGCGGACCTCTGCGGTAGGGACGGACAAGGAGAGGAATGCCGTGACGTACCGAGCACCGCACCGGGCCGACGACGAGGTGACCGAACGCTTCCTGAACTATCGCGAACTGCTGTTCTCGGTGGTCTACAACATGCTGGGCAGCGTCGCGGACACCGAGGACGTGCTGCAGGAGGTGTGGCTCGCGTGGGCGGCCCGGCACCGCGACCCGGCCGCGCCGCCGATCGGCAACCCGCGCGCATACCTGGTGCGCGCCGCGGCGAATCAGGCGCTCGCACGCCGGGTGGAGGTGAGCCGCCGCCGCGAGACCTATGTCGGCCCGTGGCTGCCCGAGCCGATCGTGACCGATGAGCATGATGCCGCCGACGCCCTCGTGCACAAGGAATCGCTGTCCACCGCGGTCCTGGTCGTCCTGGAGTCACTCAGCCCGCTCGAGCGCGCGGTCTTCGTCCTGCACGACGTATTCGGCTTCCCGCACAACGAGATCGGCGAGATCCTGGGCCGTTCCCCCGCGGCCGTGCGGCAGGCCGCGGCCCGCGCCCGCCGCCATCTGCACAGCCCCGGCCCCCGGCACCCCGCCGATCCGCGGTTGCGCGCACAGGTCACCGAGCGTTTCGCCGACGCGGTCCTCGGCGGTGATCTCCCGGCCTTGCTGGAAGTACTCGCACCCGATGTCACGCTGTGGACCGACAGCGGCGGCCGCGGTCCGGCGCACAGCCTGCGACCCGTCCACGGCCGCGAGGCGGTGGCGGCGATCTTCGCGGCCGTGGCCGCCGACCTGCCATCCGGCGAGGTGGACATCCGGTACCGCTGGGTCGCGGGTGATCCCTGCGCCCTGGTCTTCTCCGGTGACAGCCCGCTCGCGGCGGTCGTGGTCGAACCCGATGCCGGAGGCGACCGGATCGCCGCGATCTACTCGATCACCAACCCGGACAAACTCACCGGAATCCGCTGAGCCCCAACGCTTTCTCATCGTGTATCGACTCCGGATCGATGCGCGTGATCTGGTCACCCGGTACCAGCGACCACGCGGTGCCGAGTTCCCCACACCAGCGTGCCGGAATGTCTTCCGGCACGCTGAAGCTGTTGTCCCGCAACACTTCCGATCGGATACACCAGCCGTGCCCGGCCGAGGAGCACCGGTCGCCGGACTACGCCCAGGCGGGATCACGGCCGGTCAGGCCGAGGATGCGGTCCAAGGTGGGCGCGCCGGCCGGCACCGCGACCTCCGGTCCGTACAGGCCCATCTCCCGCCCCTGCCGCACCCCGGCGGACATCGTGCCGTGCAGATGCGCCAGCAGGTCGGCGGGCAGTTCCAGCCGTTGCCCGGTCGCGACCGCCAGGTCCCAGCCGTGCACGGCCAGCTCGCCGACGATCATGTCGCCCATGACGGGCGCGGGCAGCGTGTGCGGCGTGCCCATGGTCGTCTCGCCCTCCCATGCGCTCGGCGGCGCCCACGCGGAGGTGATGTCGTCCAGCAGGGCGAGCAGGCGTCCGCGCCAGTCGCCGGCCGCCAGGTCGAGATCGGACTCGGCCGCCGCCGGCTTCGGAACGGACTCCTTGCGGCCGCCGCCGGCGAGCGACGGGCCCCAGAACAGTAGGTGGTTGACCAGTGCCCGCACGTCGTACTCCGCACACGGAGTCTTGTTGGCGAGCTGGTCGTCGGTGATGCTGCGGGCGACCGCGGCCATGGCCTCGGCCGCGTTGGACAAATGTGACATGGCAGTGACGCTAGGCGCCGCGGGCCGCGGGGTATTGAACAAAGGCGACATACACTTCGCGGTGTGGGACGGGATGTTCGGGAGCTGCGAGGTGCGTGGACCAGATATCAGCGCCACGCGTTCCACGGCCCGTCGCCGGCGCTCGCGCCATGGGTGGAGCGGTACTGGGAAGCTCGCTGGGACTACGCCGAGCCCTACCGGCAGAAGATCGTGCCGTACCCGAATGTGCACTTGTCGTTCGGCGGCGGCCGCGCGGACGTCAACGGGGTGTGCAGCGGCTACCGGATGAAGGTTCTCCAGGGCCGCGGCCACGTCTTCGGCGTCACGTTCCGGCCGGGTTGCTTCCGCCCGTTTCTCGGCGCCTCGGTCTCGACCATCACCGACCGCGTCGTCCCGGCGACCGAGGTGTTCGGCATGGACCTGCCCGCGACGCTCGACGTGCCGACCGTGGACGCGTTCCTGCTCGAACACCTGCCCGACGACGACCCCCGGGTGCGGCAGGCGGCGGCCGCGGTCGAGCTGATCGCCGGGGACAAGTCCATGACCAGGGTCGAATGCCTCTCCGGCGAGCTGGGACTGAGCGTGCGGGGGCTGCAACGGCTGTTCGCGGAGTACGTCGGCATCGGACCCAAGTGGGTGATCCGCCGCTACCGCCTGCACGAGGTGACCGCACGCATGGCCACCGGCGGGGCGATCGACTGGGCCGCGCTGGCGGCGGACCTCGGCTACGCCGACCAAGGCCACTTCATCCGCGACTTCAAGAGCATGTTCGGCGAGCCGCCGACCTGGTATGCGCAGCGATATTAGAGCCGATGTGCACGCCGCGCTCCCGTGGGGCGGATGCGCGGGCAGCGGCATCGGCCGCGAACTCGGCCGCAGCGGCATCGAGGCGGACACCCAGTGCTCGAAGGCCAATTTGCCGGCCGAGGGATGTAATGCGTTGTGGCGCGGGTCGCCCGCGGTCAGCTCGCCGTCCCGGCGGCCTGGCCGTTCCGCGCTTCGATGATGTCCGTGGCGCTCATGATCGCTTTCGCTGGTGCAGAGCGGGATTCATCGCCGCAGCGCGCCGCCGGCGTCGAATTTCGCCTCGCGGCCCCGCATCTGGGCCCGGTACCAGTTCTCCCGGTGCCACAGCATGAGCTTCTCGTGCTGTCGGGCGAACGCCGGACTGCACCGGCGGGCCAACTCCATGGCGGTGATCAGCGGGAATCGCGCGATCGGGATGGCGATCCACGGAAATGCCGGTGGCATACGGTATTTGCGGCGAGTACCCGGAGCCATGTACATCGCCGAATACACCGAATTGATCCGGAAGTTGTACATCTCGCGCAGCCGGGTCGATCCGCGATGCCCGTCGCGGGGCGCGAAGGCGGACGGATAGGACTCGATCAACTCGGCGCCGTGCTGCCCGGCATCGTAGGAACGCGAGGCGATCGTCATGGCCAGCACCCGCAGCGAGTCGAGCACCGTTTCGGGGTACCAGGACACCCGGACGCCCAGCAGATAGCCCATGTACTTCTGAAAGTGCAGCAGCGCACGGATTTCCGAGGGCGTGGTCTGATATCCCAACGCCCACAACCCGAGTCCGGGCGTGACGCTGCCGCCGAGCAGGGTCAGCAGCTGATAGGTCTGACTGATCGGCAGGCCCCACTTGTCGATATGCCATTCGGGGTGTTCGGCGACCCGGGCGCGCACCGAGACGTGCATGATGCGCACCTTCAGCGCCGTCGCCCGGCCCTGGGCGCCGAGGGTGAGCAGCCCGCCCGGCTCGGAAACATCCATCCAGAACCGGCAGGTCTCCAGGAACCGGCGCAGTGCGCTGTCACCGGCGTAACCACCGGCCAGCGACAGCGGCGTGGCGACGGCGGCTTCGGTGTACATCTCCAGGGTTTCGGCCCCGGCGAAGCTGAAAAGCATTGTGCCCCAGCGCCGCCAGATCGCCGCGCCCTGTTCGACCAGTTCCGGCCGCACCCACTCCGGTACGGTCTCGAATTCGGCGAACAGCGCACGCATGGCCTCGGGTGCGTCGGGCACGGTGGCGATTCCGGTGCGCAGCGCCCGGTCGAGCATTTCGCGCCCGCGGTCGGCGCCGGTCTCGCCGTGCATGACCTCCGCGACGAAACGTTCGGCGACCGGGTCGCCGCTGAACAGGTCCGCGCACAACGCCCGCGCCTGTTCGTCGGTCGGGAACAGCGCCTTGCCGGTGACCGCGGTGAAAATGCGTTCGAGCCGCCGCACGCCCGGGTTGCGTCGCGCCTCCCAGTAGCGGAAGGCGCTCGGGCAGCGCGTCGGCTCACCGGCCCGCGCGGTCCGGGTCTGCACCGTCATCGGGTTCTCCTCGGATTCATTCGCATATCGATCACCTTGTGCCGCTTGTTGATTCCCTGATCTCTTGCACCGAGAAATGCGATCCACGCCGCAATCGCCGACCGTACTTTATAGTACGTACGGACGGTACACCAGAGTATGTACTGGAGAGCCGCTCGGCGAATACCGGCTGGTCGATGAACCGAACACCGGATGAACTCGATGATGCCGCACGCCGCGATCGGTTTCGGGGTCTATGGTGGTCCGTTATGGCGACCAGAGATGTCACGGTGACAGTGACCGTGGACAGCTTCGAATGGGATTCGCTCTGCGACGCGGCGGTATGCGCCGGGATGAGCGTGCCGGACTACCTTGCCTGGAACGTCCGCAAGATCGCGCAGCGGTCCCGCCCCAAGGGCGCTGCGCTGTCCGGGCGGCGCGGCGGGCTCGGCGAGGAGGCCGGGGAGACCGCGGCGTGGACCGAAACCTTTTCGCAGCGGCTACACGATCGAGCCGAACAGTTCCGCAACGACTGAACCACAGGCGAATACGAAACGCGCTATTGCCCGGGGTGGTGACACGCGGCGGACCCGCATGCGATTGAATCGGGTATGCGCGGTGACTACCACGAGAACCTGCGGCAGCTGGCACAGCTGCAGAACCTGATCTGCCTTCGGGATCGGGCCGCGATCGCCGATGCGACACAGGCCCTGGTGACAGCGGATATCGAACTGGCCGAGGCCGCGATCGATACCGCCGCCGGCGTCGACAGCATGGCGCAGGAGGCCGAACAGGAAGCGATCCGGTTGCTGGCGCTGCAGGCGCCCGTGGCCAGTGAGTTGCGGCAGGTCGTGACCGCCATCCAGCTGACCGGGAATCTCCAGCGGATGGGTGCGCTGGCCGGTCACGTCGCGGTCAGCGCGCGGCGCCGCCATCCGGACTTCGTCGTCGCGGATCCGGTGCGGCCGTTGATCATTCGCATGGGTGAGGCGGCGGTCACCATCGCCACCAGCGCCGCCGGGGTGCTGGAATCGGGCAACCCCGAGTCCGCGGCCACCCTGGACGCCCAGGACGACGCCATGGACCACCTGCACGAGGAATTGCTGGGTATGGTCCTGAGTCCCGGCTGGCATTACGGCGTCACCGCCGCCGTCGACCTCACCCTCCTGGGCCGCTATTACGAACGTTTCGCGGACAACGCCGTGGAGGTGGGCAGGCGCACGATCTTCCTGGCCACCGGCGAAACTGCCGAAACCTGGACACCTTCGGAGTCGGAGCCGGATTCGCAGTAGTGGCAACCGGTTCCGGTCCGCGACGACAATCCGGGCGCACCGACTCGGCACACAGCTCGATCCGGGACGATGCGAATCCGCCGCTCGCAGTAGGTAATTCGTGAAGGCCGCGCGGCGACGAGCGGCATAGCGGCGACGGGCCCGGTTCGATCGGCTGCCCTGTCGGCGGCGAACTGAAATCGCGTGCGTCGCCGCGGAACAGCGGTCGGCAGAACCTCATCGGCCGAGACGCGCAGACCTGTCGCGCTGTCCCCGGCCGTCATCCGCGCACCGTCCGGTAGCGCAACATCATTTCGCGGTCCTCATGGTCGAGCAGGTGACAGTGCCAGACGTAGCCCCGCAGCTCGCCGGGCATGGGATGGGTTGCGGCCATGGTGTTTCCGGCGATCGGCACGGGGCTTGCGGGGAAGCTCGCGTCCGGGTCGAAGCCGAGTTTCTCGGCGGTGGGCGCCGGCGGCGTCCACTTCGTCCCGACGGGCGGCTGCGGGTTGGCCGCTTGATAGCGCAGGCTCTGCTGCCCGTCGGCGGTGAACAGCTTCTCCTGCAACACCATCGGGACCTCGAACTCGCCCGCGGGCAGCCCGAGCGGATCGCCGGGCGCACCGGTGTCGAATCCGTCGCGCAGCAGGACCATCCCGGCCAGTCCGGCATGGACGTTGGCGCGGGTGATTCCCATCGCGTGGTCGTGATACCAGAGGTTCGTCGCGTACTGGCGCAGCGGAAAGCGGTGCGTGAGCGTCTGGCCCGGGAGGACCAGCCGTTCGGGGTGTCCGTCGCTGTCCGGCGGAGTCACACCGCCGTGCAGGTGGAACGAACACGGCGGGCTGGTCCGGGTACCGCTCGGCGACTCCTTGCACGCTGGTGTCCAGATCCGCCGCGAAGGGGTGCGTGTCGATCCGATTGCCGAACCGGACGGTCAGGGGCTCGTCCACCCGGTGTTCGATGGTGGGCCCAGATGGGACCCGTGAATTCGGCACCTGCACCTGCGGCGCGAGCCGTTCCCGCGACGGCCCGCCCGATCGCTGACCTAGCATCGAAGACGTGAGCGCAGCAGATCATCCCCCGGAACCGAACGCCGGGACCGAACCGGAATCCGGTGCGCGACCGCGACGATCGAAGAAGGCACAGGCCCAGCGTAGCGGTCGCAGCCGCAGCCCGCGCCTGTCCTACGACGACTGGGTCGACGGCGCGCTGGCCCTGCTGGCCCGAGAAGGCGTGTCCGCCATCAAGATTCCCCGGCTGTGCAGTGAACTCGGCGTCACCAAGGGCAGCTTCTACTGGCATTTCGACGATATCCAGCAGCTCATGACGGCGATGGCCGACCGCTGGAGCGCGGTGCAGAGCGATGCCGTGCGCGCGCTGGGCGCCCTCGATTCGATCCCCGTCGAGCAGCGCATCGAGCAGATGGCCTCACTGCTGGTCGATCCGAGCACCTGGATCGTGGAGGCCACGGTGCGCGAATGGGCGCGCAACGACGCCAAGGTGGCCGGCGCGGTGCAGGCGCTGGAACGCAAGGTCTTCGACATCGTCGAGCAGACCATGCTGGAACTCGGTTTCGACACCGCCCAGGCCCGGCTGCGCGCGGGCGCGATGGTCTATCTGGGTATCGGCCTGATCCATGGCCGCGACAGCCTGCCGATTCCCACCGCCCAGGAAGCGCAGGCGGTCATCGATCTGCTCACCACTCCGGCACGGACGCCGGAGAAGTGAGGTAGCGGTGGGTCACGCACTGGCCGAACCGCACCGAACCGGGCGGCAGGTACGGGCTGGACGATTACTGCGCTCGCGACTTCCACAACAACATCGGCGCGGAGATCATGGGGCGCAACAAATTCGGCCCGCAGCGCGGCCCGTAGGAGAACTACGACTGGCAGGGCTGGTGGGGCGAGGAACCCCCGTTCCACACACCGGTTTTCGTGCTCACCCACCATGTGCGGCCCTCGTTCACGCTGGGCGAGACCACATTCCACTTCCTCGACGCATCGCCGAAAGAAGCGCTGGCACAGGCGTTCGCCGCGGCCGGGGGCAAGGATGTGCGCATCGGCGGCGGAGTGGCCACCGTGCGGGAATTTCTCGACGCCGATCTCATCGATCAGATGCACATCGCGGTGGGACCGATCGAGATCGGCCGCGGCGAGCGGCTGTGGGCGAGCCCCGAGGAACTCACCGACCGCTTCCACCTGGAGCGGATCCCCAGCCCGAGCGGTATGGTGCACCACTTCTTCTGGCGGCGCTGACGGGTGCGGGCCGCCGCCGGTCCACGCCGACGACGGCCCGCCTCGGCACGCCGGGTCTCACATGGCGCTGCCGGTGGACAAGCCGCCGCCGTATCCGAACGGCGCGAACATGCCACCGTACGGGTACGGGGAGAACATGCCGCCGCCCCACTGATTCCAGCCGCCCCACTCGTTCCAACCCCAGCCGTGACCCCACCCGTGATGACCCCAGCCCGGACGCCCCCAGCCGGGGTAACCCCAGCCCCGGTGCACCGGATCGGCAGACGGAACCGCGGGTGCGGCGGCCGCGGGGGCCTGGGTCACGGGCACACCGGCGGCGGGGGCGGCGAACGCCGGCGCGGCCGCGACCGTGACCGGTGTCGCGACGATGACGAGCGCGACGGCCGCACGCGACAGCGTGCGCCGCGCACCCACCGGGACGAGATTTCGAGACATGCGAACTCCTTACGTGCACAACGTATTCGGATCCGCGATCGCCCAGATCAGGTCTCGCAACCGCCGGATCCACCTCTTACCGCCATTTAATGTACCGTCATTTAACGGCGCATTCAACAGTCTGCAGAGGAGGAGTTCGGCCCTTCCGAACTCAGCTCGCCCAGTCCGCGATCCGCGACGCGGCCCGGAAGTGCAGCGCCGGGGCCGCGTACCGCGCCTCCGGCACCGCGTAGAGGGCGTCCACCGCGGCACGCTGATCGGCGTAACCCGCTGCGTAGGAGACGATTTCGGCCTCGGACGCGGGCAGTTGCGCCGCGTCGAGCAGGGTTTTCATGATCTCGTTCACGCTGCTGCTCCTTCGGTGGCGAGTCGGGGTGCCCGCAGATGCCACTGCGTGGCCTGCTGGAATACGTCGGCGACGCGGAGGATCTCCGCCTCGCCGAAGGCCGGTCCGGCCAGTTGCATCGACAGCGGCAGGCCGGCTGCGGTGAAACCCATCGGCACGGCCAGCACGGGGTTGCCGACCGAATCCCAGTACGGGGTGTGGATCAGGCTGAACAGCGCGCCGACATCGGTCTGGCCGTCCGGACCGGTGATCGATTCGAAAGTGGGCGCACCGACCGCCGCGGTCGGGCACACGACCACGTCCACATCGTCGAACAGCGCACCCACCGCGTCCTGGGCTACGCTGCGGACCCGTTGCGCCTGAACGTAATCCGCGCCCGACACCTGCGCGCCGATCGCCAGCATCGCCCGCGTCGCGAGGAAGTAATCGTCCCACCGGCGCGCCAGATCGGTGCGGTGGTAGGCAAGCGCCTCGCACCCCATCGTGATCATGTCCGCGGTGATCATCTCCTGCCGATAGGGCAGTACCACTTCCCGCACGTCGGCGCCGGCTCGCACCAGAACGTCCACGGCCGCATCGAAAGTCGTCGTCAGCGCTGGATCGCCGTGCTCGGGGAAGTGCCCCTCACGCACCACCCCGATCCGCACGCCGCTCAGATCCCCGGCCCATTCGGGCACGGCGAACGGCGCCTCGACGCAGTCCGGATCGCTGGGGTGCGCACCCGCGATCACCCCGAGCATGGTGGCGCAGTCCCGTGCGCTGCGGGCCAGCGGCCCGATATGGTCGAGGCTGTAACCCAGTGGCACACAACCGGATTTGGGCACCCGCCCGAAGGTCGGCATCAATCCGCTGACACCGCAGAACGCGGCGGGGATCCGGATGCTGCCCGCGGTGTCGGTGCCGATCCCGGCCAGGAACATCCCGGTCGCGACGCCGATCCCGGTGCCCGAACTGGACCCGCCCGGCCACGTCGCCGGGTCCCACGGATTTCGCGGGACCGGAAAGGGTTTGGTGGTGTCGGGCATACCGCAGGCGAATTCCATCGTGGTGGTCTTGCCGGTCAGCACCGCACCGGCCGCCTTCAGCCGCGCGACGACCGGCGCGTCCTTGCCCGCGCCCCACGCCCGGTCCAGAACCAGGCTCTGCGCCGTCGTAGGCCCCTCGGCCATGGCGAGAATATCCTTGACACCCACCGGGATTCCGTGCAGCGGTCCGCGGTCACGCCCGGCGGCGAGGTCGGCGTCCGCCTCGGCGGCCCGCTCGAGGGCGTACTCGTCGAACCGGGTCAGATACGCGCCCACGGTGCCGTCGAACTCATCGGCAGCGGCGATCGCGGCGCGGGTCAGGGCGACCGAGGTCGTGGTTCGGGCGCGCAATGCCGCGGCCGCGTCGGTCAGGGTGAGTGGTAGGTCGGTCATCTCAGTTCCCTACTGCTGGCGCGCGAAACGAATCGGAATCGTTCCCCGCGGGTGTGGATGAAGGCGACGTCGAACGGGCGGCCGTCGAGGTCGTAGATGATCTGTTCCATCGAGATCAGGGGCGTCCCCTCGCGCACGCCCAGCGCCGCCGCCAGCGGCGCGTCGGCCGGTTCGCAGTCGATCACGAATTCCGAATCCGACAGCGCCACACCGGCATCGGCGAGAAGCTGATACCAGTCGGAGACGAACGGTGTGTCCCGCAGCGCGATCGCCTCGGGGCAGCGCACGTAATTCGTCGCCAGGGCCAGCGGCTCGTCCTCGTGCAGCGCGAGGTACTCGAGCCGCAGACACGGTGTGCCCGGCGCGATTTCGAGCCGTTCGGCGATGGCGCCCGGGGCCGGGACCATCGACCGATCCAGCACGCGCGGGCGCATCCGGTGGTTGAACATGCTGCCCATGGCGGGCTTCATGACACCGTGCGCCTCCGGGAGCGACGTGGTCACCGGTTCCAGCACAGCGTGCGTGCCGATTCCCTGCGTCCGTTCGATCAGCCCCTCGGTGCGCAGCAGCGCCAGCGCGGCCCGCACGGTCGCCCGCGACACCCGGTACGCGGTCATCAGCTCGATCTCACTCGGCAGCTGCCCGCGCTCGTACCCACCGCCACGCACCGTGGCTCGCAATATGTCCCGCAGCCGACGCACATCGTGGGCCCGCTGCCCTCCGGCCGCAGTCCGCATACCCCGGGACGGTAAGCAACCGCCGTTGCCGAGCGATCTCCCCTCTGTCACCGGGGTGTTACAGGTATGCACGATCATCTCCGCACCCCTCCGGCAACCGCGGCCGGCCGCTCATGCCGCCACCGCCGCTGCCCGGCTGACCGCCTCCTGGGCCCCGTCATCGCGCCACCTCCAATTCGGGTTGTGCGGTATTTGCGACCGCTGGCATGCCCAGGGGCACAGCACCTTTCGGTGGCCGCCAGGCGTTGGGTTTGCAGGCGTCCCGGCAGGCGCCCTCGGTCGAGCAGCACAGTGAGCACACGGTGCCGCCGTGGAACGGACAGGTGGCCATGTCGACCGCGTCGTAGCTGCCCGCGCACACCGAGCACGCAAGTTCGCCGTCGTGCTCGGGCAACTCGGACATCCGCGCGATGTACCAGCGGCCCTTGGTCGCCCAGGCGATCAGCGGCGGAAGTACCAGTGCCAGAACCAATGCCACGAACGGTGACAGGGCCGCGGCCGTGGACCCGAACGCGCCGTAGTAGGCGATCATCGACACCGCGCCCGCGATCACCATGGATCCGAAGCCGACCGGGTTCACGTTGTACAGATGCGCGCGGTGGAAGACCAATTGCGGCGGAACGAGTTTCAGCCAGCGCTTGTTGATCACCAGATCCGCGACCATGGCCGCGATCCAGGCGATGCCGATGTTGGAGTACCAGGCCAGCACCTCGACGATGTGGTCGAAGATGCCGATCTCCATCAGTACCAGTGACAGACCGACCTGCAGGAAGACCCAGGCCGCGCGGCCCGGATGCCGATGCAGCAGCCGGGAGAAGAAGTTCGACCACGACAGCGAACCCGAGTACGTGTTCATGATGTTGATCTTGATCTGGGACAGCAGCACCAGAGTTCCCGCCAGGATCAGCGCGCTGGTGTGATTCCCGGTGACCCGCTCGTACACGGTGGTGAACAGATCGACCGGCACGCCGACCTGTCCCGGGCTCAGCGTGGTCGAGGCGTAGCCGACCAGCAGTGTGGAGGCGAAGAAGATTCCCATCGCGAACAGCGCGAATCCCGGTCCGCCGAACAACACCGCCAGTCGCCAGCGGGCCCGCCCGCCGCGCTGCGGATCGGGCATCAGCCGCAGATAGTCGCCCTGCTCCCCGACCTGCGCGGCCAGCGACAATTGCGCGGCGGCGATGGCGAAGATCGCCAGTACCGACATCCCGGCCACACCGGCCGGGCCCACGCTGGCCGGATGCACCATATGCGTTCCGGCATCCGGCGCGGTGGCCGCGCTGCCCAGGGCGAGCCCGATCAGCGCGATCCACAGCGGCCAGGTCCACGCCTGGAATTTGGCGCTGAACGACATGCCGTAGAGGGTCAGCGGAATCATCACCACCGCCACCGCGACATAGGACAGGTGGATGTCCAGCCCGGTCAGCGCCGTCACCGCCTGGGCCATGATCGCGCCCTCGTAGGCGAGGAAGATGAGAGTGTAGGTCGCGTAGACCAGTGAGGTCACCGTCGAGCCCAGATATCCGAAACCCGAACCGCGCGTAAGTAAGTCGATATCGATATGACCCCGGGCGATGGCGAACGCGATCACGATCGTCAGTGGCACGGTCACCACCGCGGCCAGGCCGAAACCGATCAGAGCGTTGCCGAACCCGAACGAGTCGACGAACGCCGCGTCCAATGCGTAGCCGGCCATCGCGGATATCCCGACCAAACAGGACAGGAACACCATCCACGGTGACCATTTGCGGAATGCGGCCGGTGTGTACCGCAGGGAGTAGTCCTCCATTTTGGGGTTGTCGGTGAAGCCCATCGGTCGATCCCTTCGCTGTGCTGGATCGACCGTCCCAACCCCGTATTTCCACCCCGTATCCACTTCTGTTGCGCCTCGTTACGCCACCCGCGCCCCCGCCACTCCCCCACGGACCAGCATCTTTCCGAATTCCCCCGGCACTTACGCCGCGAACTCCCCCGATCCGCCGCCACAACCGGAACGAGCCAACGGATCCGGCGATTCACGAGACGGTTGCCGGCTACCGGCAGTGCGAACCTCCGGCAACGATGCGATGTCACCGATTACGCCGACCGCACACCGGATGTGCTGCATGCCTGGACTGATCGTTTCCGCGATCCGGTCCCGCCCGCGCGGCCCCCACGAGGCAGCAGACAGGCACTGGGTGAAGCCCTGTTCAGACCGGGCCGTTCGCACGAAAGCCCTCGAACAGCCGCCCACCAACCCGGTCCAGCACCTGGGTGACCACACTCTGCATCGGAGCGATGTCGCCGAGCGCGACCATGCGCATTCCCTCGGCCAACCTCGGCCCGAAGGCCGTACCGCCGACCCGGTCGAAGTCCGCCAATTCACGGTGCAGCCATTTCCCGGCGCCGCTCCAGTGCCTGTTCGCGGCGAGCGACAGCTGAGCCGTCGCCTGCCACAGTGCGACCCCGATCGCGAGACGCTCGTCATCCTCCCGCGAACCCGCGAGATCATCGAGCAGATCGGTGACCGCGTAGCGCATGGCACGCAATTCGTTGTCGCTCAACGGGTCCGGGCCCGCCGACAGTTCTCGCACGCAATGCTCCCGCAGCCGCTCGCCGCTGCCGTCCGCATCCAGCAAGACGCGGGACTGCCCGATCAGTCGCGCTGTGACCGGACGCCGGGCGGCCCGCTCCGCCGCGCGGAAATACGCGATCGATTCCTCGGTCTGCACGAAAAGCTCGACCGGCCGACCGTTGTGCAACAGCGATTCGCGGTAGGGCGCGGGCGGGGCCGGGAGCAGGACGGTGATGTCCAGATCCGAAGTCGGCGTGGTGGTTCCGAGAGCGGTGCTGCCGCCGAGCCAGGCGGCACGGGCCTGCGGGAATCGGTCGAGCACCAGGCGGCGGGCGATATCGGAGGGGTCGATGCGCATCCGGCCATCGTGGCATCGAACGGAATCGGCGGTGGGACTGTCGGATTCACAGGGCCCGGGGGCCGGAGTCGGTGAATGGTCCCAGTGCTGCCGGTTCGCCTGGAATCGGCGGGCGGGGCACGTTACCGTGGCAGCGGGCGAGGCGAATGGGTGCAGAATTCGCCTCGCCCACTCGTAAATCGCTGTTGCCCTGACGATCTCGACGCTCGGCCGCGCTCAGCTCCCTCGCGCGGCCGACGCGTCGGCTCGTCCCGACGCGGCTACCCGCCTCTCACGCCGCCGGGCGCGACAGCGGCCGAGAAGCAGCCGGGGCGGTGTCACCCATCCACACCGCCCCGGTCTGCCACGCACACCGCTCCCCTCGGTGAGCGCGAGCGCGGCGAACAGCCCGTCGGAGCCGTGTCGCGGCGTGGGATCGTTCAGCGGATGTGTGCGTACCAGCGATCCGCTCGGCCGGCTCGTGGTCGACAGCATCGTCACCGCGACCGGTGGTGACAGCCGCAACATGTGGTTCCGGTCCGCGTCGGCACCGCGATCCAGGCCGACGAAACCGCGAACATGCCGGTGCCACAACCGTTTCGAGACACAGCTAGCTACCGGAGACCCCCGCCATCGTCTCGGCCGGGGTGAATTCGTGGGCGTTGCGGGGACAGGTGGTTCGGCCGAACAGGTAGGTGAGGTGCCGGGCGAGCACGGGCTGGCGGGCGGTGACCGCGAGGGTGTGCAGGCGGTGCGCGAGGCCGGTGAGCCCGGCGGGGGCGGCGGGGACGAGGTCCGTGTCGTCGGCGTCGTCGCTGAGCGAGTCGTCGTCCCAGCAGGTGAAGACGCCGTGCGTGCCGAGCACCACGAACATCACCGCCGAGCATTCGGGACATTTGATCTCGAATTCGCCGCCGAGCAGCCCGCCCAGTCTGCGCGACAATTCGGTCTCACCCTCGAAGGCGAGCATGCTGCGGACGCGATAGAGGAAGGCGTCCGGCTCGTGGTCCACATCGGCGGCCTTCTGCGCCAGATCCACCCGCACCCGATCCAGAAGCGCCGCGATATCCCGCGCATACCGCTCACGAACGGCCCCGGCGTGCGGATCGGCCCGCGCGAGCAGTTCCCCCGCGAGTTCGATCGCGCGCAGCCTGATCAGCGGGCGACCCCCGTCCGCCAGCGCGGCGAGTGCGGGCAGGGCCGCGCAGGCGTGCTCCCCGATGTGCCGGTAGTACAGCTCCTCGCGGAGCTTCGACCACACCCCCGAATCCGTGCCGTCGGTGGACAGGTCGGCAAGGAGGGCAACCGCTTGTGGGCGAAGGGGATTCGACACGCGTACATCCAACCAGTCGCAGCGCCCGGCGCGCCCCCCAGGATTGGATATTCACCCCCGCGCGAATCCGAAACGGGCCCCCTTACCTACCGGAGAGTCCCGATACGGTGTAAAACGGATGTCCAGAACAGTGTCCACGAGGTGCGGCTGCCGCCGCTCGCAGTGTGAGGCCCGTCCCGAGCGGGGATGACGCCTGCTGCCGGCCGGAAGGAGTGCCGCGATCATGCCCGACAACTCACCCGACTCGGTGACCCCTGACACGCCGGTGCTCGTCGGCGTGGGCCAGGCCTCCGAACGGCGCGGCGACATCGGCTATCGCGCCCTGTCCGCCGCCGATCTGGCCGCGGCCGCCGTGCGCGCCGCGCTGGCCGATACGACCGCCGATCCGGCCGCGCTCGCCGCCGCGCTCGACATCGTCGCGGCCGTGCGCGCATTCGACGATTCGAGCCCCTATGCCACCGCCGCGCTCGGCGCGCCCGACAACGTGCCGCGGGCCATCGCGCGGCGGATCGGCGCCGATCCCGCCCGGGCGATTCTCGGCCCGACCGGCGGACAGAGCCCGCAGCAGCTGCTCAACGAGCTGTGCGGACAGATCGCCGAGGGCCGGTGCGGCGCCGCGGTACTCGTCGGCGCGGAGACGATCTCGACCGTCCGGCATCTGGCGAGCCTGCCGCCCGCCGAACGCCCCGACTTCACCGAATCCGAGAGCGGCCCACTGGAGGACCGCGGCTACGGCATCCAGGGCATGACCCCGTTCTACGCGGTACGCCACCATCTGGTCGAACCGGCGGTCACCTACGCGATGCTGGAGAACGCCCGCCGCGCCCGCAGCGGGGCGTCCCGAGCGCAATACGCGCAGGCGATGGGCGAGCTGTTCAGCCGGTTCAGCGCGATCGCCGCGACCAATCCGCATGCGGCGGCACCGATCGAACGCGACGCCGCCGAACTGACGCGCGTGGACGAGCGCAACCGCCTGATCACCGATATCTACCCGCGTTTCATGGTCGCCCGCGACCAGGTCAACCAGGCCGCCGCGGTCCTGGTCACCTCCACCGCTATCGCCGACCGGCTCGGGATTCCGCAATCGCGGCGAGTCTACCTGCATGGATACGCCGACCTCGCCGAACGGGATGTGCTGGTACGTCCCGATCTGGATCGCAGCCCGGCCGCCGTCGCGGCGGTGCGGCACGCACTGGACATGGCCGCGATCGGCCTCGACGAGCTGACCACCCTGGACCTGTACAGCTGCTTCCCGATCGCGGTGTTCAACCTGTGCGACGGCCTGGGCCTGGATCCGGCCGATCCGCGTGGACTCACCGTCACCGGCGGATTGCCGTTCTTCGGCGGTCCCGGTAACAACTACACCACCCACGCCATCGCCGAAACCGTTGCGCGACTGCGCGATCGGCCCGGCAGTTACGGCCTGGTGTCCGCGAACGGCGGTGTGCTGAGCAAACATTCGACGGGCGTCTACTCCACCACGCCGGTCCCCTGGCGCGTGCGGCCCACCACGGCGCTGCAGGCCGAACTGAACGACGCGCCGAGCGTGCGGGTCGCCTATCACCCGGACGGCTGGGGGACGATCGAAAGTTTCGTTCTCCGTTACGGTTCCGGCGGAACCCCACGCGCCACAGTGGTGGGTCGGCTGGACGACGGCCGCCGCTTCCTCGCCACGCCCGTGGATCAGCAGACCACCGGCATGCTGACCGATGCCGAACAGCCGATCGGGCACCGGGTGTTCGTTCGCTCCGGCGTTGCGGGCAACCATGTCGCGGCCGGCCGCGAGGCGATGGATATCGCACTGGCACAAGGCGATCCAGCCGTACGGCCGGAATACGGCGCCGTCTCGGTCACCACCTCCGGACATGTGCTCGAGGTGACGATCGACCGGGCCGAGCACGGCAACACTCTCGACAGCGACACCTACCGCGAACTCGGCGAAATTCTCACCGCCTTCGCCCACGACGACGACCTGTGGGTCGCGGTACTCACCGGCGCGGGAAACGAGGCGTTCTCGCTCGGCGCGGACCTGCGCGGCATCCGCTCACCACTGCAACTGATGCTCCAGCCGCACAACGGATTCGACGCCTCGCCGCTGGACGCGACACCGGCCAAACCGGTGATCGCCGCGATCAACGGCCGCGCGGACGGCGACGGCCTGGCCCTCGCGCTGGCCTGCCATCTCAGCGTCGCGGACGAGACCGCGACCTTCGCCGTCCCGGATACCGCCCTGGGCATGCCGCCGGGCACCGGAATCCTGCTGCGGCTACCGCATCTGGTCGGCCGTGCGCTCGCCTACGACATGATCCTGACCGGACGCCGCATCGACAGCGCCGAGGCACTCGCGGCCGGTCTGATCACCCGCACCGCACCGCAGGGCAAGGCCCTGGACCTGGCCCGGGAGATGGCCGCGGATATCGTGGCCCGCTCCCCCGTCGCGACCCGCGCGGCACTGACCTTCCTGGCCCGCACCGAAACCCTGCCCGATACCGAAACCACCGCACCGCACACCGCCGTCCTGGCCGACGCACTCGTCGCGCACCGCGATCCGGTCGAGGGAATGTCCGCGTATCACGAAGGGCGAGAACCGCAGTGGCGCAACAGATGATCGTTCCGCCGACGCCCGCCGACCGATGACCGGCCGGCGGGCCGAAGCGCGGCCCGCACCGTGTCACCACCCTCGGCGCACAACGGCCCGTCACGACTGAGCAGCACCCGGATTGCCACAAGGTTGCCACCTTGCCGATCCGCGCGCGAACACCGGGGGCGAGATCAGTTGTCCCCCATCGTCACTATGACACTCGGCACATCCGGATCGACTGCGCGACCGCTGACCGGGGTCCACTCCACTCCCCCCACCAGCACGAAGATCGGACAGCCTGTTCGATTCGTCCTTATTGCTTACTCTTTAAGCACCGACTGGAATGTGTATCACCTGTCGGTCCGGCCATCTCGAGGGGTGGTCGGTGGATCGGATGGGCCGGGGAGGCAATCCCGTGGTGAATGAACAGACGATGGTGGAAACGGCGCTGGTCGCAATGCGATCGGAGTACGACACGATGCTGGAGCAGGGTGAGCGATGGTCGTTGCGAACACTGCTCAGCACACCGGATCGTGATATCGAGGACTACTGCCGGGATTTTCGGCCCAACAGATTCGGCGAGTACGCGCTCGCCGAGGTGGAGCGCTTCTGTCGCAAACATCAGATCTGGCTGGAATCCGGAGGCGCACACTACAACAGCATGACGCCCTATCTGCATCCGAACGCGGTTACCGCCGATCGGATGACGATCATCGGGATCTTCAACGCGATCCTGTTCTGGCTCAACGACACCGTCGGCCGGGAGAAGTTCGCGCATCTGTCCGAGGCCGAGCGCTCACGTGCCACGCACACCGCGAAACGATTACGCGACATGCTCGAAACCCGAAGCGCGGCAGTGGATCCCACCCCGGAGGAGGTGGCCACCGCCGAATTCCTGGAGCTGCTGGCCCGCGATGCCGAACCCGTCTGGCTGGAGCGGTTCCTCAGCTCGACGGCCGAACATCTGCGCACCGCGATCCGCGACCAGAACACCGACGCCCGTGGCGGATTGCTGAGCGTCGCGGACTACATCGATCTGCGGTCGGAGGTCTCGGGCATGTATCCGGCGATCGCGATGTGCGAGTTCGGCCGCGACGACTACCTGCCCTGGCACCGCATCCCGGACGAGGAAGCGGCCGCCGAACTGCGCAGGCTGCAACAGCTCACCGCCGAGATCGGCGCACTGATGAACGACATGTTCTCCTTCGAGAAGGAGTGCATCGCCGACGGCGCGGACTTCAATCTGATTCCGGTGTGGCTGTTGAACACACCGGGAGCAACGCTCGCCGACGCCGTGCACGGCTCCGCGGCGATCGTGCGCGATCGGCTCACCGAATTCCATACCCTGCGCGAGCGCATCCTGGACCGATACGCCGGCTCCCCCGATCGACGAGCCGCCGAATCGGTGGCCGCGCACGTACGGGATCTGGACGGCTGTGTGCAGGCGACGTGGGCCTGGCAGAACGTCACCCCGCGATACAAGGGGGTCTCGATCTTCGACGAGAACCATGCCGCGTGATCGCTCCCCCCAACCGGAAATATTCCGCACAACAGCTTCTCGCGGCTTTGATCTAGTGTGAGAGGTAAGACTGCGCCCGAACGGTGAGGGGTATGCCGATCGGTCGCCGGACATCGAGGGGGTGCTGGAGGGTATGGAACCGAATGGTCTGGTCGCCGCCTGGTGGCGGGAACTGTCCGCCACGGGCGAGGGCCCGGTGGATTCCGCGGCGGGCCTCGGCCTCCTGACCACGTTGTTCGATACCCTCCGGTCCGCACTCGAGGCGCGGGAGTTCGACCCGGCCGCGGGCACCCCGGTCGGCGCGGCACTGGCCGAGGCGGGTTGGGCGGATACCACCGTCCCGATTCGCACCGTCCAGGCCCTGCAGCCTCTGGCCGACGAGTCCGGCCACCCCGATGCCGGCGTCCGGTTCGCCGTTCTGGGGGCGGCTCTGACGCAGGGCCACCAGATGTTCCTGACCCGGCAGCAACTCCGGCAGGATCAGAACGCGCGGTTTCGCGTGGTGTTCGACAGCGCCGATATCGCCATCGCCATCGGCGATACCGACGGGACCCTGGTCGACGCGAACCGCGGCCTCGCGGACATGATCGGCGTTCCGGTCGAACAGCTCCGCGGAATCTCGGTCTACGACTTCGCCCACCCGGAGGACCGGGCAGAGATCCGCGCTCTGGTCTTCGAGAAGCTGGTGCCCGCCGGGGAGGGCTCGGTCAAGATGGAACGCCGCCTGCTGCGCTCGGACGGCAGTGTGGGCTGGGTGGCGTTCTCCATCACCTATGTCAGAGGCACCAAGGAGCACGGCGACTATCTGCTCGCCGTCGGCGAGGACGTGACCGAGCGGCATCGACTACAGCAGGAACTGCACTGGCAGGCCCGGCACGATCCACTCACCGGCCTGCCGAACCGCCGCAGTCTGCTCGAGCGCATCGAAACCGTCTCCACCGACAGCCGCGAGGACGATCACGTGGGTCTGTGCTTCGTGGACCTGGACAGATTCAAGCCCATCAACGACATGTACGGTCACGGCACCGGGGACCGCGTGCTCACCGAGGTCGCGGCTCGCTTCGGCGACAGTGTGCGCGAGCAGGACTGCCTCATCGCCCGCATCGGGGGCGACGAATTCGTCGCCCTGATCCCGCCACCGGCCGAGAACGGCGTGGTCACCACGATCGTCGACCGCCTGCAGTCGGCCCTGGTCGAGCCGATCGCCGTCGACGGCCACCAGTTGCACGTCTCCGCGAGCATCGGAGCCATCGTCACCCCGCTGGCCGGCTCCGACGCGGAATCGCTGCTCGATTCCGCCGACACCGTGCTGTACCTGGCCAAGGCCAACCACAAGGGCCGTTCGGTCCTGCGCACCTCGCACCGGACCGCCGAGCGGCACAGCCACCCCATCACTCCCCCGCCGTGACCCGGGCTACCCGCTGATCGCCGCGACCACTCGCAGCGGCAGCCAGCGCAGCGCCGCGCCGATCGGAATCCATGGCCAGGCAGGCACTTTCGCCGACGCCGCCTCACGCTCTATCGCGCGAACCATGGACCGCACCCCCTTCTCGGTGGACACCTGCAACGGGGTGCGACCGCTCGCGGCGGTCATATCGGAGTCGATGAATCCAGGAAACAGCGTGGTCACCGCGATCGGGGTGCGCAGTGTATCGGCCCGGATCCCCTCGGCCAGGGTGGCGACACCCGCCTTGGACGCGGCATAGGCGGTCCGGTTGCCGGGCATTCCGCGCATCGCGCTGATCGAGGACACGACCACCAGGTGCCCGGCGTCGTGTGCGCGGAAGATCTCCATCGCCGCCTCGCACTGCGCCAGTGCGGCAAGGAAATTGGTGGCGGCGGTCTGGGCGTTCGCGTGGAACCGCCCGGACCCGATCGGCTGTCCCTTGCCGAGACCGGCGTTGACCACGACTCGGTCCAATCCGCCCAACTCCTCGGCGAATTCGCGGAACACCGTGAATACCCGGTCGTGGTCGTCGACGTCCAGTTGCGCGATCGACACGGTGATTCCTGGATGTGCCGCCAGGAGTTCGGCGCGCAACTGTTCGAGCCGATCCAGGCGACGCGCGCACAGCGCGAGATTCCTTCCGCGAGCGGCGAATTCGCGGGCCATCTGCGCACCCAGGCCCGAACTCGCCCCGGTGATCAGAATATTTCTGCGCTCCGGCATCGGCCGCGTTCCTTCCGTTCGCAGGATGGTTCGCCTCGGCACGGGCGTGCGGCGGCGGCGGCACGAATCTACCCCGAGCCCGCGCCACTCGGAGCCGATGCGCCGACCGTTGCGGCCGGCCACCGCGGACGCGCGAGATCACCGCGGATCCGGACAACCAGGCCGCCGTGGTGACCACCCAGGAGCCGGTCCTTCCCGGTGCGCCGATCGGCCCCGGCTCGCTCACCTGGAAGTACGCGGGCGACTGGCGCAACACGCTGTTCCTCGGTCGCACGGGCATTCTGCAGAATATGCATCCGGCGGTAGGCGCCGCGCCGCAACAGCATTCGAACTTCTTCGACGACCCGTGGGATCGGCTGGTGCGGTCGGTACCGCAGATCCCGGGCATGATCTACGACGCGGACAACCAGGCCCAGGCCGAGCGGGTGCGCGATTATCACAAGCCGCTCGAGGGAATCGACTCGCGCGGCGAGCGCTATCACGCCCCCAACCCCCACGTGTACTGGGCCTGGCCGTTGCTGCCGGACCGGTTGCGGTACATGCCCCGCGCCTATGCGGGCATCGCGCGCGAGCGCGGGGCCTGACCGCCTCACGCCATGATGTGCGGCAAACCGGCGCGATAGCGGGCCGCGTCGACAAGTTTGAACGGCTCGAATTCGGGCGGTTCGACCATCGGGAAGATCCCGGCGCGCGGGCCGGGATCGCCCGCGGCGTCCATGATCGCGTTGGCGGCCGCGCGCCCGGATTCGTTCGCGCCCTCCATCGTCGCCAGGTCGATGTGACTGCGCACGTGGTCGCCGCCGAAGAACAGGTTCCCGATCGCGCAGTGCGCCTCGGGGCGATGGTCGTACGAGCCGATCGTGTTGACCAGCAACGGTGTTTCGTTGTGGGCGGCGCCGCCGGACCAGGTCAGGCCCGGGTCCAGATGCCAGGACGCCAGATCCTCGTCGCGCAGCCAGTCGGTGGAGGTGTTCAGCCATGTCTTCAGTTGCGCCCAGCACTCTTTCGCCACCTCGTCGGCGCTGCACTGCCGGGCCGGTTTGCCGTACAGGATGCCCGGTGAATCCCAGTCCGAGATGTCGGCGCTGAGACATTCCACGATCCGGCCGTCACCGTATTTCGCCGCGAAATCCCCTCGCCACATGGGCGCCTGCCGCAGCGCGGTGATCGCCCAGGGCGTGCCGAGCGCGGCGATATGCCCCTCGGGCAATTCGGTGGGCCGCGTCAGATAGAACTGGATGCCGATCATCCAGTCGGTCATCAGCTGCCGCATCCCCGCCAGCGACGGATCCGCGTCCAGCACAGGGCCGTTCAGCAGCGCGGTCGCCCTGTCCACCGGCATCGCGCAGACGTACCAATCGGCGGTGACGGTGCCGTCCACTCCACCACCGGCTACTCGCACACCGGTGATCCGTCGGTCCGCGACATCCAAACGTGTTGCGCGAGCGCCCATCACGAATCGCACGCCGAGTGAACGCAGATATCCCACCCACGGATCGATCCACGCCTCGTTGGTGGGGCCGCTCAGGATGCGGTCCGCCCCGCCCTGATATTGCGGGAACAGTCCGGTGCCCGCGAGCACGAGCCCCTGACCGATGGTGCCGATCGTGCGCGCGGAACTCAGGTGCGGTTTGGCCGCGACGGTGATGCGGGTCAGCGCGGCGACGAGATATTCCCGGTACGCCACGGATTTGCCCTGTGCCTGCAGCATATCCTCCCACGAGATGTACTCGAACTGCCCGAACCGCCGCTCGGTGCAACTGGTGAACCACATGGCGACCTGTTTGCCGAAGAAGGCCAGTTCGACGGGCGGCAGCGCGGGAATGAACGAAAACGCCGATACCACAGAAGATTCCACCAGCCGCGGTGTGAGCTGGGTGAGGCCGCGGAATCCGACCGGCGAGAAGATCGGCGGCCGGTGCTCGAACCCGACGACCGCGGACTCGACGCGAATCAGGTTGTCCCGCACGCCGTTCGGGTTGCCCGGAAACGGGATCCGAGCCATCGTGTCGGGGATGTGCTGATAGCAGCCGGGGAAGAACCGGAACCCGTGTTCGCCGGGCAGGTCCAGGCGTCCGCCCCGGCCGGTGCCGGGTACGCCCATACTGCGCGCCTTGCCGCCCAGGTAGGACGGCTCGTAGACGGTCACCCGGTATCCGCGTTCGGCGAGTTCGTGCGCGGCCGACAAGCCCGACATCCCGCCGCCGAAGATCGCCACCGCACGCCCCGGCGAACTCGCCCGCGCCGCGATCGGGCGAGCCGAGGCGCGCGGCGGATGCGCGCCCACGGCGGTGGCGGCCAAGGCGGCTCCCGCCAGGGCCGCGCCGCGCAGCACGGCGCGGCGGCCCGCGCCTGTCGAATCGGAAGGGTCGCGATCGTCTTTCATGCCAAACTCCGGTGTTCGGTACGGCCCGAGGCCGCGGGGAGTGCGAAGCGGTCGGGTCAACCGGCGGCGATGCGCGCCGACGAGCCGAGAGAGGTCCGCGTGAACGGCGCGGGACGCGATCGGATGCCCCGTCCGCACGCGAGCGCCGATGCGCCGTCGAGGAGAGCGGTGCCGGCGACATCCACATGCTGGGCTGCGGTTGCGGAGACCATCGAACTCACCCCGGTCACTATGTCTCGGACACTATGTCCGATGTCTGGGATGGTAAGCCGTGCGCCCCGGTCGTGTCCGGGAAATCGCGACGGCGGGACACCGGCGCAACGCTTCAGGCCGAACCCGGGCGACCCGGGCGGCCCGACAGCCCCGTATCGCCCGCCCGACCGGCTGCCGATGCTTCCTGGCCGCAAACCGGCCGCCGATCCGGATGCCGGTCCGGTCGGCCGAGACCTGTTCCGCCGCGACGTCCCATAGCGGAGCATGCGCGTCGCGTGCCCATCCACTCGGTCGGCCAGTGCGAGGCGAATTCGGGTCGCCCCGCGGGCGGCGCACCCGACAACGTCCTGTCCGCGGGCGGGCATCCGCAGGTCGGCGATGCGCACGCGATGCCCGCCGCCCCAGCGGCGCGGACCCCTGAGCAGACCGCGGACTCACGGCCTGTGGTTCTGGACCTACGAAATTCGACTTGCGCGCGAAAACTCTACGTGCTCAACGGTTTTCATCCATCAGCTCGGTGACCGGCGTGCCGGCGAGCAGTTCGTCCAGACCGCCGGTCATCGTCGGGCATTCGCGGGCGGGATGTTCGGACGGACACCGCACGGCATGCGTCAGGAAGGTCCGGGCGGTGCGAGCCCGCGCGATGGCCGCATCGAGTTCGGCGATCTGCCGCTCGAGCGCCTCGCGCCACTGCGGACTCGGCGCGTCCAGCACCGCCGCCGCGGCATCCAGTGGCAGCCCCAGACTCTGCGCCACTTTGACGAAGGCGAGCCGGCGCAGCTGTTCCCGGTCGTACATCCGCTTGCCGCCACGCCGCGCGGCCGGACGCACCAGCCCGCGCTCGTCGTAATACCGCAGCGCGGAAGTCGCCATGCCCAGCTTCGCCGCGGCCTCCCCGATCGGGATCAGGTCCATGCCGACATTTGACCTCCAGTCGGCTTGAACTTGCAAGGTGGTGACACCAACCGTTCGCGAGAAGGACGTCCGATGAATCAGCCGCAGACCCTGCCGGTCAACCACCACGCCGACCATCCCGGATTCTCCGGCCTCGCCGGAGTCGCGGCGGGCGCGTTGATGTTCGCCGCCGGGCGGCGGCGCGCCCACAGGGTGATCACGGCAGCCCAGGTGCGCGAATCCGATCGGGTCGTCGATATCGGATGCGGTTCCGGTGCGGCGGTGCGGGCCGCGGCCCGGCGCGGCGCCCGGGTGACCGGGGTCGATCCGTCGCCGGTGATGTTGCGGCTGGCCCGCCTGCTCGTGCGCGGCTCCTCGATCCAGTGGGCCGAGGGTGCCGCGGAGCGACTGCCGCTACCGGACGAAGCGGCCACCGTGGCGCTGGCCGTGGCGACGGTGCATCACTGGCCGGATGTCACGGCGGCCCTGGCCGAGGTGGCGCGGGTGCTGGTCCCGCACGGCCGGTTCGTCGCGGTCGAGCGCTGGTCACCGGTGGGCGCCACCGGCGTGGCGGCGCACGGCTGGACCGAGGAGCAGGCGCGCTCGTTCGCCGCTCTGTGCCGCAGCGCCGGATTCACGGAGCCGCACATCGAGCGAAACACCGTGGGGCGGAACGATTTCTGGATCGTCCGCAGCACTCGCACCTGACCCGGCACCTCTGGTGACGGGCGGGATCAGCCGTGCAGCATATTGCCCGCCAGGCGCGACTCGATGCGGGCGAGCAGGTCCATCGTCCGGAACGGCTTGCGCACATAATCCGACGCACCGCAGGCCATGGCCAGCTCGGCGGCCTCCGGATCGGATTCGGTCGATACCGCCAGGATCGGGGCCGAGACCATCTCGCGCAACTGCCGGCACACGTCCGGGCCGGGCAGGTCCGGCAGATCCAGATCCAGCAGTACCAGATCCGGACGCCACCGCGGTGCCGCGGCGAGCACCTGGCGGCCGGTGACGGTGCGCAGGGATTGATAACCGGCGTGTTCGAGAACCAGGACGACCATTTCGGCGGCGGCCGGATTGCCTTCGGCGACAAGCACTCTGGCCATCACGAGGTCTTCGTCGCCGACCTGGATGGAAGTATTGGGCACTGTGGACATCGGATGCGGATATCGGTTCATGGCACAGTCCTCGCTTGCGGGATCCCCCGACCCCTCTGCTGTTCCGCGTCGTCATCGACCTCGCTGCGGCGCGTGCCTCACGATGCCGGTTGTTCGATCGTCGGACCTCGACGCTATGCCTGGCAGCAATTGTTCAGCAATGAAAGCGCGAAGAAATTTCGCCCGGAACGTCGATTGCGACCGTTTCGTGACCTTTCATCGACCTGTCGTTAACCGGAGTCCAGCGCCGCCGCACCCGGCCGAGACATCCGTGACCAACCGGGAACGAGCGCGCCCGGCCGTGACCGAAGCGTATGTGGCCAGGCATATTGCCGTCGAATTGCCCAGCGACGCGGCGGATGACTGCGGGGATCACCCGGATTTCCCGGGGCCGGCCGCCCCGGCGGCGAGCTGCGGCTCCCCCTCGAGTTCGCGCAGCAGCGTCTCGAGCAGCGCGGTCACGTCGCGGTGGCCCGCGTCCACGCCGAACGCCTCCTCCATCCGCAGGAACCGGGAGACGCTGGACATCAGCAGCACCACCGCGGCAGGGGTGTAGATGTCCGAGCGATAGCCGTAGCCGTCCAGGATCCTGGTGACCTCGTCGAGCTGCAGCGCGCGAAAACGCTTGGAGGAGTTGGCGATTTCGGCCCGGATGGTCTTGCGATGGTTGGCCAGGGCGACGAATTCCATGGTCAGCGCGGTGTGTGATTGGTCGTGGATCGCCTCCCACAACGACCACAGCGGCTGCGCGGAGTTCAGCGCCTCGCTCTGCCGCTGGTAGCTGCGTTCGGCGCCGCGGCGGAACAGCTCGATGAACAGATTGTCCATGGTGCCGAAGTAGTAGTAGACGAGCGCGGGATTGGCGCCGGCCCGAGCCGCGAGCCGGCGGGTGCTCACCGCGGCATAGCCCTCCTCGAGCATGATCTGCTGCGCCGCGTCCAGGAGCGCTGCGCGAGTCGGGGAGTCCTCGGGACCCGTGCCCGGCTTCATTCGATGACCTCCTGCGGGCGCGCGACGCGCCGTCGTCGTCGGTGCGGCGGCGAACGCCCGGCAACGGCCGAGCTGTTCGCCCAGTGTAGGGCCGGCGAAACCGCGCGCCCGCGCCGCAAGCGCTTCCACCGGAACGCTATTGACAGCTTCGACAGCCCTGCCGTATATCTTAATCACTCGCCTAATTAGGCAGTCGATTAACACGCTCGGAGCTGGTCTCCGAGGCGATCCGAGAATGTGGTGCTGCGCGTGGCATTGACCCCGGCCTTCGACCGATCACCCGCCCCATCCGCCTGTGCGCGCGGTCTGCGAACGGAGCTGCGATGAGCAATGCGAACCATGCCGACCAGGGCCGGTCGCCCGATCCGGGCGCGCAGGCCCGCAATGGCGGCCGGGTCGCCGTGGTCACCGGCGGCGCCTCCGGAATGGGCCGGTCCATCTGCGAGACCTTCGCCGCGCATGGGTATCGCACCGTGGTCCTGGACATCGACGGCACCGCCGCGCACGAGGTCGCCGAGCAGCTCCGGGCCGGTGGCGCGACAGCGCTGGCGCACCCGGCGGACGTCACCGACCGCGAGGCGGTTTTCGCCGCGATGCGGCGGGTCCGGGCCGAATTCGGACCGATCGACATCCTGGTCACCAGCGCGGGACTGGTCGGATTCGCTCCGTTCACGCAGATCACGCCGAAGGACTGGAATCGGGTCATCGAGGTCAATCTGACCGGCACCTACCACTGCGCGCAGGCGGTGATCCCGGACATGCTCGCCGCCGGCTGGGGCCGGATCGTGACGATCTCCTCCTCCAGCGCCCAGCGCGGTTCGCCGGGCATGGTGCACTACACCGCGTCCAAGGGCGCGGTCGTCGCGATGACAAAGGCGCTGGCCCGGGAATACGCGGCGCACGGCATCACCGTCAACACCATCCCGCCCTCGGGCATCGATACGCCGATGTCCCGCAAATCGCAGGCAGCCGGGCATCTCCCCGACAACGCCACCATGGCCGGGGCGATCCCGGTCGGCCACCTCGGCGCGGGCGAGGATATCGCCGCCGCCTGCCTGTTCCTGTGCTCCGAACAGGCCGGATACATCACCGGCCAGGTCCTGGGCGTGAACGGCGGATCCGTCATATGACCGCGACCGGCGCTCCGCGACTGGCCCCGCTGCCGCCCGACCAGTGGGACGCCGAGGCACGCGAAATGTTGCGTGGGCGAGTCGGTCTCGCGGATCGCTATCTGTCCGGCGCGCCCGACGCGCCCCCGATGCCGAACGTGCTGGGAATTCTGGGTCATCACATCGAACTCGGCTCGGCGTGGCTGGCCTACAACGGCGCGCTGCTCGAGCGGCCCGCCATCGAGCCGCGGCATCGCGAACTGGTGATTCTGCGGGTGGCCTGGCGCAGCCGCGCGGTCTACGAGTGGACCCAGCACGCGCGCCTGGCCCTGGACTGCGGCCTCACCGCGGCGCAGGTCGAGGCGGTCGCCCGCGGCCCCGAGGATCCGGTCTGGTCATCTGTCGAGCGGTTGCTGTTGTCCGCGACCGATCAGTTGCTCGACGGGTACCGCGTCGAGGACGAGACCTGGGCGGGTCTGGCATCGCATTTCGACGCCCGGCAGCTCATCGAGGTCCTGTTCGTCGCCGGGTCGTATCTGTGCCTGGCACTGGTGTTCAACAGCGTTGGCCTGCAACCGGATTCGGATATGGACCGGCGCTCGCCGCGCACACCCACCGACATCGAGGAGTAAACGTGACCGCGACCGTGAGGCAATGGCGAAAGCCCGAGGAGGGCAGCTGGACCGAGCACTACCCCGACCTGGGCACCGGGCCGATCTCGTTCGAGGATTCGGTGTCCCCGCAATACTTCGAACTCGAGCGCGCGGCGATCTTCGGGCGCGCCTGGCTCAATGTCGGCCGGGTCGAACAACTTCGGCGAACCGGCAGCTATTTCACCAAGGAGATCGACGCCGCCCGGGCGTCGGTCATCGTCGTGCGCGACCGCGACGGAGCGATCAACGCCTTCCACAACGTCTGCCGCCACCGCGGCAACAAACTCGTCTGGACCGACGACCCGCGTGCCGAATCATCCGGCGTCTGCAGGCAATTCACCTGCAAGTACCACGGCTGGCGGTACGGGCTGGCCGGGGATCTGGAATTCGTGCAGCAGCCGGAGGAATTCTTCGACCTCGACCCGAAGAACTCCGGACTCGTCCGCGTGCACTGCGATGTCTGGAACGGGTTCATCTTCATCAACCTCGCCGACGAACCCCGCCGGACGTTACGAGAGTTCCTCGGCCCCATGGTGACCGCCCTGGACGGCTACCCATTCGACCAGATGACCGAGTGGTACGAGTTCACCGCGGATAATCGCAGCAACTGGAAGCTGTTCGCCGACGCGTTCCAGGAGTACTACCACGTCCCCGGCCTGCATCCGCAGCAGATCCCGAATGCGGTGCGCACCGGAAAAGGCTTCGAGTGCGCGCACTTTCAGCTCGACGGCCCGCACCGGATGGTCAGCACCGGCGGCGCGCGCCGCTGGACGCTGCCCGCGGAATTCATGTACCCGATCGAGCGGATCACCCGCAGCGGCCTGGTCGGCCCCTGGGAATCGCCCGACCTCGGCGAGATGCCACCGGGCCTGAACCCCGGCCGGGTGGAGCCGTGGGGTATCGACAACTTCCAGATCTTCCCCAATATCGAGATCCTGATCTACCGCGGCTGGTATCTGCTCTACCGCTACTGGCCGACGTCCTACAACACCCACCGCTTCGAGGGCATGCTGTGCTACCAGCCCGCGAGAAACGTGCGCGAACGCGTGGAGCACGAGGTGTCCTCGGTGGTGTTCAAGGAATTCGCCCTGCAGGACGCGGGCATGCTGACCGGCACCCAGACCGCGCTGGAACAGGCGTATCGCAGCGCCGGAATCACCGGCTTCCCGGTCAACGATCAGGAAATCCTGGTGCGGCACTTCCACAAAGCGGTCGCCGACTGGGTCGAGGAATACCAGCGCGAGACAGCGGGAGCGTGAGTGCCGTGGCCGAAAATCTACTACCGCCCGAATTCGCCGAATTCGAAGAGTACGCACCCGCGTGGTGCCTGCCCACCGAATCCGAACGATGGCGGCGCCGGATGTCCACGCCCATGCCGGATCTGGTGAAATTCCACGACGCGTTCCTGCCGCGCCTGGAGGAGGCGATCGAGCACTGCGACAAGTATCCCCTGGATGATCTGCCCGATGACGCGCTGAACCTGCTGTACCTCATCTATTCGCTGGTGATGGTCGCCATGGCCGTGGAGATCTTCCAGCAGCACGCGCCCACCGACAGCGCCGACGCGGAGTTGCACCGCGTCGCCGAGCCGACCCCGTAAGCCGAGGCGAATTCCCATGACGATCACCATCGAGCCGCTCGGCGCGGAGGTCGGCGCACAGGTGACCGGCGTCGAGCGGGCTCATCTGCTCGACGACGACACCCTCGCTGGTACCGTGCTCGACGCCCTCGAGGAGTTCGGGGTGCTGGTCTTGCGCGACCTGCACCTCGACCCGCAAACCCAGGTCGCGTTCTGCCGCAGGCTCGGGCAGATCGACACCGAACCCGGACACCACCCGGTCCAGGGCATCTACCGGGTCAGTCTCGACACCAGCAAGAACTCGTCGGCGAACTATCTGCGCGCGACGTTCGACTGGCATATCGACGGCTGCACGCCCCAGGACGACGCCTACCCGCAGAAAGCGACCGTGCTCACCGCCAAGGCGGTGGCCGCATCCGGCGGTGAGACCGAATTCGCCTCCACCTACAAGGCTTTCGACAATCTCACCGAGTCCGAACGCACCCGGCTCGCGGCGCTGCGGGTGGTGCACTCGCTCGAGGCCTCACAGCGTCCGGTCACCCCGGACCCCACCCCCGAGCAGCTGGCCGCCTGGCGGCGTCGCCCGAACCGCGAGCATCCGCTGATCTGGACGCACCGATCCGGCCGCCGTTCGATGGTTCTGGGCGCGTCGGCCGACCACGTGGTGGGTATGGACCCGCACGAGAGCCGGGCGCTGCTGGACGACCTGCTGCGGCGGTGCACCGCGCCCGAACGCGTCTACCGGCACGAATGGTCGGTCGGTGACACCGTGATCTGGGACAACCGCGGGGTCATCCACCGCGCGGCACCGTACGAATCCGGCTCGCCGCGAGAAATGCTGCGCACCACCGTACTCGGCGACGAGCCGATCCGATGACGCGGCGCCACAACACATCTCAGGAGTAACGCCATGCCCCGTTGGCCCAAGCCCGCCGAGGGCAGCTGGACCGAGCACTACCCGGAACTCGGCACCGCGCCGATGTCCTACGAGGACTCGATCTCGCCGGAGTTCTTCGAACTCGAGCGCGAGGCGATCTTCAAGCGCGCCTGGCTCAATGTCGGCCGGATCGAACAGCTTCCGCGCACCGGCAGCTATTTCACCAAGGAGATCCACGCCGCGCATTCCTCGATCATCATCGTGCGGGACCGTGACGGACGGATCAACGCCTTCCACAACGTCTGCCGCCACCGCGGCAACAAGCTGGTGTGGGACACCATTCCCGCCGACGAGGTCTCGGGCACCTGCCGCCAGTTCACCTGCAAATATCACGGCTGGCGTTACGGTCTGGACGGCGCGTTGAACTTCGTTCAGCAGCCCGAGGAATTCTTCGATCTGGACCGGAGCGAGTACGGGCTGGTGCCGGTGCACTGCGAGGTGTGGTCCGGATTCATCTTCGTCAACCTCGCCCCGGAGCCGCGGCAGTCACTGCGAGAGTTCCTGGGCCCCATGGTCACAGCGCTCGAGGGGTATCCGTTCGACGCGCTCACCGAGCGGTTCGGCTACCGCTCCGAGGTCGCCGCGAACTGGAAGCTGTACATGGACGCGTTCCAGGAGTTCTATCACGCGCCGGTCCTGCACGGTAAGCAGACGCCGGACAACTACTCCAACGCCGCGCAGCAGGCCGGTTTCCAGGCGCCGCACTATCAGCTCGACGGGCCGCACCGGCTGGTCAGCACCTCGGGCGTGGTCACCTGGGAGCTCGACCCGTCGATGCGCAAACCCATGGAGGACATCACCCGCAGCGGGCTGTTCGGGCCTTGGGACACACCGGATCTCGGGCCGCTGCCCGCCGGAGTCAATCCCGCCGGATGCGATCCGTGGGGCTTGGACTCGTTCCAGCTGTGGCCCAACTTCGTGATCCTGATCTGGTCCGGCGGCTGGTATCTGACCTATCACTACTGGCCGACATCCCACAACACCCACATCTTCGAGGGCAATCTGTATTTCCCGCCGTCCCGCAACACGCGTGATCGAGTCGCGCACGAGATGGCCGCGGTGACGTTCAAGGAATACGGACTGCAGGACTGCAGCACACTCGAGGCGACACAGATGATGCTGGAATCCCGGGCGGTGACCGCGTTCCCGTTGAACGATCAGGAGATACTGCTGCGCCATCTGCACAAGGTGGCCGGCGACTGGGTCCAGGACTACGAGCGCGAGCGGGCGGGAGCGGCGCGATGAGCGAAACACTGTTGCCGCCCGAGTTCGCCGACCTCGAGCCTTTCGCCGAAACCTGGTGCCTGCCAACCGAACCCGAACGCTACGCCAAACGCCTGGCCAGTACGGTCCCGCAGATGCAGGAGTTCTACGACGCGATCACCCCGCGCGCCGAGGCGGTGATCGCCTACTGCGACCGATTCGGGCTGGACGACCTGCCCGAGCAGGTGCGGAACCTGCTGTATCTGCTGTACTCGATGATCACTGTGTCCTTCCCCGTTGAGGTTTGGAGCCAGCCGTGGGTGCCCGACAGCGGCACGACAACTCTGGACTGCGTGGTGGAGCCGATCCCATGACCGAACAGAGCACGGTGCTGCGCGCGGCTCGCCGCGTCGACGTCGAGACCGGAAAGGTGCACTCCCCCGCGACGATCGTGGTGGACGGCACCACGATCACAGCGGTCGATCCGCCGCGGCAGCCCGCGGGCGCGCGCGTGGTCGACCTGGGCGATCTCACGCTGCTTCCCGGTCTGATGGATATGGAGATCAACCTGCTCATCGGCGGGCCCGACACCCCCACCGGACTGCCGAATCCGATGCACGGCGTGCAGGACGACCCGGTCTACCGCACGCTGCGCGGCACCGTGAACGCCCGCACCACCCTGCACGCCGGGTTCACCACGGTCCGCAATCTGGGGCTGATGGTCAAGTCCGGCGGCTATCTGCTGGACGTCGACCTGGGCCGCGCCATCGAGCAGGGCTGGGTGCAGGGGCCGCGCATCGTCGGGGCCGGGCACGCGATCACCCCGACCGGCGGCCACCTGGATCCCACGATGTTCCAGCGACTCGCGCCGCACATCATGCCGGTCAGCCTCGAGGAGGGCCGCGCCAACGGTGTGCCGCAGGTGCGCGAATGCGTGCGCTATCAGATCAAATACGGTGCGGGCGTGATCAAGATCTCCGCCTCGGGCGGGGTGATGTCGCACGGCACCGTCGCGGGCGCGCAACAGTATTCGGACGAGGAACTCGAAGCGATCGTGGACGAGGCGCACCGGGCCGGAATCCGGGTCGCCGCACACGCGCACGGCGACGCGGGAATTCGGGCCTGCATCCGCGCGGGTGTGGACTGTATCGAGCACGGATCGCTGGCCAGTGACGACACCATCGAGATGATGGTCGAGCACGGCACCTTCCTGGTGCCGACGAGCTATCTGTCCGAGGGGCTGGACATCTCCAAAGCCGCTCCGGCACTGCAGAAGAAGGCCGCGGAGGTCTTCCCGCGCGCACGCGAGACCCTGCGCAAGGCGATCGCGGCGGGAGTCAAGATCGCCTGCGGCACAGACGCTCCCGCTGTCCCGCACGGCGACAACGCCAAAGAGTTGTGGGCACTGGTGGATCGGGGCATGACACCCGCTCAGGCGCTGCGCGCGGCCACCATCACCAGCGCCGAACTCATCGACGCCGACGACCGGGGACGACTGGAGGCCGGGCTGCTCGCCGATATCATCGCCGTACCGGGCGATCCCACCGCCGACATCACCACACTGCAGGACGTGCGCTTCGTGATGAAGGACGGCCGCATCGTCAAGAATCTGTGATCCGCCGCCGCCGCCACTACCACGGACAGGACAGGACAGGACAGGACAGGACAGCGTCCCGATGGCCGAGGGAGTTCGCAGCGGATCGGGCACGCTCGAAACTGCTGTCGCACAACATGATCCGCATCGCGCCCGGGCATTCGGACTCACGAGGAGGTAGCCGTGCCGGCTCATCGACATCTGTTCATCGGCGGCGAGTGGGTCGCACCCACCGGCGGTGACACATTCGAGGTGATCTCCCCACACACCGGACAGCCCATAGCCGAGGTGCCCGCGCCGACCCGTGCCGACGTCGATCGCGCGGTGGCGGCCGCGCGCGAGGCGTTCGACGAGGGACCGTGGCCGCGCCTGGCCCCGGGCGAGCGGATCGCGGTGATCCGGGAGCTGGCCGCGCGGTATCAGCCCCGACAGGAAGAACTCGCCCGCCTGATCAGCAGCGAGATGGGCGCGCCGATCACGTTCTCCCGCTCGGCGCACGCGCGGCTGCCCGGCGCGATGATCGGCGCGTTCGCCGACGTCGCGGCCCGGCATCCGTGGCGCGAGGTCCGCGCGGGCGCGTTCGGTGGCGAGGTCGCGGTGCGCCGTGCTCCGGTCGGAGTGGTCGCCGCGATCATCCCGTGGAATATGCCGATGTTCCTGACCATCGCGAAACTCGTTCCGGCACTTCTGGTCGGCTGCGCCGTCGTGCTCAAACCCTCGCCGGAGACAGCGCTGGACGCGTATTTCACCGCGGAGTTGCTGACCGGGCTGGGCCTGCCGCCCGGTCTGGTCAGCATCCTGCCCGGTGATCGCGAGATCGGCCGGTATCTGGTCTCGCATCCGGGCGTGGACAAGGTCTCCTTCACCGGCTCCACCGCCGCGGGCAGGCAGGTCGCCGCCGCGTGCGGTTCCGCACTGCGCCGGGTGAGCCTCGAACTCGGCGGCAAATCCGCCGCGGTCGTCCTGGACGACGCCGATCCGCAGACCGTCGCGGAGGGCATGACCGTGGCGGGCTTGATGAACAGCGGCCAGGCATGTGTCGCCCAGACACGAGTCCTGCTGCCGCGCAACAGGTATCGCGAGTTCGCCGACGCGCTGGCCGGCACCGTGGAAAATCTCCCGGTGGGCGACCCGTTCGACCCCGCGACCAGGATCGGCCCGATGGTCTCCCAGCGCCAGCAGCAACGCGTGCGCGGGTATATCGACCAGGGCGTCCGGGAAGGCGCGCGGCTGCTCGTCGGCGGCCCCGGACTGCCGGAGGGAATCGACCGCGGCTGGTACGTGCGCCCGACGCTGTTCACCGACGCCGACAACGCCATGCGCATCGCCCAGGAGGAGATCTTCGGCCCGGTGCTGACGCTCATCGCGCACGACGGCGACGAGGACGCGATCCGCATCGCCAACGCGACCGAATACGGCCTGTCCGGCTCGATCTGGACACCCGACATCACCCGCGCGACCGCCGTTGCCCACCGAATCCGCAGCGGCACACTGGGAATCAACGCGGCCTACAGCATGGATCCCGCCGCGCCGTTCGGCGGCGTCAAGGCCAGCGGCATCGGCCGCGAATTCGGCCCCGAGGGGCTGGACGGCTTTCTCGAAACCACCTCGGTGTCCATCGCTCCGACGACCCCCACTCGCCCGCGACCTTCCTGACCGAGGACCACCGTGTGCACGAGCAGCCCGCTCGGGTATTGATGCCACCAGACGCTAGTTGTTGCGGGCCAACGCATTGTCGACGACTCTCGCTGCCCGGATCGTCCCGCCGGCGGCAACCCCGGTGCCATCACGATGCCTATTGCGGTTGACACTTCGATATGCCCTTCCCGGGGAGGATCCCCACATTCTTTCGTTGCGGAAATCGGAATTTTATGGCCTTTACGCAGTGCCGTTACCGTCGAATTCATGGAATGGAATTTTCGGTCGGCACAAGAACTTTCGGCCGCGTTGCGTGCCGGTGAAGTGTCGTCGGTGGAATTGACCGACGCGGCGATCGCTGGGATCGAGCGGGACGACGAGGTGATCAACGCGATCTGTGTGCCGGACTTCGATCGCGCGCGGGCGGCGGCGCGGCATGCCGACCAGGCGCGCGGCCGGGGCGAGGATAGGCCGCTGCTGGGTGTTCCGGTGACGGTCAAGGAGTCCTACAACATGGTCGGGTTGCCCACGACCTGGGGTATGCCGCAGTACCGGGACTTCGTACCGGCCGAGGATGCGGTGCAGGTGTCCCGGTTGAAGGCGGCCGGCGCGGTGCTGCTCGGGAAGACGAATGTGCCGCTGGGACTGCAGGATATACAGAGCTTCAACGAGTTCTACGGCACCACCAACAATCCGTGGGATCACGCCCGCACGTCCGGCGGATCCTCCGGCGGATCGGCCGCGGCCCTGGCGTCCGGCTTCGGTGCGCTGTCCGTCGGCTCCGATCTCGCCGGTTCGCTGCGCACCCCCGCGCATTTCTGTGGCGTCTACGCACACAAGCCGACACTCGGGCTGACAGCGATGCGCGGAATGACCCCGCCGCCCGGCCCGGCCTTGCCGACCGAGGCCGACCTGGCTGTTGTCGGCCCGATGGCGCGCACTGCCGGTGACCTCACTCTGCTGCTCGACGTGATGGCCGGGCCGGATCCACTGACATTCGGTGTGGCACAAAAGATTACGCTGCCACCCGCGCGGCACGACCGACTCGGCGGCTTCCGGGTCCTGGTCCTCGACCAGCATCCGCTGATCGCGACCAGTGCCGCGGTCCGCGCGGGCGTGAACCGGGTGGCCGACGCGCTCGTCGCCAATGGCGCCCGCGTCGAACGGCACAGCCCGTTGCTGCCCGACCTGGCCGAAGCCGCGACTCTGTACACGAAGCTGCTGGTCTCCGGCTCGGTGGCACGATTTCCCATCGACGCGTACGAGCAGCTGCGCGCCCGCGCGGCCGGGCTGAGCGCGGACGACCAGAGCCTCGACGCGGCGCGGCTGCGCGGAATGGTGCTGACTCACCGCGATTGGATGGAGGTGTACAACCGTCGCGAGATCCACCGCCACGGCTGGCGGCAGCTGTTCGGCGAGTTCGATGCCGTGGTGTGCCCGATCACGCCGACTCCGGCGTTCCCGCACGACCACAATCCCGATCCGCTGGTACGTCGGCTCGACATCGACGGGGCCGAGTACCCGTACTTCGACCAGCTCGTCTGGGCCGGTCTTGCCACCATGCCCGGCCTTCCCGCGACGGCCGTACCCGCGGGCCGGTCGCCCGAGAATCTGCCGGTCGGCGTGCAACTCATCGGCCCGATGTTCGAGGACCGCACCACAATTCGGCTCGCCGAGCTGCTCGAGCAGCACCTCGGCGGCTTCCAGCCACCGAGGTAACGGGTAGACCGCAGGCGCGTCCTCGGCCCGCGCCTCCGATAAGCCCGAGCCGCAACGCGATTCGAGTTCACCACGAAAAGTGGTAACCACAGCCATTTTCACCAGTTCGTTCTAGTATTCGGGACCCGAGTCGGACAAGGTGCTCGAATCGGTTGGCGCAGAACGGCTGGTGAAGATAGTGCTCGCACTCAAGCAAGCGGTCGGATCGGCCTTCGCTGCGACGGCGCTCCTCGCAGGGACGGTAGCTGTCGCCGCTCCCGCGAACGCCGTTGCGACCCCGGCCGAGGCGTGGCAGCAACTACCACGAAATAGACCACCAAGACCTCGAGGGCGCAGTCATCCATCTCCTTCACAACGGTTCGACAGATTGTGTGGTCACCACGAAGACTTCGAATCTCGGGAAAAAGACCTGGGTCGGCGCGGAAATCAAACTCGCCGGTCCCCGGGCCCACTGCGGCTGAGCGGGCCTGAGCTTGTGGTTCGAGGTTGATTCTGATCCCGCACATCTGTATCAGTTCGGTCCGGCGGTCAGTTCAGCCAGGTGCGGGCCGCGACGACCAAGGCCTCGACACCCGTGCCGAGGGTGGGTTCTATTTCCGGGGCGAATTCGGGGGAATGGTTGGCCGGGACCTGATCGAGGTCTCGGCCCGCGAGATCTGTTCCGCCCCAGAACCAATAGACGCTCGGTGCGCCCGCGGAGGTGCCCAGGACACCGGCATCCTCGCTGGCATTGACCTGGGGTATGGGCAGGATGCGGTGTTCGCCGAAGTGGTCGGTCAGGGCGGCGATCGTGGTCGCGGTCGCGGCCGGGTCGTTCACCAGGACCGGGGCGCTGATGTTCCAGTCGAATTCCGGTTCCCGTTCGGCGCCGGAGGCGGCGGCCTCGGCGCGCACGATGCGTTCGATGGCCGAGCGGACCACGGTTCGGATCTTCTCGTCGTAGGTACGGATGTTGATGCCGAGTTCGGCGCTGTCCGGGATGATGTTGTCTTTGGTGCCCGCTTGCAGGCGGCCGACCGTCACCACCGCGGTCTCGGCGGGCGGCACCTCACGCGCGACGATGCCCTGCAACCGGGTCACCACGTTCGCGGCCATCAGGACCGTGTCGATCGCGGCCTCGGGCCGGGATCCGTGTCCGCCTCGGCCGTGCAGCGTCACCTGCACCGAGTCCATGCCGGACATCACCGGGCCGGTGCCGTAGCCGATCATCCCCGCCGGTAACGGGCCGACGTGTTGCGCCAGCACGACATCCGGTTTCGGGAATCGCTCGAACAGCCCGTCCGCCACCATATTTCGCGCACCACAGGCCAATTCCTCGGCCGGTTGGAACACCGCCACCACGGTCCCGGACCACTCCGCGGCCGAATTCGACAGCAGCGTGGCCGCACCGATCAGACAGGTGGCGTGCATATCGTGTCCGCAGGCGTGCATCACCGGAACGTCCGCACCCGATTTATCTTGCGCCCGAACCGAACTCGCATACGGCAGACCGGTCTTCTCCTCGACCGGCAGCGCGTCGAAATCGGCACGCAACAGCACCACCGGCCCGTCACCGTTCCGCAACACCCCGACCACCCCGGTTCCCCCGACCCCGGTGGTCACCTCGAACCCCGCCGGCCGCAACGCCTCGGCGACCCGCTGCGCGGTCCGGAACTCCTGCAACGACAACTCCGGATGCCGATGCAGGTCGCGATAGAAATCGGCGAGTTGCTCACGCAGTCCCGGACTGCGGTCCCACGGTAACGCGGCCATTCCGGACTCCTTCCGTCGGGATCGTTACGCCGACTGTACCGAGCAGGACACCCGCCGACCACGACCGCCGAAAGTACCGGCCCAGGCGATCGTGCAGATATCACCGTGTCTTTTCGTCGGGTGACTCCCAGAATCCCGACGACCTCGACGGGCGGCCGCTCCTGCACCTCCCCGACCGGTTCTGCGACCGCCACGGAACCGATTCGAACAAGCTCACTCGCGACGATGCCCCGCTACGGATCAGCTGATCGATGTCCGCCAGGGAGTGAGGTTCTGTGGTTCCAATACTCTTGTGGTACTTGTTCTCCAACACCCTCGCCGCTGGTCCTCAACGACTCCTTGGCATCGACCAGGTGGGAGTGGCCCCCGGTCGCGAGCGGTATCGCCGGACGCACTCGAAGCTGCAGAACACGCGGTCGTCGTATCGGTAGACGACCTGATTGGGGCCTCCGCACCAGTCGCACCACAGGTCGTCCTCGCGGCTCATCGCGGTGGCCTCACATTCCGAAATGAGGTTGATCCGCGGGGACGATGCGGTGTGCCTGAATCAATCTCGCCTTCGCCTGCCGCTTGACCGCGCAGACCGTCACCGGACAGTCGATGTGCCACTGCATGATCCAATGCGCCAGCTCGATCGACATCGACGCCAAAGGTGTGTGATCGGTCGGCGGAAGTATCTCGGCCAACGCGCGTCACCCGGCCGCGGTATCAGTAGATGCCCACGCGCGCAACGCATCTCGAACACGCAGCAGCAGGTCCGAGGTGGGTTCGTCCACCTGTACCAGGTCGCGCGCAGCCGGGCAGATCACATACCGCACCCGGGCGGCGCCGGGGACTCGCCGAGGCAACACGCCACCCGTAGAAATTCTGAACATGCTTCCACCCCTTCGTATTTCATGGTATTCAATGAGTAATCCCCGAACCGACGCGGCGGGGGCAGCGCCCGACCGGGCGCAGGGATCGCGAGTTGACGCTCGACGTGATCCCCTCGGGCACTGGGTATATGACACACCCGCGCCACCCCCCAGTCACGCCGAAACGGAGTCTCCGAAGGAATCTCTCCGAAGCGCCTGTGCGATTGCGCACTGGATGAGAACATTCCCCCGATCCGGAGATTCTCATATCCCCGAAACGGAGACCCCATGCCAGAGGCACCCAACATCGGCTCGACGCTGCCGAGGCGGCAACTCGGGCGTTACCTCGTGGACTGGCGCACCCGCGCCGGTTACACGCAGGTCAAGGCGGCCCAGCTGCTCGAGATGGGCGCCACCAGCCTGAACCGCCTGGAAAAGGGCGAGACGGGCCGGATCAAGAACATGGTCATCCAGGCCATCTGCGATTTGTACAACGTCCCACCGGATCTCGCGGAGGCGTTCAAGGGACTCGCACAGCAGGCCAATGTGAAGTCCTGGTGGCATCAGTACGGCGATCTCATCCCGAAGAACTTCGACGTGTACGTCGGATTGGAAACGGCCGCAACACAAATCATCACGTACCAACCGGATCTCATTCCGGGACTGCTCCAAACTGCCGATTACAACCGGTCTTTGGTGCAGGCGGCCTGGCCCGATGAGACGGTTGAGCAGTGGGAGCAGCGCGTGCAGATCAAGACGCAGCGGCAGAGAATCGTTACCAGGAAGACCCAGCCCGTCCAGTTGGATGTCGTAATCGGTGAAGCCGCTTTGCATCGCGTGGCAGGAAGCCGAGCGATCATGGCCGACCAATTGCGCCATCTCGCCGACATCAGCACGCGGGACAATGTGACCGTGCGAGCGCTGCCCTTCGGAGCCGGTTTCCCGGATGGGGCATCCATGCCACCCTACGTGATTCTGAGCTTCGAACACGACCGGAACGGCACTCACGTCGAACCACCGGTGGTCTTCCTCGAAGGGGTCGTCGGTGACATGTATTTGGAGAAGGAAGACGATGTCCTGCACTACTATCGTCGACACGAGAGTATCGAGGCGGCAGCCTTGGATGAGACAACGAGCAGAAGCCTGCTTCGGCGGGTAGCGAGGGAGCATGAGCAACGTGAGCGCTGATCTGTCCGGGGCGAAGTGGTTCAAGAGCAGCCGCAGCCAAGCGGGGAAAGAGTGTGTCGAGGTCGCTTTCCTGGATCGCGATGGCGTCGGTGTGCGTGACTCCAAGAACCCGACCGGCCCAGCGCTGGTCTTCACCCCGGGTGAGTGGGCAGCATTCACCGCAGGCGTCCAGAACGGCGCATTCGACCAAGCTTGAGCAACTGATCGTCCGCAACGGCCCGGTTCCGACATCGTCGGAACCGGGCCGTTCGCGTAAGCCGCACCGCCACAACCTCATTCGGCGAAGGCCACCCGCACCGAACCGCTCCTTCGATCGCGCACACCCGCTGATCGCCGAACAGCTCGCACTTGCCCTCCCCCGCTCCCGGAAACCGCCCGGCAAACCTCCCGGAAACCATCGGGCCTTGACACAGCACCTGTCACAGATTTGACTTACCCCAAGCTTGTGTTACCTCATCCGACAACGCTCCGAGAGGTGGACATATGCAAATCAACTGGTCAATGGCCCCCGAACGGCGGGCCGGATCGTTTGCCCGGCGCGGAACCATATCGGTACTGGCAGTGATCGGTACGTGTCTGCTCTCCTTGGCGGTCACCCGGACGGCCGATGGCGAACCGGTGGCGAATAACGCCGACACCGGGTTCGCGGTGCCCTTCGCCGGGGCGCCCGCCTACCAGCAGGTGGCACCGACGCAGATGACGGGCCGGAACCAGCTCAATCAACCGCTCGGTCAGGCGCAAGCCGACGCGATCGCCGCTCAGATCGGCCTCGGCAGGGCCGACGCGCTGACCCAGCAGCAGTATCACGACCTGAGCACCGGCGGCGGGGTCGGCGGCAACCGCCAGGCGGCCGATGTCATCGACGCCAGCGTCCAGATTCTCACCAATACCGTTGGCCGGCCGCTGTATTCGCAGGTCAACGGGAAGAATACGCCGTCGGTGCTGGCCAGTTACGGGTTGTACGTGAACCCCGCCGGGATGCTGGAGAGCCCGGCCAACGCCGACGCGCCGACCAGGCAGGTGAACACCCTGATCGCGCCGGGCGGTTATGTCGGCACCTGGCTGCGCGACAACAGCGCGGAGCGGAGCCTGGGCGCGCTCTATCGTTCGGCCTACTCGAAACAAGCCGCTTACGGCTTTGTGGCGCAACAGCTTTCGGGTTCGTCCCAGTTGGTGACCAATACCAGCGGCGGGGTGCGATCCGAGGTCGGCATGTCGATGGCTCCGCCGCTGTGGATCGTGAACTTCGCCCTGATCTACGTCCTGAACCCGGCCCTGGCCGCCCAGATGCCCGCGCACTGGGCGCCCATTCCCGCCCAGGTCGCCGACGCCATCAAGGCGAGCCCCAGCGGCCAGGTTCCCTTCGGCAACTACGCGTCCTACTTCCGTTGACGGGCCGTCGTCCCGGCGCGTGTGTTCGATAAACCGATTGCCACAGAGCTGTTCCCAGTCGACTCCAGCGAGAGGGTGTTCGCATGACTCGTCGGTCCAAGCACTCCAAGCCCAGCGCGTGGCGACGCGCCATGCTGCCCGCCCTCGGCGCGATACCGGTAGCGGTCGTGGTGAGCTGCGCCGGGGCCGCGGGCAACGCCGCGGCACAGCCGAGCCTCCCGGCTCCCGCGCCGGTCGATCAGCTCTGGACCAGCGCGGTACAGCACGCCATACCCCCGCGCGCGACAGTCCCGGCGATCGTGCGGAACCTCGGTCTGGTGCACTACGGCATCGCCGCGCCGGTCCTCCCCCCGAGCGGTGACCACGCGATCCACGACAATCACCGGGCGACTCGGCTTGCGGAACCCGCGCGAGCGATCGACCGGCAGCATCCGCACTCGCCCGGATCCGTACGGATCGGCGGGCTGCGCCCGGTCCCCGTCGACAGCAACTTTTCGGACCGGGTCACCCAGCAGACCGTGAATGGCGGGACCGCCGGCGCTGTCATCGGCACGGCTGTGGGAGCAATCCCGGCAGCGGTGCTCGGGGCGGTGCCGGGAGCGATCGTCGGGGGTGCGATCGGCGCGACCATCGGCGGGGTCGCGGGCGGTATCGCCCTGGCCGTTCCGACCCTGGGGATGGGCGCGCCGGCGGGAATCATCGGAGGCGCCCTGGCGGGGGCGGGCGTCGGCGCGGTGGTGGGCGGTGTGGCCGGAGCGGTGTTCACCGCTGTTCCCGTCGGCATCTTCGGCGGGGTCGTCGGTTACGAACTCGGCGCGGCCACCGGACTCGGCAACGGTCAGCAGGGCTGAGCAGCACCTTCGGAACTCGCAGGCACCCAACGGAATTCACCATGCGTCACGGGGAATTCACCATCTCACCGGACAATGAGGGCGCAAGGTTCGTCACGTCCTCGGTCCGATGGGAGCCAGCGCCATGCACGATGACCGCCTGCTGATCGAAGGCCGCCTCGCGCGCGTCCTCGCCGAACGGATCGCCCCGGCGATCCATCCGGAGTCCAGGCCGCTCACCGCGAGCATCTGGGTGGCGCCCGGTGAACCCGTCCTGGTCGCCGAGGGTCTGGCCGCACCGCGCACGCCGATCGAATCCGGCGCGCGGTGGGGCGCGCCGTGGGGAACCAGCTGGCTCACCGTCGAAGGGACGGTGCCCGGCGAATGGGCCGGGCGGACGGTCGAGGCGATCATCGACCTCGGCTTCGACCCCGGGATGACGGGATTCCAGTGCGAGGGGCTGGTCTATCGGCCCGACGGTTCGCCGGTGAAAGGGCTGCACCCGCAGAACAACTGGGTCCGGGTGGCGACGCGGGCGGTGGCCGGGGAGCATGTCGTGCTGCATGTCGAGGCGGCCTCGAACCCGGTCGTGCCGTTTCCCGGGCCGACGCCGCTCGGTGACCGGACCACCGCCGGTGACGAGCCGCAGTACCGGTTGGGGCGGCTGGATCTGGCGATCTTCGACGAGGAGGTCTGGCAGCTGGTCCAGGATCTCGAGGTGCTCGGCGAGCTGATGCACGAGATGCCCGACAATCCGGCCCGGCGCTACGACATCGTCCAGGCCATCGAACGGGCATTGGACGCGATCGACCTGCAGGACGTGAACGGCACCGCCGCCGCGGCCCGCGCCTGCCTGACCCGGGTGCTCGCCGCCCCGGCCGTGCCCTCGGCGCATACCGTCTGCGCCGTCGGGCACGCGCATATCGACACGGCGTGGCTGTGGCCGCTGCGCGAGACGGTGCGCAAGATCGCCCGCACCGCCGCGAACATGTCCGCACTGCTGGCCGACGAGCCCGAATTCATCTACACGATGTCCCAGGCCGCGCAGTACGACCTGCTGGCCCGGCATCGGCCCGAGGTCTACGAGAAGGTGCGCGCGGCCGTCGCGCAGGGGCGGTTCGTGCCGACCGGCGGCATGTGGGTCGAGGCGGATACGAATATGCCGGGCTCGGAGGCGATGGCGCGACAGTTCGTGTACGGCAAGCGATTCTTCCTCGACGAGTTCGGTATCGAGAGCCGGGAGGTGTGGTTGCCGGACACGTTCGGGTTCGCCGCCGGGCTGCCGCAGATCATCCGCGCGGCCGGATGTACCCGGCTGCTCACCCAGAAGATCTCCTGGAGCCGGACGAATCAGTTTCCGCACCACACCTTTTCGTGGGAGGGAATCGACGGCACCCGGATCTTCACCCATTTCCCGCCGGTGGACACCTACAACTGTGCCATGATGGGACGCGAACTCGCCCATGCCGCAAGGAATTTCAAGGAGAAGGGCCGCGCGTCGACGTCCCTGGCCCCGACCGGCTGGGGCGACGGCGGCGGCGGGACGACGCGCGAGATGATCGCCAAGGCCGCTCGCATGCGAGATCTCGAGGGCGCACCGAAGGTGGTGTGGACCGAGCCCGCCGCCTTCTTCGACCGCGCCGAGGCCGAATACGCCGATCCCCCGGTGTGGGTGGGCGAGTTGTACCTCGAACTGCATCGCGGCACGTTGACCAGTCAGGCCGGGACCAAACAGGGGAACCGGCGCAGTGAACACCTGCTGCGCGAGGCCGAGCTGTGGGCCGCCACCGCGGCGGTGCGCGCCGGTGCGGCCTACCCGTACGATGACCTGGAACGGATCTGGAAGACGGTGCTGCTGCACCAATTTCACGACGTTCTGCCGGGATCGTCCATCGCGTGGGTGCATCGCGAGACCGAGGCGGCGCACACGCAGGTGTCGCGCGAACTGTCGGCCCTGATCGAACAAGCGCAGTGGACGCTCGGCGGCCGGGAGGCCGGGCCGAACCTGTTCAATCCCACTCCGCACGAATGGTTTTCGATCCCGGCCGGGGCGGCGGGCCCGGCGCAACCGCACCGGCCGTGCGCGGTGACCAAGCGCGCCGAGGGCGGTTACGTCCTGAACGACGGCTTGCTCCGGGTCGAGGTGGATGTGCGCGGGCTGGTGATCTCGGTCTACGATCTGGCGAGCCGGCGCGAGACGATCCCGCCCGGCGCGGCCGCGAATCTGCTGCAACTGCACCCGGATCTGCCCAACGCCTGGGACGCCTGGGATGTGGACGTGTTCCACCGCAACCGGGTCACCGACCTCACCGACGTGGATTTCGTCGCGGTACAGCCGGATTCGAGAGTGGGCACGGTGGTGCGGATCGGCCGTTCGTTCGGTTCGTCCACCGTCGAGCAGACCCTGTCCCTGCGGGACGGCGCCTTGCACATCGAGACCGACATCGATTGGCACGAGACCGAGAAATTCCTGAAACTGGCCTTCCCCCTGGACATCCACGCCGACCGCTACGCCTCGGAAACCCAGTTCGGGCACATGTTCCGGCCCACCCACACCAATACCAGCTGGGAGTACGCGAAATTCGAGGCGTGCAACCACCGCTTCGTCCATTTCGCCGAACCCGGCTGGGGGGTCGCCCTGGTCAACGACGGCACCTACGGTCACGACGTCACGCGCGCGGTCCGGCCCGATTCCGGAACGACCACGACCGTGCGGGCCTCGCTGCTGCGCGCGCCCCGCTTCCCCGATCCCGAGGCCGATCAGGGCCCACATCGCTTCGCGCACCGGCTGATTCCCGGCGCGACGATCGGCGACGCGGTGCGCGAGGGCTACCGCATCAATCTGACCACGCCGCGTCGCGGTGTGGCCGAACCGGTGGCACCGCTGTTCACCATCGACAATGACGCCGTCGTCACCAGCGCGGTCAAACTCGCCGACGACCGCAGCGGCGATATCGTGCTCAGGGTGTACGAAGGGCACGGCGGCCGCGCCGCAGCCCTGGTGACGCCCGGCTTCGATACCTCGGGATTCCAGATCTGCGATCTGCTCGAGCGTCCCGTCGCCGACGAGACCTCGGCGATCGCAGAGAACTCCCGAGTTCGGCTGCGGCTCAGGCCGTTCCAGATGATCACGCTGCGCTTCCAGCGATCGGCGAACGGCGCCGGCTGAACGGACGGCCACGCCGGATCGCCCGCGAGCCGACGTCACCCGACAAGGGCCCGCCCCTGCGAAGCTTCCAGCGTGGCCTGACCACCGAATCCGGCACAGGCGGCGCGTCCTGCTGTCGCAGGCCGCGACTACTCAGCTCCCGATCGGCCGACGTGCGTCTCGGGCGGCCGATCAGGGCAGCGGTATCGTGCTGGGCGGTGATCGTTCGGCATCCGCACGGATCGCGGCGCCCCGGGATAAATACTCCCGGAGGGCGGTGCGGCGCTGACGTAGTGAGGTGATCGTGATGGCCGATGGCGAGGTACGGCGGGATTCGCTCCGGCCGGGCGGGTTCGCGCGCACGCCCGAGCTGTATGCGGATCTGTGCGTCAGCGAACTCGTGCGCGCATGGGCAACGCAGATCCCGGACGCCATCGCATTCGTGACCGCGGAACGATCGATGACGTGGCGCGAATACGACCGGTTCGCCGAGGACATCGCCACGCGACTGCGGCAGACCGTTCCGAACTCTCCCGTGGCCCTGCTGCTGCCGGACACCGGCGTCATCCATGCCGCCTTGTGCGGGGCGTACCGGGCGAACCGGATCGCGGCGGCGATCGCGATTCGCTCCGGAGTGCGCGAGATCGCACACGTCATGGGCCGGGCGGGAGCCTCGACGCTGGTCACCGTCGAGTCGATTCGCGGGCGTTCGTGGCGGGAATTACTCGCCGAATTGCGGGAATACGACATCACACCAGCGAATGTCGTTGTGCTCGAGGAAGAGTCGGCCGACATCACCCGGCACCGGCTCGCCGGCGACGAGACCGCGCACGAATCCGAACCTTTCACCGGTTCGAGCGTCACGATACTCAACTCCACTTCCGGCACGACCGGACTGCCGAAGGTGGTCACCCACACCGAACGCCGCTGGGTCGCGTTCGCCCGGGAAGCGATGTCCGGCGGGCGGATCGGCCCCGAAGATGTGATCTGCTCGGTCGTCCCGGCTCCGTACGGCTTCGGACTGTGGTCGGCGCACTTCCTGCCCGCACTGCTCGGCATCCCGGCCGTGCTCACCGCCAGGTTCGACCCGGCCGAGACAGCGATGCTGATCGAACGTGAGAGGGCGACGGTATTATGTTGCGTCAGTACACAATTCAAGATGCTGCTGCGCTCCGAGGCGGCGGGCGGGCACGACCTGTCCGGCCTGCGGGTGCTCTACACCGGCGGTGAGCCGGTCCCCTACAACGACGCGCTCGCCTTCGAACAGCGCACGGGCGCGAGAGTTCTGCAATTCTACGGGTCGAACGAGTCCGGCGCGGTCAGCCGGACCACTCTGGACGACGACCTCGACACCCGCCTGCGCACCTGCGGTCACCTGCTGCCCTCGATGGACGTGCGCATCATCGACGACTCCGGCGCCGACGCCGCGGGCAGCCCGCGCCGCGGCCGGCCGGCGGTGCGCGGGCCGCTCGTCTCGCCCGGCTACTGGGACGATCCGGCCGCGAACGCGGAGCTGTTCACCGACGACGGCTGGATGCTGCTCGGCGATATCGTGGAGGTCGACGACGCCGACCGTGTCCGAGTAGTCGGCCGCACAGCGGATTTCGTCATCCGCGGCGGGAAGAACATCTCGATCGTGGAGATCGAACGGCTCGTGCGCGCCCACCCGGCGGTATCGGATGTCGCGGTAGTCGGCGTGCCGGACCCGATCTTCGGCGAACGCGTCTGCGCGGTGGTCGTTCTCGTCGAGGGCGCCGAACTCACCACCGAAACGCTGGCGACCGGGCTCCGCGCCGAGGGCGTCGGCGCGGAGTACCTCCCCGAGTACGTCGTTCCGGTCGATCAGCTCGACGTGGGCCCCGGCGGCAAAACCGACCGCCGAGCGGCCCGGGACGCCGCGTCCCGAGCCCTGCGCCTCGGCTAGCCCACCGAAAGCCACTGTCGCACAGCAGTTGCAGGTCGCCCACCTCGAACAAATCGGCCGGGACAGGGTGAACAACGGCCTGCCCCCGGGCGACGACGCCCGGGGGCAGACTCAGCCCACCGTTGCGCTGCACGCATGCTCGTGATCGTGCGCGGACTGTCCGGCTCGGTGCTCGGTCACTCGATCACAGTGGATTCCAGTGGTAGTGGTGCAGTGCAACGGGGTTCCGGCGCCAGCTCCGTGATGCCCCGGGAGTTGATCCTGGAGCATCGGGTAAATCGTTGTGGCCGTGATTATTTCGTTTCGAGCCTCCGCCGTCGGCGGTTGGTCGCGGCAGCCGACTGCGTCCTGCTGGCGAAACCCGAAGTCGCCGTGCTGTTTTTATTCAGGCGGGTCGTGTATCGGGTGGAGCCGGGGAGTCGGTCAGCGACCCTTGCTTGGACATGGACAGCTGCGGCTATCTTTCGCCATCTGCTCGCAGGTTGTGCTTGTCCAGCCAGGAGGCGATGGCGGTGGCGATCGCTTCGGGTCGATCTTCCGGGGTGTGGTGGCCGGCGATGAGATCATCTTCGGCGATTTCGAGACCGGCGATGTTGGCGGCGCACCATGCGTTGAGCCCTGGTCCCATCATTGATCCGGGGCCAGGTTGGAAGGCGAGCAGCAGCTTGGGGACCTCGGCACTGGTCGCCAGCCAGTCGTCGTACCGCTCGATTCTGGCCACGACGTCGGCGGGTTCACCGCCCAGCGGCATGGCACGCGCCCATCGCAGCAGGGGTACGCGACTCTCGCGCGTCGGGTAGGGCTTGCGGTAGGTGTCGAGATCTTCCGCTGTGAGGGGGATCGCGACGCTGCCGGGCAGTATCTCGATGAACATGTTCCGGTCGAGAATCATCGCCTCGCCGGTGCCCGGGGTCTTGATGGATTCGAACAGTTCACGCCCGGCTTCGGGGAATTCCTGCCAGGACATCGGCTTCACGATCGTCTCGGTGAACGCGATGGCGCGCACCCGCCCGGGATGGCGGGCGGCCCAGTCGAAGGCGAGTGCGCCGCCCCAGTCGTGCCCGATCAGGATGACATCGTCCAGGCCGAGGGCGTCGAACCAGGCGTCGAGGTATCGGGAGTGGTCGTCGAAGGTGTAGGCGATATCCGGCTTGCCCGAGTTCCCCATCCCGATCAGGTCGGGCGCCAGCCTGCGGCCGGGGTCGCCGACGGCCGGCAGGATGTGCCGCCACAGGTACGAGGATGTGGGGTTGCCGTGCAGGAAGATCAGCGGCACACCGGTGCCGATCTCCCGGTAGAAGATCGTCGAGTCGAGGACGGGTGCGACAGGCATGTGCTTCTCCGTATTCAGACGTGGTTCGAGCGACGCTACTATCCAGGAGCTAGTAGGTACCTAGAGGAAAGGGAGGCCCATGTGGCCGAGACCACATCGCAGGTCCCTCCGGAACTGGCTTGCCCGATCGCTCCGGTGGTCGATCTCCTCTTCAGCCGCTGGACCACGCCGATCCTGTGGACACTCAACGAGTTCGGGCGACAACGGTTCAGCGAGCTGGAACGCCGCATCACCACGATCACACCCAAGGTCCTGACGCAGCGGCTTCGCCAACTGGAACGCGACGGGCTGGTCGTGCGTACCTGTCACGCCGAGGTCCCACCCCGGGTGGAGTACGAGATCAGCGCGCTCGGACGCAGTCTGGCACCAGTTTTCGCGACACTCGCCGAATGGTCGGTCAACCTGGACAAGGTCGATCAGGCCCGTCAGGACTACGACTCCCGCGACCGCGCCACTCACCGGCGAACCTGATCCGAGGGAGTGGTCCGGCGCTGACCCCGGACCGCCGCCATCAGCCGGTCAGCGGGCCCGTGAAAGCTATTTGTCGCCGGAGAAGTCGATCTGCGCTGCCGCGTTCGACACCGCGGTCACCATCCCGGTGCCGATCGGGCCGGTCGAGTCGAACAGCGTGGCCGTGCCGACGGACAGGCCGTTGGCCGTCAGATGCGTCTCGGCGCGCAGGCCGATCCGGTCGCCCACCGGGAGCCGGTCGAGCCCGACGGTCAGATCCGCGTTGATGTACCCGACGCCCTGAGAACCCCAGTTGGTCGCCAGGCTGGTGGACTCCGCGGCGGTCACCGCCTGCACGAACGGACTGCGCTCCTCACCCTCGACCGCGTTCAGCGGCACGATCCACAGACTCTTGCGCCCGGAGTTCTGATGGTCCGCCATGCTCGTCGACCAGTCGTGGTCACTGCGATGCCACCAGTCCAGGCCCGCGTCGGCCGGCGGATCGAACGAAGCGTCCGAATGCCATTCCTCGCCCGGAGGCGCGTCGGCGGCACGCAACTGCACCAGCCGCGCCTCGGCGACCTCGACATCGCCCTGCAACACCGTGGCCGCGGCGACGTGGACGCGGCGTCCGGCGCGCACCACCTCGGTCCGCACCTCGAGCGGCTGTCCCTTGGCCGCCTTGAACAGATCGATGGTGAATCGAGCCGGGATGAAACCGTCCAGACCGTGGGCCCGCTCGAGCGACCGCGCCGCCGCGGCGCAGATCGCCGGGCCGTTCAGCATGTCCGCTCCCCAACGGCCGTACGCCCATTTCTCCGGGACGTAGCGCCCCTCGTCGTCGATCGTGAACAGGGCGGGCATATCACTCATGCGTCCTATATTCCCGTATCGCCGGCCCGCGCCCCGAACGGACCGTGCCCGAGACGGCCGTCACCCGCCACCCGAATCAACTTAGGTGCTCTAATAAGGTAAACTAATAAGCGTGGGTGGAAGGACTTCCGAGGGCGATCTCGCCACGGTGACCACGCTTCGAGCGGCGGTCATGCGGCTCGCTCGCCGCCTGCGTCATCAACGGGTCGAACATTCCCTGAGCTCGACCGAGATGCAGGTGCTCGCAACTCTTTCCCGCACCGGCCCGGCTACCCCGGGCGAGCTGGCCCGCCAGGAGCACGTGCAGCCGCCGTCGATGACCCGGATCATCGCGCTGCTGGAGGACAAGGGGCTGGTCCGGCGCGAACCACATCCGCAGGACCGGCGGCAGGTGCTCGTCATCGCCACCGGACCCGCGGCGGAGATCTTGGAGCAGAGCCGCCGACTGCGGGACGCCTGGCTGGCGGACCTGGTCGGCGAGCTCACGGATGAGGAGTGGGCGCTGGTGCGTTCGGCCGCTCCGGTGCTGGAACGTCTCGCGCAGCTGTGACTGCCGAACTCTTCCGACGCCGCGAGCCGAGCACATCGCGACCCGGAGAGGCAGTACGTGACATCGAGCGACCGCGACGAGAAGGACCTCACCCACGACACCCGCACCACTGATCCGGACCGCACCGAACTCGTACCGCCCGCCCGCTCGCGGGTGGGCATGTTCACCTCGCTGCGGGTCCGCAATTACCGTTATTTCTTCCTCGGCCAGGTGGTCTCCAATACCGGCACCTGGATGCAGCGCATCGCACAGGACTGGCTGGTACTCAGCCTTACCGGAAGCGCTTTCGCCGTCGGCATCACCACCGCGATGCAGTTCCTGCCGATGCTGCTGTTCGGCCTCTACGGCGGGGTGATCGCGGACCGCTTCCGCAAACGTCGGCTGCTGATTCTCACCCAGGCCGTGATGGGCCTGCTCGCCGCGATCCTGGCGATCCTCACCCTGACCGGCACGGTGCACGTATGGCACGTGTACCTGCTGGCCCTGCTGCTGGGCATGGTCACGGTGGTGGACAACCCGACCCGGCAGACCTTCGTCTCGGAGATGGTTTCGCGCGGACAGTTGCGCAACGCGGTCAGCCTCAACGCGGCCAACTTCCAGACCGCCCGGTTGATCGGGCCCGCGGTGGCCGGTGCGGTGATCGCCGCGGTCGGCTCGGGGTGGGCCTTCGCGATCAACGCCCTCTCCTTCGCGGCCGTGATCGGCGGGCTGCTGCTCATGCGCCCGGCCGAACTGCACATCATGCCGCGGGTGCCGCGAGAGAAGGGCCAACTGCTCGAGGGCCTGCGCTACGTGCGGGCGCGGCCGGAACTGATCTGGCCGATCGTGCTGGTGGGTTTCATCGGGACGTTCGGATTCAACTTCCCGACCGTGCTGTCCGGGTTCGCGTACAACATCTTCCACATCGACGCCGGGCGATACGGTCTGCTCAACACCGCGCTGGCGGCCGGTTCACTGGTCGGCGCGCTGCTGGCGTCCCGGCGCACCAGGACGCGGCTGCGGATGATCGTGCTCGCCGCGGTCGGCTTCGGCGTGCTCGAGGCGGTCACCGCGTTCGCGCCGGAGTACTGGGTGTTCACCGCGGGCCTGACGATCGTCGGCCTGATCGGGATGACGTTCAACACCTCGAGCAATTCGATGGTGCAGCTGGCCACCGAGGCGTCGATGCGCGGGCGGGTGATGTCGCTGTACATGATGGTGTTCACCGGTGGCAGCCCGATCGGCGGACCGATCGTCGGCTGGGTCACCGAACGGTACGGACCCCGGATGGGCCTGTTCGCCTGCGGTGCGGTCTCCGCGCTCGCCGCACTCGTCGTCGCGCGAATCCTGTCCCGCCGCAGCGGTTTGCGCCTTCAGGTCTCGCGGCGCGGTGTCGCGTTCGTCCCCCGTCAGCTCGTGCTCACGCGCCCGGACACCGCGCCGGCGGTGGTGATGAGGGGCACCAGCTGCTCATCGGCGGTCCAGGCCCCGTGATGTCCCGGCAGCGTCGACTCGATCGGCTCGCATCCCGGACGCACCAGCACGGTCCCGCCCTGTGCGACCGCGATCAGATCGCCGATGCGCGCGGCGATGACCTCGCCGGGCGGCGTCGGGCCGAACCAGTGTTCGTCCAACGCCTGTTCCCGGCCGACCACCCGTGCGTGCGTGGACAATTCAGCGGTCCACCGGTCCCGTACGTCGGCCAGCGCCGCGGGGCGGTCCAGGTAGACGTGCCGCACCCGCGCCTCGCCGCCGACCAGCCGCACGTCGCGGTGCAGCTGCTCGCGCGAGTCCAGGTCGATCACGTTGTCCGCCAGGATCATTCCGTGATCGCCGGTGATCAGCAGCGAGCACGTCGGCGGGAGTTCGCCCAGCAGGTCGGCGACGCAGGCGTCGATGCGGCCCAGCACATCGAGCCACTGCGCCGATTCGGGGCCGTGCAGATGGCCGGTCGCGTCGAGATCGGCGAAATACGCGTAGGCGAAACGTGATTCGGTGCCCGAATGCCCGGCGACCGCGAGGATTCCGCCCCGCAGCTCGTCCAGCGTCGCGGCCGGGTGCACCGTTCCGGCGGCGCGGAAAGCGGCCCGGGTGAGCCCCGAATCACGCTGATACCCGGGAACCACGTAGTGCACCGCGACGCCGTGCGCCGCGAGCTGCTGTAGCCGGCTGGGCCGCTGCTGCACGGTCTCGGGCGGGTGGGTGTGCAGGGCGTCGGCTCCGGTGGCGGTATCGAGCCGCCAGCGCAGCGAATTGAGCAGGCGGGGACCACCGGCGTCCGGCACCGCGAAGCTGTAACCGATGACGCCGTGCGTGGCACACGGCGCGCCGATCGCCAGGCTGGTGAGACTGGTCGAGGTCGTCGCGGGAAATCCGGCGGTCAGGGTCGCGGAGAGGTGATCGGCCAGCGTGGGCGCGATATCGCGGTGCCGCGCAAGCAGTTGCGCGCCGAGTCCATCGATCAGCAGCAGCACGACATCGCGATGCGGGACCAGCTGCAACGCGGCTGCGGTGTCGATGCCGAAGGACGCGGCGACGGACGGCAGGATATCGGCGAGTGTGTGCGGCATCGCCGTCCATGCTGCCCGGTCGGCCGCGCCGACGCTCGTATTCCCCTGCCCCGCAACCGGATACCGAGGCGCGCTCACGCCGGGTCACCGCCGTGCGCCGGGACGGTCCCGCGTCCGCCGTCCGGGCGTGCCATTCGTTCGACGATTTCACGAACCCGGTCCAGGAAATCGCGCACCTGGTCCGCAGGCAGCTCGAATGCCTCCGAGCGCGGCCGCTCGAAACTGCGCAGCGCGCGGTCGACGAGCGGCCGGAAATGCGGCTCGGAGTCCTTTACCCGTTGTCCCGCGATATATTTCGCGACCCATCGACCGGTCCGGCAGAACACGATCGCGCGACAGCCGTTCAACACCCGGTTGTCGGCCAGATGCCCCTCGCCGCGCGAATGGTCGCGGACCGACTCCAGAACCGCGGCCAGCTGGTCTTCGCGCGCGGGCGGCGCGAGCACGTCTTGCACCGGCCTGCCGAACAGCAGTCTCCCGGACTGATATCCGATCGCCCGGTCGATCACGAACCAGAACGACGGTGACCGCGACGCCTCGTAGGTCGCCTGATATCGCAGCAGCGGCCCGGTGTTCAGGTTCAGGCGGAATCCCGCCTCGGCGGAGGGCCGAGCGGCGAAATCGGCATCGTACAGGACCAGTTCCAGGCCCGCGGCGGGGCAAGGCAGGTCGGTGAGCGAATGGGCGAGCGCCCGCACCGCCGAATCCGGCAACGCCGGATCCACCACAACGGTGACATCGATATCGCTGCGGCCGTGCCGGTAGTCGCCCAGTGCGATCGACCCCACGGCGAACACGCTCACCAGCTCAGATCCGCACAGTTCGGCTGTTCGCCGCACGAGTTCGGCGAGATACGCACGCACCTCGGCGGGCACGGACTCCGGATCGGCGAGAGGTCCGCTCATCAGCTCGCCGGAACGTCGATCGGGATTTCGCCGCCGAGGTGGTAGCCCTGGTTCAGCCGCAGCGTATCGCCACTCCAGAACCGGCCCGGGTCATACCAATTCGCGCGTCGCTCGGGCAGCAGGCCCATGGACTGATAGGTCAGGGCGACGATCTCGGCGCAGTAGGCGCTGCGCAGATCCTGTCCCGGTACCGAATCGCCCCGCACCGCGCGCTTTCCGCCCCGGACCCGGGCCAGCCGGCCGCCGAACCAGCGCGCGGCCAGCGTGGAGGTCGACGGGAACGGCAGCCCGTCCAGGCGGGCCACCGTGCGCAACGCGGCATCCTCCATCTCGCGCGTCACCGGACGATCGAGCTGACGCAGCCAGGCGCGCTGGCCGTACCGATTCACCCAGACCAGCACCGCATCTCGCAGATCGTGCAACTGCGCGCCGCGCTGATGGTGGCCGGACCACATGTCCGGCAACGATCTTCCGAGTTCGGCATGCCAGATCAGCACCGGGAGATCGTCCATCGCGATCACCATGCCGACGTGATTCACCGGACTGTTCGTGGTCATCCGAATCGCCCGGTCCGCCGCCGAATGTCCCCGGAACAACCACAGATCGCCGGTCCCGGTGAGTTCGAGTGCCCGGTCCAGGTCGATGCTCTTACCCGCCATACGCAGTAGCCTAGGCACATGCGCTGGTGGAAGGTACTCGGTTTGGCGGGTGCGGCGGGCGTCGCCGCCACGGGAGTGGTGATCGTGCGGGCCGAGCGTAAACGACGTTCCTACACACCCGATCAGATCCGCAGCCGGTTGCACGAGCGAGTCGCCGAACTCGAATCCGGTGGTGACGGCGCGGATCAGTCCACGTGAATGTCCATGCTGGACAGCAGATCCCAGACGCGGCGGCCGATCTCGTCGCGAATCGGGAGCACCTCGGCGACCGTCAGCCCGGCCGGATCGTCCACGATCCAATCCTCGTACCGGATGCCCGGCACCAGCGGGCACATATCACCGCAGCCCATGGTCACGATGACGTCGGCGGCCCGGATGATCTCATCGGTCCAGCTCTTGGGGAATTCGTGGGAGATGTCGATGCCCGCGTCGGCCATGGCCGCGACGGCAGCCTTGTTCAGTCCGCCGCTCGGCTCCGCCCCGCCCGACCAGGCCAGCGCGCGGCCCTGCGCATAGCGTTCGAAGAACCCAAGCGCCATCTGCGAGCGTCCGGCATTGAACGTGCACAGGAACAGCACCACCGGAATCGCGTGTTCGATACGTCCCTCGACGCGGGCCCGCGCGTACAGCCGTTGCCGGGCGAAACGCTCGGCCAGCAGCGGCAGATACAGCTTCACCGACGCCTGAGTGCCGAGTTCGGCGTAGGAGTCGAAGAGATATTCGTGAATCGTGTTGGCCTCGAACAGGATCGTGAACTCACAACACAGCCGTCGTTCGGCGCGAGCCAGCGCTGTGCTGTGCACGATATCCAGTAACCGGTAAGCCGGAGTGATTTCAGCGTATCCGGCCCCATGGGTTCGTTCGGGCGTGGCCACGCTCTTCACGATCGCACCGGCAACCGAATTCGCGATGAATCAGGTTGAACCTTCCAGCGACGAACGGTCGTATCTCCGGCTGCTATGTTCCCGCGGCGCCGATGTACTCGGTAATCAGGTCACCCACCACCTCAGGCTGTTCCAGATGCAGGAAATGCCCCGCTCCGGACACCGGGACGATCCTGCTGCCGCTCGCCAGCCTGCCGCGGGCCATATCGAACAACTGCGGTCGCAGACATCCGTCGCAAAGCCCGTGCAGTTGCAGGGTCGGCTGTTGCGGCGGAGCCATCACGTAGTTCTGGAAGGCGGCATGCCGATCCGAAAGACGGTGCGGCCGAGCGAAACTCCGATAGTAGCCGATCACCGCGCTGCGCTGCGCCGAGTCGTGCACGGATTCGGCCAGGTACCGCAGATCCTCGCTCGCGTCGTAACCGGGCGACCAGGTCTGCCACAGGAACGCGGCCATCCGGTCGAACACCTTTTCCGGCAGCACCGGCAACTGATTGACCATGATGTACCAACTGTTCACCGATTGCAGCAGTATCTGCGGAATCTGCGCGGTGCGCCGGCCGGGTTCGGGAGTCAGGCAGCCCAGCGGCGGCACGGCCAGCGCGACAATCCGGCGGAACGGCGAATCACGCATCGCGGCAATGGTGTTCGCGGTGATCGCACCCCAGTCGTGGCCGATCAGGACCGCGTCCTCGGCATCGGCGAGCGCGGCCAGATCCAGTGCGTCGGCCACGAGCGCGCCCACCGACAGATCGCCGGTGCGCGGGATAGTGGAGGGCCCGTAGCCGCGGGTGAAGGGTGCCAGGACGTAGTATCCCCGGCCCGCCAGCCGTGGCGCCAGATGCCGCCACGTCCACGCGGTATCCGGATAGCCGTGCAGGCACAGCGCCAGCGGCGCGCCGGGATCACCCCAGGTGAGCGCATGGATGCGGACGTCATCGAGGTCGAAGGTCCGCCGCCCGGACACCGCGCTCACGACTGGACCGCCGGGCGTGCCCCGGTGTGCCGCGCGAACCCGCACAGCCGTAGTCTCGCCACTGGTTTCGACAAACTTCGGCCTCGATTCGGGAGGAAGTGAACTGTGTTCACCGACACCGTAATTTCGGCCGGCGGGCACTGGCAACCTCGCACCCGAACGGAATTCCATCGCGCCCACCCGTTATCTCGGGCTTGCGTCCCATGACCGGGTCCGGACGCGCACCGGTTCGGCCACGCACGGGGACAGCGGCCCGGCTGCTCGCCGTTCTGATCATCACGGCCGCGTGGCTGGGTGTGTTCGTGTCGTGGCCGCCTCCCGATATCGCGCCCACGCTGGTCGGAGCGCGGCCGCTCACCTGCCTCGACGAGTCCCTCACGGCCTACGGCGACGCGGGACGCGGCTGGACCGGCGGGGATTCGACCTGGTCGGCCGCGCTGCCCGGCGGCCGGGAGGTGTTCGCGTTCTCCGATACGTTCCTGCCGCCGATCACCCCGCCCGCCCGTCCCGCCGATGCCGGATTCGTGCACAATTCGCTCGTCCTGCGTGATGCGCGCGGGGCCCTGTCCACCATCGTCGGAGGCACCGCGGCGCAACCGGAGTCGCTGCTCTCACCACCCGATCCGGCGCACTGGTACTGGCTCGGCGCGGCGACGTATCTCGATGGCGCACTGCAGGTTCCGCTCACCGAATGGCGTTCGGCCGGGCCGGGGGCGCTCGATGTCACCTTCGTCGGCTCGGCACTGGCCCGCCTGGACCCCGCCAATCCGCGCCGGCTCGCATCGATCACGCCGTGGCCCCGCTCGCGCGCGATCGAGTGGGGACAGTGGGTTCAGCCGCAAGGCGCGTGGACGTACGTCTACGGTATCGAGCAGGTCGGGGACGGCAAATACCTGCACGTCGCGCGCATCGCGGGAACCGATCTGCGGCAACGTTTCTCGTACTGGGCCGGGCACAGCTGGTCGGATTCGGAAACCGACTCGGCGCGGATCACCGACCGGGTCTCCGCCGAATTCTCGGTACACCGGCTCGGCGCGGAGGTGTACCAGCTGATCACCATGCAGGACGGAGCGCTGGGCAATCGGATCACCGCACGCTACGGGCCGACACCGATGGGCCCCTTCGGTGCGGCGAGCACGCTGTACCGCACGCCGGAGGCGGGCGTTTCCGGCTCGTATCACGACCCCGGCGTCTACGCCTACAACCCCCATCTCCATCCCGAATTCTCCACTCCCACAAGGCTTGTGGTCTCCTACAACGTCAACAGCCTGACCACCGCCCCCGGCAGCGCGGTGTACCGCCACGCGAGCATCTACCGCCCGCGCTTCGTCGTCGTCGCCCTCGCGGGCCGGACTCATCCCCGGCCCGATCGACCCCCGCGCCCGGCCTGCCCGTGATATCGGCAGCATGCCCTCGGCACCGCCCTCCACGGCGCTCCGACCGCCGCCGCCTTGACCATCGCTCGCGCCGACGACGCGCGAGAGGCGCGCAATACCATGGGCCGCACGATGGTCGAACTGCTCGAGGCCCGCGTCCGCCCGCTTCGTAGCAGCTCACCACGGACCGAACGCTGGCGACGCCGCCCACCGATCCCCCTCTCGACTCCTCGTCGATGTCACCGGAACCCTCGAACGACTCGTTCGCCGATGGGCAGCGCACCGCGCGGTCCGACGACGCGATTCCTACAGCAGCACAGGAGGATTCGACGCCGACGAGCCCGGGTTCGGGCCGGAGATGAGGTCCGGCCCGAACCGGGTCCATTCACCCCAGGTGTCGAGCACCCGTCGAGGTCGGTGTGGCGATGCCGAGTCCGGCGGACCCCAGGTCCAATTGGTTGAGCATGTTCTGAATCGCGACCCAGATGTCCATCTGTACTCCTTGTCTTCGCGGCCTGCTGTGGGCCGGAATCTGTTCACTGCGTTGCCGCGCCGATCGGCGCGGACTTCATCGCCGCTGCCAGCGCAACGCGCGGGACGGGCAGAGTTTGATCGCCTCGGCGGCGAGCCCCGGATCCGGGGTGTCGGTGCGGAGGATCGGATAGCCCCAGTCATCGAGATCGATAGCGCCGGACAGGATGTGGGCGCATATCCCGTGTCCGGTGCAGGCGATGCGATCGACGGTGAGGGTGCTCGAGTCCGAGGGTGCGGCGGTGCCGAGGAGGCGGTTCATCGGTGACATGAGGGCGTCCTGTGGAGGTGGTGGGCAGCGATCTTCCGGGCGGCTGTGACGCGGTGCCGAACACCTCTAGCGCCGAGGTGAGGAAGCCGGCGACACCATCGGGGAAACCGCACGCACCTCGGCCGGCGACCTGCTCGAGCCTGCGGGCGAGGCGATCGGCCGCGCCGACCGGCGGGCGCGGGCGCAGGGCGCTGGTGAGATCCTCGAGCATCGCGGGCAGTCCGAACATGCACGGCCCGCACTGCCCGGCCGACTCCCCGACCGCGTAGGCCAGAACTTCCAGCAGTTCGGCCCACGGATCGGGCCCGGCCTCGATGATGCGCAGCGTGCCGACAGCGGGGCGAATCCCATACCGCGCCAGGTGTTCTCGCGACCACAGCGCGTCCTGGGCGTCGGCGGCGGACAGGAACCCGCCGCCGAGCCCGCCGGCCCACACCGCCTGCAGCGGCGCGGTGAGTCCCCCCGCGCGATCGAAGATCTCGTGCAGCGGCAGACCCGCCTCGACCGGGTGGACACCGGGCGAGCCCACCCCGTTGGCGAGTGTGATCAGCTGCGGCCCCGGCTCCCGTTCGGTCCCGTACGAGCGGAACCACTCCGGGCCGTCCTCGATGATCTGCTGTACGCGCCAGACGGTTTCGGCATTCATCACCAGCGTCGGCGGCAACCGCCGCCCGTGCGGGTCACGGCTGCCCGCGGCGATGGGCTCCGAGCGCATGAGCGGTCGCGCCGGGCCGCCGTACGCCAGCCGGGTCAGCGCCGACTCCTCCGACGAGACGTACCGGCGCGGCACGACCACGCTGTCCACTCGCGCGGCCCGCAACACCGCGAGAGTGTCCGAATCCCGGTGCGCCGCAACCCGGATATGCCTGCGGGTGAGATGGCGCGCCCCTTCCAGCACCTCGGGCAGATGATGGGCGATCACCCAGGCATCCTTTTCCGAATCGAGTTCGCCGTCGCACGCGTTGACGATCAATTCGGCGTTGTGCCGTTCGGCCAGTTCGAGTTTCGCGCCGGTGGCGAATCCCGCGCCACCGCGCCCGGTGAGCCCGGCCTCGAGCAGTAGTTCGGACAGTGCGCTCATGACCACTCCTGTGCGGCGATCTCCGCCCGGCGGCGAGTGTCGGGATTGCGGCCGAGCCAGCGCCATGCCGCCACCGCGACCATGGCCGCGGAGCAGGCGGCGGCGACCCCGAGCAGCACCGGATTGTCGGGAGCCGCCGTGGTCAGCGCGTGCACGATCGCGACGGGCGCCATCGCGTAGGACAGATAGTGCACCACCCGCCACGCCCGCACCGGCAACCGATGCCGCAGCAGCGAGGTCAGGTTCAGGGTGAGGAAGATATCGAAAGCGATGGCGCCCAACGCTACCCACTCGCGACGATAGCCCGAGGTGAACGGCACGATCGCGGACGACCAGCCCAGATGCACATAGGTGTCCACGAGCGCGGTCAGGATGTGCACCGCGAGGAATACGACCGTGCCGAGCGCCAGCGTGCGGTGCACGCCCATCGCCACGGCCGTCGCCGCGCTGTGCGGGCGCGGGCGCGCGGTGGTCAGCATCCCGAGCAGGACCACGAGGGTGAGCAGGATCAGGGCGACCACACCGGCCGACCGCGACAGGTACCACAGCCACGGACTGGTCATGACGCCCGCCGCCGCACCCGCCCGGCCGGTTCCGGCCACCCCGGCGTCGTCACGATCTCGTGTTCGGCGGTGGAAAGCCTTGCCGGCACGCCACGTTCGGTCAGCCACTGCGGCGCGCGGTCGTCCAGGACGATCGCGGCGGTCGAGGCCGCGTTCGCCTGCACCGCGTCCGGACCGGCACAGGTCACCTGGGCCCACCGGGTGCGCGCGGGTCGCCCGGTGCGCGGGTCGATGATGTGATGCTGCACGCTGCCTCGATAGGTCCAGGTGCGCAGCCGGGTCGAGGAGGTGGCGAAGGCCTGCCCGGTCGAGCGGACCACCTGCTGCACACCGCCTTCCCAATCCTGCACTCCCACAGCCCATCCGCCCGGCGGCGGCGGGCCTGCCACCGCGATGTCACCACCCAGGTTGACCAGGAATCCACCCGAATATCGCGCGGCCAGTTCCGCGGCGAGCGCATCGGCCGCCCACGCCTTGGCGCTCGCCCCGAGATCGAGCATCGTCCCTGCCGGTACGACGACCTGCCACCGCTCCTCGTCGAAGGTCGCCGCCGCACAGGGCTCCGGATCGATCGCGGCCGGACCCGGGGCGCCCGTCGCGCCGCGAGCGCGGACCGCATCGAGGTCGTCGTCGTACCCGCATGCGGCCAGCATCGCGCCGAGCGAGGCGCACACCAGGCCGTCGGTCGCTCGCTCGACGTGCATCGCCGCGCGCAGACACGAACCGAGGGTCCAGCCGACCGGAATCCGCAACCGGGCGCACTCGCCGGTGCGCGCCGATTCCGCACTGCGCGCATTGATCTGCCACAGTTCGGAATCGGGCCGGAACCGCGAGGCCGCGCGGTCGAGTTCGTCCAGCCGAGCGCGGACCAGCCGGGTCGCGAAGGCCAGTTCGCGGGCGTCGGTGCACACGATCACGACGGTGGTTCCGATGGCGGACAACGTCGTCGATGCGCTGACGGCCGCCCGCGCGCGGGTCATGACCCGGCCGTGTTCGAGTGCGGCGGCTGATGGGTGTTCTGCACCGGCGGTGTCGGCGTCCAGGTGGGCGGCGCGGTCTGCTCGCCGACGTTCGAGGACTGTTTCACCTGTTGCGGCACAGCGATATTCGCCAGCTCTATCGTCGCGGGAGCGATGACCCGCGCGTCCCGCGAGATGCCGGCCGCCTCGGTGGACGTGGGCCGGAAAGCGCCTTCCTCCCAGGCTGTTTCGACGGTCAGTCCGGCGACCGCCAGACTCGCCGCGACGGAGATACCCGCCGCGACCCGACGGATCCGCCGCAGATTCGGACTGTTGTTCATGGCTATGTCCTTTTCCAGAGCCTCGGCCCCGAGCCTCGCGGACCCGGCGGCCGCCACTGGCGGGGTGCACGGCACCGGGCGACGGCGACGCCGAAACCCGTGCCCTGCTTGGTATTTCGAATCCCTCCGAACCGGCTCAGCGGTCCGGACGGTCAGGAGTCATCGGTTGGTCTGCGGAATCTCGATGCTCAGCGGCATCCGCAACTCGGACGCATACCACAGCACGAATTGACGCAGGAACTCGTCGAACATCCAGTAGGCGTCCTTGGTCGGCGGGACGACGCCCAGGATCCCCTCCCGCACCGCCAGGAACGGGCCCCAGCTGAACTGCAGCAACGGCCCCCAGACCGGCTCACGCGGAATATCGAGCCAGTCGGCGATCTTGTCGCCCAGGATGAACCGCGTGAACGCGCCCAGGATCGGCCTGCTGAGCAGGGTCAGGTCCAGGTCGGCGCCGAGATTCAGCAGATCGTTGGCCAGCGCGTTGCCCTCGGGCGTCGGCGCGATGATCGGGTCCAGAACCTGCGCGGCCTGCGCGTTGGCCTGGTCCCACGAGACCGGGATGTACTCGTCACGGATGCCCAGCAGATGTCCGGCCAACTGCCAACTGTGCAGGTACCCCTCCGATTCCGCGGCCGGAATCGGAATCTTCCACGAGGTCAGCACGCGCATGATGGTCGTGCCCAGGCTGTGCCAGGTCACCATCATGTCGTCCTGGCTGATCGGCGTGTGCCCCTTGGGCCAGACCGGCGCGGTCGGCAGCAGATGCCGCACGGCGGCATGGATGATCCTGGTCTTGACGCAGGTCGCGATCATCTCGCCGCCGGGGCCGTAGGCGTTGACCGTCCCGATGTCGTAACCGAACTTGGCGGTCTTGGCGATCCGGTCCTTCAGGTGCGATCCGCCGCGGGAGTAGTACACCGCGAGCGCCTCGTGCGGGATGACGTTCGCCATCATGCCGCTGGCGAACGCGTAGAGCACGCCGAGATAGGTGCCGCGCTTCTGGGTGAACTGGAAGGAGTTGGCCAGCTTGCCCTGATCGGCCCACGACGGCAACTGCCGCGCGTACTCCATGAAATCGGCCAGATTCTTCGGCAGCTCGGCGGGGATGGGCTGGTCGTTCTTCACCCAGGTCGCCAGCAGCTTGTTGACCTGGTGCACATCGGCGTGATCCATCACGTCGGCGATGACCGGATCGGCCTCGGCGTCCCACACCGTCATCGGGTCCGCGCCCTGGCCACTGCCGAGCACCGACCCGCTGGGCGACCAGGTCCAGGGTTGCGCCCTGGCTGTTCGCGCCCCGAGCGCGAGTGCGCCCGCGGCTCCTACGAAGCCGCCGCCCACGCGCAACGCGTCACGTCTGTTGAGTCCGAGTGCATCCATGCCACGTTCCTCTTCGTCGAGTCACTGATACAGAGATACAAAGTCTGCATCTGCGTATCTCTATATCAGCACACTGTGTCTGCCATCACAAGCCGAGGACCCCGAATTTCCGGCTAGACGAGCGGTTTGCCCTGAGCGTGCCGGACCCGCATCTCGCGCAGATACGTCTCGAACGGATACAGCCGGAAGCGCTCGGGCAGGACGGTGAATACCGCGCCGATCGTCCGCATCACCAGTTCGAACGCGCGCTGCCTGCCCGGCCCCCAGTCCAGCCCCAGCTCGTCCCGGAACTGTTGCGGCAGATAGCCGGTGGTGAAGAACCGGTTGGCTCGCCGGTACAGCGCGCGTTCGACAGCCGTATAGGGCCCGAGATCCACGACCTGCTCGAGCAGATACCGGCGCACCTCGTCGTCGAAGGACATCGCGCGCACGTGCGTATCCCAGTACCGCGCGAACGCCGCCCGATCCGGCGGCCACATCTCCGGGCGCACCTGCAGGGTGGTGCCGAACCGCGCGGCCTCGCGATAGAGCTCGTCGGCGGATTCGTCGTCGATGCCGCCGTAGAGGAAGACCAGCGAATCCACCGTGCCGCGGTACAGGCACGCGGCCACCCACAGCTGCAGTTCCGGGTCGAAAGCGTTGTACGACACCGGACTGTTCGCATCGGAGCGAACCTGGCGGTGCGCAGTGTTCACCGCCGCGCGGTACATCGCGCGATCCTCCTCGGTGCCGAGCATCGCCACGGCCAGGTAGGTCAGGGTCGTGCGGCCGCGTTTGCGCGGGTGCAGATCGTACCGGCCGCTGTCGACCTTGCTCTCGATCACGCCCCGGCCCACCGGCGGCAGCCCCAGTTGCATGATCACGTTCGCCGGGCCGCCGAGCAGCGCCGCGGGACCGGCCATGAAGCGGGTCCGACCGGCCGGTGCATCGTCCGCCGGATCGCGCCGGCGCAGGAAGCGAGTAGGGAGGGACATGGATACTCCACGAGTCGATGAGATGCTTTTCACAACATCATGTCAGCGGCGATGTCGGCTGACAATGCGCCCGAGGCGGCCTTCGCACCTCGGGCGCCGATGTTGTATGTTACTCATCATTCTTGTTCACCTATTGTGACCCGCACAACGCGGAACCATCAGTAATATGCTGATCCAGCAGGTGAATTCACTCATGCCGACGATCGATCAGGAGTGGTAAGTGAGTGCACCATCGATTTCAGTGCGAGCAGCGGCGAAGGCGATCACGGAACCGTTCGCGGCCCTGTCGGTGCTTTTCAAGCGCGGTGTCATCGAGCCCCAGCACCCGATCGAACTGATACGGACCGTACATGATTCGGACATCTACGGCCCGTTCGTCACCGTACTGCGGCACGCCCGGCGCACCCGCGGCGCATCGGACGCGCTGATCGACGAACGCGGCACACTCACCTTCGACCAGCTCGACGAGCAGTCCGACGCGCTGGCCCGGGGCCTGGCCGCGACCGGCATCGCCCCGGGAACCGTCGCCGCGCTGCTGTGCCGCGACCATCGCGGCATGATGCTGTCACTGCTGGCCGCCGGTAAGCTCGGTGTGCGAATCGTGTTGATGAACACCGGCTTCGGCGGTCCGCAACTGGCCGCGGTCGCCGACCGCGAGAACGTCGGCGCGATCCTGCTCGACGAGGAATTCCTCGGGCTGCTCGACGACGTCCCCGCCTCGGTCCCCAGGTTCCTGACCTGGGTCGAGGACCCGGACACCGCCCCGGCCGAGCTCACCACGGTCGATGCCCTGATCCGGGCGAATCCCACCGGCGCGATGCGGGCGCCGAAACGTCCGGGCGGCATCGTCATCCTCACCAGCGGCACCACCGGAACCCCCAAAGGCGCTCCGCGCGACAAGGTTTCGCCACTGCAGTCCGCGCAGTTCCTCGATCGGATCCCGCTGCCGCGCGACTCGGTCATGATCATGGCCGCGCCGACGTTCCACGGCACCGGCCTGTCCCAGCTGACTCTCGGCTGGGCGCTGGGCAATGCGATCGTCTGCCGGCAGCGGCGCTTCGACGCCGAGCGAACGCTCGCCGATATCGCGAAATACGGTGCGGCGGTACTGGTTCTGGTGCCGACCATGTTGCAGCGCATCGTCGATCTCGGCGAGGAGGTTCTGGGCCGGTACGACACCTCCACCCTGCGCGTCGTCTTCGCGGCCGGGTCCTCGCTGTCCCCCGACCTGAGCCGGCGCACCGAACAGATCTTCGGCCCGGTGCTGTACAACCTCTACGCCTCGACGGAGGTCGCGGTGGCCGCCGTGGCGACTCCCGAGGACATGCGTGTGGCCCCCGGAACCGTCGGGCGTCCGCCGGTGGGTTGCCGGGTCGCCATCTACGACGCGCAACGGAACCTCGTCACCGAACCGGGTGTGGTCGGCACGATCTTCGTCTCCAGCGGCCTGAGCTTCTCCGGCTACACCGACGGCAGGCACAAGGAGATCGTCGACGGCCTGCTCTGCAGCGGCGATCTGGGCCATTTCGATTCCGCCGGGAGGCTTTTCATCGATGGCCGGGAGGACGATATGATCGTCTCCGGCGGGGAGAACGTCTACCCGCTCGAGGTCGAGAATCTGCTCGTGGACCGGGCCGACGTACTCGAGGCCGCCGTCGTGGCCGTGGACGATCACGATTTCGGCAAGCGGCTGCGCGCCTTCGTCGTCTCCGCCCCCGGCGCTCGCGGCGACGCACAGGAGATCATGACCTACGTCAAGACCCACCTGGCCCGGCACAAGGTCCCGCGCGAGGTGATCTTCGTCGAGGAACTGCCGCGCAACGCCACCGGCAAACTGCTGCGCCGCGAACTCGAACAGCGCGACATCGGCTGACCGCGAGTTCGGCTTCCGCACGCGATTGGGCGGCCATCGGCCGCGATCCGCGACGCTCCCGCGTGTTCACGCACACCGAGCGGGGCAAACCGGGTGATACGCTGAATCGAACGTTGTATCTCGGTACCACTCGACGAGCACCGTCGGCATACGTCACATATCTTGTCGTCTCACTCGTGTCGTATTCATCGTGTGCGGAGATCGCGCGGGTAGGAGGAGATCGTGACAGACGCGGGAACGGCCTCGGGCGCGGAGCGGCTGATCGCGCGCGCCTACATCGAGGCGCTCGAACAGGTCGACGAGGTGGACGAAATCCGTTTGCGCCTACTGGATTCGGCGTACGAACAGTTCTGCCGGATGGGCATCCAGCGTTCGACCATGGAGGACGTCGCCCGCCGCGCGGAGGTCTCGCGGATCACCGTCTACCGGCGCTTCGCCACCAAGGACGCCCTGGTCGAACAGGTGATCCTGCGCGAATTCCGGCGCTATTTCGACCAATTCCTGCTGGACATCCGGCAAGCGCACACCGTCAGCGAGCGCGTGGTGATGGGTTTCGTCAGCTCGCTGCGGGCGATCCGCAGCAATCCGCTCATCGGCGGTCTGCTGGCCACCGATCCAGATCTGCTGGTGAGCATTCTGATGCGCGACGAGGGCCGCACCGTGGCCGCGGTCCGCCAGTTCGTCGCCGGTCAGCTGCGCCGCGAACAGGGCGCGGGCAATATCGGCGCGGCGGTCGACACCGATATGGTCGCCGAACTGATGGTGCGCGTCTGCGCATCGTTCCTGGCCATCCCGAGTCAGCTCCTGGACCTGGACGACGACGCCCAGCTCACCAGCCTGGCCCAGCGCTTCCTGGTGCCGATGCTCGAGGCGCGGGACTGATCGCCACCCGCGGGTCGGCGCAGAGTGGCGATATCGCGCCGCTCAGACCTTGCGGCCGATCGCACCCCAGAGCGACACCTGCTTGTCGTGGCTCGGCGGGTGCTCGATGCCGTCGTTGCGCCAGCGGTGAATCACCTCGACGCCGGGCTCGAGCAGTTCCAGGCCGTCGAAGAAGCGGGACACCTCGGCGCGGCTGCGCGGGCGCACCGGGATACCACGGTCGATGTAGACCTGCAACAGCCGCATCATCCCGTCCGGATCGTCCGGCCCGTCGTCGAAATCCGTTGTGACATGGGACATCGCGAGATACGAGCCGGGCGCGAGCGGTTCCATCAGCGCCTCGACGATCTCGTAGACATCGCCCGGCACGAAGTGCAGCAGCGCCATCAACGAGACCGCCACCGGCTGGGTCAGATCCAGCGTCCCGGTCAGCTCGGGGGCGGACAGGATCGCGGCCGGATCAGCAGCATCGGCCTGGACGTAGGCGGTGCGGCCCTCGGCGCTGCTCACCAGCAGCGCCCGCGCGTGCGCCAGCACGATCGGATCGTTGTCGACGTACACCACCCGCGCGTCCGCAGCGGCCTCCTGGGCGACCTGATGCAGATTGGGCTCGGTCGGGATGCCGGTGCCGATATCCAGGAATTGCCGCACGCCCTGGCCGACGAGGAAACGCGTGGCGTGCCGCATGAAGTCGCGATTGGTGCGAGCGGTCACCCGGACCGCCGGGAAATTCTGCAGCGCCTGCTCCGCCGCGGCCCGGTCGGCATCGTAGAAATCCTTGCCACCGAGGAAGTAATCGTACATCCGGGCGGGATGCGCTACATCGGTGCGCAGGTCGATCGGGCCGTCGGCCACGGCGAACTCCTTGTCAGGTCGGATCATTACCAAGCGGTTGTACCCACCGGAGGTATACCCCATGCGGGCAAGTAGCCCAACATATTCCGGCAGACCGAACCCGAGTCGATGCCTACGCGAACCGGCGCTCGCCTCGCGCTCGGGAACGGACCGTTTCCGCGCTCCGGCCGGACCGGTTGCGCGCCTTACGAGTTCACCTGGCTACCGGCCGGTACGCGGTTGCGCTGCCCGGTCGCCGGTCGCGGCCGAGCCAGGCCGGCGCGGCCACGGTGAGCGCACGCACCGCGGTATCCAGCGCGGGTTCCGGCACGGGCGCGAAGCAGGGACTATGGTTGACCGGAATATCCTGCGCCACTGTCCCTTTCGACTTCGCCAGCGCATACCGGGCGGGGTCGGCCCCGCCGATTCCCCAGTAGGTGTACTGGGCGCCGAACGCCCTGGGCAGCTCGCTCATATCCGCGCTGGCGGTCTGCAACTCGATGGTGTGCGCGTCGTCGCCGAAGAAATTCGCGCACGCCCGCGCCGTTCTCCTCGGACGGCTGGAACAGCACCACCAGCGTGCCCGACCAGGCCGCGGTGGCCGCAGCCATCAGCCGGGCGAAACCCGTCATCGCGGCCACGTGCACATCGTGCCCGCACGCGTGCATCACGCCGGCGGTCCGCGAGGCGTACGGCAGTCCGGTCCGCTGGGTGACCGGCAGCGCGTCCATATCGGCGCGCAGCATGACCGTCGGCCCCGCACCGTTGCGCAGTACCCCGACGACGCCGGTTCCGCCGATGCCCTCGGTGACCCAGTAGCCGCCGGCGCGCAGCGCGGCCGCCGCCTCGCCCGCCGTGCGGTGCTCCTGGAAACCGAGTTCGGGATGGCTGTGCAGATCCCGGTAGAACTCCCCGACCTGGCCCGCGATCGCCCCGAGACCGTCCAACACCGTCGCACTCCTGGTCATGACCGAGGTCCTTGCCGCGGGTGGAGCCGGTGGATGAAGAGTCGGTACCGCAGCACGTGGGAGGCTACGCCCCGAGGCATGTCGGCGTCCGGCGGTATGGTTGGAACTCGTGGGTGATGTTGTTGTCGCCGGATCCGGTTTGCCCGATGCGGGCTTGGTGCGCAAGTGGCTCGACGAGGCGTCCGAGACCCCGGCGGCCCTGCCCGACGAGGGATATATCGCGCTGCTGGGCGCCGACGGACCGGAACTGGACGAATTGTGCCGAACGGCCGATCAATTGCGCCGCCAGGCCACCGGTGACGTACTGACCTATGCGGTGAATCGCAATCTGGACACCGCCGCGGTAGCCGGTACCGGCCCCGCCGCCCGCGCCCGCCTCGCCGCGCTGGTGACCGAGGCGCGCGAGCTCGGCGCGACCGAGATCTGCATGCAGGGACCGCTTCCGGCCGACAGCGATGACGACTATCTGGCGTTGATCGCCGCCATCGCCGCCGCCGGGCCGATCCATCTGCACGCGCTGCGCGTTCCCGAACTGCTCGACGGCGCCGCGCGACGCGAGATGCCGCTGGCCGATTTCTTGGCCGCGGCCCGCGACGCCGGTCTCGGTTCGGTGCCCGGCACGGCCGCGCGCATCCTCGACGACGGGGTGCGCGCCCGGCTGCTCGGCGCCCCGGACCTGCCGGTGCGCAGCTGGGTCGACGCGATCGAGACCGCGCATCGGGCGGGTCTGTTCTCCACCTCCACGATGGTCTACGGCCACATCGAGACGCCCGCGCAGCAGGTCGCCCATCTGCGCCTGGTCGCCGAAATCCAGGACCGCACCGGCGGTTTCAGCGAATTCATCGCGATGCCCTTCACTCCCGGCCCGGTATCGCCCGGCGTCGGTTCGCTGCCCGGCCCGTCCTGGCGGCAGACCCGCGCGGTACATGCCGTGGCACGCCTGCTGCTGCACGGCCGCATCGCGAACATCCAGGCAGCCTGGCCGAAATTCGGATTCGACGCGGCGATCTCGCTACTGCGCGGCGGCGCCAACGACCTGGGCGGCCTGCTGCTGGACGGACGCCTCGCGCCAGACTCCTTCGCCGAGGCCGGCTTGTCCCTGACCAGGCACGAGGTCGAACAGGCGGCAGCGGCCCTGGGCCGGACCGCGAAGCAGCGCACCACCGGATACGCCGATGTCTGAACTCACCCCCGTCGACGTGCTCATCGTCGGCGCCGGTTTCGCTGGAATCGGCATGGGCGCGCAGCTGGCCCGGCGCGGGCGCGAATCGTTCGTGATCATCGAGCAGGCCGACGACGTCGGCGGCACCTGGCGAGACAATCGCTATCCCGGTGTGGCATGCGATATTCCGGCCCATCTGTATTCGTTCTCCTTCCTGCCGAATCCGCGCTGGAAGCGGATCTTCGCCGAGGGCGCGGAGATTCACGAATATCTGCGTACCTGCGTGCGGCAGGAGGGCCTGGAACCGCATCTGCTGCTGAATTGCACCCTGCGCCAAGCGCATTGGCGCGAGTCCGACGGCCGGTGGATCGTGTACACCAGTCGCGGCGGCTTCTCGGCCGCCAGCCTGGTCGTGGCCACCGGGCGGCTCACCGAACCGAAGCTTCCGCAGGTGCGCGATCTGCGTGAATTCCGCGGCAGGCATTGGCATTCCGCGCGCTGGAATCCGCGGGTGTCGCTGGTCGGCAAGCGGGTCGGGCTGGTGGGCACCGGCGCATCGGCGATCCAGATCCTGCCGCGGCTGGCGGGCGAGGCCAGCGAGGTCGTGGTCTTCCAACGATCGGCGCCCTACGTTCTGCCGCGCGGCGACCGGCTGTACAGCCACGAGGAGATGCTGCAGTTCGCCGCGGACCCCGCCGCCATCACGACATTGCGGGACGAGTTGTTCGCCGAGGCCGAACGCAGCATCCCCGCCCGCAAGCGACGTCATCCCGAGATCGACCTGCTGCAACAGCGAGCGCTGGACCACCTGTCGAGCCAGGTGCGCGACCCGGAGCTGCGGCGGTCGCTGACGCCCGATTACGAGATCGGCTGCAAGCGAATCCTGTTCTCCGACGACTACTACGCCACCCTGCAACTCGAGCACGTCCGGCTGGAGCCGACCGAGCTGGCGCGGGTGACCGACGAGGGCGTCCAGGCCGCCAGCGGAAACGTCTACGATCCCGAGATCCTGGTGTTCGCAACGGGTTTCGACACCACCCAGCTGCCGATCGCGCAGCAGATCCGGGGCCGCGGCGACCTGCCGCTGGCCGAGCGGTGGAGCGAGGGCATGGTCGCGCACGCCTCCACGACCGTCGACGGTTTCCCGAACATGTACGTCCTGGACGGCCCGAACGCCGCACTGGGACACAATTCGGCGATCTACGTCATCGAGACGCAGATCGATTATGTCCTGGGCGCTTTGGACCATCTGGCCTCGAGCACCGATACGGTCCTGGAGGTCACTCCCGAGGCGGTGCAGTCCTCCACCCGGCTCATCGACGAGTTGGCCCGCGACACCGTCTGGACCCGCGGCGGCTGCACGAACTGGTACCGCGACGAGCGCACCGGCCGCCTCACCCTGCTGTGGCCGGACTCCGCGACATCGTTCCGCCAGCAGAACGCGACGTTCGACATCACCGCCTACCGGGCATCGGCGGTCTGAGCCGCGGGCCTCGATCCCGTCGCAGCGCGGAGTCCAGCTGCCGCGGGGCGGCCGGCGGTCAGGCGCGTTGCCGTTCGGCCGCGACCGGCCGCGACGCGTCCGCCTCGTCGATCGCGCCCAGGTCGAGGCCGTAGGTCTCCCGGGTGAACGCGACAGCCACCAGGGTGATCGCCGCCGCGCCGACGAGATACCAGGCGATCGGCACCGAGGAGCCGTAGCTGTCCAGCAGGCGGACCGCGATGATCGGCGCGAGCGACCCGGCGACGATCGAGGTCACCTGATAGCCCAGTGACACACCGGAATACCGCATCCGGGTGGGGAACATCTCGGCCATGATCGCCGGCTGCGGGGCGTACATGAACGCGTGGAACACCAATCCGACGACAATGGCGGTCAGGATGACCGCGTCGTGGCCGCTGTCCATCATCGGGAAGGCGAAGAATCCCCATGTGGCCGTCGCCAGCGCGCCGATCAGATAGACCGGGCGCCGGCCGATGCGGTCACTGAGCCGGCCGACCTGCGGAATGATCACGAAGTGCACCGCGTGCGCGGCCAACAGCCACCACAGGATCACCTGGGTGTCGGCCTTGACGTGCACCTTCAGATAGGTGATCGAGAACGTGACGACGAGGTAGTACATCACGTTCTCGCCGAACCGCAGTCCCATCGCGGTGAACACCCCGCGCGGATACCGGCGCAACACCTCGGCCACACTGTAGGAAGCCGCCTTCACCCGTTCGGATTCCTGTTGTGCCGCAAGGAAAATCGGCGCGTCGGTGACCTTCGTGCGCACGTAGTAGCCGATCAGCACGATCAGCGCCGACAGCCAGAACGCCACGCGCCAGCCCCAACTCAGAAACGCCGCGTCGGACAGGGTCGACGTCAGCACCAGCAGCACCACGGTCGCGAGCATGTTGCCCGCGGGCACTCCGGCCTGCGGCCAGCTGGCCCAGAACCCCCGGCTACGGCTCGGGCTGTGCTCGGCCACCAGCAGCACCGCTCCGCCCCATTCCCCGCCCACCGCGAAACCCTGGACGAACCGCAGCGCCACGAGCAAGGCGGGTGCCCAGTACCCGACCTGGTGGAACGTCGGCAGGCACCCCATCCCGAAGGTGGACAGGCCCACCAGAAGCAGACTCACCTGCAGTAGTTTCTTGCGTCCGAATTTGTCGCCGTAATGCCCGAACACGATGCCGCCCAAGGGCCGCGCCGCGAATCCCACCGCGTAGGTGATGAACGCGTCGAGCACGCCGTCCAGATCGCTGCGGCCCGCGGCGAAGAACACCTTGCCGAACACCAGCGTTGCGGCCGTGCCGTAGAGGAAGAATTCGTACCACTCCACGACGGTGCCGGCCATCGACGCGGCCACCACCCGCCGCAGCCCGCTCGCCACCGTGCCCACGGCGCCACCGCCCGGCGGCGTGTTGCGTACCCTCATCGCACTGCTCCTTCATGACCGCACCATCGGCCGTGTGACGACCAACACATATTTCGTGACGAATGAGTATTGGCGCAGATATTCACCGGGAGCAATGCCCAGTTGTGCAGCCCAGTTCTGCGATAATGCACATATGCCGGATGGTCCAGCGAGTCGGCGTCCCAGCGCGGACGACCTGTTGGTGCTGCTGGCGGTCGCCCGGTCGGGGCGGTTCGTCAGTGCCGCAGAGGAACTCGGCCTCAACCACACCACGATCTCGCGCCGGATCGCCGCGCTCGAGCAGACGCTCGCCGGGCGGGTACTGGCCCGGGGCGCCGGCGGCTGGGAGCTCACCGAGTTGGGCCGCGAGGCGCTCGCCGCAGCGGAAGCGGTGGATTCGGCGGTCCGGTCGCTGTCCGCCGACGCGGACGGCGACCGCGTTCTGGAAGGGGTGGTACGCCTTTCGGCGACAGACGGATTCAGCGCCTATATCGCCGCCCCGTCGGCCGCACGGGTACAGCGCCGTCACCCCAAGATCGCCGTCGAGATCATCGCCACCACCCGCCGGGCGTCCATCCAGCGGTCCGGACTCGATATCGAGGTCGTGGTCGGACGGCCGAACGTGCGGCGCGCCGAGGCCATGCCCCTGGGGGACTACTGCCTCGGCCTCTACGGATCACGCGATTACCTTGCGGCACACGGCGTCCCGCAGACGCTCGATGATCTGCGGAACTACTCGCTGGTGTACTTCATCGACTCGATGTTGCAGGTCGACGATCTCGATCTGGCCTCGAGCTTCGCTCCGGCCATGCGCGAATCGGTCACCTCCACCAACGTTTTCGTCCATGTCGAGGCGACCCGGGCCGCAGCCGGGCTCGGGCTGCTGCCCTGTTTCATGGCGGACCGGCACCCCGACCTCGTCCGGGTTCTGCCCGAGCAGGCCGACGTGCGCCTGACCTACTGGCTCGTCGCTCGCGCCGAAACCCTGCGCCGACCGGAGGTTTCCGCCGTCCTGCAAGCGCTCCGGAGCACCGTCGCCGAACAGCGGGACCGGATGCTGGGCTCGAACGCGGCCCGATCGCGCGGTATGTGACCGGAATCTGCGTACATGCAGACCCCGAGTGCGGAACTGGCCATTGATACGCCGGTCGATGTGCACGAATACTCTCTTCGATCGTAAATCGTCGGCCCGGTCCATCGAACCGGACCCGATGGCCGTCGTTCCCGCGATCCCGATCCGCCGTCCGAGCCGAAAGTGAGTGCCGCGTGAGTAACTCGACCCGTTCTGTGGCCGATCGCGCCGTTCGCGAGCGTTCCGCGCTGGTGACCGGCGCGGCCAGTGGGATCGGCGCGGCCTGCGCCCGCGAATTGGCCGCCGCGAACATCTCGGTCACCGTGGCCGACATCGACGGCGCGGGCGCGAGGCGGGTCGCCGACGAGATCGGCGGCACCGCTTGGGAAGTCGATCTCTGCGATGTCGAGGCACTCGAATCGCTGCGACTGGACTGCGACATTCTGATCAACAACGCCGGCGTGCAGACGGTCCACCCGATTCCCGACTTCCCGCCGCAGCGATTCCGCACCATGCTGACCCTGATGGTCGAGGCTCCCTTCCTGCTCATCCGGGCCGCGCTGCCGCGGATGTACGAGCGCGGCTACGGACGCATCATCAACATCTCCTCCGTGCACGGCCTGCGCGCCTCGCCGTACAAATCCGCCTACGTCACCGCGAAACACGCTCTGGAGGGTCTGTCCAAGGTCACCGCCCTCGAAGCCGCCGAACACGGCGTGACCAGCAATTGCGTCAACCCGGCGTACGTGCGAACCCCGCTGGTCGACCGGCAGATCAGCGAACAGGCCCTGGCGCACGGCATTCCCGAACAGGATGTCGAGCAGCGGATCTTCCTGAGCGAATCCGCGGTGAAACATCTGATCGAGCCCGAAGAGGTCGCCTCCCTGGTCGGCTGGCTGTGCACCGATGCGGCCCGGTCGGTCACCGGCGCCAGCTATCGCATGGACGGCGGGTGGAGCGCCCGGTGAGGTGAGGCGCCGGCCGCGACGCGCACGGCGCGAACGCATCCGGTTGTCTGGAAATTCGCTGAATTACGAGTGCGGATCGCGAGCCGGTACCACGATGGGGTGATGACCGATCGAGAGTCGCCGCCCGCCCTGGCTACCGCGCAGCATCGGGCCCGCGAGGTGCGGCGGGCGTGGACGGAGACGCTGGGCCCCGGCGAGCGGTCGGCGGTGTGGGCGTGGGCGGCGTTCACCGCGACATTCGGGGCCACGCGGGCGCTCACGCATTGGATCCGCGCCGGACACGGCCCTACCGGTGGCGGATTCAGCTTGGGGGGCAAGCATTTTCACCACTACAACATCGGCATCGCGATGCTCGCCGGGGTGGGAATGGTGGCCTTGCGGGGAACCGAACGCGCCCGCCGGCACCCGGTGGTGGCCACCTCGTACGGCGCCGCGTCCGCGCTGATCGTCGACGAGCTGGCACTGCTGCTGGACCTCGAGGACGTCTACTGGGCGCGCGAAGGGCGCACCAGCGTCGACGCGGCGGTCGTGGTCATAGGCCTGGGCGGCCTCGCGACCGCGGGCTTCGAATTCTGGCCGCGAGCGCATCGCGCGCTGTGGGGACACCGACCCTGAGCACGAGAACCGTGCGGGTCAGCGACCGTCGGACCGGTCTTTTCCGCGAGCTTCGGCGCCGGAGTCCGGGCCGGGCTCGGCTTCGGATCGCGGACCGCGGCCACCGGAGTCCGGATCGATCTTGTCGGCCTGTTCGAATTTCCGCGTGAGGTCGTCGTGCGACGCGGCGGCATCGCTGCGTTTCGCGGCCGCCTGTTCTCTCAGATTGGCGGCCTGCGCCGCTTTCGCGTCGGCCTCGGCCGATGCCGCCCGAGCCTTGGCCGCGGTTTCATCGGCGAGAGCTTGTCGCCGGCCGACCTCGCGCGATTGTTCGGTCGCCTTGTCGCGAATGTCCGCGGCCTGGGCGCGCCGGTGCTCCTTGCGTTTCACCACGGCTGTCCGGACCAAGCCGGCGACGAGCAGAATTACCGCCACCGCGACAATGACGATGATGACGATCGTGCTGGTAGCCATCTCGACTCCTCAACTCGGTTGAGCGTGCCCGTACGGCCGATATCGGGACCGCGTCAGAAGTAGTGCCGTCGCCCGCCGACCGCGCGCCCCATCGACCCCATGGCCAGCAACACCAGGCCGATGACCAGGGCCACGATCCCGAGAATCCAGATGATGTGGATTTTCAGGAGAAATCCGACGACGAGAAGAATGATTCCGAGAATGATCATGATCGACACCTGATTCGCCGAATGAAGCGACCGGCCTGTGTGATGGAATTCCGACGGCCAGCAAAACCATCCGCTGGCTACACTGCTGCAAATTCACTCAACCACCGCACACCGACCGTGTCAACGGGTGTAGCAGCCGAGTACGCCGGTACCCGCGCGAAAGCGGTTCTCCCCGGTGATGAGCGCTTGCCGCATCGGGCGGCAACGCGGCCGGCCCCGGCGAAAGCCGGGGCCGACCTGTGTTCCCGTGTCCTGCTCGGGCCCTACTTGGCCGGGCCGGGGAGGGGCTGGTTGATGGTGCTGAAGTACTGGATCGCGGCCCCGATCGCCACCGGAGCGGTGATCAGGATCTGGCCCGCGAGCGTACCCAGCGCGCCGACGGCGACGATGCCGCCGAGACAGCCCACAGCCGCCGCGGGAATGAATCCGCCGAACAGACCGACGATCGCCGCCGCGGCCACGGTCGCACCGGCGATACCGCCGAGCACACAGCCGAGCGCGCCGCCACCGAGGCCGCCGACCAGGGTGCCCAGCGTGGCGCCCATGGTGATCGTGCTGGTCAAGCGTGACCAGGCGGCCTGCTCACGGTCGTACGGGGTCTTCCACGGCGCCGTGTTCTCGAACGGCAGGGCGACCGGCTTGTAGATCGCGTGCGCCAGATCGAACTGCGGCGTCAGCGTCGCGGTGCGACCGGCGATGTCGGCCCGGATCGGGAATTCGAAGTCGTCGACCCGGAATTTCAGCGGCATGCCGGCAACCACGGTGCCGTTGGCGGCCTCGATCTTGAACACACCATTCTGGACGACCATCGAGCCGGCATCGGTCGTGACAATGGACCGGGTATCGGTGGCGTGGGCGGTGAAGCCGACCGCGTTCTGCGCCGGGGGCGAAGCGGCGGCGGAACCGGAGGCTATCCCGACCGCGGCCACCAAACCCGCAGTCGCGGTGACGATTTTCCTCATCTTCGTGTTTTTCCTCTCGGTGAGACCCACATCACTTCCGGGTAGGAAGTGCTGGAACGGTGCCCGAGCGGCTCACGCGCGGTCAACGCATTCGGTCCACTCAGCTGACCGGCCGACTTCGCAGGCTGGTCGACGTCGCCTCCGGTTTGCTCAGCGGACCTCATTGGTTTCCGAACCGGGATGACTGCTCGATACTCACTCGTCGACGCTCCCGCTCCCACATATCGAGGTAGGCACCAGATGCCCGAGAAGATCGAACAATTCACCGGCTTCCTGCGACCGGCGATATCGGACGGAGTCGGGACCGTCACGATCGACCGGCCGCCGGCCAACGCCTTCGATCCCGCGATGATCGCGGAGTTCCTGGAGGTGCTCGCGCCGCTGGTACAGGACCCCGAGGTGCGGTGCATCGTGCTGCGCGGTACCGGCAGGTTCTTCGTGGCGGGCGCAGACATCGCGGTCATGCGCGAACTCACCGAGGCCACCCAGCGCGCGATGCGGCCGTGGGTCGAGGTTCAGCGCATGCTCGAAACCGCGCCGAAGCCCGTCCTGGCCGCCCTCAACGGCCATGCGCTCGGTGGTGGAGCCGAACTCGCGCTGGCATGCGACATGCGGGTGATGACGGAGTCCGCGACTATCGGCTTTCCGGAAATCTCGCTCGGGCTGTTCCCCGGCGCGGGCGGCAGCCAGCGCCTGCCCCGGCTACTGGGTGCGCACCGGGCGAAACTGCTCATGATCGAGGGCACCCGGCTCACCGCCGCGGAAGCGCTGCGCATCGGATTGGTGGACCGCGTGGTTCCCGACGGCGAATTCGACGAGTGCGTCCGCTCGACCGCGCACGCCCTGGCGGTGAAGCCGACTCGCACCATCGATCTGCTCAAACGCGTTGTGCGCGAAGGATCTTCATTACCTCTCCAGCAGGCACTGGAGCTCGAGTTCCTCGCGGTGCTCGAGCTGATCCGGACGTCCGACGCCGCGGAGGGGCTACAGGCGTTCCTCGACAAACGCCCGCCCACTTTCACCGGTCGCTGACCCACGAATCCGAAGGAATCATCCACATGCTCAGAGTTTTCCGGCGATACGCGGTGGCAGTGGTGGCCACGGTCGCCGCAGTCACGATCACCGCCACCGCGTGCACCCGTCCGGCCACCCAGGCCGTCGGCAACGCGGGCGATCTGGTTCGCATCGCGGTCGGCGTCGACCCCTCCTATGCACCGATCTTCCTCGCGGACAGCGAGGGAATGTTCGCCAAGGCCGGGCTGAAGGTACAGGTCATCCAGACCGAGGGCGGCGCGGCAAGCGCGCAGAACGTGGTGGCGGGCACCTCGGAGCTGTCCGGCAACGCGGACTCCACCGCGATCACCGTCATGGCCGGAAATCCCGGACTCCGGGCACTCGGCGTGTACGAGGATTCCGATCGGTATTTCCGTGTGGTGCTGCGCAAGGGCGTGACGCCGCAAACCATCCGGAAGATGGGCGTCTTCCCGGGCATCGGGCTGTACTTCACCGACCGCTACCTGCGCAGCGTGGGGCTGGATCCGGCGTCGATCGCCCTGGTGACGACCAGTCCTCCCGAGCAGCCCGCCCTGCTGGCACGCGGTGATATCGACGGGTTCATCTCCTTCGATCCGTGGGTCTCGCGCGCGGTGGCATCGGACGCTCGAATCGCCGGGACGACAGGCGATTTCGGCGCGAAGTACTCGCAGTGGCTGCTGGCCTCACAGAGCTGGCTCTCCGGCCACGAGAAACTCGCCGGACAGGTGTTCCGGGTGATCTCGCAGGCCGCGGGCATCATCGCGGCGGATCCGGACCGGGCGTCGAGAGCGGTGGCCAAGGCCATCCGCATGGATCCCGCCGACGCGCGCGGCCAGGTGACCCAGATCGATTTCAAGGGACGCGATTTCACCTCCGCCGATATCGGGCAGGCCCGGGAATTGGTGGACTTCTTCCGCGGTCAGGGAAAGCTGAGCGGGCCGATCGACCCGCAGCAGGTCATGCTCAGCGGCTGGTTCACCCGCAACGCGCAGTAACAGAGTCCCATCCCACCTTCACCGGCCCCGGCCGTCGTGCCCGGTGCGGCACCGCGGGAGGGCTCGCACACCGTACGGAATGGAGTACCAGTGGCCGAATCGCCTGTCCGCGTAGTGGAACTGTCGAGCCCGTTCACTCGATTCGCGGGGCGGATACTCGTCGGCCTGGGCTACGAGGTGATCCTGGTCGAGCCCCCGGCGGGCGACCGGTCCCGTGGTGAACTCGGCGGATACGCGTTCGCCCACTGGCACGCGGGCAAGCGGTCGGTCGTGCTGGATCCGAACACCGACGACGATCGGGACGCGCTCGCGCGTCTGGCCGCGAGTGCGGACATCCTGCTCGACGGCACCGATGCTCGATCGAAACCTCTTGTGTCCAAGCATGACTCGCTCGTACACGTCCGCGTGACGCCGTTCGGCGAGTCCGGCCCGCACAGTGCCTGGGCGGCAACGAATCTCACTGTCGCCGCGATGGGCGGCATGATGGCGCAGGTCGGTACGCCCGACGGTCCGCCGCTGTGCCTGCCCGAAGCCCAAGCCGAACAACTGGCCGGGGTCAACGCGGCAATCGGCGCGCTGCTCGGCCTGCGCGCGCGGCGCTTCGGGCCGGCGCCGTTCGTCGACATCTCGGCGCAGGAGTGCGTCGCGGCGAGCCTGGAAGCCGGCACACTGGCGTACCTGCACGAGGATCGCGTGCCCGGCCGCCCGGGGCGGGTACACCCGCTGGTGCCGCACGGATTGTTCACCGCCGCAGACGGTTTCCTCGGCGGCGGGCTCGGCGGCAGTCCCCGGATGTGGGACGAGACGTTGCGCTGGCTGATCGAGGAGGGAGCGCAGGAGGATCTGGACGACCCGCGCTGGAGCGATCCGGTGGAACGGAAAATCCACCAGGATCACATATTCGCTGTGCTGCAACGCTTTCTGGCGAAATGGCCGAAGGAGGAGTTCGCGGTCCGCGCGCAGGAGCGCAAACTGCCGTGGGCCGCGGTGGACGGACCCGCCGAACTGCTGCTCAATCCGCAGCTGAACGACCGCGACTTCTTCCTGGACGTCGTCTCCGGCAGCGAGGTGACTCGCGATCTGGGCTTCGGCTTCGCGTTCCCGGAGGGACGGCGGATCCGCGAACTCACCGTGCCCCGGCTCGGCGCCGATCAGTCGCTGATACCCGAAAACCGCTGTGCCCCGGTCTCGTTCCCGAAACACGAGCCAGATCCTGGCAGACGCAGCCTCGACGGCGTCCGGGTGCTCGATCTGACCTGGGTCCTGGCCGGCCCCTACTGCACCAGGATCCTCGCCGATCACGGCGCCGAGGTCATCAAGGTCGAATCGCTCGGCCGCCCCGATCCGACGCGCTTCTCCCCCGCGATGCACCTGTCCCGCGGCCCGCACGACGATCCGGACACCAGCGGGTACTTCAATGACGTCAACCGGAACAAACGCAGTATCGCACTCGACACACGCACGCCCGAGGGCCTGGCGGTGCTCGCCGATCTGATCGCCGCCAGCGATGTCGTGATCGAGAACTTCAGCTCGTCGGTGATGAGGAAGTTGGGACTCGGCTACCAGCGGCTTCGCGAACTGCGCCCCGACATCGTGTACGTCTCGATGTCGGGCATGGGTCACACCGGACCGCGCAGCGGCTGGGTGTCGTACGCGGACATCGTCGCCGCCAGTACCGGTCTCACGGCATTGACCGGTTGGGATGCCGATGACGTGGTCGGCGTCATCTACGGTCACGGCGATATCGTCGCGGGACTGCAGGCGGCCACGGCCACCCTGGCCGCCCTGGAACATCGGGACCGCACCGGCCGTGGCCAGCATGTGGACCTCTCGCAGCTCGAGGCGATGGCCGCGCATATGGGCACGGCGGTGATCCGGTCGACCGGAACCGGCCGGATCCCCGAACCCAGGGGGAACACCGACGACACCTGCGCGCCGCACGGCATTTTCCGCTGCTTGGGCACGGATCGCTGGGTCGCGATCGCGGTTCGCGACGAGACCGACTGGCGCGCCCTGTGCGCACTGATCGAACGTCCCGAATGGGCGGGTGCCGAGGACTTCCGTACCGCTGAGCACCGCAGGACGCGCGATCCGGAGATCACCGCGGCCATCACCGCGTGGACGAGAACGCTTCCCGCCCAGGCGGTCACCGAGGCAATGCAGAGTGCGGGCGTGCCCGCCGGGCTGGTGCAGGACGGCCGGGATCTGGTCGAAGCCGATGCCCATCTGCGTGCCCGCGGCTTCTACGTGCGGCGTACGCATCCGCGTGCGGGCGCCTTCCTGCACGAAGGCGTGCCCGTGCGGCTGGATCGCGCGGGCGGCGAAATCCGTTATCCCGCACCGCTTCTGGGTGCCGACACGGATTCGGTGCTCGTCGGCGTACTGCGGTACCCGCCGGACCGTATCGCACAACTGCGTGCACGATCGGTCCTTTCCTGAATCGCCCATTTCTATCGAAGGAGAACCATGCGCGCCGCCCGGCTGCATAGTTTCGGTGAGGCACCCGTCCTCGACGAGATCGACATCCCCGCCCGGAGTGCGGGCCAGACGCTGGTACGGATCGACGCCGCGGCGCTCGGCCATCTCGACATGACCGTCGCGAGCGGAACTTTCGACATCAAGCCGCCGCTGCCGCACATCGGCGGCACCGACGGGGCCGCGACCGTCGTCGAATCGGACACCTTCGAGCCCGGGACCCGGGTACTCGTCCGCGGCGGCGGCATCGGCCTGACCAAGAACGGTTGCTGGGCAGAGTATCTCGTCGCGGCGGACAAGGCGTTCACGCCGTTCGACGCCGACCTTCCGCCGGAGGTGGCGGCGACCTTCTTCCTGCCGAGCACCACCGGGTACGTCGCCGTACACGATGTCGCCGAGGTTCGCGCCGGGGAACGGGTCATGGTGTCCGGCGCGTCGGGCGCGGTCGGTTCGATGGCCGCCCAATTCGCCCTGCTCGCCGGCGCGGGCGAGGTGATCGGCGTCGTGCCCCGGCCGGACCAGGTGCAGTTGCTGCCCACCGGAGTCCGCCCGGTCGTCGGGCGCGGAGCCGAGCTGGCCGAACAACTCGGCGACGGGCCCGTCGCCGAGGTCCTGATCGATACGCTCGGCGGTGATTCCCTGCCGCCGCTGCTCGAGCGCGTCGCGCAGGGTGGCCGGGCCGCGCTGATCGGCTACACGCTCGGCACCGAACTGACCCTCGATCTGCCCAACTGGTTGCTGAGCGATGTGAAGATACTGCCGGTCAACATGATTCGCAAGGGTGCTCGGCAGGCCGAACTCGCTCCCGCACTGATCGGCAGGCTCGCCGCGGGCGAGGTGCACCTCGCGGTGCAGCGGTTCGCGCTCGACGACATCGCCGACGCGCTGCGGCTGATGCGCGCGGGCAAGGTGGCCGGGCGCGCTGTCGTCGTGCCATGACCGGGGTCGACCCGGGGCTTCCGGAGGCGATGACCATTCCCGCGCTGCTCATCTCGCGGGCCGGGCAGTGCGGGGACCGGATCGCCGTGCGCGCCGGTCCGGTCGCGGTGAGTTATCGCGAACTCGCGGGCCGGGCGTCGTCCATGGCGGAAGCGCTTCGCGCACAAGGTGTCCGGGCCGGGGACCGGGTCGCCGCGCTGATGGGCAATCGGCTCGAACTCGTCGATCTCCTGCTGGGGTGCGCCTGGCTGGGGGCGGCCGCGGTCCCGTTGAACGTGGCACTGCGGGGCGGGGGGCTGCGCCACGCGCTCGCCGAGTCGGCGGTGCGGTGGTTACTCGTCGAATCCCGGTACGCCGCAGAGGTCGAGGCGACAGGGTATGCGGGCCGGTGCTGGATCGCCGGCTCCGACGCCGCCCCGCGCAGCGGTGCGGTGGCCGCAGATCCATACTCTGCTCCGGCACCGGTCGGCGACCTCGACCTCGCCGCGGTGTTGTTCACCTCCGGTACCACCGGTCTGCCCAAGGGCGTTCGCTGCCCGCATGCCCAATTCCTGTGGTGGGGTGCGGGAGTCGGGCACTCGCTCGGTCTGCGTGACGGTGATGTGCTGTACAACTGCCTGCCGCTGTTCCACACCAACGCCCTGGGCACGCTGTTCCAGGCGCTGGTGTGGCGCGGCACTTTCGTACTGGGAGAACGGTTCTCGGCGAGCGCCTACTGGGCGCGGGTGCAGGAGTCCGGCGCGACCGTGACGTACTTGCTCGGCGCCATGGTGGCCATGCTGATGAACCGGCCGCCCGCACCTGCCGAGCGGGCCCATCGGGTCACCCGGGCACTGGCGCCCGCCACCCCGGCGCACCTGTACGAGCCGTTCCGGAACCGCTTCGGCATCGACCTCGTCGACGGATTCGGCAGCACCGAAACGAATCTCGTCATCGGGTCGCCGCCGGGCCGCCGCCGCGACGGGTTCATCGGCACGGTGATGGATGGTTACCAGGCCGCCGTCGTCGACGGCGATCGTCCCGTCGCCGACGGCGCGCCGGGCGAGCTGCTGGTGCGCAGCCTGCGTCGGGGTGGATTCGCGGCCGGGTATCTCGGCGAGGCCGTCCCGGCGCAGGGCGGCTGGCTACGCACCGGAGATCGGGTCGTCCGCGACGCCGACGGCTGGTTCCGCTACGTGGACCGGCTCAAGGATGTGATCCGACGACGCGGCGAGAACATCTCGGCGACCGAAGTGGAAGCGGTGCTGTCCCGGCATCCGGACGTGGCACAGGCAGCGGTCTTCCCGGTGCCCTCCGAACTCGCCGAGGACGAGGTCATGGCCGCGATCGTGCCGCGCGAGCGGACCGCGATCGACCCAGCGGCACTGCTGCGCTTCGCCGAACAGCATCTGGCCTACTTCGCGCTCCCCCGCTACATCGATCTGGTGCCGGTGCTCCCGCTCACCGAGACGGGCAAGGTGCGCAAGCAGGAACTACGCGCGAACGGCATCGGGCCGCGCACCTGGGACGCGCGGCGCAGCGGATTCCGGCCGCCCCGGTAGGCCAGGACCAGCATCCGCCCGACACCTGGGATGCCTTGCGGCGCAGCGACTTCCGGCTCACGCGAGGACCGGAGTCAGCGCCCGCACCCGTTGAAGGAGCACATCGCGGCACTGCACGCACCCTCGCGCGGCGCCGCCTCGCCCGGTGTATGCGTGCAGCGCATCGCCTGCAGTGTTCGCGTGATGCCCACGCCCGCGGTTCGCAGGGCGCCGGTGATCCGGCTGACGTTGAGCCGGGCGGTGGGCGCGGTGACCGACAAGGCGCCCGCCAGCACCCGCGGGCCGCTGAACACCGGGACGGCGACGCTCATGTACCCGAGCCGGGTCTCCTCGACCTCGACCGCTAGTTGTTCCTTGCGCATCCGCTCGAGCTGTGTGCGCAGCACGCCGACCGACATGGTGGTGCGGCGGGTGAGCGCGGTGAATCCCTGCTCGACGACCTCGTCGAACACCGACTGCGGCGAAAACGCCAGGATGATCTTGCCGGTGGCCGTGCAGTACAGCGGCAACCGGCCCGCCACCCGGGACTGCTGGTTGAGTCCGCGGTGGCCGATGATCTTCTCGATGTAGAGCACATCGATCCCGTCGCGCACCGCGAAATGCACCGTCTCCTGGGTGGCCAGCAGCAGATCCTCCATGTACGGCAGCGCCGCGTCACGCAGGATCCGCTGCCGAGGCACGAGCTGACCGAGTTCGAACAACCGCAGGCCCAGCCGGTATTTGGTGCCCGCTCGCTCGAGCAGGCCCCACTCCACCAGCTCGCCCGCCAGCCGGTGCACCGACGCTTTCGCCACGCCGCTGCGCCGGGTCAGCTCGGTCAGGGACAGATCGCCGCACTCGCTGTCGAACGTGTCGAGGATCAGCCGGGCTTTACCGAGCACCGAGGACATATCGGTCCCGGCCTGGGCTTCCGCGATCGGCACTACCGGTCCGACTCCACCGGATCCTCGAGTAGCTGTCGTCAAGGGGTACCTCCTGGTGGGTCGGGGCGAGCGAGACGTCGACGCGGTCGACGCCAGAAGCGGTTCGCTCACCTGATGTCGTGACGGTACGGGCCGGATGCGCTGAGATGCACGTCACACGGTTCGCTCAGTGGACCCGTTCCACAGTGTTTACATCGGAGTGTTTACATCGGGCGCGGTGACCTCGGCGGATGCCAGGAACTCTCGCGTCACCGAAGCTACCGCCGGGGCCTCGCGCTCGATGAGCGCGACCGTGCCGTTCTCGATCACGACGCTGCGCACCGAGCGGGCCGCGACGAGGTGGGCGCACAGCACGGGCAGATTGGGCATCGAGAACGGATCCTTGCCCGCGCCGATCAGGAGCACGGGGACGGTCACCGAACCGATCCGGTCCTCCATGCGGTAGCGGGCGCATGCGCGGTGCCCCTCGGCCGGGTCGACGCCGGGGGCGAGGGCGTCGCGGACGAACCGGTCCAGTAGCCCCGCGACCGGTTCCGGGTAGTACGGCCTGCGCAGATCCCAGAGCGTCCGCAGATGCGTCCCGTCCTCGCTCTGCCGGGCGCGGTCCACACCGGCTCCGTCCGCGTGCTCGGCACGATAGCGCTCGTCCGTCCATGGACAGGACGACAGCATCACCGCGGCGATCCGTCCGCTGTCGGTGGCGGCCAGCTCGAGGGCCACCGCGGCGCCGGTGTGGTGCCCGAGGACCGCGGCCCGCTCGACCCCGAGCGCGTCGAGCAGTTCCCACGCTCCCCGGGCGTAGTCCTCGATGGACTGCGGCGCGGGCAGTTTCGCACTCGCGCCGAAACCCACCATGTCCATCGCGATCACGCGGTGCTCGCCGGCGAGCAACGGGATCAATTCCCGGAATTCGTCCCAGGAGCGAGGCGTCTGGTGCAGCAGGAGCAGCACCGGACCGCTCCCCTGCTCGGCGTAGTGCAGCTGACCGAAAGATGTTCGCGCGTAACCGAATCGGATGTTCTCGTGCATCAGTACGCCGCCACCATCGGGGTGTCGACGCCGATCGCGTCGATCTTCGCGGCGCCGCCCGGATTGCCCAGCGGCTCGCTGCGGGTCGGCAGCACCTCCAGGAAGAACCGCTTGTTGTCCTCCTTGAATTCCGGCGCGGCCTTGCGGTCCACCGTGATCGCTTCGACCGGGCACGCCAATTCGCATGCGCCGCAGTCGATGCACTCGTTCGGGTTGATGTACAGCTTGCGCTCGCCCTCGTAGATGCAATCGACCGGGCATTCCTCCATGCACGAGCGGTCGGTGTAGTCGATGCAGGCCTCGCCTATCACGAATGCCATGTGCTCAGTCCTCCTGTTCGGTGGAATGTCCGGGGAAGATCTCCGCGTCCGGATCCAGCACGGCCGCCGCGTTGTTCACCGCGGTGGCGGCCTCCCCGAAACCGACCGCGATGAGCCGGACCTTCCCGGGATAGTCGGTGATGTCCCCGGCCGCGTACACGCGCGCGAGGTTGGTTTCCATCCGGGTGTTCACCACGATGTGCCGGGAATCGATGTCGAGCTCCCATTCGGTCAGCGGACCCAGATCCGCGGTGAAACCCAGTGCGGCGATGACGGATTGGGCCGGCAGCGTGGTCGTGGACCGGTCGAGTTTGTGCGCGATGTCGACCTCGGCGATCCAGCCGTTGCCGCGCACGGCCGCGACATCGGCGTTCACCAGTACCCGCACCGAGCTGTCGTGCACCTTGGCGACGGTCGACTTGTGGGCCCGGAATCTGTCGCGGCGATGGACCAGGGTGACGGAGTTGGCGATCGGCTCGAGATGGACGGCCCAGTCGAACGCGCTGTCGCCACCGCCGACGATCACCACGTCCCTGCCCTCGTGCACCGACAGGTCGGGGACGAAATAACTCAGTCCCCGGTCGAGGAAATCGAGCCCTTTCGCCAGGGGCCGCGGGGTGAAAGTCCCTATGCCGCCGGTGATCACAACCGCACCCGCGGTGATCGTGCGCCCCTTGCTCGTCCCGACCACCGCATTGCCCGACGCGTCGTAGGACAGGCTCAGCGCCTGCTCCCCGAGCAGATACACCGGGTCGAACGGCGCGGCCTGCGCGAGCAGCCCGTCGATGAGCTCGCGGCCTTTGACCGCGGGAAATCCGGCGATGTCGAGGATGGACTTCTCCGGGTACATCGCGCTCACCTGCCCGCCTGGCTCGGCGAGCGCGTCCACCACGGCGACGCGCAGCCCACGGAAACCCGCGTAGTACGCGCCGTAGAGTCCCGCCGGGCCGGCGCCGACGACAAGGATGTCGACATCGAGTTCGGTGGCGGTCGAGGGTAAGGACGATTCGTTCACAGTAAGAACGCTAATCAGATTGCGGCTCTTGATAAATGAACTCGGTCCGGTCAGCAGACTCCGTCCGGATCGCGCGTCCGGCGCACGAAACGGGCCCGGCCGCCACACGAAGTGGCCGCCGGGCCCGGCGGACGCAGACGTCGGATCGCGACTCAGGCGGCGAAGAGTTCCGGCTCCTGCGCCGCGATCTTCTGGATGATGGTCGAGTACGCGAACCAGCCGACCTGCTCGGTGCCCACCGCCTCGTAGGTCCGGGCCGCGATCTTGTCGTGCAGGACAACGGGTTCCCCGGCCGCGCGGGCGGCCAGTTCGGCCTGCATCGAGCGTTCCATCGACACGTACCACCACACCGCGCTCTCCACCGAGGTGCCGACCGTCAGATGTCCGTGGTTGGTCAGGATCACCGCCTTGTTCGCGCCGAGCGACCGCGCGATGCGCCGGCCCTCCTCCTCGTCCAGCGCGACGCCGTGGTACTCCCCGTAGATCGAGTGGTCGTCGTAGAACGCGCAGGCGTCCTGCGTGATCGGGGACAGCGGGCGGTGCAGCGAGGAGAACGCCTTGCCCTGCAACCCGTGGGCGTGCACCGCGCCGATGACGTCCGGCCTTGCCTCGTGCACCTTCGAGTGGATCACGAACGCCGCCCGGTTCAGCGGGCCCCGGCCGGACAGGATGGTGCCGTCCGAGGCCACGTGCAGCAGTTCGTCGGGCATCACCATGGCGAAGTGCCGGCCGAAGGGCGCGGTCCAGAACGTGTCGGGGCGTTCGGGGTCGCGTGCGGTGATGTGCCCGGAAATGCCCTCGTCGAGCCCGAACCGCGACAGGATGCGGTAGCCGCCGATCACCGCGATCTTGCGGCGTCGCCGTTCCTGGTCGAGGTCGCCCGATTCCGGCCGGGCCGGAATCCCGGCCAGTTCGGTGATGGTGCGAGCCTGATCCATTGTGGCCCTTTCTATTTGACGCCGTACCGGGACAGGAATCTGGCCGAGAGCAACCGCAGCACGCGGTCGAAGACGAACCCCATGATGCCCAGCACGATGATCCCGACGAACGTCCAGTCGATCCGGCCGTAGTTGCGGGCCTGCCAGATCATCGAGCCGATGCCGCGGTCGGCGGCCACGATCTCGGCCGAGACGATGGTCAGGAAGCTGTTGCCCATCGCCAGCCGGGCGCCGGTGATGATGCCGGGGACCGCCGAGGGCAATACCACCGTCTTCATCAGTTGCAGCCGGTTCGCGCCCAGGTTCGTCGCGGCCTGGAGCTTGTTCTCGCTGATCGCCACCGTGGCCGCGATGGTGCTCACCGTGACGATGAATACCGAGGTGTAGAAGATCAGCACCACCTTGGACGTTTCGCCGATGCCGAACCACACCACCGCCAGCGTCACGAAGGCGATCGGCGGGATGAAACGGAAGAACTCGATGTAGGGATCGAGCAGCTGGCGCACGACGTTGACGCGCCCCATGAGAATGCCGATCGGGGCGCCGATCACGACACCGAGGCTCCAGCCGAGCAAGATGCGCTGCGCGGACGCCGATACGGACGCCCACAGCACGCCGCGCTGAGTGAGTTCCACCGCCGCCGACCACACCTGCACCGGCGAGGCGATGGTCGTCGGCCCGTACCACCAGGCGAGGAAGGACCACACCGCCAGGCCCAGCACCCCCGAGCCCACCCACAGCAGCGCGGTGCGGGTCACTCGCCCCGCCGCCGACAGCGATCTGCGCTGTGTCCGTTTGACATTCGCGTTCCCGGCCGGCGCGGCGGGGCTCTGCACAATGGCGGTCATAGCTCGTCCTCTTCGATCCCTTGGTTCCGCAACGACGCGACGACCTCGGCGCGGATGTCGTCGCGCAGTTGCTCGTACAGACCGATCACGTCCGGGTGGGCGCGATCGCGCGGTCGGGGCGCGTCGACCTGGTAGACGCTCTTGATGCGCGCCCGCGGTCCAGCCGACATGACCACCACGCGGTCGGCGAGGGTGAGCGCCTCGTCGATGTCGTGCGTGACGAAGACGACCGTGCAGCCGGTCTGCCGCCAGATCTTGTCCAATTCGATCTGCAGGACCTGCCGGGTCTGCGCGTCCAGGGCGCCGAACGGCTCGTCCATCAGGACCAGCGAGGGCTGATTGGCCAGCACGCGGGCGATCTGGACGCGTTGGCGCATACCGCCCGAGAGCTGCGACGGGAATTTCTCACCCGAGTGCGGCAGGCCGACCATGGCCAGGTACTCCGCCGCGATCCGCGCCTGTTCGGCCTTGCTCGCCCCGTGCATGCGCGGTCCGTAGGAGACGTTGCGGCTCACCGTCATCCATTCGAACAGCGCCTCCGAACTCTGGAAGACCATGCCCGCGTGCGGATTACCGCCCTTGACCGCCGTACCGTCACAACGGATCTGTCCCGCCGTGGGTTCGATGAAGCCCGCCATCGACGACAACAGGGTCGACTTTCCGCAGCCGCTGGGGCCCAGGAGGCAGACGAATTCCCCCTCCCGCACCCGCAGGTCGATTCCCGAGACGATATCCGCGGCACCGAAACTGATTCCCAGACTTTCGATTTCGACGGCGACGCCGTTGATTGCTGTCACACTCATTACGCACTCTTCTTGTACCAGTCGGTGAGCATCGCCGACTTCAGGTCCGGTTGGTCGCTCAGCGCGCCGATCTTCTTGTAGAAATCGACCACCGACTGTGCCGAATCGATGTCCTGCGCGGTCAGATTGTGGATACCGAAGTCGATTTCCTTCACCGCGGTGATGGTCTGGTCCTCGGCCACATTCACCGCGGATCTGGTCGCCGCCGCCGCGGCCCGCGGATCGGATTCGACGCGCTGGGTGGCCTTGTCCAGAACCTGGGCGACCTTGCGCGCGGTGTCCTCGTGCGCGGCCAGCCACGGCTGGGTCGTGATCGCCCAGTGATGGTAGAGCCAGTTGTAGTCGCCGGTCCGGGCCACGACGTGTCCGGTGCCCTGGCTCAGCGCCGCGGCGGGCCACGGCTCCCACAGCACGTATCCGTCGATGTCGCCACGGCCCAGCAGCGCGGGCATGTCGGTCGGGGTGGCGGTGATCATCTTGACCGAGTCCGGCCGCACACCATGCGCTTCGAGATACTTCTCCGTGGAGATCTGGCTCAAGCCGGGAACGATACCGAACTTCTGGCCCGCGGCCGGCGCGTCGAGCCCGTTGCGCAACACCACCTTGATGTAGTCGCCGGAGGACTCGTAGGAGTACATCGCCCGCAGCGACGGATTCTCCCGCAGCTGCGCGATGGTGGTGGTGTCCGAGCTGCCCGCGATCTGGACCTGTCCGGTCGACAGGGCGTCGACGGCCTCACCGCCGCGACCGAACTGCACCAGCTGCACATCCAGGCCCGCCTGCTTGAACAGCCCCTCGCGGTCGGCGACGAAGAACGGCGCGTAGGAGGCGTCGATGCCCACCGCGATCCGGAGCGGACCGCCCGCCGAGTCGGCGGTGCTGTGTGTGGCCGGGCGGCTGCACGCACCGGCGGCCATCGTGGCAAGGACTACCGCTGCCAGGGCAGCGCTACGGAATCGAGATCGCCAGGCCATATACCGACACCTTCGTTCTGTGATCTGGGCCGCATTCCCGCGGCGGTGGAAAGCAACTTAGCCATGTGCGCAGGGGCTGAAAATCATCTCGGTCCGCCGAACGGACCGAGCGCGACGGCCTTACTTCGACGCAACATTCATCAAGATCACCGCACGAATTCGGGAAACGCCGTCGCAACATTCCATTTGTGGCGAAGTTTTTTCACCGGGTCCGAGCAGTCGATCGTTCACCCGTGCGGACTCGGGCACAAACGCGCGGTGGCCGGTCACGCATCAGGTGCGTGACCGGCCACCGATATCGGCACCGCCGCGGTCTCAGGCCGACGCCTTGGCCTTCGCGGACGCCTCGGCCAGGAATTCCAGGCTCAGCGGGTTGTACCGCTCGGCTTGCTCGTGCTGGGGCCAGTGGCCGCATTCGGGGTAGAGTTGCAGCCGCGCACCGGGGATGTCCTCGGCCATCTTCTTGGCCTCCGGGACGTCGCCGAAGGGGTTCTCGTGGCCCCAGACCACCAGCGTGGGCGCCTGGATGCGGGCGAGCCGGTCCGGCCGCAGCAGGTTCCGCTGCCGAATCTCCATCTCCTGCAAGGACAGCAGGTTGTGGATGTTGGCGACGAAATCGGGCTGATGATAGATCCGATGCCGCACTTCGACGAGTTCCTCGGTGGCGTCGGCCGGATCGTGCATCAGCAGCCGCAGCCGCTCGCGGGTCAGTTGAATGTCGTTGCTGCGCACCGCTTTCGTGGTGGAGGTCTTGATACGGTCCATGATGGCGGGGTTCGCGACCGTGCCGCCCGCGGCGAGCAGTTGCAGCGACAGCACCCGCTCGGGCAGCTCGCTGGCCAGATAGGCCGCCACCCAGCCGCCGAGCGACTCCCCCACCAGATGTGCGCGCTCGAGGCCGACCGCGTCCAGGTAGCCGACGAGGTGCTCGACGTAGCGCGGGATCTCGTAGGGATAGTCCGGTTTGCCGGTGTAGCCGTGCCCGAGCATGTCGATGGCGTGGCATTGGTAGTGCGGCGCATGCGCCGGGATGTTGCGCGCGAACGCCTCGAGATGCCCGCTGGTGCCGTGCAGGAACACCACCGCTTCCTCGCCCGCGCCGGCCCGCAGCGCGCGGGTGGGGATTCCGTTCGCATCGATGTGCGTCAGGCTGAAGTCGAGCCCGGCCAGTTCGTTCCAGATTGTCATGATCGTGTCCTTCGTGTGGTCGAGTCGGATTGTGCGGGGTCGAGAACCGCGACGCCCATTCCGGTGAGCCATTCCGGAATCGCCTCGTAGGCAAGGCGTTCGGCGGGGATGTAGTTCAGGATCGCGGCCATCATGAGCCAGGTGCGCAACTCCTGCGCCCCGTTCCCGGCCGCTTGCTCGATATAGCTCGTGGTGTACTCGGCGAGTTCGGCCGCCTTGCCCGCCGCGAAGAGGTCGAGCAGGTGATCGTCGAATTCGGGCGTGATGGCGGCCTGCGCGGCCCGGATGATCTCGCGGCGGCGCACGTCGTAATCGGACCAGTTCTCCCGGCCGTCCAGCCACGCCCGGACCATGAAATCCTCGTCCTCGCCGTGCGGATCGCGCCAGTCCGGCCAGGGCAGCCGGTGCGAGAGCCCGCCGGAGGCGATGACCACGACCCGCTTGTCCGGTGCGAAACTCGCGATCGCCGCCCGGATCGCGGCGGCGAGTTCCGCACACCGCCCGAAGGTCGGCAGAGGCGGCGCGAAAACGTTCACCACGAGCGGCACGATCGGCACCTCCAGGCCGTCCAGCAGGTACTGGATCGCGTGGGACTGCCCGTGATCGATCTGCAGCCGGGCCGAGTACGCCAGATCGAAACGGCCGCTTTCGATCACGGTGTTCGCCAGGTGACGGGCGAACTCGGCGTCGACCGGCTGCGGCCCCTTCGGAGTTCCGGATTCGCCGCTGGAAATACATTCCCCCACACCGAGAGTGAAGGCCGGGATGAGGTCCAGCCAGAACCCGCGGAAGTGGTTGGAGCCGATGATCAGCGCGACATCGGGCGCGGCGGCCGCGATCCGCTCGCGCGCGGTGTGCAGCGCGTCCCGGAAACGCTCGGCTTCGGCCTTGTGCGTGGTCTGCTCCCAGTGGGTGTTCATCAGAGTGCTGTGCGAGGCTCCGACCCCCAGCACGATCGTCGCCATCAGGCCGTCCCTACTTCCTCGAGGTCGCGGGTGACCGTGTCGAGGGCGACACGGATCAGATATTTGGTGAGCTTCTCCGCCGCGCGCAGGTCGACCGTGTTCATGCCCATCGCGAAGTCGACCTCGAACGGCGCGTCCACGACCTTCGGCATGCCGACTCGCACGGTGGGAATTCCGCGGCCGCGCAGGATGTTCGCGTCGGTCGCGCCGCTGGCGTCGCGGAACTCCCGGTGCGCAATCCCTTCGGCCGCTTCCCACGCCTCGATGGCCTTGCGGCACAGCCACATCCGCGGATCCGACCCTTCGCCCGGGATCGCCAGGATCTGCTCCACGTCGACCTGGGCATCCAGGTCGGCGGCGATCCGCCGCACGGCCGCGAGCAACTCGCGTTTGGCGGCGGTCGGCGTGGTGCGCGGGCTCAGGCGCAGATCGACCATCATGCGCACGCGGGCAGGGGTGAACGACGCGGTGCGCTCCCATCCGCCCCGGATGTTCGCCACCATCCCCTGCGGTTCGACGAGCCCGTCGTGGTGTGCTCGGGAGTACCGCGGAAACCACTCCTCGAGCCGGCCCGCGACCGCCCCGGCCAGGGCCACCGGGTTCCGGTACGGCAACCGGTGGCGCGAACCCACATAGGTGTGGCTGCCGTGCACCGTGATCTCGAACCACGCGAGCCCGACCTCCTCCCACGAAACGGTCCATCCCGGCTTGGCGATCAGGGCGTAATCCGCCCACACCCCCTGTTCCAGCAGGAATGAGCAGCCGACGCCCTGGCCGGTGTTCCGCCGCGGATTACCCACGCCGGGACGGGCATTGGTCGGCATGCCGCCCGCCCCGAACCCCAGCAGCAGATCTCCGGTGAGCGGCACGCCGGCCGCCCGGATCGCCTCCCCCGCGGCCAGCACGCAGGCGGCGTGCCCCTTGGGATTGGAGGCGCCCAACCCGATGACGTAGTCCTGGACGACCGCGGCTCGCGCGATCATGTCCGCGCGCAGCGATTCACCGGCCCACGGCAGGTCTTCGCCGGGATCGCCGGTGGTCACGGTGTCGATCGGCGCGTACAGCAGCAGGTCCGGCCCGGTGCCGTCGCCGCGCACCCGGCCCCACGAATTGGCTTGGCGGTCATCGAGATACATCGTTCGCGCCTCGATGTCCGCGGCGGCCAGCGTGGTGGTGATGTGCCGGGCCAGCGGCGCCTCGTCGCCCGTGGGGCTCGCGATGTCGACGAGTCCGGAAACCAACTCGCGCAACCGATTCCGGTTCACCCGCGCGCAAGCCGCCTCGACCCAGCGGCGGCGCCGGGTGTCCAGCCCGGCCAGCGCGTCCGCTTCCGCGACAGTCATCGGCGGACCTGGTGTACCTGGGTGTTGCTGCGCCGCAGCAGAAACCGCCATGCGGCGGGCGCGCCGCCGACGGCCGCGCCGCCCGCGACGAACGCGATCAGTGTCTTGAGCATGTGCTTCTCCTATTCGCCGGCCGGGACGGACTGCGCGGCGGGCGCCGCATCGGCGCCGTCGCGCTTCGCCGATGCCCGGCGCGCACGCGCCTGCGCCACCGGCTGCTTGACGAATTCGACGGCAGCCGTGAGCTTTTCGGCGTACTCCTGCTCGGCGAGATTGCGCCAGGCGGTCAGCGAGACGTCGGGCCGGTACAGTTTTTCCGGCGGCGCGTCGGTGACCTCGACCATCCACGCGTCCTGCCCGGAGAACTGGCCGTGGAACAGCCAGCGGATCGCGCCGAGATACTTGGCGTAGAAGCCGAGTTTGCGCATACCGGTCACGAAATTCACCATCAGGCCGACATATCGGTGATTGTCGTCGTCCACCGGCACATAGAACTCGTAGTGGATGAAGTTGGGGTAGGCGATGCGCAGCACGCCGGGCATGGACAGGGACGCGAAGCCCGGGAAATCCTGCGCCGCGATGACCGGATCCACCCGCAGTCCGGCGCCGACGTTCCCGATCTGCGAGATCTTCGACTCGTCCGGCTTCTTCTTCCACCAGCGCTTGTTGGTCCACTTCCCCACGCCGGGGAATTCGGCTTCCCAGTACACCTCGTCCTGGACTCGGTAGATCCACCGGCCCTCGGGAACGATGCGGGTGATGTTCCAGGTCGGCATCGGCTTGAACAGCCGCCACAGCGCGGTGCGGTGCAGATACTTCGCGTGGCCCTCATCGAAGCCGTTCTCACACGCGAAACGCCAGTTCCCCGAACGCGGTTGGATGCGGCCGCCGACGATGCCCTCGTTCTCGACCAGCTCGGGTGGCAACTGCTCGTCCAGCGGCGGGGCGGGCTCGCGGGTGATCGGGATGTACACCCAGACCAGGCCGAGCCGCTCTTCCACTGCGTACGTCTGAACCTCGACCTTGCCGCAGATCTTCGAATCCGGACCGTCGGTGATGACCGCGACGAGCTTGCCGTCGGTCAGGCGATAGGTCCAGCCGTGATAGGGGCAGCTGACCGTGCCGGGGAACTGCTGGTCGCCTTCGGACAGCGGCACCCCGCGGTGCGGGCAGCGGTCGTGCAGCGCGTACACCTTGCCCGCGTCCCGGATGAGGGCGAGCTTCTCGCCGCAGATCGTGTAGCTGTGCGGGTTCGCGGTGATGTGGTTGGACCAGGTGACGGGATACCAGTACCCGCGGTAGCCGCTGCCGGCCGCGTTGTACTTGGGCCAGGCCGTCCAGTCCTGCCTGCCGGCCGCACGCGGGCGCTCGGGCACCTCCTGCGCGGCCTTCGGCGCCTCGACACCAGTCATGTGAAGTCCTCTCGAGACGAGATGGGTGATAGAGCGAATATTCGGCGAGTCCCGGCCGGACGCCAACGGATCCGGTTTGCTCAGCAGACCGGGTTCACATCGCCGGCCACAGCGGCCTCGCCTTCGGCGCACAGCACGCCGTCGCCGGTGTGCTCGCGCAGGTCGAGCGTGACCAGGCCGTCGGCGATCTCGCGCACGACGCCGGTCACGATGAGCTCGCACCCCACGTAGGCGGGTGCGCGGTTGCGCCATCCCACCGAGACCACGCCGCCCGGCCCGCCGGCGAACTCGGCCGCCGCACGGAACAACAGCGCACCGTGCAGCTGGGCCATCACCACCGGCGCGTCCAGGCCCTCCTGGACGGCGTATTCGGGCTCGTAGTGGATGCGGTGCGCGTTGTGCGTGACCGCGCCGAAGCGCAGCAGGCGCACCGGGTCGGTCCGCAGGACGACAGGGCCGATCTGCTGGCCCGTCTCGGCACGGGCGCTGGGCGGATTCGTCATCGGACGATGAACCTTTCGGTGACGGTGGCCAGCGCTCCGGCCCGCGCGGCCCGGAAGACCTTGGAGACCGTCAGCAGCAGGAACTCCGAGCCCGGCCGGCCTTTGCGCGCCACCTCGTCGAGCGTGCGCCGCACCGTGATCGGATCCCCGAGCGGCGCCTGCCGGTGGAACTCGATGCTCTGCCCACCGGCCATCAGGCGCACATCCAGACCGTCGGTGCCGGGAACCTCGTCGCGGAACATGCCGTCCGCGCGGTACTCGCCGTCGCGGCCGCCATCGGGACCGCGCAGCAGACTCGGCAGATACAGCGGATGCACCTGGAAGCCGGTCGATTCCGGGTCCAGCAGCCGCGGATCGTGTTCGCCGCACGCGCGCGCGAACGCCACCGCCTCGGAAGCTCGCAACGGGCCGAGATCGCGGTGCTCGACCGCGCCGAGCAGGGCGCGGGCCCGGTCCTCGGCCGTTCGCAGATCTGATGCCATGCGCCGCAAGCTAACCGCGCGTGCCGGGGCCCGGCCACAGACCGGGACCGCCCAGCGGACCGCGATCCTTCACACCGCCTGCGAAATGACGTCAGGTGTGCTCATGGCTCAACCACCGAACAGCTTGTACGCCGACGCGGCGGGAGTGAAGTTCCACTATCACGACCTCGGCTCCGGAAATCCCACGATATTCCTGCACGGCGGCGGCCCCGGATGCACCGCGTGGTCCGACTTCGGTCCTGTCGCACCGCTTTTCGCGCGTGACCGCCGGGTGATCCTGGTCGACATCCTGCAGTACGGCCGGTCGGAGAAGTGCACGATCAGCGGGCCGATGTGGGATTTCCACGCAGCGAAGATCGTCGCGCTGCTCGACGAATTGCCCATCGACCGCGCCGATTTCGTCTGCAACTCCTGGGGCGGGACGATCGCGCTCAACCTCGCGGCCAAGTATCCCGACCGGGTGCGCGCGCTGGTGATCACCGGCAGCATGCCGGTGTTCTACGGCCCGCTCGCTCCGCTGCCGGAGAACGGTCATCGCGGCCGCACGGCCCGGGACGTCTACTACGGCGGCGAGGGCCCCACCCGGGAGAAGATGCGTCAGCTGATCACCCGCCTCGAGTGGTTCGACGGCGACAAACTGCCGCGCGAGACCCTGGACATGCGCTACCAGCAGAGCCTGGACCCGGAGGAGATGGCTCTGGCCGCGGCGTCGGACAACCCGCGCGGCGACTGGCAGGATCTGACCGCCGAACTCGGAATGATCACGGCGCCGGTGCTTTTCGCGTGGGGAATGCACGACGCCTTCCTCACCCCGGACTACCCTCTGATGCTGGCCAGAATGATCGAGCACGGGCACCTGTACGTGATGGACAAGGCGTCGCATCACCTCCAGGAAGAACGGCCGTACGACTACTACTCCGTGGTGAGCGGGTTCCTTGACCAGCAACATTCGTGACGCGGTCGCGGTGCGCCCGCCCGCGGGCGCGGACCGGCTTCGGCTCGTGCTCGTCCTGGGCATGCTCACCGCCCTCGGTCCGTTCACCGTGGACATGTATCTGCCCGCGCTGCCGACGATTTCGGCACATTTCCACACGACCGACACCGCCGTGCAGCTCACCCTGACGGGCACGCTGGCGGGACTGGCGATCGGTCAGCTCGTCGCGGGTCCGCTGTCGGACAGCCACGGGCGGCGCGGGCCGCTGGCCGTCGGCACCGCTGTGCACGTCTTCGCCTCGGTGGCATGCTTTTTCGCACCTTCGGTCGCAACGCTGGGAGTCCTGCGCGCCCTCCAGGGTTTCGGCGCCGCCGCGGCGGGGGTGATCGCGATGGCGGTCGTGCGCGACCTGTACGCCGGTCGCGCCGCGGCGGTCGTGCTGTCCCGGTTGATGCTCGTGATGGGTGTCGCGCCGATTCTCGCGCCGTCGATCGGCGGGCTGGTGCTCGGCGCGGTGTCCTGGCAGGGAGTGTTCCTGGTACTGGCCGCGCTCGGTGCGGGCATGATGCTGCTGGGCGTCTTCGCGCTCTCCGAGACGCTGCCGCCCGGCGCCCGCACCGGACGTGGAATCTCCCAGGCGCTCAACGGATATCGCACCCTGATCGGCGATCCGCGGTTCCTCGTACTCGTGCTGGTATGCGGCCTGGGCCGGTCGGTGCTGTGGGCCTACATCGCCGGATCGCCCTTCGTGATGCAGGGCCAGTTCGGGCTCACCTCACGGACCTACGGTTTCGCCTTCGCCGCGGGCGCGGTGGTATTGATCGGCGCGTCCCAGCTGAACGTCGTCCTGCTGAAACGATGGTCGCCGCTGCGGATCAGTCTGGTCGCGCTGCTGGTGAGCACGGCGGTCGGCGGAGCGTTCATCGTCCTGGCGGCCACTTCGACCGGCGGGTTCGCCGGCTTCGCCCTGCCGGTGCTGGCTCTGCTCGGCGCCACGGGTTTCGTGATGCCGAACGCGCCCGCGCTGGCGTTGGCCCGCCACGGCGCGATCGCGGGTGCGGCCGCCGCGATGGTCGGCTTCGCGCAGTTCGGCGCGGCGGCCGTGGTCGCACCGATCGTCGGGCTGCTGGGCAATACCAGTCTGGCCGTCGCGATCGTGACGACCGCGTCGGCCGGGCTCGGGTTCGCGGCCCTCGGCGCGGCGAGCAAACAGCGTCCGCCCATCCGGGGCGCTACGCCGAGCGCGCGAGAGAGCCCAGTGTCCGGCTGATTCCGGCCCCGGCGGTCTTCAACGGGCCGGACATCCGCTCGAGTCTCATCCGTGCGGTGGTGGTGGACATCCCGACCGCCCCGACCAGCACCGAATTCGAGCCGAACACCGGCACCGCCGCGCTCACCACACCGAGGGCCATCTCCTCGGCCTCCACCGCCATCATGTTCCGGCGGATCATGTCGAGCTGGCGGCGCAGATGCGCGGCCGAGGGCACCGTGCGTCGCGTGAAGGCGGGCAGCCCGTTCTCGAGCATCCGGCTGACCACGTCGGCCGGCGAGAACGCCAGCATCGCCTTACCCGTTGCGGTCGCGTACAGCGGCAGCCGCCCGGCGACCCGGGACGGCATCGCGATCGCGCTGTGGCCGGAGACCTTGTCGATGTAGAGCACGTCGTAGCCGTCCCGGATCGCGAGATGCACGGTCGCGCCGGTCGCGGCATGCAGGTCCTGCAAATACGGCAGGGCGGCGTCGCGCAGCACCCGTTGCGCGGGCACCAGCTGCCCTAGTTCGAACAATCGCAGGCCCAGCCGGTAGCTCGTGCCGGATCGTTCCAGCACGCCCCACTCGACCAGCGCGGTCGCCAGCCGGTACGTCGTGGCCTTGGCGACTCCGCTGCGCCGGGACAGTTCGGTCAGCGACAGCTCACCCGATTCGGCGTCGAACGCCTCCAGCAGCAAGCGCGCCTTACCCAGTACCGATTGCACGATCGCCTCCACGAACCCGGGCGGTCCACTCTCCGGACCAGATCTGCACACCATACCTTTCGCCCGGTTTGCCGGTAACGCAAACCACGGCGTAATTCACCGGACAAAGCAGGTACAGGCTGCATGGAAGTCGCCACGGCGAAGGTTGCTGACGAATTCCCAACACGCCCTGCCGATCCAGGGACGGCGAGATCGTTCGGCCACCAAGGCTATACGTTCTCGCCGTCGCCGCGCTATCGGAATGTCGGCACGCCGATCCGGGAGCGATGCACGGATCCCTAGCGCTGCTTCGCGGCCAGCAGGTCGAGTGCGATATCGGTGATCAGATCCTCTTGGCCGCCGACCAGTTTGCGCTCGCCGACGGCCAGCAGGATCTCGCGGGTGTCCAGCCCGTACTGCTTCGCCGCCGCTTCGGCGTGCCGCAGGAAGCTGGAGTACACACCCGCGAAACCGAGGGTCAGCGTCTCGCGGTCGACCTGGACCGGGCGGTCCTGCAGCGGGCGCACGATGTCGTCGGCGGCGTCCTGCAGCGCGAACAGATCGCAGTTGTGCTTCCAGCCGGAGTGGTCCGCGACCGCGACGAACGGCTCGATCGGGCAGTTGCCCGCACCGGCCCCGTGCCCGGCCAGCGAGGCGTCGACCCGGGTCACCCCCTCCTCGACCGCGACCACCGAGTTCGCCACCGACAGCGACAGATTCTGGTGCGCGTGAATGCCGATCTGGGTGCCGGGATCGAGCAGATCACGGTAGGCGCGCACCCGATCCCGGACCCCGTTCATGGTCAGCCGCCCACCGGAGTCGGTGACGTAAACACAGTGTGCCCCATAGGATTCCATCAGCTTCGCCTGGCGCGCGAGCTCAGCGGGCTCGGACAGGTGCGACATCATCAGGAAGCCGCTGACATCCATGCCTAGTTCCCGGGCGGTGCCGATGTGCTGCGCGGCCACGTCGGCCTCGGTGCAGTGCGTCGCCACCCGCACGGAGGTCACCCCGAGTTCGAAGGCTTGCTTCAGTTCGGCGACGGTGCCGACGCCGGGCAGCAGCAGCGTGGTCAGCTTCGCGCGGTGCACCACCGCCGCGGCAGCCTCGATCCACTCCCGGTCGGTGTTGCTGCCCGGCCCGTAGGTGAGGCTGTGACCCGCCAATCCGTCGCCGTGCGTGACCTCGATGGCGTCGACGCCGGCCGCATCGAGCGCCGCGGCGATCGCCGCTACGTTCTCCGGGCTGATCCGGTGCCGCATGGCGTGCATGCCGTCGCGCAGGGTGACGTCCTGGATGTAGAGCGGTGCGCCGTCGAGGACGTTCGGGCGGGTGGTCGTCTCGGTCATCGGGCCATCTCCAAGAGCATGTTTTCGGCGATCCGTTCGGCGACCTGCAGGGCCGCGGAGGTCATGATGTCGAGGTTGCCGGCGTAGGCGGGCAGGTAGTGCGCGGCGCCCTCGACCTCGAGGAAGACCGACACCTTCCACAGTCCTGGCCCCCGGTCGATGCCGCCGGTGAGGGTGGCGACCGACTCGGCATCGTCCAGCTTCGTGATCTGCACGTCCTGTTTGAGCCGGTACCCCGGCACGTAGGCGGAGACCGCGGCGACCATGTCCTGCACGGACTTTCGGATCGCGGCCTGGTCCGGATCGGTGACCAGGGCGAGCACGGTGTCGCGCATGATCAGCGGCGGCTCGGCGGGATTGAGCACGATGATGGCCTTGCCGTAGTCGGCTCCGCCGACCCGCACGATCGCCTCGGAGGTGGTCTCGGTGAATTCGTCGATGTTCGCCCGGGTTCCCGGTCCCGCGGATTTCGAGGCGATGGAGGCCACGATCTCCGCGTAGTGCACGTGCGCGACCGCCGCGACGGCGGCGACGATCGGAATCGTCGCCTGGCCGCCGCAGGTCACCATGTTCACGATCGGGGCGTCGCGGTGCTCGTCCAGGTTGACCGCCGGCACCACGAACGGGCCGATGGCCGCGGGGGTGAGGTCGATGATGCGCTTGTCGTAGGGCTGCAACGCCGCCACGTTGGCCCGGTGCGCCTTGGCCGACGTGGAGTCGAAGACGATGCGGATGTCGTCGAAATCCGGATGCGCGATGAGCCCCTGGACACCGTTGTCGACGGTGCTGATGCCCAGCCTGCGGGCGCGGGCGAGCCCGTCCGAGTCGGGGTCGATGCCGACCAGCACGGCGATCTCGACGTGCTCGGCGACGCGGAGGAGTTTGATGAGGAGGTCGGTGCCGATATTGCCCGACCCGATGACCGCGGCCTTGATCCGGCTCATGCTGTCCTGCTTTCGGGTGAGGTGGTGGTCATTCCGTGAAAGATGCTGCGACGGAACCGATTCCGGAGATGTGGGCGCGATAGGTAGCGCCCGGGGCGACCGCGACCATCGGCCCCAGCGCACCGGACAGGATGATCTCGCCGGCCCGCAGCGGGGATCCGAAGGCGCGGCTGGTGTTGGCCAGCCAGGCCAGTGCCTCCCAGGGGCTGCCCAGACAGTCCGAACCGCGGCCGGTCGAGACCTGCTCGCCCTCGGTCGTCGCGGTCATGGTGACCGCGGCGAGGTCGGGGGCCTGCGCGACCGGCAGCGAGTCGCCGAGCACGTACAGCCCGGAGGAGGCGTTGTCGGCGACGGTATCGGCGAAACTGATGTCCCAGTTCGCGATTCGGCTGTCGACGATCTCGAAGGCCGCATGCACCCGGCTCACGAATCGCGGCGCTTCGGCCGCTGTGATCGGGTCGGGAATGCCGGCCGCGAGAGTGAAGGCGATCTCGGCCTCGATCTTGGGTTGCAGCAGCCTGCCGATATCGACCCTGGCGTCGTGCGTGCAGTCGAAATCGTCGAGCAGGACCCCGAAATCGGGCTGATTCACGCCTAGCTGGCGCTGCACGGCCGGCGAGGTCAGGCCGGTCTTGCGACCGACCACGGTCCGCCCGCTCGCGAGCCGCGCGTCGATATTGCGCTTCTGGACGGCGTAGGCCGCCTCCAGATCGTCCGGGCCGATCAGGTCGCGAATCGGCGCGCACGGCGTTCCGGTCGCCGCCGCCACCGCGAGTCGTTCGGCAGCCGCGCCGATCGTGTCGTTCTGCACCGTTGTCATGCCACGCACGCTATTGCCGTCGATCGCGCATGAATAGGATATGTCCCATGAAACGGGACAACTTATCGTTGCTGCAGCGCTCGGCACTGGTGCTCGACGCCTTTCCCGGGGGCACGGGACTGTCGCTGGCCGAGGTCGCCGCCCGCACCGGGCTGCCGCGCTCGACCACGCATCGGGTGCTGACCGCGCTGGTCGAACTGGGCTGGCTGTCCCGCACCGGCAGCAAGTTCGAACTCGGTCTGGCCCTGTTCGAACTCGGCGAACGAGTCGGGCTGAAGTACCGATTGCGTTCGGCGGCACTACCTTTCATGCAGGACCTCTACGCGGTGACCGGTGAGACCGTGCACCTGGCGATCCGCGACGGCAGCGAGGCCGTCTACGTCGAGAAGATCCACGGGCACGCCGCGCTCCCCCTGCCCTCGCAGATCGGCGGACGGCTCCCGCTGACCTGCACCGCGGTCGGCAAAGCGCTGCTGGCGCTCGAGCACCCGGACATCCGCGCCCAGGTGCTCGGCCTGCCGTTGCGCAGCTACACCCGCAATTCGGTCACCGACCCGGTGCGGCTGGCACGCGAACTCGACGCCGTGCGGCGCACCGGCGTCGCCGTCGAACGCGAAGAGGCCGCCCTCGGCGGCTGTTGCCTGGCCTCCCCGGTTCTGCTCGCCGGACAGCCGATCGCGGCGCTGTCGGTGTCGGTGCCCACGGCCGGATTCAAGCCCGAACTGCTCGCGCCCGCCGTACGCACCGCCGCACTCGCGCTGGGCCGCACCCTTTCTCGCACTCCGGGCGACCATACGAATACCACCGCGACATCCTCCTGAACCCGGATGCCCGCGCAGCTGGCACGCTGGCAGATATGACACTGGGGAGTTCTCCGTTCGCCGCGAGCACACACGACATCGACGCGCTGCACGAACAATTGCGAACCCGTGCGCCCGGAGTGCACCGGGCCGAACTGCCCGACGGTTCGCCCGTGTGGGTCGTCACCGGCTACGAAGCGGTGACCCGGCTGCTCACCGATCCGGGCGTCTCGGCGGCGAAAGCCGACAGCACCATGGGATTTCGCGGAAACCACCTGCCGCCCGCGCTCGATGCCAACCTGCTCAATCTCGACGGCGAGGCCCATCGCCGCCTGCGCAGGCTCGCCGCCGAGGCATTCGGACCGCGCCACCACCGGTTCCACGAACAGATCGTGTCCGGCACGGTGGACGAACTGGTCGCCGAACTCCCCGCCGAAGGCCGGATCGATCTCATGACCGGATTGTGCGAACCGCTGCCGGTACGCGTGACCGGAACTCTGCTGGGACTGCCCCGCGAAAAATTGAACGCCTTCCGCGAAGCCTCCGCACCGCTGCTGCGCTCCGACGGCTCGCACGAGCGCGACGCGCTGCGCCGCTCGATGACCACCCTGTCGGGGTTGATCTGCGACGCGATCGCCGACAAGCGGCGCGGGCCGGGCCGGGACCTGCTCTCGACCTGGATCGCGGCCCGGGACGGGCAGGATCGGCTCACCGAGGACGAACTGGTCAGCCTGGCCTTCCTGACGATCATCGGCGGATTCGAGAACACGATCAGTGCCACCGCGTTCGTCCTGGACGAACTGGTCCGCCACCACCAGGCGCGAGCCCGCGAAATACTCGACCGCCCAGAGGAATTCGCGCCGCTGATCCGGCGGCTGATCCGCACCGCCGCACCGATGAACTATGCGGTGCGCAGGTTCCCGCTCACCGATATCGAGATCAACGGCGTCCTCATCCCGCGCGGGCACACCGTATACGCCTCGCTGCGCTCGGCCCACCTGGACCCGGCCGGGCACGAGCGCCCGGACCTGGTCTTCGGCCGCGGCCGGCACTACTGCCTCGGTGCGAATCTGGCCGAACTGCAGGCCGAGCACGCCGCCCGCGCCGTACTCGGCAAGTATCCGCGTCTGCGAGTTACCGGCCCGAGAGAGGCATACCGCCTGCGGGCCTCCTGGATGACCTACGCCCTGGCCGAACTCTTCGTTGTCACCGGCGACGCCTGACAACGCGAGCAGCCTGCGGCACGGCGGCCCTGATGATCGCCGTGCTGGACAGGAAGTTCGGAGTCATCGAGCAGAGGTTGACCGCGGCAGCCGAACTCGCGAAAGGTATGCGATTCGGCGAGCAGGTGCGGCGGTTCCTGCTCGCGGCAGGTGACGAGCTCTGAGCGGATCGGCGCGGCGCAACTCGCCACCGGCCGTGGCGATGCGGCGCTGCGCCGGCATGTGGAACAGCGCGTCGACGCGATCGTCTATCAGCGGCTCGACGGTCTGTTCCGGGACGGGCACCGGCGCGGGCTGCTCACCGCGCCGCCCGAACCGCTCGGCGAGATCAGCAGGGGCACGGTGGAGCGACTGCTGAACTCGCGGCTACCGCGCGAACTCGACTACACCGCGAGTCGTCCAGGCACATGGACACGACACGGCCGGTGGGGTCGGTTTCGAGCGTCACCCTGCGGAACCGTGCGGCCGACAGCGGACCACGCGGCAAATTCGCTGGCCGCGAAGGATATTCGGCAGGCACGATGGCGGGCATGAGCCCGATGAAATACTGGCCTCCGGCGGGTCTCCGTTTGCGCACACCGCGATTGGAACTGCGGATGCCCACCATGGAAGACCTGGATGCCCTCGCCGGGCTCGCCGCCGAGGGCGTGCACGACCCGGCGGTACAGCCGTTCACAGCCGAATGGACGGATACGGGTCCGGATGAACGGGCACAGCGCGTGCTGCAGTGGCACTGGCGATGTCTCGCCGACTGGCGAGTCGACGATTGGGTCCTGAATCTCGTTGTGCTGCAAGACGGAAGGGTTGTCGGAACCCAGTCGGTCGGCGCGAAGCACTTCGCCCTCTGCCGAGAGGTGAACACCGGATCATGGCTCGGCAGGACACATCACGGCCGAGGAATAGGTACGCAGATGCGTTCCGCAGTCCTGGAATTTGCCTTCGCCCAGCTCGGAGCCGAGTCGGCGATCTCCGGTGCGTTCGAGGACAACCCGGCGTCATACCGGATCTCGCGCAAACTCGGATACGAACCCGACGGTGTCGAGGTACACGCGGTGCGAGGAAAGCCGGCGATACTGCGGCGGCTACGTCTCACGCGCATCCGCTGGGAATCGCATCGGACCGTACCGGTGGAAGTGACCGGGCTGACCGAATGCCTGCCGCTGTTCGGAGCCCGACACAAGCCGTAACGGGGACGGACACATCCCACTGCATGGGAGATGACGGCCGGAGGGGACGTGCGGGTCATTAGCGTCCCGTTCCCATGAGATGGCCGATATCTAGAGGGACCGGGGAGTCGAGATGACACGAATGGCCGGGAAGGTCGCGTTGATCACGGGGGCGCGGCGGGGGGCGGGGCGAGCCTGTGCGGTTCGGCTCGCGCAGGAGGGGGCCGATGTCGTGCTGCTGGATCAGGGCGGACGGGAGGCGGAGGCCGATCTGGCGGATACGGCGAATGGGGTGCGCGAGTTGGGGCGACGGGTATTCACCGCGACTGCGGATATCCGGGACTTCGACGCGGTCGACGCGGCCGTGCGCGACGGCGCGGGCGAGCTCGGGCCGCTGGATGTCGTGCTGGCCAACGCGGGGGTCTACGACGCCCCGGGACCGTCGTGGGAGATCGACGACGACACCTGGAACCGGTCGATCGAGGTCAACCTCACCGGGACCTGGCATACCGTCAAAGCCGGAGTCGCGCAGATGAATTCGAGCGGCGGGTCGGTGATCATCGTGAGCTCCACCGCGGGAATCAAGGCGTTGCCGGGGGCCTCGCACTACTCGGCGGCCAAGCACGCGATCACCGGGCTGGCGAAGACGCTCGCGAACGAACTGGGAGCGCGGTCCATTCGGGTGAACACGGTCCATCCGGGTTCCATCGCAACCCCGATGATCCTGAACCCCGCGACCTTCGCGCGCCTGCGTCCCGACCTGGACGACCCCACGGCCGACGATGTGGCCGAATTACTCACGGCCAGAACGCTGTTGCCGGTCCCATGGGTGGAACCGGCCGATATCGGCAACGCGGTGCTGTTCCTGTCCTGCGACGAATCCCGGTACGTCACCGGCCTGCAGATGGTCGTGGACGCCGGCCTGACCCAGAAGGTCGCATGATGACGGGACGACTCGAAGGTAAGGTCGCGCTGATCACGGGCGCGGCCGGAGGGATGGGACGCGCCCAGGCGATCCGGTTCGCGCAGGAGGGCGCCGACATCATCGCGGTCGACCTGGCCGCGGCGCCCGAGCGCACGACCACTCCCGGGGTCGCCGCGCAGACCCTCGCCGATACGGTCCGCGCGGTCGAGGCCGCCGGCCGCCGGATCAGCGCGTTCGAGGCCGATGTGCGCGACCAGCGGGCCCTGGACGCGGCGGTGGCCGAGGGGGTCGGCGCCCTGGGACGGTTGGATATCCTGTGCGCGACCGCCGGTATCAGCTCGACCGGTTCGACCGTCGAACTCGACGAACAGCGCTGGCAGACGATGCTGGATGTGAATCTCACCGGTGTATGGCGAACCTGCAAGGCGGGAATCCCGTCGATCCTCGCCGGAGGCCGGGGCGGTTCGCTCGTGCTGATGAGTTCGATCGCGGGGCTGCGCGGGCTGGCCGGGGTCGGCCATTACACCAGCGCCAAGCACGGCGTGGTCGGCCTGATGCGGTCGCTGGCGAACGAGCTGGCGCCACATGCGGTGCGCGTCAACACGATTCACCCCGCGATCGTGCGCACCCCGATGATCGAGAACCCGTCCACCATGCGCACGTTCGCCGGCGTGCCGAACCCGACCCGCGAGCAGTTCGAGGCCGGCGTGCGGGCGATGCACCTGCTTCCGCTGACCTTCATCGAACCCGAGGACCTCGCGAACGCGAGCCTGTTCCTGGCCTCCGACGAGGCCCGGTGCATCACCGGCGTGACGCTGCCCGTGGACGCTGGGCACTGTCTCGGATAGTTCAACCGTTCATGCCGCGCGCTCACCGGCCGGAGTGGGCGTGCGGCATGCTCGCGCGCGAGCCATGGCCGGTTGCCACGACCGAGCGCGGCCGCAGCGGCGGCACTCCGGCCGCGACCCGCCAGATGGTCGCGGCGGCATTGCGCACCTCGGCGATCGCGGCCTCCAGACCGAGCGTCTGGGTGGGGCCGCACAGCGACAGCGCGAAATGTTCGTCGGCGCCGGCATCCGCGATAGGGATCGGGGCGGCCACCACGGTGACCCCCAACGCGGTGCCCTGGCTGTCCAGCGCCACGCCGCCGCGATCACGCACCCGATCCAGGTCTCGCGCGAGTTGGTTGCGCGACTTGATGGAATAGCAGGTCGGGGCGTCCTCGAAGTCGAGTTCGGCCCACTGGTCCGGAGGCAGGGTCGCCAATATCGCCCGGCCGGCCGCGGTGGTCGCGACCGGTTGCCGGGCCCCGGCACTCCACTGGCCACCGGCCGAGGGCCAGATCCCCACGCGGTCCAGATGCATGATCTCGACCCCGACAAGCATGCTCAGGTGCACGGTCAGCCCGCTGCGCCGATGCAGGTCGGCCATCACCGGCACGGCCGCGCGGTGGACGTTGTGCCGTCGGGGGAACTGCGCGCCGAGCTCGAACATCCGGACGCCGAGCGTGTATTTGAACTCCCTGCGTTGCACCCAGCCGAGTTCGACGAGACGCTGCAGGATGCGATGCGCCGACGACCTGGGCACATGCGAGCGGCGCGCTACCTCCGCCAGTGTCAGTGGTCGTTCACCCACGAAGGACTCCAGGAGCGATGCGACCCGGTCGATCATCGCGGTGGGGGTTTCTTCGAGCTGCGGCATTGCCATTACGACCTCCGAAAGATATGTCAGATCATGTCTTTCTGTCATAATCTGACAGGTGTGAGTGTAAACACAGGCGCTGGCCGCTGTAAAGCGGTTCACACTCCGGTTCGCAGAGGCGCGGCCGGCCCGCGTCCGGAGTAACCTGTCATAATCTGACACCTACCGTTCGATACCGTCGGCGTGCAATCCGAAAGCCCGCTGACCGGGCGGGACAGCGGCCCGCACGACGGGCCGACGGTGACCGGGCAACAGCAGAGAGGAAGACCGGGGTGACGAAACCGAAGCGTCCGACTCTCACCGAACGTCGCGCCGAGGAACTGCGCATGACCATCGCGCTCACCGCCCGGGACCTGTTCGTCGCCGAGGGCGACGCCTCGGCGACGGTCGAGCGGATCTGCGAGATCGTCGGCATCGCACCGCGCACCTTTCACCGGCACTTTCCGGTCAAGGAAGACGTCCTGATGCCCCTGCTGCGACGCAGCGAGACGATCATCCTGGGCGAGTTGGAGAACGCGCCCGACGACGCCGATCCGGTCGAGGTGCTCACCCACGCGCTCACCCTGGAGGTCGGCACCAGGCAGGTGCCCGACTTCGATCGCCAGCTCGTGCGGCTGATCGTCAACACCCCGCAGTACCGCCTGCGCTTCGTGGAGTGGAGCGAGGGACTCGCCGACGGGATCACGCAGTTCCTGGCCCGCTTCTACGAACTCGACACCGAGCCGTTCCTGCGGGACCTTCCGGCCCGGCTCGTGGTGCAGACCATGCGCCACGCCATCTATCACTGGGTCGATGCCAGTGGTTCCGGCGATTACTCCGAGGTGGGGCGTTTGGAGTTCCGCGGTTTCGGGATGGCACTCAGCGGACTGGAACGGCTTCCCGAGAAGTAGTCCGCCCCAACGGGATTCACCGCCGCGAAACTCCTCGGCCGCACCCGCTCGGGTTACCGCGCGGCCGCGTGCCGCGCCGCGATGTAGCCATACACGATGCCCTGCCCGATCGTCGCTCCCGCACCCGGATACGAGGCGCCGAACGCGTTGGCGGCAGTGTTGCCGATCGCGTAGAGACCCTCGATGACCGCACCGTCGGCACCCAGGACCCGAGCGTGCCCGTCGGCGACCACCCCGCCACAGGTGCCCAGGTCGCTCAGCACCATGCGCACCGCGTAGAAGGGAGCCTGGCGCAACGCCGCCAGATTCGGGTTCGGGGCGACGGTCGGGTCGCCGTAGTAGCGGTCGTAGGCGCTCTCGCCGCGGCCGAACTGCTGATCGATTCCGGCGTCGGCCTGTTCGTCGAAGCGCCGGGCGGTGTCGGCGAACGTACTGCTGGGCACGTTCATCTTCGCGGCCAGTTCGGCCATGTCGTTGGCCCGGTGCGCGATTCCGGCCCGGTACCAGCTCTCGGGAATCGGCCGGCGCGGATAGACGCCGCCCGCCATGACGTAACCGTTGCGGTAGCGCTGATCGAACACCAGCCACATCTGTTCCACGGGATCGCCCGCACGTTCGCGGGCGAGTACGGCCTGACCGAACGACATGTAATCGGTGGCCTCATTGATGAATCGCCGTCCGGTCTGGTCGACGATGAACGAGCCGGGCAGCGACCGCTCGGCGAGCATCACCGCGGGCTGCGCGCCCGGCAGCGGCGCGAACGCCGGAAACCACCACGCCTGATCCATCAGCGCGACCTCGGCGCCGATCTCCCGGGCCGCGTGGATGGCGTCGCCGGTGTTGCCCTCCGCCCCCAGGCTCTCGTGACTGCCCAGCCGTGCCGACTGGAACTCGTGACGCGCCGTCATATCGTGGTCGAATCCGCCCGCGGCCAGGACGACGCCCCGGCGCGCGGTCACGGTGACCTCCCGATCACCTTGGCGCACAACGACTCCCGAGACACTACCGTCCGCGTAGCGCAGGCGCTCGAGACTCGTCTCGGTCCACACCGGGATACCGGCGCGCAGCACACCGGTGAACATGCCCGCCGCGAGCGCCTGACCGCCGGCCAGGTAGTCGCGGCCGATCAGCATGCCGCCCAAACCCAGCGCCGCCCGCGCGAAGATGCGCGGGAGCGCCTTGGCGGGCTTGCGCGCCAGCAGGTTCATCCATTTGTAGTCCGCGCCCGTCACCGGCATCGGAACCGGAGCCGCCATGACGCCGGGACGTAGGCGCGGCCGCTCTGCGCCCAGTTTCGAGGCGTCGAAGGGGCGGCATTCGCAGGTGCGGCCCGCCGCACGGCCGCCCGGCTCCTCGGGGTGGTAGTCGGAATAGCCCTCGGCCCAGAAGAACCGCATCGGCGTGGTGCGGCGCAGCATCTCCACGGCCGCGGGTCCGTGTTCGAGGAACGCCTGCCCGCGATCGGCCGGCGCGGAATCACCGACCACCGAACGCAGATACTTCTCGGCGTCCGCGATGGCCTGCGTGCCCTGTTCGGGCAGCACGGAGCTGCCCGGTATCCAGAACGCGCCGCCCGAGCGTGCCATCGAACCACCGACGTATGGGGTCTTCTCGATGATCAGGGCCGACAGGCCGAGCTCGTGCGCGGCCAGCGCCGCGGCCATACCGGTTCCCGACCCGACGACCACCAAGTCGACTGTCACGTCGTGCGCCTGCACCAGCGGAGGCATTTTCTTCTTCATGGGACTCGAACTCCACTTCGATTACGGACCAACGGTCGAGCAACGGTATGGCGGCGAATTCCGCGTTCCCAGAGCCGATTCCGATGAGCGGACGCTCGATTTCGGCCCGGGACCACATCTTTCAGCGACCGAGGAACGCCAGGACCGCGGATTCCCAGGCGGCCTTCTGCTCGATCATCACCCAGTGCCCGCAATTCGGGAATATGTGCACCTCGCCGCGGGGCAGGGTGCGCATCGCGATCAGCGCCATGTCGACGGGGCTGACGCGATCGTCCCGGCCCCAGGTCACCAGGGTCGGAACATCGATGCGCCGCAGTTCGGCCCAACTCGGGGTGATATCGGCGCTGCGCGCCGACTCGGCCATTCGCGACAGGGCCGCGCCGCTGTACATCCGGCGCGAATTCTCCATGACGCCGGGAGCGGTGGCCTGCTGCCAGCGCTGCTCGATCAATTCCTCGGTGACCAGCGCGGGGTCGAACACCATCGAGCGCAACCAGGCGATCAGCGCCTCGCGGGAGGGATGGTCGACGAATTCGCTGAGCCGGATGATGCCCTCCCCCGGCGTCGGACTGAACAGCGCGGTGCCGATGCCGCCGACAGTGACCAGGCGCTGCACCCGTTCCGGGGCGGCCAGCGCGAAGTCCGTCGCGACGAAACCGCCCATCGAATTGCCGACGATCGGCACCCGGTCCAGTCCGAGCCCGTCGAGAAACGCGCGGACCGCGGCGCCCGCGGACCGCATGGGATGAACCGCGCCGAAATCGTCGCTGACACCGAATCCCGGGAATTCCAGCACCAGCGTCCGGTAATGGCGGGCGAAGGCCGGTACGTTGTTTCCGAAATTGCGCCACCCGGTGACACCGGGACCGGAGCCGTGCAGCAGCAGAAGCGGTGGGCCGTCACCACTTTCGCGGTAACGCAGCACTCCGTGCTCGGTGGGCAGTTCGAGCAATTCGGGGGCGGTGGAATCGACTGGTGTACTCATGCGCCGGACGATGCCATCATCTGCGAGCCCGATCCGGACACTCTCCCGTTCAGCGGACGCACTCCGACGATGGTCCTCACGAGACGCTGAGGCGGCCGTATCGACCTCGGAAGAAGATCAGCGGCGCGAGGTCCGAGGAGTAGAGATGACGCACCCGCGACACGACGATGGTGTGATCCCCGGCGGGATACTCGGCTTCGAGTTCGGCCTCGATCCACGCCAGGCAATCGGTGACCACCGGAGCACCGGACAGCGAAGGCACCCAATCGATTCCGTCGAACTTGTCGACACCGCGGGTCGCCAGGCGGCGGCACACCGCTTCCTGCGCGTCGGACAGGATGCTGATCGCGTAGCGGCCCGCCGAACGGACCCGCGGCCACGAGGTGCTCGTCGCCGCCACGCAGAAGGCGATCAGCGGCGGATCCAGCGAGACCGAGGTGAACGAATTGGCGGCCAGACCCACCGGTTGCCCGGTCTCGGAGTCGGCGGCGGTGATCGCGACGACGCCGGTGGCGAAATGTCCGAGCACGGTGCGCATTTCGGCCTCGTTCGGGCAGCTCGTAAGTTCTGCGAAATGCGTTCGGCAGCAGGGCTTTTCGGGTGACAGGCCATTGATCCGGTCGATACCGGTGAGCGGAGCGACTTCGGCGCCCTCCCGCGGTGCGCCCGCGGTTCTGGTGACGGCGTCGCCACGGCGCAGGGAGCCCACTTCCGGTTGCCGCGAAACCGGCTGCGCTGCTGTGGGTTCCGCACCTGGCCTCCCGCTCGGCACAGAGCCCGCGAGCACCTCTCGCATCATCTGCCAGAGTCGTTGTCGCGCAGGGCCGGTCAGCGAAAGGTCCGGAAAGGTCAGAAAGCCGTGGAACAGTCCGTCGAACCGGTGCGCGAGGACCGGCACACCGGCCGCGCTCAGGCGCCGGGCGTAGTCGTCACCCGCCGAGCACGGCGGGTCGAGTTCCGCGGTCAGGATCACCGCCGGGGGCAGACCGGCCAGGGTGGCCGCCCGGGTCGGAACGAGGTACGGGTCGTCGGTGCCGTCCGGGGCGTACTGCTGCCAGTACCAGCGCATGGCCTTCGCGGTGTTGTAGTAGCCCACTCCGTAGCGGCGGTACGACTCGGTGTCGAAATCGTCGTCGATCACCGGATACAGCAGCACCTGCGCGGCGATCCGCGGGCCGCCCCGGTCCCGGGCGGCCAGGCACACGGTGGCGGCGAGATTGCCGCCCGCGCTGTCGCCGGCGACCGCGATCCGGCCGGGGTCCGCGCCGTATTCGGCGGCATGTTCGGACGCCCAGATCAGCGCTGCGTAAACATCTTCCATCGCCGCGGGCCCCGGGTGTTCCGGTGCGAGCCGGTAGTCGACCGAGATCACCACGGCTCCGACCGCCTCGGCCATCGCCCGGCACAGTTCGTCGTGGCTGTCCAGGTCACAGAACACGAAACCGCCGCCGTGGGCGAACACGACGACCGGCACCGGCCCGCGCTGCTCGTGATGCGGGACGAGGATCCGCAGGGCCAGGTCCCCGCCCGGCCCCTCGATGACCCGATCCTCGCAGATCCACATCGCGGGGGTATTGCGCAGCGGTCCCCGCCGCGACCGGATGAGCGCCCGCAATTCGGCGGGCTCGTACCCGGTCACGTCCGGGAAGGCATCCAGGACCCGCAACATCGCCTCGACCTCGGGGTGCAGGCCGGGCCTGCGTTGTGCGCCCATTCGGATACTTCCTATCTCATCGTCTATGGTGCCCGCCACCGGAAAGACCTGCGGCGGAATCGAATTCGAACCCCTGGTAACCGGCTGCGGCGACCTCGTCGCAGATCGCGCCGTACGCGCCGAATCCGCCGATGTAGGGCATGAAGACGCGGGGTTTGCCGGGGATGTTCGCGCCGAGATACCAGGAATCGGCGGCGGGGAACAAGGTGGCGGCCGCCTTCGCGTTGCATTCGGCCACCCAGTCCGAAACCGCTTGCGCGGTCGGCTCGATGGTGCACGCGTTGTGCTCGTCCATGAAGTCCAGGCAGTCCGCGATCCAGTCCACGTGCTGCTCCGCGGTCAGCACCATGTTCGCGAGCACGCTCGGACTACCGGGCCCGGAAATGATGAACATATTGGGGAATCCGGCGACCGCCAGCCCCAGATAGGTGCGCGGACCGGCCGACCACTCCGCACGCAATTCCCGACCGCCCCGCCCGCGAATGTCGATCCGGGACAGGGCGCCGGTCATCGCATCGAATCCCGTTGCGAATACCAGCATGTCGAGGTCGTAGCTGTGCTCCGCGGTGCGCACCCCGCGCGCGGTGATCTCGGTGATCGGCGCGCGGCGCAGGTTGACCAGCGTGACGTTCGAGCGGTTGTAGGTCTCGAAATACCCACTGTCGGTGACGATCCGCTTGGTGCCGATCGGGTGATCGGTCGGGATGAGCTGTTCGGCGATCTCGGGATCGCGCACCAGCTTGCGGATCTCGGCCTCGACGTATTCGCGCGCCGCCGCGTTCGCGGCCGGGTCGGAGGTCTGGTCGGGGAACGCCTTGGCGAACAGCACGCCGCCCCGGTCCCACCACTCGTCGAACACCCGAATGCGTTCGGCGGCATCGACTTCCAGCGCGCCCTTGGGATGCGGCGTATACGGCGAACCGCCGCCGCTCAGGCGCGACAGACGCCGCCGCTCGGGATACGTGGCCTTGACCTCGGCGACGAATTCCGGTGTCAGCGGACGGTTTCGGGCCGGGATCGAATAGTTCGGGCTGCGCTGGAAGACGAAGAGGTGGTCCGCGCTCTCGGCGATGATCGGGATGGACTGGATCCCCGAGGACCCGGTTCCGATGACGCCCACGCGTTTTCCGCGAAAATCCACCGGCTCGTGCGGCCACTCGCCGGTGTGGTACAACTCGCCCGCGAAGGTGTCGCGCCCCGGGATGTCCGGCATGTTGGTCGCGGACAGCACCCCGGTCGCCAGCACGCAGAAGCGCGCGGTCACGCTCGCGCCGGTATCGGTCTCGACGGTCCACTGCCGGGTGTCCTCGTCGTAGACCGCCGCGCTCACCCGGGTCGAGAACTCGTAGGCCGAGCGCAGGTCGTGGCGGTCGGCTACATGTTCGAGGTAACGCAGGATTTCTTCCTGAGTCGCGAATCGCTCACTCCACGTCCACTCCTGCTGGAGATCCTCGTCGAACGAGTACGAGTAGTCGATGCTCTCGACGTCGCAGCGGGCCCCGGGGTACCGGTTGTGGAACCAGGTCCCGCCGAGTCCCGACGCGCTCTCGAAGCCGCGCACGCGCATACCGCGCCGGCGGAGCCTGTGCACGGCGTAGAGACCGGCGATCCCGGCACCGACGACGACCACATCGACGTGGCTGTCCTGGGCCCTCACTTGGCTTCCTTCATCTCCCGCATCCACATCCACTCGTGACCCCAGTAGCTGTCCGCGGTGATTTCCTCTGCGGTGTAATAGGTTTCGTCGACGGGCACACCACCGGTGCCGTATTCGATATCCCAGCCGCCCGGCACCCGAACGTAGAAGGAGATCATCTTGTCGTTGGTGTGCCGCCCGAGCGTCGAGGACACCGGGAACTCGCGCGCCATCACCTGGTCGTAGGCGCGACCGACCGCGTCGAGTTCGTCGACCTCGACCATCACGTGGATCAGCCCCGGATCCCGGCCCTGAAGGCTCGGCATGATCGCCAGGCTGTGGTGACGCTCGTTCACCCCGAGGAACCGGATCCGCTGCGGCGGCGCGTCCGGCGGCGTCGGCATCCGGAACGCACCGCGGGACAGGAATCCGAGGGTTTCGGTGTAGAAGGCGAAGGATTCGTCGAAGTTGGTGGTCGGCATGACCACATGGCCCAGGCCCTGCGCGCCGGTGACGAAGCGCTGGCCGTACTTGGTCAGCACGGGGCCGTGCTCGAGCACCGGGCCGTGGAAGAACTCCAGCGGTGTGCCGCCCGGATCCTTGGTCACGATGCCGGCCTCGACCTTGCGGCGATCCGCCAATTCCGTTGTCATCGGGGCATATTCGACACCGGCGGCCTCGAGCGTGGCCGCCAGCCGGTCCAGCGCGAGGCCGTCGCGAACCTCCCAGCCGACCGCGGTCACACGATCGACGTCACCGTGTTCGACGGTGATGCGCGAGGGCCGCTCGTCCATGCGGAAGTGCAGGGCGTCCGGTTCGACGCCGAAGCCCGGGGCGAACCCGAGGACATCGAAGCCCAGTTCGCGCCAGCGCTCCATATCGGTTGCCAGAACCCGGACATAGCCGAGACCTCTGATTTCGGTGGTCATTTGGTATTCCTCTCCGAGCCGGTCAGATCATCACGCGCAGCGGTCCGGGCGGGACCTCCACACCGAGTGAGGCCATGGCGGCGGCGTGATAGGTGGTGCTGGTGACGTGGATGGCGTGGTGCAGGCCCGCGTGGGCATCACGCCAGAACCGCTGCAGCGTGTTGTCCATCCGCAGCGCGTTGCCACCGGCGCGGTCGAAGATCTCGTCGGCGGCGCGGACCGCACGCCAGGCGGCGCGCGCCTGATCGCGGCGAACCTGTGCGCGGGTGGCGAAGTCGATCTCCTCGCCGCGATCGACCCGGTCGTAGATGCGGTCGACGTTGGCCAGCAACTGCTGGCGGGCGGCGTCGATCTCCGAGGCGGCCTCACCGAGCGCGTGCAGCACGTACGGGTCGTCCTTGACCAGGGTGCCGGTGGCGCCCACTCGGTTGCGCTGGTAGTCGATGCCCGCGGCGAGCACGCCCTCGCAGATGCCGATGGTCGCCGAGGTGATGCCCAGCGGGAACATGGTGGACCACGGCATCTTGTACAGGGTCTCGGTGACGCCGTACTCCTTGGCCGCGGTGCCGTCGATCACCTTGTCCCCGTTCATGACCCGGTACTCGGGGATGAACGCGTCCTGGACGATGATGTCCTTGCTGCCGGTACCGCGCAGCCCGACCACGTCCCAGGAGTCCGCGACGATCCGGTAGTCCGAGCGCGGCAGGATCACGTGCAGGCTCTGCGGCGGCATCAGCGGTTTCCCGTCGGCGCCGCCGACCATCGCGCCCAGAAAGATCCAGTCGCAGTGGTCGGTTCCGGAGGAGAACTGCCAGCGGCCGCTCATGACGTACCCGCCGTCGGTGGGCACCGCGATGCCGCCGGGCATGTACGGCGAGGCCTGCCAGGTGTTGCTGTTCTCGCCGAGGATCTCGTCCTGGACCTTCGGATCGGCGAAAGCCAGCTGCCACGGGTGGACTCCGACGATTCCGCCGACCCAGCCCGCCGAACCGTAGAGGGAAGCGGTCCGCATGACCGCCTCGGCGAACGCGCGAGGGTGCGCTTCATAACCGTCGTACTTCTTGCGCTGCAACAGGCGGATGAGACCGGCCTGCCGAAGGCTCTCGGCCATCGCATCGGGCAGCCGCCCCAGCGATTCGCCTTCCTGCGCGCCGGCGCGGATCTCGTCGGCAATCGCGACGATGTTGTCCAGGACTGGGTTCGGCATGGAAAACTCCTGATCCTTCTGAGCTGAAAGGTATTTCGAGAGAGGGTGTCCCGGTTGCCGTCACGGAACTTCTCGCGTCGGATAGAGCTTGGCAACTCCCGCGTCGGAACCGGTACCGGTCTCCTGGTGAGTGGGAAGGAATTCCGGCCCGGCGATCAGTACTCGATCACGACCTCGTCGGTGACCGGTTCCGCCTGGCAGGCCAGGATGTACCCGTCGGCGATATCGTCGTCGGTGAGAATCTCGTTGCGCGCCATGGCTATCCGTCCCGACCGCACCGAGCACACGCACGCGCTGCAAGCTCCTTCCCGGCAGGAGTACGGCGCCTCGATTCCGGCCGCCAGCAGCGCGTCGAGCAATTTCCGGGCCGCTCGCCAGGGCACGACATGTTCGGCTCCATCGATGCTCACCCGGACCGTGGCCGCGACCTCGCCGGCAGCGTCCCCGTCGTCCGGCGACTCCTCGACCGCGAACGGATCCCGCCGAAGCGACAGGAATCGTTCCGAGTGAATCCGGTCGCCCGGGATGCCGACCTCGGCGCACGCCTCTTCGGCCAGGCTCATCAACGGGGCGGGCCCGCAGATGTACACCGCGCGCTGGACGAAGGGACGCAGCAGCATCGTCAGCGCCCGGCGGGTCGGGTAGCCCTGCAACGATTGCAGCAGGTGGATCACGGTGAAGCGGTCACCGAACCGGCTCTCCAGGGCGCGCAGTTCCGCGGCGAAGATGACCGACGCCTCGTCGCGATTCGCGTAGATCAGCACGACATCTCCGCTGCCCGCGAACAGGATCGACTTCGCGATCGCGATCACCGGCGTCACCCCGCTGCCGCCGGCGATCAGGGTCACGGGCTCGTCGAGGGAGTCCGGCGTGAACGTGCCGGACGGTGGCAGCACCTCGAGTTCGTCTCCGGCGGAAACGTTGTCGCAGAGCCAATTCGAGCCGTATCCGCCCACCACGCGCTTGACCGTGAACTTCATCGCCGCATCGCTGTGCGGCGAACTCGACAGCGAATAGCAGCGCGCCGCCCCGGTGCCGGCGTCGGGAATCCGGACGGTCAGGAACTGCCCCGCCCGGTATTCGAACGATGCCGCCGTCCGCACGCCGGGCTCCACGACGAACGAGGACGCGTCGGCGGTCTCGTGGACGACCTCGCGGACCCGCACGACACTGCCGCGCGAGGCCGCGGGGATCGCCGCCGAGTCGTCGAGGACCTCGCGGCCGACACTCGTATCCGTGGACATCCGCCCTCCTGATCGCATTCGAGTCACGCCCGCGATTCCCGGGACGGGTTTCGGGCTCCGGGAAGGTTAGGGCCGCCGTTCGCGGTGATCCGGGGGCCGTCTCGCTGATTGGGAGACCGACAGCGTCCATTCAGTGAAATACGTCCCGTTTCAGGGTTTCCCGGCTTGCTAGAAACGGGCTCGCCGCCATATGCGGCCGGGTGGCCAATCCGCTGCCGTCCGAGACGAAAATTCTCCCCCGAGGAGCGCACCATGACATCCCCGTTCGCAGAAACCGACATTCGCGAGATCGAAGCCGACGACGCACCCACCCGGTTCGCCCGCGGATGGCACTGCCTGGGTCTCGTGCGCGACTACGCCGACGCGAAACCCCACGCCGTCAACGCATTCGGCACCAAACTCGTGATCTTCCGCGGGGCCAACGGCAAGATCAACATCCTCGACGCCTACTGCCGCCACCTGGGCGGCGACCTGTCCCAGGGCCGCATCGAGGGTGACGAAATCGCCTGTCCCTTCCACGAATGGCGCTGGGGCGGCGACGGACGCTGCAAGCAGATCCCCTATGCCCGGCGCGTCCCCCCGCTGGCCCGCACCCGCTCCTGGCCCACTCTCGAGCAGGACGGGATGCTCTTCGTCTGGCACGATCCCGAGGGCAGGGCGCCCACCGACGAGGTCGCCATTCCGCGCATCGAAGGCGCCGGTAGCGACGAATGGACCGATTGGCACTGGTACACCACGGTTGTGCACACCAATTGCCGGGAAATCATCGACAATGTCGTGGACATGGCGCATTTCTTCTACATCCACGGGGCGCTGCCGACCTATTTCAAGAACGTCTTCGAGGGGCACGTCGCCACCCAGTACTTCAAGAGCGAGGCGCGCGAGGACTACCCCGCTCCCGAGGGCCAGCCGAAGATGCTCGGATCCTCTTCCGTCGCTTCGTATTACGGCCCGTCGTTCATGATCGACGATCTGCTCTACCATTTCGAGCACGGCGATCAGCAGACCGTTCTGCTCAACTGCCACTACCCGATCGACGCCAACTCGTTCGTGCTGCAATACGGCATCATCGTGAAGAAATCCGCGACCCTTCCGGACGAGGCGGCCATGCAGGCCGCGATCGCGCTCGGCGACTTCGTCAAGCTCGGGTTCGAGCAGGACGTCGAGATCTGGAAGAACAAGGCCAGGATCGACAATCCGCTGCTGTGCGAGGAGGACGGCCCGGTCTACCAGCTGCGCCGCTGGTACGACCAGTTCTACGTCGACGTCGCGGACATCGAGCCCGCGATGGTCGACCGGTTCGAATTCGAACTCGACACCACCCGCCCGCACGAGGCGTGGCAGCAGCAGGTAGCGGAAAACATTGCGCGCCAGGCCAAGTCGGCAGGCACCCCGACATGAGCGAGTTCCGGTCCGACAACCGCCTGGATGATGTCCCGATGCGGCCGCTCTCGTGCGACACCTGCGCCGCCACGGTACTCGTCCGCAAGAGCAGCCGAGAACAGACGACCCTGCAATGGAACGCCGCGGCCCGCGCGGCATGCCACGAACTCGGGAATTCGCCCATTCCGGGACCGGCACTGGCCGGCTGCTCGCGCCTCGCCCAGACCATCGACGAGGCCGTGGCCCGCGGTCGGCTGCCTGTCGTCCAGGCACAACCGGCTTGACTTCGCCGCGAGTTCGCAAGGGATCAAAGACGCAGGGGCCGAGGCGATTTCGCTCGCAGCAGCGGCCGGCGCGCGGCCGTCGTGCCGCGCAACCGGATCCGCCACGCGCTGAGCGAATCCTCCTCACCGGCAGAGTCACTCGCCTCGGTACGGTGTCCACGCGCCGGCTCCGAACGCAAGGGGAAGCTGCTCGGACGCCCCGGTTCCGTCAACCCGGCGGCCGAAACCACCCGAACGGGGTCACCTGAAATCTGCTGTCCGACAGCAGATTTCGACATGATCCCGGCCATCCGCGAGGCCGTCGGTCGCAGGCCGTCCCATATGCCCGGACACCGACGCACAGAACGTCATTCCATCCTGGCTCGAGTGCATGGCCGGCGTGTGGGATGTGCTGCTGGAGTTCGACGCACGAACCTGCCGTGCTCGGTATGACCAGCTCCCACTCGAGGGCGGGCGGATCATCGGTTGCCCCGGTCGAGCCACGTTGTCGCGGCGCCCCCTGCGCGGTAGCTTGCGGGGATGGAGATCCGAGTGGGCCAGGTGATAGTCCACTACGTGGAGCACGGAATCGGTCGCCCCGTACTGGTACTCCACGGAGCCGGCGTCGACCACCGCGAGGCCGAGGCTTGCTTCGAGTTGGTTTTCGACGGTGTCGCGGGGCTGCGACGGATCTATCCTGATCTCCCCGGAATGGGCCGGACAATCGCTCCTGAAACACTGCGCAGCGCCGACGACGTCCTCGACACGCTGCTCAACTTCGCCGACGAGGTCATCGGCGGGACTGCGCACCTGCTCATCGGTCACTCGGCGGGCGCGTACTACGCACAGGCGATGGCCGCGAGACGCCCGGCGCAGGTCGCCGGCCTGGCGCTCATCTGTCCGTTGTTGCCCGGACTGCGCAACGTCCCGCACCACCGCGTCGTCGCCGGATCCGGTGAGATCGGTGACGACACCTTCCGCGGCTACTTCGTGATCCAATCCCCTGAGATGCTCGAACGGTACGAACGTTACGTCGCCCCGGCCGCCGCGCTCGTCGACCAGGCAGCGCTCCAGCGAATCGGCGAACGATGGGCGCTCACCCCCGACCACACACCGGCTTACGCGGGTCCGACAGTGATCGTGGCGGGGCGGCTGGACTCGACGGTCGGTTACGCCGCCGCCACCGACCTCGTCGACCACTACCCCCACGCCTCGCTGGCCGTGCTCGACGACACGGGACACGCCCTACCCCACGAACAACCCGAACTCCTGCGCGCCCTCCTCGCCGAGTGGCTCGGGCGCGTCGAGCGCTCGAGCTGACCCAGAGGCTCCGCCCAGATCAACATAACCCGGCCGCTGGATACTGCAGAACTGAATACATGCTCTCCCCAGTAAGAAACGAACACAGGGAAGTACCTGTGCGCCAGTGGGTTCCAGCCGACGCGGTCAAGCTACCTGCGGCCGATGGATTGCGTCATTGGGCACAAACGCGGTCAGCCCCGGTGAAAACCGGAACTGACCTGCCCCGTCAGCATCCGATAAGTGAACCTTGACGGAGGCCGGCCAACCTGCTCGCAAAGACACTGCGCCGCAGCGAGATTGAAGCCCCCCGGGTTTCGTGCACACCCGGTTATCTGTCCGCAGCCTCTTGCTGGGGCAGCCTTGCATAGTAGTCGGCCTCGTACTCGACCGGTGGTTTGCGGCCGAGCCGGTGCATCAGCCGGGACTCGTTGTACCAGGCCACACACGCGACCGTGACGTGCTCGACGTCGGCCAGCCGCCGCAGTGGCCCGGTCCGGAACGGTGAATCGTCCCGGACCGCCTCGGTCTTGTAGAGTCCGATGGTGGTCTCCGCCAACGCATTATCGAAAGCATCGGCGACAGACCCGACCGATGGCCGAATATCGGAGAGCATCAACGTTTCCCCGAACCGAATCGACGTGTATTGCGAACCGGCATCGGAGTGATGAATCGTGTTGGCATCCATCGGGTTTCGCTCGCGTGCTCGCAGAGCGGCAGCCTGCAGCAGTGCCGATTCCACAAACGTGGTCTGTTTGCTCGCCGAGCATTCCCAGCCCACGATCCGCCCGGCGTAGGCGTCGATGACGAACGCGGTATACACGAACCGCCCCGACTCCAGCGGCACGTAGGTGAAATCGGCCACGACCAGCAGATTCGGTGCCGGCACCCGGAACTGACGGTTCACCAGATCTTCCGGCCGTTTCGCGGCCGGATCAGCGGTGGTGGTGCGCGGCTTCTTGCGCCGTGTCACCCCGCGCCAGCCGTTGGCACGCATCAGCCGCTCGATCGTGCACCGCGCGACCGGGACGCCTTGACGCTGCAGGTGCGCCCACATCTTCTCCGCCCCGTACAGGCACTCCGGTGTGCGGCGGCCGTGCTCGTCGGGCTCGTAATACCCGGCGAGGAACTCGGTGACCGTGGTGTCCCACAGGCCGCGTTTCGACGGCGCCCGGCTCGCCCATGCGTGAAAGGTACGCGGCGCGATGCCGACACCGTGGGCCGACAGGGCCCGGCACATCGCCACGATCGGGAATCGAGCCTTGTGCTCGGCGATGAACTCACACACTAACGGTGTCGCGGGTGCTGGTCCCGCGCGAAAAAAGACGTTGCGGCAGAGAGGATTTCGATGGTCTGCTCGAGCTCGGCGATCTTGCGTTTCTGCTCGCGGATGATCCTGGCCGATTCGGTGGAAACCCCGTCGGCCTCACCGCGGTCGACCGCCGCCTGGCGGATCCAGTTCCGCAGCGTCTCCGCGTTCATCCCCAGCCGGGACGAAACGGCCTTGATCGCCGCCCACTCACTGGGATAGTCGTCCCGATGATCGGCGACCAGCCGAATGGCCTTGGCCCTGGTCGCAGCGTCGTACTTCGATGGCATCTCGCGCCCATCCTCTCAGGAAAGAGAGTGTGCACGAAACCCGGGGCGATTCAGATCGACAGCAATGCTCTGGACTGGCTCGAGACGAAGTTCTACAAGACCGAGCGCGAACAGCACCAACGGCAACATCCTCGAGCTGCGCACCGCCGGGCTGTCCTCGGCCATACTCCAGAGATGACAAGCAGCGCGCACGGATGGACCGGAACCTTCCACGATGTTCCCTGGACCGAGATCGCCCGCCGCTGTCGAGTGATGTCCGACCGCCACCCCGAGTTCCAGCACCTGACCGACATCGCCGACAGCGTGCTCGCCTGCGACGCCGACAAACACCTCGCAGGGCTCACATCGATGCACGACCTCGTTGTCACGCCCCGCCCGATCCCGGAACCGCCCATCGAGGAAGTCATCGTCCGCGCCCCCGGCTCCCTCGCTCCCGTCCAGGAGGGAACGGTTCTCATCGAGTGCCTGCCGAACACAAGCCCCGATGATCAGGTCGTCCGCCCCACCAGCGAAGCCGTTCCACTGTTCTGGCAGTTCGTAACCGGCAAGTTCGGCATCACGCCCACCGGCCCCACCGAACAGACGACTATGCCCTCGAGAATCGTTCACCTGGCACGAACTCAGGACGATGCCGATCAGTGACGGCTTGATGGACGTGTCGGTGAGGATCGTGCGCGAATCTCGGTGCGCGGGAGGTGCCCCGAGATCTTCGATGCGGTCGGGCGCCGTGGATTGCTCGGAAAGGGCCGGATTCCACCAGTCACCCGGCCCGGTTTTATGCGCCACATCAGTGTATTGACTGGGGTGGAGCGGCACTGTACGAGGGTAGTAATGCCTCGGAAATGTTGGTCAGCAACCCATCGCATTGTGGCTGAACTGCGATAGTTTGCTACCGGCAGGCTCGAAAGGCCACCTCCGCATCATCCCTTGAATGTCTGGAGGCTCCATAGCATCCACCGAATAGCGTCGGTTGAAGTTCGCGTTGATCGGAGCGGGGGGACTTCTGCAGTGGGGAGGTACCGACAGTGGCGACATGTTCTTTTGGCTTACCGAGAGCGACGATCCGAACCAGTGGCCCGTAATCGCATTTCACCGTTACGACTGCACGTTCCATCGCTACGGTGGAGGAATGGCGGAATTCCTGATCGAGGTAGTCACGCGTGCATATGAACACTGGCGACCGTTGATAGGTGAACGTCCTGGCGGAGCCAGATGGAGTATGTTCAGCGATTGGGGAGCCAAGTATGGCATGCCGCCGCACGCGAGTTTTAATTGGTCGGACGATGGTATTCGATTCGGCAGCGGTTCGCTCATGCCTCTGTGTGAGTCCTCCAACACCGGGGGTGGGGATCAGGAAATATTTGGGCGGACCGGCGAGGTGGTCCCTCTGATCTCGCTCGGCGACGACGGCACCAGTGTCCGGCTCAGCGGCGGTGGGCTGTCGCCGGGCATGGCGTACCACCTGTTCGCTTGGCTTTGCGTGGGTCCCGACGTCGAAGCGATCGGCCTTGAATTTCTTTGCGGCGGAACCCCTCTCGCGGTCGAGTCCGTTGCTGCCGATACCTCCGGAGCAAGTAAGATCGAAGCCCAGATTCTGGTGCCCGCCCATGCGCCGGCTGTTCCGGTCCAACTTCGAATTCATGGTGACCTAGCCGATTTGGTTGCGTCGGGGCAAGGATCCTACATGTGGGTCATGGGAACTCTCGGAGATTGATGCACGCCGCGAACGGGAACGGCCTGGTGCTGGGGCATCTACTAGTGATGGGCAACTATGCCGCGCACAAGAAGGCCGAGGTCCGGGCTTGGCCGGCTTTCTGGTGCTGTCGGTGATTTCTCTCACGAAAACCGATACCACATCTCGGATCTCCAGGAGCGATTGCGTCATCGCGTCGTCGATCAGTAACGTGTTCCTTCCCAGGGCGAAGAAAGGGGCATCCGTGGTTTCTACTGAGGATGTGTCTTGCAATCCTGGAAATCTTGCCCGGCAGATCGTTTACGGAAAACTCCACAACAAAAGGGATACAGCCCGCAGTAACACCGATGGTGTTCGCGGGGGACCGACGTCACTGCATCTGGAAGCGCGGCGCGTAGGCGGGTGGCGGGCCGTGGGCGAGGTTGCTTCGATGGCGGGTGTTTTGATGCTGATGGCCGGGGTGGCTGCCGCGGCGCCGCCGACCTCGGGTCCAAGCACAGGTTCCTCGAGTGGATATCAGGCTCCCGCTGAGAGTAGCTCCAGTCTTCCTGCCCGGCCGGGCATCACCAGGATCGAGTCGATCACCGATCGTTGGCTGCGGGTTTTCGTGCGGTCACCGGCCATGCACCGGGTGGTGCAGGTGCAGGTGCTACTGCCCCTGCGCCGCGACCGGCCGCGGCCGGCGCTGTATCTGCTCGATGGGCGCGGCGCCCCGGAGAACGAGAGTAGCTGGACCGAGCATGGGCATGCGGTGCAGTTCTTCGCCGATAAGAACGTCAATGTCGTGCTGACTACGGGAGGACCGGCCAACCTCTACACCGACTGGCAACGCCGCGACCCGGTACTCGGCACCAACAAGTGGGAAACCTTCCTCACCCGCGAGTTGCCCCCGCTGATCGACGCACAGTTCCAAGGCAACGGCCGCAATGCCATCGAAGGAGTGTCGATGGGCGGTGAGGCGGCGATGATGCTCACAGTCCGCAACCCGGGCCTGTATCGGGCGGTTGCCGCGCACAGCGGTTGCTACAGCACTGCCCGCGGGCCCGGTCAGGACCAGGCCCGCGCGATCGTGGCAACCTATCACGGCAACGCGGACAACATGTTCGGCGCGCCCGATAACCCCGACTGGCTCGCCCACGATGTCATGACTCATGCCGAAGCTCTGCGTGGCACTGCGGTCTACCTGTCGTCAGGTAGCGGGATACCCGGTGAACACGACGTGTCCGGGGAAGCCGACCTACCCGACGACATCACCGTCGGCGGCGCGCTGGAGGCCGGCGCCTACATCTGCGCTAAAGCACTCGCTGACAGGCTCGTGCAACTGAAGATCCCAGCGACGGTGAACTTGCGCTCCACCGGCACCCACTCCTGGCCCTACTGGGCTGAGGAACTGGCCCGATCCTGGCCACTGATCGCCCAGGCACTCGGCACGAACCACTGACGAAATTCCCCGCCCTGCCATGCCTGAAGCATCCTGTCCCGTCCGACAGAGGGGCGGTGGCCACTGTCGGTTCACAGCGGGGGCAGGTAGGTACCCTGCATCACCTCGTTGCCCCGCCTTCGGGCGACCAGCGTGCCTCGGCCGGGCGGCAGTTTGCCCGAGCGGACGCCTCCGAGCAGGATCCCCTCGTCCTTCGGAGTGCTCATCAGCAACGCGCTGGCCGGTAGGTCCTCGAGCGGGCCCAACACCGGGTTTCCCCACGCGGTCCGATTCATTGGCAGGACCGCGCAGCACCCTGACGAGCCTCGGCGAGCTGGCCAGGGAGCTGCCCGAGGCGACTCACCGGGCAGTTTTCACGGTCGGCCGCCGCAGCATCACGAAGCTTCTCTGGTCACGGCAATCGCTATCTGAACCCGCGATTGCAGCCTCAGTTTCGTCAGAATGCTCGAGATGTGCGATTGCACAGTGCGTGGTGACAGGAACATCCTGATTGCGATGTCGGCGTTCGACAGTCCCTGTGCAACCAGCGCGGCAACCTTCCTCTCCGTCGGCGTCAACGCCTGCCAGCCCGTCTTGGGCCGGTTACGGCGGCCACGGCGGCCACGGCGAATCCCGAATCCTCGCAGGCGTGCTTCGGCCCGTGCGATATCCCACTCGGCGCCCAATACGTTGTAGAGGCCGATCGCGTTGTCCAGTGCGGACCGGGCCTGTTCCACTTGACCGTCGCCAGCGCACAAGATAGCCAGGTTTTCGTTCGCCTGTGCTTGATACCAGGGGCGACCCGCCTGCCCGAACGATTCGACTGCTTGGGCGACAAGCACGGGCTCCCCCTCGGCGAGCCCATGACACAGCGCAGCCGTGGCGCGTCGGCTGAGTGTGGAATGGCGCGCGTCCAACATATCCGTGGCGACGGCGACCTTGCTGACGACATCCTCCCGCCCAGCCGCGAGCGCTATTCGCACCAGATCGGGATACAGCTGATACACCGTGGCCGACGCCATTCCGTCCGCGAATTCCTCGCACAGGCCCGCCAGCGTCTCCAATGCCCGGGCCGGGTCACCTTGCGACTCGTATATCAGCGCTTGCACCCATGGGCGCAGATGACGACAGCAGTGTCCCTCCAATCGAGGATCGGGCTCGGGTAGCGATTCCAGGGAACCGACGAACGTGCCGCGGCGCACCGCGACGAGAGCTGCGAAGCACTCGGCAACCGCGGCATAGCCGAAGACATCCGGTGCGTCCCGGCCGGCGCGCAGATCCGCCAGAGCGTCGTCCCAGCGGCCCTGTAGGAAATGTAATCGCGCCAGTTCCAACCGGTTCGAGCCGAGATACACACTCGAGGTGCTCTCGGAGTACCGGACGGCCAGCATGAGCATCTTCTCCGCGGCCGCGTGCTGGTCGGCCTCGGTGAGGCACCGACCGCTCAGCGAATAGGGCTCGATGTGGGATAGCCGCGTGCGGCCGTTGGATTCGAAATGTCGCGCCAGCCTATCGCCTAGTTCCTGCGCTTCGTCCAGGAATCCCTGGTGGAAACGCAACGAGCCGAGCGCGAGCGAACCCAGTCCCCACGCGACCGGATCTGCGCAGGCATCACCAGTCGAAATCGCCCGTGCCGATGCTTCTTCGACGAAATCGAAGCGCTCGAGCAGGGTATATGACAAGGCGCGAAATCCGTGAAATTGCCCTCGTTGCAGGGAGGTGAGACCAGGCCGGGCGAGTACGACCTCCGCGACCGCGATAGCCTCGGACAGGTTTCCCCGGGCGAAGCAAGCATGGGCCAATAGCCAGTGCAGGAGGTTGCTGACGGGCTGCGGTCGGCCGACCACAGCGGTGTCCCGCGACAACGCATGCCGCGCCACCGCCTCGGCCCGTGTAGGGTTCCCGCTCCACAACAGCGCCCTGACCTGCCAGAGCCGTAACTCGTCGTAACGGGCTACATCGATTCTCGGAGTCTCGATGGCCCGGGCGAGCAGTCCGGCTGCCAGCTCCGGAGCACGCGCCACCAGCCTCTCCACGACGTCCACCAGCCAGTCCACCCCGGTCGCGTCCAGCGGCCCATCACCTCTCAGCAGGTACATCGCGATGCGCTCGACCGGAGCTTCCATCGACATCAGTACCCGCGCCGCTCGCAGCTGGAGAGTCACTCGCGAGGAGGGCGGAAGCTGGTCGGCCAACACCTGGCGGATCAAGTCATGCTTGAAGATCAGCTCGGCGCCGGAACGAACCAGGATTCCCGACGCCACTGCCACACTGATCACGTTCCACACGTCTATCAGTGGAGCCTCGAGCACCTCGGACAGCTCGATCGACTCGACGCCGTGCCCCAGTGCTGCTGCCATCGATAGAATCTGCCGTGATCGTGCCGGAAGGTGGTCCAGCCGCCGGACGATCACGTCGGTCAGCGATGCGGGCAGCCGGATATCATCTGAAGCGTTCGTCGCGAAAACTCTTGCGTCCGTTTTGATTTCTCCAGAATCGATCATGCCGGCCTGCATCAGTCCCGCCACCAGTTCGGTAACGTACATCGGGTTCCCGCCCGCGCTCGACACGGCCGCCGACAGCTGGGGCCCGGCGGTCGATCCAAGTGAGAGCTCTACCAGCGCGGAAACTTCCGAATCGCTCATCGGACCGAGATGCACGAGTTCCGCGCCCTCCGACTCGAATCGAGTGAGCAGCCCCGACAGGCCACGTTCACGGGGCAGCAGCCGGGTCGCGAGAACGATCAGCAGCGGAATCTTGCGGACGAGTTCTCCCAGCCGTTGCAGCATCAGCAGGCTCGACGGATCCGCCCAGTGCGCATCGTCGATGATGAACGCGAATGGACCTGTGGCACAGCACTGCTCGACTCCGGCAAGCACGGCATCAATGGTCGCCATCTCCTGCCCGATCGCCATTGCGCCCACTACGGCCCCCTGGCCCGCCCGGGCCCGGTGGGTATCTACCGAGGGCGGTGCCACCGCCTCGACCACGGTCCGCAGTTGCCCGATCGCCGCGAACGGGACGCGCATCTCGAGCACTTTGGCCTCACTGCGCAGCACCCGCACGCCGCGTGCGGATGCCAACGGTATGGCGGCCGCCAGCAGCGCGGTCTTGCCAATTCCGGCTTCACCTTCGATCAGTATGATGCCGCCTTCTCCGGCGACCACCTTATCGATGCGTTCCATCATCCGGTCGAGCTCGATACGTCGACCGATCAACCTGAGCGGCGGACCGTCGTGCCGAGCGGATTCGAGCAGCCCACCCGCGCCGGACTCGCCCACCGGTGCAGTCGTTGATTCGATTTCACTGAGTCCTTGCATTGTTCCTGCCGCCTGGTGATCCGAGCTGGTCGAGTGATGTCGTAAGCGCCATATGGGATTGGGCTGCGGTAGCCGGGATTGCGCCGACGATCAGCAGCAGCCGATCGACACCCGCACGCTCGGAGACCGGCGCAGCACAGACCGTCGATGAGAGCCGTTGCCCCATTGGCTTTGCCGGACTCCCCCTCCTTGCTCGAACTCGTCGCATGGCGAATCTCCGACAACCCGAACCGCGATACACGACACCCGCCGTTGAACCGAAAACGGTTATGCTGCATCACATTCCGCAGGACAGGAGCACTGCCGGACCAGACCGCCCGAGGTACACTGATTTACCAGTAGGTCAGATTCTGACCAGTACCCGCCCGATAGTCAAGAGGTAGAAGACCATGACGCCACGCCTCCCGAACGGCGACCGCGGCACCTCGGCACACATCCTCGACGTCGCTGAACGACTCGTGCAGAGTCGTGGGTTCAACGGGTTCAGCTACGCGGACATCGCCGCGGCCCTGGCGATCTCCAAACCTGCTCTGCACTATCACTTTCCGAGCAAGGCCGAGTTGGGCCTGGCCCTCGTGCAACGGTACGAACAACACTTCTTCCAAGCCCTATCGACGGTCGACGATCGCGACGCGCCTGCCCGACTCGAGCACTATGCGAGCCTGTACGCCGGGGTCCTGCGCGATCAGCGAATGTGCTTGTGCGGCATGCTCGCAGCGGAATACCGAACATTATCGGAGCCGATCCAGCAATCGGTGGTTCACTTCTTCGACCGAAACCATGCGTGGCTCTCCGGAGTACTGATGCAGGGACAGCAGGAACGAACCCTTGCCTTCGCTGGATCTGCGCGCGAACGAGCACACATGATCACCAGTTGTCTGGAGGGTGCGCTGCTCACAGCCCGCCTGTACGACGATCTCGGGATGTTCAAGGCGACAGCCGCGCATCTCCTCGACGGTTTCAAGCCCGCCTCCGTCGGCGAAGCCGGCGGAACCGCAGGCTGATTCGACGGTCGGCCCCATCGCCCGAACACCAGGTGACATCCTGGCGACGGTCGTCGGGGCCTTGCCATGTGGCCCGGACAGGTCAACTCGAGTACGGCCATTTCGAAAATTTTCGGGCCGATGCGTCCTGGTGTTATGGGCGGAACAGTGGGCCGCATCGTGAACTCCATCCCCAGACGTCGGCAGCGCTCCAAATGACCGGCTCTTCGCCGAGGGTCAATTCGATGACGCATTGCGACCCGGGATCGTCCAGCAACTCGGCCTCCCAGGTCTTGCTCCAACCGGATGGCACGTGATTCGCGGCATTTCCTCGCTCCTGCAGTCGTTCGGCCAGTTCCGAGAGCATGTGCATCGTGTCGGTCAGCACCGACCGACTGTGCTGGCGGTGGCCCCTGCGGGCTGCCCTGGGCCGGGTGAAGCCATCGACGATGATGATCGCCGCCCGAGTGTCGGCGGCAATGCGATGCACGATCTGCGCGGCCGCACCGATCAACACCGCATCCCCACGTTCAGCACCTACTCTGACCAGGAGGCAGTCGACGAATCTCGTTGTCGCGCATAATGGCCAGGCTTCCAGGCCGACCGCGCCGGCGCCCGCAGCCGCGAGTGTGACCGTGTATTCGGCTGTGCGACAGCGACTGCAGTGGATTCGCATACCTGTGTCCTCGTGCCGAGAGTTATGTCAGCGGAGCTGCCAATTCCAGATGGATACCGTCCGGGCCGCTGAACGACGGGATCGCGATGCCGGACGACTTTGTTTCGATGAGGGGCATGCGTCCTCCGCGATATCGGTGGTGCAGCGTTCGCAACGGCGCCGGCCGGGCTTTCGGCGGCGCAAGGGCGAGATGTCGCGATCAGCTGTATTAGAACGATAGAAGACAAGGAATGTAAGCACCGGTGTCGTACCGGACAGATCTGGTACCGTTTGCGACATGGAGGTCGCGGTGTGCGTCATCGATGGTGTTGCCGACTTCGGATTCACCGCGGTGCTCGAAACCTTCAATATGGCCAACGCCTTGTTATCCGAGCTGGACTGCCCACCTGCGCCGTGGCGCGTGCGCACCACATCGCTCGGCTCCACCATTCGGTCGAGCCACGGCCACCTGGTGCCGACTACACCATTGGATGATCTGGGCAGTGAGATCGATGTGGTGATCATCCCAGCGGTCGGCATCCCCGATGTCAGCAGGCTGATCGACGTCGTTTCAGCCCCCGCGAATCGTCCACTACTGGAAAGAATCTCAGCGGCCGGACGCCACGGCGCACACCTCGCCGCAGCGTGCACCGGGACCTTCTTTCTAGCTGAAGCCGGGGCGTTGGACGGACTCGAGGCAACCACGAGCTGGTGGCTCGGCCCGACCTTCCGACGCAGATATCCGAAAGTGGACGTCCACGAAGGCCGCACACTGTGCCGCACCACGAGGGTGACAACCGCGGGCGCGTCATTGTCGCACCTGGACCTCGCACTGTCACTGATCACTCCCAGCAGTCCGGCACTGGCGGAACTCGTCGCCAGATACCTGATGGTCGGTGACCGCAGGACCCAGATCGAATTCGCGATACCGGAGGTGATCGCCCGAGGAAACTCACTCGTCGCGGCGTTCGAACGCTGGGTGCGTCAACACCTCACCGACCAGTTCGCCATCACCGATGCTGCCCACACTCTCGGCGTGAACGTTCGCAGCCTGCAACGCGCGACGCAGGCCGAGCTGGGCATGTCCCCCAGGGATTTCATCGACGAGATTCGCCTCGAGCAAGCGACCCGGCTGTTGCGCACGACCACCCTGACAGTGGACACGATCGCCACCAAAGTCGGTTACCTCAACGCCGGGACACTGCGCGCACTGTTCCGGCGACGCCGCGGACGAACCATCGCGGACGTCCGCGCCTCAGCTACCGGCTGGGAACTCACCCCCGGAGGAAGATAGACGGTTCATCTCACCGCGCCCCGAGGCGGGACGCAGCCGTCCGGCCGCTCCGCCCACGGGTATCGCACGCATATGTCTCCCGCCGCCCCTGTTCCGTTCCATGGACTCCTCGTCAGTGTTCGTCCTCGACAACACCGTCCCGCATCAGCTCGAAGGCGCTGCGGATGATGTCCTGACCGGCACGGCACACGACCGCGGTATCGAGGGTGGTGTGCGGATCGGAGACCATCAGGCTCGCAACCAACGTGCGGCCCTCGGCGGTCCGGACAAGGTAATGAAGTGTGACGACGCCCGGCTCGCTGCCGCCTTTGTACCAGACAGTTGGGTAGCGTGCGCTGTCGAGGTTGAGCCCTTCGTCTTTCAGCGAGAGGGCGTGGTCGATCTCGGGGCGGTCGAACCGGACGAGTCCCGCGTAGGCGCGGCAGATATCGAGGGGGGAGGAGAACCATTCGATCCGGTCGATGCCGCGTGGCTCCGGCCAAATCCCCGTCGCGACGGGCAATTCCGAGCGCTCCAGCTCCTCGACGAGTGCCAGACGGCGCGAATACGAGAGCTCCACATACTGATCTCGGCCGTCGGCATCCGGGGCATACTTGAAACCGAAGAACGCCTTGGTGCTCAGGAATGGACGATTCCGCTCCGGTACGCTATGCCCGAGTAACTTCAACTGCCGCTCCACCGCGTCACGCCCCAGCCGGTGCAGCAGATGATCGGTCGCGCTGTTGTCGCTCAACGAGATCATCAGGTCGGCATACTCGGCCAGCGGAGCCATCGCACCGGCCGGACGGTCCTGCATGACCCCTGAGGGCAAGCTCTTCCACTCATCCCGGATCGGCAATAGTTCGTTCCAGTGGGCATCGCCGTCGGCGACGGCCTGCGCCAGGGCGGCAAGGACATACAACTTGAACGCCGATCCGGTGGGCCGGACCATGTCGGGTTCCGCGCCGAGGACCAACCGGAACTCACCTGCCGCGTCGATCTCCCCCGCCGCGAACGACACCCGCGCACCCAGTTCGGGCAGTCGGTCCTCGATCTGCTCCCTGTTCAGCAGCGGCCCCGCTGGCTCGGTCAACGACACATCCTCGAGCAGGCCGTCATTATCGACCCGAACGCTCAATAGGTATGTGCGCCGCCCGCTGACCTCGGCCTGTAGCCGGTGGGAACTCACAGCACGGATCTCCCCGAGTTCGAGCGGACCCAATGCGGCCAGCACCGCAGTGAATCCTTCTGGGCCGCCGCTGGTTTCGAGCATTCCCGCGCTCAATCCGGCGCGGATCTCCTCGTCCGGCACAGGCCGGGCGGACGTGGACGCGCCGATGATCCACCGCAGTCGAGCCTCCGCGAGATGAACGCCGACGACAGCGTTGTCATGTAGCGACCGCCGGGAGTTGGACACGGTCGAGTTCGGTCGAGCGCCGGCGACGACGGCGTGGGTGGTGTTCTCGGACATGAGGTGGCCTTCTCGTGTGTGCGATCAGCTATCAGCTAGCGGCGGTTCAGGAGTCGGGCGAGCGGACCGCGCTTGCTTTCCGGCGCAATCCATTCCGCGATGTCGGCGACGACTGCCGCGTCGACATGATTCGGCTGCTCGACGTCGGAGGGCACGGACCGTCCGGTGCCCGGGTAGAACATGTGGTCGTCGGCGTCGTGGATGCGGATGGTGACATCGGCGCGGCCCGCCAGCCCCTGCTGCCAGCCGGGCAGGTCATCGGCGACGGTCACCTGATAGTCGCGCCCACCCTGCAGAACCAGGATCGGCTTGTCCAGTGCCGCCGCCGTAGCGACCTGGTCGTATGCCCGCATGTCCAGCCAGTACGAGGCCGGCATCCCGAACAGCAACTCGGACGCCGGTGTCTCCGGCGACAGTGTGGGGCTCTCGGTCATCTCGACAGCTCGCGCCAACGCCGCCGCCTGATCGCGGACGTCCGCTCCCGTCTCCGAACCCGCGATGTAGTCGAAGACGCGAAGCGCGGCACGCGTCAGCGGCACGGTGTCGCCTGCCAGGATGACCACCCCCGCGACAGCCGGCTCGACCGCAGCGATCCGCGGCGCCGCCTTACCGCCGCCGCTGTGCCCGGCCACATACACCCGCCCCGGGTCGATTCCCGGCTCCTGCCGCAGCAGCCGCACCGCCGCCGTTGCCGAATGCACGTACTCTTCGACCATGGTGAACCCGCGTTGATGGTTCATCTCGGTGTGCACGAAATTGACCTTGTCGAACCGCAGTACCGCGATCCCGCGGCTCGCCAGCCCCCACGCGAGATCCTTGAACGGTTTGTTCGGCCCCGTCGTGACGTCCCGATCCATCGCACCGGAGGAAACCAGCACCACCGCAGGCTTCGCCCCGCGCCCTCTCGGCATGGTCAAGGTCCCCGGCACGGCATACGCCCCGGACTCCAAGCCCACCTCCCGCTCGCTGAACCGCCTCGGTACGGCGTAGCGCGGCGGTTCCCACGCCGAATCCTCCGGCGGCGCAAGCCGGAACCCCTGCAGCAGACCAGCCGAGTCGATCACCATCCGAACCACCAGCCCGCCGACACCACCGGTCACGGGCACCTTCGCCCGCGTCGACCCGGTGTCCAGCGGCTCGAGAACGGCCGGGCCGACAGCATCCACCCCACCGATCTTGGCGGTCTCCGCGGCCCACGCCACCCGAATGGTGTCAGCCGAGACCGCCACGGCCAACGCCGGCCCGAACAGCGTCGCGAGCTCGTCGAATCGCTCTCCCCGCAGCATTTCCAACACAGTCTCTGCGACCTCGGTCGGATCGGTCAGTGTCGCCATCACCTCCACCTTTCTCCATAAATGCAACTGTTCTCGAATATTGAGAACGTTAGCAGCCTGTGCGACGATTGGCCAGTGGAACCCCTCGAACTCCTTCTGGCCCACCCCGCCCGAATCCGGATCGTCCACGCGCTGCGCGGCGACCGCACGCTGACCACGACCGACCTGTGCGCCGTGTTGCCCGACCTGTCGAAAGCATCCGTATACCGCCACGTCGAGGTCTTGGTCAGCGCGGGAATCCTGGAGGTCGCCGAGGAGCGGCGGGTCCGCGGCGCGGTCGAGCGCCACTACCGTTTGCGCCCCGAACGCGCCGTCGTCGACGCCGACACTGCCGCCACCGCAACCATCGATGACCACCGCCGCATCTTCGCCACCGCCATGGCCGTCCTGATCGCCGAATTCAACGCATACCTGGCCCGCGACGACGCCGACCCGGGAAACGACCCCGTCGGCTACCGCCAACACGCCCTCTGGCTCGCCCCTGACGAACTCGAATCCCTCATCACCGACCTGCGCGAGGTCCTGATCCCCCGCATGGGCAACCAACCCACCCCCGAACGCGCCCGCTACCTGATCAGCCCCATCCTCTTCCCCTCGGCAGAAGGCCCGCCCGAACGCCTACCCTGACCCGCCCACGGTTACCGCAATCCTGAAACTGCCCGAATCCTCCGGCGACAGTGTCGGGGCCGGCGTACTCGGCCATCAGATCGAACCGGGTCGGTTCGTCTGCATCGCGGCAAAGTACGCCGACGCCTTTTTTCAGGAACGCGATGTCTTTGTACTGCTCAGCGACCTGCCTTCGCAGTCGCGCCAGCTCGGCTCGCTCCGCGGTATCCAAGGGTTTTTCTCCGTGGATCTCGGCGACGGCGATCCTGCGCCGCTCGTCTTTGCCCCACGTCCCCAGCAGGCTCTCGTGAATGCCCAGTTCACGGGCAACTTCGGCGACCGTGCGACCGGAATCGATCACACGATGCGCAGCCTCGACCTTGTACTCGGCCGTGAACGACCGACGCTTACGAGGAGGCATGCAGACATCCATTCAACTGGATCGGTGATCCTGTCAACTCGGTGTCCACCATTCGGGGTGAACCTCAGATCCCCTCGGCTTGCCGTGCCACGAGATCGTTGATCACCTGCTGGTAGGCGATGCGGGACTCGGTGCTGATAATGCCCTGGCACAGTTCGTCCAGATGACGCGATGCACCAACCAACGACCGGCCTCATCGGGGATCAGAACCTCCAGTCCGTAACCGGCGAATCGGTCGCGGTGGAAGTCGCTACCATGGCACACCCGAATCCGCTGTGCTCGGCGGAGAGCGAGTGCACCAGGTCGCCGCCATACGCGATGATCCACGTCGGTGTCCGGCCGTGCCTGTCCCGGAACAACGGAATCGAACTCATCCGGCGCAGTGTGCAATCCCTGGATGGCTGTCGACATAGTCCTCAGACGCTCACTCTCAGTAGCTTGTCACCCGTCATCTGCCCACGGTAGTAACGGCGCCCGCGCCCGGTGAGTGCTCAGAGCAGTCCGACCGCGAGGGCGGTCGACCGAAAATACCGGCCGGGCATCGCCGAACTCGTGCGCGCGATCGCCGACACCGCAATCCGACCGAGACGCCGCTACGAGAACCCTCCGCGAATAGAAGTTCAGCCAGATAGCGGATCTTTGGGAGCAAAGAATCGGGCTATCTTCAGATCCTGTCGGGCGCGAACACGCCAAAATGATCTGGGAGTTCAGGAAAATGAGAAAATCGAAATTCCTCGCCGTTTCTGTGGCGAGCAGTGCAGCATTGGCAGTTGGCGGGGTTGCGTTCGGCACGGGGCCCGCCTCAGCCGCCACTTACAACGGTGCATGCGGCTCGGGCTACTCGGTGATCGACCACCACGACATCCAAGGCGGTACCATATTTCTCACCTATAACAACGGCTCGAATTGTGTTGTGACAGTACGCGACCAACCCGGCCAAAAATGGTGGATGTCCGCTAATGTCAGTATCACAGGCAGCTCGGATATTCATCAAGACCCAGGCTGGTTTACCACCTACGCCGGGCCAGTGTTCGTGAATGCGCCGGGCCAATGCATCAACTGGGGAGGTACAATCACAGTTCCTCCGGCCCAGGGCGGTGGTTCGTGGGAACAAATCGGGAGTCATTGCCGCTGACATTATTCGTTGCGGTACGCCGCACCCGCATTTAAACCGAATCCTCGACCAAACCTGAATCCGTGGATGGGCGGGGCTCGTGGACGGATTCAGGTTCGAGATGTTGAGCTAGGATCCGCGCCATACCCAGAACTGAAAAGGGCTGACACCCACCAATGATGGTCATCGGGATCGACGCGCACAAGCGCACCCACACCGCAGCCGCAGCCGCAGCCGCAGCCGCAGCCGACGAGCTCGCCCCGCCACAAGTCGACCAGAACAGTCGGCACCACCACCAGCAGCGACCACCTCGCACTGTTGAAATGGGCGCAGGCACAAGGTGGTCCGGACCGGCTATGGGCCATCGAGGACTGCCGTCACATGACCCGCCGCCTCGAACGAGATCTGATCGCCGCCGGTGAACGCGTGATCCGAGTGCCGCCGAAACTCATGGCTCACCCCCGCGACGCGGCCCGCACCTACGGCAAATCCGACCACCTGGTCGCCGAACGGACCCGCATCTTCGCCCGGCTGCGCTGGCACCTGCACGAGCTCGACCCAGCATGGGCCCCGCCTGCGAAACTCGACCGGACCAGCGCATTCGACCGAGACGCAACATATCTGGCCCAGGCCACCGGGCTTCTCGCGCGGCTCGCGGCGACCCTGGTCGAGCATTGCCGTCGTCTGACCGTCGAGATCGATGACCTCGCCACGGAGATCGGCGCCCGCATTACCAAGCTCGCGCCGTCACTGCTGGCGATCGTCGGCTGCGCCGAGTCGACCGCGGCAAAGATCATCGGCGAAACCGCTGGGGTGGACCGGTTCCGATCCAAGGATGCCTACGCCCGGCACAACGGCACCGCACCGCTACCGGTCTGGTCGTCCAACCATGAACGCCACCGGCTGTCGCGGACCGGGAATCGGCAGCTCAACGCCGCGATCCATCGCATCGCGCTCACCCAGGCCCGCTGCCATCCCGGCGCCCGAGAACTACTCGCACGCCGCAAAGCCTCCGGCGACGGTGGTATGGAGGCGTTACGAGTCCTCAAACGCCGAATCTCCGACGCCGTCTTCCGCGCCATGGTCAACGACCATCTGACCATGAAGGCTTGACAGAGGAGCAAGCGACACTCCCCTCTCACGATCATCGTCCGGCGCGTTTCAGAGGGACTGTCTGAGATCTGGCTCTGTCGCACCTTCGGCTCTGGCTCACTTTCGGTGGTGACGTCGCGGTATGGGCATCATGTTTCGGTGCGTGAGGTGAATGTGCCTGCTGCCGTGGTGGTTTCGGGGTTGTTGCCGCTGGTGGTGGAGGATGTGGTCGATGAGGGTAGGCAGGTCGTGGTGTGGACGCGGACGCCCGACGACCCGGCGGCATGTCCGGGCTGCGGCGCCGAGTCCGCGCGGGTGCACAGCTATCACTGGCGCACGGTATCCGACGTGCCACTCGACGAGCGTCCGGTGACGGTGAACGTGCAGGTCCGTCGGTTGTTCTGTCCAACAACGAACTGCCGCAACACCTTCCGCGAGCAGATGGCCGGTGTCCTGGAGCGCTACCAGCGCCGCACGGCGCGTCTGACCGGCCAGGTGCAATCGGTCGTGCGGGAACTGGCGGGACGGGCCGGTACCCGGTTGCTGGAGCAGTTGTCGGTGCGGTTGTCCCGGCATACCGCGGTGCGGGTGCTGCTGGGAATCCCCTTGCCGCAGCGGCCGATTCCCGAGGTGGTCAGCGTGGACGAGTTCGGGCTGTTGCGCCGGCACCGGTACGCCACGGTCGTGATCGACCCGGTCTCTCACGACCGCATCGATGGCCTGCCCGATCGCAAATCCGACACCTTGGCCGCCTGGCTGGCCCAGCATCCGCAGGTGAGCACGGTCGTGCGGGATGGTTCCACCACCTATGCCGAGGCCGTGCGTCGTGCACGACCTGCGGCAACCCAAGTGTCGGACAGGTGGCACCTATGGCACGGCCTGGCCCAGGTCGTGGAGAAAGCCGTCGCCGCGCATGGCCGTACTCGCGCACCCCCATCCTGGCACGGACGAAACGAGGACCGACCGATCAATCCCGTGGCGGGCGGACCGTTGCATACCGGCACGAATTTGGTTGTGGCAACGCTGATTACCGGACGCAATCAGCAGGCAAAACTCGTGCGCAACGAGAGACGCGCTGTGCAAAACCGCTGCGTAAGTTGACATGCGGCGGCAAACGGCGAGCAAAACGTGGGCGCACCGGTGTACGACTTTTGCACGATAATTTTGCGTCTCCCCACCCCTGACCAGCGACGTTGAGTGCGTGACTGCTCCCCTCGCCCGGATCACCATATGCACGCTTCGCTGCACATATGGTGATCCGGGCGAGAGGAGCAGTGGAGTAGTATCGACCGCCAAGGGGTGAAATCATCGACCGATCAGGTACCCCACGGCCTGCCTGGCGTCCGGGAAAGATCCGGACAGACCGGAGCTGATATAGCCCGAATCGGCGTTCAGCGCGATACCGGTGATCCCGGCGGCGGCGTCACTGCACAGGAACAGCAGCGGGTATGCCTGATCGAGCGGTGTCGCATGGTCGATACCGGCCGCTGCCCGGTAATCGGATCCGAACTCGAGCCACCGTTGGGGGGTCGCCCGGGCCAGGGGGGTGTCGGTGGTGCCCGGGCACAGTGCGTTGATCCGAATTCCCTTGCGCAGCAGCGGTAATGCCTGTGCCGCGGCGTAGGCGCAGACCGCCTGCTTGCTGAACATGTAGGTCGCGTTGTTGTTCTCGACCGCCCACCGAGACGCCTCATGGAAATCCACGATCGCCAGGAACTCCTGAATCGCGAGAAGATTCGACTCCCATCCCAGGCCCGCGGAGGAGGAGATGAGTCCGATCGCGGAACCTCGCGGCAGCAGATCCGCGGCCAGCAGACCCTCGATCAGGCGACGATGGCCCAGGAAGTTGATCCGTTCCAGGCCCGGCGTCCCGTCCGCGACTCCAGACGCGGCGAGCACCGCGTGCACGGGACCGCCGACGAGGTCCACGGCAGCGTCGATCGAGGCGGCGTCGGCGAGGTCGATCGGAATCACCTTCACCCCGGCCAGCGTCACCGGCGCGTTGTGGGCGGCGACCACGACCTCGGCGCCGGCGCTCAGTGCAACTTCGGCTGCGGCGGCGCCCATTCCGGTGGCCCCTCCCACCACCAGAACCCGCTTACCGTCGAATCGGAACGCATCGAACAACGTCATACCGTCTCCTTCGTCTCTGCACTGCGTGATCGATGAAAGTCCGGCCGGGCCGGTCGACTGCTCAGCCCCGGACCGAGGCGAAGGCGCGCAACTCGCGGGCGACATCGGGACCGGTCGGCATGTACAGCACCTCTCGGAAGCCTACGTCAGCCAGCCCCGCCAACTCATCGGCGATCCGTGCGCGGTCGCCGATCATCGTGCTCGTATCGATATGGTCGAGCAGACCGTGATCTCGATCGGCCAGATGCGTGTGGTGCCCCTCGAAGGCCAGCAGATGACGTTCCTCGGGCGGGGCGAGCGATTCCAATTCCGCGCGCCAGGCCGCACCACCCGGCATCGCGTCCACCGCGGCGGCGCCGCCGTAGGCATAGGCGGAATGCCACTGGGGCACCCGGCACGGCCCGACCGCTGCACGCACGCGCGGATCGTCGGGGTATTCGCCGGGCTCGAGCACGGTGCCCGAGACCATCGTGGCCGTGGGCAGGGACGGATGCACCGGCCCGATGACGCCGTCGGCCACCTCGGTCGCCACCTGCGCACCACGCGGGCCGAATACGCTGAGCCATAACGGCACATCGATCGGCCGGTCCACAGTCAATCCGTCGAAGTGCAGCATCCGCGCGGGCTTCCCGTCCAGCACGACGGTCTCCCCGGCAAGCAGCGAACGGACCGCGACGGTGTAGCGGGCCAGGGCGTCCAACGTCATCGGACGCTGCCCCATCGTCACCCGGGCGGTGAAGCCCGTCCCGAAGCAGATCCGCAGACGGCCCTCGGACAGCCTGGCGATGGTCGCGATCGACGCGGCCATCGCCATCTCCGAACGCTGGGTGGGTATCGAGACCGCGGTCCCGAACCGGATCCGGCTCGTTCGCTCGGCCGCCAGTGCGAGATGGACGAACGCGTCCTCCCACAGCGGCGCCGAATCGTTGATCCACACCCGCTCATAGCCCAGCGACTCCGCCAGCACGGCCAGGTCCGCGAAGGCCGGGCCGGGCGGCAGAGCACACGAAAGCTCGAGCCGACTCACTGCTGTGGCATTTCGAAACCAGTCAGGATTACCGCATTGCAGTCGGCCGCGGCGAGCCGCAACGGCTTGGCCTTCTGGTAGCTCTCCGAGTCGTACCAGGTGTGCGCCGCCTCCACCGAGGCGAACTCCATCACGACCGTCCGGGTGCCGTGCCAGGAGCCCTCGAGGACCTCCGGCTTCGGGTCGACCGACAGCACGGTGCCGCCACCCTCCATCATCGCGGCGCCCGCCGCCTGCTCGTAGGCGGTCATACCCTCCTGATCGTGCACATCCTCGGTCACGATCATGTATGCCTTGGCCACTCGAACTGTCCCTTCGTGCGAGATCTCCGCACCACGCGGAGATTTATAATCCTCATTCTGGGTTATCGAGTCACTCAGATCCAGAGCTAACAAGATATGCAGTCAAAATAGGCGACATGATTCGACAATCGTCAATAATCAGCGTACTGATCTAAGAGTGCCCGCGCATCCTGCGGCGCGGGCGACGGTCGGATCCACTTCAGTATGTGCATACTACATGTAGCGTGCATAGAGCACATCATTGCTATCCGCCCGCCGGGCAGTGCCCACCCCGCCGCCGATGTGCGAGCCATCGAACATCAATCAGCCCCACCCATTGAACAGTTGAGGACCGACATGAACGATTACGCACACCGCTACGGACCCGTCGCGGTGGTTACCGGCGCCTCCTCGGGCATCGGCCGCTCGTTCGCGACCCAGTTGGCAGCGCGCAAACTCGATCTCGTGCTGGTGGCCCGCCGGGTCGACCGGCTGCAAGAACTCGCCGGGAAGCTGAACGCCGACCACGGCGTCCAGGTCACGGTGCACCAAGCCGACCTGGCGGATCCGACCGCTGCGGCCGGGATCGTCGAGGCGGTCGCCGGCCTGGATGTGGGACTGCTGATCAGCAACGCGGGTTTCAGCGTGAAGGGTCCGTTCGAACTCGGCCCCGCACAGACCCTCGCGGACATGATGACCGTGAACTGCCATACGCCCACACAGCTGGCGCACGGCCTGATCCCCCGGCTGAAGGAGCGCGGACGCGGTGGAATCGTGTTCACCAGCTCGGTCGAGGGATTGATGGGATGCCCGTTCTCCGCGGGCTATTCGGCGACCAAGGCGTATATGAACGGGCTCGGCGAGGCCCTGTGGGGTGAGCTGACCCCGGAGGGCATCGACGTGCTGACGCTGTGCCCCGGAGCGACCGACACCGAGGCCCCGCGCAAGCTGGGTATCGACCCCTCGACACTGCACGATCTGATGTCACCCGACGATGTCGCCTCGTCCGCCCTGGAGAACCTGGGCGGCGGCGAGCCCATTCACGTGCCCAGCGCACACTACCGGGCGCAGTTCGATCAGCTGCTGTCCATGCCGCGCGGCGCCGCGCTCACGGCCATGGCGAAGGCCGTGCGGGGCTGAAGCCCTTGCGGGGGTGAATGATTCGACATTCACCCCCGTACGGGTCAGCCCAGGACGACGGCGCGCTCCGGGCAGGCCTGTTCGGCCGCCCGCACCTCGTTCTCGCGCCCTTCGGCCGCCGACGCGTCCGCCTCGGCGTATCCGTCGTCGTTCAGCGTGAAGACCTCCGGGCACACGGTCAGGCAGATACCGTGGCCGCGGCATCGGTCCGCGTCGACCTCCACCTTCATCGGGCAACCACTCCTTGCTTCACATCGAATTCCAGGTGCAGCGCGGTCAATCCGCGCAGGACGAAGGTCGGGACGTACTCGTATTCACGCGCGTGGGCCGGACCGTGCACCCGCTCGTCGATGCGGATGTCGGTGGTGCGTTGGAACAGCCGCTCCAGGGCCACTCGCGCCTCGGCGCGGGCCAGCGGCGCACCCGGGCAGGTGTGGATGCCGCGGCCGAAAGCGATGTGCGAGCGCGCATTCGAGCGTTCGGGATCGAATGTGGCGGGGTCTTCGAAGCGGAGCGGATCGCGATTGGCCGCACTGTTGACCACCATCAGCGTCGCTCCTGCGGGCAGATCCACTCCGCCGACGGTGACCGGCACCCGCGAGAGCCGGAAGTCACCCTTGACCGGGCTCTCGGTGCGCAGCACCTCTTCGAGGAAATTCGTTGTGCGGCTGGGATCTTCACGGAGCCAGCGCTGCAGATCGGGACGCTCGGCAATGAGCCGCAAGGCCGTGCTCAGCAATCGCACGGTCGTCTCCTGGCCCGCGGAGAACAGGTTCGCCGCCACCCGGACCACGTCCATCACCTCCGGCTCCGTGCCGTCCGGAAAAGCCGTGGTGGCCATGCTGGTCAGGACATCCTCGCGCGGCTCCCGACGACGGTCCTCGATATAGGCGGAGAACTTCTCGTACAGGAATTCGATCGGATTGTGCTCCATCGCTTCGCCGTCGACATTGCCGACGCCGGGACCCTCCCGATGCGGATCCCGTTGCAGCGCATGCAGGAACTCCGCCTGGTCGGCCTCGGGAACGCCCAGCAGATCGGCGATCACGTACAGGGTGAACGGCCCGGCGAAATCCCGGATGAAATCTCCCGAGCCGGCGGCCAGATACTCGTCGAGCACCCGGTCGGCGAGCGCCCACATGGCGTCCTCGTTCTCCTTGAGCCGCTTGGGCGTGATCAGACGCATCAGCAGACCCCGATGCTGGGTATGCATCGGCGGATCGAACGTCGGCAACTGATCGCTCAACGGCAGCTCGTCACGGTGCCGTTCGATCTGCTCGCTGATGTCATCGCCCCGCAGCGGAACCGGGAACCCCGGGAACGGGCCGGTCACCGAGGTGCAGGAGGAGAAGCGCTCGCTGTCGTTCAGCACGGCGAGCGCCTCCTCGTAGCCGGTCACCATGTAGACGCCGTGGTGTTCTTCACGCTGTACCGGACACTGCGCACGCAAGGTGTCGAAGTAGGGGTACGGGTCGGCGAGCAACTCCGTCCCCAGGAAGAAATCGGCCGTCTTGCTCTCGTCCGCCACTGCGGGGCTCCTTTCGGCACGGCCGGCGATGTCCCGCCGCGAGCTGCGGCCACCACAGCCGACGCGAAATACATTGTCCAGATTGATGATCCTTATATTCCCATCGGTGGCAGGACGCGTCAAACGGACGGCCCGCGAGCACGGATTGAGCATCCTCTTCAGCTCGGCTCGGCTCGGCAAAGCTCGACGTGCTACACACCGATGATCCGGATGACACGTTCGCGACCAGAACCATCGGTGCCGATGAAACTGCCGGACGGCACTACCCGGCCAGGTCGTAGACGGTCGCACCGCCCACGATTACCGGGCTGAATTGTCGGCTGACCCAGGCCGCGATCGCCGCCGCCGGACTCCCGGCCGACGGCCCGTGCCGATCACCACTGGTCGGTGCGATGAAATAACGCACCTCGTGGGCGGCCACGTACTGCTGAAACTGCGCGAGCGTCGGAGCGGGATCCTCACCGATGAATCCGCCGATCGGCATGACCGAGACGTTGCCGGCCAATTCGAGTGGACCAGCCGTCATCGATCCGACAGCCGCTGCCGCCCAACGCGTCCGAGTACTCTGCAGCAGTGTCAGCAGGGCTGTGTTGTTCGTCAGCGCCGCGGAGTCGGGACCGCCGCCGTGCATGTCCGGACCGGCCATCTGCCCGTGCGGGGTGACGACCGTGTCGAGCGTGTAGGCGGCCGGCCCGGCCACGCCGAATACCAGCCCGGCGCAGGCCGCGATCGGCACGACCCGCCTTCCACCGACCACGAGAAGCACTGCGGCAGTGAGCGAACCAACCAGAATCAGCCAGCGCAATACCGGCACCCAGTCCGGCGTCCGGTCCAATAGTGCGAAGGCCCAGATGCCGGTGATCCCGAGCAGCGCCGCCAGCACACCCCGCATTCGCCATTCGGCATGACGCCGCCACAGCTGCATGACCGACACCGCGATGAGCGCGGCAGCGGCCGGAGCCAATTCGACCGTGTAGTACGGATGGATCATCCCGTTCATCACACTGAACACCGCGCCGGTGACGATCAGCCAGCCACCCCACAGCAATAACCCGGCTCGCACGAGATCCGTGCGCGGCCTGCGCGCGGTCAGCACCACACCTGCCACCAGGCCGACCAGTGCGGCCGGAAGCAACCAAGAGCCCTGCGTTCCGAGATCCGCTCCGAACAGCCGGGTGATTCCCGGTGTGCCGCCGCCTGTTCCGCCTGCGCCGTCGACCACCCGGCTGATGCCGTTGTAGCCGAAGGCCAGCTCCAACAGGCTGTTGGTCGAGGAACCACCGATATAGGGCCGCGCCGAAGCAGGCCACATGCTCACCAGCAGTACGTACCAGCCACCGGAGACCACCACCGCGACAGCCGCCGCCAGCACCTGCCCCACGCGTCTCCACCACGACCCCGGCGCGGCGATCAGCACCACCAGGCCGAACGCGGGCAGCACCAGGAACGCCTGGAGCAGTTTGGTCAGGAAGGCGATGCCGATCGCGGTCCCGCCCAATAGAACCCAGCGTGTCGAGCCGGATTCGACCGCCCGCAGCGTGCAGTACGCGGCCGCGACCAACAGCAACACCATCAGTGCGTCAGGATGGTTGTAGCGGAAGATCACCGCGGCCACCGGTGAGACGGCCAGCAGCACTCCGGCCAACAGCCCCGCGAAATGGCCGGTGTGCCGGCGCACCGTCGCATACAGCAACGCGACGCTACCCACCCCCGTCAACGCCTGCGGCACGAGCATCGACCAGGAATTCAGACCGAACACACGCGCCGAGAGCACCATTACCCACAGAAATGCGGGCGGTTTGTCGACGGTGATCGAGTTGCCCGCATCCAATGATCCGAAAAGCCAAGCCTTTCCGCTGCGCGTACCCGCTTGCACGGCGGCGGCGTAGAAGTCGTTGGCCCAGCCCTGCGATCCGAGCGACCACAGATACAGCACCGCGGTCACCGCCAGCAGCACGGCCACCGCAACGTATTCCCGATACCTCCGCGGGCCCGACACCGCCTCCACCTGATCTCGTGGAACCTCGTCGGATGCGGAAAGTCGCCCCCGACGCCCCAGCTCACGAACCACGGCAATCACGATAAGCGTCTCCTCGAGCATGCGGCGGCGCTATGGAGTCCGCGCCGGAAGGGAATGGACGGCCGAGCTGCGACCGACCATCAACCATGCTCGTTCATAGACCTGTTCGAGGCATTGGAGGCAGCTGCGAACCGGCTGTGCGGACCACGGACAGCGCAATCCGCTCAGCCGGAGCGAATTACGCTGTCCCGCAGATCATTTCAGTGCTATCGGCGTAAGCGGCGAGCCGACCGCACCGGTCACCTTCAGGCCGGTGGCGCAGAGCATGAACTCCCACACGCCGTCCTGCTCGCAGTCCGCGAGCAGATCCTCGAAATTGAACATCTCGCCGAGGGTCAGGCCCATATCGCGGATGACGACCTGGTGGAACGGGATGACCGCGCCCTCGACGGGCGACGGCCACGACTCACCCGTGGAGTTGTCGACCGCCAGCGCGGCGACCTCACGCTCGTACAGCCACCGGCACATGTCCATGCTGGGGCCGGCCGCGTTGCCGAGGAAACGCTCGCGGTCGCCCTCGAGGAACCACTTGTAGGAACCGGTGCGCAGGCAGACGATGTCGCCGGACTCGACGCGCACGCCCTGGCGCTCCTCCGCGGCGAGGATGTCCGCCTCGGTGATCCCGTACGAGTCGGGCAGGCGGTCCACACCCTTGACCGCGGGGATGTCCAGCAGCACGCCGCGCGAGATCAGCCGGTCGACCACCTGGGGGAAATCATTGCGGGCAGCGCCGGTGAAGCTGTTCACCGCGGCGGCCGGGACGTTGTTGTAGAACTTGCCGCCGTAACCCACGTGCGCCAGGCCGTCCCACTGGGTGGCCGACTGCAGGCCGGTGATGATCATGTCGTCGGCCGAGATCATGCCGTCCGGCGACTGCTCGGTGTCCGAGGGCAGCAGCGTCATGACGTGGATCGGGTTGTTGCGGAAGCCGCCCGACTTGAACGGCCCTTCGCTGTCGAAGGCCATACCGAGATCGATGGCCTTACCGGTCCGCACGAGCTGCGCGGCCTGCACCCGCTTCTCGGGCGTGACGAAGTTCAGCGTGCCGATCTGATCGTCGTCACCCCACCGACCCCAGTTGTTCAGTTCCTTGCCGAGTTCGTGCTGGGGCCAGACCTTTTCGTCACTCACTGTGTGCCTCCTGCGAGATGTGCCATGTAATGCCCCACGCAGTCCAGCAGACTGGTGGGAACGTAGTAGCCGGAACGATCCTTGATGCGGTCCAGATTGGCCACGACGTCGTCCACGTCGGTCGCGAACGGATCCGACGGCAGATAGCCCTCGGTGACGCCGACGAACAGATTGGCGAACCGCCCGCCGCCCGCCAGATACGCCTCACCACTGACATCGCACACCTCGTGTGCGAGGTAGCCGACCATCGGCGCCACCAGCGCCGGGTCCATCATGTCCCCGGTACGGCGGCCTTCGTTCCGGAGCGAGTCCATACCCTCGGACTCTCCCCCGGCCATCCGCGTCATCGCATTCGGCAGAATGACATTGACCTTGATGTCCTTGTCACCGACCGACTGCGTCATGCTCTTGGCCATACCCAGCACGGCCGCCTTCGCCGTCGCATACGCGAGATTGTCCGGCAGCCCGAACATACCGATCGAGCTGGTGATCACGATGCGGCCGTAATTCTGCTCGAGCATATGCGGCCACGCCGCGCGAATCGAGTTGAACGCACCCTTGACATGCACCGAGAGCAGGCTCTCCATGATGTCCACCTCGATATCGGGCAAACCGGCGAACCGGACGTTGCCCGCGTTGTTGACCACGACATCGATCCGGCCGAACTTCTCCAGCGCGGTGTTCACCGGGGACGCTCCGCCCTCGACGGTCGAGATGTCGCTGGTGTCGGCGACCGCCGTGCCACCGGCCTCGTTGATCGCGTCGGCGACCTGCTGAGCGGGACCGGCGTCCGCGCCCGAGCCGTCCATCGCGCCGCCGAAGTCGTTCACCACGACCTTCGCGCCGAGCGAACCGAGCAGCTGGGCGTACGCCCGCCCGATGCCGCGCCCGGCGCCGGTCACGACGGCGACCCGGTCGTCGAACCTGTACTTCTCCATGCTCATTCCCTTATCCCAGGAAGCCCTGATAGTTGGATTCCCGGACCCCACCGAGCATTTCCCACAGTATCGGGCGTCCACCCGGGTTCAGCAGGAAAGCCTTCGGCTTGCCCTCGACATTCGCGCCGTAGAAATAGCTGTGATCGCCGAAAGAGGAATAGGCGGACAATTCCGCGACCATCCGATTCCACTTGTCTTCCACGTCCTCGGGCACCTCGATCAGGGTGTGACCGTGTTCCCGGGCGTATTCGATCAGCTGCGCGACGAATTGAACCTGATCCCCGCCGTATCGCGGATTGTTCCCCGCCGCGCCGTGCGGGCCGGCCGGGAAGAAGAAGTTCGGGAATCCGTGCGCCATCAGACCGCCGAAGGTGTGCGGGCCGTCGGCCCAGTACTCCTCGAGCGCGAGGCCGTCCCGACCGCGGATGCCCATCCGGTTCAAAGCGCCTGTGCCGAAGTCGAATCCGGACGCCCAGACGATGATGTCGAATTCCCGCAGCCCGTCGGTCGTCTCGATCCCCGACTCGGTCACCCGGGTCATGGGATTCGCCTTCACATCGACCAGGGATACCTTCGGGGAGTTGAACGCCTCGAAGTAGCGGGTCACATAGGGAGGACGCTTACCACCCCAGCCGTGATCCTTCGGAATCAGCTTCTCGGCCGTCTCCGGATCCTTGACGATGCTGCGGATCTTGTCGGCCATGAACGCGCACCAGTCGTCGTTCGCCGCCTTATCGCTCAGCATGTCCTTGTAGTGGCTGATCAGCTTCGAGAAACCCGGGCTGACCCACATCTTCTCGTAGAAGGCCCGGCGCTCCTCTTCGGGAACGTCGAAGGTGTTCGTGTCACCGAGCGGGTGCAGGAATCCACTGAGCGACGTGTCGAGGGTCTCGCGCAACTTCTCGAAGTCGGCCCTCAGCTCGACCTGCTGCTCCGCGGTGATGGGCTCGTTGCCCAGCGGGGTGCACCAGTTGGCCGAACGCTGATAGACCGTCAGCGATGCCACCTCGTCGAGGATTGCCGGAACCACCTGCACGCCACTGGATCCGGTGCCGACCACCGCGACGCGCTTGCCGCGGAAGTCGACCGGCTCGTCCGGCCACAGACCCGTGTGGTGCTGCACGCCCTTGAAGTCCTCGCGGCCGGGCACCTTCGGGAAGATCGGAATCGACAGCACACCGGTGGTCGCGATCAGGAACCGGGTGCGCAGCTCGGTCCCGTCGCCGGCGCGCACCAGCCAGGTCGCGGAGGACTCGTCGAACACCGCGGAGTTGACCCGGGCGCCGAAAGTGATGTGCTTGCGCAGGTCGAACTTGTCGACCACGTAGTTGAAGTAGCGCTCGTTCTCGGGCTGCCCCGCGAACCGCTCCTGCCACTCCCATTCCTCGTACAGTTCCTTCGAGAACAGGTAACCGTAGGTGTAGCTCTCCGAGTCGAGCCGGGCGCCCGGGTACCGGTTCCAGTACCAGACACCGCCGACGCCGTCACCGGCCTCCAGCAACCTGGTGGAGAATCCGGCCTGCACCGAGCGGTAGAGCTGCTCGATACCGGCCACACCGGCACCGACCACGAGCACGTCGACATCGGTGTTCACAGCAGAGTTCGTCATCGGGGGTCTCCGGGGGTCAGCTGGGTGGTGAAGCCCCACGGAATACCGAGAGCGTTCTCCGGCTCGGCGACGATCGCCGTGTCGGTCTGGGTGCGGATGCCGATACCCTGCGCCTTCAGCTGGGCGGCGACCCGGTCCAGGTCGACCACCTTCCAGGTGATCGAGTGATAGGTGTCGTTGGGCGCGGCGGCACTCCAGTCGGCGTGCACGGCGGTGCCCGCATCGGGGACGGCGTATTCGTAGACCGCGTCACCCAGGTGCACGTAGGTGCTGCTCGCGCCGAGAACCTCGTTGCGGCCCTCGTGGATCACGGTGCCGCCCAGTCCGTCGACGACCACCTTCAGGCCGCGCGCGGGCTGATCGGTGAGCACCGTGTGGTGCGAGCACAGCTCGATACCCAGCGGGTCGTCATCGGACACCGGCGGCAGTTCCCAGCCCTCGGCCAGCCGGTGGTCGAGCGGGAACGGGATCTGCGGCAGGAATTCGTAACGCAGCCCGGCGGATTCGGGCGTGGTGAAGTAGATCGGCATCGGCGAGCCGGGCGCCGAGGGCGGGTTCTCGCCGTCGGCGATCTGGTCCTGCTGGCCGACCATCGCGATGTCGAGACCCCGCAGGATGCGGTAGGTCTCCACGGCGTCCTTCAGGTACCAGCCCATACCCTTCAGGCGCGGCGTCTCGACGGTGGCGTACCGCTGAATGCCGTCCAGCACATAGAGTTTCGGGTCGATCGTATCGAACAGGACGTCGTTGATCGGGGTGAACGTGCAGTAGTCCCTCGGATAGCCGGGACTCGGCGGCATACCTTTGTACATCTCGGCCATGGGGCGGCTCTTGCGGCCGAACACCCGCTCGAACCAGGCCTCGGCTGCGTTCAGGTCGGACACGTGGAGGCTGGGGTGGTACAGCCGAGTCACCTGGACTCCGTGATCGGACATGGAAATCTCCAATTTTCTTCTTAACCTGCTGGTCGCTACCAGGCGACCGGAAGCTCGTAGATGCCGTAGGCCTGCGAGTCCTCCTTGAACCGCAGTTCTTCCACGCTCGTCGCCAGCCGCAGCGTCGGAATACGCCGGAACAGCGTGCTGAATACGACGTGCAATTCGATCCGGGCCAACTGCTGACCGACGCACTGGTGCGGACCCCATCCGAATGCGTGATGGTGCGAGGCGGTGCGGGTCAGGTTGAGCACTCCCGGCTCCGGGAAGGCGTCGGCATCCCAGTTCGCCGCGGGCAGAGAGGCGATGATGCCCTCGCCCGCTTTAATGGTCTCGCCGCCGAATTCGAAGTCCTCGGCCACCGCGCGCCGGGCCAGCAGATGCGGAATGGTGAGATATCGCAGCAATTCCTCGACCGCGTTCACCATGAATTTCGGATCGTCCGAATTCTCGCGCACCTGCTCGAGCTGTTCGGGATGCTGCAACAGCAGCGCGGTGCCGAGAGTGATCATATTGGCGCTGGTGTCGTGACCGGCGACGAGCAGAATATGCCCGAGCGGCGCGGCCTCGTCCAGGGTCAGCACGCCCTCTTCGACCTTCGCGCCCAGATCTGACAGGACGTCCTCGTCCGGGTTGTCCATCTTGGCCTCGATGAGGCCGCGGATGTACTTCTGCAGCGTCGCGTTGGTGGCGGCCGACTCCTCGGGAGTCTTGTTGACCGCGTTGACGACTCCCGCGTGCTCCTGGAAGAAGTCGTGGTCCTCGTACGGGACTCCGAGCAGTTCGCAGATCATCAGCGACGGCAGCGGCAGCGACAGCGCCTCGTTGAGTTCGGTCGGATTCGGACCGGCCAGCATCTTGTCGATCAACTCGTCGGTGATCTTCTGGATCGCCTCGCGCTGCTTCTCCATGCGCTTGCGGGTGAACGAGTTGGTCAGCATCCGGCGCCAGCGATTGTGCTCGACGCCGTCGGTGTTGTTGATCGACGGCTTCATTTCGGCCGCGTGGGCCTTCATCGCCTCGGTGGTGTGCGGATATCCGGGCTTGCCGATACCGGCGCTCAGCCGCGGGTCCATGAGCAGCGTGCGCTGCGCGGCATGGCTGGTGACCAGCCACGGCGTGGTGCCATCCCAGATCTTCACCCGCTGGATGGGCTTTTCCGGGTCGTGCAGCACGAGCAGGCCCGGCGGCGGCTCGAACGGATTACCGGCTCTCGGCGCCGGGAATTCCGGTAGCTGATCGGACTGTCCGGAGTCAGTCACGATTTCGGTCATGTTGTCACCTCGGTTCTTTTCCGGAACACGGATGGTCCCAGAGATATGTCCTGCAAATTTCTCAGAAGAAGTAGCGGCCGCCGTTGACGCTCAGCGTCTGGCCCGTCACATAACCCGCTTCCTCGGAGGCGAGATAGGCGACCGCGTAGGCGATGTCCTCGGGCTGGCCGACGCGCTTCATCGGCATCGCGGGGGCGACCTTCTCCGGATCGAATCCCTCGCGCATCAGCGGGGTGTCCACGGTCCCGGGCGGGACGTTGTTGACGGTGATGCCCTTATCGATGAATTCGAGCGCGAGCGCCTTGGTGAACCCGATGACGCCGCCCTTGGACGCGGCGTAATGCGTAATCGACTCTCCACCGGTCTGCGCCGAGGACGAGGAGATGTTGATGACGCGTCCCCAGCTCGCCTCGAGCATGTCGGGAAGCAGTTCCTGGGTGACCAGGAATGGGCCCTTGAGATTCACCTGGATGATCCGGTCCCAGTTCTCCTCGGTGAGTTCCAGGAATGCCGAATACTTGGTGATTCCGGCATTGTTCACCAGAATCGTCACCGGCCCGAGTTCCGCGCGGGTCTGCGCCGCCGACCTCTTGATGGTCGGTCCGTCGGCCGCGTCACCGACGACGGCGATGGCCTTGCCACCCGCCTCCCGGATCTGCGCGACGGTCTCCTCGGCGGCGGCCTCGGTCAGATCCCACACCGCGACCGCCGCACCCCGGGCCGCGAGCACCGTCGCGATCGCGCGACCGATCCCGCGACCGCCTCCGGTCACGACCGCATTCCTGCCTTCAAGTGTCACTGGGACTCCCTTTCGATAAATACAGTCCACTCAAATCAGCCGAGCTTGGTGCTCTGCCCCAGCGCACCACGGGCCGCCTTCCGGGCGGCCATCGCGCGCGGGAAGCCCGCGTAGCCGCTGGCGTGATAGATGACCTCGGCGATCTCGTCCTCGGTGAGCCCATTGCCCAATCCGATCCGCACATGGCTGCCGAGTTCGTCCTCCGCGCCGAGCGCGATCAGGATGCCGAGGGTCACCAGGCTGCGGTCGCGCCGGCTCAACCCCTCACGAGCCCACAGCGCGCCCCAGACGTTGGGCACTCCCATCTCGACGATCTCGTCGGCGAACAGGCTGTCTCGCAGGGCGTCCGCGGTGACGGTGCTGCCGAAGGCGTCCTTCAGGATCGACGCCATGGTCTCGAGCCCGACGGCATACGTGTCGGCGGTGCCGGTAGCCTGGGGTTCGTTATCGGTCATCGTGAAGGACTCCTATCGCGGGCCCACCGCCACATTCGGACGGCGACGTCTGGCGTCAGCAACGTCTCGGTAAGTTGTACCGATCGGTCAGACTAATTACGATCACCCTACACCTCCGAGCGGGTCCCGGGTATCAATCAATATACTTTTTTCGACATCGCCTGCCGGGGCTGTTCGTAGGTCCTACCGCGCCTCATTCGACGGAACGGACTCAGTCGGTCGCGTGGCCCGGATGTTCGGCGCCCATCCCTGGGAAGCCGATCGAGTAGCCGCCGTCGACCGGCAGCTCCGCGCCCGTGATGTAGGCGGCTTCGTCACTGGCCAGAAACAGTGCCGCCGAAGCGATCTCATGCGACAGACCCCAGCGGTCGATCGGAATTCCGGGCACCCGGGCGACTCCGGGCGGCGGTTCCGGCGACTCCTGCGCCATCGGGACCAGACCGGTCCAGATCGTGCCGGGGCATACCGCGTTCACCCGGATCCGATCGTCGGCGTAGTCGAGGGCGGCGGCTCGGGTCAGTTGGTTCACGCCGGCTTTCGCCGCGCCGTAAACGGAGTGGTGTTTGAAGCCGACGAGCGCCGTCGCCGAAGAGATGTTCACGATGGAACCGCCGCCGGTTCCGCGCATCGACAGCACGCCGTACTTCATGCAGAAGAACACACCCTTGAGGTTCACATCGTGTACGTGGTCCCAGTTCTGCGTGGTCTGCTCGTGCAATGGCATGAGACCACCGCCGAACCCGGCGTTGTTCACCAGGATGTCGATGCGGCCGAAGGCATCCTCCGCCGTGGCGATCAGTCGCCGCACGTCGTCCTCGTCGCTCACGTCCGCCTTGATTCCTATTGCATCGCCGCCGATGTCGGCGGCAACACGTTCGGCACTGCCACTGATGCTGGCGCCGACCACACGCGCCCCCTCCGCGGCGAACCGGTGCGCGATCGCCTTACCGATACCCGAACCCGCGCCGGTGATGACGGCGACCTTGTCGTGCAGACGCATACAGACTCCATGGGTCTTCGTGACTGCCCCACGGATGATGCCCCGAAAGAATCGGCCGAAGCCGGAAAGTTCAGCCGGAATGGGCCAGAGTTTTCGCTGGACCGTGCGGCAGAAGATCAACTGAACTGAACGTACCGATCATGGATCCGGGCGAGCGGCGGTGTCAACCCGCGGCAGCCGCCGATTCGGGCTCGCTCATCCGCAATGTCGCGGCGATATCGCCGGCCGTGGCGACGGTAGCCAGCAGCGGAAGGGTATGCGCCACTTGGAAATCGTGGATCTCGCGTGAGCTGCCCGCGATGCAGTCCTCGGCCACGACCACGCCGAAGCCTCGGTTGACCGCCTCCAGGCACGTCCCCGGAACGCCGATGTTGGTGGACACTCCCGCGACGATCACGGTGCGAACCTCCCGCTGCCGCAGGACAGATTCGAGTTCGGTCCCGTGGAACGGCGAGAGCCCGTGCACTCTGCGCAGGACATAATCGCGGTCGTCGAGTGGGAGATCCGGATGGATCTCGGCATCCGGATAGCCCTCCACACACCTGCCACGCTTGGCCAGCGCACCCAGCAGCAGACATGACGCCACCGTCCCGAGGCCGTCGGGTCGCAGCACGATGGTCGAGTGCACGACCAGCGTTCCGGCGCGGCGACAGGCGCCGGCCAACTGAGCGATGTGTGCGACGACGTTCCTGACCCGGATCTCCTCGACCAGGCCCGCGTTCTGGCTGAACTCCCCGTTGATCATCGCGTTCTGACATTCGTTGATGATCAGGGCCGACCGCTCGCCGCGATCGAGACCGCGCACTCCCATGGCTACTCCTACGCACAACATGGATCAATACAGGATATTGAATATGCCACCATTGCAGCTCTATCGTGCTGCAATAATCCAACCTCATCGGTAGACACCGGTATATTATGATACTCTTTTAACGAACACTGGGAGTGCGGGTGCGATTCACGGTCGAACATCCGGTCGGACAGCGGGACTGCGATCCGGAACTGTACGGACCCGAGGGCATGACGCGATTCGTCCGCGCGGCCGAGGAGGCGGGTTTCGATGCGGTCGCCTTCACCGAACATCCGGCCCCGTCCGCGAAATGGTTCACCGGCGGTGGACACGCGAGCCTGGATCCGCTTGCCGCCCTCGCCTTCTGCGCCGCCGCGACACAGCGGATCCGGCTGCTCACCTACATGCTGGTGCTGCCCTACCGCAACCCCCTGCTGACAGCCAAGACCATCGCCACAGTGGATCGGCTCTCCGGCGGGCGGCTCACGATCGGAGTGGGCGGAGGTTACCTGCGTTCCGAATTCGGCGCTGTCGGAGTCGATTTCGACGAACGGGGGGCGCTGTTGGACGAGGCGCTCGAGGTACTCGGCGAGCTGTGGCGGGTCGAGTCCTATCAAAAGCGAGGGCGGCACTTCACCGCCCGTGGCCAGGTCAGCGTTCCCGGTCCGACGCAGCATCCACATCCGCCGATCTGGGTGGGAGGCAACAGCCGCAAAGCTCGACGGCGGGTCGCGCGGGTCGCACAGGGCTGGGCTCCGCTGTTGCTCGGCGAGCGGCTCGCCGAGACCGCGCGCACCGCGGCGCTGAGCTCCCCGAAGGAGCTGGCCGCGGCCGTTGCCGAACTGCGCGAACTGCTGGATCTGGCCGGCCGCGCCACAGACCAGGTCGACGTTCAGGTCCATTCGCCGCAGACCGACTTCGCCCGGCGCGCAACACTTTCCACCGACGAGCATCGACACCATCTCGGCGAACTGGGCGATGCCGGGGCCACCTGGTTCGTCGTGCGCGTCCCGGGCGGGAACCTCGCGGCCGCATGCGATGCGGTGCGCGCCTACGGGCGGGATGTCATCGCCGCCCCGCACACCGACCCCCAGCCGTCGATGACGACAGCAGCAGAACAGGAGACCGTATGATCCGCGTAGCCCAATGTTTCACCGGCGGAATAGGTTCGGAGATCGTCCGCCGACTGGCGAACCATCCGCATATCGAACTGGTCGGCGTCCTGGTGCACAGCGAGGACAAACAGGGCCGGGACGCCGGGGAGATCGTGGGCATCGGGCCGATCGGTGTGCGCGCGACCGGCGAGTTCGAGGACATCCTCGCGCTGCGACCGGACGTGGCGATCTGGAGCGCGCAGGGGTATGACCCTGCCCGGATCGCACGGCTGTTGGAGTCCGGGATCAATGTCTACGCCCAGTTGGGGGGGCACTTCATGGCCGGGCAGCCCGAGCAGGAACTGATCGAATCCGCCTGCCGCCGTGGAGCTTCCAGCCTGGTCGCCGGTGGCAACATCCCGGGCCTGATCAGCGACGTGCTGCCGCTGTTCCTGTCCGGCTACACCAACGACGTCCGGCACATCACCGCGCATCAGCGCAACCACGTTTCGCACTATCCGTCGGCGAGCCAGATCCACGACCGGCTGGGCATCGGCCGCGCGGCCGACGACGTTCCGTCGGATCGGTGGGAGTGGCTGATGGGCATGTCGGCCCGGATGGTCGCCACCGGTCTGGGAATTCCGTTCTCCGAGTTGCGAACTCGCTCGCGAGAGACGCGCCTGGCGCCCGAGACGGTCACCCTTCCGGGCAGCGGGCTGGTCGTGGAGGCCGGAACCGTCGGCGGTGTGCGGTGGACCTGGGACGCCTACAGCGGCGACCATGTATTCCTGACGATCAAGAACGAGCAGACCGCCGTCTACGGACTCGGCGACGACTGGCGACGCGACGAGTCCACCCCCGCCTGGACCGTCACCTTCGATGCCTCCCCACCCGTGGTCGCCACCATGAGTTGGCCCACGGGAGTGCCCTCGGCCGAGGCCAACGCCCAGCTCAACGCGGCCCGCGCGGTGAATTTCATCCCCGCCCTGGTGGCCGCGGAACCGGGCCCGCGCAGCGTGCTCGACCTGCCACTGATCACCGGCAGCGAGACGGGACGATCCGCCATCAGCTGACCTCACCTGGGCAGCCCCCGGTGATGACCGGGGGCTGCCCAGGGCTCGGACCGCACAGCCTACGTGTGGCTGGCCGCGTATCCGCCGCCCACGTCGATCGTGCTGCCGGAGATGTATTTCGCCCGCTCGGAGGCGAGGAACAGCACCGCGTTGGTGATCTCCTCCGGCTGCAGCATCGCCACCGGCATCGGAACCTTTCCCCCGCTCAGGATCTTCCGGTCGACGTCGGCGTCGGTCGGATTCTCCAGTTCGGGGTTGTAGAGGCGGCGGGTGAACTCGTTGCGCACGATCGGAGTGTCGATGGTCGCCGGACAGACCGCGTTGACGCTGATATTGTACGGGCCGAGGTCGATCGCCGACCCCTTGACCAGCCCGATCACGCCCCACTTCGACGCGTTGTAGTGCGCCAGATTGGGCAGGCCCAGGCGCCCGGCGCCCGAGGCGGTGGCAATGATCCGGCCCGAGCGCTGCTCGACCATGATCGGGGCCACGGCGCGAATGGTGTTGTATACGCCGGTCAGATTGGTCTGCACGACCGCGTCGAACTGGTGGTCTGGCATCTGGTGAATCGGTGCAGCGGAGTAGATCCCCGCATTGGCGACGGCGATATCGATCCGCCCGAACTCCCGCATGATCAGATCCACGAAACCGTTCAGCGCCACGCGATCCCGGACGTCGGCGACGGCGGACAGGCAGCGTCGCCCGAGGGCCTCGACCTGCTTACGTGTGGTGTCCAGATCGCCCGGCGCTCCGGTGGGAACCGGCATCTCCGGATCCTGTTCCTCGATATCGCAGATGGCGATGTCCGCGCCCGCGGCTGCGAGGGCGACCGCATGGCATCGGCCCTGTCCCCGCCCGCCGCCGGTGATGAAGGCGATCTTGCCCTCGAACTCGTCGCGCGCCTGGCTCTGCGTCGGTGTGCCGGTCAAGATGAGGCCGTCCTCTCGTTCACGTCGATATCTCGACGGAAATCAGTATACGTAGATTGGTCGCTTCTGGACCATTTCTCTCAATATTGGCATATTGTCCCCAGATAAAGGATCATCTATTCAGGGACAGCGCTGCCGTGGCGGTCATATCGCAACCACCGGAGCACGACGCCGAACCAGATTCGACGCCGATCGTCCTGCCGCACAAGGAGCTTCGAGGTATGAGAGTCGGATACGCCGACAAGGTCGGCGAATTCACCGTCGGCGAGCTGCGGGCACTGCCACCGGGCCCGCACGATGTCGTGGTGCAGGTCGGAGCCAGCGGCATCTGCCACAGCGATCACAGCGTGCTCGCCGGAACCATGCCCTTCGACCTCCCACTCGTCCTGGGCCACGAACTGGCGGGCACGGTACTTGAAGTGGGTTCGGAGGTCACGCGCGTCCGGCCGGGCGACAAGGTGATCGGAGCGAGCAAGCCCTCCTGCGGACAGTGCTGGTGGTGTGTGCGCGAGTATCCGTACCTGTGCACCGAGGGGTTGAAGGTGTGGAGCACGCCCCGCTATGCCCTCGACGACGATCGCACCGTCGGATTGTTCTGCGGGCTGGGCTCATTCGCGGAAACGACCGTCCTGCACGAACTCTCGGTGGTGCCGGTGCGGACCGACCTGCCATTCGAACAACTCGCCATCATCGGTTGCGCGGTGAACACCGGCGCCGGAGCGGTTTTCAACACCGCCGGAGTCCGGCCCGGTGATCAGATCGCCGTCCTGGGCCTCGGCGGGGTGGGCATGTCGATCGTCCAGGCGGCCGCGGTCGCCGGTGCGACTCGGATCATCGCCGTGGACCCCGTTCCCGGAAAACGCTCGCTCGCACTGGAACTCGGCGCGACGGACGTCCTGGACTCGCTGCCGGGGCCGGAACTGGTGGCACAGGTGCAGGAGCTGACCGGCGGCCGCGGCGTGGACGCCGGATTCGAGGCGGTCGGCCGGGTGGACACGATCACCAGCGCGTACCGGATGACGCGGCGCGCCGGGACGGTAGTGACGGTCGGCGCTCCCGACAGCTCTTCCACGCTCGAGCTCGGCGGCTGGGAGGCTGTCAGTAGCGGCAAGAAGCTCACCGGCTCACTGGCGGGCGATGCGAACGCCGATCGTCAGCTGCCGAATCTGGTGCGGCTGGCCGAGACCGGCCGCCTCGACGTCGGCCGGCTGGTCACGCACCGGATCGAACTGGACGCGCAGAAAATCTTGCGGTCGTTCGACATTCACGACGGTATCCGCACCGTCGTCATCCCCTGATCCCAGTCTCGAAAATTCGGAAGGACAACTGATGCCAGGTCTCATGCAGGACAAGGTCGCCATCGTCTCGGGTGCGGGGCAGGTCGGTGGACTGGGGCACGAAAGCGCCCTGCTACTCGCGCGAGAGGGGGCCACAGTGGTCATCGCGGCGCGGTCACAGGAAGGTCTGGCCGAGAGTGCGGCCTCGATCGAGGATGCGGGCGGCAAGGTGCGGGCCGTGCGGACCGACATCGCGGACCCGGCGCAGTGCGAGGAACTCGTTCGGACCACGGTTGCGGAGTTCGGCAGAGTCGACTGCCTGGTCAACAACGCGTTCAACGCCAGCCCGCGCGGACTGCTCGCCGAGGCCGACCTGGATGCCTGGCGCGGTGTGTTCGAGGTGAACTTCTGGGGCTCGGCGCGGCTGTGCCAGCTGGTGCTACCGCACATGAAGGCACAGCGCAGCGGTTCGATCGTGAACGTGCTGGCGCACATCATCTTCAAGCCGCAGCGAATCCCGCCTACCGGCATGTTCGCCTACGCCTGCTCGAAAAGCGCGCTGTACACGCTGACCCAGGGCCTCGCGCTGGAGGTGGCCGAGTACGGCATCCGGGTCAACGCCCATGTCCCCGGTTATATGGACGGTCCGAGCGTGCGCTCGAGCTTCGAACGGCTCGAGCGGGAGGGCAAGGGGTCGTGGGCGACCGAGGAACAGGCCGTACTCGAGATGATCCCGCAGCGCCGGATTCCCACTACCGCCGAATGTGCGAAATCCGTGTTGTTCTTCGCCTCGGACGAGCTGTCGAGCGTGGTCACCGGGCAGGCGCTGCTGGTCAACGGCGGCGAGGCCTTGCACTAGGAAGGGATGCAGCACAATGTATTACGAATTGCGTGAATACCAGATGGCATTCACCGCATCCGCCGACTATTTGCAGAGTTATCGGACGGTCGGGCTGAAGATCATGCGCGAGAGCGGCTTCGACATCGTGGGCGCATGGACAACCGAGATCGGGCCGGACACCAACAGCACACTCGTCTGGATGATCCGCTGGGACAGCCTCGAACACCGCACCCGGGCGTTCGAGGCGTTCCGCGCCCACCCCGGCTATCCGGCGTTCATTGAGGAAAATACGGGCCGCGTCGTCAAGATCCTCACCAGAATCCTGAACCCGGTTCCATCAGCCGAATAACGAGATGAGCAGGCGGCGGATCATTCCCGCCACCTGCTCATCTCCGGCTGCCCGTCCGGTCCCGACCGCCTTCGGCAGCTATTTCGATGTACGTTCAGGTTCAGGTCGCCAAAACATGAGAAGCAGTGCGGCCGTGGAGATCACGGCCAACCCCGCGGCGACGGCCATGCCGTTCCAACCGGTGACTTCGATCCCCGCGGCGTGGTCGATCGACACCCGACCCGGACCGACCGCGGCCACCGCCAGCGCCGCTACGGCCATCACCAGCACGTATTCGTAGCCGTCCTTGAAGACGAAGAAGCCGTTGCGCCGATGCGCGAGCAACCCGGCGACCGACATCACCGAGATGATCGCCGCGCCCGCGAACGCGGTGAACACCCCGAGCAACAGAAATACACCAGCGCCGATCTCGGTGAATACGCTGAGCCAAGCCTGCAGTACGCCGTTCCGCAGGCCCAAGCCCTCGAACCACCGAGCAGTGCCGGATATCTTCCCGCCACCGAGCCAGTGGTTCGCACCGTGCGCGATCATCGTTCCGCCGATGATCAGGCGCAGCAGCAGCATTGTGATGTCGGTCGGGTCCATCGGGACTCACCCTCCGTCGTTGTCATAAGCGCACAAAGCAATTCAGCCAGCGCGCCAGCCGCATCATCGGCGGCGGCGCTGCCGGAGGTCAGCGGTTCGTGCGACCGAGATCCACGGGCAGTTGAATTCCGGTGACGTGCCTCGCTTCGTTGGAGGCGATCCACGCCACGGCCGCGGCAATATCCTCGACCTCGCTCATCTGATCGGGCAGACTGCCCAGAAGCAGTGCGTTGTAATCGAAGTCGTTCTCGATCATGGCGGGCAGGCCAGGCTTGAGGTCGGTCTTCACCCCGTGCGGATGCACCGAGTTCACGCGAATCCGGTACCGGGCCAGCTCGATCGCCAGCGCCTTCGCCAGACCGGTGACACCGTGTTTGGCCGCCACGTAGTCGGCGATCAGCGGCATCGCCTTGAGTCCGGCGACCGAACTGATGAAGACGATCGAGCCGCCCGTGCCCTGTTCGATCATCCGCGGAATGGTGGTCTTGGCGGTGTAGAACGCACCGTGCAGATTGTGTGCGATAGTCGCGTGCCAATGCTCGAGGTCGATCTCCCACGCCGGCGCCGCGGTCGTCATACCCGCATTGGCGATCACCACGTCCAACCGGCCCAGTTCGGTGACGCCGGCATCCACTGCCGCGGACAACGCGTCGTAATCGGTGATGTCGGTGCGGCTCGTGTAGATCCGCCGCCCCAGCTTCTCGACCAAGCGCGCGGTCTCCTCGAGATCCTCGGGCGTGGCGCCCGGGTAGGGCGCGGTCGGCAGATCCGCGCAGATATCGATGGCGATGATGTCCGCGCCCTCGGCGGCGAATCTGACCGCCTCGGCCCGGCCCTGACCACGGGCCGCACCGGTGATCAGGACCACGTTGTTCTCGAATCGGTGGCCGTTGGGCTTATCGGGCAAGGGTGCCGCGGGAACGTCGATGGTCATCGTGAACCTCCTGATTGTCCGGACAGCGATGCCGAATCCGGTTGTGCTGCATGAGCTGTACTTCGATCGATGGAACCGGCGACCGCCGCGGCGAGGATGATCGCCCGCCACTCGGGCCGCCCATGGCTACCGGGCGTCCAGGATGTCCAAGGCTTCCTGGACCAGGGCCGGCAGTACCGGCAGCATGCGGCCGAGTGGACCTGTCGGCGAAGCACCCCGTTTGAGCGCTCGTTTGAGCAGCAGGCCGGTGGCTGCGGATTCCTTGAAACGCACCAGCGCGTGGAACCATTCCAGGTCGGGAAGGCTTGTGCCCGAGGCCTGTTCGTAGGTGAGGACCACTTCGGCGCGGGTGGGCGTTCCGGCGGGCATACCCGGCTCGGCGGCCGGATGCCCGGCGTCGTCGGTGAAATAGGTCAGCCAGGCCAGGTCGGTCCGCGGGTCGCCGACCGCCCAGATCTCCCAGTCGATGATCGCGGACAGCCGGTGCTGTTCGCACAACGTATTTCCGAGCCGGAAGTCTCCGTGGTTGATCGCAGGCGGCAGCGGCTCGGGCATACTCGCGTGCAGGGCGGCCGCGGCGCGCTCGTACTGGCCGCGCATCTCCTCCGGTAGTGTGCCGAATGCCTTTGTCCAACGGTCGATCTCGTCGCCGAGAGTGATCACCGGCTCGTCGGCGAACCCGACCGCTTCGGGCCGCACGCGATGCAACTCGACCAGCAGTCGAGCGGCGTCCAGGTAGCGGGCATGCACCACATCGGGTGCGGGTCTGCGATGCGCCGGAGCGAGGATCGGCTCGAGGCATTCGCCCGGAACGAAATTCATCGCCATGAACGGGGGTGAGTGCGGCGGCTGTCCCTCGTCGGAGAACAGCACCGTCGGCGCCAGCGGCCGATCCCGGCCGCGCAGGACGCGTTGCACCCGAGCCTGCCGCAGGACGTCGCGATTGCGCACGGGCGGCAGGCCCGGCGGGGCCACCTTGAGGACAACGGTCGTCTCGACGCCCGCGTCGCGCAGATCGACCAGGAAGGTCAGGCTGGAGGTGCCACCGGTCAGCGGCCTGATGTTCGCGACCTGCACACCGGGACGCCAGCGCTCGGCCTGGTACGTCACCCGAGCCCGAAGATCCTGCAGCAGAGCGGAATCGACGGCGGACGTCACCTCCGAGGCCGAACTCGACGTCCCGACCTGCGCCGAGCCGTCCACAGCCGCCGTCTCTTCCGTCATTTGCGGTCCTTTCAGATGTCGGCGCTTCGGATCGGCCGCCGTCATCCGGTGGCACGCCCGCGCGTGTCCGATCGGCGACCAGCCCTCTCGACTCGGCCGCCGCCCGGGCCACAGTAGATAATAGATAGTACTTAATACAAGCACTGTCCCGATGCGCGGGATTTCCGGCTACGGTACCGACCGTATTCCGCGATGATTACCGTACTGCGAACTCGAGACAGAGAAACATCGTGCTGTAGCAGTACACTCTTTTAAGCCCTGCCGAAGACCCGACGAGATACGCGAAGGAAGTTCGATGAAGCCACGCGTGGGACAGACACTCACCAGCACGGTCGACGCGACGACAGTCGTCGTCGTGCGTTGTCCCGACAGCGATCTGGAGATCACCTGCGGCGGCGCGGCCATGGTCGACCCGAAAGCCTCACCTGCCGACGTGGTCGGCGTCCCCGACCCGGCTCGGATGGACGGTTCGCAGTTGGGTAAGCGCTATGCAGACGACGGCGTCGGGCTGGAACTGCTCTGTACCAAGGCCGGACAGGGAACACTGGCCGTGAACGGCATCCCGCTGCCGCTCAAGTCGGCCAAGCCCCTGCCCGCGTCCGATTAGGCCGGCGGACCGAACAACCTCTCCCCCGACCACATCCGACCCGGAAGAGCTTATGCCCGAACAACGACGCGGCCGCTCGATCGCGATGACGGACGCTGAACTCGACACCTTCCTGCGGGACCGCCCCGTCTGCCGGGTGGCCAGTATCGGCCCCGGCGGGGCGCCGCACACCAGTGCGCTGTGGTTCGTCTGGGACGGCGAGGCGCTGTGGCTGTACTCGATCACCCGCAGCCAGCGCTGGACGGACATCACCAGGGATCCTCGCGTCAGTGTCATCGTCGACGACGGCGGCGCGGATTTCCGGTCGCTGTGCGGAGTGGAGTTACGCGGCGCGCTCGAAATGGTCGGTGAGGCGCCGCGCACCGGTGAGCCCGTCGGCGCGCTCACCGTGCCCGAGCGGCTGTTCGCCGAGAAGTACAGCGGCGGAAACGAACTCCGTTACGACGGGCGCCATGCCTGGTTGCGCTTGCGGCCGGAAACCCGTGTCAGCTGGGACTTCTCGAAGATGCGCACCGGATAGCCGCCGGGAAGCGGGCATCGAGAGCCGATTCGAGGAGAGATCATGTTGTACCGCCGCTTCGGCACCACGGGTGTGGAAGTCAGCAGCCAGTGTCTGGGCGCGATGACGTTCGGGAAGATGGGCGACACCGATCCTGAGGACTGCGTCCGGATCGTCGAGCGCGCCTTGGACGCGGGCATCAACTTCATCGATACCGCCGACGTCTACTCCGGTGGTCAGAGCGAACAGATCGTCGGGCGCGCCGTGCGCGCCAGGCGTGAGCAAGTGGTCCTGGCCACCAAGTGCTACTACCCCATGAGCGGGGACCGCAACGACCAGGGCTCCTCCCGGCGCTGGATCGTCCGTGCGGTCGAGGCGAGCCTGCGGCGGCTGGGTACCGATTACATCGACCTGTACCAGATGCACAAGCCGGACTGGGACACCGACCCGGAGGAGACACTGAGCGCGTTGAGCGATCTGGTCCGCCAGGGCAAGGTGCTCTATCTGGGCTCGTCGTCGTTTCCCGCGGACTGGATCGTGGAGTCGCAGTGGGCGGCGGTGCGGCGAAACAGCGAACGGTTCGTGTGCGAGCAGCCGCAGTATTCGATCTTCGCGCGTTCGATCGAAACCTCGATACTTCCTGCCTGCCAACGACACCGGATGTCGGTGATCGCCTGGAGTCCGCTCGCGGGCGGCTGGCTGACCGGCAAATATCGACGCGACGAACAACCTCCGGCCGGGTCGCGCTACGACCCCGACGGCCTGTTCATGTCGGGGCGGACCGTCACGACCGTGGCCGAACGCCGCGATCCCGCGCGATTCGACGCCGTGGACGCGTTGCGCGAGATCGCCGGCCAGGCGGGCCTCACCCCGACCGAGCTGGCGCTGGCGTTCGTCTCCAGCCATCCGGCCATCACGTCCACGATCATCGGACCGCGGACCATGCGTCATCTGGACGACACGCTGGCGGCCGCGGACATACAGCTCACCCCGGACGTTCTCGACGCCATCGACCAGGTGGTGCCACCTGGGACGGATATGCCCGGAATCGACCACTACCTGCGGTTCCCCTCCCTGCAACCGCAGCAGCGTCGCCGTTCCGCCGATCAGCGGACCGGCCTGTCCCGGCAGACTTGAGATCCGGAGTCGCGAAATCGGGCCGCCCGGCCGTCCCCTCCGGGCGGCCCGTTATTTCGACCATCCGTTCTAGTCTGCGTATACTCGCACCCGAGTATCGGCACGCCGACCAGAGGGGATGATGTGGCCCGGCCACCAGGACACGGCCCGCAGTACCAGATCAAGCGAGACGAGATCATCGACACCGCCGCGGCGCTGTTCGCGAAGAACGGGTACGCCGCGACCGGCATCGTCGAGATCGGCGAGACGGTGGGCCTGGCCAAGGGAGCCCTCTACTACTACATCGGCTCCAAGGAGAATCTCCTGATCGAAATCCAGGAGCGAGTCCTCACTCCGCTGCTGGAGATCTCGGCCCGGATCCAGGCCCTGGACGCCGCGCCGACGATCAAACTGCGGCTGCTGTCCGAAGAACTGCTGACCGTGATCTTCGAACGCCTGGACCACATCTGGGTGTACGAGCACGACTACCGGCAGCTGTCCGAGCCCAATCTGGAGAAAATGCTGAAGCGCCGCAGGCAGTTCGAGGAAGTCGTGCGCTCGCTGCTGGTGGCCGCCATGGACGAGGGGGTCTTTCGGGAGGCCGATCCGAGCCTGGCGACGTTGCAGTTCCTCAATATGCACAACCATACGTATCAGTGGGTCAAACCCGGTCAGCAGTGGACCGCGAGCTACCTGTCCCAAACGTATTGCCGCACACTGTTCATCGGCTTCTCCGGTGGCGAGTACGACATCGAGGCGCTCGAGGCCGCGGTCAGGGAACATTCGGCCGCCACGTCGGCCTGATGCCCCGCGGCGCGCTCGGCGCGTCACCACGGGGCGCCGGCCGCTACTGAGAACCGAGCAGATCCGAAGCGGCACTACGCAATGCGCGCAACCGGGATTCGAGCAGCTCCCGCTCGGCCTTGTCGCCGTCCCCCAGATCGCCGAGCCGGGTCTGGACCAGATCGATCTCCTGGACCAGCCGGCCGTGCGCCTCCTCACGGGTCAGCAGGTCCTGTTCGGTCCAGTCCGACCGCTCGGACTCCGGCAGGCGCCCCACAGGGCGCCTGCCCGGCACCGGCGCGCTCATGCCGGAATGTTGTACAGCCGACGAGTGTTCAGCTCGACGATCTTGTGCACCTCGTCATCGGGTACGTCGGCGAGCACCTCGGCCGCGTAGGCCCGGCTCTTGGGCCAGTACGAGTCCGAGTGCGGGTAGTCGCACTCCCAGGTGATGCGGTCGACACCGATGTGGTGGCGCACCTCCACGCCGAACCGGTCGTCGATGAAGCAGCCGTGGAAGTGCTTCTTGAACAGCTCCGACGGGCGCACGTCCTGGTTCAGGTTCTGGTAGAAGCGGTGCCGCTCCCAGGTGTTGTCCATCCGCTCGATCAGGTACGGCATCCAGCCGATACCGCCCTCGGACAAACCGACCTTCAGCTTGGGGAACTTGTGGAACACCTCGGAGAAGATCAGATCCGCGGCCGCGAACATGGAGTTGCAGGCGAACAGCGAGATGGTCACCGCGAACGGCGCTTCCGGCGAGGTCTTGGGCGGGTTGCCCGAGGTGCCGAAGTGCAGGCACAGCGGAATATCGGTCTCCTCGAGCGCCGCGAACACCGGATCCCAGTGCCCGGTGTAGACCGAGGGCAGACCCAGCGGCGTGGTGTACTCGGGGAAGGTGATCGCCTTCGAGCCCTTCGCGGCCACCCGGTAGATCTCGCGCACGCTGGCCTCGACGTCCCACAGCGGCAGCATGCTCAGCGGAATCAGGCGTCCCGCCGGGCCCGCCGGGCACCATTCGTCGAGGACGAAATCGTTCCACGCCTGCACGCACAGCAGGGCCAGATCCTTGTCCTGACCCTCCAGGAACACGGTGCCCGAGAAACGCGGGAAGGACGGGAAGCACAGCGCGCCCCACACACCGTCCAGATCCATATCCCGCAGCCGGGCCTTCGGGTCGTAACAACCCGGGATCATCTCGTCGTAGCGCGTCGGCTCGAGACCGAAGTCCTCGAAATCCTTACCCGCGACCGCGTTGAGGCCGATGTACGGGTAGATCCGGTCCTCGTACTTCCACACCTCGGCGGGAGCCTGCCCCTCGCCGCGTGCCTGCTCGACGATCCGCGGACCGAGTTCGCGGTACTTGGCAGGCAGTCGGTCCGTCCACAGCTTGGGCGGTTCGATCAGATGGTCGTCTGTCGACAGCAGCTTCATATAGGGCTGCAAGGGCATTGGTCTGCTCCCTCGTGATGATCGCGGCGCCTGGGGCAACCGCACTTGGATGCGTTGCTCTGCTCTCGACGCACACTTCGGGCCTGCTGTACGCCGGCACTCGTCCAGTCTATGACCGATGAGGTAATGCGTGCACTGTTAATGTCCCGCTCAATGGAATCCGGCGTGAATACCGGCTCGACGAGCGTCCCTCGATACCATTGAGGAGACTTTTTCCGACTACTCCGAAACCGCCAGCGGCAGCCGCTCGATGCCCACGACACCGCCCGCGTGGATCGGAACGTCGGCGCCGTCGGGAATCCGGTAGTCCGGAATCCGCTCGTGCCACTGATTCAGGGACACCGTCAGTTCCAGACGCGCCAGATGTGATCCGACGCAGCGGTGCGGGCCGAGCGAGAATGCGGTGTGCCGGTTCGGCTTGCGGTCGAAGTCGAATTCCAGCGGGTTCGGGAATTGGCGCGGATCACGTCCCGCGGCTCCGCTGTACAGCAGGATGCGATCGCCTTCCCGCATCCGGACTCCGCCGAACTCCAGATCCCGGGTGACGGTACGGGCGTGATTCACGAAGGAATGCAGTCGCAGGATCTCCTCCACCGCGCTCGGGGCCAGCTCCGGATTCCGGACCAGCTCCGCGCGCACCGGCGGATGTTCGGCGAAATACCGCACGGCCCATCCCAGCGCCGTGGTCACGGTGTCCAGTCCTGCGGAGAACAGCAGGAAGCACACCCGCCGGACCTCGTCCGGGCTGAGCCACTCGCCATCGACCTCGCTGTCGACCAGATCGCTGATCAGGTCGTCGCGACGAGTTCGGGTGCGTTCGGCGATCAACTCCGTCAGATACTCGTTGATCTGCTCGCCCGCCTGCTGCCTGGTCTTCACCCCGGCCTCGGTCGGACGGGTGTGCAGCATCGTGTCGACCCAGCCGACGAACTGCCGGTACTCCGAAGACGGCAGCCCGAGCATCGCGGTGAAGATCAGCGACGGCAGCGGTTCGGCGTATTCGGTCATGAATTCCGTTGTGCCCGTGCCCTTGTCGAGGATCGCATCGATCAGCTGATACGACTGGTCACGGATGGTCTGCTCCAGCGCGGCAATCCGCCGCGGCGAGAACGCCGGATTGATCAACGCGCGGTATCGGGTGTGCTCGGGCGGGTCCAGCGACAGCGGCAGCAGTTCGTTGCCCGCGTACCACTTCGCACCGGGAACACCGATGATCTTGCTCGAGAACAGTTCCGGCTGTTGCAGGATCGCCCGCTGATCCTCCCAGCGCGTGGCCACCCAGAAGCCTTCGTAGACCGGGCTGTACGCGATGGGACATTCCTCCCGCAGCCCATCGAGATAGCCGAACGGATGCGAGAAGGCGCCCGGATCGTTGTGGTGATCGACCCGATGGACGAGTTCGGCCGGTACGTGGCCTGGAACCGGCACCTCCGGGACGTCGAGGTGCGCGCCGGATTCGTTGTAGGACATCGAAACTCCGTTCCGATGCTCGTCCGGCCCGGCGATGTACGCCGGGCCGCCGGGCCGGGTGAGCATCCCGATGGGTTGTTCTCACCGAACGCCGAAACGCCGAACGACGCTCAGCGATCGAGCATGTCGAGCACGACCTTTCCGGTGGTCCGGCGCTGCGCCACCGCGGTCAGCGCGCCGGAGACATCGGTGAGCGGGTGAACCGCGGAGACGTGCGGGCGCATGCCGCCGCGCACCATCTCCGAGAGCGCACGGGTGGCCGCGGCGACCGCCTCGGGGTTGTCCCGGCGCAGCAGACGGATCTCGAAGCCGCGCACGGTCGCGTCCTTGAGCAGGACCAGGTTCAGCGGGATGCGGGGGATCTTGCCGTCCGCGTACCCGACGGTGACGAAACGTCCGCCGTGCCGCAGAGCACGCAGGGCCGCCTCGGAGTAGTCGCCGCCCACCGGATCGATCACCAGATGGACGCCGCCGTCGGACAGCTCGCGCAGGCGGGTCTTGAGATCCTCACTGCTGTAATCGATTCCGGCCACAGCGCCGAGATCGCGGGCGATCGCGAGACGCTCCGGTGAGGACGCGGCCGCGATCACGCGCAGACCCAGCCGGGTCGCGACGTCGACGGTGGCCGAGCCGACCCCGCCGGCCGCGCCCAGTACCGCCACCGTTTCGCCCGCCACCGCCCCGCCGATGGTGACCAGCGAGTGGTACGCGGTGCCGTAGGCGACGTGGAATGCCGCCGCGTGCACCATGTCCAGCCCGTCCGGCACCTCACGCAGCGACTCGACCGGCACCACGATCCGCTCGGCGAACGCGCCGCCCATCGCCGAACCGGCCACCGGGTCACCGACCTTCAGATCGCTGACACCGGGCCCGAGTGCGCACACCTCGCCGGCGAATTCGCTGCCCGGGACGAACGGCAGCGGCAGCGTCACCTGGTACTGGTTCGCCACCATCAGCACATCCGGGAAATTCACCGACGCGGCGTGTATCCGCACCGCGACCTGACCCGGGCCGGGCTCCGGATCGTCCAGTTCGACGACCGAAAGCTTGTCGGGCGCACCGTATTCCGTGCAGTACGCGGCTCTCATCAGGACCTTCCCGTGCTGGGCATCGCCGGGTCGCGTGGCAGACCCAGCACCTGCTCGGCGATCGTGTTGCGCTGGATTTCGGCAGTCCCCGCGCCGATGGTCGAGGCCCGGGTGCGCAGGAATCCCCACACCCAGCGGCCGCGCTGCACCGCATGCGGATCGTGCCGATCCAGAATGCCGTAGCAGCCGAGCAGATCCACCGCGAACTCGTGCAGCTCCTGCTCGAAGGTGACGATGAACAGCCTCGAGGTCGAGGACGCCGGGCCCGGTTCGCCCTTCGCGAGAATGTCGGAGATGGTGCGCATCCCGGTCAACCGCATGATCCGCACCCGCATCTCGAACTCGGCGAACCGATCCCGGATCAGCGGATCCGCGAGCGCTCCCCATTCGCGGGCGAGTTCGATCAACTCGTCCAGCACCCGCCGGTACAGCGCGGCCTGATTCATCGCCCCGGCCGCGCGCTCGTGCCCGAGACTGGTGCGCACCAGCGGCCAGCCGCCGTTCTCGGGCCCGATCCGGTTCGCCACCGGGACCCGCACCTCGTTGAAGAAGATCTCGCAGAAGTGCGCGTCACCGGTGAGGTCGCGCAGCGGGCGCACGGTGACGCCCGGGGCATGCGCGTCGATCAGCAGATAGCTGATCCCCTCCTGACGCGAACCGGGCGGACCGGTGCGGACCAGGGTGAACAGGATGTCCGCGACATCCGCCGCGCTGTTCCACACCTTCTGCCCGTCGACCACGTAGTACGCGTCCGGATCGTCGGGACCGCCGCCCTCGCGACGCGCGGTGGTCCGCAACGCCGGAAGGTCCGAGCCGGCGCCCGGCTCGGAATACCCCTGCGCCCAGACGCTGTCACCGCGCAGCATCGGCCGCAGGAACCGGTCCTTCTGCTCCTCGGTGCCGTACTTGATGATCGTCGGCGCGGCGATGCCCAGCCCGGTGCCCAACGGTCCCGGCACCCGGGCCCGGTTGTACTCCTCCTGGTAGATCACCTGACGAGCGAAACCCAACTCCATGCCGCCGTACCTGCGCGGCCAACTCGGCCCGGCGAATCCGGCGTCGAAAAGCGTTGCCAGCCAATCCTTCTGCCAGGCCAGGCGCTCATCGGCCGCGCGCGGCCGGCGACCGGGCCGGTGCTCGTCGAGGAAGGCGCGCAGCCGGGCCCGGAACTGCTCGTCGGTCTCGGTGGTGTCGGTATTCATCTCGTCGTCCCCACTCAGCGCGGGGCCATGCGGATGGCTCCGTCGAGACGGATCGTCTGGCCGTTGAGGTAGGGGTTCTCCAGCATCTCGACCGCGAGACGGCCGAAGTCGTCGGGCTCACCCAGGCGCTTGGGGTGCGGGACGGTGGCCGCGAGGCTCTCGCGGATGTCCGAACGCAGGCGGCCGAGCATGGGGGTGTCCATGATGCCCGGGGCGATGGTGTTCACCCGGATGTTCCAGCTGGCCAGGTCGCGCGCGGCCACCAGGGTCATCCCGTGCACACCAGCCTTGGCGGCGGTGTAGGAGGTCTGCCCGATCTGACCGTCGAACGCGGCCACCGACGCGGTCAGCACCATCGCGCCACGGTCGCCGTCGACGACCTCGTTGGCGGCCAGCGCCGCCGCGCCCAGGCGCAGCACGTTGTAGGTGCCGACCAGGTTGACGCGGATGACCTCGGCAAAGGTGTCCAGCTCGCCGGGCTTGCGATCCCGGTCGATGATGCGGGTGCGGTCGCCGCCGCGGCCCGCGCAGTGCACCACGAAACGCAGCGGCCCGTGCTCCGCGGCGAGGTCGAGCGCGGCCTGCACACCCTGCTCGTCCGTGACGTCCGCGCGCGCGAACCGTGCCACCGAGCCCAACTCGGCGACCGCCTTCTCGCCCTGCTCCTGCGAGATGTCGGCCAGGACGACCCGGCCGCCACGCTCGATGATCCGGCGTGCAGTGGCCAGGCCCAGGCCGGACGCACCGCCGGTGATCAGTGCCGACGAACCGTCGATTTGCATGCGAACTCCTTATAGTCCGAGGGATTTGCTGACGATGGTCTTGAGAACCTCGCTGGTACCGCCGTAGATGCGGGTCACCCGGGCGTCGGCGTACAGCCGCGCGATCGGCGATTCGAGGATGTAGCCGTAGCCGCCGTGCAACTGCAGGCACCGGTCGATCACCCGGCCCTGCACTTCGGTGCAGAACAGTTTGGTCTTGGCGGCGTCGGCCGGGTCCAGCTCACCGGCGATCAGCGCCGCGATGGCCGAGTCCAGAAGGGCTTGTGCGGCTTCGAGTTCCGTTGACACTGCAGCGAGTTCGAACTTGGTGTTCTGGAAGGACGCGACGGGTTTGCCGAAGGCGATCCGGTCCCGCACGTACGTCAAGGTGAGTTCGATCGCCGCGCGAGTCTGCGCCACCGCGCCGACGGCGATGGCCAGTCGTTCCTGAGCGAGATTGCGGCCGAGGTAGGAGAACGCCGCGCCCTCCTCGCCGAGCCGGTTCTCCACCGGCACGCGAACCTGATCGAAGGACAGCTCGACGGTGTCCTGGGTCGGCAGGCCGATCTTCTCGAGCTTGCGACCCACGGTGAAGCCGGGCATCCCCTTCTCCACCACCATCAGGGTCATGCCCGCGCGGCGGTTGTCCGGGTCGTGTGATGTCCGGGCGGCGACGATGATCAGATCGGCGTGGTAGCCGCCGGTGATGAATGTCTTCGCGCCGTTGAGGATGTAATGGTCGTCCTCGCGCACCGCCTTGGTGGCGATGCCGGCCAGATCCGAGCCCGTGCCCGGCTCGCTCATCGCGATGGCCGTGTACAGCTCCCCCGACGCGATTCCCGGCAACCACCGCTTGCGCTGGGCCTCGTCGGCCAGCCCGAGGAAATAGGGGACCACGACGTCCAGATGGGTGCGCAGGCCGCCGAGGGTCACCCCGGCCCGTGCGGTCTCCTCCTGGATGACGACGTTGTAGCGGTAGTCCCGCTGCCCGCCGCCGCCGTACTCTTCCGGCACCGAGGTGCCGATGATGCCGAGTTCGCCCATGGCGGTGAACAACTCGCGCGGAACCAGGCCCACCTTGCGCCATTCCTCGTACTCCGGTACGACCCGGCGCGTCAGGAAGTCGCGGACCAGACTCCGGAAGTCGTCGTGGTCCTGGGTGAACAACGTGCGACGCATCGATTCTCCTCCCGGCAGGACGCGTGTCACCGGATCGAGCGTCGCGCCGAGATGCGGGACCGCCGTCACCCTACCTTAATTGAGTATACGCTTTTATCGATATTGGATGCTAACTTATGAAGACCCACCTGCAAAGAGTGGCCGGATCATACCGATCAGGAATCTCAATATCACTAGCCGACCGGATCGGCATAAAGGAGGAACAGTGTCCGACGAGGTGCTGCTGGAGCGGCGCGGCCCGGTCATGGTCATCACGATCAACCGCCCCGAGGTCAAGAACGCGCTGAACGGCGCCGTCGGCGCCCAGGTCGCCGCCGCGGTGGACGAACTCGACGAGTCCTCCGAACTGTGGGTCGGCGTGCTGACCGGCGCGGGCGGAACGTTCAGTGCGGGAATGGATCTGAAGGCGTGGCTGCGCGGCGAGAGCCCGGCCATCCCGGGCCGCGGGCTGTGCGGGATCGCCGAGACGCCGCCGCGCAAGCCGCTCATCGGCGCGGTCGAGGGCTGGGCCCTGGCCGGCGGCTTCGAGCTGCTGCTGGCTTGCGATCTCGTGGTGGCCTCGCGCACCGCGCGATTCGGCGTCCCCGAGGTGAAACGTTCGCTGGTCGCCCGTGGTGGCGCCGCGCTGCAACTCCCCCGCCGCGTCCCGTTCGCCATCGCCATGGAACTGCTGCTGACCGGTGAGCCCATCACCGCGGAGCGCGCCGCCGAGGTCGGCCTGATCAACCGGCTCACCGACGAGGGCGGTGCCCTCGCCGGTGCGTTGGAACTGGCCCAGCTCGTCGGCGCCAACGGTCCGCTGGCCGTCGCGGCGACCAAGCAGATCGCGCGTTCGACCGCCGACTGGACGCTCGCGGAGGGCTGGGCGCAGTCGGCCGAGATCGCCGCGCCGGTGTTCGCCTCCGAGGATGCCAAAGAAGGCGCGACGGCGTTCGCCGAGAAGCGCGCGCCGGTCTGGCGGGGTCGCTGATGTCCGGGCGAACGGGAGCGCGATCATGACCACGGGTCCCCTCGCGGGATGCCGGATCGTCGAACTCGGCGGTATCGGTCCCGGACCGTTCGCCGGAATGCTGCTCGCGGATCTCGGCGCGGAGGTCGTGCGCGTCGACCGCCCCGAGCGAATGAGCGAGGCGGACGCGGGCGGCCCGGCCGATGTGGTCAATCGCGGAAAGCGTTCGATCGTCGTCGATCTCAAACATCCCCACGGCGCGGCGACCGTGCTGGGGCTGGTCGATCGCGCCGACGTGCTGATCGAGGGTTTCCGGCCGGGAGTCACCGAACGCCTCGGCATCGGCCCGCACGAATGCCTCGCCCGTAATCCCCGGCTGGTCTACGGCCGGATGACGGGCTGGGGTCAGGACGGGCCGCTGGCGATGGCCGCCGGGCACGATATCGGCTACATCGCGCTGACCGGAGCGCTCGGCGCGATCGGCGATGCCGGTGGGCCGCCGCAGATTCCGCTGAATCTGCTCGGCGACTTCGGCGGCGGCTCCTGCTATCTGGTGATCGGCATCCTCGCGGCACTGCACGCCGCGCAGCGCACCGGTCAGGGTCAGGTGGTGGACGCGGCCATCGTGGACGGCACCACCCATCTGCTGGCGAGCCCGCTTGCCAAACTGGCCCGCGGTGCGTGGACCGACGAACGCGGCGTCAATCAGCTCGACGGCGGATGGCCGTTCTACGCCGTCTACGCGACCAGCGACGGCCGGTACATGGCCGTGGGCGCGCTCGAGGCCAAGTTCTACCGGCAGCTCATCCAACTGCTCGACCTCGACGTCGACCCCGAACGCCAGCACGACCGCTCGACCTGGCCGAAGCTGAGATCCCAACTGGCACAACGGTTCGCCGAGCGGACCCGGGATGAATGGGCCGAACTGTTCGAGGGCACCGACGCCTGCGTCGCGCCGGTCCTCGGGCTCACCGAGGCCGCCCGGCACCCCCATCTGGCCGCCCGCGGCAGTCTGTTGACCCGAGACGGCGTCGTCCAGCCCAACGCCGCGCCCCGGTTCTCGGCTACGCCCGCGACCCCGGGCGCCACGGCGGCGCAGGTCGGTGCGGATACCGCGCAGGTCTTGCGAGACTGGGAAATCGAGAACGCGGACACACTGATCGCCGGCGGAGCAGCGATCCCCGCCCAGGCCCCCAACCGCGAGATGTATTCGCAAGCGAGAGGACAGATTTCATGAGAGAAGCCGTCATAGTCGAGGCCGTGCGCACGCCGATCGGCAAGCGCAACGGCACGCTGGGCCCGGTGCACGCCGCCGATCTGTCGGCCGAGGTGCTCGTCGCCCTCGCCGAACGCACCGGCATCGATCCGGGCACCGTCGACGACGTGATCTGGGGATGCGTCACCCAGATCGGTGATCAGTCCAGCAATATCGGACGTTTCGCGGTGCTCGCGGCGGGGTGGCCCGAACATGTTCCCGGCGTCACGATCAACCGGGCCTGCGGGTCGAGCCAGCAAGCGATCGACCAGGCCGCGCACGCGGTCATGGCCGGACAGCTCGACCTGGTCGTCGCGGGCGGCGTGGAGACGATGACCCGCGTCCCGCTCGGCTCGCACCGCACCACCGGCCAGCCCTACGGCCCGAAGGCGCTGGCGCGCTACGGCAACGTCGAGTTCAGCCAGGGCATCGGCGCGGAACTGATCTCCGAGCGCTGGGGTTTCAGCCGCACCCAGCTCGATGAGTTCTCCTCCCGGTCTCATGCCAAGGCCGCCGCCGCGATCGATGCGGGCGTCTTCGACGATCACGTCGTCCCGGTGGATGTCGAGGGTACGAAGTTCACCGTCGACGAGGGTCTGCGCCGCGGCACGTCCGTGGAGACACTCGCCAAGCTGAAGCCGTCGTTCAAGCCCGACGGTCTCATCCATGCCGGTAACTCCTCGCAGATCGCGGACGGCGCTGCCGCGCTGCTGATCACCACGCCCGAACGCGCCGCGCAGCTCGGCCTGACGCCGATCGCGCGATACCACAGTGGCGCGGTCAGCGGCGCCGACCCGGTCATGATGCTCACCGGACCGATCCCCGCCACCGAGAAGGTGCTGCGGCGGGCCGGGCTGAGCATCGACGATATCGGCGTTTTCGAGGTCAACGAGGCGTTCGCGCCGGTTCCCCTGGCCTGGCTGGCGGAAACCGGGGCCGATCCGGAGCGAGTCAACCCGCTCGGCGGCGCGATCGGCGTCGGCCATCCACTCGGCGCGTCGGGTGCCATCCTGATGACCCGGTTGCTGGCGCAGATGCGGCGGCAGGGCCTGCGCTACGGCCTGCAGACGATGTGCGAGGGCGGCGGCACCGCCAACGCGACCATCCTCGAATTGCTGTCCTGAACAACCGGTTTCGCGCGAGGAATGGGCCCACATGTCGACCGCCGTCGAGTTCGACCCCGCTGACCCCGGCCCCGAGTCCGGGGTCGAATCCGGCCTGCCCGTAGGCAAACTCGCCGCGCAGGTCGCGCGGCAACTCGAGGAGACGGTCATCCGCCGCGGCTGGCCGGTGGGTGAGCTGCTCGGCTCGGAGGTGGGCCTGCGCGAGCGGTTCGGAGTGAGCCGGGCGGTGCTGCGCGAGGCGGTGCGGCTGGTCGAACATCACCAGGTCGCGCGGATGCGGCGCGGCCCGAACGGTGGCCTGTTCGTGTGCGCACCCGATGCCGGGCCGGCCACCCGGGCCATCGTGATCTACCTGGAGTACGTCGGCACCGGCGTGGACGATCTGCTGGAGGCGCGGCTGCTGCTCGAACCGCTCGCGGCCCGCCTCGCCGCCGATCGCATCAGCGAGGACGGAATCACCACGCTGCGTGCGCATCTGGACATCGAGCAGAGCCTGCTGGCCGAACCCGCCATCCTGGACGACCCGCTGCATACGCTGCTCGGGCAGATGTCCGGCAATCCGGCATTGCATCTGTTCATCGATGTGCTCACCCGCCTCACCGGACGATACGCACACACCTCCCGGCGCATTTCGCGGACCGAGATGCTGGCCGCGAAACGCGACTCGCACCGGGACCACCGCGCCGTGGTCGAGTCGGTGATCGCGGGCGATGGCGCCCGCGCCGAGACGCTGCTGGGCAGACACCTTGCGGGAGTGTCGGATTGGATCGACAAGCATCGCGTCCGCCGGGGGACGCGGATCGCGGGAGCGGTGATCGAACCCGAGATCGTCGAGGGTCCGCGCGCCAAACTGGCCGAGGTCGTCGCCGCCCGCATCCACGACGACATCGCCGCGCGCGGTTGGCAACTCGGCATGGTGCTCGGGTCCGAAGCGGATCTGCTGTCCCGCTACGAGATCAGCCGCGCGGTCCTGCGCGAGGCGATCCGCATCCTGGAATACCACTCCGTGGCCCGGATGCGCCGAGGTCCGGGCGGCGGGCTGATCATCTGCTCGCCCGAACCCCAGGCGAGCATCGATACGATGGCCCTGTTCCTGGAGTACCAGGGCGTGAGCGCCGACGATCTGCGTCTGGTGCGCAATGCGATCGAGCTGGGCGTCGTCGCGCGTGTGACCGAACATTGCGCCGCGCAGGACAACGACACCGCGGACCGGCTCACCGCGGCGGTCCGCTGGCCGGTCGAGGGGCCGACCGGCAATCCGCGCAAGGCCGATCTGTTCCACGCCGAATTGGCCGCGGCCGCAGGCAATCCCGTGCTCTCGCTGTTCGGGTCGATCATCACCGAACTGTTCCGGCGGCACGCGGCCGCTCACGATCAGATGCTGCCGGGCGACAGCGCCGCCGAGGAGGTGCGGCAGGTGCACCAGCACATCCTGGACGCGATCCGGGCCGGTGATGCGGGACTGGCACGTCACCGGATGCGGCGTCATCTCGATGCGCTGAGCCACTGGTGGCATTGATTCAGTTGACTCAACCGCATCTCACTCAGCGGAAATTTCCGAAACTATCGCCGAATACTCTCCCACTGAACCGTATTGAGAATACTGAACATGGGCGATGTCACTAGGCTCACAAGGCAGCATTCGGATCGGAAGGAGCCTGCCATGGGGCGAGTTCAGGACAAGGTCGTGTTCATCACCGGCGCGGCGCGAGGACAGGGTCGCGCCCACGCGATTCGCCTCGCGGCAGAGGGTGCGGACATCATCGCCGTGGACATCTGCGCGGATATCGACACCAATCCCTATCCCCTGGCCCGGCGCGAGGATCTGGACGAGACCGTCCGCCTGGTCGAGAAGGCGGGCCGCCGCGCGGTGGCCCGGATCGTCGATGTTCGCGATCCCGCCGCGCTGAAGTCCGCGGTGGACGACGGCGTCACCACCCTCGGCCGATTGGACGCGGTCGTGGCGCAGGCATCCATCGCGCCACTCGGAATCGACCGGGGCACACAGGCATTCATCGATGTGGTCACTGTCGGCTTCAACGGCGTCGTGCACGCTGTGCAGGCCGCCCTCCCACATCTCACCGAGGGCGGTTCGATCATCGCGACCGGCTCGATCGCGGCACTGGCCACCGCCACCACCGACAACCCCGCACTCGGTCCGGGCGGCCTGGGCTACTCCTTCGCCAAGCGGACCGTCGCCTCGTTCGTCCACGATCTCGGGACTGTGCTGATGCCGCACAAGATCCGGGTCAACGCCATCCACCCCGCCAACGTCAACACCGACATGTTGCACAACGAGGCCATGTACCGGGCGTTCCGCCCCGACCTCGAGCATCCGGTCCGCGAGGACGCCATGCCGAGCTTCCCCGCGACGACCGGGATGGGCAATCCGTACGTCGAACCGGAGGATATCGCCGATATGGTGCTGTTCCTGGTATCCGACGAGTCCAAGTGGGTGACGGGTATGCAGATGCGCGTCGATTCGGGCGGCTACCTGAAGAAGCGTCCGCAGCAGCCGGTCTTCTGAACGCCCGCTGCACGACGAACCCCCTGTCCCACAGTGGATCGCACTGTGGGACAGGGGGTTTCGTTACGATCGGGTGCGGTCGGCACCCGATCACGACGACCGCGAGGTCACTGCGGGGTGCGCTCGCGAAGATATTCGGCCAGATCCGGGATCCTGGTGCGATCCACGATCTCGAACCGCAGACCGTCCGGTGACATGTGGAAGGCGAACACGGACGGGGTCTCGCCGTTGAACGCGTCGGACACCTCCCGCGCGTATCCGCCCTCCTCCAGCTGTTTCGAGGTGGCAGCCACATCGTCACAGAAGTAACCGAGGTGATGTGTGTGGGAGTTCGGCGTCGCCGACCAGAACGACCCCGGAATCTCCTGGACGAGTTCGATGCGCGGAGCGTCCAGCGAGTACACGTACCGCATCCCGAGCGTGCGAATCTCCCCGTGGGCGTCGAGCACCGGCACCTCGGCGGTGAGGTCGACGGTCCAGCGGTACCCGGCCAGCTCGCTCATCCGCGCCTTCGCCGCGTCCAGATCCGGCACCACGATGCCCGTGTGATAGAAATCCGCCGCCTTCAAGATGTTTGCCGACACTGTCACCATTCCAATCGCAATGTGGTGAGACCGTACATGTTGCCGGTCTCCTGAAGGTCCTGCCCGGGAGCGAGCCGGTAATCGGGAATTCGCCTGTGCCACTCTTGCACCGCGACATTGAGTTCCAGCCGGGCCAGATGCGAGCCCAGGCACCGGTGCGGTCCGGAACCGAACGCGACGTGATCGACCCTGGTGCGTTCCAGGTCCACCTCGAGGGGGTTGTCGTACCGCTCCGGATCACGGTTGGTCACCGACAGGGGCAGCATCACCATCTCGCCCGATTTGATCGGGCAGCCGCCGACCTCGGTGTCGCGCACGGCTTTCCGGGCCGGGATGACCGGCGAGTAGACCCGCAGGATCTCCTCGACCGCGGTGCCGATCAGCGTGGGGTCCGCGACGACGGCCCGGCGCTGTTCGGGATGCGTGGCGAAGTGGTAGTACGACCAGCCCAGCGTGATCGGGACCGTGTCGAAACCCGCCTGGAACAGCAGCAGGCACAGCGCGTGCAGATCGCTGTCGCTGATCGCCTCGTCGCCCACCGACCAGGTCATGGCGCGGGAGATCAGATCCTCGCCCGGACTCTCGCGCCGCGCGCTGATCTGTTCCTCGAAGTACGCCGACACCTCGTTGATGGCGCGCAGCTGGCGGCTGCTGTCGGGATCCTGCTCGTAGGTCAGGTGCAGGATCTCGTGCACCCAGTTCAGGAATCGGTCCAGATCCTGCTCGGGCAGCCCGAGCATGCCCATGAAGACCTTGGTGGGGAACTTGCGGGTGAATTCGTCCAGCACGTCGACCGATCCGTGCTCGGGCAACGCCTCGATCAACTCGACCGCGATCCGCCGGACCTCGTCCTCGCGAGCCGCGGTCGTCTTCGGGGAGAAGTCCGCGCCGAGCAGCCGCCGCCACTGGGTGTGCAGCGGCGGGTCCAGCATCTCGGGAATCCACAGGAACTCCGGGTCCGGATTGAGCGCGGTCACCGAGGTGCTCGAGAAGGTGCGCCAGTCCTGCAACGCCTGCTGGATCGCCGGCCCGTCGGTGACGACCCAGAATCCATTCGCGACGGTGCTGCGGAATCCGTCGTGGCTCGCGGCCATTCGATCCCAGTGCTGCTGATGGCTCAGGACCGGGCCGGGGACGCGATTGTCGAAGTGGTAGGCGGGCACACCCTCATAGGTGCTCCCGCCCTCGACTGCGGTTGTCATAGGTGACCCCCTTGGTTGGTCGAACGGGCGGCGGGACGATCGTTACGTGATCGCGCCGTCGATCTTCAACGCGATGAGTTCCTCGTCGGTCAGGCCGGTCTCGCGCAACACCTCGTCGGTGTGCTCGGCGAACTGCGGCGCGCGGGTCAGGGTGGCCGGAGTCTGGTCGAATTGCACCGGGTTGCAGACCAATTCGCGCTCGACACCCTCGGCGTCGACCACACCGGCGATCAGGCCGTTGGCCCGCAGCGACGGGTCCTGACCGACCTCCCAGGAGTTCTGCACGGTCCCCCACTGGCCCTCGCCCTGGCTCAGCAGCTCGATCCACTCGGCGTACGGGCGGGCCGCGATGATCTCGGCCACGATCTCCGCGGCCTCCGGCGCGTTGGCCATGATCTTCTCGGTGGTGTCGAACCGCTCGTCGGTGACCAGATCGTCGCGGCCGACCAGCTTGCAGAACTCCGGCCAGTAGCGGCCCGGTTGCAACATGGACAGCTCGATCCAGCGTCCGTCGGAGGTGCCGTACGCGCCGATGAGCGGATTGGTCGCCGAGCCGTAGCGGCGCGGCGGGTTGGGCGGCAACGGGCCGCCGTTCATCAGGGCGAGGTTGACGGTGAACTGCGTGGCCCAGGCGCCGACGCCGAGCAACGAGACGTCGACCACCGAGGGTTCGCCTGTCGTCGCGCGCTTGTACAGTGCGGCGGAGATACCACCCGCGATCGTCAACCCGCCGAGCGAGTCACCGTATGCGCCCGCGGGCATCCGGATCATCCGGTCGGCGTCCGGCGGGGTCACCCCGGCGGCGCTGCCACCGCGCGCCCAGAAGGCGGTGCTGTCGTAGCCGCCCTTGTCCGCCTCGTCACCGCGCTGGCCGAATCCGCTGCCCCGCACGTAGATGATGTTCGGGTTGATCGCCCGGATGTCCTCGAGTTCGATGCGCAGCTTCTTGCGGGCCTCGGGCAGGAAGTTGGTGAGGAAGACGTCGCTACCGCGCACCAGGTCCTCGAAAACCTTTCGTGCGGAAGGCTTCTCCAGCGCGATGCCGACGCTGCGCTTACCCCGGTTGGGCCCCTCCATGATCGGGAAGAAGGAGGATCCCTCACTGGTCGCCGCGTAGCCGAGCACTCGGCTCAAGCCGCGCTGACCGTCACCGCGTTCGGCGTGTTCGACCTTGATGACATCCGCACCCCAGTCCGCGAGCACCGCGCCCGCCGCCGGGACGAAGGTGAACTGCGCGACCTCGAGCACGCGCACGCCTTCCATCGGTCTCTGCATCGGGGGAACTCCTTCGCCGGTCGATCCGCTGAATCCTGAACAGGACACGCAATTATTCACCTGCCATGAACCGCGCGCGGATTTTCCGCCCATCCAATGGGATATCCCAGAAGACCGCATGCGGTGCGGTTCCGACGACGAGGACAGGACTTGTTAAAGAGTATACTTTTTGGTAACGATTGGCCGGACTGCTGAACCCCTCGGAGGACCGATGCTGGATTATTCGATCGAACCGGAGTTCCAGGCCAAACTGGACTGGGCCGCCGAGTTCGTCCGGACCGAGGTCGAACCCCTCGACCTGCTGTTCCCACACGGCGGTGACCCGTACGACACTCGCAACGAGAAGGCGCGTGCCATCCTGAAACCGTTGCAGGAGCAGGTGCGAGAGCAGGGCCTGTGGGCCTGCCACCTCGGCCCGGAACTGGGCGGACCCGGATACGGTCAGGTGAAACTCGCCTACCTCAACGAGATTCTGGGCCGTTCCTACTGGGCGCCAACGGTTTTCGGAACCGCCGCACCCGATACCGGCAATGCGGAGATCCTCGCGATGTTCGGCACCCAGGAGCAGAAGACCCGCTATCTGCAGCCGCTGCTGGACGGCGAGATCGTCTCGACCTTCTCGATGACCGAACCGCAGGGCGGCGCGGACCCGAAGGAATTCGTCTGCCGCGCTTGGCGGGACGGCGACGAATGGGTCATCGACGGGGAGAAGTGGTTCTCCTCCAACGCCCGCTACGCCGCGTTCCTGCTGGTCATGGCCGTTACCGATGCCGAGGCAGCACCGCACCGGCGGATGTCGATCTTCATCGTCCCCGCCGAGACTCCCGGCATCGAGATCAAGCGCAACGTCGGCACCATGGACGAGCGCGACGAACTGGAAGAGGGCATCCACGCCTACATCCGATACCACGAGGTCCGGGTGCCCCTGGACGCGATGCTCGGCGGGCCGGGTGATGGATTCAAGGTAGCGCAGGCGCGGCTGGGCGGCGGACGCATCCATCACGCCATGCGCACGGTCGGCAAATGCACCCGCGCCTTCGACATGATGTGTGAACGCGCGCTCTCCCGCCACACCCAGGGCACCGTGCTGGCCGAGAAGCAGGCGGTGCAGCAATTCATCGCGGACTCCTGGATCGAATTGCAGCAGTTCCGGTTGCTGGTGTTGAACGCGGCCTGGGTCATCGACACCCAGCCGCACGGCGCCGCCCGCACGCAGATCGCCATGGCCAAGGTCGCCACGGCCAAGGTGCTGCACGACATCCTGCAGCGCGCGGTGCACGTGCACGGTTCGCTCGGCACGACCAACGAACTGCCGCTGGCGAAGTGGTGGATGGCCGCGCCGAACCTCGCCCTCGCCGACGGCCCGACGGAGGTGCATCGCACGACGGTCGCCAAGCAGCTGCTGAAGAAATACAAGCCCGCCGAGGGACTGTTCCCCAGCGAGCACATCCCGCCGAAGCTCGAGGCGGCGCGCAAGCGCTACGCGCACATCATCAATGACGACAGCCTCTCTGGCGGGGTGAACGCGTGACGGACATGTTCGACCTGTCCGGCAAGGTCGCCCTCGTCACCGGCGGCAGCCGGGGCCTGGGGTGGCAGATGGTCCGCGCGTTCGCCGAGGCGGGCGCCGACGTGGTGATCGCCAGCCGCAAGTTCGACGCCTGCGAGGTCGCGGCGAAGGAGATCCGGGAGCTGGGCAGGCGCGCCCTCCCGGTGGCCGCGCACGTCGGCCACTGGGAAGAGATGGACGGCCTCGTCGACGCCGCCTACAACGAGTTCGGCAAGGTTGACATCCTGGTCAACAACGCCGGCATGTCACCGGTGGCGCCCTCGTCGGAAGAGACCACCGAGGACCTGTTCGACAAGGTGCTCAGCGTCAACTTCAAGGGCCCGTTCCGCCTGGGCTCCCTGATCGGCCGCCGAATGGCCGACGGCGAGGGAGGCTCGATCATCAACATCTCGTCCTCCGGCGCCCTGTTCCCGCAACCCAGATTCGGCCCCTACGCCGGAGCCAAGGCCGCACTCAACGCCCTGACAACGGTTTTCGCCATGGAGTACGGCCCCAAGGTACGGGTCAACACCATCTCCGCGGGCCCCTTCCTGACCGACATCTCCAAGGCATGGGCCCCTGAGAAGCGGGAGATCACCCGCAGTGCGCTGGGACGCCCAGGCGATCCTGCCGAAATAGTCAGCACCGCACTGTATTTGGCCAGCCCGGCATCCAGCTACACCACCGGATCGCTGATCCGGGTGGACGGCGGCCTGTACTAGTCCAGTTGCCCCGGACCGGGACCGGTTCCGAGTCCGGGGCACCGGCGAAATTCCACCGCCTTCCCGATCGGTGTAGGTCGATTTACGCCCGAATTCCGATCGGGCGCAAGCTTTTTCCGGTCACATGTCGATATTCCGGCCCCGGCGACACTACCTCCACCACATCCGAGGTCATCAGCTTGCGCCGGTAGTCCACAGCTGTCGGATGTGTTGCGCACCAGCATCATTCGCGGTGTTCGACGCACCTCCAATTACCTGGATACGCCTCTCGGCGGCCCATATTCGATAGCTATAAGATAGCTGCTTCTACTTTCGGCCCCTGCCACACGTAGAGACCGGCTGTTTCGCTAACCGCACGGACACCGTGCATCAGGCTCCAAGGTCAGGGTGTAGTCAGCTACACCATCGGTTCGGGACTGCGCTCTCTCGTTGCCGGGCCCTCCCACAAGGAATCGTATTCATCAGCACTTCAACGCTACGAATCCGAAGGAGAACCCCGATGAAGGTACCCGCCAGCGTTCTGGTTGTCGGCGCCTCGGCCGCCGGACTGTCCACCGCGGAAGCGCTGCGGCGCAATGGATATAAGGGTTCCATCACTCTGCTGGGCGCCGAGCCCGAGATGCCCTACGACCGCCCGCCGCTGTCCAAGCAGGTACTGGCCGGCGCGTGGGAGCCCGAGCGCGCTCGGCTGCGCCCGGAGGATCACCTGTCGGGGCTGAATGTCGATTTCATCCTCGATGATCCCGCGGTGAGCCTGGACGCCGAGCGCCACATCGTGCACACCGCGTCCGGCGCGTCGGTGCACGCCGATGCCATCGTGATCGCCACCGGCGTGCGCGCTCGCGCCCTGTTCAGGGCCGATGCGAGTGCGGGTGTCCACGTGCTGCGCACCCTGTCCGATTCCCTCGCACTGCGTGCGGATCTGCTGACCTCGAAGCGGCTGGTGGTCGTCGGCGAGGGCGTGCTGGGATCCGAGATAGGCGCCACCGCACGACAGGCGGGCCTGGACGTGACCATCGTCGGCCCGCTGGCCGCGCCGATGGCCGGCCAGCTCGGCCCGCGGATCGCGACCATCCTCGGCGAATTGCATACCGAGAACGGCGTCGCACTGCGGCTGGGAACCGGCGTCGCCGACCTGAAGTACCAGGACGGCCGCGTGGCCGGAGTGGTCCTGAACACCGGCGAGGAACTGCCCGCCGACGTGGTCGTGGTCGCCGTGGGCGCGACGCCCGCCACCGAATGGCTCGACGGCAGCGGCCTGACCTTGGACAACGGGGTCGTGTGCGACTCCTTCTGCCAGGCCGCCCCCGGCATCTACGCCGTCGGCGATGTCGCCCGCTGGCACCACGATCACGTGGGCGCGCTGGTTCGGATGGAGAATCGCACCAACGCCACCGAGCAGGCGGCCGCCGTCGCGGCCAACATCCTGGGCGCCGAGAAGCCCTACACCCCGATCTCCTACTTCTGGACCGACCAGTTCGACGCCAAGATCCAGGTCCACGGCACCCTGCCGGCGGACGCCGAGGTCGAATTCGTCGACGGTTCCCCGGACGAGCGCAAGTTCGTCGCCCGCTACATCCGCGATGGCCGGATCACCGGCGTCGTCGGCTGGAACATGCCCAAGCAGACCCGGATGCGCCGCCAGGAAGTCGTGGACGCGCAGACCGCCCTCACAGCCCGCTGATATCAGCCAATCACTCTGGAGAATTGCCATGAAAGTATTCATCGATCAGGACAAATGCGTCGCCTGCGGCACCTGTGTCGGCGCCGCGCCCGAGGTGTTCGACCAGCGCGACGAAGACGGCGTCGTCATCCTGCTGGACGCGAATCCGCCCGCGGACCAGGACGACAAAGTCCGCGAGGCCGCCGCTGTCTGCCCCGCACTAGCTATCACCTTCCAGGGATAACCAGCTCGCGAAAGGCATGATCATGTCTGATTCCCCGATCTACCTCCCCGAATTCCCCGTGGTACGAACCGGCGGCGGCTGCCCCTTCGACCCGCCCGAGCAGCTGCGCGATCGGGCCGCGCAAGAGGGACCGATCTCCCGGGTGCAGATCTGGGACGACAGCGTCCACTGGCTGGTCACCGGCCACGCCGAACAGCGCGCGGTGCTGTCCGACCCGAACATCAGCGCCGATGAGACCCGTCCCGGTTATCCGCATCAGAACGCCGGAATGGCCGGAACGCTCGACCATCGGCCCCCGACCATCTTCAACAGCGACGCGCCCGAGCACACCCGGTTCCGCCGGATGATGACCTTCCCGTTCACGGTCAAGAAGGTCGAGGCGATGCGCGCGGTGATACAGAAGATCGCCGACGACCTGATCGACAAGATGCTGGCCGGGCCGAAGCCGGTCGATCTGGTCACCGCGCTGGCGCTGCCGCTGCCCTCGCTGATGATCTGCGAACTGCTCGGCGTGCCCTACGAGGACAAGGAGTTCTTCCAGAAGCACGCGGCCATGGCCGTCAATTCCAAGGCCACACCCGAGGAGAACGGCGCCTCCAGCGAGGCGATCCTGGAATACCTGGCCGGCTTGATCACCGCCGGCATGGACTCTCCCGGGGCGGGCTGGATCTCGGATCTGGCCGAACGGGCGAAGGCCGGCGAGGTCACCGTCCACGAGGCCGCGCAGATGGGTGTCGTACTGCTCATCGCCGGATTCGAGACCAGCGCGAACATGATCGCCCTCGGCACCCTGGCGCTGCTGGAGCACCCGGACCAGCTGGCGATATTCCGCGACAGCGAGGACCCGAAGGAGATCGCGAACGGCGTCGAGGAGATGCTGCGCTATCTGTCCATCGCCCAGCACGGCCTGCGCCGCATCGCCACCGAGGACGTCGAGATCGGCGGTCAGCTGGTCAAGGCCGGAGAGGGATTCGTCGTTCCCCTGCCGATCGCCAACTGGGACCCGTCGGTGTTCCCGGAGCCCGAGAAGCTGGACCTGCACCGTTCGGCCCGCGCCCACCACGCGTTCGGGTTCGGTATCCACCAGTGTGTGGGCCAGCAGCTGGCCCGCGTCGAGCTGCAAGTGGTGTACGGCACGCTTTATCGACGCATCCCGACCCTTGAACTGGCCACCAAGATCGATGATATCGAGTTAAAAGACGCGGCCTTCGCCTACGGCGTAAACGCGCTGCCGGTTACCTGGTAAGTCACCCCCCCCCGCGGAAACGCACTTCTTGTTCTCGTACTCATGGAGGAGCCATCATCATGGCGAATGAACTGGCCCGCAAAGTCGCCATCGTCACCGGTGGCGCGCAGGGAATCGGCCTCGCGACGGTCGACACGTTCGTGGCCGAGGGCGCCAAGGTCGTCATCGCCGACATCAACGCGGAGGTCGGCGCCGCCGCGGCCGCGAAGTACGGCCCCGAGGTCGAGTTCAAGCAGACCGACGTCGCGGACGCGGACCAGGTCGCCGCGCTGGTCGACTTCACCGTGGAGAGGTTCGGCGGCCTGCACATCATGGTCAACAACGCCGGTATTCCGACCCCCATGTACGGCAGCATCCTGGACGACCCGCTGGACAAGTTCCACCGCGTGATGGCGGTCGACCTGCTCGGTGTCATGCTCGGCACCAAGTACGCCGCCAAGTACATGGCGGCCAACGGCGGCGGATCGATCATCAACACCACCTCGATCGGCGGCATCATCGCTGGCCGCAGCCAGGCGACCTACCGTGCCGCGAAGGCCGGCGTCATCCACTTCACCAAGTGTGCCGCGATCGACCTGGGCGAGCACCTGGTCCGCGTCAACAGCATCGCGCCCGGCGGCATCCCGACCGACATCCTGGGCAGCACCATGACCGACCTGGCCGACGCCGAGGCGGCCACGCTGCAGATGCGTCAGGTCATCCGGTCCATCCGGCCGCTGACCCGCGACGGCAACGCCAACGACATCGCTCAGGCCACGGTGTTCCTCGCCAGCGACAAGTCCGCCTACGTCTCGGGCATGGTGCTGCCGGTCGACGGCGCCATCATCGCCGGTAACGCGGGGAACAACTTCTCCGAGATCAAGGACGCGCAGGAGGAGACGGCGGGCGTGTAGGGTCCGCGACTCCGCGAAATCGAAAGCGGCTGCCGCCGAGCGGATCTCGCGCATCCGGGCGCGAAGGCGTTCACACCGCCGCGCGTGCGCCTTGAACCCAGCTGTCGAGCAGGTGGACCGCGACACCGAACAATGCGGGCACGTCCTGTGTCGCCGGGTCGACCTCGAGCAGGGCCTGTATGACGCCCGTGATCGACGCGCCCACCAGGGTGACGACGAAGTCGTCGGCCTCCAGGCCGAGTTCCTTGGCCAGCTTCACCTTCATCGCGTCATAGGTCTGCGTGCCGACATCGCTGGAAACGTTGGCCAGCTGCGGGTTTTTCAGGAACATCGCCCGCCGCAGGGCCAGCGATTCGGACTCCTCGAACAGCTCGTGCTCGACGAAGCGGATGAGCAGCTCGATCACGGTCTCACCGTCACCGGACTTGTCGAGCATCGCCTCGAGCCGACGTGCCGACGCGTCACCGGAGGCCAGCGCCAGATCGAGTTTGGTCGGAAAGTAGATGGCCACGGTCCGCGGGGAGACCTCGGCCGCGGCGGCGATGTCGGCAACGGTCGTCGCGTCGTAGCCGTGCTCGGCGAACAGCCTCATCGCAGCGCGTTCGATGGTGGCGCGACGGCGCGCACGGGTCCGCTCCCGGAGGCTCTTCTCAACCATGGCCGAAGTCTAATGGAACCGCATATTGCAGTCGACGGCAAATTTACAGTAGGCTGCAATGTGCGTGGGGTCACAGGATCCGGCACCCGTCACATGCAATCAAAGGGGCTGTACATGGCCAAGGAATTCATCGTCTCCGGCGACAGTCACGTCGTCGAGCCGCTCGATCTGTTCACCGAACGTCTCCCGAAGAACATCCGCGATCGGGCGTTGACGCAGACCGAATACGAGCTGGACGAGCCGCTCGTACCGGGCGGTCACACGATCTTCCGCACGGTGCACGCGCCGGGCTACGAGGGCTGGACCGTGTCCCGCTACCGCCAGCACACCGGCTCCATCCCGGATTGGCAGCCGGACAAGATCATTCGGGACCTGGACCGCGACGGCGTCGATGCCACGGTGCTGTTCTCCAACTTCGCGCTGTTCGTCACCTACACCGACGACCACGAGGTCGCGATGGCGCACACCAAGGTCTACAACAACTGGGTCGCCGAGACCTACCTGCCGTACAGCAACCGCCTGGTCCCGCTGGCGTCGATCCCCACCACGGACATCGGCGACGCGGTCAAGGAGATCGAGCGCGCGGCCAACATGGGCCTGAAGGGTCTGTTCCTGCCCGAGCACCCGCAGCCGCTGCCGTACTGGCACGACGCGTACGAGCCGGTGTGGGCCGCCGCCGAGGCCACCGGCCTGCCGATCTTCTTCCACCTCGCCGCAGGCGGCGCGAACACCAAGACCGGTAACTCGATCACCGGCGACAACGTCAAGGGCATCCTCACCGCCATGGCGATGGGCAAGCACGCGGAGCTGACCAACGAGCTCCTCGCCATGCGCACCGGCGGTGGCGGCAACTCCAGCGGTTCGGTGCCGATGCGCATCATCTCCGAACTCGTGGGATCCGGCGCCTGTGAGCGGCACCCGAACCTGCTGTTCAACATGATCGAGTACAACGCCGGCTGGCTCGCCCACTTCATGTCGATGATGGACAAGGGCTGGCGCACCGGCACGGGCCAGGACGCCAACTGGTGGATGGGTTTCACCGAGAACGGCAAGCCGATGACGGTGACCGATGCCGACGGCAACGAGGAAGAGCTGTTCGGCCAGCTGTTCAAGATCAACGACCGGTGGCCGCACCCGCTCAAGCCCAGCGAGTACGTCCAGCGCAACATCCGCGTGCAGTTCGCCGACGACCGGATGGCCGTGCAGGCCCGGCACATCACCGGCGTCGACACGATCTACTGGGGTAGCGACTACCCGCACGCCGAGGGCACGTTCCTGGGCAGCCAGGCCGTGATCGAAGAGCAGATGTTCGACGTGCCGGCCGAGGACCGCGCGAAGATGCTCGGCAAGACACTGGCCGACATCGTCGGCATCGACTCCTCCAAGAAGCACGCGCCCGACACTCACCCGGACGCGCTTCCGATCCTCGTCCACTGAGTCTCGCGGTGGGGTGCGCGACGCAACAGTCCGGCGTCTCACACCCGGCCAGGGCGAGGTAGGGGGCAGATGTACTGCACCCCCGGCGGTCTCACCGCCGGGGGTGCATTCGGTTTACTCGGCTTCGGTTTACTTGGCGTTGACCGTCACGCCCGGGATCTGCGTCCCACAGACCGGCGAGCCGTTCGGGTCCGGCACGAAGGTGGTGCCGCGCAGGATGGTTATGAAGGTGCAATCGCCGGGGCCACCAACGGAATACGCGTGTGGATCCTCGAAATCGGTTGGCTGGGTGAACAATCCACCGGCCGTCCAGGTCTTGTCCGGGCGCAGGGCGCTGATGAACTGTTTCTGGGTCGCGGTGCATCCGGCCCTCTCCAGGCCGTGCAGCAGCAGATCCGCGCTCAACCAGCCGACAGCCTGGGAAAACGACGGGATACCATTGGGGGCGCCCGCGTACTTCTGCAGGGCATCCGCCCACGCCTTGGTCGCGGGGGTGTTCAGTTCGACCGGTGCGTAGGAGGTCATGAATCCGACGCCCTGGGCGGGACCGATCGCGGGCGGGGAGTCGAGCAGTTCGGACCCGTAACCCGTTGCCAAGAGCACGGACTCGAGCTGGACCCCGGCCTGGTGCAGACCGGTCACCAAGGCGAAGGCGGTGTCGGGATTGATCGGCGCGTACAGCACATCGGCGCCGGAGTCCTTGATGCCCAGGACCGTCGCGCCGACATCGGTGGTGCCCAGTTGCAGACGCTCGTTGACATAGCCGCGCGCCAGCCCGGCATGTTCGGCCGATACCGCCGCCCCCTCGGCGGCCTTGGAGGAACTGGGCACGTTGTAGCCCACGACCGCGACCTTCGTGCCGCCGAGCTTCTTCCAGTAATCGCCCAAAGTCGTTGCCGCGCTGTTCCAATCGTCATTCGACATGGCCGGGAACAAGTTCTCGAACTTCGGATTCGCCCACTGTGCGCCCGCGTCGAATGCGCCACCGATGAAGGGGGTGGTCCGGGCCTGCGTCCCCGCGTACTGGCCCGCACCGAAGAAGAAGCTACTCGCGGGCAGGACCGCGTACACCTTCTCCTGCTGTACGAGTCGCTGGGTCGCGGTCAGCGCACCCTGGGGTGTGGATTGATCGTCGGCCATGACGACGTCGACCTGCCGGGCGGCGCATTTCCCGCCCGCGGCCTTGTACGCGGCCAGGCGCGCCTTCACCCCGCTCTCGGTCTGTGCCCAGTGCGCGACCGAGCTGCCGCTGAGAGAGGTGAGCACGCCGATCTTCAGCGGCCCGTTGGGGTCGTTCGCCCCGGCCCCGCCGCCACAGGCGGACACGAGCAGCGCCACAGAACACAGTCCTGCGGCGATCGCACGGAATCTGCGCATCTGATTTCCTCCGTTCCTCGCCCGGCGACAGTGCCGGACGGCCTATCTCGACATCTTTCGGGGGCGCGAAGCGGACTAGGCGCCGCGCAACAGCAGCGCGGCCCCGGGGGCACCGCCTCCGCTGGTCACCACGGCGACCCGCGCATCACGCACTTGGCGGTCTCCCGCCGTGCCGCGCAACTGCAGGATCGCCTCCCGGACATGGCCGAAGCCGTGCAACCGGCCGGCCGAGAGCTGACCGCCGTGCGGATTCAGAGGAAGACGTCCGTCGAGCGCGATCGTCCGCCCTTTGTCGACGAAATCGGTCGCGCCGCCCGGCTCACAGAATCCCAATCCCTCCAGCCAGGACACGGCGTTGAAAGTGAACCCATCGTAGAGCAGAGCAAGGTCGACATCGTCGTGTTTCAACGATGTTCTGGTCCACAGATGCCGGGCCGGGCCCTGCGACTGCGGCTCGTGCGCGAAAGTGTCCTGATCCCAGCTCAATCGCTCGAGGATCTGGGTGCCGACCGCATCGACCAGAACGGCCGGATGCGGACGGTCCGCGATGGTGTCGACGGCCGAGACGATCACCGCGACCGCGCCGTCCATCGGAACGTCGCAGTCGTACAGCCCGAACGGCGTGGACACCATCCGCGCGTCGAAATAGTCGTCGAGCGTGAGCGGATCCCGGTACACCGCTTCGGGATTGCGCACCGCGCCGGCCCGGCTGGTGACCGCGATCGCGCCCAGCAGCGAACGATCCGCGCCGTAACGATGGAAATAATGCGAGGCCTGCATCGCGATCCAGTTCGCCGCGGACATCGCGCCGAACGGCGCGCGCTCGGCCATCATCCCGGCGGCCCGGCCCGGCTCCGAGGCCAATTTCCCCGACCGCACCAGCGCCGAATTCGTCGACTCCCAGGAAGTGTGGAAGCACAGCACGTGACGGCACAGCCCGGAGGCCACCGCCAGCATCGCGGCGATGATCGCCCCGGCCTGTCCCGGAGTGTCGCCGACGGCGTTGATCCAGGTGGGATGCAGTTGCAGCGCCTCGGTCAGGGGCACGATCCCGCCCTCGGACATACCGGGCGGACCACTGCGACCCGGATACGTCGACAGGCCGTCGACATCGTCCATGCTCAGCCCGGCGTCCTGGACGGCCGCCCGGCACGCCTCGACGGTCAGTTCCACCGGATCCACCATCAGGCGGCGTCCCACCCGAGACTGACCGACACCGGTCAGCGCAACCTTGTCCTCGAATTTCGACGTCGAGGCCATCGGCCGCACGGCACCCTCGAGGGAACGCGGCTCCGGCAGAGAAGCCTTCTCGCCCAAGCAATCCGGGTCGGGTTCGAACAGCGGCAGGTAGATCTGCTCGGTGTCCGGACCCGTTCGTTCGAACAGCACGCGCACCGGCATCCCGACGTACACGTCACCGGGCTCGCAGTTGACGATGTTCGTGGTCAGGCGCGCGCCGTCGTCTTCCTCGAGCGCGACGATCGCGACCACGTAAGGCGGCGGGAAGGCGGGCAGCCACTGCTGGTGATTGACGGTGAAGCCCAGCACCACACCGCGTCCGGACACCGCGTCCGCGCTCACCTCGGCGCTGTGGCACACCCGGCACAGCGGAAGCGGCGGATGGGTGTAGGCCCCGCACTCGTGGCAGTGCCGGATACGCAGCACACCGTCCGCACCGGAGGCCCAGAATTCCTCGGTGGCCATCGTGGGCTGCGGGACCGGGCGGACGATCGGTGGATTGTTCTCGGTCATGGCCGTATCTCCCTGCGCCCTAGGACCGCTCGGCGTTCAACGCGGCGACGATGTCGCGGCGCACCAACTTTCCCGTGACGGTGCGCGGGAGTTCCGGCCAGAAACTGATCCGCTCGGGAGTCTTGGAGCCGCGCAAGGCTTTTCGCACATCGGCGCGAAGGCCGTCGGCATCCGGTTCGGCGCCCTCCCGGGCCACCACGACCGCCTCGATCCGCTGGCCCCACTCCTCGTCCGACACCCCGACCACGACCGCGTCGAGCACGTCCGGATGCCGCAGCAGCACATCCTCGATCTCGGCGGGCGCGATGTTCTCCGCGCCGCGGATGATCGTGTCGTCGGCGCGGCCCTCGATGAACAGGTAACCATCGGTGTCCAGATGCCCCTGATCGCGGGTGTCGAACCAGCCCTGCTCGTCGGTGGAGCTACCCTGTCCGGCGTATTCACCCGAAACCTGTTCGCCCCGAACCCAGATCCGCCCCGACCTGCCCGGCTCGACGATCGCGCCGGACTCGTCCCGGATCTCCAGTTCGATTCCGGGCACCGTGCGTCCGGCCGAGCCGAGGCGCGCGCGCACACCCGGGTCCTCGCTCGTGATCGCCTCGCGGTGATCGTCGGGACCGAGTACCGCGATGGTCGAGGAGGTCTCGGTCAGGCCGTAGGCGTTGACGAAGTCGACATGCGGCCATTCCCGCAGCGCGGTCTCGATCACCCGGCTCGGCATGCTCGCGCCGCCGTAGGCCAGGGTGCGCAGCGACGGCGCGGACCGAGGCAGATCGGGGGCGTCCATGATCCGGGCGAGCATCGTCGGCACGACCATGGCGTTGGTGACGCCCTCCGAACGCACCAGATCCAACCAGCTCGCGGGGGTGAACTGCTCGAGGGTGAGTACGCGACGTCCGGCGAACAGGTTCGTCAGCACATTGGACACCGCGGCGATGTGATAGGGCGGCACGCTCATCAGGGCGGCCTCGTCCGGTTCGGCTCCGGCGAATTCCACCGTGCCCAGGACGTACGACACCAGATTGTGGTGCCGCAGGACCACGCCCTTGGGGGCCGAGGTGGTGCCGCTGGTGTAGATGAGCACGGCCGGGGCGTCGGTCTCCACCGGCTCCTCGCCGGTATCTCCCGCGGCCGCGGTCTGCTCGAGCCATTCCGCCGTGCTGCGCGTGCTCAGGCCGGCCTTGTGCAGCGCGTCGGCCTGTTCGGGATCACAGATGCCCAGTGCGCGTGGATGATTCGCCAGCAGTGCGGCGAGTTGATCGGCGCCCAGACGGTAATTGGCCGGGACCAGTGGAACCCCGGCGCGCGCCGCGGCGAACAGGGCGACCTGGAAGGCCGGACCGTTGACGGCGAGGTAGACGACCGAATCGGCATCACTGTCCCGAATCAGGCGGGCCCCGCCGGCGGCCAGTTCGCGTAGCCGCACCGGCGTCAGGCCGTCCACGCTGCGGCCCACCACCGGCCGGTCGCCGAATCCGTCGGCGGCCATGTCCAGCAACATAGAGACATTCACCCCGAGAAGAGTATACGACTTTCGACTCCCCGGGCATGATCTTTCATTCTGCGGGACGCCCCGGTCATGGCCGCCTACCATGCCGGTATCACCTTCCATCTAGGTCGCCGAGCGTTGCCGAACCACCCCTGGTCGTCTTAATTTATTACACTGAATGAGTCTGCCGACGAGAGAGTTCGCCAATGAACCCGACAACCGTGCTGTTCGACGTGGCCGAGCACATCGCCACGATCACGCTGAACCGGCCCGAAGCGATGAACAGCTTCAACCAGACGATGCTCGAGGAGTTCACGCAGATCTGGCAGCGGGTGCGCGAGGACGACGACATCCACGTCGTGGTGCTGCGCGCGGCGGGTGATCGCGCGTTCAGCACCGGCATGGACGTCAAACAGGGCTTCGACCGGGAGCAGAACGTCTGGTCGCAGACCGATCCCGGAGAACGCCTGTCCCCCAAACTCAATCAGGTCTGGAAGCCGGTGATCTGCGCGGTCCAGGGCATGGCCGCGGGCGGCGCGTTCTACTGGCTGAACGAGGCCGACATCATCATCTGCTCCGAGGACGCGACCTTCTTCGACCCGCACGTGAGCTACGGCCTGACCGCGGCCCTCGAACCGATCGGCCTGGCGCGGCGCATCCCGCTGGGTGAGACGTTGCGCATCGCGCTGCTGGGCCTGGACGAACGGGTGTCGGCCGAGCGGGCGATGCAGATCGGCATGGTCAGCGAAGTGCTTCCGCGCGAACAACTCTGGCAGCGAGCGCACGAGCTGGCGCAGATCATCGCGGCCAAACCGGCTGCCGCCATTCAGGGTACGGTCCGCGCAATCTGGGAATCGTTGGACTCCACCCGCACTCACGCGCTGCGCACCGGGCTGTCGTACTGTCAGATCGGCAATCCGATCGGCAAGGCCGAGGTGGATCGCGCCACCGTCACCCGGCCGAAGTGGACGCTGCGATGAAATTCGGCATGTCCTGGGCGGGACGCGAGGTCGCCCGCGAGGCGGAGCAGGCCGGTATCGAAGCCTTCGTCACCGGTGATTTCGTCGATCACGACGCCTATCTGAATCTGGCCGAGATGGTCGCGAGCACCGAGCGGGCCATGGTCGGCCCGGCCATCGCCTATGCCTTCGCCCGCACTCCCTACGCCCACGCCACCGCGATGCGTCAGCTGCACGCGCAGGCCCCCGGCCGCCTGTTCCTCGGGCTGGGCAGTGCGGCCTTCCGGATCAACCGGGACTGGTTCGGCGTGCCCGCCGACAAGCCGATGGCCCGCATCGCCGAGACCGCGCAGGCCGTGCGCGCCTGGTTGCACGCGGAGAACGGGCAGAAGGTCCAGTACTCCGGTAAGTACTACGAGATCGACGCCGATGTGCGCGCGCCGGTGCTGGGACGCCTGGACATTCCGATCCTGCTGGCCGGATTCAACGCGGGTATGGCCGCCACCGCGGCCCGGGTCGGCGACGGCATCATCGGCCACGGCCTGTTCACCGGATCCTGGTGGAACGAGGTGGTGCGGCCCGCGACCGCGCGCGGTGCGCACGAGGGCGGGAACGATCGCGTTCCGCTGGAGCACGGCTGGATCATCACCGCGGTGAACGACGCGGAACCCGAGCGCGCGATCCTGGACGCGCGGCGCATGATCGCGTTCTATCTGACGGTCAAGACCTACGATCCATTCGTCGAACATCACGGCTGGCAGGGACCGGTCGAGCGGCTGCGCACGGCGTTCCGGGCCGGTGATATGACGGCCATGGCCGAAGCTGTCACCGATGAGATGCTCGGTGAGATCGCGATCTGCGGTACCACCGCCGATGCCCGCGCCGCGCTCGCTCGGCGCGCCGACGGCCTGCCGCGCGACATCGGATACCTCGCTCCCCCTTCATATCTCGTCAGCGGCAAGCGCCGCGCCGCGTACGCTCGCGCCAGTCTCGCATTGATCGAGGATCACCCGAGGTCGTAAGTCCCGCCGGGTGTGGCCTTCGCGCGGCGAGCATGGGCCACACCCGCGAGTACCGCATCTCGAACGCCGACGGCACCATCGAGATCGGTTCGATCCCGTGGTGCCCGGACATGATTCGTCTGTGCGGCCCCGGCGGGCAGGAGAATCAGCCCGTCACGAGACCGCGCCGCGGCCTGCTGCTCAGCGGTGGACCCAGCCGGCGTCGTGCCAGTAGGTCTCCAGGTTGGCCATCGGCTCGGGCCAGGTCTCGATGTAGGTGACGCCCTCGGGTCCGGCGGTCATCAGGTAGGGGGTTCCGGCGGTGCTGATCCAGAATTCGCCGGGACCGATGGTGCGGCTGCCCTCTTCGCCGTCCTTGCCCCAGGCGACGTGGAACTGTCCCTGGAACACGACGATCAGCTCGTCGACATTGTGATGATGCCGCGGCACGGCGAAGTTTGGGACGCAACGCAGTCCGTTGAAGTTGAACGCCGGGTCGACATTGGTGTTCAGCTTCATATTGCCGCCGAAAGTCTTGGCGAAATCGACGGGCGCGTCGGCGAGCTGCCCGCCCTCGGCCCAGAAGTACGTGGGCATGACATCGAGTGGCATGTCCATCCACCCGTCTTCGGACAACAGGGTGAAGTATTCGATTCCCAAAGCGGTAGCCATAGTCAGACTCTCCCGAATCGCTGGGTGTTGTGTCATCAGAGGATCTCACTGGACGGCAATGTGGCCCGGACCACAAGATGCCGCGCCAAATGTCCCAGCGAACGGAAATGTCCAGGTAGCTCGACAACCGCCCGGACGTACGGTCGGCGGTGTGACACTCGTTTTCGGCGATCTCGTAGCGGATTCGGATTGGGTCCCGATGGACCTGGACCAGCAGAACAATCCGACATACAAGTGGAAAGACGGCGGACTGCTGGCCGACGCACCGGTCGACTTCGCGGCGACGTTCGACGGCGGAATGTGGGTGACCACCAAGCCGATCGACGTTCCGCGATTCAACCGCAACCCCCTGCGGGTGCGCCCGCACTTCACCGTGCCCCGGCATCACCACAACATCGATGAGATATTGATGGTCTTCGCCGGCGAGTACAACATCGAATTCGGCTATCCGGACAACGTCCAGACCGTCACGGTCAAGCCGGGCGAAATATTCCTGAGCCGTGCGGGCACCCCCTACACGATGACGGCCGGCCCCGAGGGCGTGACCTACATCGAAACCTGGCCGGTCCCGGTATCCCAACTGGAAACCATCTGGCACGACTTCGGCTGGGTCCACAAGTAAACCCCCGAACCACCCCCCGGCACCGCCACCAGCCCCCGCTGAACAGCCCCTCAGCCCGTGGCGAACCGCTCAGCCCCTTCCCTCGAAAGACCAAGCAGGAGGGCCGGTCCCCCGGCCCTCCTTTTCGCAACGGCTCATGAGAACGGCCCCGTGGCAATGGGATTGCCACGGGGCCGAATTCGATGTGTTGCTCAGCCGATGTCGCGGGCGGGGCGGGCAGCTACATGCCGTCCGGCCCGGTAGCCCATCGTCACGCTGGAACCGATGCACGCTCCGCCGCCGGGGTAGGTCGCCCCGAGGACTGCGGCCGAGGTGTTGCCGGCCGCGTAGAGGCCGTCGATGATCGGGACCTTGTGGCCCAGCACCCGGGCGTCGGCGTCGATGCGGCAGCCGCCGTTGGTGCCGAGGGTCCCCGGCCACTGCTGGATCGCACCGTAGGGCGGACCGAGAATCGGTTTGTGGTCGACGGTTTCGGGTCCGGTGAGGACGTGGGTCTGCAACGGGTCGCCCCAGTCCGGATCCTGGCCCTTCTCGGCGAATTCGTTGTACCGCTGGACCGTGGCCTCGAGCGAGTCGGCGTCGACGCCGATCTTCTCGGCCAGTTCGCGGATCGATCCGGCCGTGGCCACCCAGTCCGGCGGCGCCTGGCCGTCGGCCCCGGTCAGATTCATCTCGATCCCGGGCTTGGAACCCATGACGCCCTCTTCGAAATGCCGCTTGCCGAAGATCGCCCAGGCCGGTGGCTTGTTGGCGAAACCCGGATAACGCTGATCGTAGAAGCCGAAGGGATGCGAGAAATCGTTGTAGGTGTACCCGCCGTGCATGAACCGGACGCCCAGCTTGTTCACCAGGATCGAACCCGCGCCCAGGCCCATCATCATCTGCGGCAACGGATTTCCGTCACGACCCAGTTCCCACGGATCGTAGATGACGCCGTAGCTGAAGAAGGTCGTCATCGAACCGAGCTTGGCCCCGGCCTCCATCGCCATCAGATGCCCGTCGCCGGTGTTGGACCACGGCGTCATCGGCTTCACTTCGTATCCGATGTAGGTCTTGACCATCTCCGGATTCCATTCGAAACCACCGCAGGCCAGCACGACGCCCTTGCGCGCACCGATCCGGCGCCGGCCCTGCTCGCCCTCGACGACGACGCCGATCACCGCGTGATCCGCATCGGTCACCAATTCGACTGCGGGCGTGCTGATCCGCACTTCCACGTCGAGGTCCAGCAGTGCCTTGAACAGCGGCGCGATCAGGCCACCGCCCTTGGCGCGCCAGCCTTCCCGCTGACGCTGGGCCAGCTCCTCGGGCCCGACCTCGCCGCGGCGCTGTTCGGGAAAGCTGACCTCACACGGCGGCACCCACGGCCCCTTGTTGATCAGCTCGGCCAGTTCGCCCAGTTCCCCGCCGGCCGGATACGGCTTGACCGCGACACTGCGCGGGAACGGCCGCACCCCGGGAATCCGATCGCCGATGACCGAGTAGTAGTCGTCCAGCTGGATGTGTGGCTCGGACCGATACCCGGTGTGCGCCTCGAGGTATTCGTGTGCCTCGGGCGCGGTGTCGACGTAGACCTCGACCAGCGACGGATCCGACTCCCGCCCATCGGACAACCGACGGACGTACGCGATGGCGTCCTCACGCGAATCCCGGTCCGCGACAAAGCGATTGTTCGGAATCCACATGTCGCCGCCGGACACCGCGGTGGTGCCGCCGATGTACCGGTCCTTCTCCACGACCAGAACGCTCGCGCCGCCGTGCCGGGCCAGCAGCGCGGAGGTCAACGCCCCACCGCCACTGCCGACCACGACGACGTCGAACACTTCGTCCCAGGCGTTGTGCTGTTGTGCAGGCATCTCGACCTCCCTCAGGGCGCCCAGATGAAGCGGTCGGCGACCCGGTGGTGGTTGTAGATGGTCATCTCCTGCGCCTCGCTCAGGCGATGTCCGTCGAAGCTGGGTGAATGCATGCCGACGGTCACCTCCTTGGCGTTCGCCATGTCCTGGTTGAAGACCTGGCCCAGGTCGCCGTCCCGGTAGTCATCGAAGAACTGCGGGGTGTGCTCGTGCTTCTTGTCGTAGTCCGCGACCGCGACCTGATCCAGCGCGAAGACCTCGAACAGGCAGCTGTCGGGGTCGTCACCGTTGGGCCGGGCGCGGTACATGAAGGACGACCCCTGGTTGGGCAGGAGAATGGTGTTGGGGAAGACGTTCCACGCCGTGCCTGCCTCAGCCCACTGCTGCGGGCTGATGTCGTTCCACTCGAAGCCCTCGGAAACCACCAGATCCTGGTAGATCTGCATGAACAGATCGCCGGGCGTCGAACCCTCCGGCAGTTCGGTGGTCTTGAGCTTCTCCGCGGCCCGCCAGCTGCGCTCGTTCTCGAGGCCCTTCATGTCCTCGTAGATGTACTGCACGCTCAGCGCGAACGCCTCCCGCGGGTCGACCACCCCTTCGGTGTGACGCGCGTTCGGGTCCTTCGCGGCATTGTCCTCGGTGGTGGCGCTCTTCTTCTGCCCAAGACTCGAGTAGTGCGCGTGCCGCTCGTAGGTGGTCGTCGGCGACCAGACCCGCTCCTCGAGTTCCTTCATCGACAACAGTTTGTCGTTCGACTTGTCGAGGCGGAACAGCTGCGGGTGCGTGCCCGCGACGTGATAGGCCTCCAGGAAGCCGTCCAGCGCCGTCTTCCAGTTGCAGGGCACGATGATGCCCTTCTGCCACCGGATACGCATGTTCTCGTAGTGGAAGGGCTCGAAGATCCGCGGGATCGGGTCGAGGTACTCGAGCAGCGGCACGGCGTTCGGGTCCATGTTGATGAACACGAATCCGCCCCAGGTCTCGGTGCGCACCTTGACCAGGCCCAGGTCGTCGTCCGAGCGCGGGACGAACTCCTCGCGGTCCAGCACCAGCCGGATGGAACCGTCGAGGTTCCAGCGCCACCCGTGGAACGGGCAGATGATCGAGCCGACGCGGCCGCGGTCCTTCGCCAGCCGGGTGCCACGGTGCCGGCACGCGTTGAAATACGCCTGCACCGAAGTCTTCGACTCGCGCACGATCAGGATGGAATGCTTGCCGATCTCGTATTCCACATACGAGCCGACGCCGCCCAGTTCCTCGAGCCGGCACGCCATCAGCCAGGTGCGGGTGAACAGTTTGTCGAGTTCCAGCTGCAGGAACTCCGGATCGAGATAGCGCGCCTTGGGCACGAACGCTCGGTCCAGCCGGTATTTCTCCGGAACCTGTTCGGGGGCAACATCTCCCGCGAACCAGGGTGTTGTCCCGGTCAGCTTTCCGGCCTTCCCGGGTTCGAGCACCACGGACATTCGAATCAACTCCTCAACGAGTAATACGCGGACTGTGGGCTGTCAGTCCGCGTCGGGACCGGCGACCTCGACGCCGTCGGCGCGACGCACCACGTGAATGCAATTGCCGGGGCAGCCGTCCGCGGCGTCGACCACGTCCAGGCGCAGGCTGTCCGGCACATCGGCCTGTGCGCCTTCGGATTTGAGCAGATCCGCATCGGCCGACTGCTTGACGTAGGCCAACCCGTCGTCACCGAACTGGAATACGTCCGGTGCGTACTGGGTGCACAGACCATCGCCGGTGCAGAGTTTCTGGTCGATCCAAACTCTTACTTCGTCGCTCATGAATTCATGCCTTTCCAGATGACGAGACGCCGCGAGGACTCGGCAGCTCTGGGCCGGCTGTAGCGGGCCGCCGGTCACTCGGCGCCCGGAATCACAGCGGGGATCCACCGTGATCGGGGTCTCACACGACTCTCCGCTACCGGTGGCCGCGCATCCCTGTCCCCTCCCGCAGGACGGGAACACATCCGACGCCGCGAACCCTGCGATCCGGCCGTCCCATCGAGCGGAAAGCCGCCAGGCCCCCGATCGGGCCGGTCATAGGCTGCGCCACGCCGCAGTACTGTCCCTTCACCTACTTCAGGAGGTCGCATCCGTGGCCATCACCATGTCCACCGACATTCTCATCGTCGGCGCCGGGCCGGTCGGTCTCTACGGGGCCTACTGTGCGGGATTTCGCGGACTGCGCACCGTGCTCGTCGACGTGCTACCCGAATGCGGCGGCCAGATCACCGCACTGTATCCGGAGAAGCAGATCCGCGATATCGCGGCGGTTCCCGGTTCGCGCGGCCGAGAGATCGTGAATGCGCTCAAGGCTCAAGCGGATTCGTTCGACACCGAGTATGTGCTCGGCCGGGAGGCGGTCGGCCTGACCTTCGCCCCCGACGGCCGTCCGCAGGTCACCCTGTCGGACGACACCGTGATCGACGCGGGCGCGGTCGTGGTGACCGCCGGCATCGGCACGTTCACTCCGCGCGCACTCCCCGCCGGAGAGGAATTCCTCGGTCGCGGACTGAGCTATTTCGTTCCGGCACTGGATGCTTACGCCGATAGCGATGTACTCGTCGTCGGCGGTGGCGACAGCGCTGTCGACTGGACGCTCGCGCTGGCCCCCATCGCCCGCTCGGTGACCCTCGTGCACCGGCGCGGCCAGTTCCGGGCGCACGCGGCGAGCGTGCGCGAGATGTACGACTGTGGTGCCGAGATCATTACCGACGCCCAGGTCATCGCCCTGCTCGGAGACGATCGGGTACGCGAGGCGCACGTCCGAGTCGACGGCGAGGACCAGCCGCGGATCCACAAGGTCGACGCGGTCGTCGCCGCACTCGGCTTCATCAGCAACCTCGGCCCGCTGACCGAATGGGGAATGCAGCTGGACCGCAGGACGATCGCGGTCGACACCCGCATGCGCACAACCCTCGAGCGCGTCTACGCGGCCGGCGACGTGACGTCGTACCCCGGCAAGGTCAAGCTGATGTCGGTCGGCTTCGGGGAGGTCGCGACAGCGGTCAACAATGCCGCGGTAGCCCTGGATCCCGAGCTTTCACTCTTCCCGGGCCATTCGACCGACCACACCTGATGATCAGGCAATAGTCAAATGTTGTCCATCCCACAAAGCGCCCGGCTGCTCCTGACAGCCGGGCGCTTGCTCGTTTCACAGTACCGGAGAGTGCCACTCGCGGTGTGAGTGATAGCCCTGTCGGGCAACAAAATTCGGCACGAGCCTCGAAACCACGCGCGTTTCTCGTGGTGGCAGATTTTTTTCGGGCTCGATGCCGATCAGTCGCGGCCGGCGTTCGAGGCGATCTCGAGCTGAGTGAATCCGTCCGCGCTGGCCGCGTCGAGCTCCATCACCTCGACGAAATGGCCTAGTTCGGCGCGCAGATCGAGGTATCCGAAGCGGATTCCGCCGCTGCGACCGTATTGGGCCCAGGTTTTGCCGGCGGCGGCGACGGCTGCGTCGGCCTCGTCGAAGTCGTCTATCACGAAACCCAGGTGGTGCAGGGTGGCCGGGACGTCCGCGCGGACCGCACCGCGATACAGGTCGACCGCGCCGCCGACCGGGCGGATGATCTCCACGTTCGTGGGTCCCGCGTTGACCAGGGCGACGTCGATCGTCCACTCCTGCGCCGGTTTTCCATCCACCACGACGAAAGATCCCCCGGGCTCACCACCGGCGGACGGCGGCAGACCGCCGCCCAGCTCGGACCGGTAGTGCTTGACACACGACACCGTGCCCAAGGTGGATTCGAGATATGCCGCGGCAGCGTCGATATCGTCGGTGACGTAGCCGAGTTGCAGGAAATTGCGCAACAAATCGCTGAGTGTTCGCATCGAACATCCTTTCCGTCCGGGTGGCGACGCGGCCGATCGCCCTCGTCCGCCGGAGAACCCGGTGCCCGCCAACCATCCATCGACCGGACCTCCGCGTCCACCGGCCATCCCGTTCTGCGGAAAGCGCGGTGGCCGCGCGTTTGCCGCGATGGGATCATTCGCCCCTATCAGCGGCCCGACCCGGAGGACAGCATCCGTGACCACGCTCTCGAAGCAGGAATCCGTTGCCAACAAGCTGAATACGATGCGCAAGTCGATCGGACAGCTCGAATCGCTGGGGCCGGTGAACGGCGCACGCCTGCAAGGTATTCCGCAGATCGGGTTGGTCGCCGAACGAATCCTCACGCTGCTGCACGACCTGGCGTTCGAGATCAACACGCAGACCGCCGCCGCATTCCTGGACGGCTCGCCGCGCACCGCCACGGACGCGTTCCGCGCGGCGGCCAGGGCCGGGGTGATCGACACCCAACTCGCCGCCCGGTTCACCGCGCTCGACGAACCACATCACATCGAATTCCAGCTGCGCCTGGACATCGACCCCACCGACGCAGCGAAGATCGCGTGCGACGGAATGTCCGCGTACGGCCAGTACACCGCACAGGTCTCCTGCTGGATCGCCACTCGCCGTGATATCGGTCCGTGGATCGCACCGGCCGGAATGTGACCAGTACCGGCATGCCGGCAATCCCGCTCTGGAGACGCGTCCGAGAACACATCGCCTGAAACGCTTTCGGCAGTGAGCCAGTCGCGCCCGGACACGACACACAGCAGACGTGAATCGCACAGGGAAACGGGGACCGACCGCCGAACGCGCGGCCGGTCCCCTGCCCGGTCAGTGTGCGACCACGGGAGCCGTCCCCTCGACCTCACCCGCATCGGACACCGCGATCTGCTGGATCCGGCGCGGCAACGCCAATGCCAGCACCGCACCGATCAACCCGGCCACCGCACCGATCAGGAAGGCAACCTGGAATCCCTTCTCCGTGTACAGGATCGCACCGTGCGAACCACCCGGCAGCTGGGCGATGAAGGAGTTGTTCAGCACCGCGAACGCGATCACCGGCAGGGCCGCGGACATCACGCTCTGCGCGACGTTGACGACGCTCGCGGTACTGGCCTGCAACTGTGGCGGCACGGCCTCGATCAGCAGGTTGGGTGTGGCTCCGTAGGCGAATCCGGTGCCCGTGCCGGCCATCGCGCTGAAGACCAGCAGCAGCACTCGATCATGGTGTTCGAACGCGACCAGGGCGTAGGCAGCGGCCAGCAGCAACGCTCCGAGCAACAGCAGCGGCCGCGGGCGAACCCTGCGGCCCATCAGCATGCCGACGACCGCGCCACCGACCACCACCATCAACCCGAACGGCGTCTGATAGAGGGCGTATCCCTTTGCGCTGACACCGAATCCGTAGCCGAGACCGAGCGCGCCGGGTGTCATGATCATCATCGGCAGCAGCACAGCCAACGTCGTCGCGCATCCGTAGCAGCACGCCGAGGACAGGGTGATCAACAGGATCGGCCGCCGGCGCAGCACCCGCAGTTCCAGCAGCGGCTCGCGAATCACTCCCGCCGACACGACCCACGCGATGATCAGCACGAGACCCCCGAACAGGTACACCAGGGTCGAGGTCGTGGACCAGCCCCAGCTCGGTCCGAGGCTCAATGCGATGAATACGCCGCCGATCCCGGCACCGAGCAGAACCGCGCCGAGCACGTCGATCCGGGAGCGCACCCGCACACTCGACTCCTCGGTGCTGACCGCGATCATCATGCCGAACAGCACCGATCCGGCGACGAGAACCCAGAAAATGCCTCGGAATCCGGAGTTATCGATCAACCATCCGGCGAAGAAGGGCGCCGGGATCGCTATCAGGCCCAGCCCGCTGGTGGCAATGCTGACCGCAAGGCCGACCGTCTTGGGCGGGAACACATCCCGGATCAGCGAGTACCCCAGGAACACACATGGGGCGATGAGGCCCGCGAGCGCCCGGCCCACCAGCATCATCGCGAAATTGACGGCGATGGCGGACAGCAGCGACCCGACCGCGGACACCGCGATGCAGCCGAGCATGACCTTGCGCTTGCCGTACAGATCGCCGAGTTTGCCCAGCAGTGGACTGGATACCGCGCCCACCAGCAGGAATACGGTCAGTAGCCAGGCACCCTGCGCGGTGTGGAAGTGCGCGGAGATCGACGGTAGCGACATCGAGATCATCAGATAGCTGAGGGTGAGCATCTCGAGCAACAGCACGATGGATGCGAGGGAGAAGATCAGCCGCGGCGTCCAGGAATGTTCCGCGGGCGACGACGTGCCGGAGGGCGTATCAGGGCTCATGATCGAGTCTTTCGGGACAGAGCACGCCGGACCTCGCGGGATGCGCCGGGCAGTCGCGCCGTGCCTAGGAGAGGAACCGCATCACCGCCACCCGGCGAGGTGAATGCGTAACGGGAATAACAAGCTATCTGTGTCCTACACCACAAACCGCCATCCCATTCAGCGGAAATTCAGGGCGTTCACGGCGACGAGCGAGTATTCAGGATACTTAAAGTGGGACCGCCGGGCGTACGGCACCACGACACGCTCGGCATCAGGAGGGCATATGACCGCGGCCTACTCGTTCTCTGCACAGCTCTACATCGACGGACGCCGCACCGACGGCGAGTCGGAGACTCGCCTGGTCGTCAGCAATCCCGCCACCGAGGAGACGATCGCCGAGGTACCGCAATCCAGCCCGGCCGACGTCCGGCGCGCGATCACGGCCGCCCGCAAAGCATTCGACGACGGTCCCTGGCCCCGGATGCGGCCCGCCGAACGCGCCGCGGTTCTGTTGCGCATGGCCGACGAGATCGAACGCCGGCTCCCGGAATTGATCGATCTGAACATCGCCGAGGCGGGCTCGGTGCGCGGCCTGGCCGAGACGCTGCAGACTCGGGTTCCCTTGGCGCACTTGCGAGATATGGCCGATCGGGTCATGCCGACATTCGGTTGGGAACGTCCGATGGATCCCACCATCACCCCCGGCGCCGGCATCGGGCAGGGCGTGCTGCGGCGCGAACCGTACGGCGTCTGCGCGCTGATCGCGGCCTACAATTTCCCGTTCTTCCTGAGCATGATGAAGGTGATCCCGGCACTCGCGGCCGGATGCACAGCGGTGCTCAAGCCCGCCCCGGCCACTCCGCTGGAGTCCCTGCTGCTCGCCGATTTCGCCGAGGCCGCGGATCTGCCGCCGGGCGTGCTCAACATCGTCACCGGTGACGTCGAAGCGGGCCGTGAACTCACCACGAACCCGATGGTCGACCTCGTCAGCTTCACCGGATCCGACACGGTCGGCCGGATGGTCTACAGTCAGGCCGCAGATTCCATCAAGAAGGTCGTGCTCGAACTCGGCGGCAAATCGGTGAACATCGTGCGCGCCGATGCCGATCTGGACGGCGCGGTGCGCGCCGCGTTCATGGGGATGACCGCACACGCCGGACAGGGCTGTTCGCTGTTGACCCGCACAATCGTGCACGAATCCCGGCACGACGAATTCGTCGAGCGGCTCCGGGACGCGCTGGGCCGGGTCCGGGTCGGCGATCCGGCGCACGAGGACACCACCATGGGCCCGCTCATCACCGAGGCACAGCGGAACAAGGTGGAGGCGCTGATCCGGCGCGGCGAAGCCGAAGGAGCCGAAATCGTCTGCGGCGGAGGCCGTCCCGCGGGGCTGGACCGGGGCTGGTTCGTGGAACCGACCCTCTTCACCGGCGTCGACAATGCGATGGCCATCGCCCAGGAGGAGTTCTTCGGCCCCGTCGGCGTGGTGATCGGATACCGGACCGACCAGGAGGCCGTGCGGATCGCCAACGACAGTCCCTACGGGCTGGCGGGCGCGGTCTGGAGCGCCGATACCACGACGGCCTATTCGATGGCGTGCGAGATCCGCACCGGCGCCGTCTCGATCAACAGCAGCAGCGGCGGGGTGAATCCGCGCATCGCGTTCGGCGGGTACAAACAGAGCGGATTGGGCAGGGAGTGGGGCGAATTCGGGCTCGACGAATTCCTGCAGACCAAGAGCATCAGCTGGGCCGCTCGCTGAGCTGGATCGTTAGGAGCCACCGTTGCTGTCCTATATCCTGGCCGGGCTCGCCCTCGGCTCGATCTACGCCATCGCCGCTGCGTCACTGGTAGTCACCTACGTATCGGCGGGCGTATTCAATTTCGCGTTCGGCGCGCTCGCCTATGCGGTGGCGCGCTTCTACTACTTCCTGCACGTCCAACACGGCTGGGCGATCCTGCCCGCCGCGGTGATCGCGATCGGCGTGTTCGGTCCGGTACTGGGCGCGGCGCTCTACGCACTGTTGTTCCGCCACTTGCGATTGCGATCGTCGCTGGTCAAGATCGTCGCGACGATCGGGTTGTCGGTGGCGCTACCGCCGCTGGTCGACCTGATCTTCGGACAGCTGTCGAATGCGACCGCTCCGGGTCTGGCGCCGCAACCGGTGCGTACCTTCCCGGTGCTGGGCGGCGTGGTGAACCTCGATCAGCTGATCACCTATCTCGCACTGATCCTCGTCCTGGTCCTCGGGACGATCGTGCTGCGGTACACCGACATCGGGTTACGGGTGCGCGCCCTGGTCGATTCCGAGGCGCTGACCGCCATGTCGGGCGTCAGCCCGAGACGGGTATCGCTCGGCGTGTGGGCGGGCAGCACTCTGCTGGCCGGACTGGCAGGCGTACTGGTCGCCCCGAGCTCGGGGCTCACGGTGGACGGGATGACCTCGCTGATGGCGGCCGCTTTCGCCGCGGTGGTGGCCGCACGTCTTCGCAACCTTCCGGCGGCCGTCGCGACCGCGGTGGTCATGGGTATCGCGACCACGGTCGTGCAGCGTTTCGTCGACCCGCAGAGCGCACTGTCCGCACAACTCGTGCCGAGCATTCCGTTCCTGTTCATGCTCGTGGCCCTGCTCTACTACGCGGCGCGCGGCCGAGCGGGCGATACCGCGACCGGCGGAGCTCTGGACCGCGCCGTGCACATCGCCGCCACGGGACCACCGGGTCCGGCTACGTTGCGCGGCAACCGAACCCGATGGTCGTCCGTGCTCGGCGCGGTGGTGACGCTGATCGTCGTGGCCGCGCTGCCGTTGGTGCTCGAACCGTTCTGGGGCGGGGTGGTCGCCGGTGGAATCGCATTGGCGATCGCGCTGCTGTCGTACACGATGGTCACCGGCGAAGGCGGCATGATCTGGCTGTGCCAGACTACATTCGCCGGTCTGGGCGCGGTGCTGGCGGCCGAACTGGCCACCGAGGCCGGGTGGTCACCGCTGCTGGCCGTGCTGGTGGCAGCGATCATCGTGACGCCGGTGGGCGTCGTGATCGGCATTCTGACCATCCGCCTGGGCAACCTCTACGTCGCCCTGGTGACTCTCACCTTCGGCCTGCTCGTACAGAACCTCGTGTTCCGGCGGGACCACATCTACAACTCCGGCCAGGGCGTTATCCTGCTGCGGCCCGAGTGGGCAACGGACGACCGGGTTTTCGCGCTGTTCGCCCTCGCTGTATTCCTCGTCCTCGGCGCGATCGTGCTGAATCTGCGACGCTCCACCGCGGGCTTGGCGGTCACCGCGGTGCGGGCGAGCGAAAGCGGCGCGCGCACCATGGGGTTGAGCATCGTCCCGGTGAAGGTTCTGGTCTCGGCGCTGGCGACATTCATCGCGGCGATCGGCGGCGGCTTGCTGGCGCTCAATTATCAAGCCGCACTGCCGGATTCGTTCAATCCGTTCACCGGTCTGGTGTGGCTGGCGGTGCTGGTCACCATCGGCTCGCGCTCGATTACCGGAGCCCTGGTCGCGGGCGTGGCATACGGCTTGCTGCCCAGCGTATTCCAGACCTACCTGCCCTCGACCTGGGCGCAGGTTCCGGTCATCCTGTTCGGCCTCGGCGCGGTCATGCTCGCCCGCAACCCCGACGGACTCGCAGCCATGCACGCACGGCAGTTGCGGGCGGTGCGCGCCCGGTTCGGCCGACGCGAGGCCGCCCCGGTCCCGGCCACGGCCACGGGCACGGACACACCGGCGATGGAAGGAGAGCACGTATGACGACGACAGCACCGCCTCGCCTCGAAGCTCGCGGCGTCACTGTGCGATTCGGCGGCCTGGTTGCACTGAACGACATCGATCTGGCGGTTCCAGCGGCGGGCATCGTCGGACTGGTCGGGCCCAACGGTGCGGGTAAGAGCACGCTGTTCGCGGTGCTGTCCGGATTGCTTCGGCCGAATTCGGGCGCGGTGTTCCTGGACGGGCAGGAGGTGACCCGGACGAGTCCGCAGCGCCGGGCCCGGCGCGGCCTGGCTCGCACATTCCAGCACCCGGAACTGTTCTCCGGCTTGACGATCCGCGAACACGTGGTGCTCGCCGACCGGCTGCGGCACGCACGCGGCCGGATCTGGACCGATCTGCTGACCGCAGGCGGGTTCCGCTCCCCAGCCGCTGCGGAGAATCGGCGGGTCGAGGAGATCCTCGAGTTGTTGCACCTGAACGACCAGGCACATCAGCCCGTCGCGGGATTGCCGCTGGGCACTGCCAGACTGCTCGAGGTCGGCCGGGCGCTGGCCCTGGGACCGACCGTTCTGCTGCTCGACGAACCGTCCTCCGGGCTCGACACTCGCGAAACCGAGGAACTGGCAATGGTTTTCACCGACATCGCGCGCGAGCACGGGGTGTCGCTGCTGTTGGTCGAGCACGATGTGGAACTCGTTCTGGGACTGAGCGATACGGTGCACGTCATCGATTTCGGCGTCGAGATCAGTGTGGGCGACCCGGCGCACATCCGCGCGGATCCCGCCGTGCGCGCCGCCTATCTCGGCACGGAGCCCGAGGCCGATCAGGACAGGACCATCTCATGACCAGCACACCCGATCTGCTGAAAGTCCGCGAACTCAGCGTGCAGTACGGTTCCGCGGTGGCGCTACGGAACGTATCCTTCGAGCTGCCGCCGAACAGCGCGCTGGCAGTGCTGGGCCCGAACGGAGCCGGCAAGAGCACGCTGGCGCGTACGTTGTCCGGGCTGGTGCCACCGGCCGGCGGCAGTATCGAACTCGACGGGCGCGAGACCGCCGGGCGCACACCGGAGTACATTCGCCGGACGGGATTGGTGCATCTGCCCGAGGGGCGAGGCGTGTTCGCGGGCTTGACCGTCCTGGAGAATCTGCGTATGGCGACCATGGGCGACCGCCGCCGACGCGCTGAGGCGTTGGAGCGTGCGCTGGAGATCTTTCCGGTGCTGGGTGAGCGGTCCGGGCAGGCGGCGGGCACATTGTCCGGCGGCGAACAACAAATGCTCTCGCTCGCCAGGGCGCTGATGGTCGATTCGCGGCTGGTGATCGCCGACGAGATGTCCCTGGGCTTGGCGCCCAAGATGGTGGACGTCGTGTTCGAGAGTTTGCAGCGGGCCCGCGAGGCGGGCGTCGCGGTGCTGATGATCGAGCAATTCGCTACGCGTGCACTGAATTTTGCCGATCGATGCCTGATCCTGCAGCGCGGACAGGTCGCCTGGGCAGGCCCCGCCGCCGAGGCGGGCAGCGAACTACTGCACCGCTATCTCGGCGATACCACCGCGGCGTGACCCGCCGCCGATTTCCGCGTACCACAAGCGCATCCGGAGGACCCCCGTGACCACACCGCCGCACCTGCTCGTCGAACGCACCGACACCGTCGCACGACTGACGTTCAACCGGGCCGATAGCCTCAACGCGCTCACCGCCGAACTGCTGAACGAAACCGCCTCGACCATAGAAGGTTTCGGGTCCGATCCGGATCTCCGCGTCATCGTGCTGACCGGTGCGGGACGCGCGTTCAGCTCGGGCGCGGACCTGTCCAGATCCGCCGTCGCCGGCCCACAGGGCGTCACCATCGACGCGGCCAACCGCCTGATCCGCGCACTACGCGCGGCGCCTCAGCCGGTGATCGCGGCGATCAACGGCCCCGCCGTCGGAGTGGGATGCTCCATCGCACTAGCTGCCGACCTGACCGTCGCCCGCGAATCCGCTTATTTCCTACTGGCTTTCACCCGCGTCGGCCTGATGCCCGACGGCGGCGCCACAGCCCTGCTCCCCGCCCTCATCGGACCCGCCCGCGCCGCGCGTATGGCCATGCTCGCCGAACGCATCCCGGCGACACAAGCCGCCGAATGGGGCCTGGTCTCCCACGTCGTGCCGGATGCCGACTTCGACACCGAAACAGACTCGCTCACAACACGATTGGCAGCAGGCCCGACGGCGGCCTACACCCACGTCAAAACCGCCTTCAACAGGGCGGCCCTGACTCATCTCGAGTCGGCCCTGCAATTCGAACGCGAAGCTCAAGCCGAGTTGTTCGAGACCGCCGACGTCCGCGAGGGCATCGCCGCCTTCGCCGCAAAACGCCCCCCGCGGTTCCGCGGCCGCTGACGATCGCACTGTGACGGCCCGCCGTCGGCTACACCCGGACAAGCGCCTTCGATAACACCGCCCGCACACCCCTCGAACTCGACCACGGCTCGAACGCGTCGGCCGTGGCGAGTTGCCGGAGGCCGCGGGACGTCCGCGGGGCATCGCCGCCTTCGCGGTCGAACAGCCCCCGCGGTTCCTCCGCGTCAGCTGTTCACGCCGTCAGGACCATCGCCGACGCCATGCCACCGCCCGCACACATCGCCGCCACGGCCGTGCCACCGCCGCGACGGCGCAGCTCGTGCGCGAGCGTGGCGATCATGCGGGTGCCGGTGGTCGCGACCGGGTGCCCGAGACTGCATCCGCTGCCGAAGGGATTCACCCGTTCCGGGTCCAGCCCCAGCTCGCGCACCGCGGCCACGGTCACCGACGCGAACGCCTCGTTGATTTCGAACAGGTCGACCTGGGCGAGATCGAGCCCGGCGCGGCCGAGGGCCTTGCGGATCGCGGCGACCGGGGCCAGTCCGGTGCGCACCGGGTCCACGCCGACGCTCGCCCACGCGCGCACGGTGGCCAGCGGGGTCAGTCCGTATTCCTCGGCGACCGCACTGCCGGCGACGGTCACCGCGGCGGCGGCGTCGTTCACTCCGCTGGAGTTGCCCGCGGTGATCGAGAACCCTTCGATCTCGGGATGCAGCACCTTCAGCGACGCCATCTTCTCCGCACTGGTGTCGCGCCGCGGATGTTCGTCGGTGTCGAATACCTTTGCCCCGCCGTCGATCTCGACGGGCACTATCTCCTCCGCGAATTGCCCGGCGTCGATGGCGCGCACAGCGCGCTGATGCGATCGCACCGCCCAGGCGTCCATCTCCGCACGGGAGATGCCCGCCAGCCGCGCGGTATTCCAGCCGACAAGTATCGACATGTCGTTGTGCGGCGCGTCGGGCGTCGACATGTGCGAAGGCGAAGACCAGGGATCCTGCCACTCCTGCGTGCCGGGAATCCGCCATCGCGACACCGGGGCGGTCGAGGACGAATGCGTCCCTCCCGCGATCACCGCGCGGTCCATCCCGGCGCGGACGCTCGCGGCGGCGGTAGCAACGCTGGCCAGCCCGGACGCGCAGTGCCGGTTGTGTGCGAGCCCGGGCACGTCGGTCAGGCCGGCCTCGAGCGCCGCGTATCGAGCGATGACCCCGCCACCGGCCAGGGTTTCACCCAGGATGACATCGTCGATGGTCTCCACCGGAAGCCCGCTACGCCGGGCAGCCTCGCCGACGACGAGGGTGGCCAGGTCGAAGGCGCTGGTGTCGCGCAGGGTCCCCTTGCGCGCGGTACCGATCGGGGTGCGGCAGGCGGAGAGGATCACGGCATCAGTCATGAATTCGTTATACTCTTATATTGTCCAGAGCGACAGTGTGGATCACATCGGACGGTCCCGATCGCACGGAACGCCAACTGGCAGATGGACATTGAGCAGCTTCTTCGCCCTCAACCCAGCAGATTGTCCGTCAACACCCATACTTGACAGCTATAACTAACAGCGCATCCTCAAATAGGCAGGGCCGGAACCCCGCGACCGATTTGGATATCCGTTCGGCAGACAGGACGATGAGCGCATGGACAGTGAGATCGCGGAGGCGGTGCGTAACCTGCGGCCCACGTTGGTCGAACGGTCCGCCAAGGTCGATGCGGACGGCGCGATCCCGGACGAGAGCATCGCCGCGCTGGTCGAGTCCGGTTTGTTCCGGATGCTGCGGCCGCGGTGGTCCGGCGGTCTGGAATCGGACCCGGTGGACTTTTACGACGCCGTGCGCACGGTGTCGGCCGCCTGCGGTTCCACCGGCTGGCTGGCCAGCATCCTGGGCGTGAGCCCATGGCACGTCGCGCTGTTCGACGAGCGGGCCCAACGGGAGATCTGGGCCGCGGAACCGGACGCCCTGATCTGCTCCTCCTATGCCCCGGTCGGACGATTCGTGGCGGTCGAGGGCGGATTCGAGCTGACCGGGCAATGGCGTATCGCCACCGCCAGCGCACACGCCTCCTGGGGATTGATGGGCGGAGCCTTGGTCGCCGACAATGGTCAGCCGATGGATCTGGCCACCGCACTGGTCCCACTGTCGGAATGTCGCGTGACCGGCACCTGGGACGCGGTGGGCCTGCGCGGCACCGGCAGCCGAGGCCTGCACGCGGACCGAGTCTTCGTGCCGAGCTATCGCACTCTGCGCAATTACGATGTCGTCTTGCGGCACGCACCGGGGCAGAAACTCAATACCGGGCCGCTCTACCGCATGCCGTACGGGGCGATGTACAGCACGTCCGTGAGCGCCCCGATCATCGGGATGGCGGAGGGTTGCCTGGACGCATTCGTCGCGCGGGTGCGCGGCGACAGTCGTCTCAGCTTCGGCAGCGGCGGCCCCGAAACCGCACAGCAGGTCGCGGTTGGGCGCGCCGCCTCGGAGATCGACGCCGCCATCCTGCAGATGCACCGAAACCTGCGTGAGCTGCACGACTGCGCCCGCCGCCGGGTCGAGATCCCGATGCAGCTGCGGCTGCGCACCCGCCGCGATCAGGCGGTCGGCACCGAACGCGCGGTGAACTCGGTGGACTCGATCTTCGCCGCCGCGGGCGGGATGGGGCTGCGCCGGGGGAACCCGATCGAACGGACCTGGCGCGACGCCCACACCGGCCGTATCCACCTGTCCAACGACGTCACCGCGGCACTGGAGCTGTACGGCCAAGGGGCACTGGGTCTTCCGGTCGACGACATGCTGGTCTGACCGAAAGACCCGCGCGGCCTAGAACCACTCGCCGCGCTCCCCCATGGCGACCAGGCGTCCCAGCGCCGCGTTCGACGAGACGCCGCGCGCCGCGCCCACCGGAAGTACCGACTCGTGCCGCAACCGATGCTGCTGCCGCGAACCGGCGCTCATCTTCTCCGAAATAGCGTGCACCGTATTGACCATCAGCGGCGCGAGCCGCTCCAGCGGCGCTTGCGCGTCACCGACCAGGGAGACTCCGGCAATCGGCCCGTCCGGCCCGCGCACCGCCATGCCCGCGCAGGCGATGTTCGGGAAGCACTCCCCGCGTTCGAAGGCGAGACCGTGCCGATTGCGAATCCGGTTGAGCTCCATATGAAGCACGCCCAGCGCATCGATACTGCGCGTCGTGCGTTTGTGCAGTCCGTGCTGCAATCGCGAATCGACCTGTTCGGCCGGCAGCCAGGCCAAAATCGCCTTGCCCGCCGCGGTACACCAGGCGGGCGCGCGACCCCCGACCACGGACGGCACGCCCGAGGCGGCCCGTCCGCCGAACTTGTCCACGTAGACCACATCGGTCCCGTCGAGCACGGCCAGATGGACCACCATATCCGTGCGCATCGCCAGGGCGTGCAGCAGCGGGAAGGCGACGGACCGCAGCGCGGTGTGGCCCTCCTCCCGGCCGCCGAGCCCCAGCGCCCGATCGCCCAGGCAGTAGACCCGGCCGTGACGACCCAGCCACGCGAGTTTGACCAGTCGTTCCAGGATTCGATGGCTCGTGGAACGCGGCAGTCCGGTGCGGCCCGCGATCTCCTCGAGCGTGAGGCGTGTGTGGACGTCGCCGAACGACTCCATGATCAGGGTCATACGATCGACGACCGAGGGTGGCAGCGTGCCGCGATCCCGCACAGCGGTATCGACATTGAGTACCGAGGTCATGCCACGGCCTCCTAACTTCGGAGACTGTCGCCTCCGAATTCCGGAGACTGAAACTTTACGAGTGATTCTAGCCACAGCCTAGCCAGACGCAATGCCCAGGGCCAATATTTGTTATACCGATTTTCGCTGTGCCAGCACATCGTGGCCATATCTACGCAACCTGACCGGCTATAGGTACACTCTTCTATGCCCGAATAATCGGCATCTCGACTTGACAAGAACAGTGGGAACTGATTCCGGAACCATGACAGATTCGCTTCTCTTCCATGACCATTGGTCACGAACCGTCGCCGCCCACGGGGCCGCACCGTTCCTGCTCTTCCACGACCCCACCGGCACGACGCGGTACACCTACGCGGAGTTCGACGACATCGTTGCCCGCACTGCCGGCACCCTGCGCGCGGGCGGAGTGCGGCAGGGCTCGGCCGTCCACGTCGCGTTGCGCAACTGCCCCGCGTTCGTGGCGATATGGCTCGCCGTCGCCCGGCTCGGCGCGTGGCTCGTCCCCGTCGACCCGGCCTCGGCCTCGCGCGATATCGCCAACCAGACCCAGCGCACAAGGCCGGCGCTCGGTGTGTGCGCCGCCGCGCGGCGAGCGGAATATGCTGCCGGGGCAGGCGATTCGGTCCCGATCGTCATCGCCGCGGCGGAGAACGCCGACGATCTCGCTCCCGGCGGAGCGCTGGTGACCGGTGCGCCGGTCGCGGCGGCACCACAAGATCTCTCTCCCGATGCTCGTCTGGCGATCATGTTCACCTCGGGAACGACCTCGGAGCCCAAGGGCGTCGAACTCACCCAGGCGAACTACGCGACGGTGGCGCGAACCATGGCCGAGGCCGTCGGCCTGACAGCACAGCACCGCTGGCTGGTGACTTTGCCGCTCTTCCACGCCAACGCCCAGTACTACTGTTTCGCCCCGGCGATCACTGTCGGCGCGAGTGTCGCACTGACACATACGTTCTCGGCGTCCGGCTGGGTACAGCAGGCACACGACCTGGAGGTGACCCACGCCAGCCTGTTCGCCGCGCCGATCCGGATGATCCTGGCCCGAACCCCCGAACAGGCGCCGCCGCTGCACCTCGAGCACGTGTGGTTCGCCCAGAGCCTCGGACTCGAACACTACGAACGCTTCGCCGGCCTCATCGGACGTCGACCACGTCAGCTGTACGGCATGACCGAAACCGTCGCCGCTGTCACCGGCGACACCAGTGACCCGTTGCGGCACGACGTGATCGGATCGGCACTGGGCAATCGCCGCATCGCCGTGGTCGACCCGCAGACAGGTCATCCCCGCGCGCCCGCTGAGCCGGGCATGCTGGTGGTCCACGGCACGCGCGGCGCGGACCTGTTCGCCGGATATCTCGACGCGCCGGAGGTGAACGCCCGCAGCTTCACCGACCTGGCCGACGGGACCAGCTGGTTCCGCACCGGAGATCTGGTCGCGGCGGACCCTGCGACCGGAGCGCTGCGTTTCGTCGGCCGCGCCGACGACGTCATCAAGGTCGCGGGTGAGAACGTCAGCCTGACCGAGGTCGAAGCGGTGATCTGCCAGGCGCCCGGGGTGCTCGAGGCGGTCGTCCTCGCGCAGCCCGACCCGATCCGGGATCAGGTACCGGTCGCCTATGTGGTGGCCCGGGATGTGGCCGCCCCACCCGATGCCGCCCGGCTCACCGACTGGGCACAGAGCAACCTGCCGCCCGCCGCACGGCCGCGCGAATGGCACGTGGTGGACTCCATCCCCCGCACCAGCGTCGGGAAGATTCGCCGATTCCAGGTCGCGGAGCGCAAATCCTGACCGGAGCCGTTGCGGCACAGAGCTTTCGCCCCGAAGCACGGGGACCGGCGACCACACCGTACGCGACGCATTGATTCGCACGAACAAAGGAGATCCGAGATGGCCACCGAGACGACCTATGACAGCTTCCGGATGGAAGCCGGCTCGATCGCCGAGACCGGGCCCCGCACCGAGGCCGAGCAGCGGATCCGCCGCGATCTGGCGGCGGCGTACCAGCTCTGCGCCAGATTCGGCTGGGACGACCTGATCTATACGCACATCTCCGCCCGAATCCCGGGCCCGGACCACCACTTTCTGGTCAATCCGCTCGGGCTGGCCTTCGACGAGATCACCGCATCCAACCTGATCAAGATCGACCTGGACGGAAACGTAGTCGGTGAGAACCCGCACGGGTACCAGCCCAACGCGGCCGGGTTCGTGATCCACGGTGGCATCCACTCGGTCCGCGAGGACGCCGGATGCATCATGCATCTGCACACCGAGGCGCAGATGGCGCTGTCCTGCCTCGAAGCGGGATTGCTGCCGTTGACCCAGCACGCCATGCGATTCCACGATCGCATCGGCTACCACGACTACGAGGGCATCGCGCTCACCACGGACGAGCGGCGACGGTTCATCGCCGATCTCGGCGACAACGCCGCACTCGTACTGCGCAATCACGGATCGCTGACGGTCGGGCGTGATGTGGCGCAGGCATTCGTCGAGATGTACTACCTGGAGAAGTCGGCGAAGACGCAGTTGCTCGCGCAGGCCACCGGCGGGCCGCTGCGACTCCCGCCGCGGGAGGTCGTCGAGTTGACCGCCCAGCAGTGGCAGGCATCGTTCTCGGCGGGTCTGGAGTGGCCGTCGCTGCTGCGCTCGCTGGACCGGGCCGGTTCGACCTATCGGGACTGATCCGGCCGGGGCGCGCACATCGTCCTAGAAACCAAGTCCGGCAAGCACTTTCTCGCTCTCGATCCACAACCGGGCCGCGGCGGCATCGTCCTGGGCGGCCGCACCCGGTATCTCCTCGGCCTCGTTGTGGAAGTAGCGCCCGCCCGCGCGGCCGCCCTCGTCCGCGGTGGCCAGCCATACCAGCGTGCGCGCCGGTTCGTCGGGCGAGACGGTGTCGGCCGCGGCCATGTGCGCCTGCATTCCCGCATTCCCGTGCGAGGCGAAATTGCTCGCGACGACGCCGGGATGCATTGCCTGCGCGATGATTTCGGGCCCCTCACGACGGGTCAGCTCGCGACTGAACAGGATATTGGCGAGTTTGGCGCGAGCGTAGGCCATGGTGGTGTCGAAGTCGTTCAGGCTCTGGAGATCGCCCCAGTCCAGTCCCGTGCTGATCCGATGCGCGCTGGAGGACACCGCGATCACCCGCGCCGGCCCGCGCGCCGCGCGCGCACGCAACAACGGCAGCAGCTCACGGGTCAACAGCACGGGGGCGAGATGGTTGGCCGCGAAGGTCGCCTCGGTTCCCTCCGCGGTGACGATCCGCCGGTCGCGCACGCCCCCGGCGTTGTTGATCAGCACGTCCACCCGCGGGGCGTGTTGGGCGATCTTCCCCGCCACCCGCCGCACCTCGGACATCAGCGTGAAGTCGCCGCGCAGCATGGTGAAGGTGCCGCCGGCGCGGGCGGCCGCGCCGAGTTGTTCGGCGGCCTCGGCGCAACGTCCCGGATCACGGCCGACGCCGATCACCTGCCAGCCGAGCCCGGTGAGCAGCCCGGCGGTGGACCTGCCGATCCCGGAGCTGGCACCGGTGACGACGGCGACGGGGCGATTCGAATCGATGGACAAGATGTTGTCTCCCAGATACTTTCAGCACGGCTCGGACATCGTGCACGGATACGTTTTAATGATACGCATCAGTCGCTATTCATCCAGAGCCGTGCGCGCGGAATGATCAGTCGAAGGTGACGACCACCTTCTCCGCCGCGCCCGGGGTAAGGGTGAGTTCGAACGCGTGCTCGACCTCCGAGAACGGCACCCGGTGGCTGATCATTTTCGCGAAACGCTCGGCGTGCTCGGCGATCTCGGACGTCACCTCGAAGATCTCGGTCGGATAGCCCTGCGAGGCGATGATGACCATCTCACTGCGCAACATCGCGCCGATGTCGATCGGCTCGGGCTGCTTGTGCATGGCCACCACGATGAGCTTGGCGCCCCACTTACCAGTGCGCAGCGCTGTGTTCACCACTACGGCCGCACCCGCGGCATCGATATAGACGTCGGTGTCGGGACGCGTCTGGCCGAGCGCGTTGCGAGCCTGTCCGTGCAGTTCCAGCAGCCGCGCCGGAACATCCTCGGTCGAGGAGTCGATGACCGCGTCGGCCCCGACGGCCAGGGCTGTCTCGAGTCGCGAGGCGATCACATCGGCCACCACCACATGCGCAACCCCGCGCAGCTTCAGCCAGATCACCGCACCCAGACCGATCGGCCCGGCGCCGAACACGACCACCTTGTCGCCCGGACCGGCCCCGGATCGGTTCACGCAATGCCGCGACACCGCCATCGGCTCGTTCAGTGCGGCCACCTCGAAGGGCACCGAATCGGGCAGTACCGCAACACTTTTACCGACGACCGCGTTCTCGATCAACAGGTATTCACCCATCCCGCCGAGCGCGCCGCCGCAGCCGATGATGCCCGAGGGCGCGGCCTGTGGGTTGACCACCACGTGGTCCCCGGCCTTCAACTCGGTCACCTCTGCCCCGACCTCGACGATCTCACCGGCCGGTTCGTGACCCAGCGGCAGCGACCGCAACGCGCCACCGCCGAGTTCATTGCCGAGCGCGTCGATGGGCGTGCCGCCCATGTGCAGGAAGGTCACGTCGGTGCCGCAGATCCCGCAGGCCCTGATCTTCACCAGGGCGTCGTTCGGGCCGGGGACGGGACGTTCGACCTCGACAACCTGGATCGCGTCCACGTCGCCGGTCCGAACGAGTTTCATCGAGGACATCTGTGCCTGCTTTCTGACGGACGATGGTTTGACCGCTTCCCACAATTCACCCTCCGACGTGCGACGACGAGGAGGCGCAGTCCCGAACCGATGGTGTAGCGGCCTACACTATCGCCGGCTCACACCAGTGCGACCCCGCCATCGACCTGCAGCACCTGGCCGGTCACGAACGCGGCCTGCTCCGAGGCGAGATAGACTGCGGCAGCGCCGATCTCGTCGGAATACGCCTGCTGACGGGGCAGTGCCGTCGGCCGCCCGATCGTGTGCAGCTCTTCGGGCCGCTCGCGCAACGCCTTGCCGAACAATCCGGAGTCCGGGTTGTACCGGCTGCCCGCGCTGAACTCCTCCTGCGGGTCGCGGGGCCGAGTTCCGTAGGGGGCCACCGCGTTCACCGTGATGCCCGTCTTGCCCAGTTCCAGCGCCAGTACCCGGGTGAAGGAGTGCACCGCCCCCTTGGCCGCGGAGTAGACCGCCATCAGCGGGTCGCCGATGATCGCCGACATGGACCCGATGTTGACGATGCGCCCGCTGCCCTGCTCGATCATGTGCGGGAGCATCGCATGCGTGCACAGCAGGGTACTGAGCACGGTGATATCGAGATCGGCGCGCCACTGCGCGGGTGTCGTGGAGACGAACGGCCCGAAATCGCCGTTGCCGCCGACATTGTTGACCAGCACGTCGACCCGCCCGAACCGGGCCAGGACCGCATCGGCCATCCCCCGCACCCGATCCTCGTCCGTGACGTCGGCGGCGTGCCACAGCACGTCCGCCGCACCCCGTTCGCGGGCCTGCTCGGCCACGCGCAGACCCGCCTGTTCGTCGCGGCCGACCACGACGACGCTCGCTCCCTCCTCGGCGAACGCGAGTGCGATCCCGCGCCCGATATTGGCCGTCGCCCCCGTGACGACCACGACCTTGCCCGCCAGTCCGGTATCCATCGAACATCCTCTCGCCCTGCGTATTTCGATACTGCGTACGCCGTTTCGATACGGCTACATCAACGAATACCCGCCGTCGACCGTGATCGTGGTACCGGTGACGTACGCCGAACCCGGCCCCGCCAGGAACAGGTAGACGCCCGGCAGATCGGCGGACCGGCCCCACCGGCCGAGCGCGGTGTGCCCGGCGATATCGCTCTCCCGTTCCGCGTCACGATGCCAGTGCGCACCCACACCGGTGTCGAACCAGCCGAGCGCAACGGCGTTGACGGTGATCGCTCGCGGCCCCAATTCCTGTGCGAGGGCCTGCACGAGCGCATGAGCGCCACTCTTGGACGCCGCGTACGCCGCCAGCCCACCACGCGGGCGAGTCCCGATCACCGAGCCGGTCACGATGATCCGCCCGCCCTCCTGCATCGCCGCGGCCGCAGCGCGCGCACCGAGGAAGGCCCCGGTCAGATTGACGTCGATGATATCTCGCCACACCTGCGGATCGGTCCGCTGGACCGACGAAACCTGTGGCGACACACCGGCATTGGCGATCCAGACATCGACGCCGCCGAAGCGCTCGGTCATGCGTTCGGTGACCGATTCGTTGAATCCGTCGGCACGCACGTCTCCCGGGCACACCAGCGGCTCACCGTTCAGCGAATCCGCCACCTCGCGCAATGCCTCGGCCGACCGCGCCACCAAACCCAGTCGCGCACCAGCGGCGTCGAATGCCGATGCCAGGATGCGTCCCAGTCCCCGGCCCGCGCCGGTGATCACCACGCGCCGACCGGCCAAGCCGGTAATTCCGATATCCATATCCACACTCCGCACACATTCGATCACTGGACCGGTCGGTACATCACTGCGAAGCTAGCACAGCCCGCCCATTGATTGTACCGACCGATTGTTCTAAAATTGAGTCCCGGTCAGAAATACGTGACCCGTTCGCGGCCGGATGGATTCGCCCGCAGCAGTGCGCGATCACCGCGCACACGCCCCGGCAACGGCGCCGGAGGACGGCCCCGACGATGTGGTGCTGGGGGCGGATCCGGGCCGCATGAGGACAACGCGAAGGAAGGCCAGATGAGGATCGGAGTCGTCACCGAATCGGTGGCCGAGGAAACACGGGTCGCCGCGACCCCCACCACGGTGGGACAGCTGGTGAAGCTGGGATACGACGTCGCGGTCGAATCCGGCGCGGGCGCGCGGTCGGGTTTCTCCGACGGGGCATACGCCGATCACGGCGCGGAGATCGTGCGCACCGACGCGGCCTGGGACTGCGACATCGTCCTGAAGGTCCTCGCCCCGGCCGAGCACGAGATCCCGCTGCTGCACCACCAGGCCGTGCTCGCCGGATTGCTCTCTCCCGCACAGCAACCCGAGTTGCTGGACACCCTGGCCGCGCGATGCGTGACCGCACTGGCCATGGATGCCGTCCCCCGCATCTCCCGGGCGCAATCGCTGGACGTGCTGTCCTCGATGGCGAATATCGCGGGCTACCGGGCCGTGGTCGAGGCCGCGCACGAGTTCGGCCGCTTCTTCACCGGCCAGGTCACCGCCGCAGGCAAGGTGCCGCCCGCGAAGGTCCTGGTCGCCGGTGCGGGTGTGGCCGGACTCGCCGCCATCGGGGCCGCGAGCCGGTTGGGCGCGATCGTCCGGGCCACCGACCCGCGCCCCGAGGTCGCCGAGCAGGTCGAGTCGGTCGGCGGCACCTATCTTCCGGTCGAGATCGACGAGCGGATGGACTCCGCCGACGGCTACGCCAAGGCCACCAGCGAGGCCTACGACCGGCGGGCGGCGGAAATATATGCCGAGCAGCTGCGTGAGGTGGACATCGTCATCACCACGGCCCTCATCCCCGGACGCGCGGCGCCGGGGCTGATCACGGCCGCCGATGTCGCCGCGATGCGACCGGGCAGCGTCATCGTGGACATGGCTGCGGCGCAGGGCGGTAACGTCGAAGGTTCGGTGGCCGGGGCGAAGATCACCACCCCTGGCGGCGTGACGATCATCGGCTATACCGACCTCGCCGGCCGACTGCCCGCACAGGCCTCTCAGCTGTACGGAACCAATCTGGTCAACCTGCTGAAACTACTGACCCCGGGCCAGGACGGCCACTGCAGACTCGACCTCGACGATCCGGTACAGCGCGGTATCACCGTCACCCATCACGGCGAAAAGCTCTGGCCGCCACCGCCGGTAAAGGTTTCGGCAGCTCCGCGAACCACGTCCGAGACGATCGCGGCGGACCCCGCGCAAGAGCGGACCCCGCGCTTCGGCACGCGGAGCAGATATGCCCTCGGCGTGCTCGGAGTGCTCGTACTGTTCGCCGCCGTCGCGACCGCACCCAGCCCACTTCCGCAGCACATCACCGTGCTCACCCTCGCGATCGTGATCGGCTACTACGTGATCGGCAAGGTGCATCACGCACTGCACACACCGCTCATGTCGGTCACCAACGCGATCAGCGGCATCGTCGTGGTCGGCGCGATGCTGCAACTGTCCGCCGACGATACGGCGGTACGGATCCTGGCCTTCGCCGCCGTACTCGTGACAACCATCAACGTCTTCGGCGGATTCGCCGTGACCCGACGCATGCTCGGCATGTTCTCGAAGGACTGATCGGCCCATGACCATATCCGGCGCGGCCACCGCCGCGTACATCATCGCCGCCCTGCTGTTCATAGCGAGTCTCGCAGGCCTGTCCAGGCACGAAACAGCGCGTCGCGGAACGAGTTTCGGCATCACGGGCATGACCGTCGCACTCGCGGCCACCCTCGTGCTGATCGTGCACGCCTCCGACCTGCCGGCCGTCGCGCTGTTCGTCGTCGCCGTGGCACTCGGCGCGCTCACCGGACTGACCCGGGCCGCGCGCGTCGAGATGACCGGCATGCCGCAGCTCATCGCGCTGCTGCACAGCTTCGTCGGACTCGGTGCGGTGCTGATCGGCTGGAACGGGTACCTCGGGCCCGGCCCGGTCGCGGACAACCTGGTCCGCATCCACGATGCGGAGGTGTTCATCGGCGTCTTCATCGGCGCGGTCACCGTGACCGGCTCGCTGGTGGCCTTTCTGAAACTCTCCGCGCGGATCGGATCCGCACCGCTGATGCTGCCGGGCAAGAACATCCTGAATCTCGGTGCGCTGGTGGTGTTCGCCGCGTTGACCGCGTGGTTCGTCGCCGCGCCGAATCTCGGGCTGCTGATCGCGGTGACCGTACTGGCCCTGGTATTGGGCTGGCATCTGGTCGCTTCCATCGGTGGCGGGGACATGCCCGTGGTCGTCTCGATGCTCAACAGTTATTCCGGTTGGGCCGCAGCGGCTTCGGGGTTCCTGTTGAACAATGATCTGCTCATCGTCACCGGTGCGCTGGTCGGATCCTCGGGCGCGTACCTGTCCTACATCATGTGCACCGCGATGAACCGCTCGTTCCTGTCCGTGATCGCCGGAGGGTTCGGCATCGAAGCGAGCACCGGCGTCGATACCGAGTACGGCGAGTACCACGAGACCAGCGTCGCCGAGGCGGCCGAACTGCTGGACGGTGCGAGCTCGGTGGTCATCGTGCCCGGCTACGGCATGGCCGTGGCCCAAGCCCAGTACCCGGTCGCCGAACTCGTCCAAGCACTGCGCGGTCGCGGGGTACAGGTGCGGTTCGGTATCCACCCTGTCGCCGGACGACTACCCGGCCATATGAACGTGCTACTGGCCGAAGCTAAAGTCCCCTACGACATCGTGCTGGAGATGGACGAGATCAACGACGACTTCCCCGGCACCACAGTCGTTCTCGTCATCGGCGCGAACGACACCGTGAACCCCGCCGCCCAGGAGCCGGGCAGCCCGATCGCCGGAATGCCGGTCCTGCGGGTCTGGGAGGCCGACAACGTCATCGTGTTCAAACGCTCCATGGCCGCCGGATACGCGGGCCTGCAGAACCCACTGTTCTTCCGCGACAACACCCGCATGCTCTTCGGCGACGCCAAGGAACGCGTCCAGGACATCGTTCGCGCACTCGACCGCGAATCCGTCCACTGAACCGAGCGCCCCACTCGCGCTGACTCGGGTGGGCTCGGGGCCCTTCGCTCCGAGCCCATCTGGACGCTCGCGCTGACGACCAGCCCGAGGTGACCGCATCGAATATGATGCGGCGCAGGCCAATCCCGTGATCATCGCATCAGCTCGAAGTCGACCGCGGACACGACGAAGCCCCGCCCGGATGAGGAGACGGGGCGGGGCTCGTCGCGCAACGACTGTGAGGTCAGCCGTTGGCGGGCGCCGGGGCCGGAGCGGGCGCACCGCCACCGGCCGCGGACTTGGCCTGCAGCGCGTTGAAGGTGGTCACACCCGCGTACACACCGGCCGGAACGGCAGCCGCCGCACCGCCCAGCACCGCGCCCAGACCGCCCATCGCGGCAGTGCCGAATATGCAGCCCGCCACAGCGGCCGGGATGCTCAGCGTTCCGGCAGTCGGAATCGCCATGAGCGAGCCACCGGTGACGGCGCCCAGCGGGCAGCCGATGGCCGAGCCGAGCACGGAGCCGGCGAGGACACCGGGACCCGTGGCGATACCCGCTGCCTGGTTGCCGGCCTCCCAGGCCGCATGCAGGTTGGAGTTGAAGTCGCCGCCCGCGGGCTGCGCGGGAGCCTGATCGACCGGCTGGGCAACCTCGACAGGGTTGACGGGCGCGGTGGCGACATCGTCGGTCGGTGCGGCCGCACTCGCGGTGCCGGCCGCGCTCACGACCGCCATGGCGGCCAGTGCGGCCAGGGCCGCGACCTGAGTCTTGTGGTTCATGAACAGCTCGTTTCTAGGATTGCGGGCTCTGCACCGGCTGGGCGATCAGACCATTGGAATGCAGCTCGGCTGCCGCCGCGGGCCAGGCCGCGGCCGCAGCCGGAAGGCCGGTCACGGCGCTGCCGATGGTGCCACCGACGAAGCCGATGGCGCCGGCGCCGATCACGCAGCCACCCAGGGCGCCCAGCGGGGTCAGTGCGCCCGCGGAGACCACGGCGCTGAGCGATCCACCGGTCACCGCGCCGATGCCACAGCCGAGGGCCGCACCGGCGACCGAACCGGCGACGCGGCCGGCGGTGCTGTCGTTGTCGTACGCACCGGCGACCATGTTGAACGCCTTGGTGTACTCCGCGGCCGGGTCCACCGGTGCGGCGGGCGCCGCGGGCTGTGCCGGAGCCGGCTGTGCGGCATCGGCGGATGCGGGGGTCGCGCCCACCGTGGCGGCGGCTACCGCCGCGGCGGCGACGGCCGTGGCGAGCACACCGGCTCGCGCGATACCGGCGCTCGGACGGGAACTGGATTCTCCGCGGTCCGCCGCGGACGTTTTGATGTGCATAAAGCCACCCCTCATCGGGTTTCGAAAGGATCGACCCGAAGTGTGACCACCCACACATTCGCTCACGGAGGGTTTCCCACTGACCGGAAAGTGCGGCGCGGAGGTGATCTCCTCCGAGACCCCGTCTCGCTCAGCGGCAATCGCGTGGCAATCGAGCGGTTCGGTGATCGCCGGTGTCCGCATATCGTCACGCCGAGAGCACGATTGCGCCGACGATCCGAGGTTACCGGGAATTCGGTCGGCGACCTGCGGCCCTCCTGGGAACGCTCCCCTCGTCCCATTGACCGGAAAGACGCCGATGACGCCCCCGTTTCGTTCCTAGTCTCGAGAGCAGCGGTGAGCGCGGCCGAACCGCGCTGTTCTCGCAGGAAAGGCCCTGGCGGTGTGGAGGTTCAAGCTCGGCATCCGTGCCCGCATCATGCTGATCGCGCTCGTCCCGAGCATCGCGCTCGCGGTCATCGGCGCGGGCACCGCACTGACGCTGATCGGCAAGGCCCAGCACGCCAAGCATTACGCACAATCCCTGGCCGGGAGCGCGGGTGCGAATACGGCGATCAACGCCGCGCTCGAACAGGAGCGCATGCTCTCGATCTGGAACCTGGCCGCTACCGAACCCGATCCGCAGGCACTCGCGGCAGCCCGCAACAGCGTCGACCAACTCATGCGTGGACTGTCGTCCACCCTCGAGGACGCCCGAAGCTCGACCGCGGGCATGAATTCCGAACTCGCCAACTTCTTCCGCGCGATGCGCGCACTGCCGCCCACCCGCACCTCGATCGACGCCCGGACGATCGGCGTGCAGCAGGCCTACGAGTTCTATTCGAATATGCTCGGCGGCACCGACCGTGACGCCGAACAGATCGTCGCGGCATTCGCGCCCGACGCGACGAGCGCGGCCCAACTGGAGGGGTCGCTGCGCCTGTATCGGACATTGGAGGCGATGTCCCGCAGCAGTGCTCTGCTCGCCGCGCCCGTCAACGGACGGGCCCTGCCGCCCAATCTGGCGAGCGAACTGCGCGATCTGGTCGGTTACTACCGCATGGAATTCGCGAAACTGGTCTCCAGCGGGGTCATCGACGCCCAGCGGGCGGCGGCGATCACCAACGGCGCCGCCTGGCGGACCGTCACCGACACGGCCGATGCCGTTCTCACATCATCCACCGGAACCGCTGCGGCACAACGGTTGCCGGTCGGTCCGAGAGTCTGGCGCGATGCCGCGACCGAGGTAGCCAACCAGCTGCTCACCCTGTTCGACACCGAATTCCGCAGTGGCGAACAAGATATCGCGTCGAAGGCCGCGCACACCGAGCACACCGGATTCCTCGCGGGTGGTGCGCTGCTGGCTATCACACTGCTGGCCTTCCTGGTCTCCCTGGTCCTGGCGAGCCGGTTCAGCGGCCGGCTGCACAGATTGCGACGGGAGATACTGACGCTCGCGGACGAGAGCTTGCCCGAGGCCATGCGCTCCGTGCGCTCCGGCGAACCCGTGAGCGGCGAAAAACCGGATACCCGACTGGATTTCGGCTCGGATGAGATCGGCCAAGTGGCCGATGCGTTCAACCGCGCGCACACCACGGCGATCGAGGCCGCGATCACCGAGGCGCGCACTCGCGAGGGCGTACGCAGGGTGTTCCTCGCCATCGCGCGCCGCTTCCAACTGGTGATCCAGAAACAGCTCGGCGCGCTGGACGAGGCGGAGGCGCAGCAGGAGGATCCGGCGCTGCTACGGACGTTCTTCGAGATCGATCATCTGGCGACCCGCGCCCGCCGCAACGCCGAGAATATGATCATTCTCGCCGGAGCGCGTCCGGCCCGGCAGTGGCGCCGGCCCGTCGCGCTGCCGGATCTGTGCCGCAGCGCGGTCAGCGAGGCCGTCGATTACACGCGGGTGCACCTCGGCGCGATGCCGGAGGCGCGAGTGGTCGGCGGAGCCGTCGCCGATCTCGTCCATCTGCTGGCCGAACTGATCGACAACGCCGCCTTCTTCTCTCCCCCGCACATGCGGGTGGAGCTGACCGCGGGCCTGGCCGGCCAGGGCCTGGTGATCCAGGTCGAGGACCGAGGTGTCGGCATGACCGGCGAAGCGCTACAGACCTACAACCGAATGCTCTCGGAGCCACCGGATTTCGACCTCACCGACCTCGGGACGGATTCACGCCTCGGCCTGTTCGTGGTCGCCCGGCTCGCGGTACGCAACGGACTGTCGGTCCAACTACACGAGACCGACTACGGCGGCATCCGCGCACTCGTCCTGGTCCCGGCCGCATCGCTCGCTTCGGACGATCGGCACGATACCGGGACGCATCGCCCCCGGGGCGTCACCCAGATTACCTCGACCGATCGGTATACTAAACCGGGCGCGGTCCGATCATCGGGCGCGGTCCGATCGGAGGCACCAGGTGACCAGTGAAAGCACATCCGCCCCGGTGCGGATAGAACCCCATCCGGCCGAGCCGCGCCTGGGCATCCTGCACATCGACCGACCGCCGGTGAACGCCCTGGATCAGCGGATGTGGGATCTGCTCGAGGCGCACGCGCGATCGTTGCACGAGGACACCGGCTACCGCGCAATCGTGATCACCGGCGACGGGAAGCATTTCGCGGCCGGGGCGGATGTGAAGGAAATGGCCGATCTGAGCGCCGAGGCGTTCGATCAACGGAACCGAGTGTTGCAGAACGCCTTTCATCTGCTGGCCACCGCGCCGCAGATCATCGTCGCCGCGATCCGCGGCTACGCGCTCGGCGGCGGATGCGAGCTCGCGCTCGCCGCGGATTTCCGCATCGCGGGCGAAAGCGCATCCCTCGGGCTACCTGAGATCACCCTCGGTATCATGCCGGGATCCGGTGGCACCCAACGTCTTTCCCGCACGGTCGGAGTGTCCCGCGCCAAGGATCTCATCCTGTCCGGCCGCTTCGTCGCCGCCCGAGAGGCACTGCAGATCGGCCTGGTGGATCAGGTGGTCCCCGACGCCGACGTCATCGATGTCGCGAGCGAGCGAGCACTCGTGTATGCGCGGGGCCCGATCGCGCTGCGCTACGCCAAACAGGCCATCGACGGCGGCATCGACCTCCCGATCGAGCAGGGCTTGGCCCTCGAGGCCGACCTGATCACCCGCTGCTTCGCCAGCGAGGACGGCCGGCACGGACTGCGCAGCTTCCTCACCGACGGCCCCCGCAGGGCGCGATTCAACGGCCGCTGACTCAGGCGGCCATATCCGCCACGATCTTGTCCACGGTCTCCGCGGCGCATCGGCGGTTGTCCCCGAGACCGCCCTTCGCGCCTCGCTTGGCCCAGCCGACCACGTACAGCCCGGCCAGTGGCGCGCCACTGTCCGGGCAGACCACCCGTCCGCCGCCGTTGGATACGACACCGTCCGGGCGCATCGGCACTCCGTCGAGCACCGCCGCGGTGAAACCCATGGCGCACACCACCGAATCCGCGGCGAACACCCGGCCGGTCGCGGTGACCACTCGCACTCCGGAACCGGTGGGGCGGCACGCGACCACCTCGTTCCCGAAGGACAGGGTCACCGTGATCCGCGCACCGGCGGCGGAGTCATCAGCGACCCGGGCGGAAAGCAAGCGCCGCAACGGATCCGGAAGGAGTTCCGCGTCGCCGTCCACGACCGGCGCGGCGCCCAGTTCGGGGAGTTCGTGCATCGCCGATGCGGTGAACGAGGGCGACGTTGCCGCCCCCGACGACGGCAACGTCCGCGCCCTGCATCAGCCGAGCCGAAACTCCCTGCGCAGCGGCCTCGTTCGCCGCCGCCAGCACGTCCAGGGCCTGATGCGCCGCGGGCGCCGGCGACCCGAACCCGCGCGGTATGGACGCACCGTGCGCAAGTATCACCGCATCAAAGCTTCGCCGCAGCTCGGCGATCGACACCCGCTCCCCCACCGAAACATCGCAGCGGACCTCGACTCGGCCGTCGCCGAACGGAATATCGAAGAGGCGCAGCATATTCCGCACACCCTCGTGATCCCGCGACACCACGGTACGCAACAGCCCGCCGACCTCGGCGCATCGCTCGAAGACGGTGATCCGCGCGGTACTCGATCGTTGCAACAACTCCCGGACCGTGTACATCGCGGCCGTTCCGGCACCGACGACAGCGATGCGCGGCGTCCTGGACGACCACCGGAAGGCTCGCGCGATATCGGGCCGAGCCGGGCCGATCGCCGTCCGGTGCGGTACAGCATCGAATGACACGTCGCTGACCTCAGCATATCGACGTTCGGGGGCGGTCAGCAGCTCGAGCGGTTTGATCGCGTCGGCGGGGCATGCCTCGACACATGCCGAACAGTCGATGCAGCCGACCGGATCGATGTACAAATGCTCGACGGTCTCGAACTCGGGAGTGCCCGGCAGTGGCCGGATGCAATTCTGCGGACAAACCCGCACACAGGAAGCGTCCTTGCAGCAGTGACCGAGGATCACGTGGGCCATGTGCTCATCACCGCTCAGAGTAGGTTGGACTTCGAATAGATCCAGCGCGTCAGGGAATTGAGCAATCCCTCTTTGTCGAGAAAGACGATCAGAGGTTCTGCCGCTCCCGCAGCTTCTCCCGCGCGAATGCCATATGTCGCGATTCCTCGACGACATGCACTGATTAGGTGATCCTGACCTCTATCACACTGGAGATCGTCCCACGGCTCTCATCCCATCGAACGGAAACCGGGCATCCGCAGGTCCATGGGCCGGCGACTGCGGAGCCCGGTGCCCGCCGCCACGCTCAGTGGTCGAGCCCCTTGTCCACAAGCACGCCGAGGATCGAACGCCCATGGGCCAGTTCGGCCTCGAACGCGGCCTGATCGACCGGCTCGGCGAGGATGCCGTTCAGGAACAGCTCACAGTAGAAGCCGGCGAGTTCGGCGACCGTCAGGCCCTTGCGGCGGTCGAGCCACTGATAGGTGTAGTTGTGCAGATTCAGGAAGGTGAGCATCGTCAGCTCGAGATCCCGGACACGCAGTGCGCCTTGACGTTCGCCGTCGGTGAGCACCGACAGAATCTGCGATTCGAAGCATCTGCGCTTTCCCCGGAACCGGACCCGGTGTTCGCCTCGCAGCTCGTGATATTCGTGCAGGAACACCCGGACGTGGTCCTGCCGGTGCACGATCTGGCGAAGCAACGATTCCGAGAGCAACCGGAGCCGGGCCTGAAAACCTATGTCCGCGTGCACGATCGCGGACGCCTCGGTGAGCAGGGGATCCATGACCAGGTCGTGGATCTCGGCGAGCAGTGCCTCCTTGGAGCCGATGTAGTAGTAGAGCGCGCCGCGGGCCAGCCCGGCGGCCTCGCCGATATCCGCGACTCCCGTACTCGCATAACCATTTCGGGAGAACAGTTCGACCGCGACGTTCACCACCTGTTCGCGCTTGCGGTAGTAGCGCGCGGTCTTACCCCGCTCGGTTCGCGTTGCCGTCATGATCCCGTTCCCCTCGCCATCCCTCATCGTCCCGTCCGGCGTGCGCCGATACCCGACGCACCCCGGACAGGCCCTCACCCGACCCTCGTACCAGCGTTCAGACCGTCGCCACCGGCGTGAGCGGGCTGCCCATCGTTCCGGGCAGCCGCAGCGGCGGCGCGGTGAGCAGGAACCGGTTACGGTTGTGCTCACGCAGCCATTTCGCCAGGTCCGAGGTCCACCACAGCTCGCCGAGCGGAACGCCCAGCTTGAACAGGCACAGGTGGTGGATCGGCAGCAGCGTGTGCGGCTCCTCGCTGGGCCCGGGCCAGCCTTCCACGGCGTAGTTGTCCGATATCAGTGCCGAGATCTGCGATTCGTCGATCCACTGCAGCAGCGATTCGTCCTCGGCGTCCAGGTACGGGAACATCGCCTGGATCTCGGGTCCCGGGTTCTTCTCCCAGGCCATGATCTGGTCGCAGAAGCCGGTGTGGAAGATGAGCATGTCACCCGGCTCCACGACCACGTTCTGCTCGGCCATGAAGCCCTGCAGCATCTTCAGGTCGACCGGCTGCCAGTCCTTGCCGAGGCTCGAGACGTCGACCAGCACGCCGCGCCCCTGCACACCGTGCGCGGCCATATGCTCGAGGCCCAGGTTCTGGGCGTACGCGATGCTGCCGCTGCCGTCACCCTTGGCGTCCTCTTGCGGACCGACGATCTCCACACCGGCTCGGAATCCGTTGTAGTACACCGGTTCCGCGACACCGTCGGCGTCCGCGTCGAACAGCGCGCCCTGATGGGCCAGACCGTCCCACTGGGTCGAGTACTGGAGCCACAAGGTCACCATGTCATCACTCCACAGATCGATGAACGTCGGATCGATCTTGTCCTTGGCGATCACGTTGTAGAACGTGTCCTGGTTGTGCGCCAGATCTTCGGTGGGCCGCAGGATCGGCGGGTAGCGCCGCTGGTTCATGGCGCTGCCGCCCGGGTAGTCCAGCGGCAAGCTCAGACTGAAACTGATCCCGTGCTCGATCTCGCGAACGCCCTGCAGCACTTTTTCCGGGGTCAGCAGGTTGATCCGCCCCAGCTGATCATCCTCGCCCCAGTCACCCCAGGTCGAGCCCGGCGGCCGCTGCTTCCATCGCTTCGTCACGGATGGTCCTCCTTCTGTCAAAACAGTCCGCATCGACTGAGGTCCCCATGCTATTTTGCATTGTACCGATCGGTCAACGAAATGAACCAATCAGGAGTAATCGATGAGCGAACCAACGGCGGCGGAGGTCGCGGCCGGTGTACGTGCGACCATAGGCGCACATACCCAGGCGCAGGACGCGGGCTGGATCGAGATGGTGGTGGCGCAGTACACCGCCGACGCGGTGCTCGAGATGCCCGGCATTCCCCCATTCGAAGGACAGGCGGCGATCCGCGAGGCGTTCAAGGGCTTCGCCGAGCAGATCGTCTCGCCGACCCGCCACCTGCTGGCCAACACGCTCCTGACCTCGTGGAGCGCGGACGAGGCCACCGCCGAAAGTGACGCCGCCCTATTCGTGCGCGGCGAGACCGGCTGGGGCGTCCAGCTCGTCGGCCACTACGTGGACACCCTGCGCCTGCAGGACGGCGTCTGGCGATTCCAGCACCGCAAGACCACCTTCGAAACATAAGATCCGTTCCGGGAGAATATCAATGAGCGAAATCACCCTCGCCGACGTCACCCACGGCGTCCAGACCGCGATCGCCACGTACACCCAGGCGCTGGACAACGGCCGCACCGACGAACTGGTCGCCACGTTCGGTCCCGACGCCACCACTGAGATCGACGGCGTGGGCACCTTCCAGGGCCACGACGCGCTCCGGGAGGTCTACGCCGGAATGGTCCCGACCGCACCGCAGCGGCACCTTGTCGGCAACACCGTGATCACATCCTGGACCGCGGACGAGGCGGAGGCCACCAGCAATCTGGTCTTCCTGCTGCGCGGCGAGAGCGGCTGGGCCGTACAGCTTCTCGGACGTTACGAGGATGTGCTGGTCCGCGACGGGGACACCTGGCTGTTCCGCAGCCGGAAGCTGTCCCTCACGATGTAAGCGTATCGACTCGATAGCCGGCCGGACCACCGCGCCCGGCGGTGGCCTCGGCGGAATTTGTTCCGGCGAGGCCACTTTCGAAATCCGGCACCACACACCTGTACGGCGGCCGCATGCGCCATTGATTGTATCGACCGGTTGTTCTAAAATTTAGCTGTTCAGCCGCCGCGATCCGACGACGGTCGTCGAGAAGGAGTGATCATGACACTACGAGGCAGGAATGCCGTCGTCACCGGCGGCGGCCGCGGTATCGGGGCCGCCATCGCGACCGTACTCGCGGAGAAGGGCGCCGCGGTCGCGGTGTGGGATCTGGATGCCGAGAGCGCGGAGAAGACCGTCGCGGCCATTCAGGCCGCGGGCGGGACGGCGGTCGCGGTGGTGGGCGATGCGGCCGATATCGACGCCGTCGCCGATGCCGCCTCGCTGACCCAGAGCGAACTCGGGCCCGTCACGATCCTGGTCAACAACGCGGGAATCAATGCGGCCGAACCGTTTCCGATCATGAGCGAGGACGCCTGGGACCGCATGATCCGGATCAATCTCAAGGGACCGTTCCTGGTCACCCGCGAGCTGGTGTCCGATATGCTCGCCGAGGGATGGGGCCGGATCATCAACATCTCCTCGTCCTCCGCGCAGACCGGCGCGCCCGGGATGGCCCACTACGCCGCCTCCAAGGGCGGGGTCATCGGCCTCACCAGGGCGCTGGCGATGGAATTCGCCACCAAGGGCATCACGGTCAACCATGTGCCCCCGGGTTTCATCGACACACCGTTGACGCGCGCCACGGTCAACGTCGGCGCGGTCGCGGCGTCGATGCCGATGCAGCGGGCCGGCAGTCCGGAGGACATCGCGTACGCGGTGGCCTATCTCGCCTCCGAGGAGGCCGGGTACGTCACCGGGACGACGTTGAGCGTGAACGGCGGGCGTTATCTGATCTGAAGTTCCCGCAATGCCACAGTGCCGGGCGAGATTTCGTTCTCGCCCGGCACTTTCCCCATTCGGCGAATATCAGGGCTGAAGTACCACCTTGCCGAACAGCTCGCCACCCAGCATCGATGTGAATGCCGCGCGGGCATCGGCCAGCGGCAGAACCGAATGAATGGGCGGGTGAATATCGTTGTCCGCCACGAACTTCACCAATTGATCCAGATCATCGCGGGTGCCCATGGTAGTCCCGATGATTCGCAGCTTCGCCATGTAGACCCGTTCCAGATCCAGCGGCGGATTGCTGCCGGAGGTCATCCCGGCCACCACGATCGCGCCGCCCGGACGGACCGCCTTGAGCGAGTGCGCCCAGGTCGCCGCGCCCACCGTCTCGAGTACCGCATCGACGCGTTCGGGCAGCCGGACGCCCGGCTCGAATGCCTGGTCCGCACCCAATTCGACGGCCCGAGCCCGCTTTTCGGCACTGCGGCCGGTCACCCAGACCCGCACGCCCGCCGCCCTGCCCAGCATGATCGCCGCCGTCGCGACGCCGCCGCCGGAACCCTGCACCAGGACCGTACTGCCCGCGCTCGCACCAGCGAGCACGAACAGCATCCGGTATGCGGTCACCCAGGCCGTGGGCAGGCAGGCGGCCTGCTCGAAGCTCAGCGACTCCGGTTTGGCGACGAGATTACGTCGCGGAACCGCGACGCGTTCGGCGAAAGTGCCGTCCACCAGGTCCGACAGGATCGTCACGCCTGGGTCGAGGATCTCCTCACCCGCCCAGTCCGGGTCGTTGATCAGCGCGTGGATGATCACCCCGCGACCTTCCGCGTCCACGCCCGCGGCATCGCAGCCCAGCACTCGCGGAAACGGTGCGGCCTTGGGCGTTCCGACGCCCCGCAACGACCAGATGTCGTGGTGATTGAGCGATGCCGCGCGCACCCGCACGACGGTCCAGCCCTCGGGCGCGACCGGGTCGGGATGCTCGCCCACGCGTAGGCACGACAGCGGATCCGCCGCGTCCACATCGGTTATCGTGGCCGCTAGCATCGCGCACCCAGTTCGGTCGGACGCACCTCGGTCACGAGGATCACCCGTTCGCCGACATCCATGAAATTCTCCTCGTCGACGCGCAGGACCGCGCCGCCCTCGCCTCGGTACCAGTCGGTCCAGACCCGCAGTCCGGCAAGGTCTTCGAACTCGAACTCGGTCACGCAGTCGTAGGCCGGATCGAGGCTCGAACGGCCGATGCGCACCGCATGGTCCTGTCGGTAGTTCTTGATCGCCGCCGCCACGTGCGCGGGAAGCAGGCGCGCGGCCAGCGGCGCGTGCTCGTACTCGTAGTATCGGCCGAATTCCTCGGCGCTGATATCCGGGCGGCGTTTGATCAGCACGATCATCTTGATCATGGTCAACTCCCTCACCGGAACGCCGGCACAACGTCGATTCCGCTGTGCCGGTTCCGGTTCCGCGCGCCTACTCTTCGATGCGGATGGCAAGCGCGGGGCATACCGCCGCCGCCTGCCGAACATCGTCGGCGAGTTCCGCGGGCGGGTTTTCGTTCAACAGCACCACGATGCCGTCTTCGTCGCGCTGGTCGAACACGTCGGCCGCGGCGGCGACGCACTGGCCGGCCGCAACGCACTTGTCTTCGTCGATAACGACTTTCATCTCATACTCCTGTCGGATTCAGCTGATCGGACTGGGGGCGAACAGCGCGTCGAGGATCTCCTGTCGGCGCAGCCGGGTCTGTTTGGGCATATTCCAGCCGAGGACACCGGTGACCAGGTCATCGGTGCGGTACACCGCGACGAAACGGCGCGCGGCCACCTCGCCCTCCACGACCTGCACCTCCGCATCGGGCCGCAGCACGCCGTGCACCTGGAGTTTCGCGTCGAACTGATCGGTCCAGAAGTACGGCACCGGGACGTACGGCTTGTCCGCACCGAGGATGTTCTCCGCGACGGCCACGGCCTGCTCGGTGGCATTGGTGCGGTTCTCCAACCGGATCAGCCCGAACTTCTCGTGCTCCCAGCGCGCGACGTCGCCGACCGCGTACACGCCGTCGGCGGCGCGGCAGCGCGCGTCGCACACCACACCGTTGTCCAGCCGAATCCCACTGTCCTGCAACCATTGCGTGCTGGGTATCGCGCCGATCGCGACGACCACCAGATCGGCGGGCAGTTCCTCACCGGTCGCCAACCGCACGCCGGTGACCCGGCCCTGGTGTTCCAGGAGTCCGCTCACGCCCGTTCCCAGTCGCAGGCGCACACCCCGTTCGGTGTGCAGCTCGCCGAGCACGCCCGCGACGAGCGGGCCGACCTGCATCGCCATCGGCGCGGACAGTGGGCCTGCGATGGTGACATCGGCACCGAGAGTTCGTGCGGTAGCGGCGATCTCGGAACCCAGCACACCTTCGCCGACCACCACCAGACGGACGCCTTCACCGAGCGCGGCGCCCAGCGCGAGCGAGTCTTCCACGGTGCGCATCACATGCACACCGGCCAGATCCGGCTGTCCGGGCAAGGTACGGGGACGAACTCCGGTGGCGATCACGATCGCGTCCGCGCTCAGGCTGCGCCCGGAATGCGTACACACCGTCCGGGATTCGACATCCAATGCCGTCGCCGGATCCCCGAGCAGGAATTCCGCCCCCAGGGACCGGATGTCCTCCGCGGACCGCAGCTGGGCCCTGTCCGGCTCCCAGGCGCCCGAGAGCACCTGCTTGGACAGCGGCGGGCGATCGTAAGGCATATGCCACTCGTCGCCCAGCACCGTGATCTCGCCTTGGTATCCCTTGCGCCGCAGCGATTCCACCGTGGACAGCCCGGCGGCCGACGCGCCGATTACCAGCACGTGCGCGCAGTCGGATTGACTCATGGACGACTCCTGTCTGGTTCTGCGGCGTGCGCCTCAGGCAATATTAGAACAATCGGTCGGTACAATCAACTGGATGTGAGCGACGCCCGTCCGAGCCGCTCGGCTCCGCTCAAACGTCGGTCTCGCGCAGATTGCGCTTGAGGACCTTCCCCGACGGCGTGCGCGGCAGCGCGTCGATATAGCTGATCTCGGCGGGGACCTTGTATTTCGCCAGACGTTCCCGGCAGAACTCCTGAAGCGCGACGGCGTCGGGCGAACTTCCCGGGCGCAGCACCACGAACGCCTTGGGCACCTCGCCCCAGCGCGGGTGCGACATACCGATCACGGCCGCCTCCAGCACGTCCGGATGCTCGTACAGCACCCGCTCCACCTCGGGAGTGGCGATGTTCTCACCGCCCGAGACGATCATGTCCTTCTTGCGGTCCTCGATGTAGAGGTAGCCGTCCTCGTCCAGCCGGCCGATATCTCCGGTGTGGAACCAGCCCTCGCGCAGAGCTTTTCGAGTGGCCTCCGGGTCGCGCCAGTATCCGGTCATCACCTTGGGGCCGCGCACGGCGACCTCGCCCAGCTCCCCGGCCGGAACCGGTTCGCCGTTGTCGTCGAGTACGGCGATGCGCACGTGGGCCACTGGGCGACCCACCGACCCGACCTTGGTGCGCATATGCGCCGGATCGTTCACGGTGTCGCCGGACACCGTCTCGGTCAGTCCGTACGCATCGGCGAACCAGGCCCGCGGGAACGCCTGGCCGATCCGATCCAGCAGCGGAATCGGCATCTTCTCGCCACCGCCGGTGATGAACCGGATCGAGGAGGTGTCACGCTCGAGAATGTCCGGAAGTTGCAGCAGAGCATTCATCATCGAAGGGGCCAGCCAGATGTTGGTCGGCCGCAGCGTCTCGATCGCGGCCATCACCGCGGCGGCGTCGAAGCGGCGCACCAGGCTCATCCGCCCACCGGCGTGCAGGGTGGCCAGGGCCGGCAGATCCATCCCGCCGACGTGGTAGAGCGGACCACAGACCAGGGTGTTGTCGGCGTCGGTGAGGCCGAATTCGAGGATGTGCGCGAGGTTCTTCCAGATCAGGTTCGCGTGCGAGATCATCACGCCCTTGGGCCGCGACGTCGTGCCCGAGGTGTACATCAGCCGTTGCAGCGCATCGGGTTCGACATCCACGACCGGAACGCTCGCACCGAGGTTCGGGGTCAGCAGGCTCTCGTATCCGACCCAGCCGCCGCCGGCCGCGTCGACGCTGAGCTTGTGCCGCAGCGCGGGGAGCTTCGACGCCAGATCGTCCACGCTGCCGGTGAATTCGGCCTCGGTCAGGATCGCGACCGCCTCGGAGTGTTCCAGGATGAACTGCCACTCCGCCGGGGACAGTCGATAGTTCAGTGGCAGCACGGCCGCGCCGACGCGGTTGGCCGCGAGCATGATGTCGACGAACTCGATGCGGTTGTAGAGCAGTACCGCGATGATGTCGCCCGCGCCCAGGCCGAGCTGCCGCATGGCGACGGCCAGAGCCTGGACGCGGACGGACAGTTCCGCGTGGGTGAGCTCACGATCGCCTTCGGACAGGGCGACCCTGTCGGCGTATCGGTGCGCGCTGCGATCCAGCACGGAGGCAAAGTTGAACATGCACGGCCTTGCTGTGAGGAGGAGAAACCTCGACGTTTTATGTACCGATTAACCTAATAAACTCTGGCGTAGCTCACAACCGGCAATCTCACCGCGCGGTCACGGCAGCGAGTAGCCGCCGTCGACCACCAGCGAATGCCCTGTGACCCAGGAGGATTCATCGCTGGCGAGATAGACGACCGCGCCGGTGAGATTCTCCGGCGAGCCCAGACCCAGGGGATGTTTCGCCTCGATAGCCTGCATCGCCTCGGCCGGCAGCGTCTCGTGCAGGGCCGTCGGGAAGGTGCCGGGGCACACCGCGTTCACCCGGATGCCCTCCTTGGCGTATTCCAGCGCGGCCACCTTGGTCAGATGGATCACGCCCGCCTTGGACGCACAGTACGGCGCGGCATACGACCACGCGGTCAGGCCGCTGACCGAGGCGATGTTCACGATCGATACCGGCGAACGCTTGCGCAGGGCGCGGGCGACGGCCCGGATCGCGTGAAAGGTTCCGGTCAGGTTGACCGAGACGGTGCGCTCGAAATCCTCGGTGGACAGGTTGTGGATGCGCGCATTCGGGGAAACGATGCCCGCAGTGTTCACCAGGGCATCGAGTGCGCCGTACCGCTCGACCGACGAGGCGACCAGCGCGTCGAACTCGTCGCCGTCGGTCACGTTCAGCCGTTCCACGGATACCGTCGTACCCCCGGCTCGGATCTCGTCCGCGAGCGCCGTCATCGCCCCGACGTTCAGGTCGGCGAGCACGAGGGCCGCAGCCCCTTCCGCGACGCAGCTGCGGGCCACGGCCGAACCGAGTGTTCCCCCGGCCCCGGTCACCAGAATCGTCTTACCCTCGAGTCTCGAACCCATGATCCGCCCTCTTTCGAATATCGGCGTCGAATGTCCAGGAACGTTATTCCGAACACTCGGTATAAGAAACTATACGCCGCAATCCTGTCAAGACTTGCCGCGAATCCGCACCCGCTATGCGGCCCGCGCGGTGCGATATTCCGCCACGCCCGCTTCCACGGCCTCGAAATCGCAAGCGCCCCCGGCGAATCCGCCGAACAGCGTGGCGCAGTAGGTCGCGGACAGAAGCTCCGCATCCCACTTCAGCCCCGGCTTGACCCACTGATAGGTGTGGTTGTGCAGATTGAGAAATTGCAGCGTGGCCAGGGTCGGATCGGACCTGCGGATCGCCCCCTCGTCCATGGCGGCGGTCAGCAGCGCGCGCACCACAGCCTCGAACGCCTGCCGCCGCTGCAGCATACGTGTGCGGTTCTTGCCGGTCAGCTGGCGATAGTCATGCTCGTAGACCCAGATATGGTCCAGTCGCGCGAAGATCATGCTCAGCAGTTCACCGGACAGCAGGCGCAGTTTCACCAGCGCCGGAGCGTCGGACTCCAGAATCCGCGCCGCAGCATCGATGAGCGGGTTCAGCACCCGCTCCTGAATTTCGACGAGCAGATTCTCCTTGGAGCCGATGTAGTAGTACAGCGCGCCCTTCGCCAGCCCGACCTTCTCGCCGAGTTCCACAATTCCGGTGGCGGAATAGCCCTTCCGCGCGAAGAGCTCCGCGGCGGTATCGATGATCTCCTGCCGCTTGACCTCGTAGGCGGGGCCGTGTCCGGGTGGGCGGGGCATCGGATCCTCTCTGTCGCCAGGGTTCGCGTGGAAGGTTTGATTCTATACTGTACTGACCATTCAGTCGAACATATCATCGCTGGTCAGGACCGCATATCGTAGGACTCCCGGATCGCCGCCTCGATGCGCTCCTGATCCGGCAGCCAGAGTTGCTCCAGAACGGGCGTATACGGCGCGGGCGAGGTGCCCGCGGTCACCCGGATCACCGGCGCGTCCAGATGCCAGAACCCCTCCCGCACGGCCCGGGCCGCGATCTCGGCCCCGATCCCGAACTCCCCCACCGCCTGGTGCACGACCACCAGGCGGTTGGTCTTGCGCAACGAGGCCAGCACGGTGTCGAAATCCAGCGGGCTGATCGTGCGCAGGTCGATCACCTCGACCGACAGTCCTTGCGCGCCAAGGCGTTCGGCGACCGCCAGACAGTCGTGTACTTGCTTCGAATAGGACACCACGGTCACATCGGTGCCGGGACGGCGCACGATCGCCTTGCCCAGCGGGACGATGTGATCGGCCGGCGGCTGCGGGCCCTTCATGCCGTAGAGCAGACGGTTCTCGATGAACACCACCGGATTCGGGTCCTGGATCGCCGCGCGCAGCAACCCGTAGGTGTCCGCGACCGTCGAGGGCATGACCACCGTGAGCCCCGGGATGTGCGCCAGCAGAGCCTCGAGGCTCTGCGAATGCTGACTTCCCGAGGACTTGCCCGCGGCGAACTGTGTGCGCACCACCAGCGGGACGCTCACCGCGCCGCCGGTCATGAACCGCATCTTCGCGGCCTGGTTCATCAGCTGATCCAGGCACACGCCGATGAAATCGAAGTACATCAGCTCGACCACCGGCTTGAATCCGGCCATGGCCGCGCCGACCGCGGTGCCCATGATGGCGCTCTCGGAGATCGGGGTGTCCCGCACGCGATCCGGAAACCGTTGTGCCAGACCACGAGTCAGAGCGAAAACGTTACCGCCCTTGCCGACGTCGATACCGGCCAGGAATACCGACGGATCGTCCTCGAGCTCCTTGGTCAGCGCATTGGTGACCGCGTGCATGACCTTCCAGGTTCCCGTCTCCGGCACCGCGGGTTCGGGCAGTTCCGGACGCGTCGAGGTGACGTAGTCCGCGACCGTCTCGGGAGCCGGATACGGTGCGGCCGTTGCCTTTTCGATCGCGTCGGCGATCTCGGCCTCGACCTGCGCCTCGATGGCGGTGAGCTGATCGGCCAGCCCCTGTGCGCGCATGGTCCCGCCCAGGATCAGCAGCGGATCGCGCTGCTTCCATTCGTCGAGTTCGGCGGTGTCCCGGTAGTTCTCGGGGTCGCCCTCGTAGTGTCCGTGCCAGCGATAGGTGCTCGCCTCGACCAGGATCGGGCCCGCGCCGGCGCGCACCCGCGCGACGATCGCGTTCTGCAACTCCGCCACCGCCAGCACGTCGTTGCCGTCCACCGCCTCGAACTCCACGCCGTAGCCGATCGCGCGCTCGCGCAGGGTCGCGCGATGCTGGTCCGCGGCCGGCGAGAACTCGGAGTAGCCGTTGTTCTCACACCAGAACACCACCGGCAGATTCCACACCGCGGCCAAATTGACGGCCTCATGGAAGACGCCCTGCGCGACCGCGCCGTCACCGAAGAAGGCGACCACCACTCCCCCGGCCCGGCGCAACTGCGCGGCGGTGCCCGCGCCGACCGCGATCGGCAGGCCCGCGCCCACGATGCCGTTGGCGCCGAAAATGCCCCGGCGAGGATCGGCGATATGCATGGAACCGCCACGGCCCTTGCATGTTCCGGTCTCCTTGCCCATCAGCTCGGCGAACATGCCCTCGACGTCCAGTCCCTTGGCGATGCAGTGCCCGTGACCGCGATGGGTCGAGGTGACCACGTCGCGGTCGTCCAGCGGCCAGCAGGCCCCGACGGCCGATGCCTCCTGCCCGATGGACAGGTGCAGGAATCCGGGGATCCGGCTGTCGGCGTACAGGCGCGCGGCCTGTTCCTCGAACCTCCGGATCCGGAACATCCGGCGGTACATCTCCGACAACGCCGCCGGGCTCGTCGTATCCGGTGGGGTCAACGCTGCTGCGGTCATAGCTCTTCTGCCAATCGGTCACGGAGTCGCGGGGCGCACCGCCGGTTGACGCGGCGCACCGACAGTCAATATTATACCGATTGTTCTAAAGAACAAAGGGCCACCGACGCGGCCACCGACAGGACGGACTCTCGACATGGATCTAGACCTACCCGCCGAGGCGCTCGAGCTACAGCGGCTCTGCCGTGATTTCGCCGCGGCCGAGATCGAGCCGCATGCCGAATCCTGGTCGGAGGCAGAGCGATTCCCCGCCGAGGTATTCCTGAAGATGGGCGAGCTGGATCTGACCGGACTGCTGATACCGCAGGAGCACGGCGGCACCGAGGCCGGATACATCTCCTACGTCGCCGCCATGGAGGCGATCGGCGCGGCCGATCAGTCCTTCGCCGCCTGCTGGAACGCGCACTCCACGATCGCCTCACTGCCCCTGGCCGTCTTCGGCACCGACGAACAGAAGCGCAAGTGGCTGACCCCGCTCGCGCAGGGCACTCATATCGGCGCGTTCGGATTGACCGAGCCCACCGCCGGATCCGACGCGAGCGGTATCCGCACCACCGCCCGGCGCGAGGGCGACGAGTGGGTGATCGACGGCACCAAGATGTTCATCACGAATGCGGGCACCGAAATCAGTCTCGGCGTGACGATTCTCGCTGTCACCGGCCGAAACGAGGACGGCGCCAAGCGATTCGGCACCTTCTTCATCCCGACGGGAACCCCCGGATACTCCGTGGGCGCGCCGCTGAAGAAGATCGGCTGGCATGCCATGGACAGCCGCGAACTGATTTTCCAGAACTGCCGCATTCCGGCCGAGAACCTGATCGGCGAGGAGGGCAACGGGTTGCGGCAATTCCTCGATGTCCTCGACGCCGGGCGCATCAGCGTTGCGGCACTGGCACTTTCACTCGCGCAGGAAGCGCTGCGCCTGGCGGCCGCACATGCCGCCGCGCGCGAGCAGTTCGGCAAACCACTCTCGGCGTTCCAGGCGGTGCAGCACATGATCGCCGATACGGCCACCGAGGTCGAGGCCGCGCGCGCCCTGGTCTACCGGGCCGCCTGGCTGGCCGACAACGGCAGACCGTTCGGCCAGGCGGCGGCGATGGCCAAGCTGTACGCCTCCGAGGCGGCCAACCGAGCCGCCAGTGCGAGCGTGCAGATCCACGGCGGCTACGGCTACATCCGCGAGTCCAAGATCTCCCGCCTCTACGCCGACGCCAAGGTGCTCGAGATCGGTGAGGGCACCAACGAGATCCAGCGAAACGTCATCGCGCGCAACGTCCTTCGCACAGCCCCAGCTCGTGCGTAATCCGCCGCGCGCGAATCACCCCACCGCCCGGCGAGTTCCCGACCCGACATCGGTCCGGACCGGCAGGAATCGCTGTTCAGCACCCGGGACATCGCGGCACGCTTCCCCGCTTCCCGCTGACCGGCGGGCGGGGCGAACGGGCACGCTGCCGGACGGACTTCCGGAAATTTCGGCAACTCTGCAGCAATCATATTCTCGGGCATGGCATTTCCTCGTCGCGCTGGTCGAAGACATCGGGCGCGACCGCGACGCACTGACCACACGCGACGCTTGGGCATATACGGCAGATGCGGTTCCGCTCCGAGAAGGGTGATGCCTCCCCGATACCCCTTGCGCCGCAGGGCTTCCGCAGTGGATAGTCCTGTGGGCCGAAGCCCCGACGACCAGTACGCCGGCGGCTACGCTCACGATCGACTCCTGTTCTCGGGCAGTTCAGGCCGGGCGGCCCCGGCGCAGCCACAGCGCCGAGCCCGCGCCCAGCGCGACCGCGCCCATTCCCGCGCAGGTGACGAACTGCTGGATCCCGGCGGCGCCGACGGCCTCGGCGACCGGAGCGAACCCGACGGCCAAGGCGACCGCAGCGTTGAACAGGAACAGGAACCAGAGCGTGGATTTCTTGGCGAGGAGCGATTTCATGGCGGATCCTTCGTTATCGAGGGCGGTGAATGTCTGCCATGAATAGTTCTGTCTTCGGGCCTCCGCAACGAGGGAGCACAACCCCGAATCAATGGTGTAGCGGGCTACACCTGCACCCGGTACCGGACTTCACCGGCCTGCGGCGCGCGCTCGCATAGCCTGATTCCATGCGAAAGACAGTGCGACAGGCAGCGCGTGCAACCCTGCAGCTCGCCGATGCCGCCGGGCTGGCGATCGGCAATTATCTGTTCATCACCATCATGCTGCTCACAGTGGCGGGCGCAGTGGCGATCGTCGGCATCGGCATCTTGCCGGTGACGGCCACCCTGGTCCGGCGATTCGCCGGAGCAAAACGGCGGCAGGTCGCGGTGTGGACCGGAACCCCGGTTCCCGAGGCGTATCAGCCGATCGAGGGCTCGCTGCGGGAGAGCCTGCACGCGGTCCGGCACGACCCCACCGCGTTCTCGGACCTGCGATGGATGGTGACGTACTACGTCTACGGACTGCTGGCCGTCGTGGTGATTCCGCTGTGGATCGCCGGGATCCCGGTCGATGGCGTGTGGTGTGGACTCCTGGGGCGCAATGCTGTTGTGCTGCCGTTGATCAGCCGTGCGGCCGATCTGGACGCCGAGTGGTCACGGCGGCTGCTCCAGCCCCCGCCCAAAGCGCTGCTGGCGGCGCGAGTGGCCGAACTGACCCAGACGCGTGCGGGTGCGATCGCCGCGCACGAGGCCGAGCTACGACGAATCGAACGCGATCTGCACGACGGCACCCAGGCGCGGCTGGTCTCCCTCGGCATGCGCATCGGCCTGGCCAAACGCGCCCTCGAACAGGACCCGGCCACCACGCGCAACATGCTCGACCAGGCACAGCAACTGACCGAACAGGCGTTGGCGGAATTACGCCATATCGTGCGCGGTATACATCCGCCCATCCTCACCGACCGCGGACTGCCCGGCGCGGTCCGGGCGCTGGCCGCCGACAGCGGGCTGGAGGTCACCGTGGACTCCGATCGCGCACTGGATACCGCACGCGCACCCGCGGCGCTCGAGGCGGCCGCGTATTTCGTTGTCGCAGAGGCGTTGACAAACGCGGCCAAACACAGCGGAGCTCAGCATGCCGAGGTGAGCATCGCGCACGTGCCGCGCGGATTGCGGGTGTCGGTCCGCGATGACGGTATCGGCGGCGTGCAGGAGAAACCGCCGGATACCAGCAGTACGCCGGGCGGTTCCGGCCTGGCCGGGATGCGCCGCCGCATTGCCGCGCTGGACGGCACGTTTTCTTTGACCAGCCCCGCCGGGGGCCCGACCGTGATCGAAGTGGAGTTGCCGTGCGTGTGGTGATCGCCGAGGACAACGCGCTGCTGCGCGAGGGTGTGGTGTTGTTGCTGACCTCCGCTGGACACGAGGTGGCGGCCGTCGCGGGCACCGGTCCGGAGATCCTGCCCGCGCTGCGCGAACATCGGCCCGATATCGCGGTACTCGACGTGCGGATGCCGCCCGACTTCCGGGACGAAGGGCTGCGCGCCGCACTCGCCGCCCGCTCCGAACTGCCGGGCCTCCCGGTGCTCGTCCTGTCGCAGTACGTCGAACAGTCTTATGCCATAGAGCTTCTCGGCGGCGGCGCGGCCGGAATCGGCTATCTGCTCAAGGACCGGGTCGGCCGGGTCGACGAATTCCTGGACGCGCTCGAGCGGGTCGCCGCCGGAGGCACCGCCCTGGATCCGGAGGTGGTGAGCCAACTGCTCACCCGCCGCAAGAACTCACCGCTGGACTCGCTGACGCCGCGCGAACGCGAGGTGCTCGAACTGATGGCCGCCGGACACGACAACAGCACCATCGCGGCAACCCTGGTGGTTACCGAACGCGCGGTCAGCAAACACATCGGCAACGTCTTCCAGAAGCTGGGTCTGCCGCCGACCGACAGCGGACACCGCCGCGTGCTGGCGGTCCTGGCCTACCTCGAGAACGCCTGAATTCAGGTGGACGTCCGCTCGAGGAGAGCGAGAATCTCCTCGGTGCGGCCGGTTTCGCCGAGGGACGGGAAGACGAGGGTGACGCTGCGGTCGTGCGCCTCCTGGCTGAAATCCGTCATCGCGTCGGTGGCGAGGGTGACGTGGTAGCCGTGTTCGTAGGCCTGGCGTGCGGTGGATTCGACGCCGAAACTCGTCGCGACGCCGATCACGACGACCTGGGTGACTTCCTGGGCTCGCAGCAGGCTGTCGAGCTCGGGGTTCATGAACGCGCCCCAGGTCTGCTTGACCAGTTCGTGGTCGGAGTCCTGGCGGTTCAGCTCCGGGATCAGATCCGCGGCATCAGCCGGCGGGCGCGGCGCGTCGGGCCTGCTGAAGGACCGTTCGGTCCGGCCCGGTGCCATTCCGGTGGCCCGAACCAGGACCACGGGCAGTTTTCGTGCCCGGAACGCCTCGGCCAGCCGGGCCGCGTTGCCCGCGACCTCGGCGATCGGATGGGCCAGCGGCAGCGCCGCGACACCCTTCTGCAGATCGATGACGATCAGGGCCGTATGCGGATCCAGTACGGTCAGCGACACGGCGACTTCCTTTGCGGGACTTGGGAAAAGACTGATCCGGCGGTCACTCTACGGTAATGGCCCGCTCGGGACAGGCCAGCGCGCCCTCCCGGGCCGCGGTGGCCAGCTCGGCGGGGACCTCACCGTCGTAGGCGACAGCGTAGCCGTCGTCGTCGAGTTCGAATACGTCCGGGGACGTCGCCCAGCAGCGCGCGTGGCCGGAGCATTTGGTGGTGTCGATGGTGATCTTCATGAGACAGCACCGTTCTCGGTAGTCGTGTGGTTTCGCAGGTGCATCGGCCCGGTGTAGGCCGCGGACAGCAGTGTCGACAGATCCGCGCCGGAAGCGGCCAGCGCCTCGCGGACCGCGGCGACATCCTTGCGCAGGAAGGGCTCGACCGATGCGGTGAAAGGGGCAGAGCCACCGCGCGCGGTGATGTAGCGCCCGGCCGTACTTCCGGCGCTGGCGAGGGCGAGCGCGTCGAGCATCGCGGCTTCGGTGATGCCCTGTGCGCCGGCGATTTTCGTGGCGTTGAGCGTCAGCTGTGCGATCGCGGCGAACAACAGGTTGTTGATCAGTTTCACATGCAGGGCCGAGCACAGTGCGCCGGTTTCGATGATCGAACCGGCATAGCTGCCGATGACCTCGCGAGCGATCGACACGTGCGCGGGCACGCCGCCCAGGAAGACCACCAGTTCGCCCGCGCGCACCGCGTCGGCGGTGCCGCTGAACGGCGCGTCCACGATCGCGGGCACGCTGTCGCGGGCGAAGGCGCGCAGGCCGCGCAGTGTGGCCGGGGTGCCGGTGGTGTGCGAGAGCAGAACCGTCTGCGGCGCCATCGCGCCGACCACGGCGGGCAGGACGGCCGCGATCTGATCGTCATTGAACAGGCAGCTGATCACCACGTCCGCGTCCGCGATATCGCGGACGTTCGCGACGGATTCGGCTCCCGCGGTCACCAGCCGGTCGCGAACCTCCGGCCGGCGCGCATACAGACGCACCCGATGTCCGGCCGCCAACAGCCGCTCCACCATCGGCTCGCCGATCCGGCCCGCCCCCACGAATCCGATCGTCCGGCTCACGACGCCGCCTCACCGGCACGCGGCACCGGCACCCATCGGACGGGTCGCGCCCGTGATCGGCTCCGCTGGGCCCCACTCGCGGCCGCCGCCGCGTCGCCGCGCGACTCCGGTCTACGCCGGGCACGTTCTCGTTCACGCCGCTGCGCTCGATTCACAATTCCACCTCGCCATCGCTCGCCCCCCGCGGTGCGCGGGGCATGCTGTGTCCGTGCACTCACCGTGGCGGTGTCCGGTCCGCGTGCGGACGCTCCCGGAGTGGATGTCCGCGGGCCGGATTCACGCCGGAACATTCCATCTCTAGCACCGGCCGCGACGGCCATCGCTCGTCATCTCGCCCAGCGGGAAGTCCTGCGACATGGCACTTTTCGGGCCATCTGCGGGCGGTGGCAGATGTGGCGGGTTCCGGTCTCCGGGATGGGTGACCTCCTCGCGGCGGCGGTTTCTGTTAGCGCTGAGCACACCGCCGATGCCGTTGTGTCACGGCCGATATCGAATGCGAGGAGAACGCATATGAGCATCCCCGACGATTCCGTCGCGATCCTGTTCGCCAAGGAGGCCATCCGCGAGGTGCTGCACTCCTATTGCCGCGGGCTGGACCGGATGGACCGGCCGCTGGCCGAGCGCGTGTGGCATCCCGGCGCGACCGCCGACTACGGGCCCGGATTCCGCGGCACCGGAGCCGGGTTCCTGGACTTCGTCTGGGATTATCACGCCGGATTCCGCGGTCATTCCCATCGCGTGTGCAATGAGACGATCCGGGTCGATCTGCCGGGCGGGACCGCGGTCAGCGAGACCTACGTCTCGGTCTGGTTGCAAACCTCGCCTGCCGACGGGTACGTCACCGATCAATTCCACCGCGGCAGGTACGTGGACCGGTGGTCTTGTCGCGACGGCGTCTGGGCGATCGACCATCGGACCTATGTCGCGGATCTGTTCCGCGAGGTGCGCTCCCCCGTCGACGCGTGGGCGGCCGGGCCCGCCACCTGGGGTGCGCGGGATTCGTCCGATCCGTCCTATCTCGTGTTCGGCACGTCGGCGTGAGCGCCCGGGCGCGGGCCAACGCCCCTCTCAGCGGGGCAAACCCAGCCCGCGCTCGGCGACCTGGGTGCGCAGGATCTCGTTGGCTCCGCCCGCGATCGTGTAGGCCCGCGAGTACAGCTGCGCGTCCTGCCACCAGCCGCCGGCCACGGCCGCCGGATCCGCCTCGCTCAGCAGGCCCGCGGTGCCCTGCAGCCGGACGCCGAAGGCGACCAGATCGTGATTGAGTTCGCTGAAGAAGATCTTGCCCAGCGGCGCGTCGGCGGGCTGCTCGGTGTGATGCAGCATGCGGGACTGGGTGAGTCCGAGTATGGCGGCGTTCACGTGCACCCGGGTGGCGAGTTCCCCGATGGTCCGGCGGGTCGCGGAATCCTCCAGTGCCGCAACGCCGTTCACACTGGTTTGCGATGCCAGCCGAAGCAGGTCGTCCAATGTGGTGAACAATTCCGCCCCGCGCGCGGCCACACCCGAACGCTCGTGGCCCAGGCTGCTCATCGCCGCCCGCCAGCCCTCGTTCACCCGGCCGATCACATTCGACACCGGAATACGAACCTCGTCCAGGAAGACCTCGTTGAAATCGGTGGTTCCGGTGATCTCGCGCAGCGGCCGAACGGTGACGCCGGGAGTGCGCATATCCAGGGCGAACGCGGTGATCCCGCGATGTTTGGGCGCGTCGGGATCGGTGCGCGCGAGCAGATAGCCCATATCGGCGTGCTGACCGTTGGTGGTCCACACCTTCTGCCCGTCGACGACGAATACCGCGTCCGCGCCCTCCCCCTCGAGGCGAGCTCGGGTGCGCAGCGCCGCCAGGTCCGAGCCCGCGCCCGGTTCGCTGAACAGCTGGCACCAGATGTCCCGGCAGTCGCGAATCCGAGGCAGCAGCCGTTCCCGCAGCTCGGCGCTACCGAAATCGATGACCGCGGCGGCGGCCAGCGGCGCGGCCCCGATCGGTGACCAGGTACGCGCGCGGGCGATCTCCTCGGCGACGACGAAGGATTCGAGCGGGTGGGCGTCGGGACGGCCGCCGAATTCCGCGGGCCAGTCGATGCCCAGCAGACCCGCCGCGTACAGCTTCGCGGTCCAATCCCGGATGGCCGGAACAAGTTCGGGATCGGGGGCGCGGACTCCGGCGTGCGCTTTGATGCCGGGGGCGTGCTCGGCGACAAATGCGCGCACCCGCTGCCGGAACGCCTCCAGCTCCGGCGTGGACTCCAACCGCATTACCTCACACTCCTCGTCTCGAGCCCACACAGCGCTCGCATTGAATGCACTCAATATTCATGTATTTCGGGACATACCCGGAGAATATCCCGGCGATCGGGATGAAAAGTTTGAAAGAGTATACTTTCAACCCGTGCCCGCTCGCCCGCGAACAACCGACCCGGTCCGCCGAAACAGTGGCCCGTAATCCCACTCGTTCACCGCTGGACCGCACGCCATGCCCGCATCGGTCGCACCGCTGACTACACTGAGGATCCGAAAACCCACCCCGAGGAGTGTCATGGCGACTGCCATCGAGACCGAGCCCGGGGGCGGCAAGCTGGCCGCCCAGATCGCGCACCGCATCGAGGAGTCCGTCATCCGGCAGGGCTGGCCGGTCGGCGAGACGCTGGGTTCTGAAGTCGGACTGCGCGAGCAGTTCGGAGTGAGCCGATCGGTGCTGCGCGAGGCGGTGCGGCTGGTCGAACACCATCAAGTCGCCCGGATGCGGCGCGGGCCCAACGGTGGCCTGTTCATCTGCGCGCCCGACGCCGGCCCGGCGACCCGGGCCATCGTCATCTACCTGGAGTACGTCGGCACCAGCGTCGCGGATCTGCTCGAGGCCCGGCTCCTGCTCGAGCCCATCGCAGCGGGCCTGGCGGCGGACCGGATCACCGAGGACAGCATCGAATCGCTGCGCGCGATCCTGGCCGAGGAGGCCGGGCGCCGCGAGGATCCGGGGGTCTCCTCCGAGGATCCGTTGCATCTCATGCTGGGCACGCTGTCCGGAAACGCGGTGCTGCAGTTGTTCATCGACGTGCTCACCCGCCTGACCGCACGCTACGCGCACACCTCCCGCAGGCTCTCCAAGGCCGAGGTCGCCGAGTCCAAGACCGTGGCGCACGAGGCGCACCGAGCCGTCGCCGACGCGGTGATCGCGGGCGACGGCGCACGCGCCCAGACCGAGCTGACCGCACACCTGGAATCGGTGGCCGCCTGGATCGAGAAGCATCGCGTGCGGCGCACCTCCCGGATCAAGGGCGCGGTGGTCGAACCCGAGGTGGTGGAGGGGCCCGGGGCCAAACTCGCGGAGATCGTCGCGGGCCGCGTCCACGAGGACATCGCCGCGCGTGGCTGGCAGGTCGGCATGGTGCTGGGCTCCGAGTCCGATCTTCTGGCGCGCTACGGCGTGAGCCGCGCGGTGCTGCGCGAGGCGGTGCGGCTGCTGGAGTACCACTCGGTGGCCCGGATGCGCCGCGGACCGGGCGGCGGGCTGATCGTCGCGGAACCGGAACCGCAGGCCAGCGTGGACACGATGGCGCTGTATCTGGAGTACCGAGGCGTCACCGCCGCGGACCTGCAGACCGTGCGCAACGCCATCGAACTCGGCGTCGTCGCCCGGGTGACCGAGCGCCTGGCCGAGGGTGATCCCGAGGCGGCCGAACGGCTCGGCCAGGCGGTGCGCTGGCCCTCGGAGGGACCGCCGGACGATCCGCGCAAGGCCGACCGGTTCCACACCGAACTGGCCGCGCTGGCGGGCAATCCGGTCCTGTCGCTGTTCCTGGCGATCCTCACCGAGTTGTTCCGGCGGCACGCGGCCGGACACGAGCAACCGCTGCCCGGCGCGCAGGCCGCCGACGACGTCGAGCAGGCGCACAGCCGCATCCTGGAGGCGATCCTGCAGGGCGACACCGGGATGGCCCGGCATCGCATGCGCCGCCATCTCGACGCCCTCACGCCCTGGTGGCACTGAAACCCCTTGTGACACAGGCACTGCGCGGCGTCCTCAGACGCTGAACCGATCCAGCTCGTACGCCACCATGCCGTCCAGATCGGCGGCCGGGGGCGCGGGCAGTTCGACCGCGGCGTCCCGGCTCGGGAGCAGGACCACGGCCGTGCCCGGTGTGGTGATCTCGCCGCGCTGGTTCTCGCAGCGCACCTCGAGGTGAACCTCGTTGCGGCCGTCCACCTTCCGCTTGTCGACGACCTCGCCGCGCACCCAGGTCGTATCGCCCATGTAGTTGAACTTGCGGTGCTCACAACGCAGCTTCCACAGCCAGCCGTCGTCGCCGATCCAGTCGGTGAGCAGGTGCACCAGCCAGGTCTCGCGCATACCGCCGTAGTCGTACGGGTTCGGCAGGCCGAGTTCGTGGGCCCGGGCGGGCTCCCAGTGCAGGCGCTGCACGGTGTCGGGGATGTTCATCGGGTTGGGCGGGTAGAGGCCGGGGGCCTTGCGCCGGATGTTCGCGGCGATCTTGAATGCGCCGGGCGGCGTCAGCTGCATACCCCAGCCCAGATGCCACACCACCACATCGGTCGTGGTCAGCGGGCCTTTCACCCTGGGCTGCAATACCTCGCCGACCTGCACGTCCTCCCAGTAACGCGGCTGGGCGCCGCGCCGGGTCTCGGCCGCGTAGGCGGCGTCGATCTCCGCGAGTTGGTCGGGAGTGTAGGGCTCCTGCACGAGCTTCTCGGTGGCCCGCTTCTTGGAGGCGTGACGCTCGGCGTTGATCCAGGTACCCCGGCGCACCGCGTGCATCTCACCGCGGCCGTTGGCGTACAGGTAGTCCTGGGTGACATGCGCTGTGCGCCCGCCGAATTTGCTCGGCTTTGGCGCGACTCCGACCTGGGTCTGCAGCACCCGGCAACGATCGCCCAGCCGAAGCGGTTGCCACCACTCGAACTCCATCACGGCCTGATACGAGCCGAGCCCGGCGAACGGGTCGCCCTTGAGCAGCGCCTTGGTCTCGGCATCCGGCTTGGGGGCCGCGTCCTCGCCCATGGTGTAGAGGAAGGTGGGCGGTGCGATCAGCCCACCCCAGCGGGTCGAGGCCGCGTGGTCCGGCTCGCAGTACAGCGGGTTGTCGTCACCGTAGCCGTAGGCGAAGTGCCGCACGCCATCCCAGGTCACCTCGTAGTTGTGCGGCGGATTGGGTTGCGGCTTGGGCACTCCCAGGCGCAAACGGGATCGTTCGAACGCCTCGTCGGTCAGTACGCCGAACTTCCCGGCACGGGCGTTATCGGTGCTGGTCATCGTTGATCCTCCTGGAGAAGTTCACGCCGTGATCTGTTCGGCGAGGCGGTCGCGCAGAATGTCGAGCAGTTCGACCCGGCTCACCTTGCTCGACGGGGTGCGCGGCAATTCCTCCAGTACGACGATGTGAACGGGCACCTCGTACGGCAGCAGCTGCGCCCGGCACACCGCGATCAGTTCGGCCACCTCGGGCGCGGGCTGCCCGGCAGCAACCTCGATCGCCGCCACGGGTACCTGGCCGAGCCGCTCGTCGGGCATGCTCACCACCGCCGCTTCTCGAACTGCCGCATGCTTTTCCAGGACGCGTTGCACGGTTTCGGGCTGTACCTTGAAGCCGCCGCGGATGATCGCGTCGTCGGCGCGGCCCTCGATCCACAGGAACCCGTCGGCGTCCAGCCGGGCCAGATCGCTCGTGCGCACCCAGCTGTCCGCGCCCTGCACGGTCTGTGCGGTGCGGACCTCGAGCCGGCCGGTCTCACCCTCCGGGAGCTGCGCGCCGTCCTCACCGGTGATGCGCAGTTCCGCGCCCGCGAGCGCGCGACCGGCGCTGCCCGCCTTGCTGTCCCACCACTTCCGGTGCAGCGGCAACGTCCAGCCCGCGACCGCGCCGGCGAATTCGGTGGCGCCGTAGGTCATCAGGACCGGAATGCCGTAGGTGCGGAAGAAGTTGTCCGCCAGCTCTTTCGGGCACGGCGCGGTGCCGGAGGTGACAACCTCGAGACTCGCGATCCGTTCCGCGGGCACACCGGCGTCCAGGACCGTCCGCAGGGCCGCGGGCACCAGGCTCGCGGCGCGCAGCTTGTGTCGTTCCACGACCGAAACCCATTGGTCGAGAACGAATTTGGGCATCAGGATCATGCGCCGACCGGTGGCCAGGCAGCCCAGTGCGCGCCACATGCCGCCGATGTGCACCATCGGCGCGGAAACCAGCGAGGCCGAGCGGGACAGCAGGCGGTCGGCCTTGGGCACCTGCCCGCCGGAGATCAGGGCCTGGTCGAGCTGATCGAAGCCGAGGTTCACCGTCTTCGGTGCGCCCGTGGTGCCGGAGGTCAACATCTCCACGGCCACACCGGGATTCACGATCGGGGCAGTGCCGCCGTCTTCGGTGCGCGCGGTGCCGCCGGCCCGGTGCACCGTTCCGTCGGTGCGCAGCTCCAGGGCCAGGCCACCCTCGCGGACGGCGTCGAGTACGCCGGAACCGGCCAGCGCATCGGTTCCCGCGATCACGACCGGCGGGCGCGAGCGCGCGATATGCGCCGCGAGGCGGGCCGGGGGCTGGAGCGGGCTGAGCGTCACCGTGCAGCGGCCCGAGGCGATCAGCGCCGCCAGCACCGCGACGTGTTCGGGCCGGTTCTCCAGCACGACGCCCACCCGCGCGCCCTCGCCCAGCCCGGCCGCGTCGAGTGCGTCGGTCACGGCCTGAGCGGTCTGCCGCATCTGCCCCCAGGTCCACCAGATCTCATCACGCTCGATCGCCTCGGCATCGGCGGGCGCCTCGGCCAGGAGCCGGGACAGGCGTTCGCGAATTCCCACGTGATCAGCCTTTCGCCAGAACCGAGTCACGCTCGGCACTAGTGGTCGTTTCCGGATCTCCCGCGATGCCGACCAATTCGGCCAGCCGGGATCGATGCAGTGCGGGAGCGCCGAACAGATGCTCGGATGCCTTGGCGCGCTTGAGATACAGGTGCGCGTCGTGTTCCCAGGTGTAGCCGATGCCGCCGTGGATCTGGATGTTCTCCTTGGCGGCCCGGGTGAAGGCCGCCGAACACCAGGACGCGGCCAGCGCCGCGGCGGCGGGCAGCTCGCTCGGTTCCCTGGCCGCGACCGCGGCCGCGTGATACGCCGCGGACCGCGCGGCCTCGAGGTCGAGCAGCAGATCCGCGCACTTGTGTTTGATCGCCTGGAACGAGCCGATCGGGCGGTCGAACTGGACGCGGATCTTGGCGTATTCGACCGCCGCGTCCAGGCACGCCTGGGTTGCGCCGACCTGTTCGGCAGCCAGTGCGGTCACCGCCAGATCCAGCACCTCGCGCAGGTAGTGCGTCGCGTCACCGTCGGGACCGACGCGTTGCGCCGGGGTGCGGTCCAGGTCGATCCGCGCCAAACGTCTTGTCGCGTCGAATGTTTCGATGGGGCTGCGGGTCAGGCCGGCCGCGTCGGCGGTGACCGCGAACAGGCCCGCACCCGATTCGGTCCGCGCTACCACCAGCAGCAGGTCGGCGCGGTGGCCATCGATGACGAACATCTTCGTACCCGACAGGGTCCAGTCGGCGGGACCGGGCGCGGCGACGGTCGCGACATCCTCGAGCCGCCATGATCCGGATTCCTCGGCGAGGGCCAGCGTGGCGATCACCGAGCCGTCCGCGATCCCCGGCAGCCAACGTTCCTGGGCCGCATCATCATTCGACGCCAGAAGCGCCTGGCCCGCCAGTGCGACCGCGGCGAAGTACGGCGAGGGCAGCAAGGCCCGGCCCATCTCCTCCAGCACGATGCCCAGTTCGACCGGGCCGCCACCCGAACCGCCGAATCTCTCGGGCAGCGCGAGGCCGTGCAGCCCTAGTTCGGTGGCCATCCGATGCCACAGCTGTGGGTCGTAGCCGTCGGCGGTATCGATCCAGTGTCGCACCTGCGCGCTCGGCGACTTATCGGCCAGGAACCGGCGTACCGTCGCGCGCAGTTCGTCCTGCTCGACGGTGAAAACCGAGCTCATGCCGCCGCCTCCGGTCGTGGGCAGCGGCCTGTCACAGTGCGGTCCACGATTCCCATCCGGGTGCAATTACATACCCTCTTCATGAAGTCTCCCCGCATTTCCGCCGCAGTTTTCTCAGTGCCGTCAATAAAGAGGATACTCTATCCGGCCACGCATGGTCGTGACTGCGTGCGGACACCGCGAAGGTGTGCCGGTCGTAGGCATGGCAGACCAGGGTGAACAGCAGGACCGACAGATTGGCCGCCACGATCAGACCCACCATCACGTCACCACGTCGCCGACCGTGCGCACAGCGGGCTGCTGCTCGGACCGAACCCGGCGGAGCGTGCGCGGCAGCAGCACCGCGGCGAGCGCCCCGACGGCGGCCACCACCGCACCGATCTGGAAACCGACCTGAAATCCCTTGCCCGTGTACAGGATTGCCCCGTGCAGCTGGTCCGCGGGAATCGGTGCGAGATAGGAGTTGTTCAGTACCGCGAACACCACCACCGGCAACGCACCCGAGGCCACACTCTGAAAGGTGTTGGTGATGCTGGAGGTACTGGTGAGCAGTTCCGGCGGCACGACCTCGATCAGCAGGTTCGGCACCGACGCATAGGAGAATCCCATCCCGGTGCCGAGCAGCGCCGCGGCGACCAGCACCGCCGGTTCGTGGTCGTACAGCGTCGACAGGCATACGTAGCCCGCCGCCATCAGCACCAGACCGGTGATCATGAGCGTGCGCGGCCGCATGTTCCGGCCCACCAGCACCCCGGCGATCGCGCCGCCGGCCACGACCATCCCGCCCAGCGGCAGTTGGAAGATCGCGTACCCCTTGGCGCTGATACCGAATCCGTAGCCGAGCCCGGTCGAGGCGGGTGTCATCGCGATCATCGGCAGCAGCACCGTCACCAACGCGCTCAGGCCGTACGCCGCCGAGGCGCCGATGGTGACGAAGATGATCGACCGCTCACGCAGGATGTCCAGATTCAGCAAAGGCTCCCGGACGATGGCCGCCGAGATCAGCCAGGCGATGAACAGGGCCACTCCCCCGATCAGGTAGGTCAGCGTCGCCGCGTTCGTCCAGCCCCACTCCGGACCGAAACTCACCGCGACCAGCACCCCCGCGATGCCGAGGCCGAGCAGTAACGCACCCGCGAAATCCATCCGGCTTCGCAACCGCACCTGCGACTCCTCGGTGCTGACCATGATCATCAGCCCGAACAGCGCGGTGCCGATCGTCAGGCACCAGTAGACGCCGCGAAAGCCGAAATCGTCCAGGAGCCAACCGGTCAGGAACGGCGCGGGAATCGCGAACAGGCCCAGACCGGTGGTGACGACGCTGACCGCGAGCGCGACCGTCTTGGCCGGGAAGACGTCGCGGACCAGCGAATAGGCGAGGAATACACACGGGGTCAGCGCACCCGCCAGGCCCCGGCCCAGCACCATCAGCCCGAAACTCGGTGCGGCTGCGGCGACGGCGGATCCCACGACCGCAACGCCGATGCATGCCAACAGGATTCGCCGTTTTCCGTACATATCGGCCAGCTTGCCCAGCAACGGCCCCAGCACCGCGCCGACGAGCATGTTCACCGTGAGCACCCACGCTCCCTGGGTGGTCCGGAAATGCGCCGACACCGCCGGCAGCGTGATCGACACCATGATGTACCCGACCGTCAGCATTTCCAGCAGCAGCACGATCGAGACCAGGGAGAATATCAGCCGCGGAGTCCACGTTTCGGGAGTGCCGGACGATTCGCCCGGATCAGCAACAGCACTCATCGTCGAGTCCTTTCGAGAATCCGCACCGTCCCGCCGCATCCGGAGCACGCCGGGCCGCGCCGCGAGCCGATGGCCGCCCCACCCGCCCGAATGCGGATGACGCGTGCCGCACATCACAACGTTTGCGCGAGAACCACACCCGATTTCTCCCACTGAGCGGAATCGTCTCGGCCGGTCGGCGACACACCGCATCAAGAGTGTTCCGATTACCGCTCAGAGGCAGTCGCCTACTGGTGATGGCTCTTGACCGAAACACTCGATCTCCCCAGCGCACCTCAGCAGGAGCACCGGATGCACCTCACGACACTCGCGGCCGAATTCGGCGACAAACCCGCCATCATCATGGGCGATTCGGGGGCAGCGCTCTCGTATCGCGAACTCGAAGCCGAATCGAACCGGATCGCACGACTGTTCCGCGAGTTCGGACTCCGCACCGGAGATCACATCGCGACGCTGTTCGACAACACGATCGAGCTGTTCCCGATCGTGTGGGCCGCACAGCGCGCGGGCTTGCTCTACACGCCGGTGAACTGGCATTTATCCGAGTCCGAGGCGAGCTACATCGTGCGCGACTGCGGTGCGAAGGTGCTGCTGTACTCACTCCGTCTCGAACATCTGGCCGCCGCGATCGGCCGCGACCAGCCCGATCTGCGGCGAGTGGGCGCGGGCGCGCAGAGCCTCACCGAACTCCTGGATGGCACATCCACCGCGCCGATCCGGGACGAGGCAGAGGGCTACTACATGTTCTACTCGTCCGGAACGACCGGGCGGCCCAAAGGAATTCTGCCCCGGATATCCGGAATGCCGTTCGGTACCGGACTTCCGATCGATCACCGGATGGCCGCCGCTTTCGGCTTCGACCGCGACACCGTCTATCTGAGTCCCGGTCCCCTTTATCACGCCGCGCCGCTCGCGTGGACGATGGGCACGATTCGCAACGGCGGTACCGCGGTGGTCATGGAGAAGTTCGAGGCCGAGCAGGCTCTGGGGCTGATCGACCGACATCGCGTCACGCACGCGCAGTTCGTTCCGACGATGTTCGTGCGGATGCTCAAACTCCCCGAACCCGTTCGCCGGCGCTACGATGTGTCCGGCCTGCGCGTGGTCGTGCACTCCGCCGCACCATGCCCGGTGGAGGTCAAGGAACGGATGATCGACTGGCTGGGCCCTGTACTACTGGAGTTCTACGGAGGCTCGGAGGGCACCGGGTTCTGCATGATCGACACTCCGGCGTGGCTGACGCACCGGGGCTCGGTCGGCAAGCTGATGCGCGGCACGGTGCACATCTGCGACGAAGACGGCAACGAACTCGCACCGGGCGAGATCGGCACGGTCTGGTTCGCCGACGCCGGCGACTTCTCCTATCATCACAATGCGTCCGAAACAGCTGCGGCACACAATGATCGGGGGTGGAACACACTCGGCGACCTCGGGCACCTGGACGCCGAGGGGTACCTGTACCTGTCGGGCCGTCGCACCGATCTGATCCTGTCCGGCGGGGTGAACATCTACCCGCAGGAGATCGAGGACGTGCTGGCCCTGCATCCCGCGGTCGCCGACGTCGCGATCATCGGTCTGCCGGACGCGGAATTCGGCCAGCGGGTGCACGCCGTCGTACAGCCCGCCGATCCGCGCGCGAGGGGCCCGCGGCTTGCCGAGGAGTTGATCGCGCACTGCCGCAGCAATCTCGGGCATTTCAAATGCCCGAGATCCGTATCGTTCGACGCGGTACCACGCCTGCCGAGCGGCAAAGTTCTACGGCGCGAACTGATTCGGCGCCTGGCCGGCGACACGGTTTAGCCGCGCCGCCGAATCACCGTGCCGCGGTGTGCATCCGCGCCAGCCGAACGCCCTCGGCCTGGTCGGGAGCCTCGACGGTCCAGAGGCCGCAGGAGCACCAGCACCGGTAGTGGTCGCCGTCCGGGACGATCGCCTGGCCGTCACAGGATCCTCCGCTGTTGGCGATACCGGCCAGGAATTCGAGCGGCTTCTCCTCGAGGGCACTCTCGTATGTCGGTTCCGCCATTCTCATTCTCCCTGTGTGGATTTCGCTGCACGGAAGACCGGCAGCAGCCAGCCGTCGGAAATCGGGTGGAAGTCGGCCGTCAGCTCCATTCCGATCCGTACGTCGCCGGGTTCGATGTCGATCACGTTGGTCACCAACCGGATGCCGGGGGCGTCGGGCAGTTCCACGACCGCAGGCACGAGCGTCACCTCCGGCAGTCCGGGAAATCCGTGCACCACCGCGAAGCTGTACAGGGTGGCCCGGCCGGACAGCTCCGGCCAATCCATCTCGGTGGCAAGGCATTCCGGGCAGAACGGGGTCGGCGGCTGCCGAAAGGTCCCGCAGTCCGCGCACTGCGCGGCCACCAGCCGCCGCGCCCGCGCGGCCTGCCAGAACGGCTCGGTCACGACATCGGTGGCGATTGTCACCATTTCGGCCGGGAGAGCAACGGCCTTCGGGCCCGCACTCATCGGTCCCGCCCCAGGATCAGACCGCTGACCGGCAGGCTCGCCGGGCCGCCGGTGCACAGCGCCAGCTCCGCGTCCTCGACCTGATTGATCGCTGTCCCGCGCATCTGCTCGACTCCTTCGACGATATGGGTCATCCCGATGACGTACGCCTCCGACAGTTGCCCGCCGTGCGGGTTGACCGGGATCGCGCCCGAACGACGCCGTTCGGAGTACCGGATATTGCCGTCCTCGACGAACGGTCCACTCTCCCCTTTCGGGCAGAATCCGTAGTCCTCCAACTGCATCAGCACCATGGGGGTGAAGTGGTCGTAGAGCAGTGCGACGTCGATATCCGAGGGCGTCACACCGGCCTGCTTGTACAGCCGCTCGGCGATCGGCTTGTTGCCCGCAGAGGTGAACGATTCGTCGGACATGCCGTACCAGGTGAAGGCCCGTCCCCAGTCCCGCCGGCCACCGTGTGCGACCGCGACGACCGGCACCGCCGGCTGCCGCAGATCGCGGGCGCGGTCCAGGGAGGTGGTGAGCACCGCGACCGCGCCCTCGGTCTCCAGGCAGAAATCGTAGCGGCACAACGGTTCCGCGATCATCGGCGCCGCGAAGTACTCCTCCCGGGTCAGCGGCGTGCGCCGGATGGCCTTGGGCCGGTTCACCGCGTTCGCCCGAGTGGAGATCGCGACCTCAGCGAAAGCATTTCTGGTAGTGCCGAATTCGTGCATATGCCGACGCGCCAGCACCGACATCAGGTGGCCGGGCCCGGCCAGCCCGAACGGTTGCAGGAACGAACCGACCGGCGATACCGGCTTGCTCGCTATCACCGTGCCCAGACGCTGCTTCTGCTGCTGTAGCGCCATGACCGTCACAACCACGGAGGCGTCGCCGGCGAGGATCGCCGCGCGCGCCAGCCCGATCGCGCCCGCGGACCCGCCACCACCGGAGGTCAGCGATGCGGAGAACCGGACCTCCGGAATCCCCAGCGTCTCCATGAAGTCGACCGACTCCATCTTGTCACCGTATCCCGCGCCCGCTCCGGAGTAGTACGCGAAGCCGTCGATATCACGCACCGACAGACCCGCATCCGCGCAGGCCGCCAGGATCGCTTCGCTCGCGAGCCGGGTGATGCTCTTGTCAGCCGATTCCCCGCGCCGGTAGTAGGGGGTCGCGCCGACGCCGACGATCGCTACATCACGCAGCCCGGCCTGCTGCGCGCTCACCGAATCGCCTGTCCGGTCTCGGCGACGGGCACCGGCGGCACGTCCGGGAACAGTTCGTAGAACGCGCCCTGGGTGATCCGTAGCCGCACCTCGTCGGAGACACCGTCGAACAGCGTTTTCAAGGTGTCCTGGGTGTGTCCGTAGGTGCCCTCCATGTGCGGATAGTCCGAACCGAACATGACGTTGTGGTAACCCATGGATTCATACGCGGCAACGGCGGTTTCGTCGTGCTGGAACGACGCGTACACCTGCGTCATGAGGATCTCCTTCGGATCCCGCGACAGTTTGGGCCGGACCGACCGGTTGTGCTGGCGGTAGCCCTCGCGCATGCGGTCGCCCAGAAATGGAATCCAGGTGGCGCCACCCTCGGAGATCAGCACCTTCAGATCTGGATGCCGGTCCAGCGCTCCTGAAGCCACGAGTTTCATGGCGGCCCGCTGCCCCGAGAACGTCGACTCCGCGTAATTCATGACCGCGCCGCCGGGCCCGCGATACACCACGCCGACCCCGCCGGAGACCATGTCCACCGGATCGGTGCCGATGTGGATGGCCAGCACCATCCGGGCTCGTTCGGCCGCGTCCCACAGCGGCTCCCACTCGGTGCGGTGCCAGTCCGGCGCGCTGGCATGCGGTGTGGTGGGCAGGAATACCGCCTTGAAACCGTGCGCGGCGGCCCATTCCAGTTCCGCCACAGCATCTTCCACGCGCAGCGTCGGAATCTGCGCGGTCACGACATAGCGTTGCGACACCGAGGTGATCTCCTCGAGCGCCCACTCGTTGCTGGCGCGAAGACAGGACCGCAGCAGCTCCGGGGTGCGAAAAGTGGAGGCCCACATGCCCAGTGACGGGAAGATGACCTCACCCCACACGCCCTCGTGGTCGAGGTCGGTCAGACGAACCCTCGCATCACGGATACCCTGCGCCTTGCGGCTTTCCTCGAGGAACTCCATCGCCGCGGAGGTCGGTAGTTTGCGGCGGAAGGACTGGCCGTCGACGTGCACGGTTTCGTACTCCCCGTCGGGATCGGCCTCGGATTTCGGCGTGAGCGCCGCGAGCCGTGCGGGCAATCGCGATTCCCACAGATCAGCGGGCTCGAGAAAATGCGAGTCGCCGGAATTGGTCCAGATCTTGGACATGCTGGAATTTCCTTTCTAGGTGAGCGCGAATTCCGCGTCGCCCTCGATCACGAGTGCACCTGTACCGCTGCGCAATTCGAGCGAGAGTTGCACGCGCCGCTCACCCGTGTGCTCGAATGTCCGGACGACACCGGCCGAGGCGAGCAGACGATCGCCCCGGTACACCACCCGGCGAAACCGGGTGCGGAATCGCCGCACGCTGTCCTGGCCGAAGTACTCGGTGCAGTAGGCGGCCAGCCAACCCGCGCCGAGCATCCCGACGCTGAACGCCGCCGGATATCCGGCCGAGCGAGCCAGTTCGTCGTCGTGATGCATCGGGTTCATATCGCCGCTCGCTCCCTGGTATCGCACGATGTCGGTCATGGTCACCGGCCCGAACTCGCGCTCGGGCAGACGGTCGCCGGGTATCGGCTCGCTCATCCGGTCTCCTTGCTCAGATACGCTGAGGTGTACCGACATTCGGCGCGCGGGCCACCAGTTTGCGGATCGTCGAAGAACACCGTGAAACGCACGATCACCATCGGGCCGCTGCGGGCGCGGGTGATCCGCACATCGCGCAGGCGTTCGGAGATCCGCAGCGTGTCACCCACCCGGGGCGGCGGCCCGTGGAAGAGATACTCCTGCTCCAGCGACAACAAATTCCGCACGTGCGCGGAGATCCCGATACTGGCACACGCCGCCTCGACCTCGGGGGCGCGCACCGAGTGCCCGAGGTCGCACCAGAAGGTCACGGTCGCCAGAAAGGTCGGCGGGACACAGGCTTTGGGATCGTCGTGGTATTCCGGAGGTGCGGCGGTCGCGACGGCGTACTCGCGCACCTTTCCTCGTTCGACGGGCATGACGGACACGGCGACTCAGTCCGGCTCGATGATCGACACGGTCTTGTACCGCAAGAATTCGTCGATGCCCGCCCGGCCACCCTCCCGGCCGAATCCGCTGATGCCGACACCGCCGAACGGCGTGTGCGGCAGATTCTGGCGGGCCCCGTTCACGTAGACCCCGCCGGCCTTCAGCCGCTCGGCGACGCGGTGCACCCGAATCAGATTCGTCGACTGGATATTCGCGCCCAATCCGTAGGGCGTGCTGTTCGCCAGCTCGACGGCCTCGTCCTCGGTCCGGAACCGGTACACCAGCAGCACCGGACCGAAAATCTCCACCTGCGAGATCTCGTGTCGTGGATCGGCGTCCGCGATGATCGTGGGCTCGACGAAGTTCTTTCCGGCCAGATCACCGCCCACCCGTCCGCCGCCGAGCAGGAAGCGGCCCGCGTCATCACGCCGGGCCCGGTCCAACATCCCGCAGACCCGTTCCACCGCAGCGGCATTGATCAGGGGACCGACCCGAACATCCGGATCGAGGGGATCGCCGACCCGGTACGTCGCGGCGACCGCGGTGACGCGTTCGAGGACCTCGTCGTAGATGTCCTCGTGCACCAGCAGTCGCGTCGGGATCACGCAGCCCTGCCCGGCCAGGACCCCGATGCTGTCGCGCACCGCGCGGGCGGCCACCGCGTCCAGGTCGCCGGCGTCCGGGAAGACGATACTGGCGGTTTTGCCGCCCAGCTCCAGCAGCAGCGGTTTGAGCTGTTCGGCGCAGGCGTGCATGATCGCGCGGCCTGCCGCCGGTCCGCCGGTGAAACTCACCTTCTCGACTCTCGGGTTGCGCACCAGGGCCTCGCCCGCTTCGGGCCCGCCGGGCAGAATGCTGCAAACGCCTTCCGGCACACCGGCTTCCCGCAGCAACTGGGCATACAGTTGTGGTGCGAAGGGGGTGAACTCCGAGGGCTTGACCACCACGCAGTTACCGGCCGCCAGCGCGGGCATGACCTTCATCCCCAAGGCGATGACCGGACCGTTCCAGGTCAGGATCAGGCCGACCACGCCGTAGGGTTCCGGCGCGGTGTACGAGAAATATCCGCGGGTGTCGAGCGTCGAGATCAGCCGGCCCGCGAGCTTGTCGCACCATCCGGCGTAGTAGCGCGTCCAGGTGATCGTGTTGTCCACCAGGCGCAATCCGAACTGCAATGGCGTGCCGCCGTCGAGCGCCTGGAGTTCGGCGAACTGCTGCCGGTGTTCGGCGAGCAGATCGGCGAATCGGTTCAGTACGTCGCGGCGGGCCTCCGGGGTCCAGCGCCGCCACGACTCGGCCGCAGCGGCGGCGGCCTCGACCGCGCCGTCGATCTCGGCCGCGCCGGCCAGCGGAATCACCGCTTGCAGCTCACCACTGTACGGATTGCGATGCTCGTAGCTGCCACCGGATCCGGTGTCCAGCACCGTATCGCCGTAGCGTAGGCGAACTTCGGGGGCGGTCGCGGTCATGGGTTCTGCCTCTCGGGGAAATCGAACATGTTCTGGTGCAACAGTTTTCAGCGCACGCTGAATCCGGCGTCGAGCGGGAGTTGCACGCCGGTGAGATATGCGGCCTGATCGGACACCAGCCACGCGACGGCCTTGGCGATGTCTTCGGCCTGCAGAATGTCGATCGGCAGGGCGTTGCGCATCTGACTGATGGAGTTGCTGTCCCCCGTCGCCGCCTCGGCATGCAGCGCGGCCATCACCGGGTTCTGCGTCATCCCCGACACGACCCCGGTCGGATGGATCGTGTTGACCCGAATACGTTCCGGCGCATATTGATTGGCCAGTACCTGCATCAACCCGACCAGCCCCCGCTTCGCGGCGGTGTACGCCTGCGCGCCCGCCTTGTCACTGCCCATGCCCTTGAGTCCGGCCGTCGAACTCGTGATGACGATCGACCCGCCGCGCTCCCCGGCCCGGATGGCGGGCAGCACCACCTCGATCGTGCGCCAGACGCCGGTCAGGTTGACCTCGATGACATCGGACCAGGTGCGGTCCCGGTCGCCGCCGGGCGAGAGCCGGATGATTCCGGCGTTCGCGATCAGCACGTCGACGCGCCCGAAGCGCTCGACGCCGAGATCCAGCACCCGTTGCAAGTCCTCGCGGCTGCGCACATCGCCCTTTTCCGCGACGATCGCGCCACCCGCGTCCTGCACGGCCCGCACGGTCTCGCGCAGGTCCGCCGCGGTCGCGTTCGAATAGTCCATCGATTCGATATCCGCGCAGATGTCCAGGCCGGCGATGTCGAACCCGCGCGAAGCGAGTTCGACCGCGTGCGCCCGGCCCTGTCCCCGGCCGATACCCGTGATGAACGCGACCTTCCTGTCCACCTCGTACTCCTCTACTTGTCTGTGATGGCGCCGGATCCTCGGCGGCAGTATGGAGTGCCGGTACCGTGCCCGCGGCCACGACGAACCGGCCGCAGCGCGATTCGCTTGTGCGCCTTCGCGTTACGGCAGACGGACGAATCCGCCGCTGGAGCGGCGAGAGAATCCTTCCGGTTCAGATGATTCCACCGACCGGTCGAACTGTCCATACTTTTTAAGGAAATAACATTAATAAGTGCGTGTAAGAATGACGGCATGTCAGTGTCCTCCCGACCGGCCGGACGCCGCCGCCACATCACCGGCGAAGCGACCCGCGAACTACTGATGGAGACCGCGGAACGCCTGTTCGCCATGCGTGGCGTCGACGGTGTCACCCTGCGTGAGATCCAAGTGGAGGCGGGTCAGTCCAACACCTCGGTCATCACCTATCACTTCGGTTCCAAGGCGGGGCTGGTGGGCGCGCTGATCGACTTCCGCTACCGGAACATCGACGCGCGCCGGGCCGCCCTGCTCGCCGAGGTACACAAGAACCCGCCGGCGGACCTGGCCCGCGCGGCCATCTGGGTCATCGTCCGGCCGTTGCTCGAGAGCATCGAGGCCGGTGAGATGTTCGTCCCGTTCCTGGCTCGGCTCAGCGAAAGCCCTTCCGCACATTCGGAATACTGGCCCAGGGAGTTCGAGGACACCCGCATCGACGTGCTGACCGAACTCGAGCCGAGCGCGCTCGCGCAGGTGCCCGAACAACTCCGGCGTGGGCGCGGGGTGCAGCTCTACAACAGCGTGCTCAACCTGCTCGGCGAGCACGCCCGGCGCGGCCGCACGATCCGCCCCGTACAACTGGAGAACTACGTCGACGGATGGGTGGCCATGCTCGCCGCTCCGGTGTCCGAGCACACGTTGGCACTGATTCCGGACAGCGCGAGCACGACCGGCGCGCCCTGACCGGAAGCCGTATCTCTTTGCCTCAGTGCACGATCTGTTCAGCGCGTAGTGCGGAGATGCGTTCCGCGTCGTATCCGATCTCGGCCAGCAGCGCATCGGTGTGCTCGCCGATCAGACATCCGCCCCGGACGTTCGACTCGGACCGGGAGAACCGGTTCAGAGGTGCGAGACGGCGATGCTCGTCGAAGAACGGGCTGTACGCGTCGACGGCGTATCCGGCCGCATAGAACTCGTCGGATTGCATCCGGCGTTCGGCCGGTTCCTGGGCGACCACCGCGCATCCGACGTCATGCGAGGTCAGTAGCGATTCCCAGACCGCCTTGGGGCGAGTGCGGAAGATCCCTTCCAGCACCTCGCCCAGCGCCGCGTCCTCGACCTCGCGGGCGTGCGTGGTGCCGAACCGTTCGTCGCGGAGTTCGTCGTACTCGCCGAGCGCGGTGACCAGTGCGTCCCATTCGTCGTCCTGGGGCGCGGCGAGGAAGACCCAGCCGTCGGCCGCGCGGTACAGCCGGTAGAGGGCGCTCAAGCCGCGGAATTCGCGGTCCACCCGTGGGAGGTCGGGTCGACCGGCGTAGCTGGTGTTGCGCGCGATCAGCGCCTGGGTGGAGGTGGCGAGCATGGTCGTGACCATGCCGTCCAACTCGACGCCGCGACCTTTCGCGCACAGGCCGAGCAACAGCGCCGAGGCCACGCCGAGCGCCGCCATGCCGTCGGTCTGTACCGCCGGAATCGTGCCGCCCACGTAGCTGTGCCGTGCGCCGTACAGCAGCTCCGCACGGTCCCGGGGACTCGAATCCACCATGGGCGCATCGGTTTTCGACACACCCGATGCGGCCCCGATGGACGGGGCGTAGGCGGGTTTGCTCCCGTACGGGCCGTCCAGGCCGTAGCCGGGGGCATTCAGATAGACCAGATCCGGCTTGATCCGTTTCAACGCGGCCTCGTCGATCCCCATCCGTTCGGCCACCCCGCCGCGGTATGTCTGCAGCACCGCGTCACACAGCGGCACCAGATCGCGGAGTACCTGCCTGCCCTCTGGTGTCGAAAGATCGATGGCGATGCTCTCCTTGCCCTGCAACACTTTCGCGCCGCCGGCCTCCGGGAAGGCGACCAGTGTGCGGATCAGATCCCCCTCCGGAGGCTCGACCTTGATCACCCGCGCCCCGAGGTCGGCCAGTAGTGTCGCGCCGTAGGGCCCTGCGTACATCGCGCCCAGTTCGAGGATGGTGATTCCGGCCAGCGGATATCGCGGCGCTGCCGTGCGGGATTCCGAATCGGTCTGCGGCGCATGGCTTTCGGCCATGCGTGAGATCTCTTCGGTGTGCTCACCGGGACACGGCGCGCGCCGAAGGGTTGTCAGCGGCCGGCCGTGCGCGTGCACGAGTGTGGACGGCTGCCGCACCGGCCCGAGCTCGGGGTCCTCGACAGTGACCACGCGCCCGTCGTGCAGCAGTTGCGGATGATCCAGCGCCTCGTCAGCGGACCGGAACTGTTCGGCGAACAGATTGGGGTTGCGCTCGAAGACCTCCTGCCACTGCGCGAGCGTGCGTTCCTGGACCTTGTCGAGCATCTTGGTCCACCACTCGAAGCGCAGCTCGGGCGTGGGTAGCATCGGAAATCCGTCCCACTTGGGATCTTTCAGCTCCTCGGTCACGCCGAGTTCGGTGAGCCAGGCCTGCATCAGGCGCGGGGCGGTCTGGGCGAACTGCAACCAGGCGCCGTCCTTTGTGGCCGCGGCGAGCAGCGCGTACATCAGGTACGCCTGCGGACGGCCCTGATCATCGAAGGCAGCGCCGAGTGGCTCGAAGGCCTCCGGGTAGCGCCCCAGGATCAGTTCGTAGAACCAGTTGTACGGATCGTAGGCGCCCACACCGGTCACCAGATCGGCCTCGACCACTTGGCCGAGCCCACTGACGGACCGCTCGACCAGTGCGGCGAGAATGCCCTGGATCGCGGCCTGCGCGGCGCCGAACGACGCGTACGGCACGCTCACATAGGCCGGGTCGTCACCCGGGGTGAGCTGACGTTTGGAGTGCAGCACACCGGTTTCGGCCAGGATCAGCCCCTCGTAACCCTTACGGTCCGCCCACGGCCCGTGCTGCCCCCACCCGGTGATCATGGCCGTGACCAATCGCGGGAATCGTTCGGCCAGCCGGTCCGCGGTGAGGTCGAGCCGATCCGCGGCACGGGGCCGCATGGTGGTGACGAGCACGTCGGCTAGGCCGAGCAGGCCGTCCAGGGTTTCCCGGCCCGCGTGCTCCTTCAGGTCCAGGGTGATGCTGCGCTTACCGCGCAGCAGCCCCGGCCAACCGGCGTCCCGCCGCAGCGGGCTACCGCCGGGCGGTTCGACGAGGATGACATCAGCACCGGCGTCAGACAGGAATTGAGTAGCCTGAGATCCGGGAAGTGTGGTCGACAGATCGACGATAACCAGTCCGGCCAGCGGCCCGGCCGCGGCGTCGTCGGTTTCGGAGGGCATGCGAACTCCAGGAAATAATGCCTGTTCACAGGGATGAGTTGGTCTGTGCACCCCGGACTGCGGCACGCGAACGCATCGCCGCTCACAGTCCGGGCGTCGTTGTGCTGCAAGATGATCGAGCAAATCTAATGCAGTGTAATTACTATTGCACACACCCCGGAGTCCGACAAGGACTCCGGACTCAGGGCTGACCGGGATTCAGTGCGATGAACAGGCCGTGCGCCTCGGCACACAGCACATCGCCGTTGCGCAACTCCGCCCGGACCACCCGCTTGCGGCCCTCCTCGGAGTCGAACCATGCCCGCACGCCCAGTTCCACCCCGACCGGCGTGATCGACCGGTAGTCGGTGTGCAGATAGGCGGTGCGGGACAGGATGCGCCCCGCGGTATTGGCCAGTCTGCCCATGATCTCGTCGAACAGCAGCGGGATCGCACCGCCGTGCGCCGCACCGTTCCCGCCCAGGTAATACCGGCCGAAGATCACCGTCCCCTCGACCGTCGAGCGATCGGCGCGAACAACCCGCAGGGCCGGCGACATGGTCTGCCCGCGCCCCAGCAGGTCGTAGGCGTGCCCGAAGCACTGGTCGACTTCCGGCACCGCCGTCGGGGCCAGCCGCTCGCGCCAGGCGCGCAAATCCGCGGACAGCTCCGCGATCGTCTCCGCGTCGGGCCGCGCCGCCGCGATGTGGTCCAGGAACGCGCGCAGTTCGGCGACCATCACGCCATATCCGGCCGGGCCGTTCCGGTCCGGTTCAGCCCAGTACTCCACGCGCGGAACCTGTTGCGACCCAGGCTCGCTCAGTCCCACCGACGGATCGTGACGGCGCCCACCGCGCAATTCGGCGGTCATCGGACCCGACCCCGCGCGATCCACCGGCCCCGACCGGAGCCGGGAGCGCCCGCGATCCCGGATCGGATGCGCCGCGGGTGGCCGCGGATCGAGTCAGCCGAACCGCCCTCGGCCTTATTTATTGCACTCTTTCTTGGCATACTCGCACTATATCTCGCGGTTACCGCAGATTCAGCTCGACTGGTTCCGCAAAACAGTATACCTTCATCTACACAACGACTACGGCGGTCGAGCGGTCGCTCGCGGACCGTTCCTGTCGACCGCGATCGTCGGGGCCGCCGTGGCCGTCGGCGAGCGAGCTACCCTCCCCCTGGACACTCGACGGATTGCGCGAGAACCACACCCGATTTCTCCCGCTGAGCGGAATCGTCTCGGCCGGTCGGCGACACACCGCATCAAGAGTGTTCCGACTACCGTTCAGAGGCAGTGGCCTACTCGCCGAAAGAGCCACTGTTGCAGCAGATTTCGATGCCCTGCCGAAGTCGCACCGGTAGTCGTCAGTCGGCCTTGCCCACCGATCGCTGCGACCGGGCCGCTACACCGTTGGTAATGCCGGTCAGGATCTGGTCCAGTTCTTCGGCACTGCGTATCGTCGACTCGTTGCTGGCAACCCGTGTGAAGTAGCCGCTGATGAAGTTCAAGACCGCGAAGGTCAGATCAGCGACGACGCTGGGATCCATCCGTTCGCCGGGCGGTATCGACTGCACGACGATTTCCCGACGCAACTCGGCATAGATCTGCGAGTTGCGCTGGAAGACTTCCGCCAACGCGGACCGGCGTTCTGCCTGCAGCATCAACGCCAGCCGCGCCTTGGTCCGGATCAACCCATCCCCTGTCACCGCTCGAGTGACGGCGACCGCCAGTCTGGAAACCGACCCAGGGTTCGCATCGCCGGACTCGGGACAGGCGACAAATCGCAGATCGGCCAGATCCAGCTCGGCCAACCGCTCGGCAAGGCCGAGTAACAGCGCCTCCCGGGTGCGGAAATAAAAGGACGTGGTCCCCTTGGGCACGTCGGCCCGAAGGTCGACCCTGGGATGGCTCAAACCCTTCGGGCCCTCGTCTGCCAACAGCTCGATCGCCGCATCGCACAGCTGGCGGCGGCGACTGACGGAGTCAGGTTTCCTGCGCATACTCCCGGCCAATCTAGTAGGCCGCCGCCCGCTGCCTTCAGAAAGGTCTCACCTCAGCTCTCACCGCGGTCCCGGGCCGCGGTGATCGGTTCAGCCAGGCCCTGCTCGTCGCACATCAGCTGCAGTTGCCGCAAAGTCTCATCCAGGCCCGGACCCAGCCGCGGTCCCGGCGTGAACGTCGCGGGCAGGTTCTTCATACCCTGTATGACACCGATGGTGTCGTAGTGCACCGCGCCTTCCGGATCGCAGCGATAGTCCGGCATCCGATCGAGTACCGCCACCAGCATCCGCTTGAACACCATGCGCGCCATATTCGATCCGACACAGCGGTGCACGCCCAGGCCGAAGCTGTAGTGCCGGTTGCCGCGGCGTTCCAGATCGATCTCGTTCGGGCTCTCGAACACCTGCGGATCCCGGTTGGCCATGGCCCACGAAAGCCACAGCCGCTCACCTTCTTTGAACTGTGTGCCGCCCACCTCACAGTCTTCGGTGAAGGTGCGCCCGTCACCGGGCGTCGGGGTGAAGTAACGCAGGAACTCCTCGGTCGCCGAGTCGAGCATGAGATCGCGCTCATGGCTGAGCAATTCACGCTGCTCCGGGTTCTCCGACAACCACTCGAGCGCATGCGCGGTCAGCGCGGTGGTGGTATCGAAACCACCCCCGATGAGCAGAGCCAGCATACCCATTGCATCGTCGTCTGAGATCGGTTCCCCCAGCAGGACCGATCGGGCCACCGCATCGATCAAACCCGGTCGCGGGTTGGCCTTGATCTCCTGATAATTGGTCATCAAGTCCGCGCGCATAGCCAGGCGCATCTGGTGGATGCGAGCCTGATCGGGTGAGTTCGGCGGAGTGTAGACCGAGGCGTGTGCGGGCTCGTTGTAGATGGTCCAGTTGACGATCGGGATACCCATCATCCCCAGCGTTAGCACCGCGGGAACGATATTGGCCAACTCGTCGACGAAGTCGATGCTGCCGGTCTCGATTCGCTCGTCGATGGCGGCGCGGACCACCTCGTCCACGAACGGAATCCAGCGCTGCACCGCGGCCGGGGACAGATACGGGTTCAGCGCGCCTCGCAGATCCTTCTGCTCGGGCCCATCCATCTCCAGAATCCCCGAGCGTCCCATCCCCGGTGCGTTCGGCGCTGGAATGGAAATACCCGCGTAACCGCGCCGAACCCCTTCCGGATCCCGGTCGTTGGAGACAAACGGGCAACGGGCCAGCTCGAACACCTCCCGATTGCCCGCGGCAACCCAGTGCCCGTCGTAGGTATCCGACCAGGCGACAGGGCATTCGTTCTGCATCTCTGCGGTCACCTCGCCGAATTGCTCGCGATACTGCGGCGTGTGCCGGTCGAACTGGTAGACCGGCCGGCGGTGCGTAGCGTTCTCGGTAGTCATTGTCCCGTTCAACCTATTCGGTGATGGAGATGGCTCGTTCAGGGCAGGAGTGCACGGCTTCGCGCACGTTCTCCCCCTGATCGGCGGGAACTTCTCCGCTCACCGCCGACGAATGACCGTCGATATCGCTGAGTACGAAGACCTTCGGGGCCATCATCGCGCACAGGGTGTGCCCCTGACAGCGCTCGGCGTCCACGTGAACTTCCACAACCATTGCCTTTCATCGTGTTTCATGAATTCGCTGCGCCCCGGGTGTGTGGCTTGTGGTCACCACACATCCGGACCGGCACCCCGCGCGCGTACGGGCCGTTGGCGGCGGGCCGGAAATGCCACTCCCAACGGGTGGTCACCGACTCGGACAAGCGTCGGCGGAGTCCATCCGGAACACCCTGTCCGGCCAGGACTGTTCGGACGGCGAATGCCCTGTCGGCGCTCCGCGGCTCATGGCCGTCTCGCTGTCGCGCAAGTCCATGAACCAAGTCACCCATGTGATCTGGCGTACATGAGACTCTAAAGCCTTAGAGATGAAAAGGACAAGAGTTGCGATGCTCCGACGTACCGCTCTTGCTTCTCGAAGGATGCCGCAGGCATGCCCGACGGGCTGTTCGACTTCCGGCACAGAACCTGTTGCGCCCCGACTCACTCAATCCCACCGCCGGATCGCGGCAGCGGCCTCCGCGCGATTCGGCCATGACCGGACGCACTCCCGCGCTGTCCACCAGCCACGCCCCCGGCCTGGACGCTCGCGATCCGAGATCCGCCGGTGCAGCGATTCCATCGGAACGATGTCGGCCTAATTTATCGCACTCTTTATCGACAAACTGGAACCATATCCAGCATTACCGCAGATCCTGCTCGACTGACTCGATAAAACAGTATACCTTCATCTACACAACGACCTACTGCGGACACAGGTGGTGACCGGTGAACTTCGAGCTCAGCGAAGAGCAGGCGATGCTGCGTGAGATCTCGCGCGACCTACTATCCGACCGGGCCCCGATCGGCGTCGTGCGGAGCCTGCTCGACAGCGAGCAGGACGTGGATCCGGAGTTGTGGCGATCGGCAGCCGAACTCGGCTGGCCCGGTCTCGCCCTTCCCGAGCAGTACGGCGGCGCGGGCCAGGGGTTGATCGAACTCGCCCTCGTCGCCGAGGAGGCCGGTCGAGCGCTGGCTCGCGGACCGTTCCTGTCGACCGCGATCGTCGGGGCCGCCGTGGCCGCGAGCGGTCCGGCACACCTGCGTGAACCCGTCTGTACCGAACTGGCGAGCGGATCAAGCTGGGCCACTTGGGCTTTCGGCGAGCGGGACACTCCCTGGACGCTCGATGGAATCCGGACCAGCGCCCGCACGGACAGCGAAGAGGTCGTCCTCGACGGCGTCAAGACCGCGGTGCAGGACGCCGGCGGCGCGCGCTGGCTGCTGGTCACTGCGATCGACGACGGCGTACCCGGATCCTTCCTGGTCGACCGGCACTCCCCCGGGCTGGCGGTGCGGCGCGAACACGCCCTCGATCCGACCCGCGCGTTTTACGAGGTTCGCTTCGACAACGTGCGCGTCCCGGCGGACCGTCGCCTCACGGGCGGACCGGACGAGGTGCAACGCCTGCTCGACTACGCGACCGTCCTGTGTTGCGCCGACGCCCTGGGCGCCATGCAGCGCATGCTCGACCTCACCGTCGAATACACCGGTGTCCGTGTGCAATTCGACCGGCCGATCGGCAGCTTCCAGGCGGTCAAACACGGGTGCACCGATATGGCGCTGCTCGTACACGGTTCCCGCGCCGCCACCTACTACGCGGCCATGGCCGCCGACGCCGGGGCGGACGACAGCGCCCGGGCGGCATGTGTCGCCGCGTCCTACACCTCCGGCGGGGCCGCCGACGTCGCGGACACGGCGCTGCAACTGCACGGCGGCATCGGGTTCACCTGGGAACACGACCTGCACCTCTATATCCGCCGCGCCAAGACCGACGGCGTGTTGTACGGCGATGTGGACGTCCACCGCGACCGCCTGTGCACATTGCTGCAGCAGGTCGTGACCTCTCTGTAGCGCGAAAGGGATTCGATGGAGATCAAAGACAAGAAGGCCGTGGTGTTCGGCGGGGCGTCGGGCATGGGCCGGGCCACCGCGGAACTGCTGGCCGCCCGCGGGGCGAGCGTCGCGGTGCTCGATCGGCCGGGCTCGGCGGGAGCCGATATCGCGGCGGCGATCGGCGGCAGCTTCCACGAGGTCGACGTGACCGATTTCGAGGGCACCGAGCAAGTGCTCGCGGGAGCCGTCGAAGCCCTTGGCGGACTGCATATCTCCGTCACGACCGCGGGCGGCGGCAGCGTGCAGCGCACCCTCGGCAAGCAGGGTCCGCACGATCTGACGGCCTTCCGCCGGATCCTGGACCTCAACGCCGTGGCCACCTTCAACATCAGCCGGCTGGCCGCGGTGCACATGAACAACAACGAGCCCGAGGATCCCGAGGACACCGGGGAGCGCGGCGTCATCATCAACACCTCCTCCATCGCCGCGTTCGAGGGCCAGATCGGCCAGGTCGCGTATTCCGCGGCGAAGGCCGCCATCGCGGGGATGTCACTCACCATGGCTCGCGATCTCGGCTCGCGCGGCATCCGTGTGGTGGCCATCGCGCCCAGCCTGTTCGAAACCGGTGCGACACAGAAGATTCCGGACGAGACCAAGAGCACGCTGGTGAAGGACGCCGCGTTCCCGCACCGGCTGGGACGACCGGATGAGTACGCGAAGCTCGCCCTCGCCGTCATCGACAACCCCATGTTGAACGGTCAGTGCCTGCGCCTGGACGCGGGCCAGCGATTCGGCCCGCGCTGATCCGGTACGTACGAGAGTAAGTGGAGTAATCCCATGGCAGACAACGAATTCCAGGACAGCGAATTCCAGGGCAAGGTCGCCTTCATCACGGGCGGCGGCCGAGGATTCGGCAAGGCCTTCGGCGCGGCCCTGTCCCAGCGCGGTGCCCGGGTCGTGCTGGCGGACATCGACGGCGAGGCCGCCGCGTCGGCCGCCGCGGAACTGTCCGCGAACGGCGCGGACGTCATCGGACTGGCCTGCGATGTCGCGGACGAATCCGGCGTCGCCGCCGCGATGGACGCGGTCGCCGCGCGCCACGGCGGGCTGGACATCCTGGTCAACAATGCCGGACTGCACGCGGCCTACAACCGGCCGTTCACCGAACTGGGCCTGCCCACGGTCCGGCGGGTCTTCGACGTCAACGTCCTGGGCACGGTGGTGTGCACGATGGCCGCGCATCCGCTGATGACCGGCCGGCCCGGCGCGGCGATCGTGAATATCTCTTCCTCGGCCGCCTACGCCAACCACACCGTCTACGGCGTCTCCAAACTCGCCGTGCGCGGTCTGACCATGTCCTTCGCTCGCGAGTTCGCCCCGGACGGCATCCGCGTCAACGCGATCGCTCCGGGGCTGATCCTCACCGACACCGTCCGCGAGCAGCTCCCCGAGGCCGATCTGAAACGCGTTCTGGGCCAGCAGATTCTGGCGCGCGCAGGCAGCGAGGACGACATCGTCGAGGCGCTGCTGTATCTCGCGTCCTCGAAATCCGCCTTCGTCACCGGTGAAACACTCAGGGTCACAGGCGGTTTCGCACTCTCGGCGTGACGAGTTCGCGTGCCCGGCGGCTTCAGCCCGCCAGCACCGCGGTCCGCGTCGCGGCCGGAGTGTGGACCGGGCTGATATCGGCGGCGGCGCACGCACCGCCGTCGACCAGCAGATCGATCCCGTTCAGGAAACTCGCCTGCTCGGACAGCGCGAACGTGACCACCGCGGCCACCTCCTCCGCGTGCCCCATCCGCCCCAGCGGCGTCGTGCGCACGATTCGATCGATGATCGGGAACTCCGCGGACTCCATCTGCATCGATGGCATGTCGATGATCCCCTGGGACACCGAGCAGATCCGCGCACCGACCGCCCCCAGGCGCACCGACTCCCGGCGCACGAAACGGTGTATGCCGCGATTGGCCCAGGTGGACGCCGCCGCCGGAATATCGATGGTCGCGCCCAGGACCTCGCGCATCCGCTCCGCGAATCGCGGGTCCAGCGGATCGTCGAGCACCGCCAGCGCGGCCGGATCCGGGACGTTCGGGTCCAGCATCGGCGACATGGCCGAGAGCACCACGGTGGCGGTCCCGTTGCCGGCCAACGGCCGCAGCGCTTCGGCGAGCCGGGCGGTGGCGGACAGGTCGGTGAGCAGCCGATCGGCGGTAGCCATCGACGGTGTACAGAAATCCATGTGTGCGAACGCGCGCAGGGTGCCGAGTCGGCGAATTCGCGCGGCCAGCCGTTCGGGGCCGTCCGCGTCGGTGACGTCGAGGGTGAACGGTTCGGCGGCGACACCGGCGTCGTGCACGAGTTCGCGCGCCGCCGCGGCGGCCGCATGCGAATCCCGGTCCACCAGCAGCAGCCGGTCGACGTGATCGACCAGCTGGCGGGCGCAGGCCGCACCGAGTGTGCCGCCGACACCCGTGACAACGCCCAGCGTCGTGTTCTGGAGTTCGTAGCTGCTGTGGTTCATGACACCTCCATACCGGACACCGCTGTCCGGTACTACGCTACACGCATGCCGCAATCTCCGAAAGCAAATCGCGGACCCAGTGCCGGGCCCGCCAATCGGCAGGCCCTCATCGACGCCGCGCGTGAGGTCTTCGCCGAGTTGGGCTACACCGCCCCCATGAAGGAGATCGCACGCCGGGCCGGTGTCGGGCAGGGCAGTATGTACCGCCATTTCAGCGACCGGATAGCCCTGGCCGCCGCGGTCTTCGAGCCGAGTATCCAGGAGCTGGAATCGCTTGCGGTACAACCGGAAACCACCCTCGCGCATCTGTTCGACCGGGTGACCGAACAGGCACTGGGTTCGGCGGCGCTGACCGAGCTGATGAACTCCAACCGCGATGATCCGCGCGTCACCCTGCTGGGCGATCGGACCCGCGCCACGATCGCGCTGATCGTCGAGCGGGAGCAGTCCGCCGGGAGCCTGGGAACCCACCTTTCCACCGATCACGCGATGGTCGCGGTCGCGATGCTCGCGACCATGATCGCGAAATCCGACCCGCAGGATCGCGCGGACACCGCGCGTCATGCCCGGGACATCTTCGACGCCGCCTTCACCCGCACCTCCCCGACGCATGCCGCGGCCGCCGCACCGCGGACTCGACATCACGCGGCGCGACGGCTGAACAGCTGAGCGACGTATCAGCTCGCCAGAGCGATCGGCTGCACGGTCGCGGTTCCGTCGGCGAGTTCGGCCCGCTCGGATTTGATCGCCCGCAGCAGCAGCGTCGGCGTCGCGATCTTCCACACGAAATACGCGGCCGTCGGAAGCGTGTTGGCCAGCAGGCCGTTCCACGCGAACGGGCCGGATTTGGTGAGGAAGACGAACGCGCCCGGGATCAGCAGGATCCCCAGCACCACACTGAGCCAGCCGTACCAGCGCGGGAACACCCTCTTCTCGCGCTTGTCGATCAACGCCCCGTACCCGATCGTCCACACCTGCAGAACGAAGATGCAGGCATTGCCGACGAGCATCAGCCAGAAGATGTCGTTCAGCGCCGTGAGCGTGTCGACCGAATGCGCCTGCGGACGCCAGGCCGCGGCCGAGAGAATCGCCATGGGGAAGAAGAAGCCGATCGGCGCGACGACGCCGGTCAGCAGCTGATTCATCGACAAGATGCCCCAGCCGCCCTCGATCCGCCGCAATTGCAGGCTCGTCACCACGACGTACGGATATTCGAACGGTACGGCCAGCACCATGATGGTGGTCGCCAGCAGAATTCCGGTCCGGTGGTCGATGATGAACTGCCGCACCTTCTCCGGATCCAGATTCGGATCCATTGGGGTGAGAATTCCGCCGATGGCATAGGCGACGACGAATGCCACCAGAAGCAGATAGCCGACCCAGGCGGAAATGCGCTGCAATCGGAAATAGGTGTCCCTGTTCACGAATAGATCTCCTTCGATCTACCAGCCGACCATCCGGTCCAGCACAACTGTCGCGGTGGCGAGGTAATCGCCGTAACCACCGCGGAAGAACAACAGCGGAGTTTTGATCGACTCCGCCCGCAGTTCGTGGACCCGCCCCACGATCAGATAGTGATCGCCCAGTTCCACGTCCCGCTCCACCAGGCAGTCCACCCATGCCACCACCCCGTCCAGAATCGGATTCCCCAATTCCGAGGGCCGCCAGGACACTCCGTCGAAACGGTCGCCAGCGGGCCCGGACAGCTTGCGGGACAACGGTTCCTGATCACCGGCGAGCACACCGGCGCAGAACCGGCCGGCCGCCAGGATCGAGGGCAGCGTGGACGAGGAGCGGTCCACCAGGAAGGACACCAGCGGCGGGTCGAGGGAGACGGAGGTGAAGGTGCCCACCACCATCGCCCGCGGGCGCGCATCGGCATCCGTGGTGGTGATCGCGACGACGCTGGTGGGAAAGTGGCCCAGCACGTCCCTGAAGTACCGCCCCTCGATCATCAGATCAGCACCTGCATCGAGGGCGGCAGTTCCAATCCCATCGCCGTCAGGGAATTGGCGTGGTAGGCCACGCCCGGTACGTGGATCATGTGCGCCAGTCCCACGTGAGCATCGCGCCAGAACCGCTGCAGCGGATTGTCCCGCCGCGGCGCGTTGCCGCCGGAGCGGGCGAAGATCTCGTCCAGCGCCGCGACCGCTCGCCACGCACAACGAACCTGGTTGCGCCGCACCAGGGATCGATCCTCGATGGTGAGCTCGACACCGGCTTCCATCTTGTCGTAGAGCGCGCTGATGCCGTCGATCAGCTGCATCCGCGACGCCTGAATCTCCGCGGCGGCCTCGCCGGCGGCGAACAGCACATACGGATCGTCCTTGACCTGCACACCGGTCACCGCGACGCGATCGCGCTGCTGTGCCAGGTGCAGTGCCAGCCCGCCCTCGCAGATGCCGATCACCGCGGAGGTGATGCCGAGCGGGAACATCGAGGTGAAGGGCAGCTGATACAGCGTCTCGGTCCGGCCGAAACGCGCTGCGGCAGTGCCGAATTGCACATCGGTCTGATTGACCGTGCGATACTCGGGCAGGAACGCGTTCTCGACCACGACGTCCTTGCTGCCGGTCCCGCACAGGCCGATGACATCCCAGGTATCCGGCATGATCGGCGCGTCCGAGCGCGGCACCAGCACGTGCAGCACCCCGGGCGGCTGCGCGGGCTTGCCCTTGCCGTCACCGGCCAGCGCGCCCAGAAAATTCCAGTCGCAGTGGTCCGAACCCGAGGAGAACGGCCAGCGACCGGAGAGGGTGTAGCCGCCGTCCACCGGATCGGCGATGCCGTTCGGCATGTACGGCGAGGCGATCCAGGTGTCCGGGTTCTGACCCCAGACATCCTGTGCCACACGGGGATCCATCTGCGCCAGTTCCCACGGATGCACGCCGACCACGCCCGCGACCCACCCGGCGGCGCCGTCGTACCGGGCCAGGGCCATCACGGCCTCGGCGAAATCCCTTGGATGCGCGGCATATCCGCCGTACTCCCTGGGCTGCAACAGGCGGATTACCCCGGCCGACCGCATCAGCTCCGCGGTCTTGTCCGAGAGCTTGCCCAGCGTCTCGTTCTCCTGCGCCAGGGCGGTGAACTCCGGGCCCAGCTTCTCGATGCGCTCGACTACTTCATGTGCCACGCAACACACCTCCCACATGCTGAATAGTTGTAATGCCCGCCGGTCCGGCGGGCACGAAACACAAAACTCACACCGCGCTGTCTCGAGTGAGGAATTCGGTTGCGATGCGCTCGAATTCGATCTTGCGCTCGATCTGCACCCAGTGCCCACAGTTGGCGAAGGTGTGCAGTTCGATCTCCGGAACCATCCGGTTCGCGAAATGCGCTCCGTCGTAAGGCAGCATGCGATCGTCGCGACCCCAGAGGATGAGAGTCGGGGTCTTGAAGCTCGAGGCCTTGGTCCACAGCGGGGTGTAGGTCGCCCGCAGCTCCGGATTCGCCAGCGAACCGAAAACCGCTCTGGCCCTGTCCATCGCACCGTCAGCGAACGCGTTGCTCATGCGCTGGTCGATCAGTTCGTCGGTGAGCAGGCTGTGGTCGTAGACCATCACCTCGAGCCATTCGACCATGTTCTCCCGCGTGGGTTCACGCAGGAAGCCGAACAGGTGCTTGAAGCCCTCGCTGGGTTCGGGCGCGAACGTCGCGACCGACAGCCCGGCGCCACCCATGCTGACCAAACGCCGCACCCGGTCCGGATACAGGTCCGCCAGTTCGGCGCCGACCGCGCCGCCCATGGAGTTGCCGATGACGCCCGCGGACTCGATGCCCAGTTCGTCCATCAGCCGCGCGATCAACTTCGCGGCGGTGACGAAGTACATCTCCTTCATCTCCGGCAGCGGTGTGCCGCCGAATCCGGGGAGATCGGGCATGACGACCCGGAAGCGCTTGGCGAAGACAGGCAGGTTCGCGCTGAAATTCGCCCACGCGCTCACACCCAGACCCGACCCGTGCAGCAGGACGAGGGGCTCGCCCTCGCCGGCCTCGTGGTAGGCGACCTGCACACCATCGATGTCGATGGTGCGCCGAGTCGCCTCGTAGGTGTACTCCTCGGCGGCGGTCATACCTTCAGCCCCGCCGACGGGGACGTCTCGAGGAACTTCGCACCCGGGCCGACGTCGAGCAGGTTGCCGTACCAGGTCTGGCCGTACTCCACCTCGGGCAGCTTCCACTCGATCTCGGCGAAGTCCGGATCCATGATGTCGTAACCGCCGGAGTACAGCTCCACGCGCAGGCCCGAGCCCGGGTCGTGGATGTACAGGTACATCGCCTGGCCGATCCCGTGCTTACCGGGGCCGGCGCCGAACTCGATGTCCAGGTCCTTGATCTCGTCGGCGATCCGCAAGATGTCCGAGTAGTTCTCGATGTTGAACGCCACGTGATGGAAGCGGCCGTTCGTCTCATCGGGGCTGATACCGATCGCGATGTCGTGCGACTGGTGCGTCACCGACAGCCACGAGGCCATCACCGTCTGCGGGGCATTCGGGACCATGACGAACTCGCGACGCTTGAAGCCCAGCGCCTCCTGCAGCCAGCCCTCGGCCTTGTTCACGGTCATCGGGCTGGTCTGCACATTCAGGTGATCCAGACGACGCACACCCCAGCCACGACGACGCGAGCTGTTGGTCGGCAGCTTCGAACGCAGCTCTTCGGGCGCGAGCGGCTTGTCGATGTCGTAGTACAGCTCGATCGGGTGCTCGCCCCCTGGGATCAGGAACCGGATCGCGGTGCCACGACCGGTCTCATGCCCCGAAGGCAGCTCGAGAACCTCGACATCGGACTCGGTCAGCTGCTGGTGGAACAGCTCCACGTCCTCGGGACGACGAACCCGGAAACTGTAGGTGTTGACCTGCGCCTGCGACTGCTCGGTCAGAACCAGCGAGTGGTGCGTGAGCTCCTGGTAGCCACGCAGGTAGGCGACACCGTCGGACTGCGCGGTGACCTCCATGCCCAGCAGGTCACGGTAGAACTTCAGCGAGCGCTCGAGATCCGGGGTGCCGAGGTTGATACCTGCGGCGTGGGCGATCTGTGGGCCCGGATCGTAGTCGCGGGAACCGGCCATGCGAGTTCTCCTTCGAATCGGCAATGCGTGCTGGCACGCAAGTCTGGGCACCCGCAGAACACCACACCCGGGACTTTCCACACACCGGAAGGGCGCTGCCGCCGACGCGAACTCCGCTGCCCGGCAACGCCGCAACGGCATCTTCTCCCGCTGAGCGGAAACGCGCTCACGGCGGCGCGCACGCCCCCGCGAGACTTTCTCGAATTCCGGACTGCCGACGCAGTTCGCCGTGTGGTTCCCATCCGCTGTGCCGCATCCGAGCCCGCCGTGCCGCATCCGAGCCGTGAAAATCAAAGGAGATGGTCATGTCCGCTGTCGAGGAAACCTACGACGTCATCGTCGTCGGATCCGGAGGAGTGTTGGTCGGCGCGTATGCCGCCGCGTCCCGCGGGCTGCGCACCCTGGTCGTGGAGAAGACCGACCGCATCGGCGGCACCGTGGCGTATTCCGGTGCGGGCCTGTGGTTTCCGGGCAGCGCGCCGCTGCGCCGCGCCGGGGTGAGCGACGATGTCGAACCCGCCCGGACCTACCTGCGCGACATCATCGCCGACCCCTCGCGCGAGGCGCTGCAGGACGCCTACCTGGCCACCGCGCCGCAGCTGGTCGACGAGCTCGAGGCGAACCCGTCGTTCGGGCCGTTCGACTACGGTCCGGTGCCCGACTACTTCTTCGGACGTCCGGGCGCGACCGACGAGGGCCGCACCATCTTCCCGGTCGACATCCCGGCCGCCGAACTCGGTGAACTCGCCGGGCTGATCCGCGACAACATCTACGTCGAACGCCACGGCCGCGAGCGCAACGAGGTGCTCACCGGCGGACGCGCGTTCATCGCCCGCGCGCTGCGCGCGTTCCTGAACACCGGCAACGGCTCCTATGTGCTCGAGACCGCGGTGCAGGGTCTGATCGTCGAGGACGGCCGGGTGGTCGGCGTGGAGGCCGTGCGCGGCGGTGAACAGGTGCGCATCCGCGCCTCGCGCGGGGTGATCCTGGGCGCCGGCGGTTTCGAGCGCAACAGCGAACTGCGCGAGAAGTACGGCGTGGCCCCATACAACGGCGACTGGTCCAACGGCGCGCCCGGCAACACCGGCGACGCGCTGCAGGCGGCCATCGCGATCGGCGCGGACACCGCTCTGCTCGACCAGGCGTGGTTCGTGCCCGGCATCGTCCAGCCCAACGGTCAGCCCGTCTTCCACACCGGCCTGCGCGGCGGTTTCTGGGTCAACGCCGCCGGCGAGCGCTTCATGAACGAGTCGCTCCCCTACGACCGGGCCGGGCACGAGATGGTGCGCCTGCACAAGGAAACCGGTATCTCGCACTTCCCCGCCCACTGGGTGTTCGATCAGCGCCAGCTCGACCGGGACAGCTTCGGCGGCGACCCGACCCTGGCGCCGCGGGCGGAATGGTTCGAGTCGGGCGCGCTGTGCAAGGCCGACACCCTCGAAGAGGTCGCCGAGCTGATCGGGGTCCCGCTCGAGAACCTGCGCAAGACGGTCGAGGAGTACAACGACGCCGCGGCCAAGGGCCTCGACGAGAAGTTCCATCGCGGCGAGGGCCCCTGGGACGGGTTGCACGCCAACGTCGTCGGCTTCCCCGCCGGCCAGCCGATGAACTACATCACCGGCCCGAACACCGACGCGGCGAACCCGCTGCTGCCGCCGATGGACACCCCGCCCTACTACGTGGCCACGATCACGCTGTCCGATATCGGCACCAAGGGCGGTCTGGTCACCGACGAGAACTCCCGCGTGCTGCGCGACAGCGGCGAGGCCATCCCCGGTCTCTACGCCTCCGGTAACACCATGGCCGCGATGTCCGGCGGGGTCTACCCCGGCGCGGGCACGCCGATCGGCTCGAGTCTCGTGTTCTCTTACCGCGCAGTTCTCGACATCGCTGGAGAGTAGACAAATGAGTGAGACCCCCACCGGTCCCGGTTACGCGTTCGACCCGGAGCTCGCGCCCTGGGTGCCGTCGCTGCCGGTGCTCGACATCACCGATGTAGTGGCCGCACGCGAGGGCATGGCCGCGGTCATCGCCTCGATGCCGAAGGCACAGGACCCGCCGACGGTGACGGTCGCCGATGTCGTGATCCCCGGATCCGGCGGCGGCGCGGACGTGCCGGTGCGGGTCTACACACCCACCGATCGGACCGGGCCGAGACCGGCCGTGCTGTTCATGCACGGCGGCGGGTTCGTCATGGGTGATGTGAACTCCGAACACGCGGGCGCCGCCGCCATCGCCGCCCAGATCGGCGCGGTGGTGGTATCGGTCGATTACCGGCTGGCGCCCGAGCATCCGTTCCCGGCCGGACTGCTGGACTGCTACGCCGCATTGGAATGGCTTGCCGCGCAGGCTGATTCATTGTCGGTGGATCCGGACCGGATCGGTGTCTGCGGCTCGAGCGCGGGCGGCGGCCTGGCCGCGGCGGTGGCGCTGCTGGCTCGCGATCTGCAAGGTCCGGCGCTGTGCGTGCAGATTCTGCAGTTCCCGGAGCTGGACGACCGCCTCGACACGGTGTCGGCGCGGACGTTCACCGACACTCCCATGTGGAATCGGCCCAATGCCGAACTCAGCTGGAAGTACTACCTGTCCGATCCGAATCCGGGACTGGACATCGGATACGCCGCGCCCTCGCGGGTCGAGGACCTCTCGGGCTTGCCTCCGGCGTTCATCAGCGCCTGCGAATTCGATCCCCTGCGGGACGAGGATCTGCGCTACGCGCATCGCCTGCTCGAATGTGGCGTGAGCGTCGAATCGCATCACTACCCCGGAACGTTCCACGGCTCGGGCCTGGTGCGCGATGCGGCGGTGACCAAGCGCATGTACGCCGATTTCCTCGCCGCCCTGCGCCGCGGCCTCGGCATCCCCGATACGGAAACCGCCGCAGCCTGAACAAGATTCACCGATAAAGCGGTCCCGGAGCCGGTCTGGCTCCGGGACCGCTTTGTCGTTCACCGGGCGGGTCGATGACCGTGCCGGACACAGTGATCGACCTCAGTTCGGAATCCAACGCGATCGTCGCCTTCCCCGCGGGACTGTGCATCTTCCCCCCAGGACTATGCATCTCGACCGTCCTGATCGTCGCCTCGGTGTCCCCGCCGACGTGACGGACCACCAGCGTGCCGCTCGATTGGCATGTCCCACTTGGGATCAGGAAGAAGCCGAACATTTTCGGCACGGCTCCGAGCACGACGACGCCCCGGCCCGCTACCGCCGGCATCAACGAATTTCTCGTGATGTCGACCGGCAATGACGCGGCAGGCCGGGGCGGGTCCTGTCGGACGCTCAGTGCGCGGGCACCGAAGCCTCCTGCTGACTCTCGGCGGCAGGCACCTCGACGCGCTCGATGCGACGCGGCATGATGAACGCGGCCAGCGCACCGATCAGCGCACCGACCATGCCGATCAGGAAGGCGACCCGGAAGCCGGTGTTCGTGTAGAAGCTCGCGCCCTGCATCATCTTGGTCACCTCCGGCGGGAACTTCGCCAGGTAGGAGTTGTTCAGCGTGGTGAACACCACCAGGGTCAGAATCGAGGAGATGACGCTCTGCATCGCGTTCACCACGCTCGAGGTGGTGGCCAGCAACTGCGGCGGAACCGCCTCGATGATGACGTTCGGGACCGAGGAGTACGCGAAGCCCAGGCCGATACCCCCGACGCCCATGAACACCATGATCAACAGCTTGTTGTCGTGGCTCATCGCCAGGAGCAGGAATCCGATCGCGACGATCAGCAGGCCCACGGCCAGCAGCACACGCGGCCGGACGCGACGCCCCATCAGGAAGCCGGTCAGCGCGCCGGCGAGGATCAGCGCGATGCTGTTGGGCGCCTGGAAAATGCCGAATCCCTTCGCGCTGACGCCGAATCCGTAGCCCAGGCCCAGGGTCTTGGGCGTCATGATGAGCATCGGCACCATCACGGTGAGCAGCGCACTGCCGCCGTAGGCGAACGAGGACGCGATCCCGGTCAGGTAGACCGGACGACGGCGCAGCACCCGCAGGTCGATCAGCGGTTCGGCGATCTTCGCGGCCGAAATCAGCCAGGCCACCAGCAGCACGATCCCGACGACGAGATAGGCCAGGGTCGAGGAGTTGGTCCAGCCCCAGGTGGGACCGAAACTGATGGCGACCATCACGCTGGCGATACCCGCGCCGAGCAGGATCGCACCCACCCAGTCGACCTTCGACCGCAGGCGGTGGGTGGATTCGGGAGTGCTGAGCAGGATCATGACGCCGAACACAGCCAGCGTGATCGTGAAGAACCAGAACAGGCTGCGCCAGCCGAACGAGGAGTCGATCAGCCAGCCGCCCAGGAACGGTGTGGCGATGGCGATGAGGCCCAATCCGGTGGTACACACGCTGACCGCCAGCGCGATCGTCTTGGGCGGGAAGACATCCCGGATCAGCGAATAGCTCAGGAATATCGCCGAGGCCAGGAAACCCGTCAGGCACCGGCCGACGATCAGCACGCTATAGGAGGGCGCGACCGCCGAGATGAGCGAACCGACAACGGAAAGGGCGACGCTGATCAGCAGGACGTTGCGCTTGCCGTAGACATCGGCGAGTTTGCCCAGCAGCGGTCCGGTGACCGCGCCGACGAGCAGGAACGCGGTGATCATCCACGCACCCTGGGTCGTGTGGAATTGCTTCGAGATCGCCGGGATGGCCATGGAGATCATGGCGTAACTGGCCGCCAGGACTTCCAGCAGCAGCATCATCGAAACAAGGGAAATGATCAGGCGTGGAGTCCAGCCGTCCTCGGTGTTGCCAGGTGATTCGCCATGCGTGACCACGTTGTCCATTGCCGAAATCCTTTCGAGCGGGTTCCGATGCATGTACGTCAACAGCGGAACGTAAGCCACATCACAGCTTGTGCCCGGTAGGTTGCCCCCTCCCCCTTCCACTCAGCGGAAACTGCGGCAGCCCCGATCCGGGTCCGATTTGTCCTCGCGAGGATCCCGCTGAGCGGGACATGGGGCGGCCCCGGACGAGTTCTCCGTCCGGGGCCGGGAAACCATGTCCGCCGATCAGGCGTTCACGGGCGCCTTCTTCACACTCTTGTCGAAACCGACGACATCCGCCAAGGTGCCGCCGAGGATGACCGCGCGCTCCTCGTCCGGGACGCCCCGGAAGTTGAACTCGATGCAGTCGTGACTACCGCGGAAGGTGCCCTCCGCGTGCGGGTAGTCGTTGCCCCACATGATCGTCGACATTCCGGTGATGTGCCGGGCCTGCACCGCGACCGGGTCGTCGGCGAACTGCACGTGGATTTGCCGCTGCAGGTATTCACTGGGCTTCAGTGGATAGGGCCAGCGGTCGTTGATGGCGAACAGCCGACCCATGGCCGGCTGGTCCTTGGGCGAGCGCGAGTCGTCCCAGAAGCCGAGCCACCAGTCACCGTCCTGGCCGATGCCGGTGCGCCAGGACTTGTCCATCATCCCGACGAACGAAACCAGCCATCCCGCACCGAATTCGGTGAGGTTGAAGTGCAGATCCGGGAACCGCTCGCACACGCCGCCGCCGATGAGCGAGGCGATGATCATCTGCGGGCTCGCCGAGGCGGTGTTACCGCCGCCCATCGTGCGGCCGGCGACCATGTCGTCGGTCAGCTGGCCCTTACCCATATTCATCGCGGTCATCAGGCCACGCACCGTGGTGGCGGTGTCGGAGACCTGCTCCTTGACATGCACCCCGCCGGTCGCGACGTGAAAGAACACTGCCAGACCGTTGGCCTGCGCGGCAGCCCAGACCGGGTCGTAGTCCCGCGACCAGTACGGCACCGGCGGGGTCTCGGGCAGCAGAATCGCCTTGATGCCCATCCGAGTGACCCGCTCGATCTCGGCGACCGCGTCGGGAATATCGGTCAGCGGGATCGCGGCGGTCGGACACATGCGGTCCTTATACGGCAGGTAGCGCTCGACGACATAGTCGTTCCACACCCGGGCGTGCGCCATGGACAGTTCGTGATCGTCGGTGAACAGCACGAACAGCGACAGGTTCGGGAACATCACCGAGGCGTCGACGCCGTCGAGGTCCATATCGCGGATGATGTTGTCCGGATCGCCGTCCGGCGTCCGGCCGCCGGTCTGCCGGTACTTGGAGATGGTCCAGCCGTCGAAGCCGATGGTGTGCAGCTTCTTGAACTCGGTGTGCCCGCCCTCCACGATCGGCTCGTCGAGGGTGAACTCCTCCTCCCACAGCGCTCGCTCGCGCATACTCTTCGGCAATCTGGTCTTGAACAGATCCACCGGCTCGATGATGTGCGTGTCGCCGGACACGACGAAATACTCCGCCACGAGGTACTCCTGGTTGTGCTTCTTTGGACTTGGACTCATGAATGAGACTCAGTGTCAGAGTAGATCCTGACACTCATTTAGGAAATGGAATCTCGAATGGTAACTTCGGGCCCATGGTCGGAACCTCCCGCACGAGACTCGTCGCCCGCGCCGCCGTGCGCGCGGCCTTGGGGCAGGCCGCCTTCGAGATCACTCGGGATCGCGGATTCCAGAACGTCACCGTGGACGACATGGCCGCCGCGGCCGGAGTGTCCCGCAGTACGCTGCTGCGCTACTTCGGCAGTAAGGAGGAGGCGGTGTTGAGCGCGTTCGACTCCCACGCCGCGCATTTCGCCGAGACCCTGCGCGCCCGGCCGGCCGGGGAGGACGACTGGACCGCGCTGCGCCGCGCCCTGCACGGCATCGCCGACTTCTACCTGCAGGATCCGGCCGGCGCGCTCGCATTCACCCAGCTCATCCTGCAGACTCCCGAGCTGTTCGGCAGACATCTGGAAACACAGCACAGCTGGCGGCCGGCCCTCACCGCGGCCCTGGCCGAACGCGCCGGCCTGACACCGGACCAGGTTCCGCTCGAGATGGCGGTCAAGGTCGCCGCGGCGGTCGGCTGCCTGACGATCGCGGTCGAACGCTGGGCCGCTTCCGGTGGAACCCTCGACCTGACGAAGCTGCTCGACGCGGGCTTCGACGCACTGGCCGCCGGGCACGACTCCGCCGGCCCAGGCCGGGCGGGCAGCCGCCGGACATCGGCGAGCCATCACGGCCGCCGGTCGACAGACCACACCTGAGCGGCCGCGCGGATCCGGCCACGAAGTCCAGCGTCGTCGCGGATCCGTTGCGGGACGGTCATACATGCCCTACGGCCTCGAAGGCGAGGTACACGCACACCCGTATCGGCGTGCGCGACCGTGATCATCCAATTGAGTGCCCTTATTGTAGGACAGGAGGTATGGTCGAGGCCGTGGTGGTCGCACCGTGAACGGAGTGAGCAATGGATCCACAGACGTACGAGAAGGGCCGGGAGATCCGGACCGCGGTGCTCGGCGAGGCCTATGTCGCCGCGGCCGCGGGTAACGCCGACGAATTCTCCGCCCCATTCCAAGACCTGGTCACCGAGTACTGCTGGGGTGCGGTATGGGGCCGCGAGGGACTCGCACCGAAAACCCGCAGCATGCTCAATCTCGCGATGATCGCCACGCTCAACCGCCCGCACGAGTTGCGCACCCACGTCAAGGGCGCGCTGACCAACGGCGTCACGCGCGAGGAGATCCGGGAGGTCTTCATGCAGGTCGCGATCTACGCGGGTGTTCCAGCGGCCGTGGACAGCTTCCGGATCGCCCGCGAGGCGTTCGCCGAGTACGACCAGGATGCGTGAGGGTATGGAGATCGGTTTCATCGGCCTGGGCAACATGGGCCTCCCGATGGCCCGCCGACTGGCCGCCGCGGGCCACGAACTGGTGGTCTACGACACCAGCGACGAGATCCTCCACGCGGCACAAGCTTTCGGCGCGATGGCGGCATCCTCGCCACGGGACGTGGCCGACCGGGCGGAGACGGTGCTGGCGAGCCTGCCCTCGTTGCAGGCCTCCACGGACGTGGCCACCGGCGCAGACGGCGTCGTCGCCGGTACCCGAATTCGCCGGTTCGTCGATCTTTCCACGGTGGGAAGCGCAGTCGCGCAACACAATCGGCGGCAGCTCGCCGCGCGGAACATCGCCGCGCTCGACGCACCGGTCAGCGGCGGGGTCAGCGGCGCGGCCAACGGAACCCTGGCCGTCATGGTGTCCGGCCCGCGCGATGCGTTCGAAGCCGTCGCCCCGGTGCTCGAGGTGCTCGGCCGGCCGATCTTCGTGAGTTCGAAACCCGGTGCCGCACAGACGATGAAGCTGCTCAACAACCTCATGGCAGCCACCACGCTCGCCGCAACCGCGGAGGTCATGGTGACGGGTGTGAAGGCCGGTCTGGATCCGCAGGTCATCCTCGACGTGCTCAATGCCGGTTCGGGCGCCACCCACGCCAGCCGCGACAAATTCCCCCGCGCGGTCCTGCCCCGCACCTTCGACTTCGGCTTCGCCACCGGCCTGATGGTCAAGGACATCCGGCTGTATCTGCAGGAGGCTCGGGCGATGGAGCTGCCGACGGGAGTGGCCGATGCCGTTGCGCAGCTGTGGGAAACGACGGTCGAGCGTGAAGGCCCGGAGTCCGATTTCACCTCGGTGGTGAAACCGGTGGAGGATGCGGCCGGGGTGATCGTCGGCGGCCCCATACCCTCGGTCACCGACCGAGTGCGCTGAACCGCTGGCGGCGAACGCATTTCGGCACGATTGCCGACGTACACAGTGGAACGGCCTGTGTGCTCACGGTTCCGATCTCGATCGGAACCGTGAGCACGCGTCGGCGTCTCGGCCGGTTCAGGCGCTCAGTGCTGCGCCTGGGCCCGTTCGCGTGCCTGTGCCCGGGGCAGGCCGAGATGATCACGCAGAGTTCTGCCCTCGTACTCGGTGCGGAACAGCCCGCGCCGCTGTAGCACCGGCACCACCAGCCGGACGAAATCCTCGAACGCGCCGGGCAGATGCGTTGCGGCGATGACGAATCCGTCGCATGCCTCGCCGAGGAACCATTCCTGCATCTGATCCGCGACCTGTTCGGCGGTGCCGACGAATCGCGGCCCCTGCAACAGGGTCGCACGATGTGCCGCGAGATCCCGCAGGGTGATGTCCTCCCGGCCGAGATGACGGCGCACACCCATCGCCAGGCCCCGGATTCCGGAGCTGGAGTCGATGATGTCCGGGGTGATGACGTCGTCGAGGTCGTGCCCGGAGAAGTCGTAGTTCAGCACCTCCGACAGCAGGGTCAGCGACGCCATCGGGTGCACGTACCGGTGCAGGAACAGCTGTTCCTTCTCCGCGGCGATGGCCTCGGTCTCCCCGACCACCACGTACGCCATCGGCAGGATCTTCACCTCCGAGGGATCGCGCCCGGCGGCCGCGATCTGCGCCCGCTGCTCGCGGTAATGCTGTTGTGCGACATCGATTCCGGGCGCCGCGGTGAACAGCAGATCAGCCCACTGCGCGGCGAATTCGCGCCCGCGTCCGGACTGCCCGGCCTGCAACAGCGTCGGCCTGCCCTGCGGTGTGCGCGGCACGGTCAGCGGCCCACGCACGTCGAACCACTCGCCGTGGTGGTCGATCTCGTGCACCTTGTCCGGGTCGGCGAACAGGCCCTTCTCCTGGTCCATGATCAACGCGTCGTCCTCCCAGGAGTCCCACAGCGCGCTGACCGCTTCGAGGAACTCCTCGGCCCGGTCGTATCGCTCGTCGTGCTCGAGGTGCTGGTCCACGCCGAAGTTCTGCGCCTCGGAGTCGTTGACGGAGGTGACCACATTCCACGCCGCACGGCCGCCGGAAAGGTGGTCCAGGGTGGCGAAGGTGCGGGCCACGTGGAACGGCGGATAGTAGGTGGTCGAGTAGGTGGCCCCCACCCCGATTCTGCTTGTGGCGCCGATGATTCCACCGAGGATGGCGGTCAGATCGAGCTTGATCGGGCGCGCGCCGTAACGCACCGCCTCGATGACCGAATCGCCGTAGACGCCGGGCATGGCCAGGCGGTCGTCGAAGAAGACGAGATCGAACTTGCCCTGTTCCAGGGTTCGCGCGACGCGCAGGTAGTACTCGAGTTCCAGGAACGACAGATCCGCGGACGGATACCGCCAGGACCCCGAGTAGACGGTAACGTTACCGGCCTGCATGAACCCGACCAGGGTCATCTGCCGCCGCGGCTCGGATGTGGTCATGGGAGATTTTCCTTTCGGTCAGAGTCCGAACAGGTCGGCCCTGCGGGTGATGTTGTCGGCGTGCCGCAGATGCGCTGCGTCCACGAGCATTCCGTCCAGTGCGCTCGCGCCGCGGCCGGAGGTTTCGGCCGCGTGATAGGCCTCGACGACCTCGCGCGCGTGCGCGATCTCCTCGGGTGTGGGGCTGAACGCCCTATTGGCGATCTCGACCTGACTCGGGTGGATGGCCCATTTGCCCGCATAACCCATCGCACCGGCCCGATCGCAGGCCACGCCGTAGGCTTGCGGGTCCTGATAGTTGGGGAACGGTGCGTCGATCGCGTCGACACCGGCCGCGCGTGCCGCGACCACGACCCGGGCCCGCGCGTACCCCCAGAAGTCGCCCGGAAAGTCGATCAGCGGATCGAAATTGGTGTCCACGCGGGCGCCCTGTGAGGCCGAGAAGTCACCGGCGCCGAAGATGATCGCCTCCAAACGGTCACTCGCGCGGGCGATCTCATCGACGTTCTGCAATCCCTCGGTTTCCTCGATGAGCACCTCGAGACCGATCCGCTTGGTCAGGCCCAGCTGTTCCTCGAGCTGGGTGAGCAGAACGTCGACCCACCACACGTCCCGGGCCGAACGAGCCTTCGGGATGATGATGATGTCCAGCGCCTCGCGGGCGCCGGTGACGACCTCGATGATGTCCCCGTAAGCCCAGCGGGTGTCGATGCCGTTCATCCGGATCGCGCGAACCGTTGTGCCCCAATCGAGTTCGCGCAGCGCCTTGACGACCTTGCCGCGCGCCGCCTCGCGCTCGGACGGGAGGGTCGCATCCTCCAGATCCAGGAACACCAGATCCGCGCCGGATTCGATCGCCTTGGTGAACATCCAGTCGTTACTTGCGGGAGTAGCCAGTTCCGACCGGCGAGCCCGAACGGTCATGAGTGCACCTTCCTTTCGATTGTCGTGAGGTTGAAGTGATTACGGGACTCCGATTCTGGAGATGAATGACTCTCAGATGACGCCGTCGTCCTTCAGTCGGCGGTATCGGTCCTCGTCGAGACCGAGCAGATCGCGGTAGATCTCCTCGTTGTGCTCGCCCAGCCCCGGTCCCAGGTGATCGACCCGCCCGGCGGTATCGGAGAAGCGCGGTACCGGCCCCTGCACCGTCATAGCGCCCAGATCCGGATCGGGATGTGAGGTGTACACGCCGCGCGCGCGCATCTGTGGATCGGCCAGCAGCTGAGTCGCGTCGTAGACCGGCGCGGCGGCGACCTCGGCCTCCTCGAAGACCGTCATAGCCTCATCGAGGGTTCGTTCGGCGATCCAGTCCGCCATGATCTTGTCGATCTGCGCCGCATTGGCCAGGCGCTGCTGTGCCTCGGCGAAACGCGGATCGGTGGTCAGATCCGCGCGCCCAACCGCCCGCAGGGCGCGCATCGCGATGGTCGGCGCGCTGCCGGACATCGCCAGCCAGTGCCCGTCCTTGGTCCGATAGGTATTGCGCGGGGCGCTGATATCCCAGCGATTGCCGGTTCTCGTTGTCACGGAACCGGTTTGGTCGTAGGTCAGCACCGGCTGTTCGATCAGCCGGGCCAGGGGTTCGATCAGGTTGACATCGATGAGCTGACCGTCCGCACCGTGAACGTCCCGGTGGTACAGCGCCATCATCACCGCATAGGTCGCGGTCAGCGCCGCGACACCGTCGGCGAGCATGAAGGACGGCAGCGTCGGCGGGCCGTCGGGATGTCCGGTGAGATGGGCGAATCCGCTCATCGCCTCGCCCAGGGTGCCGAATCCGGGCCGGTCGCTCTTGGGGCCGCCGGCGCCGAATCCGGTGACGTGCACCATCACCAGCCCCGGGTTCTCCGCCTTCATCCGGGCGTAGTCCAGTTCCCAGCGCTCGAGCGTACTGGGACGCAGGTTCATCACCAGCACATCGGCCTCGCGAGCCAGCGCGCGCAGCATGTCGCGGCCCGCCTCGTGGCGCAGGTTCAGGGTGATCGATTTCTTGTTGCGCCCCAGGCTCTTCCACATCAGCCCGATGCCGTCCTTCTGCGTTCCCCACTGACGCAGCGGATCACCGCCCTCAGGTTGCTCGATCTTGATCACCTCAGCGCCGAACTCGGCCATCCAGGTGGCCACGAGCGGACCGGCGGCGAGGGTGGCCGCATCGATCACCCTGAGTCCCGACAGCGGGCCTTCGGACATGGGGGCCTTCCTCTCGCTGATCATTGATGTAAACGCTTACATCGCGAATTGAGTACACCATTAGTGCACAAGTAGCGTCAAGGGCACGGGTAATCTGATCTACAGTGGCGATACCCGAGAGAACAGTGAACTGAATGAAGTCAAGAGATCCGGGGATGACCGCTCGGCGGTGCGGTGGAACCGCCCAGGCGGAACTCCGGCGTGATCAGATGCCGATCGGCGGCGAGTTCGACACCGGATTCGCGGGCGTCGAGAGCCTCCGACAGCAGGCGCGCGGCCGTGCGCGCCAGCTCCGCATAGGACACCCGAAGCGTGGTCAGCGACGGATTGCTCAATGCGAACCACTCCGGATCGCCGTACACGATGAGCGACAGCTCGTCCGGGACGCGATATCCGCCGGCGCGCACGACCTCTGCCGCCCCCACCGACAACGCACCGCCCCCGACCAGCAGGGCGGTCGGCGGCTTCGGCAGCGCCAGCAGCTCGGCGGTCGCCGCCCGCCCGTTCTCCCTGGTCGGTTCGAGCAGCCGCGTCGGCATCCGATCCGGATCCAGTCCGGCCAGCTCCATCCCCCGCAGCACCGCCCGCAGCCGGATCGCGCCGTGCGAGAGCTCGTGCGGTGTCCCCAGGTAGGCGATATCGCTGTGCCCGAGCCCGGCGAGATGCCCGACGGCGTCGATCATCGCCTGCTCGTCATCGCTGAACACACCCGGCGCGCGGATGCCACAGGCGCGGTGCAGTTCGACGACCGGCATCGTCCCGAGGATGGCCCGGGATTCCTCGAGAATCCCCGCGCTCGGCGAAATGATCAGTCCCGCAACACGACTCGCGGTCATCTCACGCAACTGGCGCAGCTCGCGTTCGGGATCGTTCTCGGTGATGGTCAGGATCATCTGCGTGCCGCCGGTGGACAGCAGGCGGGCACACTCCGCCGCCACCGTGGAGTATGCGGGAGTGTCGACGTACGGGACGACGAAGCCGACGAACGCCCGGCTCCGGGACGCCGACAGACCTTTCGCCAGCCGATTCGGAACATACCCGCGGGCCGCGGCATGCGATCTGATGCGCTCGGCCTGCTCCGGGCGCACGGCCGGGCTGCCGTTGAGCGCACGCGACACCGTGGCCGTCGAGACGCCCAGCTCACGAGCCAGGTCGACGACCCCGACCGAATCGGAGCGTGCCCGCTTGCCCACAGTCCAACCTCGCATCCGAATGCAACGCCCCACTGCGCTGTTCCGTCACACCAGCATGGCATATGCCCGTCCGCAACCACCCGCACCGGAAATCAAGGAGCTCCCCGATGACGAAGCCGCCCACCCCGAATCGCACCGCGACTCCCACCCTGTCGTTCATCGACGGCGCCTCGCGCGAGTCGAGCGCCTGGTACCCGAACATCGATCCCTCGACCGGCGAGCCGCTCGGCGATATCGCGCGCGGGGGCGCGGCGGAGATCGACGAGGCGGTCCGAGCCGCGCGCCGGGCCTTTCCGGCCTGGCGACGCACCACCCCCGAGCATCGAGCGCAGCTGCTGTGCGAATTGAGTTCCCTGATCCTGCGCAATCTCGAGGCGCTGGCCCGACTGGAGAGCGAGGACTCCGGAAAACCGTTGTCCCAGGCCCGAAACGACGTTCGCGTCTGCGCTCGGTACTTCCGGTTCTATGGCCAGGCCATCGAGTCCTACTACGGCCTGACGATTCCGCTGCGGCCCGATCTGCACGTGTACACCCGGCGCGAGCCGCACGGGGTGACCGGGCACATCGTCGCCTGGAACTATCCGCTGCAACTGTTCGCCCGCGGTGTCGCGCCCGCGATAGCGACCGGCAACTGCGCGGTGGTCAAACCCGCCGATGAGACGCCGCGCTCGGCGGTGTTCGTGGCCGCTTTGGCGATCGAGGCCGGATTCGCGCCCGGTGTGCTGAACGTCGTCACCGGCCTGGGGCCCGAAGCTGGTGACGCACTGGCCAATCATCCGGGCGTGGACCATCTCGGATTCGTCGGCTCGACCCGGGTCGGGAGTATCGTCGCGGCAGCGGCCGCCGAGCGGGTGTCGCCGGTGGTGCTGGAACTCGGCGGAAAATCGGCGCAGCTCGTCTTCGGGGACGCCGATCTGGACAAGGCCGCTCAGGTCGTGGCCTCGGCGATCCTGCAGAACGCCGGGCAGACCTGTTCGGCGGGCTCCCGTGTCCTGGTGCACGAGAGCGTTCACCAGGAGCTGCTGAGCCGTCTGGTGACTCGCTTCGAGGGCGTGACGATAGGTCCCGCGGTACAGGACCACGATCTGGGCCCGCTGGTCTCGCGCAAACAGCAGGAGCGAGTGCGGGGATACGTGGAATCCGTTGCGCCCCAGCAGATTATCTACGGCGGACGGATCGCCGAGCCCCGCGGGATCACGAACGGAGCGTACTTCATGCCCACCCTCGTCGACGGGGTCGATCCGCATTCTCCGATCGCCCAGGAGGAGATCTTCGGCCCGGTCCTGACCGTCATGCCATTCGCCGACGACGAGGAGGCGATCGCCTTGGCCAACGGCACCGATTACGCACTGCTCGGCGCGATCTGGACCACCGACCTGTCCCGCGCCCACCGCATCGCGGCCGAATTGGAGGCCGGTCAGGTGTATATCAACACCTACGGCGCGGGCGGCGGCGTCGAATTGCCCTTCGGCGGATTCCGCAAATCCGGGTACGGCCGAGAGAAAGGTGTGGAAGCACTCGATTCCTACACCGCCACGAAGACGGTCGTGGTCCAGATCTGACCCCGACCGGCCTGTCTTGTCACGGCGACCCCGGCGACGGCTACAAACTCGCCGACTACGCCCGCACCGATGGTCACCGGCTCCCGCCACTGGTACCGACCCTGCCCCAGACCCTGGAACTGCAAGCCCTGACCCGCCAGCGCGGCGACCACCTCGAGATGCGCATCGCCGCGGTCAACCAGCTCGCCGCCCTGCTCGATCAGCATTGGCCCGGCGGGAAAACCGTTTTCGCGCAACTGCATTCGCAGATCGCCCTCGACTTCCTGGACCGCTACCCGACCCCACAGGCCGCCACTGGGCTCACCCCGCGAAGATCGAGCAGTTCTGCCGGCGTCGCGGCTACAGCGGCCGCCGCAGCGGTGCCGAACTGCTGGCCCGGCTGCAGTCCGCGCCCGTCGCGGCCAGCCGACTCGGCGAACCCATCGTCGCCGGGCTGGTGCGTGCTCGAGCCGGACTCGTACGCTCGATCCAGGCCGGCATCGGCGCCCTGGACGCGGTGATCGCCGAGGCGGTCACCGCCCACCCATACGCGCAATTGCTGGCCGATCTGCCGCGTGTCGGCACGCTGAACCTGGCACAGATCATCGGCGAGGTCGGACCCGCCCTCGAGCGCGCCACCAGCTTCGAGCAACTCGCCGCCGAGACCGGAATCGCCCCGGTCACCCGCGCGTCGGGCAAAACCCACACCGTCGCGTTCCGCTTCGCCACCAACCGCCGCGCCCGTCTGGCCCTGGTCATCTGGATCGACAACAGCCGACGCGCCGCCCCGTGGGCCCAGCAGCGCTACACCCAGGCCCGCACTCGCGGGCAACGCCACCCGCACGCGATCCGCACCCTCGGACGCGCCTGGCTGCGCATCATCCGGGCCTGCTGGCGCACCAAAACCGCCTACAACCCCGACCGTCGACACGCGACCGAACAGACTGCACGGCCGCCGGGATGGTGTCGAACTTCGGCTCGAACGCGTCTAGCTCGTCGACGGGCACCCCGGTATAACCGGAGTACTCGTCGCCTAGTGCTGCGTTCCTAAATGATCATGTATTTTGTTGTGCGTCTTGTTGGTTCGGGTGTGATGGGGTGGGTTCTGCCGAAGGTGCTGGTCGCGCGTCCTGCACGGGATGTGGTGGAGGAGCGGAAGATTCGTAAACTCGCGGGAGCTCGGCATGCTCCGGGTGATTGGATTCGTCGGCCGCGGTCGTGGACGACGAGCAAGGACCCGTACTTCGTCCCAAAAGAACCCACATCGTCGGTCTCTACACGCAGCCACCGGCCGGGGCCACGGTAGTCTGCGCCGACGAGCTGGGCCCGGTCTCGCCCCGCACCTTCGGACCCGTCCCGGGCTGGTCGGTCGATGGACACCGAATCAAAGCGCCCCTGGAATATTCGCGTGGTCCGGACAAGATCTGGGTCTACGGATCGATCCGCGTCCGCGACGGCCAAGCCGTCATGCTCACCGCCGGCTCACGCAATGGACCGTTCCCGGTTCGGTGGACACGCGGTTGAAAGTCGCTCGGTAGCACGGGAGTTCGTAGGTGGGTCCGACGCGGCGCAGTTTCACCGAGGAGTACAAGGCGCAGGCGGTAGCATTCGTTTTGTACGAGGGTCGCCCGGTGGTCGAGGTGGCACGCGATATCGGCGTGCACGAGATGACGTTGAGGAAATGGGTGAAGAAGGCAAAGGAATCCGGGCCTGGGGATGATTCTCCGGATCGGGGGTTGTCCGACTCGGAGCGGGCCGAGTTGGAGCGTTTGCGTGCGGAGAACGCGGAGCTGAAGATGCAGGTCGCGTTCGCAAAAAAAGTTGCGCCTGGTTCGCGAAAGACCAGCGGTGAAATTCGCCGCGATCGCGGACTGGGCGGAATCAGGGGAATTCGATCGGCTTCATGTGCTGCGAGCTCGGTGTGTCACGATCGGGGTACTACGCCTGGCGCGGACACGAGGTGTCGGGCCGGGACCGCGAGGATGCGGCGCTGATGTCGCTGATCCGCGCCATCCACGACAAGCTGCGGGGCAACCCGGGTGTGCGGCGGGTGCATGCGGCGCTGGTCGCGGCCGGGCATCGGGTGGCGCGTAAGCGGGTGTGGCGGTTGATGCGGGCCGCCGGCCTGCGCGGGAGGCATCCGAAGGCGTTCCGGCGTACCATGATCCACGGCAGCAGCCCGGTCGGGGCGCCGGACCTGATCGGCCGCGACTTCACAGTCGGCGGCGGTGCCGGGCGCCGCTGGTGCGGCGACATCACATATGTGAAGACGTGGGCCCTCCGTGACCTCGGGTGTTGCGACCACCGGTTGAACCTGAGCAATACACGTCAAAGTAATTCGACGCTTACTGCCGTCGGAACGGTATCCGGCGGTCGCTTGGCCGCACCGGTTCTGCTTCGATAATGCCGTCTCGGAATCGCTGTTCGCGACCTATAAGAAGGAACTGATCCATACCCGACCTTGGCCGACACTCGACTCGGTGCGGCGGGCGGCGTCCTATGGCTTGCCGTTACGGCTGAGCGGTCAGATCCACCGCAGATACGAAGGTCGTGGCGGAGGGGGAACGTTCACCTCGCTCTTCTCGGGCGAGGCCGCCGGTGCGGCCGGCGCCACCAAGCCGTCGGCAGCCGCAAACGCGTTCGTGAATGCTCCGCATGTTGCATCCACGACCGGCTCGCCGACGGGGACAGCTTGTTCGTCTCCTCGCTCGCCCGTCGGTACTCGGGCAAGCCTGGCATACAAGGACGGGTTCGATGGCCGAGACCATCAGCTGATGTCGCAGAAGCGTTGCAAGAGTTGAAGATCGTCCAGAAGGCCGAATGCGAAGCACTGGGCATCCCCTGGACCGACGATCGATTGATCGCCGTCCATCAGGACGGCACGCCGATCCGGCCCGCGTGGTACAGCGACGAGTTCCAACGCCTGCGCGAACGCGCCGGACTGCGCCGCATCATGCTCAAGGGGCTACGCAACACATCGGTGTCGATGATGCTCGCCCGCGGTGTCCCGGCACCAACCGTCGCCGCATGGCACGGCCACGACCCGACAGTCTCACTCAGAACCTACAACCAAACCCACCCCGACGACCTGCGAGCCGCAGGATCCGCGCTGTTCAGAGGCGACGAGAACGACCTCACCGTCCGTTGGCACACTGTTGGCACAGTGAACGGTGTTAATCAAAAAATGAACAAAGTCAGCCCCGGTGAAAACCGGGGCTGATCTGCCTTTTCTTCGGTGCGCGATACTGGGATTGAACCAGTGACCTCTTCCGTGTCAGAGAGATGGAAGACGTGGTCAATCATCCCGCTGGTACCTATTCGTCCAGCTCAGCAGGTCCTCGACGTCCAGCCGATGGCGTGCAGTCCGCCTTGTGCTGGTGGGTCTTGGCACACTGTTGGCACACTGAAATCCTCCGCCGTCGACGGACCAGCTATCGCGTCCCTACCGCTGTGCGGCTGGCGCGAATAGGTTACGCGAACTACCACTACAGCGGGCATGCCTGCGTCTCAGCCAAGACGGCGGTATTCGCGAAGGGGTTACCCGTCGGCACTGGATCCGAACGGCCTGGCCTCTGAGGGACAGCCGAGCCACCGCAGAGCGGTCGAAGCGCATTCGGAATCGGGCACCAGACCCAAGTACAACGCGAGACTCGACTCGATTCTCCAGATTCCGTCCGAACGAACAAGTTACTCAGCCGCGTTCTAGATGGCCACCCATCCGATCCCCCTAGGACGAAACCACCATGTCCGCACACCCTCCGAAGCTCGACGCGCCCGTGTGCGCACCGCACCCGTCCCCTCCGCACTCCAACGCGCACACACCGACATCAGGTGCACACGTGTTCTTCTGGAGTGTGCTCGCCGTATCAGCGTTGGTGAGCATCACCGGAAATGCTGCGCACGCGGTCATCTACGCGCACACAGTGCCCATTCTCGCAGCTCCCGTCGCGATCATTCCACCGATCGCCCTGCTCACCGCAGTACACGGCGTCACCGTGCTGCTGCGCGCTCAGTCGCAGAGCCGAGCTGTGCACCGAATCGCGATGTCGATGACGGTGCTCATCGCGGCCGCAGCCTTTTGGCTGTCCTTCACCGCTCTACGATCACTCGCCGCACTGGCAGGTATCCCTCGCCAACAGACGTGGCTGTGGCCTCTGATCATCGAAGGTTCCATGACACAGGCCACCATTGCGCTCATCGCCCTCAGCCGCACGCGAGGCCCCGCCGCGCGTCCGTATCAGTCACCTCCCGCCCGCGACGAGAAGGGGGGCGACGCCACCTCGCGAGAACCATTGCCGCAGCCCGATGTTGCGAGCAACGCCCCGATCGCACCGGAAAGCACTGAGCCACAGTGGGATCGGATTGCGGCGACGCTCTGTAGCCGAGACCCAGCCCGCCGCCGGGCGCCAGAGGACATCATTCAGATCCTTACCTGGCATCACGACGACGGACTCACCCCTACACAAATCGCCCGCAAGTCGAACCGAAGCCGTTCCGCGATCAGCAGGATTCTCGACCAAGCAGCCCAACTCGATGACCACGATGCAGGCTCGCAAACCCAACCCCCTCTCGAGACCGACTCTCCTGCCGAGTCATTCCGCCACTCGACATTCAGCGATGAGGAGTGTTCGATTGAGGGCGACTGCACCGGAGTTCGACCACACTGCGCACACATCGAACACGACGGGGGACACACTAGTGCACGATGACATCTCCTGCCCGACCTGCAGAAGCTCCGACTGGGTACAGAGCATTCCAGCGCTGTCCTCCGCTGGCATATCGACGGTCTCGGGCACCGACCACTATTCCGGCATCGGTTTCAGCCCGACGGGTGTGGTGCCCATGATCGGCACGACCTCTATCGAGCGCACGCAGACCACCCAACTGGCCGCCGCAACCCGGTACACGCCACCGCTGGTCTCGACCGTACGGCCAATGGTTCTGGGCCTGCTGATGACAGTTCCTGCCCTCGTCGTATTAATCACAATGGCGAGTTACCTTTTCGCCCACCCCGGCATGAACCATCCCACTGTCATCGACACGATCACCAGCGTGATGTTCGGTTCAGCGTTCGTGCTCGCGGTTGCGAGCCCAGCAGCTCTGGCCTTCTATGTCGTGCGCAGTCGCGTGCGACGCAACAGCCTGATCGCCCGAGGTCGGCCTTCTGCGTATGCGCTGTGGAGCGCTGGGATGTATTGCCACCGTTGCGGTTTCTGCTACTGGCCCACCACCACGGATCCACGCATTCCGGCTCACCAGCCACTGTCCACGAACCAATTCCAGTGGGCCGTCTGGAACGCTGGCGGCTACGCCCACATCTGAACGCCCACCAACGAGCGCCTAACGCCGCGGCAACGCCGATCAGGCAGTCGGCGGTGGGCCCGGAGGCCGCCGAGGCGTTCTACCGCGTGATCGATGCCGCATACGAGAGGCGTTCCATCGCGATGACCAGCAACATTCACCCGGAGACCTCATGGCAACCGACCCGCCGGAATCGTGTCCGCCACACCGGAACCAATCTGACCATCCACCCGGTATTCGCACTGACCGTTGATACTCGATCAGGGCCTGGCGTATCGGTTGATTTGCCGTCACCCGTCGGCATATCCGGTCTCGGTCGTGTCGTGTCCCATCGAGGCTAGGCTTCCGGGATGAGTACGGTGCAGTCCGGCAACGTTCCCGATCGAGGAGAGAAACGACGACTGCGGCCACGGCTCGTTTGGCATCTGTTTCTCGCCTGCACCATTGTGTCTTGCCTGGGCCTTCTCGTGCATGCCAGCGACCCGGCCAGCGCTGAGTCGGTGTTGTGGAAATTGTTCTTGATCGTGGCGTCGGTCACGTTTTTCTTCGGGATGATCGGTTACTTGGCCCGAATGGCCGTATCCCGGCGGCCTCGAGTACCCGAACTCGGTCCCCTGCTTGCGCCAGCGCTGGTGGTGGCATCCACGGTGACTGTGTGGAGCGCAGTCCTACCGATCCTTGTGCGCTGGCAGTTCTCGAAGCACAGCTTCGGCGAATCGGTCCAAGTTGGCTCGTAAGTCCGTGAGTGTGTAGCCGTCCAAGTCGACAAACGCGACGGCTCCGCCGGATACGAGACCGATCGGTGGGCGGCCGCCGGCACGCTCGGCGGTGCCACCATCGCGGACCGCTACCTCGACAACGAGCCCCTACTGACATGTCCGATCTCCGGAATTGGGTCCCCGGCCGTAACGTCACCCCCCGATGGGACGGTCTGGAAGTACTGTTTTCTCACCACCGCTGTCGAAGCAGAACCAATACCAGTTACCGTTGAGGTGATGGAGTCCGCGACTTGCGGGAGAGGTCTCGGTGAGCTGGGCTAACCCGGCCCCGTCCGAGCAGTAGTCAACTGCGGGGCTGGTCGCGAACCAGATCCCCGAGGCGTCGCGGAAGATGCTCGAGGTCGGGTGGTCGGAATCGTCGAAACGGTAGAGGCCGAGCCGGTGACCTTCGAACGTCCGCGGATCGACACTGCTGCGCACCTGCCGTGCGGACTCATCCTTTCGACCCGAGGTTGCCAGCTCGTGGCGGCCCGGATGAGCACCGCCTCCGGCTGATCTGATCTGTCCGCCGCACTTCACTTTTCCGTGCTCGGGCCTCTCAGGGTACTGGGATTATCTTGTTCTTCACTGCCAGAGCCCGATTCCGTTCTACGGCGGGCCTCCGGCCATCGAGCAGATTCTTCGGATCCGAGTTTCGCGCGCGTACTCGTCTGGCCCTCGGCTGGCTCCGGTTGGGGCCGGACCGGTTTCGTTGTTTCCCTTCGTGATGCGGAGATCAGTTGCCGTGCACGTTTGGCACTGACTTCGAGTAGCTCGGCGATCTCGGCGTCGGTGTGGCCTTGACCTTGGATCACCGCAGCCGCTGCCGCTTGTGCTTGTTCGTGACCGGCGATCTCCCGTTCGGCAAGAGCAGTGACGTCTTCGATCCGGCGTTTGAGGTCCTCGATGTCGGCGTCGCGGCGCTGTCGCACCAGCCCGATGGCGTGCCATGCGTTGATGTAGTCGCGCACTGCGGCGGTAACGATCTTCTCTCGCTCACGCTGAGCGACTCGACGGTCCAGCGCTCTGCGGCGTGAGCGTTGCAGACGCGCAGTGATTTCCGGTGACGAACCACGACGTATACGAGCGGGGCGGGGGCGGCGATTTTCGTCCATAACGAACTCCTGACAGGTGTGAAACCGGTCAGTCCCTCGCACCCACCACGATACCCGGCACCACCGGCCTGAGCGCACGGCACGCACCGCTCTATCGACCCACGACGCAGCGGCATCCTCCTACGCCCGACCGACGGCCCTGGTCACCTCTGTGTCCAGACACATGACGTGCAGGCGGGATTGATCATTCCTGCCTGCTCGATGCGCCCGCACCTCGGGCGAATTCGCTCCAGCGCTCGGGCCCGTTTTCCGTACCGCAGAAGGAGACCTCCGTGACCGGCACCCGTCACTTTTCGGTGACATGCGTGATCTGTTCGACCAGATCGAATCCACGGTGAATGCTGTTCTGGCTCAGCGCAAGTGGATGGAGGATGAGATCCGTCAGGCGCAAGGACGTCACTCCGGGACGCGGGATCTGTTGTGGCACAGCGATACGCTGTGTGTGCCGACTCATCGCGTGATGTCCACCGAGTTCGTGTACCGCAGCCACGTGCGTGAGTTTCTCGAACGTGTTGCCGCAGGGGCCGATTCCCGACCGGGCACCGCGGCCGAAGTAGCCGCGGCGATGATGACCACCAGCCTCGCCACACCGCTGAACAGCACCGGTGTGGGGTTGTATCTGCGGATGTGTCGCAAGGTCGGTTTCCCTCCCGGTCGACAACTCCGCGCGCGACTACTACGAAGACGCCGGCGGCCCGCTGATCGACGACGCCGAGACCACGCCCCGTCGCAGGCTGGCAGTCAGGGCCCGCACGCTGGGCACCATCACCTGCACCGGGCACCACGACCCGGACTGCCAATTCACTGACCCCGGCCACTGAACGCGCTCACCCACCTCACCGAGCTGGACATGTCAGGCCGGTCCGCACGTGCGCCCGCACCGATTGCCGGTGCGGGCTTCGCTCGGCCGGGCCTCCAAACCGACAAGGAGTCAACAGCAATGGCGTCGATCGACTTGTTCTTCCCGTTGAGCGAGGTCCAAGGGATTGCTGAACACGCGGTCGCCGCGCGGGAGCATTCGCCTTCGTTGGCTCAACTCGACGACGGTGTGCCGGGGGTTCCCTCATTGATCTGGGCGAAGCACAACAGCACCTATCTGCGCAGCAACGGGCTCCCCCGCCAGCTCGCCGACCGCACCGATGCGGACGGGCCCGCACACGTGGTCTATGCGGTGGGTTGGGGGCCGGGGACCGGCCCCGCGCTCGGTAGGACCCCAGTGGGTGGTGACGACTTCGCCGAGCACATCGAGTTGACCGAGCCGATCCCCGAAGGCAGCAGCCTGATCGACTTGATCCGCAAGTACGCCGGCGAGGGCGGCTGGCTGGTGATCACCGCTACGCCCGGACCCTACACAGTGAGCTTCGCTCCTCCCGGGCCACCTCGTTCCTTCTGACCATTCCCGCGGCGCGACCGCCGCCGACTTTCGATGTTGTTGACGCCGTGACGGATTCCCGTCGCGGCGTTCGTCGTTTCTGCTCCCGCTTCAGGAGGCGATCGTCATGCCCTACCTCTCGGTGTCCCTGGCACCGCCGTGCGCGATGTGCGGATCCCGGACTCCTGGAGTCCGCCACGACACGGCCGAGATCGAAACTGTCTGTACTGCTTGCCTTTCCAGTCTGTCGTGGTGTGACCGGTGTCGGGCACCGAGCCGTGCACTGGTCCCGACTTCGCATTCCGGATTCTGGTGCGGTGCGTGTGTGGCCGGGGTCGCGGTGTGCGGGCACTGCGGCCGTTACAGCGACAATCAGGTTCCCGCGGTCGGCGGGGTCACCGTGTGCGCGGTGTGCGCGAACCGGCACTTCGACCAGTGCAGCGTCTGTGCCTTGTGGGCTGGGTCGACACGCTACGTCTCCGGCGGACGCCGCGTCTGCGAACACTGCGCCGCAAGTTTCACCAGCTGTGAGGAGTGCGGCACGCTGCTGCCGGACTACAGCGTCTGCGATGCCTGTCATTCGGGTGCGGAGGTATGGAACTACAGCTACAAACCCGATCCGCGCTTCCACGGCGCCGGACCGCTGTATCTGGGTATGGAGCTGGAAGTCATTGTCCCCCAGCCTCTTCGCCATGAAGCTGTGGCTGCGGTCTCCGATGCTGTCGGCCTGCTGGCGTACCTGAAGAACGATTCCTCGATCGAACCCGCGGGATTCGAGTTGGTCACCCACCCGATGGACTACCCGTTCGCGATGGGTGGGTTCCCGTGGCCGCTGCTGGGTGAGTTGGCCGAGTTAGGGTGTGTCTCCGATCAGCGAGTCGGGCTGCATGTGCATGCCTCGCGCGCCGGGTTCGCTTCTCCCGCACACATTTACCGGTGGGCAACGTTCTTGTATCGCAACGAGGCCGCGGTCAGCGATCTGGCCGGCCGCCGGTCCCGGTACGCGCGATTCTCCACCCAGGCGCGAGGCGCGATCAAGGACACCGCGAAAGGGCACCCGCACGGCAACGACGTGGACCGCTACCAGGCGGTGAACCCACATCCCCGCCACACCCTCGAGGTGCGGGTGTTCGCCGGATCCCTGGACCCGGTCCGGGTGCGTGCCGCCCTGGGGTTCGTGGCCGCGTCGGTCGAATACACCCGCGGCCTGACCGCGCACGACATCACGCGCCATCACGGTTGGGACTGGCCGAGTTTCACCGACTGGGTGCACGCCCGCACCGACACCTACACGGCCTTGGCGCAGCGTCTGGGAGAGGTGGGTCTGGCGTGTGCCTCCTGACATTCCTGCCCGGCGGTGTGGCGCCGGACCTGTCCGCGCTCGCGATCGGCGCGAGCATCAACCGCGACGGCCACGGCTGGGCCGTGCTCACCCGCACCAGGATCATCACCGGGCACGGGATGAACGCCGATCGGGTGATCGCCGAATTCGCGTACGCCCGAGACGAACACCCGCACGGCCCGGCGGTTTTCCATTCCCGGTGGGCCACCCGGGGCGCGGTCACCCTCGACAACTGCCACCCGTTCCCGCTGGGCCGTGATCAACGAACGTGGCTGGCGCACAACGGAACCCTTCCCCAACGGGTGCATCCGCGGGCTTATGATCCGCGGTCGGACACCCGGATCGCCGCCGAGGACTACCTGCCCAAGCATCCGTTCGGTTCTGTCGATACCCGGCGCGGATTCCGGGGCCTGGAATCATGGCTCGGCCGCAGCAAACTCGTGCTCCTGACCCTCGATCCGGCCTACGCGCACCGCTCGTACGTGTTCAACGAGCACCTCGGGATCTGGGAATCGGGTATCTGGTACTCCAACACCGGATACCAAGCCCGCCAACCTATCTCGTGGTGCGGCCCGTGCCGGTACTGCCGTGCCCACGGTCCCGAGCCGGGTAGCCGGTATTGCGGCCGGTGTGGGTGGTGCTTCCGGTGCCTGGCCGACTTCGCCGACTGCGACTGCTACGCACAGCATTCCCGCCACCGCTCCCTGCCCGGGCCGAACGCGCTCGCACGGCCGTTGACTGCGGTGAACCCGGTCTGATCCGCGGATATCCTCCGGTTCGCCTCGGACACTGATCCGCCTGTTCGTGCTGTTGACCACGGCCCCGCACCCGATCCGCTTCCCTCGGATGCGGGGTCGTCGTCATTTCCCTTGGAAGGAAGCGACCTGTCATGCCCGTGTCCGCTGAGGTCCTGTGCCGCACCTGTTCTTCCGTGCTGCCCGAAGACCCACCCGATTCACGCTTATGCCTCGCCTGCGCGGCGTGGCGGGTGTGCGCGAGCTGCGATGAGCTCGCCGAGGAGGTGTACCTCACCGTCAGCGGCAGCGAAGTGTGCGAGGACTGCCGCCGAGATTACCGATTGTGTGATCGCTGCGACCGGTGCGACGAGACTACCTTCACCCTCGACAACGACGACATCGTCTGCGAGGACTGCTCGGCCCTCTACGACGAATGCGCCAACTGCTACACCCTGCTCGCCGAACAGGACACTGCCTGCCAATCCTGCGGCCACACCGACGATTCCGATGACCGGGTCCGCGATTACTTCTACAAACCCACACCTCGGTTCCACGGTCGCGGTCCGGTGTTCCTCGGATTCGAACTCGAAATCAAGACCCCTTCGCGGGCCTGGGACAGGTGCGTGGATCTGGCCCTCGAGCAGCTCGGCGGCCTGGGGTATCTGAAGCAGGATTCCTCGATCGGGTGCGGGTTCGAACTGGTCACCCACCCGATGGACTACCCCTACGCGCTGGAGCGGTTCCCGTGGGATCTGCTGCCCGCGCTGGCCGATGAGGGCGCGTACACCGACCACGAGGTCGGCCTGCATGTGCATGTGTCCCGGGCCGGGTTCTCCTCTACCGTGCACGCGTACCGGTGGTTCAAGTTCTTGTACCGCAACCAGTCTCGCGCCACCGTGCTCGCGCGCCGCGATCCGGCCACGTGGGCCAGTTTCGACCCGCACGCCCGCTCGCACACCGCCGACATCGTCAAGGGCGATCGCGGGTTCGGGCGTTTCCAGGCGATCAACGCCGTACCCGAGGACACCTACGAGGTGCGGATCTTCGCCAGTTCCCTGCGCCCGCAACAGGTTCAGGCCGCGCTCGGGTTCGTCGACGCGACCGTCGAATACACCCGCACCCTCACCACCGCCGACATCGCGCGCCACCGCGGCTGGGAATGGACCGCGTTCACCGCCTGGCTGCGCACCCGCGGCCTCTACGCCCCTCTGTTGACCGAACTGGAGGACCTGGCATGTGCATCCTGACCTACCTGCGCCCCGGCGCGGCACCCGACCTCGACGCCCTGCTCGGCGGGGCGCTGGCCAACCCGCACGGCCACGGCTACGCAGTCATCGCCGAGAACCGCATCCTGGTCGGACACAGCCTGGATGCGGCGGCCGTGATCAGCGAATTCGCCGCTGTGCGTGCCGAACACCCCGACGGTCCGGCGTTGTTCCACTCCCGGCTGGCCACCCACGGCACGATCACCCCGGACAACTGTCACCCGTTCTTCGTCGGCAGGGACGAGCGAACGGTGATGGCGCACAACGGGATCCTGCCCGAGGGCATGCATCCCGCGCCCGGGGACCTGCGATCGGACACCCGCATCGCCGCCGAGGATTTCCTGCCGCTCCGGCCGTTCGGGTCGCTGGATTCCGATACCGGCCGGGGCTTGCTCGAGCGGTGGCTCGGAACCGACAAGATGGTGCTGCTCACCGTCGATCCGGCCTACCCGCAGTCTGCGTACGTGTTCAACGAACGCGCCGGCTACTGGACCGATGCGGGGATCTGGTACTCGAACCTGTCCTACCGCACCCCGCCCGTGATCTACGGCGGCGACTACAGCATCGAGGACGAGGTGTACTGCCTGGACTGCGGGGAGTGCGACCCCGAACGACCCGGCTCGCACTGCACGTACTGCGGATTCTGCGCCGCCTGCTTCCGAACCTTCCCTCACTGCGAATGCCGCGACCTGCGCGGTCGTGACCGGTACGCCGACCTCGATGAATACCTCACCGCCTGACTCACACTCCTACCGCGCAGCCCGCCTACGGGCTGTGCGCGTATCGCTCGCGCACTTCGTTCACCGAGAGGAGCACCACTGTGCAGTCGATCGACACCACCGAGGCGCACGATCGGCAGCGGCGTTGTGCGTGGGCGCTGCTGTCCCGCATCGCGCTTTGTTCGCCGGGGATGGTCGCCGAACTCGTGCACCTTCACGGTGCGGTCGCCGCGGCGGACCGGATCGTGAGCGGGGTGGTCGATGCCCGCTTCGGCCCGCAGGATTGGGAGCGCGCCGAGAACGACCTGTTCCGGACCGCGCTGATGGGTGGCCGTTTGCTCACTCGCGACGATCCAGTCTGGCCTGCGCGCCTCACCGACCTCGATCACCTCGGAGCGGACGTACACGCTCCGATTGCGTTGTGGGTCCGGGGCCCCGAACAGCCGGACCTGTTCGCGTCCACCATGATCGCGGTCACCGGGGCCCGCGCCGCAACCGGCTACGGCGAGCACATCACCCACGAGTTCGCCGAAGCACTGGCCCGCAGGGGCCGCACTGTCCTGAGCGGCGCCGGGTTCGGCATCGACGCGGCCGCCCACACCGCGGCCCTGACCCAGAACGCCGCGACAGTTGCGGTCCTGGCGGGCGGGCTCGATCGCCCGTACCCGTCCGCGCACGAGCCACTGCTGGGACGGATCGCGCAGACCGGGCTCGTGATCTCGGAATACCCACCCGGCATCAGGCCGATCAAATCACAGTTCCCGGCAAGGAATCGGATCCTCGCAGCCCTCTCGGCCGGAGTACTGGTCTGTGAAACCGGCCTGCGCAGCAGCGCCGGTAACACCGTGGGCTGGGCCACTCGCCTGGGCCGCCCGGTCGCTGCAGTCCCCGGCCCGATCACCTCAGCCGGGTCCGCGGGCTGTCACGACATGATCCGCACCGGCCGCGCCCGCCTGGTCACCCACCACCATCGAGCAGATCCTGGACACCATCCCCGGCTGAGCGGTGCTGGGCTCGCGGCCCTTGTGCGTGAATGCGCCTAGATCACTGCCGGTCTCGGGCTTCAACCCCACCGGCCATCCAGACCATCGACCACACCGAGACCCGCCGCCCGATACCTACCACGCCCGTTCCGGCGGTCTGCACGACTGAGGGCCCACGGCTCGCGTCAGAGCCGATTCTCCCTCGTCGCCTGGTATGCGCCCCGGCCTGTTCGCTCTTGCAGGCAAGCCGGGGCGCTGTCGTTCGTACCCCCTTGTCCCGAAAGGCGATTGCTCATGCCATCTGCCTCGACCACTATGCGTTGCGCGGCGTGTCCGACCGCGCTGCGACCCGAGGATCCGCCCACCGACCACCGCCTCTGCCCCACCCGCACGCAGGTTCCGTGGTGCAACGGCTGCTCCCGGCCAGCGGTCCAGCAGCATATGACCGTCGATGACGGAGTGCTGTGCGGAGACTGCGTCACCGACTGGTCCCAGTGCGGGCGCTGTCACCGCTGCACCAACGACGTCCAGGACACCGTCGAAGACGGGCCGGTGTGCGAGGGCTGCGCGGCAGACTACTCCCGCTGCGATGACTGCTGGCTCCTGACCCGAGACAGTCGCGAGCTGGACAACAACAACACCGTGTGCGTGCGGTGCGCCATCGACTACCGCGCCTGCACTGTCTGTGACCAGCTCATGGCTGGATACTCCGACTACTGCTCGGACTGCGCACCCGCCAGTGACCACATCCGCGACTATGGCTACAAACCCACTCCGCTGTTCCACGGCACCGGGCCGGTGTTCCTGGGCTTGGAGCTGGAACTGAAAACATCCCGCGCGGATTGCGAGGATTGCGCCGAACTCGCCGCGAGGAAACTGGGCCGCCTCGGCTATCTCAAGGACGACGGATCGATCGGACACCGGCGCGGATTCGAGATGGTCACCCACCCGATGTCCTACCCGTACGCGATGCAGCTGTTCCCGTGGGATCTGCTGCCCCAGCTCGAGGAGCGCGGCGCGTACATCGACGGGGATGTCGGGATCCACGTGCACGTCTCCCGCGCCGGGTTCGCCTCGCCGGTGCATGTGTATCGGTGGATGAAGTTCTTCTACCGCAACGAATCCCACCTCACCCAGCTCGCGCGGCGGTCCTCGGACCACTGGGCCGCGTTCGGGCCCCGCGCCCGGGCCGGCATCGTGGATTTCGCCAAGGGCAACCACGAATACGGCCTCGGGAACTCTGGCCGCTACCAGGCGATCAACATCCTGCCCGAGCACACCTTCGAGGTGCGGATCTTCGCCAGTTCCCTGATCCCGCAACAGGTTCAAGCCGCCCTCGCTCTCATCGCCTCATCGGTCGAATACACCCGCACCCTCACCAGCACCGCCATCGCGCGCCACCGCGGCTGGGAATGGAGCGCGTTCACCGCCTGGCTGCGTACCCGTCCCGACTATGCGCCGCTGCTGGCCGAACTGGAGGACCTGGCATGTGCATCCTGAGCTTCTTCAAACCCGGCCTCACCCCGAACCTCGCCACTCTGACGGCCGGGGCCGCGGTCAACCCCGACGGGCACGGCTACGCCGTCATCGCCGCAGACCGAATCATCACCGGCCACGGCCTCGACCCGGACGAGGTGATCGACGAATTCGCTTCTGTGCGTGCACGATTCCCCGAGACTCCGGCGTTGTTCCATTCCCGTCTAGCCACCCACGGGCGTATCGACACCACCAACTGTCACCCGTTCCTCGTCGGCGGTGACGAACGAACGGTACTCGCGCACAACGGGGTTCTGCCCGCCACGATGCAGCCCGTCGGCGGGGACCCGCGGTCGGACACCCGGATCGCCGCCGAGGACTTCTCCCGCGTGCGCCGTTCGGGCTGCTGGACTCCTGGGTCGGGCGCAGCGGCCTGGAAACCTGGTTGCGCACCGACAAAATGGTGCTGCTCACCCTCGACCCGGCATACCGGCACACCGCCTACATCTTCAACGAACACCTCGGGCACATCAGTGACGAGGGAATCTGGTACTCCAACACCAGCTACCGGTGGGCTTATGACACCCGCTGGTACGACGAATCCGAACTCGATGTCCAGGACGACGCGTACTGCGGGTTGTGCGGCGAGTACGACCCCGCACGCCCCGGCATCCACTGCGCCTACTGCGGGTTCTGCCAGAACTGCGGACGCGGGTTCCCCCGTTGCCGATGCGACGACCCAGATGAACGAACCCGGTACGCGGACTCGGACATCGAGACCGCCGTCGCCTGAAACCAGCCGCCCCTTCCACTCGACCGCCACACCGTCGCGACGGGGTGAAGCGGTGTGCCCGCTGTCGTTTCTCTCGAGGAGGTCCTCATCGTGGCTTCTGTTGTGCCGTCGCCGGGTTCGGCGCGACCACCGATCCTGGCACGGTTGCATGACGCCCCGGCCGCGAACGGGCTCACGATCCCGTTCATCACCCTGTGCCACCAGGACCGCCGCGATCCGGTCTGGGGTGCGATCGACCCCACCCATCTGCACCTGGTGTTCTCCTTCGCCCTATGCCAGGTGTGTGGGAAGCAGTTGGGTGAACGTGTCGTGGTGGTGCTGCGCCCGCAGGACTGGGTGCTGGGTGTAGCGCCGGAGCCGGGATTGCACCCCGAATGCTGCTCGTACGCGGTGCGCGGCTGCCCGGTGCTGGCCGGGCGGATCACGCACTACCGCTCCCGCGCCGCGGCCGCGCAGCTCACCCGCTGCGACGACCCGGCGTGTGAATGCCGGATCTGGCTGCCACCGGAAACCGGCTCCGCCGAAGATGTTCGGGCCGGTAAACCCATCGACGATTGGTACGCGGTGTGGCTGGACCGCGACGACTACCAGATCGTCCACCACCGCGGCGATGAGAACACACCCTCGTTCACCGGTGTGCGAATGCGCGGAGTGCGGTTGCTGGCGATCCGCAAGGTCCGCGACGCCACCCTCGACCCGGACACCAGCGGTCGCAGCGGCACCGTGCTGGATCTGCTCGCCGCGCAGATCGCGCTGGATCGCCTCACCTCCGCAACCCGCAACCCGCGGCAGCAGCAGCAGCCGTGAGTTCGGACGAGCCAGCTCGCCTGGTATGACAGCAGGTCTTAATTGTTGACCGGCCGTGACCGTCGACCATTGCATCCGGTCAGCGTTGTGGGCGGCAGCTGTCACCGATTACAGGTTGCTCCGGGCACCGAGACGGACGAAGCACGCTGCTGCCTTCACGTCGAATAGTTGGGTAGGCCGTCCAGCGAGGTGCCCGCGGTGCGCGGGTCCTTTTCCGGGCGGCCTCCCGCCGAACCGGACGTGCCAGTTTCCCGGCATCCGGCTCTCCAGTGACTACTCCGTGGTGACCCGGACGTTGTTGGTGTGGATCAGGTCGTGGCAGGGCGAGCAGACCACGAGGGTTTTGCGTCGCTTTCGTGCCATGACCGTGGTCCATGACGGTTGGTCAGGGCCGTTGGGTGCGAGGTCAGCGAGTTTTGCGACGTGGTGGACGTCCACGGTGCCGTGATGCCCGCAGAGCTCGCAGGTGCCGCGCAGGAGCCGGGTGATGATCTCCCTGCGCGACAAGGGGTTCCGGGTATAGACGCGATCGGTCAGGATCGCGGTCTTGCGCCGGGTGAGGGGAATACCTCCGAACCGCGCGACCAGGGGCCTGCCGTTGTTGCGGTGGCGGGCTGCCTGCATGCAGGTGCGCAGACCGTGCGGGGTGTCAATAGTGGCCCGGTGACGAGCCGCCATCTTGGTCACCGACGATTTGTGCTTTCCTGCAAGCGTTTTCAGCAGCGAGGTCTGCATCACCCAGCCCAGCCGTTCGAGACGATGAACATCTCCGGCAAGCAGGTAATAGTTGACCAGGCCCCGATAGATGCCCCCGAATGCTGCGACGATGCCGTAGTCGTCGAGATTCTGCAGGGAGCGCTGCGCGGCGGGTTTGCCGCCCCGCAGATACGGTGCGCACGAGGCTTTGATCACCGGGATCGGCACCCGCAGCCGATACTGCCTTCGGCAGTCCTGCGGCCACCAGCGCCGGTCTGAGTGATGATCTCGTATCCAAGGAACTTCGCCGCGCGGGTGCGCGCGTGCGTGATCAGCGTTTTCTCCTGCGACAGCTCCAGACGCAGGTCAGTGCGCAGGAAGCTGGTCAGCCGCTGTTTGATGTCCTCGGCCTCGGTTCTCGGTCCGGCGAATCCGAGCAGAACGTCGTCGGCATAGCGGATATACCGCAGTCGACGGTAGCCGGGATCGCGGCAGTCGACACTGGGCAGGCGAGCCAGCCGAGTGCGCCACTGCCGCACCATCTCTCGGTCCCCGCGTCGACGGGCCCGCGCCAGCCGATGACGGATCCGCTCGTATTCAGCGTTCCGGGTTCTTCTTGTCCCCCTTGTATATTCGGGAATGAGTGTGCGTTCGACATAATCGTCCAACCGGTGCAGGTAGATGTTGCACAAAATCGGCGACACCACCCCGCCCTGAGGTGCGCCCGACACGGTCGCGTTCCAGGTCCATTCCTCTAGATATCCGGCCTTCAGCATGTTGCGCATCAGCCGCAGAAACCGGTTGTCACCGATCCGCTCGGCCAGGATCTCGATCATGACGTCGTGATCGAGACTGCCGAAGCAGTCGGCGACGTCTCCCTCAACGAACCACGTTGTCCCGGTCCAGGTGTCGGCCACCTCGCTCAACGCGGTGTGACAACCCCGGCCGGGGCGGAACCCGTGGGAGCGGTCGGAGAACTGCGGCTCGTAATACGCCTCCAACAGCAGGCGGATCACCTCACCGAGCAATTTATCCGACCAGGTCGGCAGCCCCAGCGGACGCAGTTTCCCATTGCGTTTGGGAATCCAGACCCGCCGCGCGGGACTGAACCGGTAGCGCTCATGGCGCACCGCATCGATGATGCGGTGAATCCGGTTCAGCGACATACCATCCACGGTTTCAGCGGTGACCCCGGGCGTCATTGCGCCGGTGTTGGCGTAGATGCGTCCGTAGGCCACCAGATACAACTCCGGGTTGAACAACTGCCGATACAACTCATCGCACGGCAGCCCCTTGCTGCCGCGCTCACGGAGGACACCCAGCACCGTTGCGGCGCTCTGCATTTCGCATACCTCCCAGTTCCTGTGGTGTCCGATCACCTGTCGTCCTTCGCCCTGTAGACGGCTTTCCCGTCCTCGGTGGCCGGGCGTGACTCCGGCGACTACTACGACGACTCCGTCGCCCTAGGACTCGCGTCCCGTAGGCGATCCCGCGTTCGTCTTCGTCGTACGTATCGAGCGCGACGTAGGCGGCCCACTCATCTCCTTGAATGTCCTCACTGGACATCGCTCCGCATCCGGAGGGCGGGCCAGCCAGCGGATGGGGCCGGCCCGGGACACGGCGTCGGTCACAGGCATCGTTTCCGACGGGCGGGCATTTGCACCGTCTGGAGATTGGGCTTCAGGCAATCCAGCTTTCGCCTTATCGCGCGGGTCCCCCGACGCACCGTCCCTGACACCTGGACCCGGCCGCCGGTTTCCTGACATGCTCTTGTCCCCCTTAACCTTTCGGCGCAGGGTTAGTCATCAGACCCACAGACCTCCCTCCAATCTGTCCCGGCTGCGCCGGGGATACGACGAAGCGCCTCGCGGCGCACTCCGCTCATGCCGCTGAGCGCGCGGAGCGAATGGGCCACTCGCGGCTGCACGGTATTGCCGAATGGCTAAAGTTTATCCGGTCGCCGCTCAGACGAATCTTCGTGTGCGAAGACTAGTCCGCTCGGCCACGGTTTGTCCTTGAGTGTCAGCACGACGGCCATGGGCTCAAGCGCGCGAACGACGATACGGCCACATGCGATGAGCATCATCCGAAGGTCTTCATCGGCAAAGTGCCTGATCTGCTCGATGAACTCATTCGTGCTTCGGCCCGACTGGTCGTAGTGAACACCGCCTTCGCGGTTCGCGTAGTGCTTAATGAGGTCCTTCACCGTTGCAGTTCGTCGGCCCTGACCCGGTCGATGCTGATCCATCACCTCGGCCGACAGGAACTTCTCGAAGTTTCCAGTTCGGGTTGCCGCGCCTACTGCCGCATCCGAGTCTTCGTCGGGGAAGTTCACGGAGATGAGAGCTCTCGCCATCATCGGGTCGAGGCCTAGCCCGGCCACCATCACCTGTTCTGATGTGTCGGCGCGGACCATGGCACGCATGTTTGCCCACTCGACCGTCGGCTTCATCTTGAAGTGCCGATTGACCTGCACCCACAGAGAAGAAGTTCCGTCGAGCAACAGCCGACGTATCAGGCCTGCCGCCTGCACCATGTCGTACTCGGTCGCCCTTAGATCACATCGCCGACGCAGATCCTCGACCGTCTCGACGAACACCTCGTTCACCTCCACGGTCACAGTTTGGCGGACGTCGAGCTGAGCATGCAAAGAGTAGCCAGCAGCTCGGGGAACCCATCTCACCCAACGGCGTTCGCCTCAATCGCTGTCGTCGTCTGGGTTTGCCGAATGCACCCAACGACGCCGGAGCGGCGATGGCCTGAGTGCCCACTCACATACCGGACGGTCCTGGCACGCGGCCAGGTCCGACCGTGCGTTCAGGAACTGCTGGGTTCGTTTGTCTGGAAAGGAGTTTCGTTCACCATGTACATCGACAATCCTGGTGCGTTGATCGCGGCGATCCCTCGATGGCTCGCGTATGCCCCGCGCCGGTCGGTGGTGCTGATCCTGTTCTTCGACGCCGACACTTCTGCGCAGATGGTTCGCGCGGGCCATATCGCCCGGATCGATCTGAATCTGCCGGACGGTAGTGTCGCCGCGCAGCAGGTCGCGATCGCCGCATTCTCCCTGTGCGCCCGGTACCGGCCGGATGGGTTGTGCGCGATCGTCATCGACGACGCCCTCGACACCGAGGTCCCGGCACACCGCTACCGTGCTCTGGCCGAGTTGCTCGCCGAGCGGATCGCGGTGTGGAACATTCCCCTGCTCGATGCCTGGGTCACCCCGGCTACCGAGCCGGGCCGCCCGTGGTGGAGCCTGCTGCACCACGACACCGACACCCAGCCCGCGCCGACGGTGCTGCCGCGGGTGACCGCGCCCGAACCCGACCGCGCCGCACGAACCGCGGCCCTGCTGGCCCAGCAGCCACCGGCCCCGTGCGCGGACAGGACGGATCTGTCCTGGGTTCAGGAGCGGGTCCGGTTCGTTCTCACCGTGGTTCAGGGCGTGGCAACCGGGGAATGGCCGACCCCGGAGCAGGTCGCCGAACTGGCGGGGTGTCTGCGCGACTCGCTGGTGCGGGACTGCGCGTACGGGTTCATCGGCACCAGCGCCGAAGATCCCGCGCACCGGTTGTGGACGTTGGCCTGGCAGACCCTGCCGCCCGGGCACCGCGCCGAGGCCGCCGCGCTGGCCGCGGTGAGCTCGATCGCCGCCGGGGACTGGGCCACCGCCGAGGCGGCGGTGGCCTCGATCCTCATCGACGAACCCGAACATCGCCTCGCGCAACACCTTTCCCGCCTGCTACCCGGCCGCGGTGGTACCGACCTGATCCGCAGCCTGCTGCGCTCCGGACAAGCCACCGCCGCGGAGATCGGATTGCGGATCGAATAACCCGGCCCACGAGTGTTCGTGGATCGGGCGCATCCGTTGGTCGCGCTCACCGCGCAGGGCTGCGACCGCGGTCTGGGCGACTTACCTGCGAATCCGGCCATCGGCTCGTGGGCCCGACACCGCATCAGCGTCTCGGACATCGTTCCCGAGGGTTTACGCGAACTCGAGTACACCGTCCGGTGGCGTTGACCTGCAGTTCCGCCCGATTCGCTCGCAGTGCGTGATCAGCCCCAGCACGCATGTGCTGTGGACCGTGGCCCGACACGATCTGCTACAGGATCGGTCCGGTCTCGATGAAAGCTGCTGCGACACACAGCATCCCCGGTACAGCGCTCGCCGGGCTCACCGGGTTCGTCTCGAACTCGATCCATGTGGGCAATCGGATGTCGACCATTGTCTCCGTCCGGTAACGCTCCTCACCGCGCCGAACAAACACGTGCGCTGATCGCCGCGAGGAACTCGAGGAAAGAAGCAACAGAGAAATGGGACAGGCATTTTTTGCGGTGTTCCTCGCTGAGGATAGCGACCAGATCGCGGCCTACGCCGATCCGTACCGCTACAACGCATACTGGAAACTCCGCGAACACGGCTACGTCGGCAGCTCGTTCACTCTCGCCGTGGAACAGACCTTGTCCACACCGAGAAGGTTGGTGTGGGCCGGGGAATACGCCGTTCCCGAGCCGGGCACGGAACCACCAGCGAACCTCTTCGCCCGTTGCGAATCAGCACCGGCAATGCCCGAGCCCGACCCCGGCGCAACCGGCCGATACGTGATCAACCACGACAAACGCTGTTACATCAACAAGTACGTCAGCCCCGCCAACGAGTTCGGATATCGCACTCACCCACTGGTCGCGTTCACCGCAGAGGGGTGCGGCCGCGGCCTGGGCGACTTCGTCCCCGACCATCCGCTCACCGGGACATGGGCACGCGATCACATCAGTGTCTCCGACATTGCGCCCGATAACTTCCGCGAACTCGTGTTCGCGCTCGAGTGGCCCTGACCGAACTCCCACCGAGGGCCGGGCCGCATCCCGGGTCTCGCTCGTGCCTTCGAATAATTCCAGGAGGTTGTTTCATGCCAGCGTCCATCGTGTCGACCCTCTCTCGGGCCCAGTTCGACCAGCTCGCTCACCACGGGTTGGCCGGGGAAGTTCCAGAGCTGAAAACTTCGGTCGCACCCGAACAGTGGCAGTCCGAGCATCCGGACTGGCGTGGCCGGTACTGGGCCTACACCGAAGACGAGGCCGGGGTGCTGCGTCTGCACCCGCTCAACCTCACCCGCACCCGTCGCCGAGCCGCTGCCTGAACCGGCCCAGGGCGCGTCCGCCCTACCGCATCGTCGTCCCCACCACGGCGGGGCCACCTGATCGGATCACCGTCGATCCCCGGGTGGCCCCGGCGTTCGTCTAATTCCAGGAGGCATCCTGTGTCATCGACCGAAACCTTCACCGGCACCGCCGTTCTCGACCCGGACCTGGACACTACCGCGGGCACCGGCGCCGCACCGGACACCGAGCCCGCTCCCGCCAGCGGCCCGGGCCTGGACGCGGACACCGGTGAGTTGGGTTCGGGGGTTGAGCCGCCGCCGGAGGCACGGGCGATGTACCTGTCCCCGACGATGCTGGTGATCGCGGAGAATGTGCGCAAGCAGTTCGATCTCGCCGAGCATCCGAAGTTGCTGGCCTCGATCCGCGAACACGGTGTCCAAGACCCGATCATGGTGCAGCGCCAGCCCGACGGCACCCACCATGTCATCGACGGCCAGTTGCGCGCCCTGGCAGCGGTCGAGGTCGGCGCGAAGCTGGTGCCGGTGTGGGTCACCGACGCGGACCCGACGCTCTCCGAGAACGAGCGCCGGATCCGCACCACGCTGACCCAGATGAATCTCAACGACCGGCGAGTGCCGATGACCAACGCCGACCGGGTCGGCGGGATGGCGTTGATGCTCGACCTCGGTGCGTCGGTCACCCGGGTCGCCGACGGGCTCCAGCTCAAACGCCAGCAAGTGCGCAAGGCCGCGACCATCGGGGCGTCACCGACAGCGAAGGGGCTCGCCGACGCGGGCACGCACACTCTGGACCAGCTCGCCGTCATCGCCGAGTACGAGCAGCTCGGTGACACCGACGCGGTCGCGCGCCTGAGCGACGCTCCGGGCTACAACTTCGACTTCCGCGCCCGCAAGATCGCCCAGGACCGCCGCGAGACCCGCGCCCGCCTCCATGCCTCGCTGCTGTACGCGGGATTCGGGTTCGGGATCTTGACCAGCGAACCCAGCGCCGCAGACAACGAGCCGCGGTTCCTTCCCGCCGAGACGATGGAAACCGACACCGGGGAACCGGTCAGCGAGGACCTGATGCGCGCGGACGCGGCGCGGTGGGCGGTGTGGGTCGATATCGAACCCGACGCGGACCTGGTCGACCGCGAGACCGGCCAACTGGTCGATCCGGACCTCGTGGATTGGGACACCGCCGGTGACAGCACGAGCGAACCAGCTGCCGGGCTGCGGCACGCCGACACGATCGAGCACCGCGAGCGCTGGATCCCGTCCTACTATCTGCCGACCGCGCACCTGCCCGGCTCCGGGCTGCGGGTCCGGCCCCTCGAAGTCCCCGACACCGATTCCGATTCCGGTTCCGGACAGCAGGATTCGTCCGAGGGGATGTCCGCGGCCGAGCGGACACGCCAAGCCGCAGCAGCGGCCGCGGCCGAGCGGGAACTCGCGCGGCTCGAGCGGCGGCGAGTACGCGAGTTGAACAAGCAGGCCCTGGCCGCAGCCGAGCGCCGCGAGGAGTTCCTGATCCGGCTGCTCAAACGAACCAAACCCCCGACCGGGGCCGCGGCGTTCGTAGCCGAATCGCTGGTGCGATACCCGGATCTCCTCAGCACCTCCGGAGCGACGCACAAGGCACGAGAGTTGCTCGGCGCACCGGGATTCGGTGACGAACTCGCCACCACCGCCGCGACTGCCACCGCGCAGCGCGCGCAGGTGATCACCCTCGCGCTGGTGCTGGCCGCGTTCGAGTCGATGACCGACAAATCGTTCTGGCGCAATAGCTCTGGACGCATCCAGCGATACCTGCCGTTCCTGGCCGACGCCGCCCAGCAGATGACAAAGCCCGACGAGGACGAGGTCTGCTGGTCTCTGACCGATGTCGAACGCGCCGCGGCCGGACTCCTGGACTACCGCGACATCGACCTGGACATCTAACCCCGCCCGGGATCGCTCCCCACTCCCGCGAGTGCGCCGCCGACCCGTTCACCCACGGGCCGGCGGCGCATTGCGTGGTGCTCACGAAATCCGAACCCGTACCCCACCATCCTCGGACCCGAGATCGGAAGGACGCTGCTCATGGCTCAGGACACCACACTCACCGTCATCGGAAACCTCACCGCCGACCCGGAACTCACCTTCACCCCGCGCGGGGATGGAGTCGTGAACTTCACCGTCGCCTCCACACCACGGTATTTCGACCGGTCCGCCAACGAGTGGCGCGACGGTGACCCGCTGTTCCTGCGGTGCAGTGTGTGGCGGCAACCCGCGGAGAACGCCGCCGAATCGTTGACTCGCGGTGCGCGAGTGATCGTCAGCGGGCGTCTCAAGCAGCGCTCCTACACCACTCGCGAGGGCGACAAGCGCACCGTCATCGAACTCGAAGTGGACGAGGTGGGCCCCTCGCTGCGGTACGCGACCGCGAAGGTCACCCGCAATGCCCCCGCCTACACCACCAGCAGCGGTTCTCGGCAGCAGACCGCGAACAGCGGCAACGGCTTCGGCCGCGCCGACACCACCGCACGCGCCAAGGCCAGCGCGACGACAGCCATGGATGATCCGTGGGCGGCCGAGCCCGCCCTGGCCGGAGCAGGAGTCGGGGGCGGGGGTTCGGTGAACCTGAACGACGATCCCGGGTTCTGACCGTCCCGCACTCGTTCTGCTGTCTCACCCCGTCTCGGTGCTTCGGCATCGAGGCGGGGTGAGTCATGTGTAGCGGGGATGGGATGCCCGTCTGGTCCGTGCGACCAGCCACCCGAGGGCTACCAGCTCACCCCGCGCCGCGCCGAACGGGCCCGCGCCCGGCGAAACCGAATCCCCCTCGGCGCGTCGAGCTGCTGCTTCGTCGGGTCGGGTTGTCAGCGCAGGGAATTCGGCTCCGCCGCCCTGGCGCGTTCCCGTCCGTCGCGTCGCGGCGCGAGCTGGTCTCACCGCCCTCGGCTGGTCGCACGGACCAGCCGGTCATCCCGCATGTCTCGGGGGCTTCGCGCTCACCGGGGCGGATGCCTTCGCAATCACTCACCAGAACAGGAACATTCGACATGACCGATACCAGCGCATTCCTCGACACCATCAGCGACCTACACGACCTGATCTCCACCGACCGCCGCGCCGCGCTCGAAGCCGCGCACCGAGCACTCGACTCCGCGACGCCCGAGGACCGCATATTCCTCGACGAGTTGGTCAGTACCCTCACCGCGCACCCGTTCGCGAAAGCGATGGAGTTGTTGGAGGCTCGGTACGAGAACGAGCCGCACAACCGCGACCGGCTCGCGGTCCTGACCCCCGAGACCAATCCGCGCCTGTACGAACGCGACCGCGCCGCACGGACGGCCGTGCTGGCAGCCCACAGCACCCCCACTGGTCCGGCACCGACCGCGCAGTTGGCCGCGGCGGAAATGCCGCGTCAGTCGATCCGGATATGGCGCAATCCCCCCGCACGCGAGCACGCCGCCCCGACCTACGTGACCGACAGATCTCGCTTCGCACCCGAGCGGATCGCTGCCCGGGTTCAGGCGCGCGGCAAGCGCCGCCCCGTCGTGCGGTTCGAGTCCACCATCGTGCAGGACTACATGCGCGAGAACCTCTACGTCGACACGATGCACCGCGACATCACCGACGCCCACGCCGCCGACGAACGCCGCGACGCCCGCGGACTCCTGCCCCGCCCCGAGAAGCCCTCCTCACCTCGCACCGCCTATGCCCTCGACGCCGAGCAGGCCCGCGCGGTGTGGGATCACCAGTACGTGGAGTACGTGGCCGAACAGCGGCACCACGCCATCGCCCTCGCCGGCAAACGGCCCGTCTCCGAACAGGCCGCCCTCGCCCACGCCACCGACCGCACCACCCTGCGCGGAGACCGCCGCCCGGCGATCCCGTACGACGGCAACGCCCTGGACTACGACCACGAAGCGATGAACCCGGTGACCGGGTGGCGGTGCCTGTCCTGCGGCATCGAACGCTCGATCGCCGACCAGCGACTCATCCACATCCGTGACGGGAAACACCGCAGCGACGACGGCCTGTGCGACATGTGCCGCACCGACCCCACCCTCGCGCGCCTACCCGAACTCGCGCCCGGGTTCACCGCGGCCGACCTCGCCCACACCTACTGCCAGTTCCTCACCGACACCCACCCCGGCGCGGTCCACGCCCTCCTGCGCGAGGTCCGCCACCGCGCACCCCGCTGGCTAATCGAGATCCTCGACCAATACCTGCCCGCACCGGCCGCCGCCACGGACACCGATCCCGAACCGTCGCCGCAACCGACCACGATCAGCACACGCCCGTCCCGCTCGCGCGGCCCCATGCCCGGAGCCGGACAGCACCGCGCCCGCTGCGACGGCTGCACCCGCATCCGCCCCGTCAACGACCTCGACGGGTACTGCACCGAATGCCGAGTCTGGCTCGGCCTCATCACCATCCCCCCACGCCAGCGCACCGCCGCCTGACACCGGGAACCCCGTTCAGCGGTCCGCCGCGGTGCACCCTCCCGCGGCGGACCGGACCACCACCACCTCTTCAACCCCACTGGGAGATCGCCATGCACGACACCTCGCGCTACTTCCTCCTCGGACTCGCTCTCGGCTGGATCTCCTGGGGCAGACCGCTCATCTCCATCGAAGTCAACCATCGCCACCGAGATCAGCAGCTCGGGTCGCGGTAGCCCGGGAAGCCCTGGTGCGGTCGGGATTCCACCGACCGCACCACCCACAACAGCCAATGACCACCGCAACCATTCACCTACTCACCTACCACCCCACTCCCTCCTCCCCACTCCCTGCACCGCCACCAACCATCCCCTCCTACCCCACATCCCCTCTCTCTCACTCATTTACGACAAGCAGACCTCTTGCATTCAGGCACAGAGCGTTGCTTATTGCGTCAGATGCAACACCGGAGATGCAGCGCTGGTCATGTATTCGGATCCTTCCGTGTTCGGTTCGGGGCGTTGCTGCTGCTCTTCGACCCCCACCCCTCAGCGTGTACGGTGTAGCAACATTGTTGCATCTAAGTACACACCGGGAGGGTTTGTTGGCGGAGGTACCTGGCTCGGCGGGACTGGTGCTCGTTCCGGGTGTCGCACACCTTGATGAGCCGTCCGCGGTGTTCGAGGCGATGCTCAAAGGGTGGGCGCACCAGCAGAAGTCGCGACTGCTGTCGGATTCGACTGTCACGCCGAGACTGACCTTCATACGCCGGTTCGTCGATTTCACCGGGTCGTATCCGTGGGTCTGGCAGCCGGGTGATGTCGAGGATTTCACCGTCTCGCTGACCTCGACCGGACAGTTGGCGCCGTCGACGATCCGCGGCTACCACCTCACGCTGCGGATGTTCTGCGACTACCTGACCGACACCCGTTACGAATGGATTCGGCAGTGCCGCGACCGGTTCGGGCGAGTGCCGACTCAGGTCTGCCACGAATGGAACACCATCGCGCACCTCAACGACTACGAGGGCCTGCCGGCACGTCGACCTTTCACCTACGACGAGATAGAGCAGCTGTTCGACTTCGTCGACGGGCGCGTCGAACGGATCGCGCGATCGGGTCGCAAAGGGGCACTGGCGGCGCTGCGTGATGCGCAGATGCTCAAGACCGCCTATGCGTTCGGGTTACGCCGAAACGAACTGTGCCGCCTGGACGTCGCGGACCTGCGGCCGAATCCACACGTGCGAGAGTGGGGCACCTACGGTTCGGTACATGTGCGGTTCGGGAAGGGGCGTGGCGGGCTGCCACGGCGGCGCACGGTGCTGGTGGTGCCCGAATTCGACTGGATCGTCGCCGGGCTGCAGCAGTGGGTCGAGCAGGGCCGCACGCTGTACGACGTCGCTGATCATCCTGCGCTCTGGGTGACAGAACGCCTCACCCGAATCACTGTCACGCGCATGGACATCCGGTTCACCCAGCTTCGAACAGCAGCCGGCCTGCCCGCAGAACTAACCTTGCACTGCCTGCGCCACTCGTATGTAACGCATTTGATCGAGTTCGGCTATCCGGAGCGATTTGTGCAGGAACAAGTCGGTCACGCCTACGCATCGACCACCGCGATCTACGCCTCGGTCAGCAACGACGTCAAGAAGCAGACCCTGCGCGCCGCCCTGAGCAGGGTATATCCGCCAGATCGGAAGGGATGATGATGCCGGACAGGCGAGTCACGATGCGCTGGAATCTACGCCAGCTGATGGCCGAACGCGGTATGTTCCAGACGACCGAGCTGATGCCGCTGCTCGCCGACCGCGGAATCACGCTCACTCGGACATTCGTCTATCGACTGGTCACCAAGACTCCGCAACGCATCAACGTCGAGGTTCTCGCCGCCCTGTGCGATATTCTCGACTGCACGCCCAACGACCTGCTCGAACTCGTCACCGAGACCACCGAGCACGCCAAGACCGGTACCTCGGGCACGCGCCGCGAAACCCTCGGTATCGGCGAGCTTCGCCCAATTCGGGCCACCGTCCGCCGGCCGAAAGCCATCGAATGACCCGAGGTCGCAAGTCGACGACCCGGTCCTCTGCGCACACTGCGGGCAGCTACGGCAATGCCGTCATCTCGTCCTCGATGAACAGATCTGCCCGAACTGTCACCTGCGTTATCGGCGAAAGCCGAAGCTGTGTCCTCACTGCGCGGAACCGAAAGTCCTTGCCTTCTATGACGATCAACGCCAGCCGAGCTGCGCGTCATGCACCGGCAACGAACCGATCTACGCATGCCCGTGCTGCGGTCGCGAGGAAAATCCGTACGGCACCTACTGCTGTGAGTGCACTCTCGAGAACCGGTTGACCGACCTGCTGAACGATCCGGTGACCGGCGAAGTCCACCACCGCCTCCGGCCGGTCTTCGACGCGCTGATGAACGCCAGGAATGCTCGAACAACTCTGCACTGGCTCAACCGCACCTCCAGCCGCCCGGACATCCTCACCGACATGGCCCGCGGCGAACTCGACATCTCCCATACCGCATTCGATGATCTGCCCTCGACCCGCAACATCACATATATCCGCGACCTGCTCACCGCCACCGGCGTCCTGCCGCCCTACCAAATCGCCCTCGACCGGATCACGCGCTGGCTCGACACCACCCTCGCCGACATCCCCAAGCGCCATAGCGCCCTGATTCAACAGTTCGCACGCTGGCACCTGCTACGCCGACTTCGACTGCTCAACGCGAGCGGCGACCTCTCACGCGGCGCCATCCAGCACGCGCGCGGCGCAGTGCTCAGCGCCGTCCGCTTCCTCGCCTGGCTCGACGAGCACAAACTCACTATCGCCGCCCTCGGACAGGCTGATCTCGACCGCTACCTTGTCGAGCACCCGACTCGTGCCACCACGCTGGGTTCCGGATTCCTGCACTGGACCACCCGCACCGCGATCACACACGCAATCGCCATCCCGCAGCCGCAGCGGCCGACACCCAACATGACGATGGCACACGACCAACGCTGGGACCACGTCGAAAAGCTGCTGCACAACAGCACAATCCGTCGCTACACACGAATCGTCGGACTGTTCATACTCCTGTTCGCTCAACCCCTCTCACGGACCCTGCTGATGCGACGCGACCAAGTCACCGTGCTCGCGACCGGCGAGATCACCGTCACCTTCGACACCATCGCCATCGAACTTCCCGACCCACTCGCCCAACTCGTCATCGACCACCTCGAGCACGGTGGCCCAGCCACCTACACCGAATCGGACTGGCTGTTCCCTGGTCGCCTTCCCGGCAAACCACTTGTCACCGAGAACGTCCGCGGCGAACTCGTCGCCCACGGCATCCCACCAAACCACGCCCGCAAAGCCGCCCTGTTCCAGCTCGCCAGCGAAATACCCACGCCCGTCCTGGCCGAGATCCTCGGACTCAGCAGTACAACAGCCGTGCGCTGGGCCACCCTCGCCTCCCGCGACTGGAGCCTCTACACGGCAATGCGCCGAGAACCGACATAGCCGACACCGCCTTCACCCGCGTCCAGACCCACCGCAGGTCACGCGATCTCGCGGGCAGGGACGATGACCGGCACACCGCCAAAGCGAACTGACCAGGGAATACGCAGAAATCGAATACAGCACCTGCGCCGGTAAAAGATCAATGCCTGTCAACGGAAAGGTGAGTAGGTGACCTTTCACAGACAGCGGCGACGTGGTAAGGCTCAGCGGCTCGAGAGCCCGGCGGCGGTAGTCGCTGCACTCCTGGACACCGACGAACCGAATGCACCACGACGAAACGATCGGCCGATACGTCGGACGGCGGTCCGGTTCGCACCAGCGGGCTCGCCGTAGTACCGTTACCTCGTCACTGCTGAGCGATCAGTAGGGCGATACCCTGAAAAGCCCCGGTAGCCGCACCCAATCGCTACCGGGGCTTCTTCGTCAACGGCTTCCCCGTCAACGGCCAGCAACCGTAACTTGCACCTGCTCGGCAGGAGCACGCCAGCGCCGCCGCGCATCAGGTCACCGAGTGACGCATAGATCTGAATTGAGCCAATAGCTTCGACCCTTCAAGCATTTTTCTGGTTCCACTTCGATAACAACCAGGGGATTTGCCGAATTTGATGCAAACAGCATCACTTATCACTCTAGATAGTACCGCGCCGGGAAGCGCTTGATGGATATGTGACAGCGACGCTGCACAAGATTCTCGCCGGGAACAGTTACTTGTATTACCTGCGTCAGGTAGCCGCAGGCGATTCCACCGACCTTGGCACAGACGCACTCGCTGACTACTACTCCGCGCATGGGGAATCCCCGGGCCGCTGGCACGGCACCGGCCTGGCCGCCCTCGACATCGCTGCAGGTGAGCAGGTCACCGAAGAGCAGATGAAGGCCCTGTTCGGCGAGGGGAGGCATCCCGATGCGAACGCGATCCAAGACCGTGTCTTCGACCGCGAGATCGTCCGCGGTGCCACCACCAAAACAGCCCGCGATAGAGCGGAAAAAGCGACTCGCTTAGGTCGTCCGTACCGCGTTTACGACACTGTTAACGAATACCGGGAACGGTGCGGTGAGGCGTTTCGCAAACACAATATTAGCCAAGGAAACGATCCTCATGCCGCGATTTCCGATGACGCTCGTGCGCGGATCCGCACCGAAGTCGCGACCGCGATGTTCACCCAGGAGTACGAGCGTGTCCCGTTGGATGCTCGCGAATTATCGTCCTGGGTGGCGCGTGTATCGCGGCCGAAAGCTGCCGCGGTCGCCGGTTTCGATATCACTTTCTCGCCGGTCAAGTCCGTGTCGGCGTTGTGGGCCATCGCCCCGAAGGCGAGCGCCGAGCGGATCGCCGCGGCGCACGAAGCTGCGGTGGACGACGCGATCGCCTGGCTGGAGCGGCACGGTATCTACACCCGGTTGGGCCGCAATGGTGTGCGGCAGGTCGATGTGGAAGGCATCGTCGCAGCCCGGTTCACGCACCGCGAATCACGGTGCGGTGATCCGGATCTGCACGCGCACCTGCTGATCGCGAACCGGGTGCGCACTCTCGATGGTCTGTGGCGGACCTTGGACGCGTCGATGATCTACCGCCTGACCGTGGTGGTGAGCGAGATCTACAACTCCCGGCTCGAACACCATCTCACCGCGGACCTCGGACTCGGGTTCGCCGAACGTCCCGGAACCGATCCGGCCAAGCGCCCGATCCGCGAAATCATCGGCGTGCCGTGGGTGTTGATCGAGCACTGGTCCCGCCGCGACGCCGCCATCGCCGCCCGCCTCGGAGAGTTGGCTACCGCGTTCCAGGCTCGGGTGGGGCGTGAGCCGATGCCCAAGGAAATGTACGGATTGGCCGAGCAGGCCACCCTCGACACCCGCCCTCGCAAGCACATACTGCGGTCCCTGGCCGAGCAACGCGCGGATTGGCGTGCTCAGGCTTTTGCCGTGCTGGGTGGGCGTGAAGCACTCGCGACCGCACTCACCAGAGTGTTTCGCCAACCACTCACGCCGCCACGAGTTCTCGACGCCGATGCTGTGGCGCGGGTCGCGGAGCACGTCCTGGAGACGGTGTCGGGTGAGCGGTCGACGTGGCAGTGGCATCACATTCGCGCCGAGGCCGAACGCCGACTGCGGGGCCTGGTGGATCGCGACAGGTGGGCGCCCACCGTCGAAGCGGTCACCGCCCACGCGCTGGCGCCAGAGCGGTCGATCGCACGCGGGGACCCCGACACCACCGCGGAACCCGCGCTGGGTCGCGTGCCGACAGTGTTCCAACGGCGCAGCGGTGCCAGCGTTTACAGCACGTCCGGTGCGCAGTCGTACACGTCCGCGCGGCGGCTGCAGGTCACCGATCGGTTGATCGACCTGTCCCTGCACACCGGGGCACGCACCGTCCCCGAACCTCTGGTCACCGCCGTGATCGACGCCTACAACTCCGATCCGGCCCACCAGGATCGCCAGTTGAACGCCGGGCAGATCGCGGTCGTGCGGGCCTTCGCGCGCTCACCGTGGCGGATCGAGACCACCAACGCCCCCGCCGGTGCGGGGAAAACCACCGCCATGCGTGTGCTGGTGGACGCCTGGCGCGCCTCGGGTGGCACCGTGCTGGGGCTGGCGCCGACCGCGGCGGCGGCAGCGGAACTCGCCGCGGCGACCGGTGCGCGCACCGAAACCGCGGACCGGCTGCTGACCATCATCGACGCCCACACACCGTCACCGAATCCGCGCCGCGAGAATGGTTTTGCCGCGTCGGTGCCGCAGTGGGTGCTGCAGATCGGCCAGGACACGGTGGTGATCGTGGACGAGCACATCAAACTCGGCGACGACAAACGCCTCCGGTTGTTCGAGTTCCTCACCGCCCGCGACGCGGTCATCCGGTGCGTCGGTGATGACCGGCAACTCCCCGCGATCGAGGCCGCGGGCAGCGCTGCGAACACCGCCGACACGGCCCGCGCCTCCACTTTGAGCCACGTGGTGCGGTTCGCCGACACCGCCGAAGGATCCGCGAGCCTGCTCCTGCGCGAAGGGGATCCGGCCGGATTCGCGTACTACCTGGACCACCAACGCGTGCACTCCGGCGCCCCAGCCACCGCACACGATCACGCCTACGCGGGCTGGATCGCGGACCACCTCATCGATCGCGATGCGCTCATGCTCGCCCCCACCCACGCGATCGTCACCGACCTGAACGAACGCGCCCGCGCCGACCGCATCGCCCGCGACACCACCCCCATCGGCCTGGAGACGCGGCTGTCCGATGACCTGTTCGCCTCAGTCGGTGACATCATCTGCACCCGTCACAACGATCCCGGACTGCGTGTCGGGGAACACGATTGGGTGCGCAACGGCTACCGGTGGATCGTCACCGCGGTGCATCCGGACGGCAGTGTGCACGCCAGACACCTGCGATCCGGGCGCCGGCTCGGGCGCACGACGGTCCTGCCCGCGGACTATGTGCGGGCGCATGTGCGGCTCGGGTATGCGGTCACGATCGATTCCGCCCAAGGCATCACGGTCGATACCTGCCACATCGCACTGACCGGAGCCGAGTCACGCAACCAGCTGTATGTGGCGCTCACGCGTGGCGCGCACGCCAACCACCTGTACGTTCCCACCGCTATCGACGGCAGCGAAGCATCCTTCTGGACCGAACCCGGACTCATGCCACGCACCGAATTGGATGTGCTCCTGCGCATCCTTGCCCGTGACGCGACCCAACAGTCCGCACTCACCGAACTACGCGACGCCCTGGATCCGCACCGGCGAATCGGGCGCGCGGTCGACATCTACCTCGACGCGATCGGGCTGGCCGCCGAACACACACTCGGCACCGACGCGCTAACTCGACTCGACGACGCGGCCGAACATCTGCGGCCCGGGCTCACCGGCGCGGCCGCATACCCGGTGCTGCGGGGCCATCTGGCCACGATCGCCCTGTCCGGCCAGGACCCGCTCACCGCCCTGCACACCGCAATCCACGCTCGTGAACTCGACACCGCCGACGACCCGGCTGCCGTGCTGGATTGGCGGCTGGACCCCTCGGGCAACCACTCGACCGGCCCCGGGCCACTGCCCTGGATTCGTGGACTGCCACACGAACTACCCGACGACACGGTCACCGAACAACTACGCGCACGAGCGCGGATCGTCGCGGACCTCGCCACCCACATCACCCACGACGCGCACACCTGGGACACCGCTTCCGCGCCCGTGTGGGCACGGCTCCTGCTCGGGAATTCGCGCTTGATCACCGATCTCGCAGTCTGGCGCGCGGCCAACCACGTCCCCGACACCGACCCGCGCCCGACCGGCCCAGCGCGCTACCCGGTCCTCGAACGCGACCACCAAGCACTCCTGGACGCTCACGTCACCGACGCTGTCGGTGATCTACACACTGCCGTCGCGACGTGGTCGGGCCTGGCCAAGCGGGTCGATGCCCGCATCGTTTCCGATCCCTGGTGGCCGGTGCTGGCCGAACGCCTCGACACCGCCGCAACCGCTGGCCTGGACATCGATACCCTGCTCACCGACGCCGCAGCGCAGCGCCCGCTACCCGACCAGATGCCCGCCGCCGCGCTGTGGCTGCGCCTCGGACTCGATCCCGCAGCTCTGTCCACCGCCGCGGCAGCACAGAATCTGCGGCCCGAGTGGACCGATCACCTGCACCAGCTGCTCGGCGACGAGGCCACCGACCGCGTTCTCCGCGACCCCGTCTGGCCGCGTTTGGTCGCCGCGGTGGACCGCGCGACCGGCACGGACTGGACACCCGCCGATCTGCTCACCACCGCCCACGAACTCCTGCGCGCCGCGCAGCCAGACACCACTGGTCTGCGTCCCGACCGGCTCGCCACTGCGCTCGCATGGCGCGTCGAAGCTCTCCTTCGCCCCCAACCACCCACCACCCCCGAATCCTCCCCTCAACCCTCCACCGCTACAGGACCCGACATGGACGAGAACGACAGCCCTCCGCACACCCATCAACGCACAGATCCGGCACCACAGCCACCTCACCCGGACCCCGATGCCTCGGTACCCGAACAACTTCACACCGTCAGCGAGCTGTTCCGCACCGGTCACATCGCCGAGGCAACCACCCGGTTCGGAACCCTCACCGAGCAACTCTCCGTCGAGGAACGCGACATCCTGGACAAGGTCGCGAACACCCTCTACACGACCAGTTTCCCGGTCGCCCAACCCCGATTACGGTGGGCCGCAGACAGATACCCCCACCACCGCGAACTCATCCTCGCCTGTATCCCGGACACCGATCCACACATCTACGCCCCCGCGGACAGCTCCCAGCGCCACCCAACCTCCCGGAATCCGGTACGCGACACCGCGCCCCACGATCACCACGAATCGACCGACCGGACCCGCCCAACCACCCGACCACCCGACACCAGTCAAGACTTCGTCCAAAGCTATCTCGACACCCGCGGCGCCATCGACGACGACCCCGACCATCTACCGCTGCCACACGGAGTCATCCACCACTACCACTCAGCCACTCGCGACCCGCAACCACCCGACGGATACACCCTCGACTACGACCGCAGCGCCGCCCCCCGCACCCACGGATACGGATGTCTGCACTGCGGAATCGAACGCGCCACTGCAGACACCGCACCCGCACACGGACGGCGCAGCGACGACGGACTGTGCGGCGAATGCCGCGACGACGGCCACCCCGCCATCCCCGACCACGACCCCGCCAATCACATTCCCGCCCGCTGCACACACATCACCAACACCTACCCACCCGCCCAAGCACAAGCGAAACTCCGCCGCGACTGGCGCGATGCACCCACCCGCCGCGACCGCCACGCCATCCACACCTGGGTCACCAAGCACCCATTCCCCAACACACCACTCGCCAACACGCACACGATCGACGTGTCCGATCCAGTGCAGATGCTCACCGATCACGAACTCACCGCCCACATCACCCACACCGAACACCGCCTCACGATGCCCGCCGACGAAGACCCCCTGTTCGGACCCGCCACACCCGACGACCACGATCACACCGAACCGACAGTGCACATAGGCTGGCTGCGCAACGAACTCGCCGACCTGCACGCCGAACAGCACCGCCGCACCCTGCTCACCCCCGAACAGGCAGCAGCTGAACACATTGCGCGCGAACACCACCGCACCGATATCGCCACCGACCCGACACAGAGCAACGCGATGGACGGGACACTCGACCCCGCCGCGCGACACGAGGACCGCGGATTGTGAACCCGGGGCGGCGCAGACCGTATGCATCCGCACGACAGTTGCGAACGGTTGCAGACTGGGGCGTGCCTGCTCAACTCGGGTCGCGCGCGACGCGCTCGATGCGCTCAACTAGCCGGACGCGCTGTGCACGACTGTATTTGCCGGGACGTAGCACCCGACGGCGGCCAACAGTTGTTGGAGCGGACTATCAGCAGTGAGCTGGCTGTGGTCGGCCCGCTCGGTCATCCAATGTCTGAGGGGAAGTGGCCAGCTGGTGTGATCCATGCCGCAGGCAGCCGCATGGGTGGGCTAGTTCAGATCGTCCCATCCGACCGGCCCGAATTTTGGAGGGCGACACCCGAATCGAAGGTTGGTGCAGCCCAAGTTGTATGGGGACTCGGAAGTTCAGCCATCGCCGGGGGCGGGCATGGGGTGACCGCCCCCGGCGGTGGGTGATGCTCGGACCGGGCGGTCATGCCAACTCGCCCAGCGAGGTGACGCGCGACGATGTAGGCCACCACGCGGTCCTGCGTCGGATGAAAAGCACCGCCTCGATGCGTTCTCGTCGCTGGCTCGCGGCTGAGTCTTCCGGGTCGATGCCGCGCCCGTCAGAACCACAGCACCAGACGATGCCGTCACAGAACGCCGATTCCAGCGGCGCGGGCGGGCGAGGTCCGTCCCGACGCTCAGGTGTCACGTCACCACGATCACGAGTGTCAGAAGAACGACGCGGGTTGGTTGCCGGATATCCAGCGAAGTCGTTGCAGGTCGTCCCACAACCAACCCAGCGCGATCTGTGTCGCAGGCCGACTGTCGAAAATGCCGACACTTCCACCGTGCACCGAAAACTGCAGAAACGGCTCCAACTGCGGGTTCTCGGCGGCGTATCGCTCGAAAATCAAGTGGCGGCTGTCGCGGAAGTCGCTGAAGGTGCCGAACTCTTCGTTGAGCGCCAGACAGACCCTGTTATCCGCAGGCGGTCCGCTTCGGCCGATCGGCCGAAGCCAGTACAGGAAGCCTGGCTCACCGAAGGTCGCGATTTCGCCGGACCGATAGTGCATGGTGCCTTCGAATTCGAAAGGCATCATCGCGCGATGGCCAAGGGTGTCAGCGAATTTCGCAAACCCGGAGGACACCAATTCGAGGTAGGCGTCCATCGCTCCTTTCAGCACGGCCAGCGTCCGCTCATGCATACGCTGCTCGGAGTAGCCCCATGTCGCCGATGCCTCGAGGCCTGGCCAGATATCGGAAGGTTCCTGGGGTTCGATCCCGTTTTCGGTCTGCCGCAGCGGCAGCGAGGCCAGGTATTCACGGTGCACGACCCCGCCGACTGGGGCTTGGCTGACGGCAAGTTGCGCCCACGAGCCGGCGAGCAGCTTCGACAGGTCGTCTTGTGCGCGAGCCCAGACCCAGTTCGCCGCTGTCACTGCGGGCATACGCAGCATCCGTAGGTAGGTCCGACCGCCGTATGCGGCTGGGTTCTCCACGGTAGGTGGCAGCCGTTGCCCGTCGGTCAGGTTTGCCGACAACCAGTAGCTGGTGAGGATCTTGTTCTCGGGTTGGATGTCGACGGCGAGCGTGATGTCCGCCAGTGGGTCCGAGGGTTCGATTTCCTGTCCGGCGACCGATCTCAGACCTTGGTTCAACGGGCCCAGCCCAGTCAGCCATGCCGAGACCGCGTTGCGGAAGCGCGGTGCGAGGTCGCCGGTGAATTCGACCGACGAACGTGTGCGCTGCAATGGGTTGCGCAGCGCTTGGCCAACGACCCATGCCGCGGCGCCGGGATTCCATCGAGTCAAGGCGACCATGACACGATCTGCTTTGGTTGGCGATCCGGCCGCGAGCACGATTGCCAGCACGTAGCGCCACCGGTAGAAGCTCGCCATGTCGTGGACAACCTCGTTGAGGTCGACGTCGCCGTCGAGCAACGCTTGCGCTGCGAACCACTGTTCGAATACGGACAGCGAGAACCGGTAGCGTCGCACACTCACCGGTTCGAGCAGCGGCGAACCGCGCAGTTGCACCGCGGCCAGTCGCGGCAAGATGTCCCGCAGGTCAACCGGCTGCCCTGTTCGGGTGAGTTCGACGGCGAGCGTCTGATAGTCGACGGCGAGCAGTTCGTAGCGCTCGACCACGTCCTCGATGACGAGGTCGATCAGATCGGCTGGACCTGTCACGCCGTCGAGGTTGGTGAGATGCCGTGCGGCCAGTAGCGCGAACAATGGGAGCTGGATCGCTTCCAAAAGCGCAGGTGGCCAGCGATTCTCGATGGCCTGATAGTCGATGGTCACCGCTGTAACCATCGCGATCAACGCCAGCCCGTCGACAGTGGACCACCGCTGGATCGGCACGGTGGGAACGTAGTGGTCGGTGATCGGTCGGCTTGTGGCGATCACCCGCGATTGCGGCCACCTAATGAGAAATTCGGTGATCTGGCGAAACACCGTTGCCGCCGCGTCGGTTCGTTCGTCGATGCCGTCGATCACCACATCGGCACCCACCTTGTAGAGCCGTTCGTGACCGACCTCCGCCAGCACGACCGCATCGACTGTGTCGGTATCGCGGAAGTCTCGTATCGAGATCCATACTGGCAGCGGCGCGTGGGGATCGGTAATAGCGAGCTGAATCGATTCCCGCAGCCACGACTCGGCCACCTCCGACTTGCCCGAACCGAGTTCGCCCACAACGACCTTCAGCTGTCCGCAACGCAGCGCATCGAGCTCGTAGAGGAAACCTGGCTCCACTCCCAGGCTCCGTCCGACCGCGACCGGATCGAGTCCGGTAGCTGCTAGCCGCAGCCTGCGGCGACCGTCGGACGCGGCCAACGCGGCCTTGAGAAACGCTGCGCGGCCTTGCCTGCCCAAATGCGAAGCCGTAGTAACGATGTCACGGTATTGCTGGCCGACCAGGTAGGTATCGGTGGACCCGGACCAGTCACTCATCATGATGAATGCTGGCTGCTGCTCGCCGGTGGTATCGAAGCTCGCTCGGACGTGTACAACCAGCGCTGACAGGTCCGGAGGGAACGGCGCGGTATCGGTCCGAGCCAGCCACTGGGTCACGATCTCGGAGAAGCGGCCGGTCGCTCGGACTGAGTCGTTGTCGGCGCGCTGGCCCAGACCTGCTGCGTGAGCAACGAAGGACCTGACTTCGGGGCGGTGGGTATCGGATTCAGGAAGGCAGGCCACCGCCGGCGATGAGGTCATCATCGAGGCTTTCGCGTTGGTGGCGCACGCATCGACGATAAACGCCAACTGGTCGAAGCCGAGGACATGGTTGGACGACAGGTACCGCTGGATGTCTTCGAACACCACGCATCGCTGGTCGTCGCGCGTGGCATCGGCGGTGTACAGCAGTCGCCGATCCTGGTGGGCCACACCGTGTCCGCCCCAGTACAGCCACAGCAGATCACCTGAAGCCGCAGCGATCTCGTCGGTGAACACCGCGAGTAGCTTCTCGCGGTGTGCATCCCATCTGATGGTCAAACCGGCTTCGATGGCTTGTTGTTGGAGTTGCTCGCGGTGTCGCTCCGCCGCCGAGAGGTGGATGCGGATCCGTTCGGGCGCAACTCCGCGGTCGGCCAGCCAGCACGCGAAGTTCATTGCGTCTGCTGCGGGTCCGGGCAACCCCCACTCGTCGTCGCGGTAGACTTCGATGCCGATTATGACCGCGTCCGTCCGTGCAGGGTCGGCCGTGAGGCTCACAGCCACGCCGCGATCTCCTTCCAGCACATGGTGTTCTGCCAGTAGGCGCTGTGCGCGGCCGGGAACGGCTGGCCGTTGTCCACGAGCAGGTCAGTTACCGCGCTGTCTACAAACACCGGTCCCGCCTGATAGGACAGGAAATCGGCCGGATCATAGACGTTAAGCCATTTCGACACGAAATGGGCGGGCAATCGAGTAGCAGGGTCGAGCTGCGACAGAGCATTAAGCTCGTAGAGGTAGGGTACCTGCGAGCCGACGGTGATGAGGCGGTCGACTTTCGGAATATGGTGCTGGACAAGCAATTCGAAGCTGGCTATCCCGCCCAGGCTGTGCGCGAGCACGGTGACCTTGTCGACGTCGACCTGCTCGATTCGGTCGGCGATGAACCTGCGCAACCCTTCACCGCGCGCCTGATAGCGCAGGATGTCACCTGCGAAAAGGCCGACCATATCGGTGAGCTTGCCTCGCCGTCGTTGCCCGAATCCGGTCGCCACGCGCAGCGACACGGCCGCTGTGCGGGCCACAGCCCAGGATCCGATTCCACGCCCGTCGGCACCCAGGCTGGTCAGGATCGGTTCGAGCAGCCGGTCGCGATGGATTCCGTCAGGTGCGGGGACCCCGGCCTGGTCGGCCAGCCACAAGATCCAGGCGACCAGCGCCCGCGCGGTGATCTCGCGCAGCGCCTCGATCTCCGCTCCTGGGCGTTCGAGTGCCGCGCGAAGCTGCGTCGAATCGCGCCAGCGTGAGACAGCGTGCTCAAGAAACCTGGCAACGCCGATCATCTCGGCGGTCTCGACAACGGCTGGCGGCACGGTGAACTCGCGTAGTTCGCGGCGCAGTGCTTGTGTTGGGTCGGGTGCGCCGGGCGGGAGATTCAGTTGGGTGTTGCGGTGGCTCTCCGCGAACAGGCGCAGCTCGTAGCCGGGGTCGGTGTAGAGCACCGCCCACACCGCCCGCTCCGCGTCCGGGGTGGTTTGCCCGCCGTCGCTGAGGTTGTAGCCGGGCACCGACGCGCCGATGCCGCTGGTCGGGACCCCATGCGCCTCGCCCCAGAAACAGCCCTCGACGAGCGTGCCCGGCGCTACCCGATGGATCTGACCTTTCACCCGTTGAAAGGTCGCGGCGAAGCCTTCACCCCGAACGCCGGTTCCGTGGACGAACAGAACACCTCGTGAGGCTTTCGACACCCCTACACTCCTTGTTGCTCATCTGTTCGCCGACACCTGCGCTGTCGCGGTGGCGCGGCCGCACGGTAACCCAAGCGAACTGTACTCCTGTACAGCTACGGTCGGTTGCGGCTGACACGCACTCGACTGGGGGACGAGCCACGGTCGTCGTCTCCGCCCGACTTAGACAGCGATGCGGGTCGAAGCACCTGCCTCACAACCCGATACGCCCCTTCTGGTACAGCCGCGCTTGCCACATGGCGGAGTTGCTTGATCGTTTCGGTGGACGCGAGGTCTTCTCACTCGATGGCTGGACACCCGCACAGCTGCCCCGATCCTCCGACATCGCGGTTGAGGAAATCGAGGAGAGATCCCCGCAGCGCCGACATGATCCAGGTCCATCGAATCTGTTTGCCGAAGTTGTTCTAGCACTTTACTTTTCACACGACGAGTTTGCTTGTTTTCGTTGTCAGGCTCGATGACCCGATCGACTTCTTCGATGGACTGGTCCCGCTACACGAGTGGGTCGGCGGCGACGCCGACCGCACCGCCTGGTCGCTGCACGCGATCCTGGCCCTGGCCGACGCGGCACCCGCCGTCGGCTGGGACGGAAACCTGCGGTTTCTGCCGACCGTGGGCATACTGCCGACCACACCGTTTGCCGCTCCTTACTTGGTCGTCAAGCAGGACAACAACGGTGACACCTTCCTGGTCTGCGCCGAAGGGAAGGTGACGCTGTTCAGCAGTCAGGATGCTTTCGAAACCGAACCCCGCCAGATCGAAGCCGCGACCGCCCTGACCTTGGCGGAGCTGCGGGAGGACATGCAGCAAACCGCCACCACCCCAATCGCAGCCAACAACCACGACTCGTCCGACCCGCCGTTCTGAGCCGTCCCAGACCGCACCGGCCGGTCACAGCGGGGCAAGAGTTCGGCTGCGCTGCTGAACTTCTGGATGCCGGGAGCCAGTCTTGACCCCTACGGGCGCCAGCCAGGGCGGCATCATGCCTGTCGCGATCGGCTGGACGTTTCACGACACCTGTTGCGGAACAAGCACTTCCCGAATAGTCTCGTCACCAGCGAGGATCGCAGCTGCAACACCGGCGACCCCCGGAGAATATGGCGCAACATCCCCGTAGACGCGGTGCCTTATCCCGCCTCCGCGACCTCCGACACGCTATCGGGACTGAAGTCCTCATTCTACAGCGAAGAGTATGCGCTCCGGTTCCCCTCAATGCAGTGGCACATCACTCCCGGCAACTCATCGCCACTAACCGACGGTGCGTCCGCCGTACTACGTGCTCGACGAAATCCTCAGCAACGCAACCGATCTGCCGACCACTGAGCACGCCACCGATACACCGCGTCATGCTGGTCAACATCGGGCTGTTCAATCTGCTCAGGACGCAGCTCTCCCCGCGCATCCGAGACCTGGGCCGCATCCCCTTGTCCGGCACGGGCGGCGGGCCGAGGCGGAATCCCGATTCGCTCACGCCGGACCGCGGCTGACGGTGGGCTGGTTTCGTCAGGCTCACTGTGGTTATCCGGATCCCAGGACTCAGATTCTCAGCGGCACACTGGGCGGGAAGATGACCGGTAAAGCCGCCAGAGCCCGGTGGAATGGACCCGGCCGCCAGGAACGGGCACCGCCGTCCGGCAGCGCAAGCTGCAGATCTGGTAACGCATCGAGCAGTTGATCGATGGCGTCCTGGGCGATCAGATACGACAGCGACTGCGCGGGGCAGGCGTGCTGGCCGATACCCCATGCGAGGTGGGAGCGATTGCCCGTGTGATCCTCGAAACTATCGCTCGCCCTGATCGTAGGGTCGTTGTTACATGCCGCGATGCTGACGAGGATCGGTTGATGGGCAGGCAGCCACACCTCGTCCAGTAGGACGGGCTGAGGAGGGTAGGTGATGAGGAAGTTCGCTAGGGGTGGGTCGTTGAACAACACGTGATCCAGGGCATCGCGCGTGGACAGATGCCCGCTGAGAACGCCGCCGCCGAATCGGTCGTCGGTGAGAATCAGCAGCAGCGTATTGGTGATCAGGTTCTGCTGGAACTCGATCCCTGCGCCGTAGTGACTCGCTACCTGGTGAACCATCTCCTGCTCGTTCAATTGCGACGGATGCCCGAGTAGCGATGAGGTGATGTCATTGCCCGGTGTGGCCCGCTTGAGGTTCACCAGATTCAGCATCGCTTCGCTGATCATCTTGTTGCCCTTATCCGCGTCGATGCCCTCGACGAGTGCGGCCATGCCAATAGCAACCTGCTGTCCGATCTCGGCCGGGCAACCGAGCAGGGCATTGACCGCTTCGAAAGTCAGCGGAAGCGCGTACTGCTGGATCAGATCGGCGGTCCCGTCCTTGCAGAAGGAGTTGATCAGCGGGATGGCGATCTTCTCCAGCGTCGCATGCAGGGCGTACAGATCTACTTTGCCGATGCTCGCGGTAATCGCTCGGCGGTAGCGCCAGAAATCCGCTCCCGCGTTTCTGCTCGCGGTCGGCCGCCACTCCATGATCGGTCGAACGGGGCAATCGGTCGGTATGTTTTTCTGCCAGGTTCGCGGATCTGCCGGAAAGTGCTCGGGATCGTTGAGGATCCGCAGCGCCGTGTCATATCCCACCACCAGCGTCGCGGGGACGCCGGGTGACAAGTCCACCGGCACCAGGGAACCCCACTGCTTCCGCATCTGCCGATAGGCGCTGTGCGGATCCGAGGCGAACTCCGGAGAATACAAGGGCACTCGGGCCTCATCGGTGCGGACCGGGGAGCCATGCGCGATCGGATCGGACCGGCCGTCTGCCGGAGGGTGCACGGAATTTCGGTAGGTCAACCGTTGTCCTCACTGCTTGTATCGCGGAAATCCACAGGTTTGGGCGTCGAACACCGACTGCGATGGACATGGGCAGTCCAGGAGTCGATCCTGTCATCAGGCACTGCCGAACCGATAGCGCCGATCGCGCCAGTAAACGACCGAACCGTGCCAAACTCGGCGCGCGCGAGGTAGGCACGGGACTCGATCGCTGAGCTGCGGTCACCGACGTTGCCCCGGCGCTAGTCGAGTATCGTTGGGCGGCAATGGTCTTCGGAAAATCCGAGCATGTCCGTTTCACCTGATAGGTATTCGCAATTGGATCCGGTGGATAACGTTTCGTTTTCGAATTTCATACTGAACAACGCTGGAGTCACCAGGTCGACGCGGCGGCGACTGGTCCGTGCGGTCGACCTGCCGGAGTGGGCACTGGACAGCGACGACACCATGGTGCCCAGCGGTATCCAACTGCGTCTGTGGGAGCTGGTCGAGCACGAACTACGCGATCCGCACGTGGCATTGTCCATCGGACGGGCAAATACAGTGGGCCCCTTCGGGTTACACGACTATCTGTTCACCACGGCGCCGACCCTCGGCGAAGGTCTGGCGCTCTCCGAACAGTATGCGGGCCTCATCACCACCAACATCGGGTTCACCGTTTCGGGTGAGCGGGAGGATGAGGCGACCGCGGACGTCCGATTGCTGAACGGTCACGGACGCGGCAGCGAGCTGGTCACCCAGTTCTCGCTCGCGGCGATCGTGTCCAGGGCGCGAAGGGCAACCGGGCAGGAGATACGCCCGGTCCGAATCCGTTTTCGGCAGCGCGCCCCCCGCCGGCACGGGAGCTTCGTTGAAGCAATCGGCACCCGTCGTGTCGATTTCGGAGCGCCGACGGACCAGATCACCTTCCGCACAGCCGATCTAGCACTGCCTTTGCAGCAGGCCGATCCCGCACTCGCCGCGATTCTGCAGAAGTACGCCACCGCTCTGCCCCCGTTGCGTCGCCTCGACGTCACCTGGTCGGGCCGACTGCACCACGTGCTGATCGCACTGCTCGGGGAGGATGGCCGCGTGACCATCGATCACGCGGCGCGCTATATGGCAACGAGCAAGCGCAGCCTCCAGCGCCGTTTGGCAGACGAGAACACCACATGGACCCGCGAACTCGATCGTGCGCGTAATGCATTGGTAGAAAGCCATTTTCATACGCGCCCCAACGACACCGTGGCATCTCTGGCGCGGCGCGTGGGCTACTCCAACGCCGGGTCGCTGCGGCGAGCCCGGCAACGCTGGGCCGGACGGGAGTGAGCACGGCGTCGCGACGGTGATTCGGGAACAGACCCGGGACATGACATCGCTGTACGCTATTCGCGCCAATTGCGTTGCACACCATGCCAAGTCGCACGGGTTCTCCGCTGGTCGCGAGTCCGACATATTCGCACATCGCAGCCTCTGCAATTCGCCAAAACACGACACGAGCATGTCCGCTTGGTCCCGAACAAGTAGTGGCACGGCCGAATCCGAAACCGCATACTTGGCATTCGCCTAGGCGTCCGCCGGGTGACTATGCGACGAGTCCGAGCAGGGGAAGGTGACGGTGTGGGTGAAGCATCGACAGGAAGCTCAGTGAACGGAACACTGCCCGGGGTACTGAAACTCGGCGCTCACGTCCTGATGGAGAAAGTCCGCCGAGGTGAAGCCGAAATCCCGATGCAGGAGAGCGAGGTCGGCGCTCAGTGGCTTGCAGCAGTGCTGACAGCCGGGCATCCCGAGGCGAGAGTTGAATCATTCGAGATCGTCCCTGCCGGTGCCGGCACTACGAGCCGATGGCGGGCTACGGTCAAGTATAATGAAGCGGGGCGACGGGCGGGGTTGCCGGAACATCTATTCGCGAAAACGACCTTGACATTCACTCAACGTTTGACGCAATATCTGGCGCACGCGCTACCAGGAGAGCCCGGTTTCTTCCAGCACCTTCGTCCCCAGCTGGACATCGAGGCGCCACACGGATATTTCGGTGCAGCCGATGAGCGTACCGGCCGGTCGCTCACACTGCTCGAGGACATCAGCATTACCAAGAACGCGCGATTCTGCACTCCGATCGAGCCCGTCACACGGGAGCAGATGCAAGAACTACTCGCGAACATGGCTGTTTGGCACGGCCGCTATTGGGATTCTCCCGAGCTGAAAACACGCGATTGGCTGAAAACACCGAGCCAACACTTCCGAAATTTCGACCAGCTCCTGGGTATGCAGAAACGAGCGACAGTCGGGCTGCGGCGCGCGCCCGCGGTAGTACCCGACACGCTACCCCCAGTACACCATGAACTCTACGCGGCGTGTGAGCGATCCCTGATGATCGCGCAGGAAGGCCCGCAGACCCTCCTGCACGGTGACTCACATATCGGAAACGCCTATATGACCGCCGACGGCAAGATGGGATTCACCGATTGGCAATTGGTACTGCGAGGTAGCTGGGCTTTCGATGTGTCCTACACAATCACTTCCGGCCTGCGGGTGGACGATCGCCGGGCGTGGGAGCGCGAACTCATAGAATTCTACGTGGATCGCCTGCACGCGTCGGGCGGGCCGAGGCTGCCGGTCGACGACGCATGGCGAGCATACCGGCAACAAACCATCTATCCATACTTCGCATGGATGATCACGATCGGACGCAGCATGATCATGCCGAAATTCCACCCGGACGAGGTATGTCATGAGATCGTGCACAGAACATCCACGGCGATGATGGACTTGGACGCGCTCGACGCGCTCGACGGTCGATGACGTCCGCAGCCGGGTGACGTCCGGAGCATCCAGGGGCATTGCGGGTCACCGCGGCGATAGGCGCCGGTGGGGTGAGCCAGCCGACCACCAACCTCAGCATGGTCAGTCCAACCTCGTCCAGACTCCAGCGAGCGGTGGCGAAGAACCGGAACGCACGACTGTGATGCCCGCCGAGCCGAGCGGCGGTAAGGATGCCACACACCGTCCGCCGCGACGACGCAGCGATCGCCCCCACAGTCAGGGCGACGAATGTGACGAAGGTGGAGGCGGCGAAACATGGCCGGAACGCATCCAGCAACTACTGCAACGACTTCGGTGCAGACGGGATCGACACAAGCCACTGATCACCGTAGCGCTGCCACAGTCGCAATCGTCCGACATGCCGACAAAGTCACCGCGTGTCACACACGCGCCAGCCGTCTCCCCGACTACGCGAGCGATCCTGACTATCTCACTGCAGTAAGCGATAGTGCCGATTTGCGCGCATTCACCAGTCCGGCCGGGGCAGAAAAAGTAACACTTGTCATTTAGATAACGGTTGTGCATTATCAGTGGTGTGAGTGACGCACTGCGCAACGCCGACACTGTTGCCGATCTCGATCCTCGGGTGCGCCGCACCCGGACAGCGCTGCTGGCGGCGGCAGTATCGGTGGCGACCGAGCGCGCCACCACGGAGTTTTCGGTCACCGAGCTCGCCGACGCCGCCGATGTCAGCCGTCGCGTGCTCTACCAGCACTTCGGCGACCGTGATGGCTTGCTGGTCGCGGCTGCGGTGGATCTGATGACCCGTGAGTTGGCCCCGATGCTCGCCGAGTTGGCCCGCACCACGCTCGGTCCCTCCCCTGAGCAGTCCATCGCGACGGTCGCCGAGGCAGCACGCCACTTTGCCGCGCACCGGCGCTTTTACCGCGCGTTGCTGACCGGCTCATGCGCCTACGCGGTACACCGCCGAGTCGGCGAGTTGTTCGCCCCGTTCAGTCAGGCAGCTGCCCGGCAGCTGTTCGGTCTCGACGAACGCCTCACCGCAGAGATCGCCGGTTACTTCACCGCGGGCACGACGATGTCGTTCACCGAATGGATCATCGACGGCTCCGACCCGCTGGACCCGCAGCAGTTCGCCGACCGGCTCAGCCGTATCCAATCCGTCCTTGCCCGAGAACACCGCCCGCGCACACCACAGCAGCCCACCCAGAACGACTGAGCATCGCGGGGGTCGAACCCGCACATCCAAGCCACCGGCCCCGCCGTGCATGCGCGGCCGGGTGCCCGCGCGCCCTCGAAGGGTCCGGGCTTCCACCGGCTGCCCCGCCGCCAATGGCGCAGCACGTCAACATTTTTCAGGAGCTGTCCATGATGCCTCTCGCGATCACCCGCGGTCTCACGACCGCCGCTGTGGCCTTCGGCCTCACCACAGGCGGGCTCGCCACCGCCGAACCGGCACCCACCGCCGGCAGCGAATACGTCTCCCTCGGTGATTCGTTCATCTCGGTCAGCTCCTACCTGACCACCTCCCTCAACTCCGACTGCGCGCAAGCCAGCGACGACGTCGGACACCTGGTCGCCGCGCACCGGCCCCGAGTCGGGTTCACCGACCTGGCCTGCGGCGGCACCCCCGCCGACCTGGTCGAGAAGAGCGCCGCCGGGCTCTCGGCGGCCACCCGCTACGTCTCCATCTCCACCGGCGGCAACAACGACGACTTCTATATGGGGCTACTACAGAACTGCTTCAGCACCGGCATCAACTGCACACCACAGGTGCGACAGGAGGCCGAAGTCAAACTCGACCGGCTCGGAGCCAACCTCGACAACGCCTACGCGGCGGTCCGCGCCAAGGCCCCCAACGCGAAAGTTGTTGTCGTCGGCTACCTGCGACTGCTGCCCGACCACTCCGCCGGATGCATCGTCGACCTGACCATGGGCCAAGACGTCCTCGACTTCGGCAACCACATCGAACATCGCCTCAACGACGAAGTCGCCAAAGCCGCCGAACGCGCCGGATTCACCATAGTCAACAAATGGCAAGACGGCGGCCACTCCGTCTGCGCACCCGACGGACAACGCTACGTCTCGATCACCGGGATCGGCCCCGGCGACGAGGCCCTCGCCTACCACCCCACCATCGCCGGCCGTCGTTACATCGCTGGACTGGTCACCGACGCCGTCCTCCACGACTGACTAGTCTAGGACGGTCGACGATTCTGTCGTCCGGTGTTTTCTACTATCCAGGCCGCGACCTGCGCGCGGGAGGTGAATCCAAGTTTGGTGAGGATGTGCTCCACGTGGCCCTCGGCGGTGCGGGCGGAGATCACCAGTTTGGTGGCGATCTGCCTGTTGGTGAGACCTTGGGCGATGAGATCGGCGACCTGCCGCTCGCGCTTGGTCAGAGCCGCCTGCGGACCCGCGGTGAGTGTTCCGTCGGTGGGTTGCCCGCCGAGTGCGTGAGCTACGGCTTCGTCCATACCCATAGCCTGACCGCGGCGGAGGGCTGAATCGAACCCGCGTGCCCCGAGGGCAGATCGCGTCCGCCGGACACATTCGTCGTGATTTTGCGGGCTTGGGAAGGGGCTCCCGACGTTACCCACGAACGCCGATAGTTTTTGCGCGGCTCCCAGTAGTACGGCCGCGCGCTCGGCATCACCATCGGCACCGACTGTCCAGGCCAATGGCTCGAGACTCAACGCGGCTATCAGCGGGCTTCGAATTTGCAGGTTGACTCGCAAAGCATCCTCGAACAGTGTCATTGCCCGGGACACCTCACCTTGCTGCCAGACAGCAAGACCCATGCCCCACAACGCCGCCGACCGGAACAGCGATTCGCCGCACGCTTCGGTGATGGAAAGTACCTGCTGTTGACACTCGATCGCCCGTTTTGTGTCACCGGCCTGTACGTGCAGCAAACCGAGCACATTCAAAGCAGACACATAGGTGTATCTCCGCTGATCCGAACTGAATACCTCGACTGCACGTTCGAGGGACGGGGACGTGCGAACGGGTTCACCGCCAAAGAATGCCAGGACGCCGTGAGCGTAGGCGATCAGTGCCTGAGTCATCGGGGTGGGAGCCAACTCGCCGAGCACGCGTGCCTCGTCCACGAGGGCGGACGCCGCCCGCAAGTCGCCCTGCGTCGCCGCCATGACGCAGCCTACCTGGAGCGCTTTGACACGGTCGGGTATGGATTGTCGGTCAGGGTGGTGGTTGACGACGCGGTCGATCCACCGCCGACCCTCACTGTTCAGGCCCCGAAAATCCCACAACATGAATAGTGCGGCGGCGGTTTGCAGTCCGGCTTCGGTCGCCTCCTCGGTATCCTCGGCCAGGCTGTATTCGAGCGCGTCGCGCAGGTTGGGTTGCTCGCGTTCGAGCCGAGCGATCCAGTAAGGCTGGCGGTCGCTGATCCACTCGGCCTCCGCGTCCAGCGCCAGCCGCTGATACCAGTCGCGGTGGCGACGCTGCAACTGCTGGTTCTCGCCGGAAGCTCGCAGCTTCCGACGTCCGTAGTCGCGGACCGTCTCGAGCATCCGGAACCGCACACTGCCCTGAGACTCGTCGCGGATCAGGATCGACTTGTCCACCAGCGAGGACAGCACATCGAGCGGATCCTCGGGCCCCCAATCGGCGCCGCATACCTGTTCGGCGGCATCGAGTTCGAAGCCTCCGGCGAACACCGACAACCTGGCCCACAGTTGTTGCTCGAGCGGGGTACACAGCTCGTAACTCCAGTCGACACACCAGCGCAGCGTCTGCTGCCGTGTCGGCGCAGTGCGGCTGGCGCGGGTCAGTAGCGCAAATCTGTCGTCGAGCCGCTGCAGAATCTGCTCGGGTGACATCATGCGGATCCGGGCGGCCGCCAACTCGATCGCCAGCGGCAATCCATCCAGCCGGGCACAGATCCGGGCCACAGTGACCGTGTTGTCCGCGGTCAGCTCGAAACCCGGCACCACCCCGGTCGCACGGTCAGCGAACAATGTCACCGCGTCGAAGCGGGGACGTCCCCGCAACGACAGCCTGCGATCCGGATCCGGCACCGTCAACGGCGCCACCCGCAGCACCGCTTCCCCGGCGATATCCAGCGGTTCACCACTGGTCACCACGATCCGCAGGTTCGGTGCGGCTCGCAGCCAGGTCTCGACCAGTTCCGCCACCGCGGCCACCAGTTGCTCGCAGTTGTCCAACACCAGCAGCGAGTTCCGCGCAGACAAGAACTCGACCAGTACCTCCCGCAACGGCCGCGCCGAATCATCACGCAACCCCAGGTCGGCCGCGACCGCCTCGACCAGCAGCGACGGGTCGGACACCTCAGCCAGCTCGACCAGCCACACCCCATCGGCAAACTCACCTCGCACGGCGGCCGCGGCCCGCAGCGCCAGCCGCGTCTTGCCGACCCCGCCGATACCGGTCAGGGTAACCAGCCGGGTCGAGGCCAGCAGATTCTTCACCTCGGCGACTTCGGTGCGGCGGCCGACGAAACTGGTCAACTCCAGCGGCAAACCGCCACCTCGAACCATCACCGGCGCCGCCGGCGGACGCCACTCCTGGGAAGGCGGTTTCGGATCTCGCTGCGCCGCAGCCGGTTCGGCGTGCACCGCCATGTCATCGACCCCGTACCCGTGGCGGCGCTGCGCCTGCCGGATCGTCTCCCCCAGCGCCGCCGCCGACGGCCGCTGACTGGGATCGCGATTCATCGCCGTCGCTATCACCACGGACACATCCTCGGCGATGTCGTGCTCGCGCAGGTCCGGTGTCGGCTGAGTGGTGATCCGCAGAAACTGCGTCACCACGGTCTCCCCGCTGCGCCGTTCGAATGCCGCGTGCCCGGTCAGCGCGCAGAACAGAGTGGCGCCCAGCCCGTACACATCCGCCGCCGGGCTCGGGGCACCCCCCTCGAGGACCTCGGGGGCGGTGAATGCCGGTGACCCGGTCAGGGTGCCCGCGGAGGTTTGGAATCCGCCGGGGATGCGTGCGATACCGAAGTCGCTCAGGGCGGGCTCGCCATAGTCGGTGAGCAGGATGTTGCCCGGTTTCACGTCGCGATGCACGATGCCCAGGCGATGTGCGGTCTCCAGCGCCCCGGCGATCTTCACCCCGATCCACAACACCGTCTCCGTGGGCAGCGAACCCTACCGGCGGATCCGCGCGTCCAGGGAGTCCAACGGGTGATACGGCATCACCAGATACGGCCGTCCACTCGCGGTGGTCCCCGTCTCCAGTACCGTGACGATGTTCGGGTGCCCCGTCAGCCGGCCCATCGCCCGCTGCTCGCGGAAAAACCGTTCGAGATTGTCAGCGTCCAACTCGGCGGTCAGAATCTTCACGGCCACCGTACGGTCCAGCTCCGCCTGCGTGCACCGATAGACCACACCGAAACCGCCTCGCCCGATCTCCTCGGCATCGCAGAACCCGGCCGCGCTCAACTCCTCCGTGACCGGCTCCGACACGCCACGCTGTGTCCGAAACAGATCATCCTCGGCCATCAGCTGCAGACCATTCGCCAGCACATCCCCCGACAACGGGCAATATGCGTTAACTCTTCGCTAACGAACAGCCTATCCCAACGGGCGTCGACAACTGAGGTCCCTGAGAAGGCGCTGGGTCGAAGCGTTCGCGCCGATCAGGGACCGCAGTGTGGTTCGCTTGCGTGAGCAGACCGCCGGACCCGACTTCCCTTCGCGAGGATGCGCGTTTTCGCAATGTCCTCAGCAACAGCCGCGACAAGTTCCTCTTTCGACGAGAAGGCCGTTTGCGGTCTGATCCATTGATCCAAGTGGACGGTCAGCGTCAGACCGTACAAATCCCCCTCGAAGTCGAGCAGGTGCGCCTCGAGCAGCCGAATTCCCGATCGGCCGTAGAACGTCGAGCGACGGCCCACCGATATGGCGGCCACGACTGTCCGACCATCCGGCAATGCCGCTCGTCCTGCCCACACACCATCGACCACTGCTTTGCCGACCGAGCCCGAAAGTTCCTCGTCCAGTTCGAGGTTGGCTGTAGGAAATCCCATTTCGCGACCTCGCTGGTCACCCCGAACCACATCTCCGACGACCTGCAGCGCACCATGCGCGGGCGGCTCGCTGCTGGGATTCACCGCATCGGCAGCGACTGTGATCCCGAAATGCCGCAGTGTTGCAGCAAGTTGTGTAACAGGACCGACCGGGGACAGCGTCGAAACGTTCGACATCCGCAGAATCTCGGCCACGTCGGCAGCGACATCGTCATCATCGTTCCCGCGCTCGGCGCATCGGACGATGACCACACTGTTCCCACTCTCGGCGGCATGTCGGAACGCGGCGTCGAGGCGCGGATCGACTCCCGAGGCATATAACGCCGGATTGGGTCCTTGTTCGAGTGAAACCAGGGCGGCCTGCGGTCCTGGCGCCCCGAATCGAAAGACGACATAGCCGATTCCGGTGACGTCGCTATGAGCGGTGATCGTCTGGTGCGAACCGTAGGGCCCATCACGAAGCACTGGCTCCGCCACTCGCACATGCGATTCGACACTGCGCCTATACACGACGACGTCGTGGACCGAGACCCAGTTCAAAGCGTGTTCACTCGCAAAGGCCACACTTTCGATGGTCGTCGCTATCCGGGTGGAGTCGACCGGTGAGACCAGCGCCGCGAAAGCGCCTGCGGGCCTTAGTCCGGCGCACCGCGCCAAGTCGACGGCGGCCTCGCTCGGCCCCTGAATTCCGAAAACCCCCATCGCGCGCGCCCTGGTCGGTACGACGTGTCCCGGCCGACTGAAAGCGGACGGCTCGCTCGCAGGTGAGGCAAGCTCGCGCATCGTCCGGGCCCGGTCGGCTGCCGAGATTCCCGTAGTGATGCCATCGATCGCATCGACGCTGACGGTGTATTCGGTTGCCGTGCAGCCGGAATCGGCTCCCACCATGGCCACCAGCCCCAGCCGATCACATTCGTCGCCCGGCAGGGCAGCGCAGACGAGGCCGGACCCGTACCGGATCAGGAAACTCATCGTGGCGACGGTGGTCTTCTCGGCTGCCAGCAGGAGGTAACTGTCGGATTCAGGAGCCGAGCCGACCAGAACTACCGGCCGCCCCGCGCCGAGGTCTGCCAAAGCATTGTCGACTCGCATGATCGGGCTGTTCATGACTACACACTCCTTGGCCTCGACGTGATGAGCTTCGCAAAAGCAAACCCTGTTGTCAACGTCAACGTTTACATTGATAAGCTGTAGCGACGAGACCTCCCGCCACCGAATGGGCTGCGAGCTACCGAACCGCAGCGAATCCGCCGTCGACGGGCAACAGCTGGCCCGTGATGAAGTGCGATGCGTCGCTGGCAAGGAAGACCAGAACCGGCGCCAAATCCCGGTCCGCATTGCCGAAGGTGCCCCCGAGCGGGATATCTTGCCGCAGCTGCTTTTGATATGCAGCGAGTTCGTCGGGCCCGAGCGAGTTGGTGTATTTATCGAACATCGGCGTGTTCACATACGGCAGAACGGCATTGACGCGGATGCCCGAGGGCCCCCATTCTCGCGCGACGGTCCGGGTCCAGGTGTGGACCGCTCCCTTCGAGGATCCGTAGGTCGAGTTGGCGAGCTCGCCGGTGAAACCCGACATCGAACCGAAGTTGATGATTGCGCCGGTACCGGCGCTCTTCATGATCCGAAATGCCGACTGGTTCGTGTGGATCGTGCCGAGCACATTCGCTCGGTAGACGGCGTCGAAGAGCTCGTCGGTGATCTCGTCGGCCATTGCCGATCGTTGCAGCCCGGCTATATTGACCAGGACATCGATGCCCCCCAATTCCTCTGCCGCACTACGAAAAAGAGCCTCGGTTGCCTCGCCGTCGGCGATGTCGAGCCGGGAGAAGGCCGCCGTTCCAGGACCGGCACTGTTGGCCTGATCCGCGACCCGCCGCCCGCCCTCCTCGTTCAGGTCATAGGAGTGAACCCGAGCCCCCTCCGCGACGTACGCCTTGACGATCGCGGCGCCGATACCTTGCGCTCCACCCGTGACCAAGATCCGTTTGCCTTCGAGTTGCATTGTCTCCCTTTCGATTCGAATGTCCATACGGGTGCTGTCGCATCACGTCCACACTCCGGACACCTACCTGCCGAGCACACAGCCGCGAGCACAATTCACGTGACACACAACACGCAGCATCAACGTGCATGTTGCCCAGCGCGGACCGGTTTGTCAACGTCAACGTAGATATTGCACGTCAATCAACTTCGACGTTGACAATCTCGCCAGAGCCCTGTCACGATGACGCCACGTCTATCAACACACACGTTGACGGACCGGGTGATTACAGCGCAAAGCGGTTGTCTGCGATCGCGACATCGATGCGAAAGGTGCTCGAATGAAGACAGTGCAGCGTGACTCGACAGCCGTAGCCGGAGCCGAGGTCCCTTCGGACCGGCTGACGGAGGACGAGATCCGAGCTGCGGTCGCCAGAGCGAACGTTCCTACACTTCTGATGGTCGTGTTCCAAACGACGGGGGACGAAAAGTGGCTGCGCGCCCCGTACACGCCCACCAGGGGTAAGGGGCTCGGCGACCACGACTCGGGTGGACTCGATGACGACGTTCAGCAGGAGATTCGCGACGCTGCAGTGCGCGCGATCCTCGATCTGCAGAACGGTACCCGCCCTGCCATCGAGTCCCCCTCACCGGAGCTGACCGTGCGGATGATGAGTGTGTGCATGGGCGAGGAAGTCGGCCCCGAGTACGGTCCGATGCTGTCACTCGAGTTGGCCAGACGCGCCGCGCCACACGCTCCGGCGCTCGCTCTCGAACCGGTCGAGGCGCCCGAAGGTTTCTCGGTCATCGTGATCGGCACCGGGATTGCCGGTATTGCCGCGGCCGAGCAGCTGGAAGATATGGGAGTCGACTACGTCATCTTGGAGAAGCAATCGCAGGCCGGCGGAAACTGGTGGCAGAACACGTACCCGGGCGCGGGCGTCGATACCCCCAGCCACCTGTACTCGTTCTCGTTCGCGAAGAACGACTGGACCACCCACTTCGCGCTGCGCGACGAGCTCCAGCGGTACTTCGCACGGATCATGAAGGATCTCGCCGCCGATCAGCGCATCCGGTACGGAACCGAGGTTCGCTCGGCGACATACGACGAGAAGTCGGCGCGGTGGTCCGTGGAGGTGCACAATCCGGATGGGTCGCCGTCCACGTTGCAGGCTGATGTGGTGATCAGCGCCGTAGGCGTCTTGAACCGGCCCAAGAAGCCCAATGTGCCTGGTATGGAAACGTTTCAGGGCGTGAGCTTCCATTCGGCCGAGTGGCCGGAAGACCTCGAGCTGGATGGTAAGCGAGTGGCGATCGTGGGCACCGGCGCCAGCGCGATGCAAATCGCTCCCGCGATCGCGGACCGGGTTGCGCACCTATCGATCTTTCAACGTTCCCCGCAATGGGTGGCCCCGTTCGAGAAGTTCCGGCTGCAGATCCCGCCGGAGTTGCGGCGGCTGATGCAGGGGTGCCCGATCTACCACAGCTGGTACTGGATCCGCTTGTTCTGGCAGTTCGGGGACAAGGTCATCGAATCGCTGCGCATCGACCCGGAGTGGGCCCACCCGGAGCGCTCGGTGAACGCGCGCAACGATGGGCACCGCGAGTACTTCACCCGCTATATCACCGCGCAGGTCGGCGATCGAACTGATCTGCTGGACAAGGTCATTCCCGACTACCCGCCGTTCGGCAAGCGAATTCTGCTGGACAACGGCTGGTACGCGACACTGCGAAAGGACAACGTCGACCTGATCGACAGGTCCGTCGCATCCATCCGTGCCGACGGCCTCGTCGACGACACAGGGGTCGCGACCGATGCCGAGGTGATCGTCTGGGCCACCGGGTTCGACGCCGCCCGGTTCGTCAGCTCGATGGAGGTGCGGGGCATCGGCGGTCTCACCTTGCGAGAGGCATGGAACGACGACGATCCGAAGGCGTACCTGGGAGTATCCGTACCCGAGTTCCCGAACTTCTTCATGCTCGGCGGACCCAACTCGTTTCCCGGTAGCGGCAGCTTCATGTTCTTCATGGAAGTCCAGATGCGTTACATCCGCGGGCTTCTCACCGAGATGTTCCGCAATGACATCAAGGCCATCGATGCAAAGCCGGAAGCCAATCGCGAATACAACGACCTGGTCGACTCCACCCATGCGCGAACTGTGTGGACCCACCGCGGAATGTCGACGTACTACCGCAACTCACACGGTCGGGTGGTGTTCGTGATGCCCTTCCTCAACGTCGAGTACTGGCAGATGACGCGCCGTCCGGACTTGGAGAACTACACGATGCGGTGAGCCGTGAATACCAGTGCCCCGGAGCCGATTCGGTGCCGGGGCACTGCCCGTCGTGAAGGTGTCGGCGATTACCAAGTATCGATCCGGCGGCGGACGGTGGAGGCGCGTTCGACCCGAGATGCGCTGAAAACACTCGTGATCCATGATCTCGTCGATGCCGGGTCGATGACGTCATCGATCTCGAACACCGACGCGGCATTGACCGCGCTGCCCTGCTTTCGATACTGCTCGAGATGCATTCGGTAGACGCAGTCACGCTCATCGGGATCCTCGATCGCATCCAATTCCCGACGGAAACCGAGCCTGACGGCTCCCTCGGGACCCATCGCACCCAGTTCGCCGGTCGGCCACGCCACGATGGCGTCGGGCACGCGGAAGCTACCCCCGGCCATGGCTTGACCACCGAGCCCGAATGCCTTGCGCACGATGACCGTACAGAACGGCACAGTCAGCGTCGGCGCGATCACGAACAACCGGCTCACATGACGAACGGTGGCGGTGCGCTCGGCATCCGGACCGACCAGAAAGCCCGGGGTGTCACACAGGGACACGACCGGCACCTCGTAGGCATCGCACAGCTGCAGGAAGCGCGCCATCTTGTCGGCCTCGGCGCTGCCGATCGTGCCGCCGAGGTGGCTCCCGTCATTGGCGACGATCGCGACGGACCGGCCCTCGATGCGCACCAGGGCGGTGACCACACCCGGCCCGAAGAGGGGGCGGAGTTCGAGAACCGAATCCTGGTCTGCGAGTGTGGCGATGACTGTTCTGATATCGAACGCCCGATTGCTTCGTTCGGGCACGATGTGGCGCAGCACTCGTTGATCGGATTCGGTCCACATCGGGCTCGGATCGCGGAAAAAGCTCAGGTAGCGGCGTACCACCGCGACGGCCTCGGCCTCGTCCTCGACGAGGATGTCGATCACTCCGTTGGGCCCCTGAACGGACGGTGGGCCGATGTCGTCGGCGGCGAACGAACCGAGTCCGCCGCCTTCGATCATCGCGGGGCCGCCGAGGCCGATCCGGGAGTCACGAGTCGCCACGACGAGATCGCATGCACCCAGCAGCGCGGCGTTGCCGGCGAAGCAGCGCCCCGAGGCGATCCCGATGGTCGGCACCACGCCGTTGAGTCGTCCGAGAGCCACGAACGTTCCGAGATCCATGCGCGTCGCGCGCGACATGTCGTCGGTGTCCCCGGGACGGCCACCACCTCCCTCGGCGAATACGACGACCGGGGATCCTCGTCGGCCGGCGAGTTCGAATATCCGCTCGGCCTTCTTGTGACTCTGCAAACCCTGGGTTCCGGCCAACACCGTGTAGTCGTATGCCAATGCGGCGGTGGTGCGACCGTCGACGGTGCCGAATCCCGCGACGAGACCATCGGCCGGAGTGGTTCGCTCCAGATCGGACAGTGCGCGACGCTGCCGCTGTGCAGCGACGACAAGGGGTCCGTACTCGTGGAAACTGTCCGAGTCGAACAGGTCGCTGAGATTTTCCCGTGCGGTGCGCTTGCCCAGTCGATGCCGGTGTTCCACGGCATCGGTGCGTTCCTCGTCGAGGGTCCGCCGATGTCGAGCCGTGATATCAGCGAGGTCGGATCGTATTGCGGTGCGGTCGATCTCGCCGGAGTCGATGATTCTTCTCGTCTGGTCCGCGCCTGGCTCGACGGTGGCGAGCACAATGTCGGGCTGGACGAGTTGACCGACCTCGACGACGGCCTCGACGACGACACCCGCAACCGGGGAACGGACATCGGTCTCCATCTTCATCGCTTCCAGCGTCACCAGTACATCGCCGTGATGGACAACCGAACCTGGTTTCGCCGAGACCGCGACAACGGTCCCGCCGGCCGGCGCTCGCACGAGTATCAGCTCGGCATCCGAGACCGGTTGGCGGATAGTCGAAGCCGAGGCGAGATGGTCGTCGATTGTCCGGGTTGTCGCCACACCGCGGCGAAATTCGGAGCTGCCGACGAACCATTCGAGTGTCTCGATATCGGTTTCGAGGTTGCCGAGCACGACCTCGCCGAGCGCGCGGTTCAGCGTCGTCGCCGCCGCGTCGAAATCGCCGTCCGGACGGTGCGCGATGAGTTTCGCGAGCAGCGGGTCGTAGCCGGTGCCGACCCGCATCCCGGGCCGCAGATGCGACTCGATCCGAATCGACGAATCGGTGGGAAACCTCACCTCGCCCACCCGGCCGGAGCTCCCCGGACCAGGGCCTCCGGTAATCCTGGCTTCGATCGCGATTCCCTTTGGTACCTCACGGGTTTGCGGTGCGAGCCGCAGATCGGTCAGAGTCCGCTCGCGCGCCAGGTCGAGTTGCAGACCGACCAGATCCAGGCCGGTGATCTGTTCGGTGATGCCGTGTTCGACCTGCAATCGCGGATTGGCCTCGATGAAGTACCACAGCTCCGGATTGTCGGCGTCCACGAGAAATTCGAATGTCGCCAGACCCCGAAGTCGGACCGCGGCAGCGAGCGCCAGCGCGGCGCCGTAGAGGGCCTCGCGGATGTCCTCGCGCAAATTCCGAGCAGGCGCGGTCTCGACCATCTTCTGGTGGCGGCGCTGTCCGGTGCACTCACGATCGAAAAGGTGTACCGCCGATCGACTCCCGTCCCCGGCCACTTGGACTTCGATATGGCGGGCACGGGGCAGATATGCCTCGACGTAGACATCAGGGACACCGAAGCCACGGGCGGCCTCCGAACGGCATCTGTCGATCGCGTGATCGAGATTGCGAAGGTCCTCGACGATGCGGATGCCGCGCCCGCCACCACCGGCCGACGCCTTCACAATCACCGACGAGAGACCCGAAGACAGGGCGAAGTCCCGAGCGGCGGCCTTCGACGTCGGCCCCGTCGTGGCAGGCAGGACCGGGATCGAACAACTCGCGGCCAGCTCCCGGGTGGCGGATTTGTCTCCGAGCAGCCTCAGGGTGGGTCCATCCGGTCCCACGAATATCAGGTCGTGCGCAGCGCACCCTTCGGCCAGTTCAGCGCTTTCGCTCAGGAACCCGTATCCGGGATGAACCATGGTGGCCTGCGCCGAGACTGCGGCAGCGCAGATAGCCGCCGCGTCCAGATACGCCTCCGGGCCACTACCCGGCAGCGCAACCGATCGGTGCGCGTCGGTCACATGCGGTGAGGTGCGGTCGTCTTCGCTGTACACCGCGACCGTGGACATACCGCGCGCGGCCGCCGTGCGCATGATGCGGAGTGCGATCTCGCCACGGTTCGCGACGAGCAGCCCCGTCATACAGCGGCCTCGGTGACGGCGACCACCGGCAACTTCGAGCTTTCGGGGCAGCGGCCTCCGATCATTTGATCGTCAACCCCGCATCGACGGGCAACATGACACCGGTGACATATCTGGATTGATCCGACGCCAGCCATGCCACCGCGTTGCTGATCTCCTCGGGCTCGAGCAGCTCGATCGGCAGCAGGTTGCTGATCGAGTTACCCATATTCGACGGGTCCGCCAGCGCCTGCGCGAGTGCCGTGTTGCCGACCACCATCGGAGTGTTCACGCCGGTGGGGTGAACCGAGTTCACCCGAATATTGTGCTCGGCGAGCAACACCGCGTACTGGCGCATCAACCCCACCACACCGTGTTTGCTCGCGGTATATCCGATTCCGGCGCCCGAGCTCCCGCCGACGGCCTTGATGGCAGCCGTCGAACCGGTCAGGACGATCGATCCGCCTCGGCCCTGGGCGATCATCCGTTCGCGCGCGACTTCGACGGTGTTGAAGACACCGATGAGATTGACCGCGACCACATCCGCGAATACGGCGTCGCGATCGGGCTCGTGTGCCTGTTGTGGAGCGATGCCGGCGTTGGCGACAACGATGTCCACTCCGCCGAGCTCGACGGCCCCCTCTTCGAAGGCCGCCGACAGTGCCTTCTTGTCACGAACGTCGGCCGTCCGGGCGACGATACGACGCCCGAGGTTCCGCACAAGTGCGGCGGTCTCGGCCAGATCGTCCTCGGTTCCCAGCGGGTAGGGCACCGAATCGATCGACCGGCAGATGTCCACGGCGATGATGTCCGCGCCGTCCTCGGCGAGACGTACCGCATGGCTACGGCCCTGTCCTCGAGCTGCCCCGGTGACGAAAGCGATCTTGCCTTCGAGTGCGCCGCCCATAATCGTCTGCCTTTCCGAACTGAAGCCGGTCCGACGCCGGAACGACGTCGCGCCAAGCACGACACGTGTTAGCTCAGCGATCGGCCCGACCGGACGCGCTGCCTCGACCAGCTGCCCGCCGGACATCGCATGGACTTGCGTGTGTGACTCACATCGCGTTTCGCAGCCTGCCCGGCCCGCCGCCTTCTGTCAACTCCGATGTTGACTCCATCCACTTCCACGTGGACGTCGACCCACACAAGGCGGCGCCAGAGGTTGACAAGCAGGACGCAGGGCTCGATGATCGGAGACACAATCTACACCGACGTTGATTGAGGAGCGTATCGCGGCGAGCAGGCGTGCGCACCGAGCCGGGCCCACGAAGGAGTGTGCAGATGTCCGACATAGAAGCCAGAGTGAGACGGCTCGAGGATCGAGCCGAGATCTACGACCTCGCTGTCCGCTACTTCCTCGCGTCCGACTTCGATGATTTCGGCGCCATAGCGGACGCGTTTGCCGCCGATGGCGTCTTCTCCGCCGGCGGATTCCCCGGCGCTACCGGCGGATCCGGGATCGCGGACATGATCCGGCAGGCCCGCACGGCCTTCGGAACCACCATCCACACTCCCCATTACGTGCTGGTCGACTTCATCGACGAGGATCACGCCACAGGGGTGGTGGGAGCTCACCTCGAGATCGCGACCGGGGGTACCACAGTCTTCGGGGCCGTACGTTACGAGGACGAGTACGTCCGACTGGACGGGCGGTGGCGCTTCGCCTCCCGCAATATGCGCACCATCCACGTCGGACCGTGGGAGGAAGTGGCATCCTCGCTGACCTCCCCACTCCCCGTCCGCTGGCCGGGCGCCGATGCCATGGCATCGGATTACGCTGCGAAAGACTGACTTTCGCCGAATCGCCGCTCGGATCACCCGACTGTCGCACCGCATCGGCAGCTTCCCGGGCCGGCGGCGGCAGAGCCGACAAATCTACGTCAACGTTGATGTAGTTGAGTACGAGCAGGTCGGGACGAACCCGCCGACGCACTCTCATCCGTATCCCGAAGGAGATCGAATGACCACCACCTCCGAGGTGTCCACCCGCGAACTCGCCGAACTCGTCGAGCAGCGGAAGATCGAACGCGTTCTCTACGATTACGCGTACTTCCTGGACATGAACCTGCCCGATCAGCTCGTGCGGCTGTTCACCGAGGACTGCTACGTCGCCTACGGGCCGGACTTCGGCGCCACCGGCCGGGACGCGTACCGGGAAACGCTCGACGGAATCGGAACGTTCTTCGCCGCGACCAGCCATCACGTATCCAACGTCGTGGTGACCTTTTCCGACGATATGACTTCGGCATCGGTCCGGTCGGTGCTGTACGCGTGGCATCGCTACACCAAGGAAGGTAAGGCCGACGGGTACTTCTTCGGCCAGTACCACGACGACTTCGTTCGCGATGGCGAGCACGGCTGGCGGTTCGCGCGCCGCGAACTGCGCGCCTCGGGCGTGGTCGACTTCCATGTCAAGAAGCAGATTCCGATCGGGCGAGCGTGACAACGGTGACCGCCACGTCGACCGAAAACCGGTACCAGAATCTGCGAATAGAACACAACGGCCCGATCAGCTGGATCGTGCTCGACCGCCCCGGCAGCGCCAACGCGCTCTCGAATGAATTGCTGGACGAATTCAGCGATGCCCTGGATGCGCTCGCGACCGGCGGAGGCCCGATCGTCGGGATTCGCGGTGCGGGAAAAGGCTTTTCGGCCGGCTACGACATCGGACAGGTAGGCAAGGTCGTCTCCGTTCCCGATCCAGTCGCCGATCGGGAACGGTTGGCGCGCAACGTGAATCGTTACCTCGCCATCTGGGACCACCCGAAGCCGGTGATCGCCGCGGTACACGGTTACTGCATCGCGGGGGCCACCCAGATGTGCGTCTTCGCCGACATCACTCTGGTAGCCGAGGACGCACGGATCGGCGAGCCCGCGATCCCACTCGGTGGCGGATATATCGCTCCGCTCTGGGCGCCTCTGGTCGGCCCCAAACGCGCGAAGGAACTGGCCTTCGTTCCCGGCAACGCGATCGATGGCACGACGGCGGTCGAATGGGGCTGGGCCAATCACGCGGTACCGGAGAAGGATCTGGTCTCCGTCACCGAGGACCTCGCGGCCCGGATGGCGCGCACCCCCTCGGACATCCTCAGAATCAAGAAACTCTCGATCAACAAGTCGATGGAGGCCATGGGCGTCCGAACCGCGGCGCAGGGCGGCGCGGAGATGGACGCACTCCTGCATCTGTCCCCATCCGTGGCCGAGGTCCGCGCATTCGTCGCCGAAGTCGGACTGAAAGCGGCGGTCGCGGCGTATCGCACACCGCTCGCCACCCCTGAACAATCCCGAAAGGATGCACCGTGAGTAGCGGCATACTGTTCGAAACGGACGGACACGTCGCACGTGTGACGCTCGACCGCCCCAAAGCCCTCAACTCGATCGATCCCGAAATGGATCAGGCTCTGTTCGAGAGTTGGACCGAGATCAACACCAACCCGGACATCTGGGTCGCGGTCCTCGGGGCGACCGGCGAGAAAGCGTTCTGCGCGGGAGCCAACGTCAGCGGCGGCGCCGAGGGTGACGGTCGGCGAATGGCGTTGGGCGGCGGGCTGACCGGCGTCGGAGGCCCCATGCTCACACTGCGTAAGCCGCTGGTGGCCGCGGTGCAGGGTTACGCCATCGGTGGCGGATTCGAGCTGGCCATGTGCGCCGACATCATCGTCGCCGCGGACAACGCCCAGTTCGGCATCCCGGAGACGAAGGTGGGCATCATCGGCGAGGCCGGCATCATGCACCGCGCGATCCGGCAGCTTCCGCACCACATCGCCATGGCATTGATCCTCACCGGGGACCGCATCGACGCCGCACAGGCCGAGCGGTACGGGCTGGTCAACGAAGTTGTGCCCTACGAGAAACTGCTCGAGACCGCGACGTCGTGGGCAGACCGGATCGCCTCGGCATCACCACTGGCAGTGCAGGCCGCCAAGGATGCCGTGCTGTCACGCGCCGGATGGCCACTGGAGGTTGCACTGGCAACTCGGTACGAACCCATCGAGGCGTACGCGTCCAGCCAGGACCGTCACGAGGGACGCGCCGCATTCGCCGAGAAGCGGGCCGCACAATGGAGTGGCCGCTGAGCCACAGCGGAGGCTCGATGCTGGTTCGGCATTTCAGGCGCCGAACCCGCATAGCTGCGCTGAGCGGTACGTTCACCGCCGGCGCGAATCAACTTCAACGTTGACAGTGTGATGCGGGTCGCTTAGCGTCGAATCAGTGTTCCCCGCGTGGTGCACCGGTTCTCAGGTATGCCGTCACGGCATTTCGGCGGCTGGATCACTGTCGGCATTCGAGCATTTGAGGACCACATGATCAACGATCACGACTGGTGCGAAGTAGCGCCATTGGGAGATCTGCTCATCCGGGGTGCGCATCGGCACCCCGAGCGTGATGTCCTTGTCTTGCCGCACGCGCGATACACCTACGCCGAACTGCTCGAACGCTCACTCCGGGTGGCGCGCGGATTGATCGCTTGCGGAGTGGAGCCAGGAGACCACGTCGCTCTCCTGGCGCCGAACGGTATCGAATTCGTCGAGGGCTTCTTCGGAGCCGCCCTGATCGGATGCGTTGTCGTGCCGATCAACGCCAGGCACAAAGCAAACGAACTCGGGTACATCATCGAGAATGCCGACTGCGCTGCCCTGCTGACGGTGTCGGGCGCCGATGATTACGTCGACTTCGCCGATGTGCTCTGCCGGGCCCTGCCGACACTTGCCGAGGCAGGCTCGGGCGAGCTCGATCTTGCCGAGGCTCCACGTCTGCGCCGGGCCGTACTCCTGCGTGGCGACGGAAAACCGGGGTTCATCTCTCGCGCACGGTTCGACACCGCAGCGGAATCGATCTCGGACGATGTCGTGCACCGGCTGCGCCGCCGCATCCGGATCCGTGATATCGCCGCGATCATGTACACCTCGGGCACCACAGCCAATCCGCGTGGGTGCATGATGACGCACGAGGCAATGACGCGCGGCCCCGTCGAGCGCGCAGCGAGCCGCCTCGTCGCCGACCGAGGCCACATCAGCTGGGCCGGTGGCCCGCTCTTCCACATCGCCGCCCTCGCTCCCCTGATCGGCGCGATAGGCGCGGGCGGTACGTACCTCACCGATATCTACTTCGATGCGGGGCGCGCGATCGACCTGATGGCGGCCGAGCACGCGACCGTCGGCTGGCCGTGGTTCCCTGCGCCGATGCAGTCCATACTCGCCCATCCCGACTTCGATGCGGGACGACTGGATTCGCTGCGGTATCTGTTCCTGATCGGTCCACGCGTTCTCATCACCGAGGTCCAGGGCCTGTTTCCGGACGCCGAGCTGGTAGCGGCCTGCGGGATGACCGAAACGGCGGGAATCTATGCACTCAGCGAGCCGGACGAAACCTTCGAGGACCGCAGCGGCGCCCAAGGGAAACCGGCGCCGGGCATGCAGATACGCATCGTGGACCCGGAAACCGGCACCGAGCAGCCCGCGGGCGTTCCAGGGGAAATTCTGATCCGCGGTTATTGCGTCACCGACGGGTATTACAAGGATCCGGTCAAAACGGCTGAAGCATTCGACAGCGACGGCTGGCTGCGAACCGGCGACCTGTACAGCCGCACCGATTCCGGCTGCCTGGTTTTCCACGGACGACTCAAGGACATGCTCAAAGTCGGCGGCGAGAACGTGGCGGCAATCGAGGTCGAGTCCTTCCTGTGCGAACATCCGGCGGTGCTGACCGCAGCGATCGTGGGCCGGCCCGACGATCGCCTCGACGAAGTGCCGGTGGCATTCGTCGAGACCCGTGCGGGCGCAACCCTCACCGAGAAGGAGTTGATCGCGTTCTGTGAGGGCAAGATCAGCCGCTACAAGATCCCGCGCGCGGTGTTCTTCGTCGAACCGGGGAACTGGCCGATGTCGGCCACCAAGATCAACAAGCGCGAATTGCGTGCACGACTGACCGCACAACCGCTGAGCACCACGCGATGAGCGCCACCGCTGAATCGCGGGGCATCGACCTGGACGACCTGGGTGACATAGCCGAGAGCATGCTTTCCGATGTGGCCGACGGCCCACCGCTCGATGCCGAGACCAACGTGCTCATTCACATCGCGGTGCGGTCGGCGGTCACGTCGATGGATGTGGACGGCGTCGGCCGGTTCATCGAGACGGCTCTGGATCTGGGCGTCACCGCCGAGCAGATCCAGGAGACGTTGACCGTCGTCTCGGGACTCGGCGTCCACACCCTGTTCGAATCCACGAGGCAACTGTCGGACACGGTCCGACGGCGACTGGACGGGCATATCGAACCACTGGACGAGCACCGCCAGCGGCTCTGGGATCACTATGTGGGGAACGATCCGTACTGGCAGCGGATGGAACAGGTACTCCCGGGCTTTCTCGACGCACTGGTCAGAATGTCTCCGGCGACGTTCTCGGCGTTTTTCGACTATTGCGCGGTGCCCTGGAAGACACGAGTGCTGCGCGCGGTGACCAAGGAGCTCGTCTCGCTCGCGGTCGACTCCACCCCTACCCATCGGTACCTGCCCGGTTTCGCGCTGCATTTGAAGAATGCGATAGATCTGGGCGCCGGTGCCACTGCCATCCGCGAGACTCTGAGCATCTCGTCCGCTGCGCCGACACACCGCGGAGTCCGCTGAGTACTCCTGCTCCCGAACCGATTGCCTGCGCGGCGAGCGCGGAACGGTGAGGCAGCAGACATAAAAGAACTCGGGAAATCGATGCACCTGATTTCCCGAGTTCTTACATTTTATCCATCGCCCTTGTGCCCGGCTTCCGGTTGGGTCACACGGTAGAACTTTCCGTGCAACCCGGTCGGCTGCCGGGCACAGTCTCGTCAGCTGACGGGCACCGTCTCGTGCGTGCCCGCGACCTCGACATGCGGCACGACTTCAGCGGCGAACAAGCGCAGCGACTCGATCCACGGCTCGGGATCGTCCATGGCGTCGTGAGTGTTGACCGCCAGCTGGCCGTACCGGAACCCGGCGAGTTCGAACGTCTTCTCGATCTTCGCGATGACCGTTTCCGGGCTACCGCACAGCCAGACGTGGTCCGCCAAGTAATCCAGATCGACATCGGCGATGTCGACCTTGCGGTCGGCATCGTCGATGAAACCCTGCAGGATTCGGTACTTCTGGTAAACCGGCATCAGATACTTCTGCCACGCATGGCCGAGCGCGCCGTTCTTGGCCTTTTCCTTCGCCTCTTCGTCGGTCCTGGCGACGAATACGTCCCGCGCGATCTTGAATTGCCCCCCTTGCGGGGTGGCACCGACCGACCTGCACGCTTGCGAGTAGGTATCCCACTGGGACTTCAGCAATTCCGATCCTCCGTAGAAAGAGATCGGTGTCCATCCACGCTCACCGGCCAGCCGGTGCGACGGGGAGTTCTTGCTGAGGCCGGTGACGGCGATCTCGAGACCGTCGGCGCCACCGTAGGGCGAATGATCGGCGGTCAGGTGGTACTCCTCCCCTTCCTTCACCTCGAACTCTCCATGGGAGGCGACGCTGCCGGGGTCGATCTGGCCGTCGAGACGTGCCGCCTTGTAGTACTTGCCGTCGAAGTCGAACGGCTCCTGACGCCACACCTTGTCCATCACCTCCAAACCCTCCATGAGCCGCGGGTGAGCTTCCGACAGATCGCCCGGCTGTCCTCGCAGAACCGCTTCGTTCTCCCACGATCCTGCGCCGACTCCGAGGAAGTAGCGGTCTTCGAGCAACTGCGAGGTGTAGCCGACCTGAATCGCCAGCGTGGACGGGTTGTGCAGCGGCACGATATGCGCCATCGGCGCGAACCGCATGCGTTCGGTGATCTGTGCGGCAGCAACGATCAGCAGCTCCGGGTTGGGAATGTTCTCCCACGCCTGCATTCCGTGCTCACCGACCATGAAATCGCGGTAACCGAACTTGTCGGCGGCGGCAGCCAGCATCAGCGAGTACTCGAACGTGTCCTTATCCCTGCGTCCGGGACGCATGTAAGGGGTGTGAAAAATACCGCATTCCATCTTTTGATCTCTCCCATGATTCGACAACTTTGTCACGAACGTTCAGCGCGTCCGCTGAACCTCAGAGCCAGCCGGACGATGCGCCCCGGACGCCGCCCACTACCACGTTGACGTTGATCACGTCACGGTATCGCACGACGACCACGACATCGTTCCCTGCCGAGCCTCGACCGGGCGGCGGCCATCCTTTGCGAGGACATGCCGGTTGAGACAACCGGCCACCCGCACCGATGTCGAACGAGCTCGCCGAACGAACGGCGTCCGATGATCCATCGCTGACCTCGATTCCTGCGGTGACTGCATCTGCAGTGTGACGAGCGTCGCAAACATCGACCGGGTTGTCAACATCAACGTAGACATAGATCATGCGCGGCGGAGGCGAGCGTGCGCCTCGACGCCGGACAACAGCTTCCGGCCCTGCCACAGCGATCCCCGGGGCCGAAAATCAACTCTTGCGTTGACATTCGTCCACGTATACGTTGACACAGCAGCCTGGCGTCTGGTTGGCGAACAAGCTGTCCATCTCGAGAAAGTAGGCCACCTCATGCCTCTCGCCCGCGCCGTCGTACTCGCCGCTCCCAATAGTGTCGAGACGTGGGATGTCGATATTTACGATCCGGCGCCGACGGGAGCGCTCATCCGAATCGTCGTCGGCGGGGTGTGCGGAAGCGATTCCCATATTGTCAGTGGAGATGCCGGCGATATGCCGTTCCCGATCATCCTCGGACACGAAGGCGTCGGCAGGATCGAGAAACTGGGCGCAGATATAACAACCGACTACGCAGGCGCACCGGTGGAAGTAGGAGACCTGGTCTACTGGGCGCCTATTGCCCTGTGCCACAGATGCTATTCCTGCACCATCCTCGACAATACGCCCTGCGAGAATTCTCAATTCTTCGAGCGGGCCGACAAACCCAACTGGGGCAGCTACGCGGACTACGCGTGGTTACCCCCGGGTATGGCGTTTTATCGGGTACCGGACCATGTGGAACCGGAGGCCCTCGCCGCACTCGGATGCGCATTGCCGACGGCATTGCGCGGATTCGAACAGGCCGGCGGGATCCAGTGCAATCAAACCGTGGTGGTCCAAGGCGCGGGCCCAGTGGGTTTGTCGGCGGTGCTGGTCGCATCGCTGTGCGGTGCGGCAGAGATCATCGTGATCGATGCGAGCGATACACGACTGGCGATCGCGAGAAGCCTGGGTGCCACAGCCACGATTTCGCTGACCGGGTCCTCTTCGGAGCAACGTTTCAACGATATCTACGGTCTCACCGGTCCCAGCGGCCCCGACCTCGTCGTCGAGGCGGCCGGCGTGCTGGACGCTTTTCCGGAGGGCGTGAATCTGATCGGTCAGCACGGCCGCTACATCGTCCTCGGTTTGTGGGGCGCCATGGGCGAGAGCGCCATTCAGCCGCGACTACTCACCACCAAGAACGCCCAGATCGTCGGAGCCACATTTCCCAAGCCCAAACATTATTACGGCACTGTGCAACTGGTGGCACGCTGCCAGGACACCGTGCCCTTGTCAGCCCTCGTCACCCACCGCTTCGCCCTGGAAGACGCGAGCGCCGCCCTGGACGCCATACGTTTGGGAACGGTCGTCAAAGCAGTGATCGACCCAGCCCTGTGACCTGACCGGATCTGCTGTCCGGCACGTCATGCCGTGTCGATGTCATCGTTGATTAACATCAACGTTGATGGAGATCTCGCCCGGGTACGCGTAGCATCCCATAGATGCCCAGAACTCGACCGACCACCAACAGTGGCATGAATCAGCGCCGGCGAACCGCGCGCAATGAGAGCAGCCCCGGCTATCAGGCGAAGCGCCGCGAGTTGCTGCAAGCGGCGGCCGATGTCTTTCAGGAGAAGGGCTACGACGCCGCCACACTGAACGACATCGCGGAACGATTCGGTACCGACCGAGCGACGATCTACTACTACTTCGCAAGTAAGAAGGAAGTCTTCCAAGCGCTGTTTCACGAGGTGGTCAGCGGCGTTCTCGATGAGAATCTCGAAGCAGCCGATCAGGTACTGGCACTCGACGTCGACGCCGCGGAAAAGTTGCGTCGTCTGATCGAACTCCAATTGCTCTCCTACGAAAACAATTACCCATATGTCTACCTCTACATCCAGGAAGACATGGCGAAGCTGGAGTTCCAGTCCACACCATGGGCCAAGGATATGCTGCGCAAGACCAAACGGTTCGAGAAGGCCGTCTCCGACATACTGGACCAAGGCGTCGCTGACGGCTTGTTCCGCGACGACGTGCCGACAGCACTCATGGCCAAAGGCCTGTTCGGCATGATCAACTGGACACACCGGTGGCTGAAGCCAGGACCGCGACGAGTGGATGCCAAACAGACCGCTGACGCCTTCAGTGCACTGTTCTTCACCGGTGCAATGAATCATCAGCCCTGGAGCTCCTAACGGGTTCGATTGCTGAGTCGTCGCCAGCAGATCAGGGCGGCAGCGAGGTCGAGGAATCCATGGTGGATGTCGGTGCGTCGTTCCCATCGGATGGCCAGCCGACGGTACTGGTGTAGCAGGGCGAAGGATTGTTCGACGATCCAGCGGCCGGCGGTGACCTTGGCGCGGGTGCCGCGGCGCGCGATGTAGCCGGTAATACGTCGTTGCCGCAGTTCGGAATACACACTGGGATAGTCGTATCCCTTGTCCGCGATCAGGGCCGTGATCCGGTGCCGGGCTCGGCCCGCGCGCCCGCGCAGGGGTCGGACCCGGTCGAGCAGGGTGGGCAGCAGCAGATGGTCGTTGACATTGGCCGCCGACAGCGCCACCGCGAGTGGGAATCCGTTCGCGCAGGTCAGTATGTGGTGCTTGGAACCGGTCTTGGCGCGGTCGACCGGGCTCGGACCTGTTGCGGCGCCCCTTTTTTCGCCCGCACATGCGAGCCGTCGACCATGACCCGGTCGAAGTCGATCAGTCTGGCGGCATGGGCGCGGGTGAGCACGGCCTGGTGGATCTTCTCGAATGCCCCGGCGGCCTGCCAATCCCGTAACCTGCGCCAACAGGTCATTCCGGACCCGAATCCCAATTCCTGAGGCAGGTCTTCCCATCCGATACCGGTGATCAGCACGAACAAGATCCCTTGCAGCACCAGGCGGGAGTCCATCTGCGCCGGTCCCGGTGTTCCGGCCGGTTTCACCGGTAGTAGCGGTTCGATTACCGCCCACAACTCGTCATCCACGATCCAAGGCGCTGCCACGACGAAACATACCGCCCTGCGCCCGAAGCATATTCGAGCACGGGGCGTCGCTGTCGCCTTCTTCCCGGCTGATCCCGAGACCGGGTTCGAGATCGACCATGGACGCCTCTTCTCCGAGTTCAGAGCGGGTTCGTAGGGACGCTGCCGGTAACTTCCGACACCGCGCGCCCACTCCAAGCCATCTACACTAGCGTTGATCATCAACATAAACGTAGACACTGAACCAATTCCGCCGATGGGCTCCGCCGACACCCTGGCCACAACTCCTGGCGTCGGCGCGCCGGGCCTCGCGCCAGGGTTGCGTCAACAGTGACGTTGCGGTTGCCCGAAGGAAGAACCGCCGATACCTCGAAGCATACATCCTGCCCATGGCTACTGACCCGGTCAGTCATCTACATCAGTGTTGACTATCAACATTAGTGTAGATAGCTTGTAGGGACGTCGCGGACATCGGAGGGCCCCTACCTCCGCCCCGGACCGGACCTGCTCCAACTCAGAGAAGAGACGTCCATGGTCGATCTCGAACCCAACGTCGGGGATCAGAAACGGCTGCGCCAGGCGTACGGCTGTTTTCCCAGCGGCGTCACCGCAGTCTGCGCCCTCGATGGCGCCGAACCCGTCGGCATGGCCGCGAGTTCATTCACCTCGGTGTCGATCCATCCGGGCCTGGTGTCGGTGTGCATCCAGAACAGCTCGACCACCTGGCCCCTGCTTCGCGGGCTGAGCAGGCTCGGAGTCAGCGTCCTGGCAGAGCATCACAACGAAGCCTGCCGAGCGCTCTCGCAAAAAACAGGCGACCGATTCGCCGCTGTTGAATGGAGCGCCACCGCGAGTGGCGCAGTTTTCGTCAACGAAGCAGCGGCAGCGTTGGAATGCGCTGTGCATCGAGAGGTGGAGGCGGGCGACCACACGATTGTGCTACTGGCCGTTCATGCCCTACATGTCGCTGACGACCGAGAGCCCCTCATATTCCACGGAAGCCGTTTCCGTCAACTGGCAAAAGCTTGATTCGAGCATCCGCCGCAATCCTTGACGGTCATCTGTATGTCTGTTGGCCAGCCTATAGAAAAGGAGTGTCCATACGTGAAGTTCCATTTGATGCAGACGGGCGTCATCGGTCGGCGTCGAGAACTCGAAGCAGGCATGGCGGGCCAACGAGCAGACCTCTATCAACGATACCTGGAGGAGGTGAAGGGGTACGTTCAGCTTGCCGACGAGCTCGGCTACGCCAGTTATTGCTCGCCTGAGCACCACCTCCAGATCGAAGGTTTCGAGATCACCAACCACCCGGGGATGTGGGGGTTGTTCGTCGGTGCGCATGCCAAACGCATGAGCGCGGGGATCCTCGGCTATGTTCTGCCGACTCATAATCCGGTCCGGGTCGCCGAAGAAATCGCAACCCTCGATCACATGCTGGGCGGCCGACTGATAGTCGGTTTCACCCGGGGGTACCACGCTCGCTGGGTGGACTCATACGCCGCCGTACGAGGGGTCGGCGCTACCAACGTCCTGCATGCAAAAGCCAAGAATGAGCAAGACGCGATCAACCGTGAGATTTTCGAAGAATCCGTTCAGATCGTAAAAAAGGCATGGAACAACGAAATATTCAGCCACAAGGGTAAGCATTGGGAGTTCCCACCCAACGGCGGTTCCGCTGGACATCCAGGGTATGCCGAGTTCGGCAAAGGAATGGATGAGGACGGAATAGTGCGAGAGATCGGAATCGCACCCCGGCCTTTCCAGAGTCCGCATCCGAAGCTCTATGGCGCTTTCGCATACAGCATGCGGACCGTGGATATGTGGGCGCGAGAGGGCGGCAAGCAGGTCGTATTCGCTACCGACCTCGATTTCTGCGAGGCCTTGTGGAACCGGTATGCGCGCACCGCCGCCGAAGCCGGTCGCGACGTGCCACGCGAGGAGATCGGCGCGTGGGGCGGGTTCCTGATCCTGACCGACGACAAGGAACAGGCTGCCGCCTTGGAAGCCGAACACCGCTGGTTCTGGGACAAATGGTTCATCCCCCATGGCCAGCAATTCCCGAACGTACTCATCGGCACTGCGGACGATATTTCACGCCAGATCGAGCAGGCACACGACCGCCTCGGTTTCAATGAGTGCTTCCTCATGTTCGGCCAAGGACATCTGGACCCCGAGCGAAACAACGACGAGCTCGCCCGTTTCGCCGAAGAGGTCGCCCCACGATTCAGCACCACAGCACCGGACGGAACCCTGGTCTGATCCCGGTCGCAGGCACGACCCGGCGACACCTGGTTCGAACGGACTCCTTGAAAATTGAAATCAGGAAGGAACCCGAAATGGGACGATTGAATGGCAAAGTTGCCATCGTATCGGGCGCAGCGAGGGGAATGGGGGCTTCGCATGCCCGGCGATTCGCCGAGGAAGGTGCGCAGGTAGCACTGACCGACCTCAACCAGGAGTCGGGCGCAGCCCTGGCGAAGGATATCGGCAAGAATGCTGTGTTCATTCGGCATGACGTCACCAAATTCCCCGAATGGACCTCGGTCGTAGACGAAGTAGAGAAGACGTTCGGGCCCGTCAACATTCTGGTGAACAATGCGGGCGTGCTGGGCCCCATCAACACCACCGCAGATCTGAGCGAAGAAGACTACCTGTCGGTTTGCGCGATCAACCAACATGCTCAGTTCTTCGGAATGAAGGCCGTCCTTCCCTCGATGCTCCGTGCGGGGCAGGGGTCCATCGTCAATATTTCGTCCATCGCTGGAATTGTCGCAAACTACGGCTTCCCCAGCTTGGCTTATGTCGCAAGTAAATTCGCAGTTCGTGGTATGACCAAAGCGACGGCCGTCGAATACGGCAAACATAATATTCGGGTCAATTCCATCCATCCGGGTTTGGGACTGCCGCACGGGTAGGTGACACCTGATTTGGCTTGCCGGAGGGTGAGCCGGAAGGATGCCATCGTGCCCAAGCCCTATCCCCGTGAGTTCCGTGACGATGTCGTGCGGGTCGCCCGCAATCGTGACGCTGGGGTGACGATCGAGGAGATCGCGGCCGATTTCGGGGTGCACCCGATGACGGTGTCGAAGTGGATGCGCAACGCCGACGTCGACGACGGGGTGAAACCCGGGATGACTACGAATGAGTCGGCCGAGGTGCGGGCGTTGCGGCGCCGGGTCAAGTTGCTCGAGCAGGAGAACGAGGTCCTCAAACGGGCCGCGGCGTATCTGTCGCAGGCCAACCTGCCGGGAAAATGATCTACCCGCTCGTCCGCGAGCTGGCCGCTGACGGAATCCCCGTCGCGGTGACGTGCCGGGTGCTGGGGCTGGCACGCCAACCCTATTACCGGTGGCTCGCCACCCCGGTCACCGATACCGAACTCGCACAGGCGTATCGGGCCAACGCGTTGTTCAACGCGCACCGCGACGACCCCGAATTCGGCTACCGGTTCCTGGTCGACGAGGCCCGCGCCGCCGGAGAGCCGATGGCCGAGCGTACCGCGTGGCGAATCTGTTCACAGGCCGGCTGGTGGAGCGTATTCGGCAAGCAACGCGGCCGGACGAAGAAACCCGGCCCGCCGGTCCACGACGACCTGGTCCGTCGCGTGTTCTCCGCTGATGCTCCAAATGTCTTGTGGCTCACCGACATTACCGAACATCACACAGCCGAAGGCAAACTCTACCTCTGTGCGATCAAGGACGTGTACTCGAATCGGATCGTCGGGTATTCCATCGACTCGCGGATGAAATCACGCCTCGCCGTTCGCGCCATCAACAACGCCGTGGCCCGGCGCGGAAGCGTGGCCGGATGCATTCTGCACAGCGACCGCGGATCGCAATTTCGTAGCCGAAAGTTCGTGCACGCCTTGGCAAGACACGCCATGGTCGGCTCAATGGGCCGCGTCGCCTCGGCCGGTGACAACGCCGCTATGGAGAGTTTCTTCGCGCTCCTGCAGAAGAATGTTCTGGACCGCCGCTCCTGGCCTACCCGGGAAGAATTGCGGATCGCGATCGTCACCTGGATCGAGCGGACCTACCACCGGCGCCGCAGACAGATCGGCCTCGGCCGCTTGACCCCGATCGAATACGAGACAATCATGACCCCACCGGCCAGTCAGGCCGCGTGACCGAAACTGTCACCTCATCCTGCAGCAGTCCCTTTCATCCAAACCCCGATGATGGTGGAAGCAACCAACGAAGAGGGCGGCGACGCGCTGGCGCAGATTCCGCTCGGACGGATCGCGGACCCGGGCGAGGTGACAAACCTGGCGCTGTTCCTCGCTTCGGACGAGTCCTCGTACATCACCGGCGCCGAACACGTCGTCGACGCCGGCATGATCGCACAGTAGTCGCCGCACCTATCGTGCGAGCCCCCGATGGCCATGGACCGCACAGGTCCGTGGCCATCGGCGGCTCGAGCCCACGATCAACGGCAACGTAAAACATCGATATCGAGCCGACTATCCGATGGCGGTCGCAATCTGATGACGACGGATCAGGCCGAGCTTGCGCAAGACGCGTTCGACATGTCCCTCGACGGTCCGGTGTGAAATCACCAAGCGGGCCGCGATCTCCTTGTTCGACAACCCCTGCGCCACCAATCGGGCAACCTCCGACTCCCGTTGTGTCAGAGTCGAAGTCACCACTGACTTCGACTCGCCCTCGACGACGTTCTGCTTGAGCTCATCGAGTGCGTACTCGACCAGGTCGGGAAGCGACATAGCCGCACCGCGGCGCTGACAGTCGAAATAACGTCTGTCCCCGATCGCCGCTAGTGCGCTGGATTCGAACCGGGCGCGTAGCTGCACCCAGTGTGCCGATCCGTAAAGTTGCATCCCGAACGAGCTCCACAGCTCGGAGGCGGCACCGATCAATACCGCGGACCGTTCGGCAGAACCGGCGGCCGCCTCGGCCCAACCCAGCAGGTCGGTCACCAGGGTTGTCCCGACCACGTCATCGAAAGCCCTTTTCAGAGTTAAACTTTCGAGTGCGTACCGCAATGCGTCTGTGTACTGCTCATTGACCAGAGCAACGAGTCCGGACCCGTAGATGGCGTAGGACAGCATCCAGCGCTCGCGGGACTGTTCGGCCTGGTGCCTCACGAAGTCGAAATGCTCGATTGCGCGTGCCGTATCCAGTGTCGAGCTGTAGAACATGCCCATTTCAATGTGCAGCGTCCACAGCAGGTCGGTTCGCCCCGGAAGATGCTCGTAGCGATGCAACGCGTCGAGCAACAAGCTCTGGGCCGACTCGAATTCGCCGCCCAGGTAGGTGCACAGCCCCTTCGACTGGGTAGCGAATGCAACGGTTGCCTCGTCATGGCGCGGACCGGCGAGCAACAACGCCTCATCGAGGGCCTCGTTGGCCGCGGCGCGGTCGCCCTGCATCGTCAGCACGATACCGAGCGTGGCCAGCACCCGGGACCGCCTGACGCTCGGTGCACGTTCGATTTCCGCGATCCGCGTCAGCCACAACCGATGCTCTCGCACCGAGAACGCGGACGACCACAGAAACCAGGTCGACGCGATTTCGGCAGCGGCCTCGATCGTCGGCGGCGTCGGATTGGACAGTGCCGTTTGTAGCGCGAGGCGGAGGTTGGCACGATTGCCGCGCAGCGAATCCGCAGCGCCTTGCTGCTCATGACCGGTCCATGCCTCAGTGGCCGACCGAACCAGATCACAGCACCAGTGGAGGTGGCGGGTCCGCATCTTTTCGGCATCGGCGCGAGTCAGTTTGCCGGCGCCGTATTCACGGATCGTCTCCAACATGCGGAACTGCACCCGCCCGAGGCTCTCCTCACGCCGCAGCACTGATTTACTAACCAACCCGGCGATCGCATCGAGGATTTGCCCAGGTACAACGTCATCGTCGCCGCAAACCTGCTCCGCCATCGACAGGTCGAATACTCCGGCGAAAACGGACAGTCGCGCCCACAGCTCTTGCTGATTCGGGGTGCACAGTTCATAGCTCCAGTCGACTGTAGCCTGCAAGCTTTGATGGCGGGTCGGTCCCCCACGATTGCCGACGGTGAGAATATCCAGCCGATGATCGAGCCGATCGGCCAGGTCCTGCACGGACAGTACTGTCAATCGGGCGCAGGCAAGCTCGATGGCCAGTGGGATGCCGTCCAGCTGCGTGCATATCCGGCGAACCACCTCGTTATTGCTTTCAGTGATGGCGAAACCGGAAAGGACTGCGGCCGCCCGATTTTCGAACAGCTCCATGGCAGCACCGACCGCCCCCGCACTTTCCTCCCTGATCGTAGGCAGGGAGGGCACGGCGAAGACATGCTCCTCCGGTATCGACAAGGTCTCCCGACTGGTCACGACGATCGTCGCCCGAGTCGTATACCGCAATATCTTCGAGACCAACCGTGCGCAAGCATCGATCATGTGTTCACAGTTGTCGAGCACGATCAAGATCTGCTTGTGCCGTAAGAACTCGATGACGACGTCATCGAGGGATTGCTCCGGCCGATCGCGCGACGCGATCCCCAGGCCGTCGACCACAGTTTGGGGCATCAGGGTCGGTGAATGCAACGAGGCGAGCTCGACGAATCGGACCCCGTCGGGAAAAGCCCGCCGAAACTCGAACGCCGCCTGTACGGCCAGCCGGGTCTTGCCGATACCGCCCGGCCCGCTGATGGTGATGAGCCGCTTTTCGCCCAGCAATGTCCGCAGAGCGGTCAGCTCGCGGTCTCTCCCGATGAAACTGGTCGCGAAGGTAGGGATTTGGGGCGTGGCAAATGGTTTGCCTTCGAACGACTCCGGCGAGGATGACAGATCCTCGCGCAGACGATGCACAAGTTTCGCAAGGGTGTTTCGCGATCGCCTCCAACCGACCCTGCGGTGGATCTCCGCGATGCTGATCTCCGGATCCTCGTCGAGTAGAGACGCCACTGCGGGGGCCAATTCATCGGCTGAGGAACCACGCCGGGGACGATTGTCCTGTGGTGGTTGCGCGAAAGTCAGCGCGCGACGAACCGTATTTCGCGACATCCCGAGATGGGCTGCGATCGCCTTGATCGACATACCTTGGTGATGCAGATCATGCACCTCGCGCCACTCGTCAGTATTCACTCGGTCCTCTCCGGAGCGACGCCATCGCACCCGAAGGTGTGGCCCCGCTCACCAGCTCCATGGTGCTGTTTGCACACAAGGGGGTCAAGTTCTGCCAGTCCCTACCCGGTCGGGTCGCCCTCGGGCAAAAGAATACCGATATTCCCAGGTAGTGGCGCTACGTGTCGTTGTCCGGAAAAGACCACGTGGCGAATCACGCGCGACCACGGTTTCTCACCGACATCGACCGGAGCACAGTGATGGGTACCACAGCGAGCGACGGAAATGTAGCGGATCACATCGCATACACCCGGGGGCGGAAAAGGTGGTTGCGAGCGTCGCCCAACCCACCACCGACGTTCAACCTCCCAGATTCCAGGAAAAACATCTCGTCACACCCGATCGAGGTAACCGTGACCACGCCTGAACAGAACATCGAAATCACCAACCGGTTTGCCGAAGCATTCTCGGCCGGAGATGTCGACACCCTTCTCGAACTCCTATCAGACCAAGCAGTCTACTGGGTCGCCGGTGGAATCGAGGGCTTGTCGGGAAACTACGACAAGAACGCTTTTGGTGAACTGATTCGGGGCGTCAAGGACGCCTACAAGCAGAGGGCACTGAAGATCACACCCACAGCCGCCATAGCGCAGGGAGATAAGGTCGCGGTTGAAGCGGATTCGTTCGCCGAGCTCACCAATGGCCGAATCTACAGCAATCAATATCACTTTCTCTTTCAAATCCGCGACGGAAAGATACTTCACGTCAAGGAGTATATGGACACCCATCACGCTTACGAGACCTTCGTCTCGTGACGCCACAGACAATACTACAAATACTCGATCGAGTGTATAGAAAATAGGAAAGGTGAGTGCAAGTAATGGACACCGGATTGATCGTTCATCCGTACATGCGACCGGAACGGACGGCGCGACAGACCTTCGACTGGTGCGTGCAGAGTTCGATCGCCGCCGATCAGGCAGGCTTCACCTCGATCATGCTGTCCGAACACGCTTCGCAGCGGTGGGAAAACATTCCCAATCCCGAGCTGATCATCGCCGCAGCCGCCAGGGAAACGGAGCGAATCAATTTCGCCCCGATGGCGCACCTGCTGCCCCACCAGCATCCCGCTAAACTGGCTGTCATGATCGGCTGGTTGTCGAATATCCTCGAAGGTCGATACTTCCTGGGCATCGGCGCGGGAGCATACCCACTGGCTTCCTACATCCACGGCATCAAGAACGGTTCCGACACCAAGTTCCTCAATGAGATGGTGCGCGAATCCCTCGAGATCATGGAGAAGATCTGGAAGCGCGAGCCCTTCTTCTACGAGGGAAGGTTCTGGAACGCCGGCTACCCCGAGGAGGAGGCGGCAACAGATGGCGATCACCAGCACATGCTGGCCGATTACACTCCGTGGGGCGGCAAGCCGGAAATCGCGGTAACCGGCTTCAGCTTCAACTCGCCGTCGATGCGGTTCGCCGGCGAACGCGGATTTCGGCCGGTGTCGATCTACTCGGGCCTCGACGCTCTCAAGACACACTGGGAAACCTACTCCGAAGCCGCGATCAAGAACGGCCACACACCCGACCGTTCCCGCTACCACGTTTCGCAGACGGTCTTTGTCGCCGACACAGACAAGGAGGCGAAGCGATTGGTCATGGAGGGGCCGATCGGTTATTGCTTCGAGCGCTACCTCATTCCCATCTGGTGGCGATTCGGAATGATGGACGGATTCATCAAAGACGTCGGAGCCGACCCGGCCGACGTCGATCTCGAGTGGGTGGTCGACAACGTATTCGTGGTGGGCTCGCCGGATACCGTCGTCGAGAAGATCAACCGACTGTTCGAGGCCACAGGCGGCTGGGGCACATTGCAGATCGAATCCCACGACTACTACGACGACCCGGCGCCCTGGTTCCAATCGCTCGAGATGTTCGTCAAGGAAGTCGCGCCCCGAATCGCCCTGCCGACCAAAAGCACTGCTTCCTAATTCTGGCAGTCGGTGCGTGGAGCCGAATTCATAACCGTCTCTTCGCGCGCGCCCTCCTCCATGTGCTGGGCCCGGACCACGTGGTCCGGGCCCAGCACATGGAGATAGCTTCGATGCCGTCCGCAGCTCTGCGTCCCTGTCGCAGATTGCCGACACGACCACCAATGAGGAGAATTCCGTTATGCCCGATCCTGGCAGGCCCATTCGGCATAGTCGTCTGCTGTCCTAACGAGACCCGCCGGGAATGCCCCGGCGGACGCCACAGAACAGCCCGATGTTCGAGTCGTACGAGGCCGTGTCGTTCGTGGCGACCGACGAGGTCGCGAACTGAGTTTCCCGACAGCCAGCTTGGAACTCGATCCCCAGGCGGAGCTACATCCCTGCTTGCGCGTACCCGACGCTGGCCGACGACAGTCGATCACTTGATGCGTACTGACCGGGCTTCGCAATCAGCCGGATTGACAAGTCGCATCTCGAGGAGACCGGTTGCCCGAGGGTTAACAACGTAGAGTATGGAGTTCGCCAGCCGGGATCATGGGCCTGTGAGCTGCAGCTATCGACTCCGAATTGCCGCGCAGCGACTCACAGGATAACTGGTTGAGACGCCTTGAAACATGTCACCGCTGCGAGACCATCGACGTATCGGCGCCGACAGGGCCGATCTTTTGTGCTCCCCCCGGGGCACCCAATGGTTCGTCATGACCAGGCAGCCGCTCGGTGAAGAATCGGCGGTTGTCATCGACGAACACCGCGTTGTCTGCGTCGACTCGCCGGTCCTGGCTGATTGCCTCGACAGGACAGACGGGCTCACAGGCACCGCAGTCGATGCACTCCTTCGGATTGATGTAGAGCTTCCGCTCACCTTCGTAGATACAGTCGACAGGACATTCCTCGATGCAAGACTTGTCCATCACGTCAATACACGGCCCTGCAATCACATAGGGCATTGCTTTCTCCTTCGCGTGCGTGAAAATTCGTGTCCTCAGGCCGACGCGGCCACCGGTGTCGGCAGCTGGTCGGTCGAGTGGCCCGGGAATAGCTGCTGGTGGGGGTCGATGTGGACAGCGGCGTTGTTCACCGCAGTCGCCACTTCACCGAATCCGACGGCGATCAGTCGAACTTTGCCGTCGTAGTCGACGACGTCGCCCGCCGCGTACACGCCCGGCACCCCGGTGCGCATCGCCGAATCGACCACGATGTGACGGTTGTCGTGCAGTTCCAGCCCCCACTCCCGCAAGGGACCGAGGTTGGCCATGAAGCCCAGCGCGGCAACAACGCGCTGGCACGGAAGTCGGAGGAGTTCGTCACTGCCTTTGACAGCGACCTCGGCATGAGTGATATCGCCGTTGCCGACCAATGCGTTCACTTCCGCATCGGTGACCAGTGCGACAGCAGATTGCTCGACCTGCGACACCGTGGCCGCATGAGCGCGAAAGACCTTGCGGCGGTGGATGATTGTGACCGACTTGGCCACCTTCTCGAGCATCAACGCCCAGTCGAGCGCGGAGTCCCCCCCACCCACGACCACGACATCGGTGTCCGTGTATGGAGCCGGATCTGGTACGAAATATTCGAGGCCGTTGCCCAGGAACTCTTCTCCGGCAGGCAACTTCCGCGGCGTGAAAGTTCCGATTCCCGCGGTGATCACGATGGCGCCGCAGTCGATTTCGTCTCCGTCGCTGGTGCGAACATGGTGCCGCCCCGCGTCGTCGGTCCGGAGTTGTTGCGCTTCCTGGCCGAGGATGTACAGCGGATCCGCGGTGGCCGCTTGTTCGACGAGCTCGGAGACCAAGTCGCGTCCCTTGACCGCCGCGTAGCCGGCCACGTCGTAGATCTGCTTCTCCGGATACATGGCGGTGATCTGACCGCCGAGTTGCGACAACGAGTCGATCACGGCCGTCTTCAGCCCGCGCACTCCCGCGTAGTACGCGCCGTACAGGCCGACGGGTCCTGCGCCGACGATGAGTAGGTCCACGGAGTACGTGGTCATGATGGATGCTCCGATTCGTTTGATACAGGGAAGGCGGGTGCGCCGCCGCCGTGGAACGGGTCGATGAAGGTGCGCGGCGGCGGTCTCCCCAAGTCGAGTCGGTCAGACTCGCTTCATGTCGAAACTCGCCCGTTGCCCGCTGCCGTATCGACGCAGAGCGCCATCCGGCCCGGCGGCATTGGGGCGGATGAAGATCCAGTTCTGCCAGGCGGTCAGCCGCCCGAAGATCTTCGTTTCGAGACTTTCCGGGCCGACGAACCGGTGGTTGGCTTCCATACCGGTCAGCGAGTCAGGCGACAGCGATGCACGTTCCTCGAGCGCAATCCGCAGTTCCTCAGCGAAGTCGATATCGTCGAGAGCGGTGGTGATCAAGCCGAGCCGGTCGGCGTCGGCGGCAATCAACGACTCTCCGAGGTGCGCCCGCACGTCCTCCAGTTGCTCCGGGTGACCGTAGAAACGAGATTCCAGCCGGCTGAGCCCGTTTCCCATTGGATAGGCACCGAAATTCGACTCGGTGAGTTCGATCGCTGCCGGATTCGCATCGGGATCGACGTCCTGGAAGACACCGTCCAGCATGTACTGGCGGTCGCCTGCCAGGGCCAGCTCGAGAAGCAGGCCGACGAAAGCGCTGCCAGGCTCGATGACGGCGAACAGGCTCCGGCTCGTGACGTCGAGCCGCTTGAGTGTGCGCTTGTAGTAGAGCCGGACCTCGTTGACGAACCAGTTGTCGCTTTCGTCCTGCAACTGCTTGTCGTAGGCGCGGACGAGTTCGGGATCTCCGACCACCCGGAATACCCAGGTGCCCAGATCCGGCTCGTTGGTGCGCAGCCGCAGAATGAGGTCGTCGAGCTGACGGGTGAGGGCGAGCGGCCAGTAGTCCGCTCCCTGCGCGATAACGGCCTCGACGTCTTTCGGAGGCGCTGACGTGGGGCCTTGGACAGTGATCTCGACCCGACGCTCGTCCCGCAGCAGCTTGGCATGGACATGCCGATACCCGATGCTGTCACCCTCGTCGGTGCGATGAAGCGGAGTCAGGCGGATGCCCTGCGCGTCGTCCGGCCGACGCGAGGTGGCTGCGACCGCGTCCGCACGAGCCCGCACACGCTCGTCGAATCGAGCGCGCTGCACCGTCTCGTCGACCAGTCCCCATTCGACGGCGGTGGCTCCTCGCACGCCCTCGGATTTGGTGGCGAACACATCCGCACGGTCCTTGCGAACCTTGCGCTTGTCGACGACACGGGTGAGGCCACCCGTTCCGGGAAGTACGCCGAGCAGCGGTACCTCAGGCAGCGAAACCGCCGAGGAACCGTCGTCGATGAGCACGATCTGGTCGCACGCGGCGGCGAGCTCGTACCCACCACCGGCCGAGGTGCCGTTGACCGCGGCGATGTACGTCTGCCCGGAATGCTCGGACGCGTCCTCGATGCCGTTGCGCGTTTCATTGGTGAACTTGCAGAAGTTCACCTTCCATGCGTGCGCGGACTGCGCCAGCATTCGAATGTTGGCGCCCGCGCAGAACATCCGATCCAGGCCGCCGGTGATAATGACGGCCTTGACCTCCGGGTGCTCGAATCGGAGCCGCTGCACGGCGTCGTAGAGCTCGATGTCGACGCCCAGGTCGTAAGAGTTCAGTTTCAATTCGTAGCCGGCTACCAGCCCGCCCTGCGGGTCGACTGCGAGCGTGAGCGTCGCGACCGAACCGTCGAAATCGAGCCTCCAGTGACGGTAGCGGGTTGGGTCGGTCTCGAAATCGACGACCGGGACGTCACTCGCGGCTCCTGCGCCAGGCATGTCGGTCACAGTCATTGTTAGATACCTCTCGAAGTCTCGGCGGACCCTGACAAGGTCTCCGCTCGCATGTCCATCATGCTAATAAATAATCACGAATCACAAAAGGTTTGTAGAGTATTCGAACCCACGGAAGGACGGGAGGACCTCGGCGGCGAACAACTCGACGATGCGGCGGCGACGCGCCCCCTCACCGACCGGGCAGAAGACGATGTCACTGGCTCCGGCATCTCGATAGTCAGCGATCCTGGACCGCACCTGTTCCGGAGTTCCGTGCAGCAGGTAACGGTCGGCGAGGCTGGTGAAGTCCTGCTGGTATGTCGCGCTCACCGCGTCGATCACCTCGGTTCTCGAGCGGGCCGGGTCCTCGTCGACGCCGCCCCAGCAATGGATGGCTCCGCGAATTGCCGCGGGATCGCGGCCGCTCCGCTCGGCCGCTTCGCGGACTCGAGCCAGCGAGTCCGCGAACTGTTCCGGGCTGTACATGTAGGGGAACCACACGTCGGCGTATCTACCGGCTCGGCGAATAGCGGCCTCGCGCCGCCCGCCGATCCAGATAGGCGGTCCGCCGGGCTGAATCGGCGGTGGCTGCATCCGCAGTCCGGGGATCGTGGTGTAAGCACCCTGGATATCGGCGACCTCTCCCGACCACAGCCGGGTGAGAACGTCGAGCGCCTCATCAGTGCGGCGCCCGCGTTCGTTCACAGGAACACCCGCGGCGATGAATTCCTTCGGATACTCGCCCCCGACTCCCACACCCATGTCGAACCGCCCGCCGGAAACCTGGTCGAGGCTGGTGGCGAGTTTGGCGGCGAGCGCGGCCGGATACAGCGGCAGTACGGTCAGAGAGGACAGCAGCCTCACTCGGGTGGTCGCTCCGGCCGCCGCGGCGAGAAGCACGAACGCGTTCGGCATCCCGCCGTGGAAGAACAGGTGCTCCCCCGTACTGACGCCGTCGAACCCGACAGCCTCGGCGGCCGCGGCTTCGACGGCCACCGATTGCTGGTCCGGGCCCAGCGTGACGAAAACCTTCATGGAACGCTACGCGAGAGCTTCGTCGCGCAGGTGGACGTAATCGAATTCCACCGGCATATCGTTGATTCCGGACTTGGGCGGCGCGATCCAGCTGGCGAACTCACCTGGCTGGTATTGGGGCACCATCAGCTCGGCGACTCGCGACCGATCCTCGGCGGTCGGCAGCCAGCTCCCGACATTTTCCTTCCACTCCGATTCCGTCAGGACCTCGCCGGTAGGCGAGATGAAATGCCCGGCGTAGGTACCGACCTGCCGGTTGAATCCCTCGTGCGGCAGGACGAGACGCTCGGTGAGACCCGCGTCTTCGAGCGCCTGGTTCCAGCGGCGCACCCCGTTCTCGCAGTCGGCGACGTACTCGTCACGAAGGTCGAGATTGAGCGCGGTCAGCGCCGGCACCTCGTCTTCGACGATCGCGCCATCGCGTACCGTCCGCACGAGGTAGGCGGCATCGGTGAGTTCGTGGTCGTCCTTACGGCGGGTTTCCTGCCACCGGCCCTTCAGGCCACCGGTGTAGTAGGCGGCCGCGTTGGTGGACTGCTCGGATCCGAAAAGATCCATCGACACCGAGAATTGGAAGTTGAGGTACTTCTGGATGACCGCCAGCGGGATGGCACCGTGCGGGAAGATATCCGCCGTCTTGTGCTCGACCATCAACTCGGCGGTGCGCTCCACCGTTCGTTGCACACCGGTGGTGCCGACGAACATGTGGTGCGCTTCCTCCTTCAACATGAACTCGCAGGTGCGAGCCAGCGGATCGAACGCGGACTCCTTCAAGGTGCCGAGCTGATACTTGCCGTCCCGGTCGGTGAAGTAGGTGAACATGAAGAACTGCAGCCAGTCCGTGGTCTCCTCGTTGAACGCACCGAGGATCCGCGGGGAGTCCAGGTCTCCGGAGTTGCGTTTGAGCAGTTGCTCGGCTTCCTCGCGTCCCTCGCGGCCGAAATAGGCCTGCAGCAGGTACACCATCGCCCACAGATGCCGGCCTTCTTCCACGTTGACCTGGAAGAGGTTGCGCAAATCGTAGAGGCTCGGCGCGGAGTTGCCCAGCACTCGCTGCTGCTCCACCGATGCGGGTTCGGTGTCGCCCTGAACGGTGATGAGCCGCATCAACTCCGCGCGGTATTCACCCGGCACTTCCTGCCACGCGGGCTGGCCCTTGTGCTTACCGAAAGCGATCTTCCGATCCGGATCGCGCTCGGCGAGGAAGATTCCCCAGCGGTACTCCTCCATCGGCACATGGTCGAAATGAGCCCAGCCATCGCGGCCGACCGCGACGGCTGTGCGCAGATACACATCCTTGGTCGGCAGCGCCGGGCCCAGTGTCTTCCACCAGTCCAGGAACTTCGGCTGCCAGCTCTCGAGGGCCCGCTGCAGGCGACGGTCCTCGGAGAGGTTGACATTGTTCGGAATGCGCTGGCTGTAGTCGATCGTGCTGAGCGGACCGGTCGGCCTCGGCGCGGCGCCGGTGCGCTCCTGTTCAACGGTCATGGTCGCCTCCTGTGCTCTGAGTGGCTTGAATTTATTCTACAAGAAAATGACGATTCGTCTACATAGATGTAGAACGTTAACTGGCGTGTCCGGTGCCGATCCGTCACCACAGTCCACCGGTCGCATCAACGGTGGCACCGGTCACCCATTGCGCCTCTTGCGAAGTCAGCCATCCGACAACCCGCGCGATATCCTCCGGAGTACCGAGGCGACGCGCCGCATTGGACTTGGACATCGCTTCGATCGCACGAGGATCCGTAGAGGATCGAAGAGTTTCGGTATCGGTCGCCCCGGGTCTCACGATATTGACGGTGATCGAGCGTCGGCCCAGTTCCTTGGCCACTACTCGCGCAGCACCTTCGAGGCCTGCTTTCATCGCGACATACGACGCCTGACGAGGAGGCGCCAGATACGCCGCGGCACTGGAGAGCAGCACGACACGTCCGCGGTCGGCAACCCGATTCGCGGCGGCGGCAAGGATCAGCAGGGCTGATCGGAGGTTGATCGTGTAGTCGCGGTCGATGACCGCTTCGGTCAGGTCGGTTACCCGCGTGTAGTCCCAGGCGCCGACACAATGCACCACGGTGCGTAGCGTCCCGAGATCTTCAGCGGTGGTCAGGGCTTCGTCGACGCCAGCGCTGGTGGTCACGTCGGCGCCACAAGCCACGGCCGTTCCGCCCGCTCCGGCGATTCCGTCTACCACCGTCCGGGCGCGTGCGGCGTTTCGGTGGTAACCGACCACCACCGCATGGGAACCGGCGAGGGCGGAAGCCACCGACGCACCGATGCCGCCACCGCCGCCGAGCACCACGGCCGATGGACGGGTGGTCATGCGATGCCCAGCGAGTTGAGGAAGGCGGGGCCGCCCTGAACCGCCGTACGCTGCATGAAGTGGGTCAGGGTACGCAGTCCCGCCAATTCCTCGCCGCCGCCGGCACGTCCGGGACCACCATGGACGGCGTGAGGAACCGCCGCTCCGTGTCCGGTGCTCTCGCCGGCGCTGTCCGCGTCCAGCACGAGCAGCCGTCCGTGCCACGGCGCTGCGGCGATCACCGCCTTGCGCGCAATGTCGGAGTCCGCGGTCACGATCGACGCCGCGAGGCTCCCTTCACCCCGAGCCACGAGCGCGAGCGCCTCGTCCAGACTGTCGTACGGCAACAGTGAGCTCACCGGCCCGAAGGCCTCGATCGTGTGCGGCTCGCTCGTTGCGGGATCCTCGAACCGCAACAACAGCGGCGAAATGTACGCACCGTTGTCGAAATCCGCTGTGGCAGAGAAATTCTCCGGCACCGTCTCGATACTGCCGAAGGTGACCCGCCCGGCCCGAGCCAGTTTCTTCGCCGCGTCACGAACATCGTCACGTTGTCCTTGCCCGACCAACGGTCCCATCCGAACGCTGTCGTCACGGGGATCGCCCACCGTCACCCTCGACAGCCGCTCTGCCACTGCGGCTTCCACGTCATCCGCCACAGCGCGCGGAACGAAAGCCCGGCGGATCGCCGTACATTTCTGACCGGTCTTCTGTGTCATTTCGGTGACCAGGCCGCGAACGAAGAGGTCGAATTCCGGGCTGTCCGGGCCGACGTCCGGGCCCAGAACGCTGCTGTTGAGCGAGTCCGCCTCGGCGGTGAACCGGACCGCTTTCGAGGCGACGACAGGATGACGGCGCAACTGTGTCGCCGTCGTGTGAGAACCGGTGACCGACAGCAGATCCTGTCCGCCCAGCAGGTCGAGAAGACCATCGGGCGGCGCGCACACCAATTGCAGCGCGCCCTCGGGAAGCAACCCCGACGAGACGATGTCGCGAACGACCTTCTCGGTGAGGTAGGCCGTCTGGCTCGCCGGTTTCACGACGCTGGGAACGCCGGCAAGAAACGAGGGCGCGAACTTTTCGAGCATCCCCCACACGGGAAAGTTGAACGCGTTGATCTGCACATTGGCACCCTGCAGTGGCGTTGCGATGTGCTGAACTCCGAAAGTCCCTGTCTTACCCAGGGATTCGAACTCCCCGTCACGCAGGATGGTCGCGTCGGGCAGCTCTTTGGCGCCCTTGCTGCCGTAGACGAACAGCGCGCCGATGCCACCGTCGATGTCGACGGCGGCATCCCGCCGCGTCGCGCCGGTGTGGAACGACACCTCGGTGAAGTCCGGGATCCGCGCCGACAGATATTTGCCCAACGCCTTCAGGACCGCCGCTCGTTGCCGGAATGTCAGTTCCCGCAACGCCGGCCCGCCGACGTTGCGAGCATGGTCGAGCACGACCGCATAGTCGAGCGCCTTACCGGAAATGCGTGCGACCGCCTGGTTGGTGGCCGCATCGAACAACGGGCGACCATCGTCGTCCGGAGTTACCCATCGACCGCCGACGTAACTGTTCAGAATATCGGTCATGGTGCAGTCCTTCCAGTGGCCTTCTTCCGGTGGAGAAATGTGTCCATCCGCTGGTACTTTTCGTCGTCTTCGAAGAGCAACGCCTGGATCGCCAGCTCGATCTGCGGGTGCGCATCGGGTCCGCAGTCGACGGCCAGCTTCGTCATCCGCAGCGCGATCGCCGAACTGCGCAGCATGGTCGCGGCGAGTTCACGAGCCCTGGCCAACAGCTGTGGGGGTTCGACAACGTCGATCGCGAGCCCGAGGTCGACGGCACGTTGCGCGGTGATTCGCACGCTGCCGAGCAGTACTTGTTTGGCGACACTCTCACCGACCAGCCGAACCAGCCGGTAGGTGGCACCAGCGCCGGCGATGATTCCCAGTTGCGGCTCAGGCTGCCCGAAGACCGTCCGGGAAGTGACAATCCGTAAATCGCAGGCGTAGCTGAGTTCGGCGCCCCCACCCAGCGCGTAGCCGTCTACCGCGGCAATGGTCGGCATGGGCAGGGCTCGGATTCGGTTGAACAGCGTGACGTTGATACCTGCCAGAGCGTCGGCGCGGCCTCGCTCACGCAATTGTGCGATATCGGCGCCGCCGGCGAATATGCCGTCGGCGCCACCGGTGATGATGGCCGGGCGCGGGCGTCGTTCCAGGTCTGCGCACACACCGTGGAGCTCACCAACCATGTCGGCGTCGATCGCATTGCGCTCCGCGGGCCGATCGAGGGTGATTTCGACGACGCCGTCGGTCTCGGTGATACGCAGACTGCTTCCGGCGCTCACCGGTCGCTCCACTCGAAAAATCCCCGTCCGGCCTTCTTACCGAGCTCCCCCGCTCGGACCTTCTCCTCCAGCAGCCGCGGCGGGTCGTACCGGGGCCCGAGCGTCCGCGAGAGTTGACGTGCGATGTGCAGCCTTACATCCAGTCCGACGAGGTCGGTGAGGCGCAACGGGCCCATAGGGTGGCGATAACCCAAAACCATTGCGCGGTCGATATCTTCAGCGGTAGCGACCTCGTCTTCGAGCATGCGGATGGCCTCCAGCCCCAGCGCTACACCGAGGCGGCTCGTGGCGAAGCCGGGAACGTCGCGAACGACGATCGTCTCCTTCTCGATCAGTGCCCCGATGGCGAGCGCGTCCTCGACGATGGGTTCGGCTGTTGCCGGGCCACGCACGATCTCCAGCAGCGGCATCGACCAGACCGGGTTGAAGAAATGCAGACCGACCAGGCTCTCCGGCCGGCGCAGCGGCTTCGCCAACGCCGAGATGCTCAAGGCGCTCGTGTTGGTGGCAAGCATCACCGGCGTCCGGTCCTCTGCAGCGGCGAGCACGGCATGTTTCAACCCGAGGTCTTCGGGGACGGCTTCCACGATCGCGTCGAGGTCGAGCGGCAATTCCGCCACACTTTCGACCGTGTGCACGGCTGATCCGACGTGCGCGGCGCGGTCTGCGGACAAGCGTCCCGTTTCGCGAAGTCGGTCTGCACGGGCACCGATAGTCTTCAGTGCCGCCGCGGCGCGGGCCGCATCCGGCTCGGCGATGGTGACCTCGCACCCGGATTGCGCGAAAACATAGGCGATTCCGACGCCCATGGTGCCACCGCCGATGACACCGACGTTCGATACTGATCGACTCATGACATCCTCAGAGATTCGAAGGGAGATGGGGGAAGACTCGGCGGGCATTACCCGAGAGCACCCCGGTGAGAGTTTCCTCGGGCAACCCGAGGTCCATCAGAGCCTCGACGTTGCGGCGCACACCCGGTACCCCTGGCCAGTCGGTGCCGAAAATCATCTTTCGCGCGATTCGAGCCAAATCGAATCGGCGGTAGTACTCGGGCAATTTCTTCGGCGGCAGCCCCGCCAGGTCCAGCCACACATTCGGTTTGGTCTGCGCCAGGAAGGCAGCGGCGTCGTACCACCAGCCGCGTCCACCGTGAGCGAAGACGAACTGCAGGTCCGTGAAGTAGTCGATCGCGTCCAGTAGCAACTCCGGATTGCCGCAGCTGGTCTGCGATCCCGGGAAGCTGGACGTTCCCGAATGGAAGATCACCGGGATACCGAGATCGCTGCACCGTGTGTACACCGGATACAACTCCTTGTCCCCCGGATCGAAGCGCCCATGCACTGGGTGCAGTTTCAGGGCGACGGCGCCAAGATCCAGCTGTCGTTGCAACTCTCGCAACAGCGGAAAGTGGATGTGCGGATTAAGGTTTGCGACGAGGCTGAACCGCTCGGGTTTCGTCTGCACGAGGGGAACGACGTCCTCGATCGCCTGGATACCGGTGGCTCGCGGGCTGTATTCGCAAAACAGCAGGGCATGATCCACACCCTCCCCATCCAGCAACGCATCCAGCGCCTCGGCATCCGGCCTGTCGCTGCGATAGGCGTTCCGCCACGCGTGATCACGCGAGAACTCATCAGCCCACGTCAGCCAAGCAGCCCGCAAGCTGCTCAGCACAGGGGCGTGCACATGTGCATCGATGACCATCCGATCGTTGATCACGTGAATCGTCCTTCGTCGACATCTTCCACTCCAGACACTCTACATATCTGTTGCGATTCATCAACTACATGTAGCATTACATTCGGTCCGCGTCCGACAGTGTCCGCACCTCACCCACTGAGAACTCGTTTTCGATCGAGTAACTTGAATCGATGGCGTGGCAGACAGACTGCGGCATGACGATCGGACCGAAAGGGTGAAGCAAGTGACGGCGATGCCACGCTTCGACGAGGAGGACGTCCTGACCGCGGGGACGCGCCGCCGTGAAGTGGGGTCGGCGAGCGCACGAAGTCTGTTGCTGACACTGCTCGGCGAGTTCGTGCATCCACGGGGCGTGCCGGTCTGGACCGCCACACTGGTCTCAGCACTCGCCACACTCGGCATCGAGGAGAAGTCTGCCCGCCAAGCGATCTCGCGCTCAGCAGCCGATGGGGTACTGCAGTCCGAGAAGTCCGGCCGCCGGGTCTGCTGGCACATCACTCAGCCGGGGACTCGGCTGCTCGCCGAGGGCACGCACCGTATCTACACCTTTCTACGAGACGCTCCGACCTGGGACGGCAACTGGCTCGTGCTGTGGGTCGCGATACCGGAAACGCAACGCCAACTTCGACACAAGCTGCGTACCAGATTGACATGGCTCGGCATGGGGTCGCCCAGCTCCGGAATCTGGATCGTGCCCGATGTCGCCAAGGTCACCGAGGTCTCTGCGGTCGTCGATGAATTGGCTCTCACTGATCGGGCCTTCGCTTGGACTGGACGGCTCACATCGATCGGCGATCCCGACCGGTTGATCGCCGACGCATGGGAGCTCGACGACGTCGAACAGCGATACGCAGAATTCATGCACACTTTCGCCAAAATGACCGTGCAGACACCCGACGATGCATTCGTCGCGCAGATGCGACTGGTGCAGGCATGGCGGCGATTCCCGTTCGTAGATCCCGCACTTCCGCGCGAGTTGCTGGATCACGATTGGCCGGGCCCGCAGGCGGCGGAACTTTTCCACCGCTTTCACGAGAGGTGGCATGGACCAGCCCAAAGCTACTGGTCCCAGCTACAGTCCCGAACATCGACGTAGCCTAATAAGTTGTAGCGGGTCCAGGTGATCGACGGATCAGGCAGACGCACTAGCAGTAGTGACCGGCGGGTGAGCACGAATGACGCCTGGACTTCGAGTCCTGATCTGAGATGGTGCCCCGCAAGATCGCTGATAGGACGTCGTCGGCCGAGTGGAGTACTGATTCATCAGGTCGCCGATATTCTCCCGCGCTGCCGGAACCGGTTGTCCGACAACGACGAACGGGGAGTCGTCGCCGGTGACAGCGGCGACGCGCAAGCAGTGAGGGGCGTCGCCCGTATGCACAAGACGATGATCTGAGAACGCACCCGTCATACTCAACGGCTCAAACACGCTCAGCGGGAGTACTTCCGGGCCGCGGTCGAGGCGCTCAAGGACCTCGATGCTCCCGACGCGCTGAAACTGCTCGGCACGGCACCCGACCCGCAAACAGCGGCTCGCCTGTCGATCAACCAGATCAAAGCCGCCCTGAAACGGGCCGGCCGCCGCGAGAGCCGCGGCGATCTGGACGGTCCTGCGTGGTGAGCAGCTGGACCGGGCCCCAGTGATCACCGCCGCATACACGGTGGAAACCTGGGCCACGATCGCGGTGCTGGTCACCCTCAGCGCGCAGGTGAAAGCCCTGCACAGCGAGGTCGAGGCCCATTTTGGGCGACACCCTGACGCTGAGATCATCTCGTCCCAACCGGGACTGGGTTGGACAGCTAGCGTCTGACACCACCGGAACCCAACCACCGGAGGCACAATAGGCAGATGCGGCCCAGTGGGCGAAGATGGGCATTGCTGCGCCATTCGGTCAGAATCATCCTGACCTGAGGAAGCAGTCCAGATCGAACCTGAGCGAAAGACAGCTGGCTATTCCCGATCTGTCGGACCGATGAACTCGTTCAGATGCAGAGCGAGTTCAAGGGCCAGCCGTCGCTCGTGAACTGGGCGACCAAGCGCGCGTTCGGCCTGCTGGAGACGATAGCGAATCGTGTTGTGATGAACGCCGAGGTGAGCAGCAGTCGCGCGATAGTTGCTGTTCGAGGTGAAGAACGCGGCGAGGGTCTCGCGGGTGCGGATGTTGGTCTCGTCGTCCTCTGCAAGTGTTCGCAACTCTGCATTGACAAATGCACGCGCGCGGTCGACATCAGCGGTGCAGATTGTCGCGACATCCACGTCGTCATAGTAGGTGACTGAACCCGCTGGTCGGCCAGCCAGTTCTGCGATCCGTAACGCATCAAGCGCTTGCTGATGAGTGCTCCGAAACCCGCTCTGGTTCTCGGCCGGCCGACCGGCAGCGATCAGCACAGGCCCCGGAGGGCGCGGCGCCGAAAAAGCCTTCGACCTGGGCCAGCGTAACCAACACCACATGGTACGCCCGTCCACATGGACGCCTAGCCGCTCCGTAATGCCGAGCTCATTACACACATGCCGCAAGGCGGAATCAAGGGCGGAGCCGCTGACAGGCAACTCCGAGCAATCTCGAAGAACGATGCCCAAATGACCGCCTGTCATGCGGTAGCCCAGACGCCGACTGGCTGCCTCGGCTGTGATGTCCTCACCGCGCAACACACGGCGGATCTCTTCCAATCGCACATGAGAACGTTCTTGGCTGAGCCGCTCCATTTCGCTGGTGTAAAGATTCGACAGCAGTCTGCTGATCACGTCCAGCCAGTCCAAGGAGTAGGTCGTTCCCCGCTTGACCAACTCCACAGCTGCAGCGCTGTCGGCCTCCTGCCGCTCAGCAACTGCGTCGGCCCACAACTCGACAAAACGGGCAGCCACCACCCGGTGTCCGCGCAGAAGCGAATCGAGAGACAGCCCGGTGCGCGCCATCGCTTGCGCGTTGATGACGATCTCCTGCGACAAAGCCACGTTCTCGACCGGCACGCCGCGCGCAAGGTAGTCGAGAAACGATGTCATGTGCGCTCGACAGTTGGCGACAACCAGATCCTGCAGCCCGAGCCGACCCAGTTCGGGCATGCGTTCGATGGCATAGGACGCCAACTCGTCGGCCAGAGCAAGAGACTTTGGCAGAAGCAGGGCAACCACGTCGCACACGCCGTCCATGCCCCTCGCCTCGAGACTTGTTCCAACTTCGGACACTCTCACAGTGTGACTGATGTTCGCCAAACGGTCAAAAGAATCCCGCAGCTTTGACCGATTGAACGTGGTTTCGATCACGCCGTCAACCTTAGCCTTTTGCGGGTAGCACCCTTCAAGGAGGTATTGGGATGGCATCTGATTACGACGTAGTGATCATAGGTGGCGGCTTTTCCGGACTGTACGCTATTCACAAGTTCCGCGATCAGCTCGGGCTGTCGGTGAAAGGATTTGAGGCTGCCGGCGGTCTCGGTGGGACCTGGTGGTGGAACCGGTATCCGGGAGCTCGTTGTGACGTCGAATCCGTTCACTACAGCTATTCGTTCTCGGACGAGCTCCAACGTGAATGGCTCTGGAGCGAGAAGTACGCGCGTCAGCCGGAAATCCTCGCATATCTCGAATGGGTAGCGGACAAGCTGGACCTGCGGCGATCGTTCCAGCTGAACACCAAGGTGACATCCTTGAGCTGGGACGAGGCGTCGGCACTTTGGACGGTCGCCACTGCCGATGGCGTCGAGTGTACTGCGCGATTTGTGATCTCGGGTGTGGGTGTTTTGTCCCTACCGAAGCGCCCGGAGTTCACGGGAATCGACAGCTTCAAGGGCGAGCTCTATTGGACGAGCAGCTGGCCTGATCACCCGGTCGACTTCGCCGGAAAGCGCGTTGCGGTGGTAGGGACCGGCTCCACCGGAATCCAGGTCATTCAGGAGATCGCAGACAAGACCGGTCAGCTCACGGTGTTCCAGCGCACGCCCAACTATGCAGTTCCACTGGGCAATGCGCCGCTGGAGCCCGAACAGCAGCGCTGGAACGCGCAAAACTGGACCGAGATCCGAGGCGAATCACGGGTGCGTCCCGGAGATTTGCCCTACGATCGACCAGCTCCTTCGGCACTGATGGTCGATGCGGAGGAACGGAACCGAATCTTCGAGAGGGAGTGGCAGCACGGAGGCTTCAGGTTCCTGACCTCGACTTTTGCAGACCTCGTCCTAAACCAAGACGCGAACGACGCCGTCTCCACATTCATTCGCGACAAGATCCGTGAACGAGTCAAAGACTCAGCTACAGCGGAAATGCTGTGCCCTTACGACCACCCCTACGGGACCAAACGACCACCCTTCGAGATTTCGTACTACGAGGCGTTCAATCTGCCTCATGTGAACCTTGTCGACGTCAGCGCTGCACCGATCGAAGAGATCACAGCTACGGGGATCCGGACAAGCCAGGGGTCGTACGACTTCGACATGATCATTCTGGCGACCGGATTCGATGCCTTCACCGGCCCCTCGTTAGCGATCCCAACCACCGGTCGGTATGGCGTGACCCTCAAAGATACGTGGGCCGACGGGCCGAAAAATTATCTCGGCCTTCACGTTGCAGGTTACCCGAACTTTTTCACCGTGAGCGGCCCGCTGAGCGTGGTCTCTCAGACCAACACTCCCTTGATTATCGAGGATCAGGTTGACTACGTCGCCGACATCATCCAGACGATGCAGGCTCGCGGCTCCCGCGCAATTGATGCGACGCCGGAGGCACAGACTGCGTGGACCAAGCTCGTCAATGATGCGTACGCGATGACCTTGATGGCGAAGGCTGAGAAATCCTGGTACATGGGCGGCAACATCGCAGGCAAACCAAAAAGCGCCTATCTCCTCGTTGCCGGCTCCCCCTTCTACCGAGCTGTGATGAACGAGGTCCAGAAGAACGGATATGCCGGATTGTCGGTCGATGGCGCAGAATCAGCACTTTCGCCACTGGTCAGACTCGATACCGGTGCCGCAATGGCCATTGCCGGGATGCTCAACGGTGGGGTCCCGCCGATGGAAATCGCCACGCTTGAGGAGATTCGTACCGGCAACGAGGCCGGTGCACATATGCAGCTTCCGGGGCCCGACATGCGAGTGGAAAACATCAATGCTCCACGAGTCCGTGTATACGTCCCCTCTGCCGAGGGCGATCTTCCAGTAGTGCTCTTCTGTCACGGTGGTGGCTTCATCTCGGGGTCGCTTGACAGCGTCGACCCAACATGTCGCCGGCTTGCCGCAGAGAATAGCGCTATCGTCGTTTCCGTCGACTACCGATTGGCCCCAGAACATCCGTTCCCAGCCGCTCCCAATGACACATTTGCGGCGCTGCGGTGGACGTATGAGCATATCGCAGGCTACGGCGGCGATCCCACGCGCATCGCGGTGATGGGCGAGAGCGCCGGAGGTAACCTCGTCACTCTCGCCGCACTTCGCGCACGCGATGAGGGAATTCCTGTCGCTGCACAAGTTCTCATCTATCCCACAACCGACCCTGAGGTTCCCACCGCATCCCGCTCCGAGTTCGCTCACGGCCCCTTCTTGACCTCCGCAGCCAGCGACAGGTTCTGGGAAAGCTACCTTGACGGTGCCGAAGTTTCTGAGGTGAACGCCCCACTTCGCGTCAAGATGCTCGAGAACATTGCGCCAGCTCTGGTGATCACATGTGAGCTCGACATCCTCCGCGACGAAGGCGAACAATATGCCAAGGCCCTCGCTTCGGCCGGAGTTCCAGTTGAGTACCAATGCTTTCGGGGTCTAATGCATGGATCGTTCACGATGAGTGCCGTAATACCTAGCGTTCAAAGTATGTTCGACTTGATCCAAACCTACCTCGCTTCGACATTCCAACGAGATTAGATCGATTCGTAGGGTACGGAGGGCGTCGTTCTCGCGACACCCTCCCTCGCGCTCGAGTGCCCCGAACGCAGGACTCTCGCACCATCGCCTTATTCCTCCACTCTTCGTCGACCTACGTTGACGCGCACGGATCACCCGGAGATTTTCGTGAGTAATTCGCAAGCCGTAATGACAATCCTGTACCCACACAATGAGGGAGCAGGTTTCGACTGGCATTACTACCTCCACCATCACATTCCACTCGCCCGCCAACTCTTCAGCAAGTACGGCCTGCTCAACGTGACGATAGACCGCGGCATTCACGGTGCTACGCCGGATTTCGCTGCTCTCTACACGACAATAACACGGCTGGAATTCAGCGACGCCGATTCCATGACGACAGGCATGACTGCTGCCGGCCCAACTCTTGCGGCAGACGTCGCGAACTTCACTGCAATAACACCAATATTGCAAAGTTCAAATCCGCAGTATGACGCATCGCATCAGTCGAGTTGAGAACAGTAACGAGTGAAGAGGAAGAAAAATATGACATCTAAGAACCTCAAGGAACTCAACCGGTTGTTCGTCGACAAAGCGATGGTACTCGGAGAGCTCGACGTCGTCGATACTTTGGTGGCACCCAATGTTGTGCACCACGTGTCCGGGCCAGCGCTCGGTCCCGGCCCCCAGGGAGTCAAGGACTTTATTTCCTACTTCCGATCAGCGTTTGCAGACATACACGTGTCTCACGAGAACGAGATCGTTGAAGGCGACAAGGCCGTTCGACACATGACAGTTTACGGAAAGCACATCGGACGGTTTCTAGACATTGAACCGAGCTACCGGAACGTCGAATTTGAAGTGATGGATATAAACCGTTTCGACGCCACCGGAAAAATCGTAGAGCGCTGGTCTATTGCGGATTTCTACGCTCTCATTCAGCAAATTAGCAACGTCTAGAAGGGGTAATCCGTTGCCTGATGTCAACATCATACCTTCGACTATGTAAATACTCGTAAGAAGAGGAATAATATCGTGTATCCCGCCACAGCGGTTGCGCCGATCGAGCTTTTCAACGCTACCGACTATTTAGTAGATCGGCATGTCAGGGAAGGGCGCGGCAATCTGACAGCGGTCGTTGCTTCCGAACGGTCCTTGACATACCTCGACCTCGCCGACGAGGTGCATCGAGTTGCGGGCGGACTGCTCCGCCTCGGGGTTCGACCGGAGGAACGTGTCATATTCTGCATGGCAGACGATGTCGAACTCCTAACGGGGATTCTCGCAGCGATGTACATGGGCGCGGTCCCGGTCCCGGTCTCTACCATGCTTACTGGACCCGAACTCGGCAAGCTCCTCGTTGATTCTCGCGCTCGCCTTCTGTGTGCATCCTTCGAGTTCGCAGCGGCTGTGGTCGGGGCAGCCGCCGACGCGGAGGAAGTTACGGATCTCGTGTTCGACAAACATGTCGATGTGTTGCCGCCGGCCGGGGTAACCGTGCGGAAATGGAGTTACCTAAACACGTCGAATCCAGTATCGAAGTGCTATGCCACATGGCCCGATTCGCCGGCATTGTGGCTGTACACGTCCGGAACAACAGGCATGCCGAAGGCGGCGATGCACCGTCATGGCAGTATTAGAGACATCGGCACGAATTATGGGCAAGGAGTACTGGGGATTTCGTCAGAAGACCGGTGCCTGTCGGTCGCCAAACTGTTCTTCGCCTATGGTATAGGTAACTCATGTTTCCTGCCATTCTCGGTCGGAGCTACCTCAATCCTAATGCGGGACCGCCCAACTCCCGACGCTATTGAAGAGCGGGTTCAGGCTCATATGCCCACATTGTTCTTCGGAGTCCCGACCTTCTACGCCTCACTTTTGGCCAGCAGCCTGCCGAAGGACACTTTCATAAGTGTGCGACAGGGAATTTCCGCCGGGGAGGGACTGCCGCCTGTACTGTTCGAGCGGTTCCGAGACAGGTTTGAGGTCGAGGTGCTCGACGGTATCGGCTCAACCGAGGCTCTTCACATCTTCCTGTCCAATCGTTCTGAACACGTACGGCCGGGTTCCTCGGGTGTGCCCGTACCTGGATACGAGATCCAGTTGCGCACCGATGCCGGGGAATTGATCGAAACCGCCGGGGAACCGGGAACCCTCTACATCAAGGGATCCTCCCTCGCTTCTGGGTACTGGTGTCGTGCCGACACGACGCGGCAAGTATTCCAAGGCGAGTGGCTGTCCACAGGCGATGCATACGTGCGTAACCACGACGGGACCTACAGCTGTCTCGGCCGTTCCGGCGACATGCTCAAAGCAGGCGGTATCTGGGTCTCACCGGCAGAGGTTGAGGAGCGTCTGCTGGAACATCCAGAGGTGGTGGAGGCTGCGGTTGTGGGTGCGCCGGACGAGTCCGGGCTCGACAAGCCCGTCGCGTGCATCGTTACCAAGCTCGACAGTCAAATCGACCCCGACTCACTAATAACATGGTGCCGAAACGGCCTCGCGGCATTTAAACGCCCTCGAGCCGTTCTGCGAATGGAGGAACTACCGAAGACACCTACCGGAAAGATCAGACGAAATGTGCTCCGTGAGCAGGTTGCTCATGCATTGACCTCGCCGAAATCAGCGCCTAATAGTGCCGCGTCAGGCAACGTTGTTTAGAGCCCCTATCGGGTTCGGTTGCTGAGTCGTCGCCAACAGATCAGTGCGGCACCGAGATTCAGGAATCCGTAGTGGATGTCGATGCGGCGTTCCCATCGGATGGCCAGGCGCCGGTACTGGTGGAGCAGGGCGAAGGTCTGCTCCACGATCCAGCGGCCGGCGGTGACCTTGTCCCGAGTTCCGCGGCGCGGGATGTAGCCGGTGATCCCCCGTTGCCGCAGCTCGGTGTACACGCTGGGGTAGTCGTAGCCCTTGTCGCCGATCAGATTCTTGATCCGGCGGCGCGGTGGCCCTGGCCGTCCACGCAGGGGACGAACCCGATCGAGCACGGGCGCAACCATCAGGTGGTCATTGACGTTGGCCGCGGAGAGCTCGACAACGAGCGGGAACCCGCTGCCGCAGGTCAGCAAGTGGTGTTTGGACCCGGTTTTGGCACGGTCGACCGGGCTCGGTCCGGTCGCGGCGCCCCCCTTTCGGCCCGCACATGCGAGCCGTCGATCATGACCCGGTCGAAGTCGATCAACCCGGCGGCGTTGCTGCAGTCCAGAACCGCTTGGTGCATCGCCTCGAACACTCCGGCGGCTTGCCAGTCCCGCAACCTGCGCCAACACGTCATCCCAGACCCGAACCCGAGTTCCTGGGGCAAGTCCTCCCACCCGATCCCGGTGAACAACACGAACAAGATCCCCTGGAACACCAGCCGCGGGTCGTGCTGAGTCGGGCCCGGCGTTCCAGCCGGTTTCACCGGTAGTAGCGGTTCGATAACCGCCCACAACTCATCATCCACAACCCAGGGCGCTGCCACGACGAAATATCCTGCACGACAGTGTATCTCACCGCCACCCCACTGAACCCGTTAGGAGCT